>NZ_BAAGHZ010000002.1:0-1384326 GCF_054658695.1 Dongia sp. agr-C8
CTGTGGTGCAGGCTCAAAGACTGGCGCCGCATCGCAACCCGTTACGACAAGCTTGCCAGAAACTTCCTCAGCGGCGCCTATATCGCCGCCATCTTCACGTGCTGGATCAATTGAGTCCGGACCCTAGGGCGAGATTGGTTCAGCCTCGATCCAGCCAACGTTCCTCTCCCCGGCGGAGATCTCGTGAATACCTGTGGCGCAGGTGCAGCATCGCCAGACCACTGCCCCGCGGGCGCAGAGCCTCGTAAGTCCCTGGTGGTGATTGTTTCCCCGCCCCTTTCCGGGCAGCAGATTTTTTGCTTCGTCTGCGTCCGGTCTGCGACGCGGTGCAACACAGACGGCGTCAAACCGCGCGCGGGCTCGACACAAGATTTACGATCTCAAACAGCACGCCGATGATACCACAAGAAGCACTGGACGTCAGGCGCGAGAGCTGGCGCAGATTGCGCTCAGGTTCGGTCGCCTCCGCTCCGGATTCGACTGAACCGATCTGCTCTAAACCAGTTCTACCGGCCGCCGCCAACGCGGATGATAGCGCCGGTCATGTAGGAAGCGGCGTCCGACATCAGGAACAGCACCGGCCCCGCCACCTCGTCCGCCGTGCCGCCGCGGCCGCCCAGCGGCACGCTGGGGGTAAGGCGCGCCAGCCGACCCGGCGGGCCGGCGGCTTCGTGGATCTCGGTCTCGATCAGGCCGGGCTCTACCGCGTTGACGCGGATGCCTTCGTTGCCGACTTCCTTCGCCAGCCCGATGGTCATCGAGTTGATCGCGCCTTTGCTGGCCGCGTAGGCGATGAATTCGTTGGGCGAGCCCAGCGTGGTCGCGGCCGAGGAGATGTTGACGATGACCCCGCCCTTTCCGCCATGCGCAGTCGACATCCGCCGCACCGCCTCGCGGGCGCAGATCAAGGCACCGGTCACATTGATGCTGAGCAGCTGCTCGACATCCCTCGCCTTCAGGGCCTCGACCTTGCCATAGGGACCGATCACGCCGGCATTGTTCACCAGCGCGTCGAGGGGGCCGTATTTGTCGTCGATCGCCTTGAACAGGCGCTCGATATCCGCTTCGACGCCGACATCGCCTTGGATGGCCACCGCCTCGCCGCCATGCTGCTTGATCTCGCCCGCCAGCGCCTCGGCCGCACCCTTCGAATGCGCGTAGTTCACGACCACGCGATAGCCGGCCTTGCCGGCGGCGCGTGCGATTGCCGCTCCGATACCCCGGCCGGCGCCGGTCACCAACACCGTCTTGCTCATGCGCTTACTCGGCTTTCGGTTATTCGGGGACCCAGGTCTGTTCCGCGGCGCGGAGGAAGTTGCCGCCGAGAATGCCGGCGATGTCGGCCTCGGCATAGCCGTGCTTCACCAGGCCTTCGGCGATCTCCGGCAGTTGCTCGGGCGGCACGATCTGCATGGCGCCGCCCGTGCTGCCATAACCGAGCGCGCGCGGCCACCACTTGTCGGGGCTCTCATGCGCCGGCAGGTCGTCGATCTCCGGGTGGAAGACATAGTCGAGGCCGAGGCCGATATGCCGGGCGCCGACGCGCTGCGCCACATAGTCGATGTGGCGGATGATGGTCTCGGTCCGGATGTCGTTGTTGCCGAGGAAGGGTCCGATGCCGCAGATGCCGATGACGCCACCGGTCTTGGCGCATTTGTCGATCTGCTCGTCGGTGATGTTGCGGACATGCTCGCGCAGGGCCAGCGGGTTGGAATGCGAGAAGATGACCGGCTTCGAGGAGACATCCATGATCTCCAGGCTGGTCTTGCGGCCGGTATGCGAGCAGTCCATCAGCATGCCGACACGGTTGATCTCCTTGACCACCGCGCGGCCCAAAGCGGTCAGGCCGCGGTCCTGGTCATGGCAGCCGGACGCGATCGAGTTGTTGAGATTGTAGGCAAGGTGAATCTGCCGCACGCCGAGATCGCGGTAGAGGCCGAGCATGGCGAGATCGTCCTCGAGCATGGCCGAGCCTTCGAGATCGAAGGCGATCGCAAGCTTGCCCTCGCGCTTGGCGCGCTTCACGTCCTCGACCGTGCCGGCGAGCAGGTAGCGCTCGCTGTTCCTGGCGATCCAGTCCCGGAACCCGGCGATCACACGAATGCATTGCGCCAGCGGGTTGAAATCCATCCCCACGTTGAGCGAGACGAAGGTGGCGCCGGCGCGGCGATGCCGCTCGACGGCGGAGAGATCCTGGTTCGCCTGGATCGGCATGCAGGAATGGCCGTCCCAAACGATGGACTTCCGGTAGATCTCGGGTGCTTTCTCGACCGCGGCGACGTCCATGCTGATCCCTTGAATGGCCTTTTGAACTCTTTTGGCGGGCCGTCCGGTGGAGGGTTCGGCCGGCGGCGCATTCTAGCCCGTATGGATGGGGGTCGGACAACCCCTCCCGGCGCCTTCATCCCGGCTCGATTCTGTCCTACACTTCCGCCGCGCAAGCGCCGTCCGCTGCCAGGATTCCGGATCGACCGCATGGACCGACGTCTCACCACCATCGTTGCGGCTGACGTGGTCGGCTACAGCCGGCTGATGGAAGTCGACGATGCCGGGACCCTGGCCGCGCTCAAGGAGCGCCGCAAGTCCATCCTGCGTCCCTTGGCGGCGCAGCACGGCGGCCGCCTGTTCAAAGTCATGGGCGACGGCGTGCTGCTCGATTTCTCGAGCCCGGTCAAAGCCGTCGAGTTCGCCATCGCTCTCCACCGGGCCATGGATGCGGCCAATGACTCGCTCGAAGAGGCGCGCCGGATGGTGTTGCGCATCGGCATCAACCTTGGCGATGTCATCGTCGAGGGTGAAGATCTATACGGCGACGGCGTCAATGTCGCGGCGCGGCTGCAGGCCTTGGCGGCGCCGGGTGGCATCTGTGTCTCCGCCGTGGTGCATGACCAGATCGCCAACAAGGTACCGGTCCGGTTCGACGACATCGGCGAGCCGGCGCTGAAGAACATCAGCCGCCCGGTCCGCGCCTTCCTGGCCTCGGTCGGACGGGCGCCGGGGGTTGTGGATGACCCGCTGACCGCCGCGCGCGATGTCCGCAAGCCGTCGATCGTGGTGCTGCCCTTCGCCAACATGAGCGACGATTCCGAGCAGGAATTCTTCGCCGACGGGCTGACCGAAGACACCATCACCGAGCTGTCGCGGTTCCGCGACCTGCTGGTGATCTCGCGCAATTCCTCGATGAAATACAAGGGCCAGGCCGTCAATGTGCGCGACGTGGCGAAAGCGCTGGACGTCCAGTATGTGATCGAAGGCAGCGTGCGACGCGCCGGCAACCGGGTGCGGATAACCGTACAGTTGATCGACGGCGAGACCGACCGGCATGTCTGGGCCGAGAAGTACGATCGCGAGCTCGAGGACATCTTCGCGATCCAGGACGAGGTCGTGCGCACCATCGTCGCCATCCTGCCCGGGCGGATCGAGGCCGCGACCCGCGCCCGCGCCGAGAACAAGCCCACCTCCAGCATGGCCGCCTTCGAATGCGTGATGGCGGCGCGGCTGCTGCATCACCGATCGACCCGGGAAGACAACGCGCAGGCGACCGCGATGATCGACCGCTCGATCGCGCTCGACCCGCGCTATGCCCATGCCCGGGCCTGGCGCGCCTGCATCCTGGGCCAGGCCTGGGTCAACGGCTATTGCGCCGATCGCGACGCCACCTGGGACGAGGTGCTGGCCGAGCTGGAACGCGCCGCGGCGCTCGACGACAACGACAGCGACGTGCACCGGATCTCGGCCGCGATCGCGGTCGCCCGCAACGATCTCGACAAGGCGAGCTATCACCAGGAGCGGGCGCTCAACCTCAACCCCAACGACGACTTGATCGTCGTGCAGCAGGGCGAGCTCCTGACCTGGCTCGGCCGGGCCGAGGAAGGCATCGACTGGATCCGCCAGGCGATGCGGCTCAACCCCTATCACCCGGCGCGGTTCTGGGGCCATCTCGGCCGCGCCTTCTTCGTCGCCCGCCGTTACGCGGAGGCGATCGACGCCATCAACCGGATCTCGCCGCTCGATGCCGGCCATCACGCCCTGCTCGCAGCGAGCCATGCCGGGACCGGCGACGCGAGCACCGCGGAAAGCCATGCCGCGCAGCTGCTGAAGCTGGCGCCCGATTTCACCGTAGCGGCGCATATCGCGACCATGCACCACGGCCAGGCCGCGGACGAGGCGCACCACCGCGACCTGCTGCTCAAGGCGGGGCTGCCGGCTTAGGACTTCGCTGGGCCGAGCTTCGACAGGAAACGCTCGAGATCGATCAGCACTCGGTCGTGGAAGCCCTCGCCGATCGGGCCCTTCTCGTCGGTGCAGAGCACCTTGAACTTCAATCTGCGGCCGTCGACCTCGACCAGCTCGACTTCGCAGCTGGCAATCATGCCGATCGGCGTGGCGGCGCTGTGGCTGACGTTAACGTGTGTGCCGACGCTGCGTTGGCCCGGCGCCAGATACGGTTTCAGCGCGGCAACGCAGGTGTCTTCGACGAAGCCCACCATGAAGGCCGTCGCGAAGACCGCCGGCATGTCGTGGAAGCCGGCGAAATGCGGCGAGACGCTGGGGACGGTGAGGTCGGGGGTGACGGTGATGCTCTGCTTGTGCTTCAGGCCGAGCGGCGGTGCTCCGCTGGACATTCCTTTTTCTCCAAATCCAGTTCCCAGGTCTGGCCCACCAGGTCCTTGCCGAACAGGTGGTGGCGCTCCTCCTTGACCAGCTTGAAGCCCTGCCCTTTGTAGATATGCCGCGCGGCGGCGAGGACGTCATTAGTCCAGAGGGTCATTCTCTTGTAGCCGAAGGCGCGTGCCTGGGCGATGCATTCCTCGACCAGCCGCTTGCCGAGCCCGAGGCCGCGCGCCGCCGCATCGACATAGAGCATGCGCAGCTTGGCGACCTCTTCGTTCTGCTTCACCAGGAAGATCGAACCTACCGCCTCCCCGCCCCGCTCCGCGATCCAGCAGCGCTCCCATTTCGGATCGAAGTTCTTGGCGAAGGCCATCGCGATCCCGTTCGCCATGACCTCGAACTCGCCGTTCCAGCCGTATTCCTCGGCATAGAGCCGCGCCTGGCGCGCGATCACTAGCGAGATGTCGCCGGGCTTGGGCGCGCGGAGAACATAGCCCTCCGGCTCGGTCCGCGAGCCCATCGCCGCTTCGATTGCATCCATCGCCTGCATCATGCGCTGGCGCTGGGCTTGCGGCATCGGGTCCAGCATCGCGGCCACGTCGCGGCGGGTGGACTCCTCGAGCGGGGCGAATGTTTTGCGGCCCTTCTCGGTCAGGGAGAGATGATAGCGGCGCCCGTCGCTCTCGGAAGGGGTGCGATTCAGCAGCTTCTTCTTCTCGAAGCTGGCGAGAATCCGGCTGAGATATCCGGCGTCGAGTCCGAGGTCGCGGGCGAGCTCGGTCGCGGTCGCGTCCACGCGATGTGCGATCTCATAAAGGACGCGCGCCTCAGTCAGGGTGAACGGGCTGTGCAGCCAGCCCTCGCCGAGCACGCCGATCTTCTGGGTGTAGAAGCGGTTGAAGCGCCGCACCGCGGCAATGTCCCGCTCGAGGTCGTCCTGGGGAGATGAGATAGCCATCTATATCCGTCATCCGCGGGCTTGACCCGCGGATCTCCATCCATGTCTGGCAGATCGCCGGGTCACGCCCGGCGATGACGAATACTGCGGCAGATAGTTGACTCAGTCAAGTATTCGTCAGGCAGCCTCGGGAACCGCGGGTGGGGCCTTGGCGCCGGTCATCAGGGCGACGGCATCCGACATCGAGTGCTCCTTCGGGTTGATGACGCAAAGCCTGCGGCCGAGACGATTGATGTGGATGCGGTCGGAGACCTCGAAGACATGCGGCATGTTGTGGGAAATGAGCACGATCGCCAGCCCCCGCTTCTTCACGTCCAGGATCAACTCCAGCACGCGGCGGGATTCCTTGACGCCCAGGGCCGCGGTCGGCTCGTCCATGATGACGACCTTGGAGCCGAAGGCGGCGGCGCGCGCCACCGCCACGCCCTGACGCTGGCCGCCGGACAATGTCTCCACCGCCTGGCCGATGTTCTGGATCGTGAGCAGGCCGATCTCCGAGAGCTTGTCCCGCGCCCGGCGCTCCATCTCGGCGTGATCGAGGGTGCGGAACAGCTTGCCGACCAGCCCCGGCTTGCGGAGCTCGCGGCCGAGGAACATGTTGTCGGCGATCGAGAGCGCCGGCGAGAGCGCCAGGTTCTGGTAGACGGTCTCGATTCCGGCGAGCCGCGCCTCCATCGGCGAGCGGAACGCGACCCTTTTCCCCTCGAACTCGATCTCGCCGGCATCGACCGTCAGGGCGCCGGTCATCGCCTTGATCATGCACGACTTGCCGGCGCCGTTGTCGCCGATCACGCCGAGGATCTCGCCGGGATAGAGGTCGAAGTCGCAGTGATCGAGCGCCACCACGCGCCCGAAACGCTTCATCAGGCCGCGGGCCTTGAGGATCGGCTCGCTCATGCGGACACCCTCCGGATCCATTGGTCGATGGCAACCGCGATGATGATCAGCGCGCCGACCGAGAAGTAGGTCCATTGCGGATCGGTGCCCCACAAGCGGAGGCCCAGCCCGAAGGTGCCGACGATCAGGGCGCCGAACATGGTGCCGAGGATCGAGCCGCGCCCGCCGAACAGCGAGGTGCCGCCGATCACCGCGGCGGTGATCGCGTCGATATTGGCGTTGAGGCCGCCTTGCGGTGAGACCGAGCCGATGCGGCCGATCAGGGCCCAGCCGGCCACGGCGCAAATCAGCCCGGCGAGCGCATAGACCGAGATCAGCTTGCGCCGGACATTGATGCCGGAGAGCTGCGCCGCCTCGGGGTCGTCGCCGATCGCATATACATGCCGGCCCCAGGCGGTGTGGTTCAGCACGTACCAGAGCAACAGTGCGAGCAAGATCATCAGGAAGACCGCGAAGGTGAAGTTGGCCTGGCCGAACTCCACCTTGTTGCCGAGGAAATGCAGCAGCGGCGCCTGGGCATCGACGTCCTGGCTGCGGATGGTCTCGTTCGCCGCATAGATGTAGTTGGCGGCGCTGAAGATCTGCCAGGTGCCGAGCGTCACGATGAAGGGCGGCAGCTTGACATAGGCGACCAGCAGGCCGTTGAAGGCGCCGCAGGCCAGCCCCAGCAGCAGTCCCGCCCCCAGGCCGACGATCGGCGGCAGGCCGTAGTTGATGCTGAACTTGCCCATCACCACCGAGCAGAGCACCAGGATGGCGCCCACCGAGAGATCGATGCCGGCGGTCAGGATGACCAGGGTCTGCGCCGCGCCGACGATGCCGACGATGGCGACCTGCTGCAGGATCAGGGTGAGCGCGAAGGGCGAAAAGAACTTCGAGCCGTTGGCGATGCCGAACAGCGCCACCGACATGACCAGCACCAGCAGCGGCACCGCGGAGGGGCTGGAATGCAGGAAGTGCTGGAGCCGCTCGATCGGCGAGCGCTCGCGCACATCAAAGGAGGCGACCCTGGTATCGGCATTCGCCAGGGACTTCTCGAACTCCGCTTCGGCCATCATTCGCTCCCGGCATGCGCGGCGGCGACGGCCCCCGGGATTGAGCCCGGGGGCCGCGCACCGACTTCAGAGTGACGCTTAGAGTGTCTTGCCGTTGCGCGAGACGGTCAACCCCAGCACTTGGCGAGGCCTTCCTTGGTGTCGATCGAAGGCACGCCGTCCACCGGCTTGTCGGTGATCAAGGTGACGCCGGTGTTGAAGAAGTCGAGGCCCGGGGTCTTCTCCGGCTTCTTGCCGGTATCGGCGAAGGCCTTGATCGCTTCCATGCCCATCGAGGCCATCAGCAGCGGATATTGCTGCGAAGTGGCACCGATGACGCCGTCGGCCACGTTCTTGACACCGGGGCAGCCGCCGTCCACCGAGACGATCAGCACGTCCTTCTCGCGGCCGACCGCCTTCAGCGCTTCATAGGCGCCGGCCGCGGCCGGCTCGTTGATGGTGTAGACGAGATTGACGCCCGGGTCCTTCTGCAGGAGGTTCTCCATCGCGCGGCGGCCGCCTTCCTCGTTGCCGTCGCTGAAGTCGTTGCCGACGATGCGCGGATCCTTCTCGTCGGCGTTGCGATGGATGTCGACGGTGTCGATGCCGAAGCCGGTGAGGAACCCCTGGTCGCGCAGCACTTCCACGGTCGGCTGGGTGACGTTGATGTCCAGGAGCGCAATCTTCGCGTCCTTGGCCTTGTCGCCCATGGTCTTCAGGGCCCATTCGCCGATCAGCTTGCCGGCCATGAAGTTGTCGGTGGCGAAGGTGGCGTCGGCGGCGTCGATCGGCTCCAGCGGCGTGTCGAGGGCGATCACCAGGATGCCGGCGTCGCGCGCCTGCTTCACCGAGGAAACGATCGCCTTGGTATCGCTGGGCGTGATCAGGATGCCCTTGGCGCCATCGGCGATGCAGCTCTCGATCGCCGCGACCTGGCTCTCGTTGTCGCCGTCCATCTTGCCGGCGTAGGCCTTCAGGGTCATGCCGAGCTCGTCGGCCTTCTTCTGCGCGCCTTCCTTCATCTTGACGAAGAACGGGTTGGAGTCGGTCTTGGTGATCAGGCAGGCGCCGATATCCGCGGCCTGCGCCGAACCGGCGAAAGCAAAGCCAAGCACGGCCGCGCCCAAAGCCGACGAAAGCAGAGACTTCTTCATCGTGGAAACTCCTCCCAAGGGGTTAGGGCCGCTGTTGCCGCGACCTTCATTACGCCGGAGGTCCTATGCCCCCAACACCCACCATCAAAAGGCAGTGCGCGGTTAGCGTCAATATGTAAATTAACTTGATTAATTAGCAATTCTCCTTGAGCATCAAGGGGCCAGCCAAATTTCGTCGATCGGATGCAACGCCGTGGGCGTGGGTCCTCAGGTTTCGAAGCCACTCCGCTCAACCGTACCGCGTCCCGGTCGCGGCTCGAAGCAGGCCGATCTCCGCCTGCACAACGAGCAATTGATGCTCACGTTGCTGCGTCGCCACGGCGCCCTGGCCAAGGCCGAGCTCGCGCGGTTGACCGGGCTCTCGACCCAGACCGCTTCCGTCATCATGCGCAAGCTGGAACAGGATGGATTGCTGGCGCGCGGCACGCCGGTGCGCGGCCGGGTCGGCCAGCCGTCGATCCCGATGACCCTGGCGGCCGACGGCGTCTTCTCCTTCGGCTTGAAGATCGGGCGGCGCAGCGTCGAGCTGGTGCTGATGGATTTCGTCGGAAGGGTGCGCGGCACGCGCCGGCAGAACTATGCCTTCCCGCTGCCCGACACGGTGCTGAAATTCGCCCGGCGCGAGATCGCCGCGCTCTCGGCGGAGCTGCCGACGCGGATGCGCGCGCGGATCGCCGGGCTCGGCATCGCCGCACCCTTCGAGCTCTGGAACTGGGCGCAGGAGCTCAACGCGCCGCAGCGGGAGATGGATGCCTGGCGCGGCGCCGACCTCCGCGCCGCCCTGGAAAGCGAGCTGCCCTTCCCTGTCTTCCTGGAGAATGATGCCACCGCGGCCTGTGTCGCCGAGGTCCTGTTCGGGCGCGGCAGCGCGTTCAAGGACTTCTTCTATTTCTTCATCGGCTTCTTCATCGGCGGCGGCGTCGTGCTGAACGGCGCGGTCTTCACCGGCAGCGGCGGCAACGCCGGCGCGATCGGCTCGATGCCTGTACCCGGCAAAGGAAAGTCGCCGATCCAGCTGATCGACGCGGCCTCGATCCACCTGCTAGAGAGCCGCCTGAAGGCGGCGGGCATCGATCCCTCCCCGCTCTGGCTGCAGCCGGAAGACTGGGACGGCCTCGGCAAGCCTCTCGATGCCTGGATCGCCGAGATCGCCGGACCGCTGGCGCATGCGATCGTCGCCACCTGCTCGGTGGTGGATTTCCCGGCGGTGATCATCGACGGCGGCTTCCCGCCGGCGATCCGTCGCCGCATCGTCGCCCGCACCGCCAAGGCCATGGCCGACCTCGACCTCCAGGGCATCACCCCGCCGGCCATCATCGAAGGCGAGGTCGGGCAGAATGCCCGCGCGATCGGCGGCGCTTGCCTGCCGCTGCTCAATCGCTACATCCTCGACCCGATGTCCTTTGCGAAGGAGACGGCTTGATGCGCGCACCCTGGCTTGGGGCCGTGCTGCTGCTGGCCTTCGCCGTGGACGCCCGGGCCGAGGCCGGCTGGGCCGAGGCGACCTTCGCCTTCGCCACGGTCGAAGAAGCGGCCGCGGCACTGGGCGCGGACGACGCGTATACGGTCGCGATGACGCCGCTCGACCGCGCGATGCGGCTGAAGACCGACCGCGCCGTCTCCCGCGAAGAGTATCGTCGCTTCGCCGCCGAAGCGGCGCGGGACTGGACCGCCGGCGAGCGCCAGGCCTTGCGCGCCGACATTGCCGCGCTGGTGCCGGCTTTGACCGCGCTCCAGGTGCCGGCGCCGCCGCGTATCCTGCTGATCAAGACCAGCGGCGCCGAGGAAGGCCATGCCGCCTATACCCGGGGCGATGCCGTCATGATCCCGGAGGTCATGGCCGACGGCGCTAAGGAGGATCTGCAATGGATACTCGCCCATGAAGTCTTCCACATCGTCTCGCGGCAGAACCCGGCCTTACGCGCGCCGCTCTATGCCGCGATCGGCTTCGTCAAAGTAGACCCCTTTCCCCTGCCTGCCGACATTGCCGCACAGCTGGTCACCAATCCGGATGCCCAGGGCAACGATCACCTGATCCGCGTGACGGCCGACGACGAAGAGGTCTGCGGCACGCCGATCCTGATGTTCACGACCGACCGCTACGACCCTGCTCAGGGCGGCGACTTCTTCAGCTACATGAAGGACCGATTCCTGGTTTCCCGCCGCATCGCCGATCGCAAGGACGGCGTGCCCGTGGACCTGCGCGTGGTTGCCAGCAATCGGGTCGTCGGGCTCGAGCGCGGGACCGGCGAGAACACGCTCTACAACATCCATCCCGAAGAGATCCTGGCCGAGAACTTCGCGATGCTTTCCACCGGGCTCGTGAAACCCCGCTCGCCGGAGGTGCTGAACCGCATCCGCGCCGTCTTCGCCCATGCCGCCGATCCGTCGACCGCCCTGGCGCCGGAACCGCCGCCACCCTGTCCCTGACCGGGTCACCGACGGGCTTGCCTGCCGGCCCCGCCCTCGGCTACAGAGGACGCCCCATCAACGGAGGCTAAAGATGCTGCGATTCCTCACCGCGACGGCGTTCATTCTCGTTTCCGTTCCCGCTGCGTCGAACATGGCCCGGGCGGATGCCACCGGCGCCGGCTTCTGCACCATCATGCAGGAGGGAATCGCTGCCTGTGCCGACGAAATCGCCGCCACGAAGATCCGCCAGTGCCCGAAGGCGATCAAGGATGTCAAAGCGTCCTACGATGCGACCAAGGACGAGCCCAGCAAGGCCATGCGGGCGGAATTGCAGAACGCCAACTCCATGTGGATGGCCATCGCACAGCAACCAACCAAGGACCGGCTGAAAGGCGCCGGCGCCGCGATCGAGAAGAGCTGCGCCAAGCTGAAGAAGCTCGACCAGTAATTCAACCGTCGTCATGCCCGGGCTTGACCTGGGCATGTGTCGCCATGCGGAGCAAGATTGCCGGGTCAAGCCCGGCAATGACGTTTGATTTTACTTCTCTTCCTGCGCCGCGGGACTGAGCGCGCCATGGGTGAGCGCGCGCTTGCGCTCGTTCGCCTTCATGGTTCGGTAGCGGACCAGCTGCTGGTCGGCGATGACGCCGATCAGGATGACGCCGCCCATCACCGCGAAGTTGAGCGAGCTCTCGATGCCGAGCAGGTTCACGAGGTTCTGCAGCACCTGCAGCAGCACCGCGCCGAGCACGATGCCGAGCACCGAGCCCTCGCCGCCTCGCAGCGAGCAGCCGCCGAGCACCGCGGCGGCGATGGCGTAGAGCTCATAGAAGTTGCCGTGCGACGCCGGTGAGATCGACCGGGTGTACATCGCGAAATAGACCGTGGAGATCCCCGCCAGCAGGCCGGAGATGACGTAGGCCGCGGCGATCACTTTCCGAGAATTGATGCCGGAATAGCGCGCCGCCTCCTCGTTCTTGCCGACCGCGAAGAGATAGCGGCCGAACACCGAACGGTGCAGCACCACACCCATGATCACCGCGACGATGATGAAGGCGACGAAGCTGTGCGGGACGCCGTAGGTGCGGCCGGTGGTGATGAACTCGAGGCCGGGGAAGGTCTGGCCGAACTCGAAGCCGGCGGTGCCGTCGCCGGTATACCAGCGCGCAAGGCCGCGATAGATCAGCAAGCCGCATAGGGTCACGACGAAGGGCTGGATCTTCATCTTTGTGACCAGGAAGGCATGGATGCCGCCCAGCGCCACGCCGGCGATCACGGTCAGGAGGAAGGCCAGGGGCCAGGGCACGCCCCAGAGGCCGATCATGTCGATGAAGATGACGCCGAGCAGCGCGAAGATCGAGCCGACCGATAGATCGATGCCGCCGGTGATGATTACAAAGCCCTGGCCGATCGCGAACAGGCCGAAGAGGCCGATCAGGTTCGCGGTGTTGGAAAGATTGATCGGCGAGATGAAGCGCGGGTTCAACACCGCGACCACCGTGCCGACGATCAGGATCAGGAGAAGGAGGCCGAGATCTTTCTTCAGCATGGGCTCTGTCTCAATTCAGGTGCTTGCCGACCGCCAGCTGCAGCACGTTGTGCTCGCTGAACCGGTCGCGTTCCAGGAAGCCGCTGATCGCGCCCTCATGCATCACCGCCATGCGGTCGCTGACGCCGATCACCTCCTCCATATCGGAGGAGATCATCAGCACCGCGACGCCGGAATCGGCGAGGTTGCGCATCAGCTGGTAGATTTCGCTCTTGGCGCCGACGTCGATGCCGCGGGTCGGCTCGTCGAAGATGATGACACTGGGTTTCATCGACAGCCATTTCGCCAGCACGATCTTCTGCTGGTTGCCGCCGGAGAGCGTGCCGGCACCAGTCCCGACGTCGAACGCCTTGATGTTGAGGCGCCGCTTCTGGGCCTCAGCGTTCTTCGCTTCCGCCGTGTTGCTGATCAGCAGGCCCGGCGCGTAGCGCTTCAGGTCCGGCAGCGAGATGTTCTCGGTGAGAGAGAAGTCGAGATGCAGGCCGGCCTGCTTGCGGTCCTCGGGAACCAGGAACAGGCCGCGGTCGATGGCGTCCCGCGGGGTATTGATCGCGGCGGCCTGGCCACTGAACTTCAAGCTGCCGCCGACCGGCCGATCGATGCCGAACACTGCGCGGGCGAGCTCCGTCCGCCCGGCGCCGACCAGGCCGGCAAGGCCCAGAATCTCGCCGCGCCGCAGACTGAGGCTGACCGGATGGTTGGGAAATGTCGTGGTGCGAAAATCGACGATCTCTAGGGCCGGGTCGCCGGGCGCCACCTGCGGCGGGATGTAGAGCGATTTCAGGTCCCGGCCGATCATCAGCCGGATCATCGCCTCCGGCCGTGCCGCCTCGCGGTCGAGCGCGCCCACCATGCGCCCGTCGCGCAGCACCACCACACGATCGACGCAGGACTTCACCTCGTTCAAGCGATGCGAGATGAAGATGATGCTGACGCCGTCGGCGCGGAGGTCGTTCATCACCGCCAGCAGGCGCTCGGTCTCGGACAGGGTGAGGCTCGAGGTCGGCTCGTCCATGATCACCAGCCGCGCATCCAGCGAGAGCGCCTTGGCGATCTCCAGGAGCTGGCGCTGGGCCAGTGATAGATCCGCGACCATTGTGTCCGGGGCGAAATCGACGCCGAGTTTCTTCAGCAGCGGCCGCACCTGGTCGTGCAGCTTCTTCTTGTCCAGGAGCTTAAGCGGGCCGCCATAGAGCGGCTCGCGGCCGATGAAGACATTGCCGGCGACGTCGAGATTGTCGAACAGGTTGAGTTCCTGGTGGACGAAGGCGATGCCGCTCTTGATCGCCTCGTTCACGGTCAGCGCCGCGTGCTCGCGGCCGTCGACCTTGATGGTGCCCGTGCTGGGCGCAATCACGCCGCCCAGCACCTTCATCAAGGTGGACTTTCCCGCCCCGTTCTCGCCGATCAGGCCGACGATCTCGCCACGGCCGACCGCGAGGCTGACATCGCTCAGCGCGACGACACCGGGATAGGTCTTGCTGATCCCGTTCAGCTCCAGAAACGGATCGTTCGGTTGGCCCATGAGTGCCCTGGTAGAATTCTAAGGAGTCGGAGTCTTCTGATCGCCTGGTCGGAATGGAAGCAGAGAAGCGGCTTTATTGCAACGAAAGGGCCGGTGCCGTCGCCGGCACCGGCCCCCAAGTCACTCGGTCAGGCTTACTTACGCACCGTTACTTGCCTTGGCGCTTCTTCAGTTCCGCCTCGAATTCATCGACATTGGTCTTGTCGATGATCTTGGTCGGGACGATCAGCAGCTTGTTCTCCGGAATCCAGGACTTGTCCCCTTCCAGATACTTGGCCAGGTACTTCATGCCCTGGTAGCCCCACTCATAGGGCTGCTGCACAACGGTGCCGATGATGGTGCCCTCGCGGACGCCGCCCAGGGTCGTCGGGTCCTCGTCGAAGCCGATCACCTTGATCTTGCCGAGTTGGCCGGCTTCCTTCAGCGCCTCGTAGATCTTCGGCGTGTTATACGAATAGAAGCCGATCATGCAGTTGATATCGGGGTTCGCGGTCAGCGTGTCCTCGACATTGCGCTTGGCGCGCGTGAAGTCGATGTCGTCGCCGCGAACGTCCACCAGCTCGACTTTGGAGCCGGCGATTACGTCCTTCACGCCCTGGATGCGTTCCTTCGCGTTATCCGCGCCCAGGAGTCCGACGAAGCCCATGCACTTGCCGCCGTCGGGGAGCGCCTTCAGCACCAGCTCGCCGGCCTGCTTGCCGGCGTCGGTGTTGGAGGAGCCGATATAGGCGATGCGGCTGGTCTGCGGCGCATCGGAATCAGTGGTGGCGAGAGCGACCTGCTGGCCGATGCGATTCAGTGCATCGCTTTCGGTCTTCGGATCGACGGCGCTGACCATGATGGCGGCGACACCCGAAGCGACCAGATCGTCCATCAGGCGGATCTGGATCGCCGCGGAGGACTGCTCGGGATACTTCAGCACGAGCTCGTAGTTCGGCAGCTCGGCTTGCGCAGCCTTCACGCCGGCTTCGGCGGCCTTCCAGAAATCGGACGCGCCGTTGACCACGAAGGCCAGGGTCTTCTTGTCCTCGGCATGCGCTGCGCCGGCGAAGGCGAGGCCCAAAGCCAGGGCAATGGCGGTGGATGCGATACGCTTCATGTCGTGACTCCTCCCACAGAGTTTTTTGACCAGAGAGTTTGAATGTGACCGGTCGAGTTTCTTGCGACGTTGGATCGCTTGATCGCGGCGCTGTCGCCGCCAACTTGCACTCCCCTGTTATTGCGTCCCGGTTTTTTGGTTCGAACGCTTATCTATTTGTCTTACTTAAATACAAATCCCCGGCCGAAGACAAGGCCGCTGTGAGCGCACAAGTGGCGCCGCAACATTTGTGCATCCGCAAAAGGAGACCCGGGCATCACGTCGGAGCGATGACGAACAAATTCGCGCTATCGGTAAACCACCCCTATCGGCGCTGAAAGGCGTGAGAATCAGCGATTGAGCCACGCCGGCCCGCTGACATAGGGGCTGCCCTTCAAAAAAAATCGCAGCCGCCGATGCGCATCCTTGGTGAGGCCGATGCGCGTGCTCACTCCGAGCTTTGCGGGCGAAGTGCTTTCGCTCTTGGCCTCTACCCCAAGCCACAGCCGCTTGTCCCGGGTGAGATCGAGGCCGTCCAGCGCCCGGTCGATCCGCATGGCCTGAGCGATGCGCCCGGGTCCGCGCAGCAGGTCGCGCGCCTTCTCGGTGCCGCGATGGCGCGCCATCGGCTCCGTCCCCAGCAGCGGTTCGAGCGCCCGGATCAGGACGCCCGACCCGACACCCTCTGCCTCGCTCGAGACGTTCAGCATCCAAGCCGTGCCATAGGCGACATAGACGTAGGCGTGCCCATGGCGGAGGAAGAGCGAACGGTTACGCGGCGTCATTCCATTGAATGCGTGGCAGGCGGCATCGCCTTGGATATAGGCCTCGGTCTCGACGATCCGCCCGACGAGACATCCCGCTTCCGGCAGATCGCGGACCACGACCTTGCCGATCAGGAATCGCGCCAGCGCCACCGTGTCGCGCGGCAACTGCGCGCGGGTCAGACGCCGCAGGGTATAGGGGCCGGCTTTCATCGCTTTGTCACAAGGGCTTCCAGCCCGGGCGGGTTAGCACGTGGGCGCGCCGCGCGGCAATCCGCCGCCGCCCAGATCCCGGATTGAAACTCGGGGGCATGTCCCTATATCATTGTGCAGCGCAGCATCAGACCGCGCTTCTGGGAGGAAGAACCGCCAAAACCAATGGAGGTCTTCCTATGTGGCCCTATAACGATGAAGAGGCAGGTTGGCTCAAGCCGCGGGAACGTGCCGAGCCGCCGCGCCGTATCACGGCGAACGATAATGAAACCGGACACCGCGTGCCGGATCGGACCCTGGCCCGTGTCAACGGATCTGTTGCGGACCCGAATCTGCCGCCGAAAAGCTGAGGGAACAGAGCCGCCGATACCGGGGTTGACTGGGTGACTTCCACAAATTGCCGGAGGATATCCCATGGACAACCGGGAGGATCGCATCCGCGCCAAGGCCCAGGCGCTCTGGGAAGAAGCGGGCCGACCCGAAGGCGAGGCAATGGATGAGCACTGGATGAAGGCCGCGCGGTTGATCGACGCTGACCAACATAAGCGCAAGAAGACCGGGAAGGGACCCGGCGTTGACATTGCGCCGGCTAGCGAAGGCAACAGCCTCGGCGATATCCGTCCGGCCGGCCCCTTGCGCGGCAGCTGACAAGACAATGCGCGAAGCCCTCCAAAAACGTGAGGCACGCCAGGATGCGCGGGGCAACCAGCGCTGGCTGATCGAGCCCAACGCCGCCTCCGATGATCCCTGGTGGCAAGGCCGGGACATCTGGCAGTTGGTGGTCGCGGCGCCGAGTGCCGCTTTTGCCCGGCTGGAGGCGGAGCGCTGGGCTCTGCGCCAGCGCCGCTTGGTTCCGGTCGGCAACGAGAGCCCCAGCATGAATGCCGGCTTCATCGACGAGAAGCTCTACTTCGCCAAGCTGCTTCCCGACGATGCCGGACCGCCGCTCGATGAGTTCGACGCTTCGAGCGTGATGGTGCTCGCCGGGCCGATGCGGTCCAGCGCAAACGCCTAGCTGGCCGCCCCCGGCGCACGCCGGGTTTGCTCCGAATCGCGCCGATTTCTCCCGCCCGCGGAACGAACGCAGCGGAACGGTGTTGGATCCTCTTGGACGGTCAGTTCCGATTGGACGCGACGGACTCCCCTCCGGCGCGCGGCGGTCCCCAGCCTTGACCGTCTCCCTGGCGAACCAGGGGCCGCAGCCCGGTGCATCCCCTGCCCGATTCTGCGGCGCATTACATGGTCTCGACCTGACCCCTCCGCTTCCCCGGCGGAGGGGTTATTTCTTTGCTCAGGGTGCCGTCTCCGAGGTCAGCGCTCGGCCAGGCCGCTCACCGGGGTGAAACGATCCGGAGCCGACAGGATGAAGACCACGCTCTTTTCCATCATCGCGGCGCTGGCCGCTCTGGGGCTGCTGGTCGGCGCGGTCTTACTCTATATCGCGGCCCGCATCGCCCTGGCGGCGGTCTTGTTTCTGCTCTTCGCCGGCATCGTGGTCTGGGCCGTGGCGCGACACCTCCGCGCAACGCCAGAATGAGCCTGCGCACGCCGTATCAACGTTGCGTCGAATCTTCGCGCGACAGGAGCGTCACGCATTCCTCGATCTGGCGCTCGCCGCGCTGGATCGCGGCATTGACCTCGATCTCCAGACGGGTGCGCAGGAACGATCCCAGCCTGGTCTTGCGCGCCGGGGCGCTGGCGTCGAGATGCGAAATCGGCAGCTTCGCGCTGCGCAGGATCGTGATCGAGCCGACGTCGCGGTTGCCTTGAATCTTCACCCGGAACACGCCGAGACGATCGTCCCAGATCGCATTATCCGCGACCGAGACGATGCCCCGGTCCAAGCCACTGCTATCGATATCGTCACGCATGATGGTCCGACCGTGATCTGCTCTCTGCCTTCGTTGCCTCCCCACGGACGCCGCCAAGGGCGTTGCACATGGACGCAAACCTGCGCATCCCGGTTCGAGCGGTCAATCGCAGCGCAACCATGCGGGTGTGTGGAGAGAGGCCGAGGCGCGATGACTCCGGAGACTTCTTTGCCCGCGGTGATGGATGTCACTGCAGCCTCGCGCGAAGCGCGGCACCGGCTGGCCCATCCTGGTTCGGGGCGCTGGCCTTGTTCGCGCCGCCGGGCTTCATGTAGGGTGAGCTACCGAGAGTTGGGTCCAGTGGGGGAATCACAATGTCTGCAAGAGGTTGCGCCGGCCGGTCCGCCGCTCGTCGCCGCTTGGGCCAAGCGATCCGGCGCCGCGGGGGTGCAACGCTGTTCGGCCTGTTCGCGATCCTGGGAATTTTTGCCGGTTCGATGCGCAGCGAAGCCGCGACGATCAGCACCTATTCCTTCTTTCAGGACGGCTACGCCGACCCGGGCAACTTCGCCGGGACCGCGACCGTGCAGGGCAGCTTCACCGGATCGGTCGAGCCGAATGGCCTGATGAACTCAGCCGGACTGATGGCCTTCCAGCTGACGCTGACACTCATCCAGCCGAACGGTTCGTTCCAGCTCCACAGCAGCGGCCTGCCCTCGTTCTTTTCCTTCGATACCTTGAGCAGCCCCAATCCATCCGGCGGCAACAGCACGTTTGCGCTGGCCGTTGCCCTCGCCAACTCGGGGAACACTGTGTGCATCGGCGTTGCGACGCCGTTCATCTGTGGCCGCGCCGCCAATGGTGGGTTCACCGTCTATGGTCTGACGACCATGAACTTCGCCAAACTGACCCTGGTGCCCCCAACCGTCACGCCGATCCCGGCGCCGGTGCTGCTGTTTGCGACGGCTTTGGCCGGGCTCGGCCTGCTGGGCGCAAAGGCACGGCGCCAGCCGCGCGCCGCCTGACCAGCGGCCGGCCTCGCCTACTTCGCCCGGCCCCAGCCACCCCCGCCGGCGGAGCGCAAGACCAGGCGATCGCCCTTATCGACGCGGATAGCCACGAACTTGCTCGGGATCGGCTTCGGACCGGTGCCGTTGGTTTCCAGTGTCGCCTTGCCGGGGGCACCGGGATCGCCGCCGGCGAGACCCCAAGGGGCGGTCTCGGCCCGGGTCTGCTGCAGATAGCCGGAGAGCGAGAGGCCGTCGCAGAGCATCTCGTATTCTCGTTCGATCGCGGCACCGCCGCGATGTTGGCCGCCTCCGCCGGAATCCGCGATCAGCGTGGTGCGGGTGACCCGCACCGGCGCGGTCAGCTCCATCACCTCCGCCGAAAGCAGCGCGCAGTTGCCGCCATGGGTATCGACCGCATCCAGGCCGGGGCCGAACTGCGACGCGCCCATGCCGCCGCCGATGATGTCGCAAGTGACGAAGTACGGCGCCTGGCCGACGGCGGCGGCTCGGGTGTCCAGCCCGCCGACGACGAAGGTCGGAAACGAGATCTGGGTGCCGGCGATCGACTTGTCCGGTGCGATCTCGGCCAGCGCCTTCAGCACGACGTCGGCGACCGCTTGTTGCGTCAGGTGCCGCACCGACACGGCCGCCGGTGCTCTCGGATTGAGAATGGATCCTTCCGGTACCGAGATCGAAAGCGACCGATTGAAGCCCTCATTCTGCGGCAGGTCCGGCGTGAACACGACTTTGACGGCATAGCAGACCATCGAGATCGTGCTCGCGATCGGATTGTTGAGGCCGTTCTGGCGCTGGTCGCTGGTGCCGGAAAAGTCCAGGGCAATGCGGCCGTTGCGGATCGCGACGCCGACGCGAAGCTGCATCGGTTCCTCGGATGCCGCATCGTCCTCCATCAGCACGGTGGCTTCAGCCTGCGCACCTTCATATCCGAGCAGCACTCGTGTGAGCACGGTCTCGGCATAATCGGCGATCGCGCCGCAACGCAACGCAAACCCCGGAATGCCGTATTTTTCGATCAGCCGGACAATAGACCTGGCGCCGACGTTGCAGGCGGCCATCTGCGCGTCGAGGTCGCCGAGCGACGCGTGCGGATCGCGCACGTTGCGGGCAAATATCTTGAAGAAAGTTTCATTCCGCCTGCCCTGGTCGATCGCCTTCAGCGGCGGAATGAGCAAGCCCTCCTCGTAGATCTCCACGGCGGTCGCGGATTCGGTGCCCGGCACCCGACCGCCGACGTCGATGTGGTGCGCGATCGAGGACGCAATCGCGACCAGCGCCCCATCGGCGAAGACCGGCGCGAACATCACGATGTCCGGGGTATGTGTGCATCCGGCATAGGGATCGTTGCAGACGACGACGTCGCCTGCCCGCCACTCTGAAAGCGGGATCGCCTTCACCGTCTCGCGAAACGCCATCGGCATGATGCCCAATTGCGCCGGGATGGTCGGCGCCTGGGCCACCATGTTGCCCTCGGGATCGAGAATGCCGCAGGCATAGTCGATCATGTCCCAGATGATCGGCGAGAAGGCCGAGCGGCGCAGGACCGCGGACATCTCCTCGGCCGCGGCGATGATCTCGTGCTGGAAGACGTCGCGGTCGATATCCGAAAGCCGTTCGGTCATGGCTTCACCTCCGCCACGATGAGCGCGCCCCGCGCGGCGACCCGCGCCACCTGCCCTGCCAGCAGCACCGTCGTGCTGTCCCGTTGCACGATGATCGCCGGGCCTTCTTGGCTGCCCTTGGCATTCACCGTCGCGCGGTGGACGACCGGGACCTCGACCGCCGCGGGTGAATCCAGGAACAGCACCGCACGCCGTCGTTCGCCCGCGGCAGCTGCGTCTTCCCCCGCGACTTCGGGCGGGCGGACCTGGCCCATCTCGCCCAGCATCTCGGCGCGCAGGTTGACGACCTCGACCGCGCGGCCGCGGTCGCTGTGACCGAAGGTCGCCCGGTGGCGGTCGTGAAACAGCCCGGCGATGGCGACCGGATCGAAGTCGTCGAGCAGCGCCTGCGGCACCTCGACGGCAAGCTCGTGAAACTGCCCGCGGTAGCGCAGGTCAAGCAGGATGGTGAAACGGCGCCGCTCGGCCGGAACGCCGTCCGCCTCCAGCTCGGCTTCGAGTGCGTCATGCAGCGATGCCAAAGCGGCGGCCAGCGCCTTGCGATCGACCTGGCCCAGCAAGGCACGGAACGCCCGCTGATCGACATGCCGGATATCGGTGGCGAGCAGGCCTTCGGCCGCGAACACGCCGGGATATTGCGGCACCACCACCCCGCGCATGCCGAGCTCGCGCGCCAGCATGCTGCCGTAGAGCGGCCCGGCCCCGCCGAAGGCGACGAGATGGAAGTCGCGGAGATCAAGGCCACGGGCCGAGGTGATAGCGCGGAAGGCCTGCGCCAGTTGGGCATTGGCGACGCGGATGATGCCCTGCGCCGCCGCGTCAACCGATATACCGAGCGGCTCGGCGACTTGTCGGCCAATCGCCGCGCGCGCCAAGCCGGCGTCGAGCCGGATCTCACCGCCGAGATAATCCTCCGCGCCGAGCCATCCAAGGACCAGCGCGGCATCGGTGACCGTGGGCTCGGTGCCGCCGCGGCCGGTACAGGCCGGGCCCGGCACCGCGCCGGCCGAGAGCGGTCCCACCCGCAGCGCTCCGCCGATATCGACCCAGGCGATCGAGCCGCCGCCGTTGGACAAGGTCTCCACATCGATCGCCGGCAGGCGGATCGGCTGACCGTCGATGACCCCGGCGGTGCGCCGGCCGGGCTGCCCGGCGGTGATGATGGCATGGTCGGCCGAGGTACCGCCGACATCGAGCGTGATCGCCTGCCCGATATCAAGATCCGCGCAGAGCCGGGTGGCGGCCATGACACCGCCCGCAAGGCCGGAGGTCAGCATATGCCCCGGACTCTGGCGGGCTGCACGCGACGTCGCCACGCCGCCGTCCGATCGCATCAGGCGAAGACTGCCGCGAAAGGTCTCACCGTCGAGACGCGTCTCGAGGTCATCGAGATAGCGTCCGACGATCGGCCCGAGATAGGCGGTGATCGCCGTGGTGCTGGCGCGCTGCCATTCCTCCTGCTGGGGATTGACCTCGTGCGAGACATAGACCGGGCAACCGGGCAAAGCCGCGCGGATCGCCTGCGCCAGCCTTGCCTCATGCGTGCCGTTCAGGAAGGAGAACATCAGCGAGATCGCGACCGCATCGGCGCCGAGCGAACGAATCCGAGCGACGGCCGCGGCAATGGCGGCATCGTCCAGGGGGCGCACGATCCCACCTTGGGCATCGACGCGTTCATCCACCTCGACGACCATGCCGCGATCGACCAGCGGCGCCGGTTTCGTCTGAAACAGCGCATAGGTCTGCGGCCGGACCTGATTGCCGATATGAAGCACATCGGCAAAGCCCTTGGTGGTGACCAGGGCGACGCGCGCGCCGCTCCGCATCAGGAAGGCGTTGGTCGCCACCGTGAAGCCGTGCACGAAGAGGTCGATGTCGGCGATGCGCGCCTCGGTCCGGCCGGTGATCCGCGCGAGCCCGTCGACGATGCTGCCCGCGGTGCCGCGGGCGCCCGAGGATACCTTGTCCACCAGAACCAGATTGCGCTCGGAATCGACGAGGATCAGGTCCGTAAAGGTGCCGCCGACATCGGCTGCGACTGCCAACACGCTTCAATCCCCCAACGACGGCTTGCTCTGGTCTTTCGGCCGACGGCCATGATCGCAGATCCGATGACCGTGCTCAAACCCCTAGCTTGGTCGCTTTGCGGCGCCGGCATAGAGAATTCGCGTCGTGTCCTCGTAGCTCTTGGCGTGGAAGGCGACGGCATCCGGGTGGAAATCGGCCACCGGAACCGGCTCCGGATCGAAATGCCCGAAGCTGTCCACGCCGCGCACCAGCATGGCGGTGTCGCGCATGCCGCTGGTCTGGCGCACGCTGGTTGGCAGATAGCGGATCGCAAAGCCGATGCGGCGATGAGCGGCGCGGTTCGGCTCCGAACCATGGATCAGGCGGACGTGGTGCAGCGACATCTGCCCCGGCTGCAGCACGACATCGACCGCATCGCGCTCATCGACCTTGACCTGGATCTCCTGGCCACGACTCAGCATGTTGTCGGCGGCGAAGGTATCACCATGCGGCAGCTGGTCCCGCAGATGGCTGCCGGGCACGACGCGGAGGCAGCCGCTTTCGACCGTGCTCGGGGTGAAGGCGACCCAGGCGGTGACGATGTCGGGCTTGGAGAGCCCCCAATAGGTGGAATCCTGGTGCCAGGTGACGCGCATGCCGTCGTCCGGACTTTTGCTGAAGAAGTCCGAGGCCCAGCAGAGCAGGTTCGGCCCGAGCAGGCTCTCGATCTGGTCGAGGATGACCGGATGCCGCACGAGATCGGCCAGCCAGGTCAGCAGCAGATGCGGCTTGTGGTTGGTGCGCTTCGAGAGGCGCCCGCCCTCCTTGCGCTCCAATGCCTCGAACTTCTCCAGCATGCCCTGCGCCGAGGCCGCGCTGACGGCCGGGCGCGGATAGAGCACGCCGTTCTTCTGGTATTCGGCGATCTCCGCTGCGGTCAAGGCGAACTGCTTCTGTCTCGGTGCCAAGGACTCATCGGGCATGGCAGATCCTGGTAAGAGGTGGATGTCCAATATCGCGCAGGCGCTCGCTCATCTCCATCCCCAAAGTCAAGGCTTGAACACCTTCAACCGCACCCAGGCCGACACCGTCCGGCGCGGATGCAGGGTCAGCAGCGGGCCATCGCGGCGATGGACATCCGCCAGCCCATTGCCGGGCCAGGTCGTGTTGGGCTCGATCCCGATCAGCCGCGTCCTGCCCGACCAGGGCGGCTCCGGTGTGCCTTCGAGCTCGATCCACAGCCAGGCACAGGGGAAGACCGCCTCGTCCCAGGTCAGCGTGACCGCGATCGCGCCATCCAGCCGCCGGATCGAAGCCCAGGGCTTGGCAAAATCCAGAAGATACGCCATCGCCGTCATCGGCACATGTGGATGGTCGAGGCGATAGGGCGCGGCCTTGCCCGGGACAACCGGCCAGTCCGCGCCGACACCGGGTTTGAGCGGATTGAGGGGAGGATCGAACCGATCATCGACCGCGACCCGCCGCGCACCGCACCCGATCTCGAAGGGCGCGGCGAGAAGGTCGGAGCCGAAGCTCGGATGATGCCCCCACATGACAGCGAGCGGATGCTTGCCGTGCGAGGTAATCGTCTCTCGGATCGTCAGAGACTCGCCCTCGACGACGAAATCGCGCTGCATCTCGACCGGCACCGTCTCGAAGCGCCGGCGCAGGCGGAGGCGCTCGGAGACTCGATCAACGTCCCAGACCGCCAGCGAGGCTTCGCCGTGGAAGCCATGGAGCACGCCGTCGAAGCTGCAGGCATCGCCGCCATTGGGGAACAGCAGCGGCCAGCCACCCGAGTAGTAGGTCAGCCAGACACTCTCGTCGGGCGCCGCAACCGTCGCGGCCGGGCCCGGCAGTGGCTTCCACGGCACGGTGCCGAGGACCGACAGGCCTTCCGCCTTGTGCACCACGGAGGTGACGGTTCCGCCGAGCTGCGGATCGACGGTGACTCGGAGATCCGCCGTCTCGAGCCGGATCGGCTCGGTCATTTGATCGCGCCCGCCATCAGGCCGCGGATGAAATATTTCTGGAAGGCGATGTAGAGGATGATCATCGGCGCACTGCCGATCGCCATCCCCGCCATGACCAGCGGGATCTGGTTCTCGTAGCGGCCCTGGAACACGCTGATCCCGGCCATCAGGGTGCGCTTGGCGTCGTCCTGCAGGAAGATGATGGCGATCAGCAGGTCGTTCCAGACATAGAGCGCGTTCACCACCAGCAAGGTCAGCAGCGCCGGCAAGGACAGCGGCAGGACGATCCGCCAGAGGATCAGGAAATCGCCCGCCCCGTCCATCCGCGCCGCCTCGAACAGCTCCTTCGGCAGGGTACGGAAGAAGGTGGTGAGCAGATAGACCGAGAAGGGCGTGATCAGGCCGGCATAGATCAGGATGGCACCCTCATAGGTGCTGATCAGCCCGATCCTTGAATAGAGCACGAAGAGCGGCACGATCATCACCACCGGCGGGATCGCCATCAGCGCGACCGAGATCGAGAACAGCAGGTTGCGGCCCTTGAACTGCATCCGCGCGATCGCATAGGCGCCGAGGCAGGAGACCGCCGAACTCAGCAGCACCGATCCGCCGGCGAGGATCGCGCTGTTCAACATCCAGTGGAAGAACGGGCTGTCGAACAGCACCATGTTGAAATGGTCGAAGACCAGGGCCTGGGGGAAGCCGACCTTGTTGAAGGTGTATTCCTCGTCGCTTTTCAGCGCCGTCATGATCATGAAAATGGTCGGCACCAGGGCGATGAAGACGGCGATCAGCAGCACGACCTGCTTCAACACGGTATCGACGCCGACCAGCGCAGGCGCGGGCGGCGCGGCGGTCTTCACGGGCGTCTCGGCCGTCATGCCACTTCCTCCTCGTTGGCGCGGCGCCGCACCGCGAACAGCGGCACGATCAGCAGCAGCGAGACCAGGAACAGCAGCACCGAGACTGCGGAGGCGATGCCGGGCAGGTTCTGCCGTACCACCGCGCCGAAGATGTAGAGCTCGACCACCATGGTCGAGGTGCCCGGCCCGCCGCGCCCGCCGCCCATGATGTAGACATAGGCGAAGACCGAAGAGAGCATGGTGATGACGCTGACGACCACGTAGAACTCGATCACCACCCGCATCTGCGGCAGGATGATGTAGCGCACCCGCTGCCACCAGTTGGCGCCGTCGAGCCGCGACGCCTCCAGCAGCGATTCATCGAGATTGAGCAGGCGCGCCAGGAACAGCACGATGCCGAGCGCCGCCTCGCGCCAAATGATCAGCAGCATCACGGTCCAGAGCGCGTAGTCCGAATTGCCGATCCAGTCCAGCGCCAGGAAATCCGCACCGAGCCAGCGCAAGGCCTCGTTCACTGGGCCGTTGAACTGGAACATCTTCTTCATGATCGCGGCGATGATCGGCACCGCCAGGATGTAAGGCACGAAGATCACGATCCGGTAGAGTTTCCAGCCCTTCAGCCGGTCATAGAGCAGGATCGCGATCAGCAGCGACCAGGCCACCATGATCGGGATCGCGACCAGCAGCATCAGGTTGTGCCGCACCGCCTCCCAGAACAGGTCCTGGCCGAAGATGAGCTCGTAGTTCCGCAAGCCGATCCAAGGCCCGTCGATGCCGCGGATCTGCTTGAACGAATACTCGAAGATCTGCACCAGCGGATAGCCGAACACGAACAGCAGCAGGGCCAGCAGCGGCGCGATGTAGAGATAGGGCTTCAGGCGCGAGGTCTGGTCCATCCGTGTTCCACTCGGTCGTCATCCCCGGGCTTGGCCCGGGGATCCCTGAGTTCATGTCTCTAAGAAGTAACTCGTGGATGCCCGGGCCAAGCCCGGGCATGACGGTACTTTGTTTGGCTGGAGGATGCGAACTCTCAGCCGAGATCCTTCGCCCACTTCTTGTAGTGATCGACCATGTCCGGGTTGAAGTCGCGCCATTCCTTGGCGACCTTGGCGGCGAGCGCGCCGGCTTCGGTGCCGGTGATCTTGCCGGCGACCACCTGCTGGCCGGCCGGCAACAGCGCCTGCTCGTACCACTGCCCCGGCACCACGTTGGCGACATAGGGGATGTTCTCGCCCTGGCCCCAGCGCTTCCACATCGCCACCACCGAAGGATCGGTGATGACCGAGGTGTCGAAGGTGCTGTTGGACGGCAGCCATCCGGTCTTCTCGTGCAGCAGTGCCAGCTGCTCCGGCGCCTGCATGAACTCGAGGAAGGCGGCCGCGGCCTTCGGGTCCTTGGCATCCTTGGAGATGCCGATGCCCTGGGCGTCGAAGATCGGCTTGCCGGCGAGCTTGCTCTTGCCGAAAACCGGCATGACCATGGCGCCGATCTTGCCGTTGGTCGCCTTGCTGTCGGCCGGCATGCGCGAGCCGATCGATTCGCCCATCGCCACCTTGCCGGCGACGATGAGATCAATGCCCGGGTAGAGCTCGGTCGAGGACATCTCCGGGTTGAGGAAGCCGGCCTTCTTCAGTTCTTCAAGCTTCACCCAGGGCGCGTGATAGGCCGGATCCTCGAAGCTGCGCTCACCGGTGAAGAGCTCGACCGCCTGACCGGGGGAATCCACGCATTGCGCCAGGCCATGGCCGAAAAACCACTCGCCCCAATAGCCGTCCTGGATGCCGCCGCCGACCGGCGACATGCCGGCAGATTTCAGCTTCTCGCAAGCGGCCAGGAAACTGTCCCAGGTCTCCGGCGCCGCTTCCGGATCGAGCCCGGCCTTCTCGAACATGTCCTTGTTGTAGATCCAGATCATCGGCAGCGGATACCAGCCAAGGCGATAGGTATGGCCGTCATAGTTGCTGAGCAAAGTCGGCTGCGACGCCTTGATCACGTCGTCCTTCACGAGGCCGTCGAGATTCTGCAGATAGCCGAGCCAGACGCTCTCCATGTGATAGATGCCGTTCCACAGGAACTGGATGTCCGGCGCATTGCCGGCCGCCGCCGCGGTCTGGAACTGCGAGATCACCACCGCGGTGTCCTGCAGCATCGGCTTCACGGTCGCGGCGGTGTAGCGCTTCACCACTTCATCGACATAGCCCTGGAGGCCGGGCAGCTCCTGCTCGCCCCACCACCACATGGTCATCTCCTCGGCGGCGCGGGCGCGCCAGGCCGGGAACGCACTGCCGGCGAGAGCGCCGGCGCCGAGCGCCGCGGAAGCCTGCATCAGCCGGCGGCGCGAAAAGTTCGTCGTCTTGGTCATGGTTCGTGCCTTCCTGTTGGTTCTTGTTTCAAAACGTCGTCATCAAGCCGCCATCGACCACCAGCAGTTGGCCGGTCATGTAGCGGCAATAAGAAGAGGCGAGGAAGATCACCGTGCCGGAGACATCCTCGGGGAAGCCGGTGCGGCGCAGCGGAATCTTGCCACGCTTCACATACCATTCGATGAAATCGGGCGTTTCCGTCTCGTCGACGCCGTTGACGAAGGACATCGGCGTGCGCATGAAGCCCGGCGCCACCGCGTTGACCAGGATGTTGTGCGGCCCCAATTCCACCGCCATCGACTGGGTATAGGCGATGATCGCGCCCTTGGCGGCGTTGTAGGACCCGACCTCGCCCGACGAGGCGAAGCCCTGGATCGAGGCGACGCTGATGATCCGGCCCTGCTTCCTCGCCACCATATGCGGCGCGACGAGCTTCGAGCCCATGAAGACGGATTCGAGATTGATCGCGATGGTGCGGCGCCAGTTCTCGAGCGTGTCGTTGAGAATCGTCAGCGACGGGGGATTGATGGCCGCGTTATTGACCAGCACGTCGATCCTGCCCTGTTTGGCGGCGACGTCGGCGACGATCTTGCCATAGGTCTCGTAATCCGTGACGTCGAGCCGATAGGGCATCGCCTTGTGCCCTGCGGCGGTGATCTCCGCCGCGGTTTTCTCCAAGGTATCGGCATTGCGCTCGAGCAGCACCACGGTCGCGCCTTCCGTCGCCATCTCGAGCGCGATCGAGCGCCCGAGCCCCTGCCCGGCGCCGGTGACGATGCAAACCTGATCCTGCAGCAACGCCATTATGCCTCGACCTGTTCGATGCCGTTTTCCGGCATTCTGGAACTTGTTCTGATATGATGGACAATACTATGCTGCCGGTGAAATCGGCGGTCAAGCCGTGCGAAATCAGGGAGATAGGAACGATGACGGCGCCGCGGAGTCTTTCGACGCTCACCAACCTCGGCCATGCCCTCGATCATCCGGAAGCGGTCGCCTGGGGGCCGGACGGAAGGGTCTATGCCGGCGGCGAGGCAGGGCAGCTCTATCGCATGGGCCTCGATGACTCGATCTGCGAACAGATCGCCAAGGTCGAAGGCGGATTCCTGTTGGGCCTCGCGCACGACGCCGACGGCAATACCTATGCCTGTAACGACCGCGGCCCCTGCGTCAACCGGATCACGCCGCAAGGCGCGGTCTCGGTCTATTGCAACGGCAATACGGAACAGCGGATGCGGGTGCCGAACTATCCGGTGTTCGACGATGCCGGCAATCTCTACGTCTCGGACAGCGGCGATTGGGGCAAGCAGAACGGCTGGATCTGGAAGATCGCGCCCGGCGGACAGGCCGAGATCTGGGATCGAAGCGCCAACGGCTTCACCAACGGCATGTGTCTCGCGGCCGACGGCAAGGCGCTCTATGTCGTCGAATCCTCGCCGCCGCTGATCTCCAAGGTCGAGATCAAGGCCGACGGCTCGGCCGGCAAGCGCAGCGTCGTGGTCGAGCTGCCGCGCACCGTCCCGGACGGAGTTGCCTTCGACCAGAGCGGCGATCTCTATATCTCGCTTTATAATCCCAACATCATCTACCGCTACACCGCGAAGGGTGATCTCATCACGCTCTATGACGACTGGGAGCAGTTGATGCTGGTGGCGCCGACCAACATCGCCTTCGGCGACCCCGACATGAAGACCCTGATCATCGCCAGCCTCTGCGGCTGGTCGGTGCATTCGGCGCCGATGGAAGTGCCCGGACTGCCCATGCGATATCCGAAGATCGGCTGACATCAGAACGTCGCCGAGGCGCCGCCGTCGACCATGAGGATCTGGCCGGTGACATAGCGCGCGTCGTCGGAGCAGAGGAAGAAGGCCGGCCCCGCCATGTCGTCGGGATTGCCGAAGCGCCGGAGCGGGATGCGGCCGTATTTCACATAGATGTCGCGGAACCAGTCGGCATCGTATTCGTGGCTGCCATCCGGCTGGATCGACATCGGCGTATCGACGAAGCCCGGCGCCAGCGCGTTCACCATGATGCCGTGCGGCGCCAGATCGCAGGCCAGCGCCCGGGTGAAATTGACGATGGCGCCCTTCGCGGTCGAATAGGGAACCGCATCCGGCCAGCCGCGGACGCCCATGATCGAGGCGATGTTGAGGATGCGCCGCCCTTCCCCACCCTTCTTCAGCAGCGGCACGAAGGCGAGGGTTATGCGGATGGCGCCATCCTGGTTGACCCGGATCACTTCGTGATAGCGCGCCATGGTGAGCTTCTCGATCCCGGTGCCGTCGGAGATCGCGGCGTTGTTGACCAGGATCTCGCAGCGGCCGTGCTTGGCCTCGATCTTCGCCGCCAGGGCCGCGACGCTGGCATCATCGCCGATATCGACCGCGCAGCCGCAAGCGGTGCCGCCCGCAGCGTTGATCTTGGCCGCGGCGCCCTTGGCCGCCGCCTCCTTGATGTCGGCGATCACAACATGCGCGCCCTCGTCGGCGAAGCGGCGGGCGATGCCGAAGCCGATGCCTTGGGCGCCGCCGGTCACGACCGCGACGCGTCCATCCATTCGCTTGGCAGGACGTTCCGTCATCTCGCCTCAAGCCACCCGATACTTCTTCACCACGTCCCAATCGACCTCGACGCCGAGGCCGGGCTTCTTCGGCAGCGGGATCGTGCCGTCGGGCCGGAACTCCAGTTCCTCATGCGCCAGCTCTCGGCGCAGCCTTTCCACGCAGAGCTGCGGCGGCAGGTATTCGATGAAGGCGCAGTGGTTGGTGACGAAGGCCATATGCGCCGTGCCGGAGATCGAGATCCCGGTCTTCCAGCAATGCGGCACGATGGTGCGGCCACGCGCCTTCGCCATGTCGCAGACGATGGTCGCCTCGCCGATCCCGCCGACCCGCCCCACATCGGGCTGCGCCACCTGGACCTTGCCGATGTCCATCAGTTCCTCGAACTCGAAGCGGGTCGCCAGCCATTCGCCGAAGGCGATCTTCATCGGCGCCTTGGCGACCAGCTTCGCCATCTCATGGACATTGTCCGACCAAAGCGGCGTCTCCAGGAAATAGATGTCGTACTCGCCCCAGTCCTGCACGGTCCTCAGGCAGGTTTCGGCGTCCTCCCAGAGATACTGCACGTCGACCATGAGCGTGACGTCGTTGCCGATGGTCTTGCGCACCGCCTTCAGCACCTCGGTATGGCGCTCATAGCTTTCGCGCATGCCGCCATGGGCATAGGGGCCGTTCATGGTGATCTCGGTCTTCATCGCCTTGAAGCCCAGCGCCTTGGCCTTCTCCGCGGAGGCGCAGAGCGCGTCGCGATATTCCTCGAAGCGATGCCCGGCCGGCTGCAGCGAGGCATAGGGAGTGATGAAGTCGCGCGTGGCGCCGCCCAGCAGCGCATGCACCGGCTTGCCCACCGCCTTGCCGCAGAGATCCCAGAGCGCCATGTCCACCGCGCTCATGGCATGGATCACCATCCCGCGGCGGCCGTTCATCGCGGTGCCGAGATACATCTTCTTCCAGAGCGCGCCGATCTGAAACGGGTCCTCGCCGATCAGCATCTCCTTGATGCAGAGGCCCATCGTGTGCGTGCCGGGCGCCTCGACGCAAGCCTTGGCCATCCAGGGATTGGCATCGCATTCGCCGACGCCGCTGACCCCGCCGTCGGTGTGAATGATGACGATGAAACTGTCCTGCGCCGAGGAGGTGAAGCTGGCGTCATAGTCCGGCGCCAGCAGCACATGGCATTCGACATCGGTGATCTTCAGCTTGGGCGCGGCGCCTTCGAGCTTCGGCGAGATGGTCTGGAACGGCATGTTCTTTCCCTGCGTGTTCAAACGTTCACCAGGCCGCCGTCGATCGGCAACACGGTTCCGGTGATGAAGGAGGCCTGGTCGGAGGCGAGGAAGGCCGTGGCGCTGGCGATCTCCTGCGGCACCGCGATCCGGCCGAGCGGGTGCATCGCCGCCAGGGTCTTCAGGCCTTCCGCCTCGCCGCCCGGCATGCCGGAGGCGTAGTTGCGGGTGAGCGGTGTGTCGATGACACCCGGTGCGATCACATTGGCGCGCAGGCCACGCTTGGCATAATCCGAGGCGATGCAGCGCGCGAGATGCTGCAGCCCGGCCTTGGCGACGTTGTAGGCGACATCACCCTCCCAGGCGACCAGGCCGCAGACCGAGCCGATGAAGACCAAAGCCGGCTTGTTGCCCTGGAGCAGGGTCGGGATCAGCGCCTTGGAGAGAAAGAAAGCCGCGTTGAGATGGAGGTCCATCATCTTGTCCCAGAGCGCTTCCGAGGTCTCGTGCGTCACCGCGGTCTGAGTCACGTCGACGCCCGCCGAATGGACGAAGATGTCGAGCCCGCCCAGGCCCGCGACCACCTCCTGCGCGGCCCGCGCGATCTGCTTCCGGTCGGTGAGATCGGCCTTCACGATCAGATGCCCGCCGCCCGGCAGCGCCTTCGCCATCGCCTCGGCTTCCTTCGCGTGGGTAGAAGCGCCGATCGCGACCTTGGCGCCTTCCTCGGCGAAGGTCTTCACGATGGCGGCGCCGATGCCGCTGGAGCCGCCGGTGACATAGGCCCGTTTGCCGGAGAGCAATCCCGTCATTCGCCCATCCTCCTCAGCGTGTGGTGAAGCCGCCGTCGAGCGCGATCGCCTGGCCGGTCATGAAGCCCGCGAGATCGCCGGCGAGATAGACCGCGAGCTCGCCCACCTCCTCCAGCCTGCCGGGCCGCGGGATCGGGTGCATGCGGCGCTTGAACTCGATGACCTCTTCCCAGTTCGGCTCGAGTTTCGCGACCTCGATGGCAAGATCGGTCTCGATGAAGCCCGGGCAGATCGCATTCACGCGCACATTCTTGTCGGCGAAATCCATGGCGGCGGATTTCACCAGTCCGATGACGCCCGCCTTGCCGGCGCAGTAGGCCGCGCGTTCCTTCTGTCCGGTGAGGCCGAACATCGAGGAGATGACGATGACCGAGGCGCCGTTGGCTTTGAGCAAATGCTCGGCGCCGAAGCGCATCGCCAGGAAGGGCGGCAGCAACGAATGGTCGGTGATGCGTTTGAACTCCTCGACTGGCGTGTCGAAGATCGGCGTTTTGCCGCCCGCACCCGCGCTGACCACGATCGTGTCGATCCCGCCCATGTAGTCGGCGGCGGTCCGGGTCACGCGCTCTACGTCCTCCGCCAGCGTGGCATCGCCCGCGGCATAGCCGGCCCGGCCGCGCTGCTTCAGCCTGCCACGCGCTTCGGCCAGCACCTTCTCGCGGCGACCGGAGAGGAAGACGGTGGCGCCCTCGCGGGCCATAGCTTCGGCGCAAGCAAAGCCGATGCCCGTGCCGCCGCCATAGACCAGCGCCTTCTTGCCCGGAAGTCTTGCCACGCCCGTCCCTGTGCTTGCTGCGCGGCATCTTGCGGCCGCTTTCTACTGGGCAGATTGGCAGTCCTGCGCTAGGATGTCGACATAATAAATGTATACAATCTTACAAACTCGAGAAATCAATGCCGCGCCGCCGTCTCTCCCCCACCACTGCCCCTGCCGAGCCCGTTCCGCAGGTCCTCGCCATGGCGCCGGCTGCCGGCCTGGCCGAGCGCGCGGCGGAGGCGATCGTGCTCGGCGTCGCATCGGGCGCACTGCAACCCGGCCAGCGCCTGGTCGAGGTCGAGCTCGCGCGCCTGCTGCAGATGAGCCGCGTGCCTTTGCGCGAGGCGCTGAAGATTCTCGAGGCCCAGGGTATCGTCGAAAGCACGCCGCACCGCGGCACCCATATCGCCGGCTTCGACGAAGCGCGGATCGACGAGATCTGCGAGGCGCGCCTTGCGCTGGAGAAGATTGCGATGCGCGGGGCGATGACCGCCTATCGGCGCGAACCGGCGCTGCTCGCGCGCCTCGACCGGATCATGGCCGCCATGGAGCGGGCCGCCTCGCATTTGGAATGGATCGAGATCAGCCGGGCCGACCTCGACTTTCACCGCGAGATCTGCCGCGCCTCGGGCAATGCTATCGTGCAGAAGCTGTGGGACGCCCTCGCCCGCCACGTCCTCATCGTCTTCGGCAAGGAGATTCGCAGCGAGCGCGACGCCAAGGCCATCCTCGCGCAGCACAAGAAGTTGCGCGATATCCTCGCCGCCGGCAAGCTGGATGCGCTGGACGACGAGCTCGACCAGCACATCCACCGCCTGCAGCGCCGCAAGGGCCGCGCGCGCTAGCTCAAGCTGGGTGTCTTGTAGAGCACCTTGCCGCCGACCTTGATCTCGGCGTCGATCAGGTACTTCTTCACCGCCGCAAGATCGATCTCGATGCCGAGGCCCGGCGCCTCCGGCACCACCACCTCGCCCTGGGCATTGGGGGCGATGTGGGTCTTGCACATCTCCCAGGCCATCGGCTGCGGCCGAACCGGGTATTCGCAGATCTTGTGGTCCTTGAGGCCGGCGAAGGGCTGGATCGAGGCGCAGAGCGCCAGATGCGTGGTGAAGGTGTGGTTCACATAGGTGACGCCCTTCCCCACCGCATAGTCGGCGACCTGCTTCGCCGGGCCGATCCCGCCGATCCGGCCGCAATCGATCTGGATGAAGCCGACGCCGCCATAGTCGATGGTGTGCCGCGCCATGAAGATATTGTGCGCGGCCTCGCCGCCGGCGAGGCGCACCTTCGTGCTCCGCTTCGCCAGCGCGCCATAGGCCTCGTAGGCGCTGCCGTTGAACGGCTCCTCGAACCAGGTGGCATTGACGCCTTCGAGCGCCGGCAACCGCGCCGCCGCCGCCTCGACATCCTCGCCGAAGATCTGGCCGGCATCGATCAGCAAGGTTCCTTCCTTGCCGATGCCCTCCCGCGCCGCCTGGAGATGATCGGCATCGTCCTTCAAGGTGCCGCGGCCGAAGGGACCCCAGCCGCACTTGACCGCGCGATAGCCGGCATCGCGCGCCGCCTTGCAGAGCGTCAAGGTCTCCTGCGCGGTGTCACCGAAGAGCTGCGAAGCATAAGGCAGCTTGGGATAGGCCTTGTCATAGCCGAGCAGCTTGTAGACCGGCACACTCTCCCTTTTGCCTAGGAGATCCCAGAGCGCGATCTCGATCCCCGACCAGGTGTGCGCCGCCTGCAGCAGGTCCATGCAGTTCCACTGGATGGTCGCGGCAAGGCGCGCGATATCTTTCGGCGAAGAGACGTCCTCGCCCAGGACCTGCGACGAGACCGGGCGGCAGGCGCCGTGCGACATCGGCGCGATCGATGAGGCAATCGACGTGAGCGGCGAGGCCTCGCATTCGCCCCAGGCCTCGATCCCGCCGGCGCGCACCCTGACCAGCAATGCGTCCTGGCTGCCGTCGCCGGCATCGGTGACGACCGGCATGGAAATGTAGAAGAAATCAATCGACTCGATTTTCATGATTCGTCCTTGTTCTACGCGATGTGTTTGCAGCCGCCGGTTCCGGCGGCCAGTCGGCCAGCTCGTTTAGTTTGTCGATATTGTGATGGCAGCGCAGCCGCAAGCCGCCCGTGCTTTCCCGCCAGGGCGGGCGCGTGGTGTCGCAGATCGCGCCGATCTTCCAGGGACAACGCCCGGCGAAGACACAGCCTGGGCTGCCGCGCTTCGGCTCGCCGGTCTTCGCTGTATCGCCCGTGGCCGGCGGCTGCAGCGGTACCGGCACGGCGTGCAGGAGGGTATGCGTATAGGGATGGAATGGTGAGGCAAATATCCGCTCGACCGGCCCGACCTCCATCACCTCGCCGCCATAAAGCACGCAGACATGGTCGGCGAGCATCCGCACCACGGCAAGATCGTGCGAGATGAACAGCATGGCGATCGCATGATGAGCCTTGAGCTTCTGCAGCAGCTTCAGGATGCTTGCCTGCACCGAGACATCCAGCGCCGAGAGGATCTCGTCGCAGAGCAGCAGCGACGGCTCGGCCGCCAGCGCCCGGGCGATCGCCACCCGCTGACGCTCGCCACCGGAAAGCTGGTCGGGGAAACGCGCGGCATAGCTGCCGTCGAGCTGCACGTCGGCAAGCGCTTCCGCCACCGTCCTTCGCGCCTGTGCCCGGTCGAGATGGAAGAAATAATGCAGGGGCCGGGCGATGGTCTCGCCGACCCGCGCCCGCGGGTTGAGCGAAGCATCCGGGTTCTGGAAGATGTACTGGATCCGCCGCCGCTCGTCGCTGCTGCGGCGGTTGACCCGCTCCGCCAGCGGCCTTCCGTCCAGCGCGACCGTGCCCCCGGCCGGCGGCACCAGCCCGCTGATGGCGCGGGCGATGGTCGACTTGCCGCTGCCGGACTCGCCCACCAGCGCGAAGACCTCGCCCTGGCGGATGGCGAAGGAGACATCGCTCACCGCGCGGAACGCCTTCTCACCGCGGCCATAGTGGATATCGAGCTTGTCGATCGAGAGTAGCGGCATCTCGCCCGTTGCCCGCGGCAAGGACGGCACTTCGATCGGCTCGGACGGCAGTGGCGCGATCTCCTGCCAGCGCCAGCAAGCCACCGTGCTATCCGGCCCGGTCCGCTCAGACCGTTGCGGCTCGGCGAAACAGCGGTCCTGCGCGAAATCGCAGCGTGGGCTGAATGGACAGCCGGCCGGCAGTTCGCCCCGGCGCAAGAGGCTGCGCAATGGCCGCTCGCGCTCCGCCGTGACGAAATCGATGCGCGGGATCGAGCCAATCAGCCCGCGAGTATAGGGATGCTTGGGCGCGGTGAAGATCATATCGGTCGGCGCGACCTCGACCATCTTGCCCGCATACATCACGCCAATCCGGTCGGCGATCTGCGACAGCAGCGCCAGGTCGTGTGTCACATAGAGCATGGAAAGGCCGATCCGCGCCCGGAGTGCGATCAGCAGCGAGACGATCTGCTCCTGTGTCGTGACATCCAGTCCAGTCGTCGGCTCGTCCAGCACCAGGAGGTCCGGATCGCAGCACAGCGCCATGGCGATGCAGACCCGCTGCTGCTGGCCGCCGGAGAGCTGGTGCGGATACCGCCGCAAGAAGCCGGGATCGACCGGCAGACCGACCAGTTTCAGATACTTGCCGACAACTTGATCCGCGCCGCCGAGATCCTTGGCGCGCCCATGTGCGACCATGGTCTCGGACACCTGTCGTCCGATGCGGATGCCGGGGTTGAGCGCGGTGGTCGGATTCTGTGGGATGAAGGCGATCTTCTCTCCGCGCAGCCTGTCGAGCTCAGGGCGGGACAATGCCAGAAGATTCTGGCCCTTGAACAACACCTGCCCCGCTTCGGCTTTCATCGAAGGATGGCGATAGCCGAGCAGCTGCAGCGAGACCGTGGACTTGCCGCAGCCGGATTCGCCGACCAGGCCGAACACCTCGCCCTTCTTCAATGCGAATGAGACGTCATCGACCGCACGCGACCAGCCGCCACCCTGCCGGTAGGCGACGGAGAGGTTGCGCACTTCGAGGATCGTGTCCGGCGTCATTGGTTGCCCAGCCGCACGGTGCGCCCGAGGATTCGCGCGAGACCTTCCGTGAAGAGGTTGAGACCGACCACCAGCGAGGCCAGTGCCAGGCCCGGCCCCAGCACCGTGATCGGCGTGATGATGATGAGCGCGCGGTTCTCGCTGATCATCAGCCCCCATTCCGGCGTCGGCGGGCGCAGGCCGAAGCCGAGGAAGCCGAGCGAGCCGATCAGAACCGGTGCGTAGCCGGCCCGCAGCGCGAACTCGACCAGCAGCACGCTGGTAGCATTGGGCAGCAGCTCGCGGCGCATCACCGACCAGGCGCTCTCGCCGCGGAGGCGCGCCATGGTGACATAGTCGCGGGTCGCGATGTCGATCGCCGCCGCCCGCGCCATGCGGGCGATGCGCGGCGCGTAGACCAGCGCCACCACCAGCACAACCAGCACCGGGTTGCCGGAAAGCTGTGGGCCGGCGGAGGCGATGGCGATCAACGCCAGGACAAGGAAGGGAATGCTGATCAGGGCTTCCAGCACGCGCTGCAGCGCATTGTCGAACCAGCCGCCGATATACCCGGAGAGCAATCCCAGGATCGCGCCGACCACCAGCCCCAGCGCCGTGCCGGAGAGCGAGAGCAGGATCACGATATGGCCACCGTGGACCACGCGGCTGAACACATCGCGGCCGAGCTGGTCCACGCCGAAGGGATGCTTCCAGGTCATGCCGGAAAGCGGAATGCCGGTGCCCATCTGCGAGAAGCCATAGGGCGCCCAGAAGGGACCGGTCGCGGCGATGATGACATGCAGCAGCAGGATCACCAGACCGATACGGAAGCTCTGCGGCGTCTGCCGCCAGAGACTCCGCCATTTCCAGGAGGCGTGCGGCGCCATGTCGGTCGTCACCGCCATTAAGCCGTCCTCAGGCGCGGGTTCAGCAGCACGGCGGCAATGTCGGCGATGAGATTGGCGCCGACATAGACCACGGCGGCGATCATCACCGTCGCCTCGATCACCGGCAGGTCGCGCAGTTGCAGCGAATCCACCAGCTGGCTACCGAAGCCCGGATAGGAGAATACCTTCTCCACCACCACCACGCCGCCGACCAGATAGGCGAGGTTGAGCGCGGTCACGTTCAGGGTCGGCACCAGCGCGTTCGGCAAGGCATGGCGCAGCAGCACGCGCCGCGCCGACAGGCCCTTCAGCTCCGCCATGCGGATGTAGTCGGAATCCAGCACCTCGATCAGGTTGTCGCGCAGCATGCGCACTGCATAGACCGCCATGACGATGGCGAGGGTCAGCGCCGGCAGGGTGGTCGCCATCAGATAGTCCGTGGCGGTCGAACTGTGATCGACCAGCGAGATCGCCGGGAAGAAGCGGAACACCACCACGAACAGAAAGAGCAGGATGGTCGCGAGCAGGAAATCCGGCATCGAGAGCAGGACCAGGGTGACGACCGAGAGCGCGTGGTCGCTGGGCTTGTCGCGACGGATCGCCTGGATGATCGCCGGCATCACGGTCAGCGGCAGATAGAGCAGGAAGGCGTAAGCCGAGAGCACGACCGTGTTGAAGATGCGCGGCGCCAGGATCTCGGTGACCGGCCGGCTGGAGACCAGCGACTGGCCGAAGTTCCCGGCCACGAAATGCGACAGCCAGTGCCAGTAGCGCACCACCGCGGGATCGTAGAGGCCCAGCTTCTCGCGCAGAGCGTTCAAGGTCTCGGGCGTCGCGTCGCGCCCCAGGATGCGGCTCGCAACGTCGCCGGGCAGGATCTCCAGCACGAAGAAGATGATCAGCGAGACGAGAAGCAGCGTCAGCAGCGAGAGCAGGATCCGCGTGGCGACGAGCTTCAGGATCGACAAGGGTAATCTCCGCCTCGGCCCTCAGAAAAGAAAAGCGCCCGGATGCCGATCCCGAACCGGCATCCGGGCGAGGGTCGAGCTTACTTGCTGCAGCTCAGATCTTCAAAGTTCAGGTTGAAGTTCTGCGCCCGCGGGGTGTAGCCCTCGCAACCCTTGCGCAGCGCCAGAACCTGGTGGACGAACATCGGCAGCACCAGGCCGCCTTCCTTGGCCAGCAGCTCGCCGGTCTGCTGGAACAGCTTCTGCCGCTCGGCATCGTCGACCGTGGTGTTTGCCTTCAGCAGAAGCGCGTCGTAATCCGGCCGCTCCCAATGGGTCTCCTTCCACTTCGCGGTCTGGACATAGGCGACGGCGAGGCCCTCTCCCGGCGGCCGCATCGACCAGGCCGAGGTCACAGCCGACTGCTTCAGCCAGACATCGTCCCAGAAGCTCTCGGCCGGGGTGACGATGACGTTGATGTCGATCCCCGCGGCCTTCGCCTGCTCGGCGTAGACCTGGGCCATGCGCACCATGCCCGGCACGCCCTCGGCAGTGTAGAGGTCGAACTTCAGGCCGTCCTTATGACCGGCCTCGGCCAGCAGCGCCTTCGCCTTCTCGATGTCCTGCTTCGGCGCTTCCTTGACATAGGAGTTCGGGTTGCCGACCGGCACCGGGTTGTCGGCGCCGGGCTCGCCATAGCCGAGCAGCACGGTATCGACCATCGCCTGGCGATCGACCACCAGCTTCAGCGCCTCGCGCACCTTCGGATCGTCGAAGGGCTTGGCATCGACCCAGAAGGAGATGGTCATCGAGTTGGAAGCGCCGGTCTCCAGCAGGGTCACCGATGGGTCGTCCTTCAGGGTCGGGATCACCGAGGGATCGACGTTCAGCATCAGGTCGACCTGGCCGGCTTTGAGCGCGGAGACCGCGGCGACCGCTTCTTGCGCCACCGTGATGCGCAGGCAGTCGGCCTTCGGCTTGCCCGCATCCCAGTAGTTCGGGTTCTTCTTCAGGATGCGGACCGGCGCGTTCGGCGTGAACTCTTCCTGCATGAAGGGCCCGGTGCCGTCACCGTGCAGGACGAGGTCCTCGTGCTTGGCGCCGTCGGGCACGATGTTGGTGAACTTGTTGCTGATCAGCACCGGCAGCTCGACCACAGGCTTCTTGGTGGTGAAGGTGACGGTCTTCGCGTCCGGCGCCTTGATGCCGTCGGGATCAAGGAACTCCAGCACCGCGCGGGCGCCGGAGCCGAGCTTCTCGTCCAGGAGGCGCTTGAAGGTGTAGACCACGTCGGCCGAGCTGAAATCCTTGCCGCTGTGGAATTTGACGCCGTCGCGCAGCTTGAAGGTCCAGGTCAGGCCGTCGGCCGAGACCGACCACTCGGTCGCGAGCTCGGGGATGACCTTGAAGTTGTCATCGACATCGACCAGGCGGTTGTAGACCGCGAAGGTGTGATAGGCATCGTCGCCGGAATGCATGTCGGCAGGATCCATCGACTGCTTCTCGCCGCTCCACTCGTAGCCGAGCACCTTCACGCATTCGTCGCCGGCCGCCGCCATGGCCAGGTTCGCCGCGCCGGATACCGCGATGGCAAACGCCGCCGCACCGGACATCAGTTTCATGAGTCTCATTGCGCCTCTCCCTGTTGCTTGCCCCGCGTCCGTTGGCTGGATCGCTGGTTGAATTGCGATTTCCAGAATACCGGACTGTTGTACGTATTCCCAGAATGCTAGGGTAGGCTGAATCAGGAGTCAATCTAGGACCGATGGGCCGGGAGAGCCGAATGGCGCGGATCAAGTTGCGCGGAATGACCTGGGGACATCGGCGCGCCATCGACCCACTGCTGGCGACCAAGGCGCTGTTCGAACAGCGACATCCGGAAATCGAGATCGAATGGGCCTCGCGCCCGCTGAGCGGCTTCGAGTTCACGCCGGTGCCGGACCTCGCCCGTGACTACGACTTGATCGTGCTCGACCATCCGTTCTGCGGCGAGATCGCGACCACCGGTTGCCTGCTCGCCGTCGACGACGCCATTTCGTTCTCCGGTGGCAACCGCTATGTCGGTCCCTCGCTGGAGAGTTACAGCTATGCCGGCGCCTGCTGGGCGGTGCCGATCGACGCGGCAGCCCAGGTCGCGGTCTCGCGGCCCGACCTGCTGCAGGCGCTGGAGGCGACGCCGCCGGCCGATTGGCGCGCGTTGATCGCGCTGGGCGAGAAGGCATCGCGAAGGGCCCTGAAGCTCGCGATCGGCCTCAAGGGCGTGCACAGCCTGATGACCTTCTTCACGCTCTGTGCCAACCTGGGCATGCCCTGCTCGACCGATCCGGAGCGGCCGCTGGTCGATCGCGATACTGCCCGGCAAGTCCTCGATCATATCCGTGCCCTGCTCGCCTATTGCCCGAGAGAGGCGCTCGACTGGAACAGCATCGAGCTCCATGACGCGATGGTCACGCGGGACGATCTGGTCACCTGCCCCGCCGTCTATTGCTACGCCACCTATGCCGAAAGCGATCAGCGCAAGCCGCTGCGCTTTCATGACCTGCCGGGGCCGATGGGTCCCGGCGGCTCCACCATCGGCGGCACCGGCCTTGGCCTCTCCGCCTACCGCGGCAATGACGAGGCCACGCGCGCCTATGCGCGCTTCGCCGCCTCGCCCGAGGTGCAGCGCCTGTTCGCCACGCACCACGGCCAGCCGGCCCGGCGGGAAGTATGGACGGATACCGCCGTCGATGCCCGCTTCGGGCGTTGCTACGCTGCGACCCTCAAGACCATGGAAGCCTGCTGGATCCGGCCCCGCTTCCCCGGCTATCTCGGCTTCCAGGCCAAAGGCGGCGATCTCATCGAGCAGCATCTCCGCGGGCAGATGGACGAAGCGACGCTGCTGGATAGGTTGCAGCGGGCGTTCGCGGCCAGCGGCAAGCGCGCCTAGCGGGCGCCGAGGCGCTTCGAGAGTTCCGCGGCCGCGGCGCAGACCTTCTTGGTCAGCGCTTCGCGGTTGGTCTTGCCCAGCCGATGCTCGGGGGCGACGATGCTGATCGCGGCGACACAGCGGCCGGTGCCGTCGATCACCGGCGCGGCAACGCAGCCGGCATGCTCGTTGGTCTCGTTCAGTTCCGAGAAGAAGCCCTGCTTGCGCGCCTTGCGCACCTGCTGGATGAACTTGTCGATCTCGACCGTGGCGCGGCCGGTCGGCGACTGCCGCACCGATTTGCTGAGCAAGCTGGTGAGCTCGTTGTCGTCCAGGTCGGAGACCAGCAGCCGGCCCGACGCCGCCCAGTTGACCGGCACACGGGAGCCGACCCGGCTGATGATGCGGACCGGATGCGAGCCCTCCTCCTTCAGGAGCACCAGCATCATGTCGTTCTCGAGCACCGAGAGCTGTACGGTCTCGCCGCAGTCGTTGCGCAGTTCCTCGACGATCTGGCTGCCGTCGCGCAGCAGGTCGACCTGGGCGCGGTAAGCCATGCCGAGCTCGAACAGCTTGCGGCCGAGGGTGATCCCGCCGCCGCGGCGGCCGGGCTCGAGGTAGCCGGAATCGGAAAGCGTGCGGACCAGCTCGTAGGCGGTCGATTTCGGAATCTGCAGCGCGCTCACGATCTCCCCGATGGTGGTCGGCGCGTCGAGCTGCAGCAGGAACTCGAAGATCTCCAGCGCGCGGCGCACGCTGCGCGACCCGCCCGCCTCCTCGGCATTGGCCGCGGCCTGCGGCGCGGCGGCAGCGCGCGGCTTCGCCCGCGTCTTTGCGTCTTGTCTCATTCCATCAATTCCAGCATTCTGGATTAGTATCCAATATTTCGGACGGCCGGGCAATGGTCGTCCAGCAGGGGGCCGCCAAGGCGCGGTGGGGCAAATGAAGATAACCGATATTGAGGTGATCGAACTGCGCACCCCCGGCTGGACCGGGGAAACGTTCGACGGGTCATACGACAATTGCTTGGTGCTCGTCCACACCGACGCCGGGATCACCGGCATCGCGGAAGTGGACTCCGTCCCTGCGGTCATCAAGGCGATCATCGAAGCACGCCGATCGCATTCCCATGCCTATGGCTTGAAGGAGGCGGTGCTTGGTCAGGATCCTCTCAATCCGCCGGCGGTCTGGGACCGGATGTATGACCTCACCTCCTATTACGGCCGGCGCGGCGTCGTGATCCACGCGATCAGCGCCATCGACATCGCGCTCTGGGACATCAAGGGCAAGGCGGAAAAGAAGCCGCTCTCCGACCTGCTCGGCGTCAAGAAACGCGACCGCCTGCTCGCCTATGGCACGGTCTATCCGCTCGGCGAAACCCCAGACGAAGTGCGCTTCAACATCGACCGCGGGCTGAAGCGGGGCTTGAAGGCGATCAAGATCGTGGCCGACCCGCATTGGCGCCATGACTTGAAGAAGACCGAACTGCTGATCCGCACCGCGCGCCAGCATGTCGGCCCGGACATCAAGCTGATGTGCGACGCCGCCACCGCCTGGACCGAGGCGGAGCAAGGCCTGCCCCTGGTGCCGATCTTCCGCGACAACGGCTTCCTCTGGCTTGAGGCGCCCTTGCCGATCGACGATCTCGCCGGCCATGCCCGCTTCGCCGGACAGGGGGTGCCGATCGGCGGCGGCGATCTCGGCCTCACCACCCATTTCGAGTACGAGACCGCTTTCGATGTCGGCAAGATCGACATCGCCCAACCCGACGTCACCATGGCGGGTGGTCTCACCGAGTTGGTGCGGATCGCCGATGCCGCGAAGAAGCGCGGCAAGCGTGTGGTAACCCATGGCTATAAATCCAACATCACGATCGCCGCCAACCTCGCTTTCCTGTCGCAGCATTGGGCCGACGAGCCCTGCGAATACTCGACCAGCGAATCCGAATTGCGCTGGGAACTGACCAACGAGCGCTTCGATCTTGGGCCGGATGGACGGATCCAGGTGCCGACCGCGCCCGGCCTCGGTGTCTCGCTCAACATGAAGACGGTGGAGAAGTACCGGGTCGGGTGATGCCGGCCCAACACGGGCGGGTCCGACCTCTTTTCAAATCCAGATCTACGCCAAGTCTTTGATTCCAGATTGGTCCTGGATGCGTCCGTGTGACGCGAATCTTGATTCTGTCCGGGTCCTGTCCGTGACGCGGTGCAGCATGAATCAGGGTTCTTTGGCATCCCTGGGACACCAGGGCACGTCGGGGCCGCCCCAATGCATCAGATATTCGGCTCTCGAGTTCGGCTTCGGGACCTCAATGCAGCGCCGCCCCGGGTCGCGAACCGGATCGTAGCGATGCGCGGGCCAGACCAGCATGAAGATGATGCCGAGCCCGAGCAGAATGAGTGGCGACCTCACCATCCGTATATTGTAGAGATCGGGTGCGGGCCGATCAAGCAATTCAACCGTCGCTAGAATTCAGACGGTGCTAACGGTCGGTGCGCAGGCGTTGCACCAAGTCTTCGTTGAGATCGATGCCGAGGCCCGGAGAATTCGGCAGATCCATATAGCCGTCCTTCACCGCCGGCTCCGGCGAGACCAGCTCGCGGCGCAGCAGGGAGTCGAAGACTTTCGGCGAGACATATTCGAAGACCGGCGAGGGTGCGCAGGCGGCGTGGAAGTGCCGGCCGGCCGCCGAGGTGATGCCGGTCTTCCAGCCGTGCGGCACGACTTCGGCGCCCATCAGCTCGCAGAGATCGGCGATGCGGCGGATCTCGGTCAGGCCGCCGCCGCGGCCGATGTTGGGCTGGACCACGCCGACCTTGCCGCGGGTCAGCCATTCGCGGATTTCGAAGCGGGTGGCCGCCGCCTCGGCGCCGCCGATGCGAATTCTGCTCCGCGTGGCAAGCTCGGCATGGCCGTCGAGGTCGTCGTGCTGCAACGTCGCCTCGGCGAACAGGATGTCGCAATCCTCGACCCGGTCGAGCAGCCAGAGCGCGTCATGCCAGTTGTGCCAGCGATAGCCGAAGTCCACCGCCATCTGAATGCCGTCGCCCAGCATCTTGCGCCCGCGCTTGATGAGCTCCACCAGTTCACGATCGGTGACGAGGTCATCGAACAGCACCTCCATCTTCACCGCGCGGAAGCCGAGATCGACCGCTGCCTCGAACTGCCGGGCGATCTCCTTCATCAACACCTCGATACCGCGGCCATGCGGCATGCCGGGGAAGATGGTGCAATAAGGCCGGATGCGCGGGCGGCGCGCGCCGCCCATCAGCTTGTAGGCCGGCACGTTGTGCTGCTTGCCGGCGAGGTCGTAGAGTGCGATGTCGATGGCGGAGAGCGCATGGATGCCGAGGCCGCGCCGGCCCGGCCAAAAGGTGCCGTCATAGAGCTGCTGCCAGATGCCCGCAGCCTCGATCGGGTCGGCGCCGATCAGGATCTCGCTCACGTTGCGGCTCCAGAGATGCGCGGTCGGCATCTCCAGGAAGGCCTTCACCACATGGGGCGGCGCGTCGCACTCGCCGATCCCGGTCTTGCCGTCCTCGCCGGTCAGCCTGACGATGACGGTGTCGGTCGTGCCGTCGAGGTCATCGGCGACCGCATCCGGCGCCGCCAAGGGAATGACTTCGATGGCTGCGATCTTCCCCATGTTGGCTCCCCTGGTTCAGTAAGTCGCGCGGCCACCCGAGAGATCGAAGGTGAAGCCCGTGGTGAAGCTGCAGGCCGGTGAGACGATCCAGGCGATCAGCTTCGCCGCCTCGTCGAGCTCGCCGCAGCGCTTCATCGGGATCTTCGCGGTCATGTAATCGACCGTCGCCTGCGGCAAGGCATCGACCATCGCGGTGCGGATGACCGCCGGCGCCAGGGCGTTGATGGTGATCCCCTGCTCCACGTAGTCCTTGGCCAGACTCTTCACCATGCCGATCAAGCCGGCTTTGGTCGCGGAATAGGCGGTCATGCCGGCATTGCCCTCCTTGCCGGCGATCGAGGCCACGTGCAGCAGCCGTCCGTATTTCCGGGCGATCATGTGCGGCAGCACCGCCTGGGAAACCAGCATCGCGCCCCTGAGGTTCACCTGGTAGACCCGGTCGAAATCCGCCATCTCGACCTGGTGGCCGGGAACATTGGTCTTGCCGGTGATGCCGGCGCAATTCACCAGCGCGTCGATGCGCGCCAATGACTGCAGCGCGGCGTCGATCGACTTCGCGTCGACCACGTCGACCATCGCGGCGCTCGCGCGGCCGCCGCCGGCCATGATCGCGGCGGCCGTCTCCTTCGCCGCGGCGCCGTCGCTGTCGAGGCAGGCCACCGCAACCCCCTGGCGCGCCATCACCTCCGCCGCAGCGCGGCCGATGCCGCGACCGGCGCCGATCACGGCGACCGCGTAGTCGCGATCGTCGAAGTAGTTCAGCAAGATTGCCTCCTCCGGAATCCCGAGGAGTCGTCATATCGCCAAATGTCGATGCCGTCCAGTATTCCGCATTATGGTCCGGTATTTCGGAATTTCGCCATGTGCACATGGACGACCCGGCTGTCGGGCCGGTGGCTTTCCGGCTTGAGCCGCTCCAGCACGGCTGCCGGCGTGTCGGCGGCTTCGAGGACGATGCGGCGGGCTTCACGGCGCCCCAAAGCGAGAACCGGCTCGCCGACATCCGCGTCATGAAGGATGAAATCGGCAGTCCTCAGCCATCGCGCCGCGCGCAGGGTCAGCATTTCCGGGTCGTCGGAGGTGACATCGACCACCGAGATTGGCGGCATGCAGGACCCCGTCTCCAATTCGGCGATGAGCGATTCCGCGAGCGTGGCGGCATCGTCGATCCGCCCGGCAAGCGCGAGCTGCGCCGTCTCGCCCTCAAACAACCGCTCCCAGAAGATCGCGCTGCGCCCCTTCGCCGCGAGGCGCGTGGCGACGGCGGCCCGCAGCCGCGCGGCGAGCATCGCCAGGCGGCCAATGCCCGCCGGTATCGCCGTCTCCAGGCGCTGACGGATGAGGCGCGCGATCGCCGGCGCCAGGCCGCCGGTGGAGACCGCCACGATGACCGGCGCGTGATCCAGGATCGCCGGGAAGATGAAGTCGCACAGCGCCGGACGGTCCACGACATTGAGCGGAACCCCGGCTTCGCGCGCGAGCGACCGGGCGCGGCGGTTGGTGGCGGGATCGCCGGAAGCATCGACGGCGACGGCGGCATCCGCGAGATGCCGCGGTTCGAGGGCTGCGCCGGCGACCCGCCGCACACGCGCACCGGCCCGCTGCAGCAAGTCGAGCTTCGACTCCGCGCCGTCGCCGCCGCCGATCAGCAGCACGGGTCGGTCCCGGAGGTCGAGGAAGATCGGGAGATAGGCGAGCCCGGCGCCGAGGCCGGCGCTATTCTGCGGCGAGACGGCGTTCATGGGCGATGATCTCCCGCAGTTCCGGCAGGCAAGAGCCGCAATTCGTCCCGCATTGCAGGCGGCGACCGAGCGCCGCGACGTCGGCGATCCCGTCGCCGCGGATGGTCGCGGCGATGCGGTCGATCCCGACCTGGAAGCAACTGCAAACGATGCGGCCTTCCGACACCGCACCGAGCGGCCCGCGACCGGAGAGCAGCGCCCGTCGATCCGCGTCGCGCAACGGCCGCTGCTCCGCAAGCAGGGTCAGCAGCCAGGCATCGGGAGCGCCCAGGCTCGGCAGACCGACGAACAGGCAGTCGGTCAGGCAGCCCCGCGAATCAACGAAGGCGGCGCGGAAGGTGCCGCGGCGCGCGTCGCGATATTCGAGCACGCCTTCGCGCGGCAGCCCCGACAGCATTCGCTCGGCCAGCAGGATGCCGTCGGCGGTCGGCTCCGGGCCGGCCAGTTCGTAGAGCCAGCCGCCTTCGATCGCGCGTCGGCTCCAATGCACCAGGCCGGTCGGCCGCAAGCCGCGCCGGCTGACGAGGAATCCCGCCCAGCCGACTTTCAGCGGCGCGATCGCGATCGGCGTATGCTTCAGCTCCGGCTGACCCGACCAGGGATCGGTGGCCGGATTGACGACCGTCCCCGCCACCGCCTGCGCCGCGAACTGATCGCTCCAATGCATCGTCATGAAGGCGCTGCCGGGCCGCTGTGCGTCGGTGACCTGCACCCGGCGGATCGCAGCACCTTGCGCGCTGCGGATCCGCACGAGGTCGCCTTCGGTCAGGCCCTGCGCCGCCGCATCGCTGGGTGCGAGCTCGATGCACGGGATCGGCGCATGGGCCGAGAGCCGCGGCACCGCGCCGGTCCGGGTCATGGTGTGCCACTGGTCCCGCCCGCGCCCGGTGTTGAGCAGGATCGGATAGCCGCCGGTCGGCGCAACGGCGGCTTCCTGGCGCAGCGCCACGAAGCGCGCGCGGCCATCCGGCGTCGAGAATCCGCCGTCGGTGTAGAGCCGCTGCGCCTGCGCCGGCCATTGCAGCGGCGCCAGGGTTGCGTAGTCCGCGGCGGCGAGATCGGCGAGGTTGAAGCGGCGCGCATCCGCATTCTCGAAGGCCGAAAGCCGCGCATGCTCGCGGAAGATCTCCGCCGGCGATTCATAGGGGAAGGCCGCGCCGAAGCCGAGCCGCCGTGCCACATCGCGAAAGATCCGCCAATCCGGCCGCGCCTCGCCCGGCAACGGCCGGAACGCGCGCTGCCGCGAGATCCGCCGCTCCGAATTGGTGACGGTGCCGTCCTTCTCGCCCCAGGCCGCGGCCGGCAGCAGGACATGGGCGAAGCGGGTCGTGTCGGTGGCGGTGACGTCGGAGACCACGACGAAGGGGCATTTCTTCAAGGCCGCCGCAACCCGGCCGGCATCGGGCAGGCTGACCGCGGGATTGGTGCCGGCGATCCAGAGAAACTTGATACGGCCATCAGCCACCGCCTCGAACATCTCGACCGCCTTCAGCCCCGCCCGGGTGGCGAGCCGCGGCGCGCGCCAGAAGCGGCGCAGTCGATCGACCGCGCCCTCGTCCTCGAAGCCCATATGCGCCGCGAGCTGGTTGGCGAGGCCGCCGACCTCGCGTCCGCCCATGGCATTGGGCTGGCCAGTCAGCGAGAACGGCCCCATGCCCGGATGGCCGATCCGCCCGGTGGCGAGATGCAGGTTGAGGATGGCGTTGACCTTGTCGGTGCCGTGGGCCGATTGATTGACACCCTGGCTGTAGAGCGTGAGGCTGCGCCGCGTGGTCGCGAACCAATCGTAGAAGCGCGCCACCGCCGCCGGATCGAGGCCGCAGCCGGCCGCGACCTTGGCGACGCTGCCGGCATCGGCCTCGGCCAGCGCCAGCGCCGCGTCGAAGCCCGCGGTATGCGCGGCGATGTAGTCCCGGTCGATCGCCCCCTGCCCCGCCAGGTCGGCCAGCAGGCCGTTCAGCAGCAGGACGTCGGTGCCGGCCCGCAGCGGCAGGTGAAGATCGGCTTCGGCCGCGGTCGCGGTGCGGCGGGGGTCGATGACGACGATCCTGGTGCCGCGCCGCTCCCGCGCCGCCAGCAGGCGCTGGTAGAGCACGGGATGGCACCAGGCGGCGTTGGAGCCGATGAGGACCGCGAGATCGGCCTGGTCGAAATCCTCGTAGCAGCCGGGCACCACGTCCTCGCCGAAGGCACGGCGATGGCCGGCGACCGAGGAGGCCATGCAGAGCCGGGAGTTGGTGTCGATGTTGCCGGAGCCGATGAAGCCCTTCATCAGCTTGTTGGCAACGTAGTAGTCCTCGGTGAGGAACTGGCCGGAGACATAGAAGGCGACAGCATCGGGTCCATGCGCCGCGACGGTCTGCGAGATCCTGCCGGCGACGAGATCGAGTGCCGCGTCCCAGCCGGCATCGACGCCGCCGATCCGCGGTCGCAGCAGCCGGTCTTCGAGGCCGAGCGTCGCCCCGAGCGCGCTGCCCTTGGAGCAGAGCCTTCCGAAATTCGCCGGGTGGTCGGGGTCGCCGCGGAGTTGATCGCCCTCGACCAGCACGCCGCAGCCGACGCCGCAATAGGCGCAGGTGGTGCGGACCGCTTCACCCATGGACGGCGCGGGTGACGCGCGGCAGCCCGAGCAGGATGCGGCCGCCGTCGAGCGTCACGGAGAGTCGCGCGGCGCAGCCCTGGTCCGGACCCTCGACGGCGCCGCTCTCCAGGCTGATCACCCAGTTGTGCAGCGGGCAGCTGACCGAGCGGCCATGCACAATGCCTTCCGACAGCGGCCCGCCTTTGTGCGGGCAACGATCGTAGAGCGCGAAGACCTGGTCGTCCGCGGTGCGGAACACCGCGACATCGCCGTCCGCGGTCCGCACCACGCGGGCGCCCAGCACCGGCACGTCGTCGAGCGTGCCGACATCCATCCAGTCGATCCTCATGCCGTGACCTCCGCCATCGGGGAAAATTCCTGCGCCGCCGCACCGGCCGCGCGCTCGGCCCAGGGATCCTTCTGGGTGAAGCCGACCGCGTGGCGGAACCGCTTCTCCAGCGCGCGCCGGCTCAATTCATCCTCGACGATCCGGCGCTTCAAGTGATCGAGCCCGACCCGTTCGATCCAGGGCCAGGCCCGCTCGAGGTAGCGCGCCTCCTCGCGGTAGAGCTGCAGGAAGGCGCAGCAATATTCCAGCACCTCCTCGGCGGTCGCGACCTTGCACAGCAGATCGGTGGCGCGGACGTGCATCCCGGCGGCGCCGCCGACATGAAGCTCCCAGCCGGAATCGACCGCGACCACGCCGAAATCCTTCACCGTGGCTTCGGCGCAGTTCCGCGGGCAGCCGGAGACCGCCATCTTGAATTTGTGCGGCGTCCAGGCGCCCCAGGTCGCGCGTTCCAGCGCGATCCCCATCGCCGTCGAATCCTGGGTCCCGAAGCGGCACCATTCCGAGCCGACGCAGGTCTTCACCGTGCGCAGCGCCTTGCCGTAGGCATGGCCCGAAACCAGGCCGGCCCGGTTGAGGTCGGCCCAGACCGCCGGCAGCTGATCCTTCCTGACACCGAGCAGATCGATGCGCTGGCCGCCGGTCACCTTCACGCTGGGAATGTCGTAGCGGTCGACCACGTCGGCGATGGCGCGCAGCTCGGCGGCACTGGTCATGCCGCCCCACATCCGCGGCACGACCGAGAAGGTGCCGTCCTTCTGGATATTGGCGTGGACCCGTTCGTTGACGAAGCGCGATTGCGCGTCGTCGCGATACTCGCCGGGATATTCGCAGAGCAGGTAGTAGTTGAGCGCCGGCCGGCATTTCGAGCAGCCGTTCGCCGTCTTCCAGCCCAGCTCCTGCATGACCTCCGGGATCGAGCGCATCTCCTCGACCCGGATCAGCTTGCGTATCTCGTCATGGCCGTAGCTGGTGCAGCCGCAGACCGGCTTCACCGTCGCCTGCTGAAACCCATCGCCCAAAGTCACCTGCAGCAGCTTCTCCACCAGGCCGGTGCAGGTGCCGCAGGAGGCCGAGGCCTTGGTATGTGCGCGCACCTCCTCTACCGACTGCAGGCCCTTGGCGGCGATCGCATCGACGATCTTCCCCTTGCAGACGCCGTTGCAGCCGCAGATCTCCGCTTCGTCGGAGAGCGCTGCAACGGCCTCAAGAGGGTCCGGCGCCGCACCCCCGGCGGCAAAAGCAGGGCCGAAGATCAAAGTGTCGCGCGTCTCCGAGACGTCCGCGCCGTCGCGCAGCAGCTGGAACAGCCGCGCCCCGTCGCCGGTCTCGCCATAGAGCACGGCGCCGATCACCCGGTTGTCCTTCAGGATGATCCGCTTGTAGATCCCGCGCGCCGCGTCGCGGAAGACGATGTCCTCGGATTCCTTGTCGTTGGCGAAGCTGCCGGCGGAGAAGACATCGACCCCGGTCACCTTCAGCTTGGTGCTGGTCACCGAGCCCCGGTAGGCCGATTCCGCTATGCCCGCCAACTGGTCGGCGGCGACCTTGGCCATCTCGTAGAGCGGCGCCACCAGGCCATAGCTCTGGCCGCGGTGTTCGACACATTCTCCAACCGCCAGGATCGCCGGATCGGAGGTGAACATGCCGTCGTCCACCACGATGCCGCGGTTGACGGCGAGACCGGCCGCCTTGCCGAGATCGCCGTTGGGGCGGATGCCGACCGCCATGACCACGAGATCGGCCGGGATCTCGCGCCCGTCCTTCAGCCGTACGCCTTCAACCTTGTCCGTGCCGAAGATGCATTCGGTGTTGGCGCTGGTGACGACTGCGAGGCCGCGCCGTTCCAGCTCGCGCCGCAGCAGATACCCGGCGGCATCGTCGAGCTGGCGCTCCATGACCGTCGCCATCAGGTGGACGACCGTGACCGTCATGCCGCGGGCCAGCAGTCCGTTGGCCGCCTCGAGCCCCAGCAGCCCGCCGCCGATGACGACGGCATGCCGGCCGCTCCCAGCGGCCGCGAGCATCGCGTCGACGTCGGCGGCATCGCGGAAGGTGATGACGCCGGGCAGCTCCCTGCCCGGGACCGGGATGATGAAGGGATGCGAGCCGGTGGCGATCACCAGCTTGTCGTAAGGCGTGCGGGTACCGTCCCCGGCGACCACCTCCTGCTGCGCGCGGTCGATCGCGGTGATCGGCGTGCCGGTCCTGAGATGGAAGCCATGGCCTGCATACCAGGCGCGATCATGGGTCACGATCTCGTTGAAGGTCTTCTCGCCGGCCAGCACCGGCGAGAGCATGATCCGGTTATAGGTCGGGTGCGGCTCGGCGCCGAACACGGTCACCTCGTATTTGCCGGGGGCGCGCTCCTGCAATTCCTCCAGCAGGCGGGCCCCCGCCATGCCGTTGCCGATCAGAACCAGCCTCTTGCGCATGCGTCCTCCTAGGCCGCGGCTTCCGCGGACGCCGGCTTCGGGCTGCCGCCCGAATCATGGTCCTTCAGGAAGCTCAGCAGCGTCTCGCGGTATTCGTAGTATTTCGGGTGGTCGAGCAGCGCCTTGCGACTGCGCGGCCGCGGCAGATCGACCTCGAGAATGCCGCCGATCCGGGCATGGGGGCCGTTCGACATCATCACCACACGGTCGGCCAGCAGGATCGCCTCGTCGATGTCATGGGTGACGCAGATCGCGGTGACCCGGGTCCGGGTCCAGACCTCCATCAGCAGTTCCTGGAGCTCCCAGCGGGTCAGCGCATCGAGCATGCCGAAGGGCTCGTCGAGCAGCAGCAGCTTGGGCGAGAGCGCGAAGGCCCGCGCGATGCCGACCCGTTGGCGCATGCCGTTGGAGAGATCCTGCGCGCGCTTGTGCATCGCATCGCCCAGGCCCACGCGCTGCAGATAATAGGCCACGATGTCGCGACGTTCCCGGCGCGATGCGTGCGGATAGACCCGGTCGACGCCGAGCGCGACATTCTGCGCCGCGGTGAGCCAGGGGAAGAGCGAGGGCGATTGGAAGACGACGGCTCGGTCGGGGCCCGCCCCGTCGATCTCGCGGCCGTCGAGCGCGATGCCGCCGCGGCTGATCCCGGAAAGGCCCGCCGCCATCGAGAGCACGGTGGATTTGCCGCAGCCGGAATGGCCGATCAGGGTGACGAACTCGCCCTTCGCCATTTTCAAATCGAAACCGTCGACCACGGTCAGCGGCCCCTTCGGCGTCGCGTAGACCTTGGCGACGTCATAGAACTCGACGTAGCGGCCTTCGGCGCGGGCCGGCGCCTTCCTCCGCTTGCCCAGGCGCACCGGCACGATCTTCGGCGCCTCGCGCTCGTCGGCCGCCGAACCCTGCTGCTCGGCCGCGTCCATCAGATATTGCGTGATCGCCGCGCGCAGCCGGCGGTATTCCGCATCGTGGTTGAGCGCCGTGCGATCGCGCGGCCGATCGAGGGTCACGCGAAATTCCGGCCCGAGCGTGGCGTCCGGCCCCGGCGTCAGCGGAATGATCCGGTCGGCCAGCAGCAACGCCTCATCGACATCGTTGGTCACCAGCACGATGGCCTTGCCTTCGACCGCCCGGATGGCCTCGATCTCGTCCTGCAGCTTGGCGCGGGTCAAAGCATCGAGCGCCGACAGAGGCTCGTCCAGCAGCAGGATCTCCGGGTCCATCGCCAGCGCCCGCGCCACGGCGACCCGCTGGCGCATGCCGCCGGAGAGTTCCGCCGGTCGCCGGTCCTTGGCGTGGGAGAGGCCGACCAAGTCGATGTAATGCCGGACCCGCGCCGCCCGTTCGTCCCGCCCGGCCTTCATCGTCGCATCGACGGCCAGCGCGATATTGCCCTCGACGGTCAGCCAGGGCATCAGCGCGTAGCTCTGGAACACGATGCCGCGCTCCGGGCCGGGTCCGGCGACCGGACGACCGCGGAAGGTGACGCTGCCGCTGTCCGGCAAGGCGAGGCCCGCCATCAGCGATATCAGCGTGGTCTTTCCGGCGCCGGAAAAGCCGACGATGGCGACGAACTCCCCCACATCGACCGCGAGCGACACGTCTTTCAGCACGTTGCTGCGCGATGCGCCGTTGCCGTAGGACTTGCTGACGTTCTGCAGTTGCAGCATCGCGTTCACCGTTGCGCCGAATGGGTGACGGCGGCCTGCAGGGTCAGCATCAGGCGGTCGAGCAGGAAGCCGATCAGGCCGATGGTGAAGACCGCGACCATGATGCGGGCGAGCGAATCCGACGAGCCGTTCTGGAACTCGTCCCAGACGAATTTGCCGAGGCCCGGATTCTGCGCCAGCATCTCGGCGGCGATCAGCACCATCCAGCCCACGCCCAGCGAGAGCCGGAGGCCGGTGAAGATCAGCGGCAGCGCAGAGGGCAGCACCAGCTTCCTGACCTTGGTCGGCCAGGAGAGCTTCAGCACCCGCGCTACGTTGACCAGGTCCTTGTCGATCGCCGCAACGCCGTAGGCGGTGTTGACCAGGGTCGGCCAGAGCGAGCAGAGCGTCACCGTGATCGCCGAATTGAGGAAGGATTTCGGCAGCAGCGGATCCTCGCTGACATAGAGCGCGCTCACCACCATGGTGACGATCGGCAGCCAAGCCAGCGGCGAGACCGGCTTGAACACCTGGATCATCGGGTTGAACGCCGCGTTGATCGCCGGCGAGAGGCCGCAGAGGATGCCGAGCGGCACCGCGACCAGGGTCGCCAGCACGAAGCCAGTGAAGACGGTCTTCAAGCTGGTCAGGATCTGGTCGAAGAAGGTCGGGCGGCCGGTATAGGGCCGCAGCTTCACCGCTGCATTGGGATCGGCGGCGAGAAGCTCGGCGTTCTTCTCTTCCTGGCGTTCATAGAAGGCCATTTCCTTCTGCCGCTCGGCGACATGGCTCTCATAGAGGGCGGCCGCCTGGCGCCAGACCTGGGCCGGTCCCGGCAAGGTGCCGAGGCTGGTCTCGACCCGAGGCGCGACCGCGGCCCAGGCGAGCAGGAAGACCAGGATCGCGACCAGCGGCACGCCGAGCCCGCGCCAGAGCAGCGGCAATTCCGCGCGCGGGCTGGCGCCGGCCAGCAGGCGCAAGGCCGGCACCAGAGCGCCGAAGCCGGACAGGCTGAGCGCGGTGCAGAGCCGGGCGATCCGTGCCAGGCGCTGTTCCGCGGTATCGATCGTCAGGGTGTCGGTGACGGCCATGGGATCTCGCTCAGTTGGTGACCGTGGTGCCGTCGACGCGCTGGCTGCCCTTGAGGCCGATCGCCAGTTGCTCGAGATAGGCGTTGGGTTGCTTGCCGTCATAGGCGACGCCGTCGATGAACGCGGCGGTCGGCGCGCGATAGCCGTCGGTCTCCCAGGGGAAGTCGCCCTGCTGCGCCTTGCCCTCATCCACCAGCGCCTGCGCCGCCAGGCGATAGATGTCCGGGCGATAGACCGACTTCGCGGTCTCGGCGTACCAGGCATCGGGCCTGGCTTCCGCGAGCTGGCCCCAGCGGCGCATCTGCGTCAGGGTCCAGACCGCGTCGGAGTAATAGGGATAGGTCGCGAAGTGGCGGAAGAAGACGTTGAAATCCGGCACCGCGCGCTTATCGCCCTGCTCGTATTCGAAGGTGCCGGTCATCGAATTGGCGATGACCTGGGGATCGGCGCCGACATAGTCCGGCTGGCTGAGCAGCTTCACCGCCTCGGCCCGGTTCTTGTTGTTCGCGGCGTCGAGCCACATGCCGGCGCGGATCAGCGCCTTGGTCAGGGCGACCACGGTGTTCGGGTTGGCTTCGACGAACCCGGCGGTGAGGCCGAACACCTTCTCCGGATTGTTCTTCCAGATCTCATAGTCGGTGACGACGGGGACGCCGATGCCCTTGGCGACCGCCTGCTGGTTCCAGGGCTCGCCGACGCAATAGCCGAGGATGGTGCCGGCCTCGAGCGTCGCCGGCATCTGCGGCGGCGGCGTCACCGAGAGCAGCGCATCGGCCATGATCTGCCCGCTGGTGTCGCCGGGCGCATAGAAGCCGGGATGGATGCCGCCGGAAGCCAGCCAATAGCGGAGCTCGTAGTTGTGGGTCGAGACCGGGAAGACCATGCCCATGTTGAAGGGCTTGCCCTCGGCTTTGTAGCGGTCGACCACGGGCTTCAAGGCCTCGGCCTTGATCGGATGCACCAGCTTGCCGTCGGCGCCGACGGGGATATGCGGCTTCATCTCCTGCCAGACGGCCTTCGAGACGGTGATGCCGTTGCCGTTCAGGTCGAGCGAGAGCGGCGCCACCACATGCGCCTTGGTGCCGAAGCCGATGGTGGCGCCGATCGGCTGGCCGGCCAGCATATGCGCGCCGTCGAGCTCGCCGGTGATCACGCGATCGAGCAGCACCTTCCAGTTGGCCTGGGCCTCGAGCGTGACATAGAGGCCCTCGTCCTCGAAGAAGCCCAGCTCCTTGGCGACGGCGAGCGGCGCCATGTCGGTGAGCTTGATGAAGCCGAGCTTCAGCTCCTCCTTCTCGATCGTCGCGGCGGCGCGCGCCGGCCGCGTCAGCCGCCGCAAGCCATAGGCGAGCCCGCCGGCCGAAGCCGCCTCGAGCAGGCGGCGGCGGCTGAGCCGCGACGCGCGCATCGTCTTCACTGCATCACCCATGGTCGCTTCCTCTCCTGCATCGAGGGGCCAAACGAAAAACGCCGCTGATCGAGGCGCAAAAGGCGCATCGACGCAGCGGCGTTGCTGTCTCTGTCCAGCTTTGGACGGTCGCGAGATCGCCGCACTTTGGCGATCTCAGTCATCTGCCTTCTTACACATGCCGTGCCAGCTTTGCGGCGCGGCGACATATCGTTGTTCTGAAACGGCTTAGCGCGCGTGCGCGCCGCCGGCAGGCGCCGGCCGCGGCGGCCGATGCTCAAATTCCAAGCGGCAATGTTTGTGCGTTGCACAAAGACTAGGCGAAGGTCTTCTCGCTCAGGGCGCGCAGATAGCCGCCGATATCCTCCGGGGTGAAGGCCGGACCGGCGAAGGCGCCGATGCCGTCCTCCTGCGGCGTGAGCGCGGCGTCATAGAGATCGGCGCGATAGACCGCCGCCGCCGCCGCCTCCGCAGCGGGCGACGGCGCAACCTGATGCCAGTGCACCATCTGCGCATAGAGCCAGAGCGCATGACGCCGATCCGGTCGCAGCGATGCGGCGGCGTCGAGGATGAAGAACTGGCCATGCGCGCGCGTCGTGCCGTCCGGCGCCACGCGCAGCCTGCCCTCCAGCAGCTCGGCGATGATGCCGGGCGCGACCGCCAGCCGATCGGGCGCCGCCAGGATGCCGACCAGCGCCGCGCGGTGTTCCTCGACCGCGCACCAGGCGGCGGCCCGCACGCAGGCGCGCACCAGGGCATGTAGAATCTTCGGATTGTCGGCGGCCCAGGCATTGCGCACCGCCAGCACCTTCTCCGGGCAGCGCGCGATCAGGTCGACGCCGAAATGCAGGATGCGGCCATGGCCCGCCATGACCGCGACGCTGGCCCAGGGCGCGCCGACGCAGAAGCCGTCAAGCTGTCCCTTGGCCAGCGCATCCGCCATATAGGGCGGCGGCAGCACGACCAGGCTGAGGTCGCGATCGGGATCGATGCCCGCCGCCGCCATCCAGGTGCGGAGCTGGTAGTTGTGGCTGGAGAATGGGAACACCATGCCGAAGACCAGGGGCTCGGCGCCGCGCCGGCGGCGCTTCGCGATCGCCTGAACCAGAGCCGCCGCCGTCACCTTGGGATCGGTGAAGTCGCCGGCAGCCTGGGCGCGGAGCTCCGCGTCGAGCGCCGCCGACACCACGATCGCATTGCCGTTCAGGCCCAGGGCCATCGGCGCCGTCATCCGCGCTTGCGGGCGATCGCCGTCGAGCGCTGCGGCGATGGCGAGCGGCGCCAGCATATGCGCGGCATCGAACTGGCCGAGCGCCAGCCGGTCGCGCAGGTTGGCCCAGGAGACCTCGCGGGTGAGTTCCAGCCGGAGCCCCTCCTCCGCCGCGAAGCCGCCATCGGCCGCGACGATCAGCGCCGCCGCGTCGATCAGCGGCATGAAGCCGGCCCGGACCGGGGTGAGGTCGCGGTTCATCGCAGCATCTCCGCCGCGGTCAGGATCGATTGCGCGATCTCCACCAGCTTCTTCTGCTCCTTCATCGCGGTCTTGCGCATGCGGTCATAGGCCTCTTCCTCGCTCAATCCCTTGGCGCGCATCAGGATGCCCTTGGCGCGATCGACCAGCTTGCGCTCCGCGAGCTGGCTCTTGGTCTGGTCGAGCTCCTGGCGCAGCGCGTCGAAGGCCTTGAACCGCGCGATCGCCACGTCGAGGATCGGGCGCACGCGGTTGGCGTTGAGGCCATCGACCACGTAGGCGGAGACGCCGGCCTCGATCGCCGCGTGCATCATGGAATTGCTGCTCTGGTCCACGAACATGACGATCGGCCGCGGCCGCTCGCGGGTGGCGACGCGCAGCTGCTCGATCGTGTCCCGGTCGGGAAGATCGAGATCGACGATCAGCACGTCGGGCTGCGCGGTCCGCAGCAAGGCCAGCAGGTCGCCGGCCTTCGGCGCGACCTCGACCATGTAACCGCCGACATCCACCAGAGCCTGACGAACGACCGAAGCCCGCTCGGGGTTGTGATCGACCACCAGGATGCGCAAATAAACCGTCCCTGCCCTCACGCCGTCAGGCAATGAAGCAAGCGACATGCCAAGGCCAACGCCTTGGATTCCCGCGCTGAACACCGCCGCCGCCCGACGCGGCGACTGAAAATGAGGCAATCGCCTGCCGCTTCTTCAGACTGCCGCGCCCGGCGCCGCGGCCAGAACTTGATCCTGTCTGGGCCGGGTCTGCGTTGCCGGTGCCGCCGCACGCCTGGCGGCAATCAGCCTCAGGTTCCCCGGAGGGCGGATCGCGTGCCGGACTCGCTCCGCGATTGATCAACATCAAAGCCGGGCGCGGCGCTCGGCTGTCAGATGGCGGTGGTCCGAACGAACGCGAACAGGAGACTGCCGATGAAGGCCGCCGATATCATGACGCGCAGCGTCGTCACCATTCGTGACGATGCCACCGTGCGCGATGCCGCGCGCTTGATGCTGCAGGACAATCTCAGCGGGCTTCCCGTGGTCGATCGCGACGACCGGCTGGTCGGCATGGTCACGGAGGGCGATCTGCTGCGCCGCGTCGAGATCGGAACCGAAGCGCGGCGGCCGAAGTGGCTCGAATTCCTGGTCGGGCCGGACGTGCTGGCCGGCGAGTATGTCCGCAGCCATGCACGCCGCATTTCCGAGATCATGACCACGCCGGTCGTCACGATCGGCGAAGACGCCGAGCTCGAAGATGTCGTGCGCCTGATGGAGCGCAAGCGCATCAAGCGCGTCGTCATACTGCGCGACGGCAGGATCGCCGGCCTCATCACCAGGAACAATATGCTTCAAGCCCTGGCCGCCCTGATCCCGGACTCCCTGCCGACACAAGCATCGGATCGGGCGATCCGCGAAGGCATCCTGGCGGAAATGGGCCGACTGCACTGGCGGCCGAGCACCTCGATCAACCCGATCGTCCACGATGGCGTGGTCGAGCTTCACGGCGTGATACTGGGCGACCGCGAGGCGGATGCGCTCTGTGTTCTTTGCGAGAACATCCCGGGCGTGAAGCGCGTCAACGACCGGCTGGTCTGGGTCGATCCATTCTCCGGCCTTACGGTCGATCGTTCAGACTTCAGATCCGCCGGCAAACCCGCCGCCTGACACTGAGCGGCTGCCGAGCGAGCTAAGCGCGGTTCGGACCGCCGTCTGAGGGTCCCGGCGACCGACCTGGCAAGACCAGGACGGTGCGCCGCCGCAGATCCGTCAGCTCGGTTGGCGAGGGATGGAGAAGCAGTGCCGGTGTACCGGTGAATACGGGCGCCAGAAACTTGATGAGGCTCTCCAGATCCTCCGCTTCGCCATCCAGGACCGACAAGCCGCCCAACGGCGATGCCAAGTCGCCGAGAAAGATCGCCGGCCGCCGGGCCGCGTCCGCCAGCTTGCGGACTGCCGCCAAGCTGAGGCTGGCGTTGCGCGGCTGGCCGAGCAGGAAAAGGTCGCATTCGGCGGAGGCGGCGGCGATCTCCGCCATCGGCCGGCCGCGCACCGATCGCAGTTGCCAGCGCAATCCGGCGCGCCCGGCGAGGTCTTCGAACCGAAGCGCCAGGTTGCGGGCGAGAACCATGAAGTCCAGTTCGAGACTCTGTCGCGTCAGGCCGCGCCGCACGCCCGTCGTCGCCAGAATCTCCTGAGTGAAGGGCAGATCGGCCGCTGTCATCAGCGCCGCATCCTGGACCAGGATGGCGTCGATCTTCGCCGCGCTGCGGGCGGCGATCCTGGTCGCGAGCTCGGGCACAGCGCCCTGCGCGGATGCCGGCTCGAGGACGACCAGGATGCGACGGATCTCAGGCATGCCCGGCCTCGGCGCTTGCGCCATTGCCCGCTCCCGCCTCCGGCTGGCTGTACTTCCGCGCGGCCGCGACGAAGTCATCCAGCCGTTGCTCGATCCGGCGGTTGAGGGAGCCCTCCGGAAACCGCCCCGAAGCATCGCGCTCGCCGGCTTCGCATCCGGTCAGCAGGCTCAGCGCCTGGTCAATTCCACTGATCGCATAGACCCGGAAGCGCCCGGCGGCGCAGGCTTCGACCACGTCGTCGCGCAGCATCAGGTGCTGCACATTCGACATGGGAATGATGGCGCCCTGCTCGCCGGTCAGTCCGATCTCGCGGCAGATGTCGAAGAATCCCTCCACCTTCTCGTTGACGCCGCCGATCGGCTGTATCCGGCCGTGCTGATCGACCGATCCGGTGATGGCCAGCGACTGCAGGATCGCGGCATCGGCCAGCGACGACAGCAAGGCGCAGAGCTCCGCCGCCGACGCACTGTCGCCTTCCACCCCGCCATAGGACTGCTCGAACACCAGGCTGGCTTGCAGCGAGAGCGGCCGGTCGGCGGCGTAGCGCGCGCCGAGAAACCCTTGCAGGATCAGCACGCCCTTGCTGTGGATGGGGCCGCCGAGCTTCACCTCGCGCTCGATGTCGATGAGCTGGCCGCGACCGAGCCGCGTGCGCGCGGTGATGCGGCTGGGAAAGCCGAAGCTGAACCCGCCGAGCTGCGTGACGGCGAGGCCATTCACCTGGCCCACCACCTTTCCCGACGTCGCCACCATCAGCGTACCGCGGCGGATCTGCTCATAGAGCCGCTCCCGGACGCGGTCCGCGCGGTGGATCTTGGCGCTGATCGCCTGCTGGACGTCCTCCGCGGCAATGACGCCGGCGCTCCGCTGGCCCGCCCAGTAGTGCGCCTCCCGCAACAGGTCGGCCAGGGCGCGCCGATGGATCGAGAGCTTGCGGCTGTCCTCGCTCAGTCGCGAGGCATGGTCGATCACCCTGGCCACCGCGCCGCGGTCGAGTGGCGACACCCGCTCTTCCCGCTGCAGGGCCGCAAGATGCCGGCAGAACGACGCCTCATCGGCGGCCGATCGTTCCATGTCCTCGCTGAAATCGGCCGGGACCTTGAACAGCTCGCTGAAGTCGGGGTCCAACGCGCTCAGCAGATAATAGAGGTGTCGATCGCCCATCAGGACCACTTTGACATCGAGCGGAATCGCTTCGGGCTCGAGCGATACGGTGCTGACCAGGCTCAGGATCTGCCCGATCGACTCGATGCGAACCCGCCGGGCGCGCAAGGTGCGCTTCAGCTCCTCCCAGGCCATCGGCTGGGTCAGAACCCGGATGGCGTCGATGATCAGATAGCCGCCATTGGCGCGGTGCAGGGCACCCGGCTTGATCAGATTGAAGTCCGTCACCAGGGCGCCGAAGCGCGAAAGGTGCTCGATCCGCCCGACGAGGTTCTCATGGGTCGGATGATCCTCGTAGTGGACGGGCGCTCCCTTGGACTGGCTGTGGTCGATGAGCAGGTTGACGCGATAGCGCCGGATGGCGCTGATCGTGTCGCCGCCGTCCGCAGGCTGGGCATCCTGATCGGACGTCTGGAACTCGTTGGCATTCTCGATGACGTCCCGGCGAACCGCCTCCAGATGGTCCAGCACGACATCGAGGCCGGCGTAAGCCTTCCGCAGGTCGGCAAACATGTGGTCGACCACATGCGTGGTCACCTCCCGGACCAGGGCCCGAATGGCGGCCCGGGTTTCCTGCTCCAGCCGCGGCAAGCGCCGCACCACTTCCTCCAGGCGCCGACCGAGCGCTTCCATGGCGGCGTGCAGCCGCTTCTGCTCCTCCTCCGGCAGCTGGTCGAACTGCGCCGGCGCCAGCACGTCGCCGTCCTTGGTCGGCGCGAAGGTGAAACCGACCGGGGTGCGCAGCAGGGCGATCCCTTCCTTCCGCGCATCCTCCTGCAGCGTCTCGAACAGCTCGGACTGCTGCTTCTTGGTGGCTTCGACGATCGCGTCGTGCCGGGTGCGAAAATCGTCGCTCTCCAATGCCGCCGGAAGTGCCACCTTCAGCTCCTCGATCAGCGACGTCATGGACTGGCGCAGCCGGACGCCGTTGCCGGCCGGCAGCCGCAACGCCCGGGGTTTGTGCGGCTCCGCGAAGTTGTGCACGTAGCACCAGTCCGGCGGCACCGGCTCGGTTGCGGCACGCCGGCTCAGGTAGCGGGAGACCGCCAGGTGCTTGCCGAGACCGATCGGACCGAGCGCGTAGATGTTGTAATGCTCGCCGCGAATGTCGGTGCCGAACTCCAGCGCGCCCATCGCGCGCGCCTGGCCGAGGGCTTCGTCCGGATCCGTGAGATCGGCGGTCGTGGCGAATGGCAGGCGGTCGGCGACGCAGCGGTGAGACAGGGCGTCACCGGCCAGGGGCAATGGGGCGGGCATGTCCGGACCTGCAGTAAACGCAAGGGGCTCCAGGAGAGCGCGCGATCGCGCCCCAGGCATTGACAAGGGTCAAGCCGCCGCCACGTCGCGATTTTGACTTCGGTCAAGGCAGGATCCGGCGCGCGTGCACAGACTGCGGTACCAGCGCTCAACCGAGGCTCCAGATGAAACTTCCGCTGCAAATCTCGTTCCGAGGCATGGACAACTCGCCGGCGACCGAGGCCTTGATCCGGGAACGGGCCGAGAAGCTCGAGCGATTCCACGATCGCATCACCGGCTGCCGGGTCGTGGTCGAAGCGCACCACCGCCATCAGCGCAAGGGGCGGATCTACCACATCCGCGTCGACCTCACGATCCCGGGTCACGAGATCGTCGTCGGTCGCGAACGCGACGAAGACCACAGCCACGAGGACATCACGGTCGCCGTCCGCGACGCCTTCGACGCCGCGCGGCGCCAGCTGGAAGATCGCGTGCGCCTGGACGATCACCGCAACCGCAACGAAGCCTAGGGCGCGGCTTTCATGGACGCGCGGCCGCGGGACCCCGCCACGCGCGTGGACACCGAAGCGACGTTTGAGATTTTCGGTTGACCCGACGTAGGTATCGCCGTTGCTGAAGAAAATAGGCGTCCCACACGGCATCAGACTCCCTACGCCCTCCGGGCTTCGGGAGACAGCCTACGGTTCTTGATTTCGGGTGGCGTCCCCAACGGGATTCGAACCCGTGTCTACACCGTGAAAGGGTGTTGTCCTAGGCCTCTAGACGATGGGGACGCAAGAGCGCCGCGGGGTGTTAACTCCCCGGGGTGACGCGCCTTTTAACGGCTGCGGCCCTTGAAATCAACCACCCCGATTTGCGCGCCAGTCGGCGCTTTCGCGCCGGCCCGGCATCGGCCATAATCCCGCCCCTCAAGCGGCTGATTTCCCAGCCGATTTCTCCGCATAACCTTCTGAAAACACGAGGTCTTTCCATGTCGATCAAGCGCATTGGCGATCACGGCAATCTGTGCGACGCGGTGGTCCATAACGGGCTCGCCTATCTCGCCGGCCATGTGGCCGACGATCCGGTCTCGCCCTCGGTCTACGAGCAGACCAAGAACATCCTGAAGCAGATCGACGAGACCCTGGCCCAGTGCGGCAGCGACAAGACCAAGATCCTGAAGGCCAACATCTGGCTCTCCGACATCTCGACCTTCGCCGAGATGAACAAGGCCTGGGCCGAGTGGGTCTCCAAGGGCAACGCCCCCGCGCGCGCCACCGTGGAATCCAAGCTCGCCGACCCGAAATACAAGGTCGAGATCATGCTGACCGCTGCGATCTGATCGCCGCACCTTCCGCCCGGCCCCTCTCCCGCAAGTGGAGAGGGGCAAGCTAATGTCCCTTAGGTCCAATCAACGGAGCTCCCCGCTCTCCGTATAATTTCCCTGCGTCCGTGGCATGGCAGGGAGGTTTGAGGTGACTTGGCGTCGCATCGCGCTTGGCGCGGCCTTCACCTTCTTTGTCCTCGGCGCGAGCGCCGCCTTGCGCCCGGCCGCGGCGCAATTCGCCGACATGCAGGAGCAGGAGGCGGTGGCGCCGGAAGGCGACGCCGCCAGCATCATGCTCTCGGCCGAGGAGCTCCACGCCCTGGTGGCGCCAGTCGCCTTCTATCCCGACGACCTGCTGGCGATCGTGCTGCCGGCCGCGACCCAGCCCCTGCAGGTGGTCGAGGCGGCGCGCTTCCTGGAGAAGCAGAAGGCCAGCAAGGACCTGCAGCCGAACGAGAACTGGGATCCCGCGGTGCTGGCGCTGCTGAACTATCCCGAGGTCGTCACGCTGATGAACAACGACCTCGACTGGACCCAGCGCCTCGGCAACGCGGTCATGGACCAGCAAGACGGCGTGCTGGAGGCGATCCAGGCAGCGCGCGCCGAGGCGACCGCCGCCGGCGCGCTGCAGTCGGACGCGAAGCAGACGGTGGTGACCGAGAGCGAGACCATCATCATCAAGTCGGCGGATCCCGAGGTCATCTACGTGCCGACCTACGACCCGGCGCCGGTGGTCGAGCATCATTACGTGGACTACCCGCCGCCGGTCTATTCGACGCCCTATCCCTATTACTACGCGCCGGGCGCCGCCTTCGTGACCGGCATGTTCGTCGGCGCCGCCTTCTCCTATGCCTTCGACTGGAACAACAACGACATCGACATCGATTGCTGCGAAGGCGGCGGCAACAACATCAATATCGGCAACGGCAACACCAACATCGACCGCGACAAGCTGCAGAACAAGTTCAACGGCGACCGCAACCCGAAGGCCAAGGGCGGCAACGGCATGAAATGGTCGCCGCAGAAGGCGCGGACCAAGTCGACCGCGACCCGGCCGGCGAGCGCCAAGCCGCGGCCCACCACCGCGGGAATCTCGAAGCAGCTCGGCAACGGCGGGGCCGGCACCAAGAAAATGACGCCGCCCAAGGCCAAGCCGGCCATGCAGACCAAGCAGCAGAGCCAGCGCGGCAACCAGAGCCTGGGCGCCAACAAGCAGCAGCGGCAACAGCAGTTCAAGCAACCCTCGAAGCCGAAGCCGTCGCAGATGCAGCAGCGCAAGCAGCAGCAGAAGTACAACAACATGCAGACCAAGCCGCGGAAGGGCTCGTTCTCGACCATGCCGTCGCAGCAGCGGACCCGGCAGCAGAGCAATCGCGGCACCAGCAGCATCGGCGGCGTCCAGGGGCCGAGCCGGAGCCGGAGCGGCGGCGGCCGGCGCTAGAGTCGCAGGCGTGGAAGCAAGGAGAGGATCGATGAACGGGATCACGCGGCGCGGCAGCCGGATCGCCGCAGGAGTCTTGAGCGGAACGCTCTTCGCCCTCGCCTGCCCCGGCCTGGCGGCGGCCAAGGACGCCAAGATCTTCGCGACGCCGGAAGCGGCGGCGGCCGGCATGATCGCCGCCCTCGAGGCCGGCTCGCGCGACGCCATCACCGACCTGCTCGGCGACGCGCAGCAGGAGCAGCTGTTCACCGACGACGAGGCCGCGGAGCGCGAGAACCGCAAGCAGGCCCTGGCCGCGGCGAAGCAGAAGATGAGTCTCCGCAACGACGGCGACAACACCCGCACCATGCTGATCGGCAACCAGGAATGGCCGGTGCCGTTTCCGATCGTCAAGGGCGACAAGGGCTGGAGCTTCGATGCCGAGGAAGGCATCTACGAGCTGCTGGCGCGCCGGATCGGCGCCGACGAACTTGCGGCGATCGGCGCGCTGCACGCCCTGGTCGCGGCGCAGCAGGACTATCAGTCGGTCGACCAGGACGGCGACGAGGTGCTGGAATATGCGCAGCGGCTGGTGAGCACGCCCGGCAAGCATGACGGGCTCTATTGGGAAACCGACCCCGATTCCAACGCGCCGGCCAGCCCGCTGCTCGCCTTCGTGACCGCGCAGGGCGGCTATCTCGAAGGCCGCGACCAGGGCGATCCCCTACGCGGCTACAATTTCCGGGTCCTGACGCGGCAGGGCGAGGGCGCCCCGGGCGGGCGCTATGACTATGTGATCAACGGCAACATGATCGGCGGGTTCGGCGCGATCGCCTGGCCGTCGGAATACGGCTCAACTGGGATCATGACCTTCATCGTCAACCAGCAGGGCAAGGTCTATCAGAAGGATCTCGGCGAGGACACCGACCTCGCCGCCGCGGCGCTGCAGAGCTACGACCTCGACGCCAGCTGGACTCTCACCAAGGACAAGGGCGAGACCGAGCCATGATGCGGCTACGGCCGCCGGATCGAACCGGCGGCCGCGCGCTCGTTACTGCGTCACCTTCGAGACGGTGACCTTGTCGCCGATGCGCTCGATGCGCAGCACCGGCTGCGTCTCGCCGAGTGCCAGCGGCACCGAGATCTCCTGGGCCTGGCCCGGCTGCAGCACCGCCTGCAGGCGCACCACCGCATGCTGCTCGGCATCGGTGTCCGCCGCAGCGACGGTGTCGACGGTGGTCACGACCCGGGCGCCTTCCGGATGGTCGGTCCAGTAGGTGATCGCCTTGGCATTGCCGCCGAGCTCGGTGGTGACCGCCTGGCCCGCCCCGACGGTCTTGGCCGAGCCGGCCCAGAGCGGCTGCGCCAGGGCGACGGCGCCGGCCACCAGGATGGTGCCGAGGGCTGAAATCCGGATCATCGAAGTCATGTTGGTCTCCACTTCCCACTTGGCCTGCCACCCATGGCATGCCGCAATGCAGCAAAGATTGTTGCATATGCGAAGAAAGTAAAGGGAGATTAACAAATGACGTGATAACGCGCACCGCTGCAGCGCGCTGCGCTGGAGCGTTTTTGCTATCAATATCAGGTTGTTATCGGCTGTTGTGGCGGCCTGCCGCAGGCGGCGCCGGAACCCTCGCGCGCCCGGCTATTCGACTCGGGCGGCGTCCTCGATGGTCATCTGGACCCGTTCCTGGCCCTGCCAGGTGTCCAGCCGGAGGTGGCCGGCGACATGCAGCGGCCCGGCATTCCGGCCCTGGAGCAGCAGGCGGCCGAGGTCGTTCTCCACCGCGCGGAAGGCGATCGCCTTCAGCCGCGCCCCGTCGCTGCCCTCGAGCACGCAGCGCACATGCTTTTCGCCGGCGAGGTCGGCGAACACCACCCGCACATTGGCCAGGGCGAAGCGCGGCTCGGCATTGCCGGCGCCGTAGGGCGCCAGGCGGTCGAGCATCTGCGCGAAGGCCGGTGCTGCACCCCGCGGCTGCAGGCTGCCGTCGAGATCGAGCACCGCACGCGGCGGCACGCCAGCAAGATGATCGCCGATCCGCGCATCGATGAAAGCCTTCAGCTGGTCGAGCTTGTCGGCCGCGACCTCGAAGCCGGCCGCCATCGCATGGCCCCCGCCCTTCGGTATGATGCCGCTTTCGCGCGCCGCGATGACCGCGTTGCCGAGGTGGAAGCCGTTGGCCGAACGCCCCGAGCCCTTGCCGATCCCGTTCTCCAGCGCGACCACGCAGACCGGCCGCTCATAGCGCTCGCGCAGCCGCCCGGCGACGATGCCGATGACGCCGCCATGCCAGCCCTCGGCGGCGACGAAGATGAGATGCGGGCGCTTGGCCGCTTCCGCGTCGGCGAGGCGGCAGGCTTCTTCCAGCACCTTGGCCTCGATGTCGCGGCGCTCGGCGTTGTGGGCTTCCAGCTCCTGCGCCAGCGCCATCGCTTCGTATGCGTCGTCGGTCGAGAGCAGCCGCGCGCCGAGATCGGAGCGCCCGACCCGCCCGCCGGCGTTGATCCGCGGCCCCAGCAGGAAACCCAGGTGATAGGCGCCCGGCCGCTCCTTGATGCCCGCGGTCTCGCCGAGCGCGCGCAGCCCGGGATTGCGGCGCTGCGCCAGCACCTTGAGGCCCTGCGCCACCAGCGCGCGGTTGACACCGGTCAGCGGCACCACGTCGCAGACCGTGCCCAGCGCCACCAGGTCCAGCCACTGCATCATGTCCGGCTCCGGGCGCGTCGCGTTGTACCAGCCCTTGGCGCGCAGATAGCGATTGACCGCGACCGCGACCAGGAAGGAAACGCCGATCGCCGCCATCTGGCCGTGCCCCGCCGTCTCGTCGAGCCGGTTGGGGTTGACGATCGCCGAGGCCGGCGGAAGGTGCGGCTCCGCGACGTGATGATCGACCACGACCACGTCGAGCCCGGCCTCCTTCGCGGCCTGCAAGGGTGCGAAGGCAGTGACGCCGCAATCGACCGTGATGACCAGGCCGGCGCCTTCGCTCTTCAGCTTAAGCAGCGCCGGCGCATTGGGGCCATAGCCCTCGATGCCGCGATCCGGGACGTAGAGCCGTGCCGGCGGCGCCCCAACGGCGCGCAGGAAGCGCGACAGCAACGCCGCGGAAGTGGCGCCATCGACGTCATAGTCGCCGAAGATGGCGATCTTCTCGCCGTTCTCGACCGCGGCGCCGATCCGGGCCGCGGCGGCATCCATGTCGCGGAAGCTGGAGGGATCCGGCAACAGGTCGCGCAAGCGCGGCGTGAGGAAACTCTCGGCCGTGTCCAGGGTCTGGCCGCGCGCGGCGAGCAGACGCCCGACCGGTTCCGGCAGCTGCAGGCGCTGCGCGATCGCCAGGGCCATGCGCTCGTCGGTGGCGCGCTGGCGCCAGAACTTGCCGGTGACCGAGCGCGCGACGCCCAGGAACGGCGTCGGGTCTTCGGTTTCGACAGGGCGAGTCGCGGCGAGGTTCATCGCGTGACTATAACATGTGTGCCGGGTGGGCCAGCTTGACCGGACCTGGGGGCGGCAAGGCCCCCATCCCGGCCTGCCCCCTGAAGGGAGAAGGACAAGGAGCGCGGCAGGCCGCCGGCCGGTGGTCCGGGGCCGGGAAATCCCCGTCAGATGACAGGCATTTTCCTACGGCAACCGGGCTGAAAGTTGATGGCGGGAATGCTTCGGCATACGATAGTGTTCTTCGTGAGATCACGGCCCCCCGTGACAAGGCCGGCACGCGGGAGGGCCGCCGCCAAGGCGGAGTTCGTCGATGATCACCATCTCTGAGGTCGCACGCGCGGCCGGGGTTTCGATCTCAACCGTATCGCACGTCGTCAACGGAAGCCGCGACGTGGCGCCCGACACCGCGCAGCTGGTCAATGAAGCGATCGCCCGCATCGGCTATCGGCCGAACGACCCGGCGCGCTCCCTGGAACTTGCCTCGACCAGAACCGTCGGGCTGGCGATCTCCACGCTCTCCAATCCCTATTTCAGCGACATCACCGGCGCGGTCGAGGCCGAATGCGCCCGGCTTGGACTGATGGTGTTCCTGGCCGATACGCAGGACGACGCGGAGAACGAGCTGGCCGTGATCCAGGTCCTGCACCAGCGGCGGGTGGACGGCATCATCTTCGCGCCGTCGGCCGAGCCCATCCAGGCGCTCGACTACCTGCTGAACAGCGGCCTGCCCTGCGTCCTGCTCGATCGAATGGCGGACCGGCGTTTCGACCAGGTCGGCGTCGACAATGTCAATGCGATGGACGTGTTGGTGGAGCACGTCCTGCAAAAGGGGCACCGCGATATCGCCTACGTCGCCGGTCAACCCGGATTCGCCACGACCATCGAGCGCATAGCCGGATTCCAGGCGGCATTCGAATCGAGAGGCATCGAACTTCCGGCGGAGAGGATCGTAACGGGCTGCGCGACGACCGCGGCCGCCTGCGCGGCGGCGCATCGCCTGCTCACCCGCCCGCAGCGTCCCTCCGTGATCGTGACCGGCAACAATCTCGCCACGATCGGCGTCATGCGGGCGGTGCGGGAGCTGGGGCTGGCCGTGCCCGACGACGTGTCCCTGGTCGGCTTCGACGACTTCGAATGGGCGGATCTGTTCGAACCGCGTTTGACCCTCGTGGAACAGCCTTGCGCCGAGCTCGGGCGCCAGGCCGCCGCCCTGCTGATCGAACGCATTGCCGCGCCGAACGGCCCCCGCCGATCCGTGCGGCTGCCGACGGTGCTGAATGTCCGCGCCTCCTGCCGGAGGGTGGGATGATCACCGTCGCGCTCGTCGGCTCCGGCGCTGCGAAGCGGGTCTAGTACGCCCCGCGCTGCTCGTAGGGCATCTTGAGGTCCCAGTTGTGGGTCGCCTCGATCACCCGGACGGTGCCGGTCTTCGAGCGCATCACGATCGAATGGGTGCTGGCGCGGGTGGTGCCGCGGCGGACACCCTTCAGCATCGCGCCGTCGGTGACACCGGTAGCGGCGAACATCACGTCGCCCTTGGCGAGGTCGAGCATCGAGTATTTGCGGTTGAGATCGGTGACGCCCCATTTCTTGGCGCGCGCCTTTTCGTCGTCGTTGCGGAACAGCAGCCGGCCCTGCATCTGGCCGCCGATGCAACGCAAGGCCGCCGCCGCCAGCACGCCTTCCGGCGCACCGCCGCTGCCCACATACATATCGACGCCGCTGTCCTTCTGCGCCGTGGCGATCACGCCGGAGACGTCGCCGTCGGAGATCAGCATGATGCGCGAGCCGGCGCTGCGCACCGCCGCGATGAGCTCGGTGTGGCGCGGGCGATCGAGGATGCAGACCACCAGATCGCGGATGTCCATCTGCTTGGCCTTGGCGAGGTTCTTCAGGTTGACCTCGGGCTTGTTGTCGATATCCACCACGCCCTCGGGCAGATCCGGGCCGACCGCAATCTTGTCCATGTAGACGTCGGGCGCGTTCAGGAAGCCGCCCTCCTCCGCCATCGCCACGACGGCGAGCGCGTTATGCCCGCCCTTGGCGGTGATGGTGGTGCCCTCGAGCGGGTCCAGAGCGATGTCGACCTTGGGGCCGCCGGCGCCGACCTTCTCGCCGATATAGAGCATCGGCGCCTCGTCGCGCTCGCCCTCGCCGATCACCACAGTGCCGTCGATGTTGAGCGAGTTCAACGCGGTGCGCATCGCGTCGACCGCGGCCTGGTCGGCCGCCTTCTCGTCGCCGCGGCCCATCAGCCGCGAGGCAGCGAGAGCCGCCGCTTCGGTGACGCGCACCACTTCCAGCGCCAGGTTGCGATCCATGATCTTGGGCCTTCCGATAGCTGAGCTAAGAGAGTTGTTCGATCGACATGACATGCGGCGGCTCGACCACCGCCGAGACCTTGCCGAGCTTCTCGACCACGCGCGTGACCTGCGCCTGGCTGGTCTCATGCGTGGTGAACACCACCGGCACGCGGTCGCCGGGCGAGCGCGAGCGCTGGATCATGCTTTCCAGCGAGACGTTCTCGTCGCGCATGATCGCCGCGACCTCGGCGATGACGCCCGGCCGGTCGACCACCATCATGCGGAGGTAGAACGGCCCGACATGGCTGCCTTCCGGCGCCGCCGGGATCTTCTTCAAGGTCTCGGCCGGCGCCGAGAAGGCCGGCAGGATGCGGCCACGGGCGATGTCCATGAGGTCGCTGACCACGGCAGATGCGGTCGGGCCCTGGCCGGCGCCGCGGCCGATCGCGACGTTCTGGCCGACGAAATTGCCGTGGGTGACGACGGCGTTGTAGACCCCGTCCACCTTGGCGATCAGTGCGTTTTGCGGAACCATGCAGGCATGAACGCGCTGCTCGATGCCGCGTTCCGTCAGCCGCGACAGGCCGAGCAATTTAATGCGGTAGCCGAGCTCGGTCGCGTATTCGATATCCATGGCCGAGACATTGCGAATGCCGGAAATCTTGATACCGGCGAAGTCCACCTCGCAGCCGAAGGCCACCGCGGTCAGGATCGAGAGCTTGTGCGCGGCATCGATGCCGTCGACGTCGAAGCTGGGATCGGCCTCGGCATAGCCCAGCTGCTGCGCCTCGGCGAGCACGTCGGCGAACTCGCGCCCGGTCTCGCGCATCTGGGTCAGGATGTAGTTACAGGTGCCGTTGAGGATGCCGTAGACATGCTCGATGCGGTTGGCGGCCAAGCCTTCGCGCATCGACTTGATGATCGGGATGCCGCCGGCGACCGCGGCCTCGTAAGCCAGCGCCAGGCCGGCCTTCTCCGCACTCCGCGCCAAGGCGGTGCCGTGCTCGGAAAGCAGCGCCTTGTTGGCGGTAACGACATGCTTGCCCCGGCTGATCGCCTTCTCGATCAGCGCCTTCGCCGGTCCGCTCGCGCCGCCGATCACCTCGACGACGACATCGACCTTCGGATGGTCGGCGAGTGCCACCGGATCGTCGCACCAGTCGTACTGGGAGAGATCGACGTCGCGGTTCTTGCGCCGGTCGCGCGCCGAGACCGCCGTGACCTCGATCGGCCAGGGGCAATGCTGCAACAGGATGTCGCGGTTCTCTTTCAGCAGCCGGACGACCCCGACACCGACGGTGCCGAGGCCGGCGATACCAACGCGCAAGGCGCGTCCCGACGCGTTTTCAACAGCCATAGCTCAAACGTTACGAAAGATGGTTACAGGGATGAATCAGTCTTGAATCAGGGAGCGGTCAATTTTGGGACAGATAGACTTCCGCCCTGCGATTGCCGGCTTCACCGGCCGGCGTGCTTTCCGCATAGAGAGACTGATCGTCGCCGGCGGCGGCCACCTGGACCAGGATCGGCTGCACGCCATACTCGACCAGCGCCCGCGCGACCGCGGTCGCGCGCTGCATCGACATTTCGTGGTTCACCTGCTGCTGCTCCAGCGCTTCCAGGTTGCCGGTGCGGGCGCTGGCATGGCCGATGATGCGCAACACGCCGCCCTGGATCTGCTGGAGCTGCGCGACCTGCTGCAGCACCTGGCGGTCGGCAGCGCTGAGGCGCGAGGAGCCGTTGCCGAAATAGACGTAGCCGACCGCCTGGCCGACGCCCGCGATGCTGCCGGAAGGCGCATAGCCGCGGACCGGCGCGACACCACCCATCGTCGGCTGCTGATAGCTGGTCGGCGCGCTCGCCTGCAGGCCGTTCAGCACCGAATAGTCGACCGAGACGCCGTCGCTGCCCGGGGCCGGGGTCATTGCCGTCATCGGTGCGTTGCTGCTGCCCGGCAGCGGCATCGCCGCGATGCCGGACGGCGCGGTGGTGGCCGGGCCGCTCGAGGCCATCGCCGGCGCGCCATCACGCGACAGCGAGCCCGGCTCGAGATGCAGCGGGCCGCTCGGCTCGAACGGCGTCGAGCCCGCCTGCGGGGTGCCGACCTGCGCGACCTGAGTGGTCGGCGCGGGCGCGGGTGTCGGCGTCGGGGTTTCGACCACCGGGGTCGTCGGGGTTTCGACCACGGGAGGCGTCGGCGTCACCGTGGTGGTGTCCGGCTGCTCCGGCGCCTGCGGCTGGACATCCGCCTGCGCGGTCGCCGTGCCCTCCTCGGCCGGCTTTTCCGGACGGGCCGCACTTTGGGTCGGCATGGTCAGCGTTTCGTCGGTGTGCTGGGAATTGCCGCTGTCCGAGCCCAGACCTTCCTGGGCCTGGTCCAGGTTGACGATGCTCGGCGTCGGCGCCTCGTTGGGCACGCTGTTGATGTCAGGGACCTGCGCCTGCTCGCCCGCCATCGGCTCGCCTTCTCCGGGCGCCGGGGTCGCGGTCGAGCTTGGGGCCTGGGCTTGCTCGGAGGGCGATGGCGGGGCCGGCTCCTCGTCGAACCATGAACAGCCCGCGATCACCAGCAGCGCCGTCGCCGGCAGCCAGCGGCCGAACGGCGCGAGATTGATGCCCTCCGCCTTCGCTTTCAGCTGCAGCGCCTTGGATTTGCACATGTCCAACATCAGACCTGATCTCCCCACTTCCCCCGGCTGGCATGGGCTCGACCCCGGTGCCGCGACATGGCCGCGCACACAGAATCTGTCACCGAAGGGCTTTTATCTCTTTAACTCATTAGACTATAAGAAACAATTGGCGTTGTCTCCGCCGCGAGTGTGGTTCCCACGGAGCGGATCGCGCCTGGGCGTATCCCATTGTTAACAATCAGGAACCGGGTGGAAACGCATGTCTGATACCAGCCGTGGCGCCAGCACTGGCAAAGGCCCCGATCAAGAGCCGGGCAACGGCAACGGTTCCGATCCGATGGAACTCGCCCGGGCGATGGCCGGAATCGCCGAGCAATCCCAACGGCTGGTGGCCGACTTCGTCGCCCGGAACCAGGAGCGGCTCAATGACCCCGACCCGCTCAATGTCGGCCGCGCCTTCTATGAGATGACCACCCGGCTGATGGCCGATCCCTCGAAGCTGATCCAGGCCCAGATGTCGCTGTGGCAGGATTACATGAACCTCTGGCAGACCACCGCCCGGCGGATGATGGGCCAGGAGGCCGAGCCGGTGATCGCCCCGGCCAAGGACGACCGCCGCTTCAAGGATGCCGCCTGGCAGGACAACCAGCTGTTCGACTACATCAAGCAGTCCTACCTGCTGACCGCGCGCTGGATGCGCAACACGGTCGAACAGGTCGAGGGCCTCGACGACAAGACCGCGCAGAAGGTCGACTTCTACACCCGGCAATTCGTCGATGCCATGGCGCCCTCCAACTTCGTGATGACCAATCCCGAAGTGCTGCGCGCGACCATCGAGAGCCGCGGCGAGAACCTGGTGAAGGGTCTGGAAAACCTGCTGGGGGATCTCGAGCGCGGCAAGGGCAAGCTCGCGATCAGCATGACCAACTACGAGGCCTTCGAGGTCGGCAAGAACATCGCCGTCACCCCGGGCAAGGTCGTGTTCCAGAACGACCTCTTGCAGCTGATCCAATACACGCCGACCACGGCGAAGGTCGCGAAGCGCCCGCTGCTGGTGATCCCGCCCTGGATCAACAAGTACTACATCCTGGATCTGAAGCCGCAGAATTCCTTCGTCAGATGGGCGGTGGAGCAAGGCCTCACCGTCTTCATCGTCTCCTGGGTCAACCCGGACGAGAAGCTCGCGCAGAAGAGCTTCAGCGACTACATGCGGGAAGGCATTATCGCCGCCCTCGACGCCATCGAGAAGGCGACCGGCGAGAAGAGCGCCAATGTGATCGGCTATTGCCTCGGCGGCACCCTCCTCGCCTCCACCCTCGCCTATCTCGCGGCGAAGAAGCAGTCGAGCCGCATCGCCAGCGCCACTTTCTTCACCGCGATGGTGGATTTCAGCGAGGCCGGCGAGCTCAGCGTCTTCATCGACGAGGAGCAGCTGGACGCGCTCGAAGCCAAGATGAACGAGCGCGGCTATCTCGAAGGCTCGGAGATGGCGACCACCTTCAACATGCTGCGCGCCAACGACCTGATCTGGTCCTTCGTCATCAACAACTACCTGCTCGGCAAGGAGCCGTTCCCGTTCGACCTGCTCTACTGGAACTCGGACTCGACGCGGATGCCGGCGGCGATGCACAGCTTCTATCTCAGGAACATGTACCAGCGGAACCTGCTGGCGCAGCCGGGCGGGATCGAGCTCGACGGCGTGCCGATCGACCTCACCACGGTGAAGACGCCGACCTTCATCCTCTCGACCCGCGAGGACCATATCGCGCCGTGGAAGTCGACCTATGCCGCGACCCAGCTCTACCAGGGCCCGGTGAAGTTCACCCTCGCCGCCTCCGGCCATATCGCCGGCGTGGTCAACCCGCCCGCCGCGAACAAATACGGTCATTGGGTGGGCTCGGAGAAGACCGGCAAGGACTATCCCGCCGACCCCGAGGCCTGGCTCGCGAAAGCCGAGAACCGCCCCGGCTCCTGGTGGCCGGAATGGCGTGCCTGGCTGAAACAGTTCGACGACGGCGAAGTCGACGCCCGCAAGCCCGGTGACGGGAAGCTGAAAGTCATCGAAGATGCGCCGGGTTCTTACGTGCTGGTGAAAGCGCAGTAGGCGGCGTCACGTTCAGGATCCGGCGGGATTCTTCTCAACCGTCCCGCTCGCTCGCCGTCGTCTAGTGTCTAGGGGAGGGGTGGTAAGCCGAGCGATCGAAGTCAGTGAGAGCCACCAAGCGAGTGAACAACTAATCAAGAAGCCGAAGACGACAAAGTATCGAAGCCAATAGATCATTGAACTGTAAGTGCCAGCGTCGTGCGCAAAGATCATCCTGGCTAAGCCACACGCAAGAACGATCAGAAATCCACCCATAGTGCTGTGAATGTCATAAAGCGATTTTATCGTTTCGCGCTGGATTGGCGACATCTCGGCGACAAGTTTTCGACTTGAGCCGACACCGGTATCGAACGCGCTTAATATCGTCGCCAAGTCGCGAATGAGAGAGCACCGATCTTGAGCCTTAGAGCGCTTGCGGTACGTCTTCATTCGCAACAAGCGAACCGCGATCATAGACGTAGAAAAAGTCACGCTCCGGATGAGCATTCCTGCTGAGAGGGAAAGCAATGCTGTCGCCAAGATACCGCTAGACGATACAGTTCCTGCGGTTCCAAGGGCCTGAGGAAAAGCGCTGTTCACCGCATATGCTGCTATTTGAAACTGGTCGCGTAAAATGAAAACCAGCAAGAAGCCTGGCGACGCCAGTGAGATCAACTGTGAGATCGACAACACATCCGAAAACATGAGCGCCCCCTGTCGCGCGACCGATCTGCCTGCAATCAAATATAGAATTTTACTGCACATAACTCAACGCCGGGAGCCTGCACGGGAACGGGCGCTTTTGAGTTTGCAAGCGATGATCTTCGAATTGTCCCGTCGGAGAACAACAACGCGGCCTAATGCGGCCTAATACCGTGTCGCCACATGATTGACGTGGAACCGTCAAGGAACATTCGCCGCCGGCATGCGTTCATACCGCAGTGCAGCAGTTCCCCAGGCGTTTCATGAATATCGTTGCAGTCGATTTCGCCAGCCGACAGGGCGCACGCGCGGTCCAGCCGGCGCAGGACGAATGTCAGGCCTTGTTGCAGCTGGGCGACAGAATCGCCGCGCGCATGCCGCAAGCGGAGAACCTCCTGCGTCCCTGGCGCGCGGCGGTCGGCGCCTTGGGGCATGCCGAGCTCGAACCCCATGCTTTCGAAGCGGAGCTGGATCGCCTGGCCCTCGCCTTGCGCCGAATCTGCCTCGGCCTTGCACACCAGGCTTCGGATAAGGCGCTCCGCTCGCCGCGCGACCGCGATGTGACGTCGATGCCCGACGGCGAGGCGATCGATTTCGGCTACGAGCGCAGCATCGAGCCGGCCGCGCTGGAAGCGCGTCTCGCGGCCTACGCGCCGGCCCCCGCGGGCTGGCAGGCGGACCACCTGCTGTTCTCCAGCGGGCAGGCGGCGATGAACTGCCTGCTGCTGGCCTTGGCGCCGCGCGGGGCCAATCCGGCCAACCCGCCGCGGATCCGGCATCTCGGCGGCTATTTCGAGACCGAGGAATTGCTGGCGATGATGAACAGCCACGGCATGATCCGCGAGCTGCCGATGGAGGGCGACGACCATGCCGACGTCCTCATCCTGGAGCCGGTCTTCTTCGACCGCGACGCCAATGTGCACCGCCTCGATATGACGGCGGCGCTGCAGCGGCACTGCGCCACGGCCGAGGGCTGCCCCTCGCTGGTGATTGTAGACGGCACCCTGGTCGGTCCCTGCTTCGACCTCGATCCCTTGCTGCCGCAGCAGCTCACCTGTTCGGAGGCCGGGCATCTGCTGGTGCGGATGAGCTCCGGGCTGAAGCTTGACCAAGCGGGGCTGGAACTCGCCAATGTCGGCCTGGTCAGCCTCTATCGGGGCGAGGGCCAGACATTTGCCATCGATCCCGCGGAGAAGCTCAGGAAGGCACGCAGCCTGACCGGCGCCGGACTCGGTTTCGATGCGATCGGCGCGCTGCAGGCCCCGTGGTTCCTCGACCGCGAGCAGGCCCGAAGCTATGCCGAGGCGGTGTTCGAGAACAACGCCCTGCTCGCGCAGCGCTTGAGCCGGGTGGACGGCCTGTTCTCGCAGGTCTCACATCCCAGTCTCGGCAGCGACCGCGGCGCCGCGGCGCCTTTTGTGCTGATCCAGCTCGAGGAGGATACGCCGGAGAACTACCGGCAGCTCGAACAGGTGATCGCGCGCGAGGCGAAGGCCCGCAATCTGCGCTTCGACAAGGGCGGCAGCTTCGGTTTCCGCGGCCACCGCTATGAGGCGATCCTGCCGCATGCCGGCGAGATCACGCCCTTCCTGCGCGTCGCCCTCGGCGCCCGCAGCGGCTGGTCTCGCGACGGCATCATCGAGCTGCTGTGCGAAATCGCACGGGCGCCCTCGCTCGAGGCGCTCTAGAAGCGCCGCCAGCGCCTCACGGCCCTGCCCGGGACGGCGTGCTGGCAACCGCCGGCAGCCGGGCCCGCAGCACCTTCTGCTCGGCCCTGGCAGCCTCGATCAATCGCAACGCCATGACGTCGCCATGGGTCGCGTTCAGCGCGCGCATGCGGGCGATGCGGTCGTCGAGCACGGCCAGCCGGTCGCGCAGGCTGTCAGGACTGTTGTCAGTCTCATCGATCATTGTTTGTCCAATCCGCGGTTTGTAGGGGTTGTGTCCCGCAGGCGGGACATCATGGCGCGGGCTTCTCCGTGCTGCCGGCCAGCCTTTGAAGATCCTCGAGCGTGGCTGCGATCAGCTGCTTGTAGCGGGGATCCTGCGCCTCGCCGGTCGCCGCGAAGAGGCGCAAGAGATACACGGCTTTGTCAGCCGCCTCGGTCCAGCTTGCGGCCGGCCCCGAGAACAGCTGTGTTTCCAGCGAAGCCAGAGCTTGGCGAAATGCAGCTTGGTCGGCCTGCACGCCGGACTGATGGCGCCGTGCGTCGGTCTCTTTCTGCGCCGTCATGCCGCGGTGTTCATCCAGCACGACGGCGGCCCCAGCTGCTGGCACGACCACCGGCGGTTCGGTGGTGGGGCCGCGGCTGGGCCGCTCGTTGTCGTTCTCACTCACAGTCAAAGTTCGTCCGTCTTCAGCTCTGGCTGGGCTTAATCAGCTTATCCGCACAGGCCGAGGCGACGTCGCCATTCGGGCTTTCGGCGGAGGGCGCGGTTGCCCAGCCGACCTTCATGACGTAGTCGCGCCGCTCGTAGCCGGTGACCATGCCGGTCATCGCCGTGATTTTGGTCTTGCTGTCCGGGTCAAGCTTCGATTGGGCCACGCAGAACGGGACCAGCGCATCAACCACTGCCACGGCCGACCGATCATCGGCCAAGCGCTCGGCAGACTCGGTTGTGTACCAGCCGCCTTGGCTGAATCCGATGACCAGGGTCGCGACTGCGCCGAGGGCGGCGCCGGTCAAGCCCGGCTTGAGCCAGGTGGGAATGTTCATGGGTGGGTTCTTTCCTGAAGGAGAGGGCGTTCGGTCGGCCCTTCGAAGCCCATATAATGCGCCCAATACGCCCGGAAAGATACATAATATAATATCAAGATCGCAAAATACTTGGCTTTATTAATTTTTATCGCCGACCGGGAAATCTTCGTTTAGACTGCTCCAAATAATATTACGCACATTATTTGAGTTTTTGCGGCACCGCCGAAACCAGCGCTGGGAGACCGGGACAATGAATGATGTCGAAAACCTGCGGTCGGTGCGGCATTCGCTGGTCATCCGCAGGCGAGACCTGGCATCGCGCGGCGCCATGAGTCCGGCCGACGGCGGTCGCTCGGCGACCCAGATCCGGAACATCCAGGCCGAGATCGATGCGATCGACGACGCCATCGCCGACGAAGTGGCGACCGAAAACGCTGCCGTGGATCGAAAGGCGCTGTCGGCGGAATAGTCGCCGGTTGCGGTCGGAAACCCCCGCGCCGCCTACATCAACCGCTGCGCCGCCCATTTATGGAAGCAGTGGGTCGGGACGTCCATCACCGGCGAGAAGACGCCGCCGTCGAAGGCCGGCGAGGCGCGGCCGCGCTGCATGCGCTCGACCACGCCGACATCCTCCGAGAAGACCTGTTTCCAGGCGCGGAGGTTGGCCGAGCGGATCTGGGCGAAGCCGTCGTCCAGCGCCGCGTCGCCGACATAGTAGAGTTCCAAATGCTCGAGCGTGCGGTTGACGCTGACCGGCTCCAGGCGCACGGCCATGAAATGGTCCTGGTGGACGCCGAGCAGCAGGTTCGGGAATAGCGCCGCATATTCGGCGCCGCCGCGAAACTGGCTCGGCAGGCCCGGGAAGTTCGGCAGTTCCTCGCCGGTTTCGGTCAGGGTCGGGCGATAGACCCGGCTGCCCTGGCCGGCGAAGGAATCCCATTCGTTGATGTTGTAGTGGTCCTCGAGCTTGGAATAGGTGTTCAGCGCCGGATGCACCCAAGGCAGGTGATAGGCCTCGCAGTAATTCTCGACCGCGAGCTTCCAGTTGCAGTTCACGTCGAAGGTGGATGAGGAATCCGCCCCGGAATGGCGAATGAGGCTCTGGTCGAACATCGACCAGCGCTCGGCGAGCGGCGCGATATAAGCTGAAAACTCCTGGGCTTGGCCGCTCACGTTCACGAAGATCATGTCGAACCAGACGGCGGTCCGCACCGGCCGCAATCCATGCGCCGATTTGTCGAAACCGTCGCAGCGGTTGACGTTCGGGCCGCCGATGAACGGCGTCGCTTTTAGTTTACCTTCAAGATCATAGGCCCAGGAATGATAGGGGCAGCGCAAGACCGCGCCGACATGGCAGGGCTCGGAGACCAGCTCGGCGCCGCGGTGGCTGCAGACATTGTGGAAGACCCGGATCTCGTTCCTGGTGTCGCGCACCAGAATGAGCGGCAGGCCGAGCAGGTTGCGGGGCACGACGTCGCCCGGCTTGGCCACATCCTTGCCGAAGCCGATGCAGGCCCAGCCGGCCTCGTAGAGCCGCGCCCGCTCGAAGGCCAGGAAGTCGGGATCGACATAGCAAGGATTGGGCAGCGCCCTGGCGGCGGCGGTCTCGGAGAGGACGGCGGTCAGCCGGTTGCGGAAGGCCGGCGCGGTAAAGGCCGAGAGGTCGCCCATGCTGTTCTGCCTTGCGTCAGGTGTTGGGTGGATCGAGTTTCGCCGGGGTCCTTGCAGCCGTCTCCCCGGCCAGCGACGTCAGGATGGCGCGCCGAGATAAGGCCGGCGGGCGACGTAATCCTCCAGGCCGATGAAATGCGTCACCTGCGCCCCGTCCTCCGAGAGCGGGCAGATCACCCATTCGTAGCTGCTGGTGCCGACCCGCATCTGCGTGCCGTCGGTCCGCCCGAGGATCGGCGCACGGGCATCCGCCACCGCGCGATAGAGCCGGATCGTGCGATCCACATCCTCGCCGTCGGGATAGACCTCCGAGACCCATTTGCCGCCGAGCTCGATGCCCAGGGCCGAGACCACCTCGGTGCCGCTGATCCGATAGAACAGGCGATCGGGGTCGCTGTGCCACTCGGTCAGCATGATGTTCTTGAGCAAGTGCCAGATCAGGGTCGGGTCGATGTCCTGGCGGCGCGGCATGTGTCGACCGCCGCGGATCTGGTTCCAGTAGCCGAGCAGCCGATGCACCTTCTCCGAACGGCATTCATCCGGTGTGATGAAGTTGTAGCGCCCGGCCTTCTGACTGCCGAGCGGCTCAGGCAGGTCCGATCCCAAACTGCGCAGCCCCCCAAGGCAGGATTGGCGCACATCCGGCGCCGCTCTACCGACCAATAGGATAATCCACCCTGCCGTGACCCGCCACTGCGGCAAGAGCCCCGGCGCGCAATTCAGGACCAAGGCTGTCAGGAATCAGGTGGGCTTCTCGCCGAGCCCGGGGATGTCGCCGAGCTTGTCCTCGAACTGGTGCACCCAATGGACCGTGCGCGGGAAGGTCCAGGCAGGCTCGGCCGCCGGCCGGCGCGGCGCGCTCAGCCATTCGAGTAGTCTTTTTCCGTCATCGCCCTTCGCGTCCCGCCGGAACTTCCCGTAGCTTTCCGCGACCGCGGCCGCGCGATCAGCCGGAACATGCGCCTCAATCGCCGCGCGAATATGCTCGAGGTTGCGGTCCGCGAAATGCGCCGCCTTGAGGTCGGCGGCGATGGCCTTCTCCTCATCCGGTGAGACGATGCCGGCATGGCGCAGGTCGCGCAAAGTGTAACGGATGCTGATCATCGGCTCCGAGAGCGGCATGTAGTCGAGCGCGTCGATCGCATGGGTGACGCAGACCTCGTCGTCGTCGGCGATCGAGGCGCGACGGTAGAGCCGGTAGATATTGCCGATCCCGCGCATGCCGTAGGGGGCAAGCTCGGCCGCGCGCAACGCCCCGGTGCTGGCGGCGCCCACCACCTCGGCCCCCTTGGCGATCACGAACATGATCTCCTTGTGCCAGACCGACGGCGTGTTGCCGAAGAAGCCGTCGATGATGCCGATCCGGCGATAGCCGTGCTCGAAGGCGCGGTAGACGGAGCCCAAAGCCGCCGGGGGGAGGAAATCGATCTGCGGATAAGCCTTCTTGGGCACCCGAGTCGGACCGACAAAGACACAAGACTCGTTCACGGCCCCTCCCCAGGCGTTGGTTTTTCGCAATCTGCCACGCTGCCGCCGACGGCACGAGCCAGAATCCGCCCTGCGCGTTCCAGTGGCATGACAGCTGCGAAGGGTCTCGATGCCTAGCGATAAGACGGCAGATCCTGCCGGGCACGGCAGGCGTCAAAGCCGCTGGGAGCACGTTGCTAACGAGGGAATGAATCCCCACGAACGGCACTTAGTCCTGACGCAACTTCGCCGCGCATTAGGGAAGACCCGTATTGCGATGCGTTGTGGCTCAAGTTAAGGTTAAGCGTGCGTTAAGCTTAACTACGTGCGTTTACAAAGCGTTAACGTTGGAGGGTGGGACTATGCGTTCATTAGAAGAACTTCTGCACTCGCGGCAGAAAGCTGGCATTGCGATCCATCGGGCTCTGCAGGGCCTCGGTGCTTCGGCGGCGCGCGACGACGATGAGCGCGCTGCGGTTTCCGTCTTTGCCCGCGATGACGACGAGCGCGCCGCGCTCTCCGTTTTCGCCCGTGACGATGACGAGCGTGCGGCGGTCTCCGTCTTCGCCCGTGACGACGACGAGCGCGCGGCGGTCTCCGTCTTCGCCCGCGACGATGACGAGCGTGCGGCGGTCTCCGTCTTCGCCCGCGACGATGACGAGCGTGCGGCGGTCTCCGTCTTCGCCCGCGACGATGACGAGCGTGCGGCGGTTTCCGTCTTCGCCCGCGACGACGACGAGCGTGCGGCGGTCTCCGTCTTCGCCCGCGACGACGACGAGCGTGCGGCGGTCTCCGTCTTCGCCCGCGACGATGACGAGCGTGCGGCGGTTGCCGTGTTCGCGCGCCAAGACGACGAGCGCGCGGCGATCCGCAACTAAGCGATCGACGCGTTGCAGTGACCGAGACTACGGTTGACCTCGGCGGAACGGTACGTGCCCGTTCCGCCGAGGATACTCTCGCGCGAATCAAGCCGCGGATTTCGGAATACGGCATCACCCGGGTGGCGAGCGTCACCGGGCTGGATGTCCTCGGCGTTCCGGTCTGGATGGCGGTCCGGCCGCTGGCCCGGTCGCTGACGGTTTCTCAAGGCAAGGGCATCAGCGATACCCTGGCCTATATTTCCGCCGTCATGGAGAGCATCGAGATGCACCATGCCGAGCACTGGGACGCGACCGGTCCCGAAGTCTCGCTCGGCGAGGCTTTCGAGGACGACCGCTTCGCCTCCCCCGCTTCACTCTCCCTGCGCTCCGACGCGCCGATCACCAACGCGACGAAAGTCGCCTGGGTGGCAGGGCGCGACCTGTTCACCGGCGAAGCGAAATATCTGCCGAAGGAATTGCTCGACCTCGACTTCCGCATGAAGCGGGGCCGCCAGCCGATCTTCCTCTCCTCGTCGAACGGCCTCGCCTCCGGCAACACCCGGACCGAAGCGGTGGTGCACGGGCTTTGCGAAGTGATCGAGCGGGACCAGAGCTGTCTGTGGCAGATCGAGCAGAGCCTGGCCGGCGATCCCAAGGCGCGGATGGTCAAGCTCGAGACCATCGAGGACCCGATCTGCCGGCAGCAGATCGAGATCTGCCGCAAGGCCAACCTCGATGTCTGGGTCTGGTACTGCACCTACGACATCGACGTGCCGGTCTTCGCCTGCACCATCGCCGATCGCGGCAATGCCACCTATTATCCGCAGCGCGCCTCCGGCTATGGCTGTCATCCGGTGGCGACGGTCTCGCTGTCGCGCGCCATCACCGAGGCGATCCAGAGCCGCCTCACGCATATCTCCGGCGTGCGCGACGACGTGACCTGGGAGCGCTATCGCAACGACATCGCTACCACCGACCGCAGCAACATGATCGCCTTCGAGGCGATGGCGAAGATGCAACCCGCCCTCGCCTTCCAGGACATACCGCTGTCGCGCCCGCCGGCCACGATGGAGGCGATGCTGGACGACATGCTGGCGAAGCTCAAAGCCGTGGACCTGCACCAGGCGATCGTGGTCGACCTGCCGTCGGCGCTCGACGACTTCTCCTTCGTCTTCGTCTGCGTGCCGGGGCTGGAATTCGCCGCGAACAAGCCGAACTACACGCCGGGCGCGCGGATGCTGAATTTCCTGTCGGGCTTGAAGCGGAAGAAGCGGCTGAACTGACGCGGTTACTGCCGGGTGCCTACTGGGCGTAGCCGCCGAGATAGCGCCGGGTCGAGACATAATCCTCGAGCCCGAAGAAATGCGTCACCGTCTTGCCGTCATCGGAAAGCGGGCAGAGCACCCATTCGAAGAACTCGACGCCGAGACGCAGCGTGCTGCTGTCGGTGCGACCGAAGATCGGCACGCGGGTGGCGATGACGCGGTAGTAGAGGTTCATCACCTGCTCGAGATCCGGCGGGTTCGGCGTGATCTCCCTGAGCCAGCGGCCGCGGAACTCCTGGCCCGCGGTGGCGACCAGCTCGGTGCCGGCGATGCGGAAGAACACGCCGTCCGGATCCTTGTGCCACTCGCTCAGGTGCAGGTAAGGCAGCAATGGCCAGATGTCGACGGGGTCGATGTCCTGCCGGCGCGGCATCAGGCGGTCGCCGCGGATCTTCTCCCAGTATTCGTAGAGGTCGCGAACACGCGGCGACGTGCATTCGCTCGGCGAAATGATGATGTCATTGCCGAACGAACGGTCCACTGCGAGATCTGGAAGCCGCCTGGAAATCGAACTGCTCCTTAGGCCTTGCTCTGGGGACAATGCGCAGCCCTTCACATCACTATCGTGATATGACACCGGAAACCCGACTCGCCGCAAGTGGCCGAATGTCCCCTGAGCGCCAATTGGCGGCGCGAGAAGAGCAATCAACACCCGAGGGTGAGTTCAAAGCCCTTCGACTTCAACATTTTCCACAAGATGCTCCACAAGGAGCCGCCGGTGACCGGCAAAACGGGAAATCTCGGCTCAACTATACCCAAAATGCGGGAAACCATTGAGACCAATACACGAAGTCCCGCGCCATCAATTCAACTTCCGGCACCCAGATAGCGCTTGTTGGACACGTAATCCTCGAGTCCGATGAAATGCGTGATGACGTCGTCATCCTCGGAAAGCGGGCAGAGGATCCATTCGAAAGAAGCAACACCGAGGCGCCGCATGCTGCCGAGCGTGCGACCGATGACCGGCGCGCGCCGCGCGATCACCTGGCGATAGAGCGTCATCGTCTCGGCGACATCGTGGGGATCGGTATGGAAGTCGGTGAGCCAGTGCCCGCTGATCTCGCGGCCGATAGAGGCGACGATCTCGGTGCCGGCGAGGCGATAGCGCACGCGGTCGGGATTCTCATGCCACTCGCTCACATGGATGTTCGGCAGGAGCAACCAGATATCGACTGCGTCGATGTCGCGCCGCGCCGGCATGCTGCGCACGCCCCGAACCTGCTGCCAATAATCGTGCAGCCGCTGCACCTTCAAGGAGGTGCATTCGTCGCGGGTGAGGATGATGTCGCGCCAGAAGCTCTCCGGCCCATCATCCCCCAAGTGGAATGTCGTATCCGTGTTCAAGCTTGCGGGGTCCCGTCGGCGACCAGCGCGGCGCGGGCCTCGCGCCGTCCCGGCCATCCGCGCGGTGCAATCGCCACGCGCGCTTGAGCGCCGGCCAGATCGGGACGGCGACGATATGCCATTGAACCAATCCCGCCGCAAGGGCGCGCGCGGCACAACGCGACGCGAAAAGCGCATGGCAAACACGGTCCATACGCCCGGCGCTGCGCGTTAATGCGGCGCTGCAGTCGCCTGACGCTGCTCGACCACCTTGTCAGCCAGCCGCCCGGTCAGTTCCTGGAGATGATCGAAGCGATAGGCGAAATTGCCGACGCCGAGGGTCAACGACCGCAATTCGATGATCATGTCGTGGAGCTCGGATTGCGGCAGCAGGGCCTCGACCATATCCCACCCCGACCAGCCCTCCTTGGCGCCGAAGTTCAGGATCTGGCCGCGCCGTCCGGTGATCAGGTGATGCACCCGCGCCGTGAACTCGTTGGGCGCCGAGACCTCGACGGCGAAGATCGGCTCCAGCAGCACCGGATTGCATTTCGGCATCGCCTCCTGCATCGCCATCCGCGCCGCGGTCTTGAACGCCATGTCGGAGCTGTCGACCGCGTGCGACGAGCCGTCGAACAGGGCGGCGGCGACATCGACCACCGGGAAGCCTAGAGGCCCGCGGTGCAGGTAATCGCGGATCCCCTCCTCCACCGAGCCGATGAAGGTCCGCGGCACCGAGCCGCCGACCACCCGGTCGTGGAACTCGAAGCCGGTGCCGCGCGCCAGCGGCCAGATCTCGACATGGACGTCGCCGAACTGGCCGTGGCCGCCCGACTGCCGCTTGAATCGCGCATGCTGCTTCACCTGGCCCTTGATGGTCTCGCGGTAGCTGACCGACGGGCGGTGATGCTTCACCGGCAGATTGAAGCGGTTCTTCAGCCGGTCGAAGGCGATGTTCAAATGCACCTCGCCCTGGCCATAAAGCAGCAATTCGTGGGTCTCCGGATCGTGGCTGAAGGAGAGCGACGGGTCGTCCTCGCAGAGCTTCGCCAGTGCCGCGGTGAGCTTGACCTCGTCGTTGCGATTCTCGACGTCGATCGCCAGCGAGAACAGCGGCTTCAGCGGCTCCGGCCATTTATAGCCGCTGGGCGTCTTGCCGCTGGCAGTCAGGATGTCCCCGGTCTTCGCCTGCTCGAGCCGGCCCAGGGCCACGACCTCGCCGGAATTTCCCGCCGGCACCTTCTCGCCGGCATGGCCCTTCATCTTCAGCATGCCGGAGATGCGCTGGCCGCTCAAAGTCGCGCCGTCGGCGACCTTGCCGCCGAAGATCCGCGCCAGCGAGAGCTTGCCGGAATGCTGCTGGTTGCTGGTCTTGAAGATAACCGCGCAGGCATCGCCGTTGACGCCGAGCCGCTTCGCCGCGACCTCCGGTCCCGGCACGTCATGGCGGAGTGCCTTGAGCAGGCGGTGCACGCCGGAATCCTTCTCGGCGGCGCCCAGCATCACCGGCACGATCAGATCCTCGGCCAGGTCCTTGCTGAGCAACTGATAGATCTCCTCCTTCGGCGGCACCGCGTCGCTCAAGAGCTCTTCCATCAGGTGATCGTCGAAATCGGCGAGCTTCTCCAGCATCGCCGTGCGCGCCTCCTGCTCGCGCGGCAGCATCTCCTCCGGCATCTTGATCAGGTCGGATTCCTGGCCGGGATGATACTTGTAGGCGCGCTCGGAGATGAGATCGACATAACCAGTGACCTCGTCGCCATCCTTGCCGGCGACCCGGATCGGCACCTGGCGCAGGACCAGCGGGCGGCTCGAGACCGCCTGCAAGGCCGTCAGCACCTCGCGCGCCGAATGATCGGCGTGGTCCATCTTGTTGATGAACAGGATGTGCGGGATCTGGTTGTCGTCCAGGAACTTGAACAGCGGCGCCAGGGTCAGCGCCTTGTCGACGACCGGCTCAGCCACGACGATGGCGACGTCGCAGATGAGCAGCGCGTTGCGCGCCTCCTGTGCCAGCTCGACCGAGCCGGGGCAATCGATGAAGGTCCAGGTCTCGCCGAGGTATTCGGCGGTCGCGGCACTCATCTCGACCGACATCTTGCGTGCCTTGGCCTCCGGCGAGCTGTCGCTCACCGTGGTGCCTTCCTTGGCATTGCCTTTGCGCGAGATGGCGCCCGTTGCGAACAACAGGCTTTCGAAAAGGGCTGTCTTTCCGCTGAGGTAAGGTCCGACAAGAGCGGCGCAGCGAGGCGCCGCAGGTGCTCTGCCCGGCATGCAATCCTCCCATCGCCGGCCACAAGGGCTGGGTCACGCAAAGGACTGGCTCACGCTTCTGCGATCGCCAGAACTCGCACCGGCGCCCGCGGCCCGTTCATTCGGGCATCGCGTTTTGACTATGTTTCTCCTCTCGGCGCCGAGAGGCAAGGCAAAAATCTCAGCCCTTCGCCACCGCGGCAAGATGCGCGCCGAAATCGGAGCGGCCCATCAAGGCCTTGCAGCGCTCGAAGCGGTTGACGGCATAGGCCCAGAAATCGTCGGCCGGGTTCTGGTTGACGTGCTGAATGATGCCCCAGAGCGTCCACAAGAGATCGCACATGGCCTTGTACATCACCATGCGGCCACGATCGTTGGCGCCGGGCTCGCCGTCGAAGTAGGCGCGGAGCAGCGCCTCGTCCTGGTCCGGGCCGAAGCCAGCCTCGACCGAGACGTCGCCCAAGTCCCACATCGGGTCGTTGTTGCCGGCATATTCCCAGTCGATCACGTAAACCTGGCTGCCGGTGTCGAGGAAGTTCTCGGCCAGGGGATCGCAGTGACAAGGCACGATCGGCAGCGGGCGCGCGCTCAGCGCCTTGCGCACCGCCTCTGCCTCGCGCTTCACATCGTGATAGCCGTCAGGCAGCGGCGCATCCTTCTTGGCCAGGATGTCCAGGTATTCGTCGATCATCTGGAACAGCTCGAAGCGGTTCTTGAACGGCCGACCGCAATCATGCACGCGTTTGAGGCTCTGCGCCGCGCGGCGCACCGATCCGAGGTCCTTGAAACGCTCGGTGTTCATGGTGACGCCGCCCTCGATGAAGCGCGTCAGCTGCACGCCGTCGCGGGCATCGAAGAAGACCAGCGGCGCGTTGACGCCGATCTCCGAGGTGATGCGCGCCGCCAGGCTCTCGTTCTCGCGGCTGATATACTCAGCGGTCCCGGCGCCGGGTATGCGCAGCACGAAGATGCCGACCGGCGTGGTCAGCTTGTGGTTCTGGTTGGTGAGCCCGCCCAGCTTCTCGATCCCGATCTTCGCCCGGTCCACGCCCTCGAGTTCGGGAATCCGGTCAAGGACGCCGAGGAGTTGGGGATCCATCGAGATCATGCCTTCAGCCTCTTGTTCTCCGGGTCGTAGAGCGGGCCGTCATGCCGGGTCGCGGCGCTCGCTTCGGCGAAGGCCTCGATCTCGAACCCCTGCGCATCTGCAAGTTCTATCGGCAGATAGGCGAAGGCGATCGACTTGCCGACCGTATAGCCGAAATTGCCGCTGGTCGTCACGCCGACCACCTTGCCGTCCTTGATCACCGCCTCGCCGCCATAGACCGGCAGCGGGCGTTCGAGCGTGAAGGTGCAGAGCTTTCGGGCGACGCCCCTCTCCTTCTGCGCCAGCATGACGCTGCGGCCGACGAAGTCCGGCTTCCTCAGGTTGACCCGGAAGCCGAGGCCCGCTTCGTAGGGCGAATAGTCCGGCGTGATGTCACTGGACCAGTAGAGATAGCCTTTTTCCATGCGGCAGGAATCGATGGCGCGGTAGCCGGCATCGCGGATGCCGTGCGCCGTGCCCGCCTCGCGCAGCACCTCGTAGACATGCGCGGCGTATTCGGTCGGGATATGCAGCTCCCAGCCGAGTTCGCCGACATAGCCGATGCGGATCGCCAGCACCGGCGCCGCACCGACGGTGATCTGCCGGTTGGTCGAGAATGGGAAGGCCGCGTTGGAGATGTCTTCCTCGGTCACCGCCTGCAGCACATCGCGGGCCTTCGGGCCGCAGATGTTGATGACGGCGCGGGCGGAGGTCAGGTCCAGGATCTGGGCCTGGGCGTCGCGGCGGAGATGACTCTCGATCCAGTGCCGGTCATGGGTTCCGAAGGCGCTTCCGGTGACGAAATAGAAGCGATCCTGTCCCAGCCGCGAGATGGTGAGATCGCATTCGATCCCGCCCTTCTCGTTGCAGAGCTGGGTGTAGATCGTGCTGCCCACCGGCTTGTTCATGTCGGAGACGGCGAGCCGCTGCAAGGCGTGCAGGGCATTGGGCCCGACCAGCTCGAACTTGGCGAAGGAGGTCTGGTCGATCAGCGCGACGCCTTCGCGGATCGCGCGGTGCTCCTCGCCGACGGGGCCGAACCAGTTGGTCCGGGCGCGGTCGTAAGCGGGCCGGTCTTCCGCCGCCTCGCCTTTCGGCGCGAACCAGTTGGGCCGCTCCCAGCCTGCGCGCGAGCCGAACACCGCGCCGCGGGCCTTCAGCGTCTCGTAGAGCGGCGAGCGGCGGATGCCGCGCATGCTTTCGTGCTCGTCGCCCGGACGGTGCAGCTTGTAGTGATGGCCATAGAGCTCGACCGCGCGCGGATACATGAAGTGCCGCGTGGTGTGGTGGAAGCTGAAGCGTCGGACATCCAGCGGCCAGAGATTGAGGCTGGGCGCGCCGTCGATGATCCACTCCGCCATCATCCGGCCCGCCCCGCCGCCCGCGGCGATGCCGTAGAGGAAGCCGGTGGTGCAGTAGAAGTTCTCAAGCTCCGGCGCCTTGCCCATGACGAAATCGGCATCGGCGGAATAGGGGATCGGCCCGTTCAAGAGCTCGCGCACGCCGACGGTGTTGATGATCGGGGTGCGTTTGCCGGCCAGTTTGGCCAGCTGCTCGAAGCGATCGAAGTTGGAGGGCAGCAGCTCCTGGGCAAAGCTCTTGGGGATGCCGCCGGTGGCGAAGGCCTTGGTGTCGGGCTCATAGCCGCCGACCACCAGACCGCGCACTTCGGGCTTGTAGTAGATGAGATGGTCGGGATCGCGCATGGTCGGCATGCGCTTCGGCATGTCGGGGATCGGGTCGGTGATCAGATACTGATGCTCGACCGCGAAGGACGGCACGCGGACGCCGGCCAGCTTGCCGACCTCATGGCCCCACATCCCCGCACAATTGACCACGAGCCCGCAGGTCCAGGTCCCCTTGTCGGTCTCCACCGCCTTCACCGTGCGGTTTTCGATCTTGAAGCCGGTGACCCGCTCGCCGACCACGAAGACGGCGCCCTGGTCCTTGGCGCCCTTGGCCAACGCCTGGCAGACGCCGGAGGGATCGATATAGCCGTCGGAGGGGATGTAGACCGCGGAGCGCACGTCCTCGAGGCTCATGATCGGGAAGAGATCGCCCGCCTCCTTCGGCGAAAGCCACTGCATCTCCAGGCCGAAGCTCTTCGCCATGGTGAGTGAGCGCTTGTTCTCCATCTCGCGCTCTTCCGAGCAGGCGAGGCGCAGGCTGCCGTATTTCTTCCAGTCGATCGCCATGCCGGTCTCGGCCTCGAGCTTGTCATAGAGCTCGACCGAATGGGTCAGCATGCGGGTGATGTTGCGCGAGGTGCGGAGCTGGCCGACCAGGCCGGCGGCATGCCAGGTGGCGCCATGGGTGATGCCGCTCTTCTCCAGCACCACCACGTCCTTCTTGCCCATCCGAGTGAGATGATAGGCCAGCGAGCAGCCGAGGATGCCGGCGCCGATGATCAGGATTTCCGCGTGGTTCTTCACGCCTTCACCCGCTCCATCTTCGGATCGTAGAGCGGCTGCAGGCTGACCTTGGCGGGATAGCGCTGGCAGGCGATCTCCAGCTCGTAACTGCCCGACGCGACGTCTTCCGGCGTCACCCCGTTCTCCCTGTCGCGCACATAGCCGATGCCGATGTTGAGCCCGAGCGTGTAGCCGTAGCCACCGGAGGAGAGCCAGCCCACCTGCTTGCCGTTGCGGAAGATAGTCTCGCGGCCGAGCAGGACGATGGACTGGTCATCGACCGTGAAACAGGCGAGCAGTTTGGGGAGTTTCTTCGCCGCCTCGGCAACCAGCGCCTCACGGCCGAGGAAAGGCGTGTTCTTCTTCAGCTTCACCGCCCAGGCCATGCCGGCTTCGAGCGGCGAATGGTCGGGCGAGATGTCGCTCGACCAGGCGCGATAGAATTTCTCCAGGCGCAGGCTCTCGATGGCACGATAGCCGGCGTTGACGATGCCGTGCGGCTTGCCGGCTGCCATCAGCGCGTCATAGACCGCGCCGATGCCGTCGGTCGGAATGTGCAATTCCCAGCCGAGCTCGCCGACATAGGTCACGCGCAAGGCCCGCACCGGCACGCCGGCAACCAGGATCTCCTGCGAGGTGCCGAAGGGAAAGGCCTTGTTGGAGAGATCGCCCTGGGCCACCGCCTGCAGCACGTCGCGCGCCTCCGGCCCCATCAGCGCCAGGGTGCCGTAGGCCGCGGTGACGTCGATGAGGCGCGCGTCGAGGCCGGCCGGGATGTGGCTCTTGATCCAGTGGAAGTCGTGGGTCGCGAAGCCGGTGCCGGTGACGATGTAATAGGCGTCTTCCTCGATCCGCGTGACGGTGAGATCGCATTCGATGCCGCCGCGCGCGTTCAGCATCTGGGTATAGACCAGGCTGCCGGGTCGTTTGGCGACGTCGTTGGCGCAGATCCAGGAGAGCGCCGCCTCGGCATCCTTGCCCAGCAGCATGAACTTGGCGAAGGAGGTCTGGTCGAACAAGGCGACCTTCTCGCGGCAGGCCTTGTGCTCGACGCCGACCTGGTCGAACCAGTTCTGCCGTTCGTAGGTATAGACATCCCAAGGCTCGACGCCTTGCGGCGCGAACCAGTTGGGCCGCTCCCAGCCGAGCTTGGAGCCGAACACCGCGCCCTGCGCCTTCAGCCGCTCATAAAGCGGCGAGACGCGCAAGGGGCGGCCGCTGGTCAGTTCCTCATAGGGCCAGGCCATGGAGTAGTGGTGTGCATAGGCTTCCAGCGTGCGGGTCAGCACCCAGCGGCGGTCGCGGTGCAGGTTGCCGAAACGGCGGATATCGACTGCCCAGAGATCCATCGGCGGCTCGCCGCCGGCGACCCATTCGGCCAGCGCCCGACCGGCGCCGCCGCCGGAGGCGATGCCGAAGGCGTTGAAGCCGGCGCCGACATAGAAGTTTCGGAGTTCCGGCGCTTCGCCCAGAATGAAGTTGCCATCGGGCGTGAAGCTCTCCGGCCCGTTGATGAACTGCTTGATGCCGGTGGTCGCGAGCCCCGGCACGCGGGCCAGCGCCTGCTCCATCAGCGGCTCGAAATGCTCGAGATCGTTCTCGAGCAGCTGGAAAGCGAAGTTTTCCGGCAGGTCGCCGGTCTCGCCCTCAGGCAGCCAAGGCTTCGGGTTGTGCTCATAGCCGCCCATCACCAGGCCGCCGACCTCTTCCTTGAAATAGATCAGGCGATCGGGATCGCGCAGGGTCGGCAGATTCTTCGGCGCGCCCAAGGCTTCGGTGACGATGTATTGATGCTGCACCGATTGCAGCGGCACCGCGACGCCGGCCAGCGCGCCGATCTGCCGCGCCCATTGCCCGCCGCAATTCACCACGACCTCGCAGGCGATCTCGCCCTTATTCGTGACGACGCCGACCGCCCTGCCCTTCTCGGTCTTGATGCCGGTGACGCGGGTCTCCTCGACGATGGTGACGCCGCGGTTGCGCGCACCCTTGGCCAGCGACTGCGCGATGTCGGCCGGATTGGCCTGGCCGTCGGTCGGGAGGAAGGCGGCGCCGACGAGATCCGAGACGTCCATCAGCGGCCAGAGCTTCAGCGCTTCCTGCGGCGAGAGCAGTTCCATTTCGAGACCGAAGGAATGCGCCGTGGTCGCCTGGCGCTTGATCTCGGTCATCCGCTCGGCATTGCAGGCGAGGCGCAACCCGCCGTTCATCTTCCAGCCGGTGGCGAGGCCGGTTTCCTGCTCCAGCTTGTCATAGAGCTCGACCGAGTATTTCAGGAGCTGGGTGATGTTGGCCGAGGTGCGGAGCTGGCCCACCAGCCCCGCCGCATGCCAGGTCGAGCCGCTGGTCAGCGTGTTGCGCTCGATCAGCACCACGTCCTTCCAGCCGAGGCCCGCGAGGTGATAGGCGGTGGAGCAGCCGATGATGCCGCCGCCGATGATGACCGCGCGTGCCTGAGTAGGAAGATTGGGCATGCTCTAGAGCTCTTGGAAATTGCGGAAGGCGCGTTCGAAGCGCGACAGATACTCGGAGGTGTAGGTGCGGTAGTCGAAGTCGAGCGTCGAATGGATCTCGGAGATCATGCTCCACATCGCCTCGCGCAGCAGCGAGGCGCATTTCATCGCGTGGTAGCGCCGCAGCAGCTGGGCGTCGACCGCGCGATCGAAGTAGTTCTCCAGGACCTTCTGCTCGTCCTCCGGCGGCACCTCGGCGTTGGAGCAGAGATTGCCGAGATCGAACAGCGGCGAGTTGAATCCGGCATAGTCCCAGTCGATCAGCCAGAGGCGCTTGCCGTCGTCCATCATGTTGCTTGGCAGCAGGTCGTTGTGGCCGTAGACGATGTCGATCGGCCCGACCGCATCCTCCAGCCGCTCGGCGATCTGCATCAGCCGCGGCAGCGTGGGGACATGGCGGCTCTGGGCGTCGCGCAGGCTGTGCGCGTAGTCGCGCAGCACGTGGAAGACCCAGAAGATGACGGCGGGGCCGCGCACATGCAGCGGCATCACCCGGTGGCAGGTCTTGATCAGCTCCAGCACGCGGAACAGATTTTCCGGCCGGCGGACATCCGCCGCGACGAAGGTCTTGCCCTCGATGAACTCGAAGACCAGCGCGCCGCGCTCGAAATAGACGACCTGGGGCGAGAGCCCGCATTCCGCCGCGGCGCGGCCGGCCGAGAGCTCGTTGAAGCGCATCACCTGATGGACCGGGATGTCATCGCCGATCCGCACGAAGTATTTCTTGCCCTGGTGCTCGACCAGGAAGTTGGCGTTGGTGATGCCGCCCTTGATCCGGACCGGCACGACCGGTTCCAGCCAGCATTTCAGGCGGCGCACCACATCCTCGGCGGCCAACACGATCTGCCCCCTGCCCTTCTTTGTTTGGCGGACCATGCCATGACGGCTGGGCCAGGGCAACATCATATCATCGCAGCTTGTGGGTTTTGTGTGGATTTGGCAGGGAAGTGCACAAAGGCCGCTTGGGAACGAAGGCTCTGCTAGTCTCCTTATATGAAGCCCATGAAGCTTTCCCAGCGTTTCGAAATCCTCCAGAGCCGGCGGCGCGAGATCGGCCTGATCCTGGCCTTCGCCTGCGTCGCCGGCCTGATCTGGGGCTTCATCGCCCTGGCCGACGAGGTCTTCGAGGGCGATACCGACCATTTCGATCGGATGGTCGCCGCCCTGATGCAAGGCGACGGCCCAGGCTATGACCCGGTCGGACCGGTCTGGGTGGAAGAACTGGCGCGCGACGTCACCGCACTCGGCTCTTACGCCTTCCTCGGATTTCTCACCTTCGGGATCATCGGCTATTTCCTGCTGACCGATCGCCGGCCGCGCGCCGGCCTGGTCGCGGTCTCGGTGATCGGCGGACTCATCCTCAGCAATCTGCTGAAGTCGCTGTTCGACCGCGAACGCCCGGACACCGCGACCGCGGTGCAGGTGTTCAGCGCCAGCTTCCCCAGCGGCCATGCCATGCTCTCGGCGGTGACATTCCTCACCCTCGGCGCGCTGCTGGCACAGGGCAGCGCCGACACAAGGGTGAAGGCCTATATCGCAGCCCTCGCCATCATCCTCACCGTCGCCGTCGGCGCCACGCGGGTCTATCTCGGCGTGCATTACGCGACCGACGTGCTGGCGGGCTGGTGCGTCGGCAGCGCCTGGGCCCTGCTCTGCTGGACCGTCGTCTTGTGGCTGCGTGGCCGCGCCTAGACCGCGCCCGCCGCCTTCAGGATCAGACCGGCGATCGCCTGCGGATGCGAGACGATGCCGAGATGGCTCGCCGGAATCTCGATCGTCTCCGCCCGCATCCGCTTCGCCATGAAGCGCTGCAGGTCGGGGTTGATGGTGCGATCGTCGGCCGAGACCGCATAGAAGCTCGGCTTCTCCCGCCAGGCGGCCTGCGTCACCCGGGCGGCGAACAGCGTGTCGGAGACCGGCGCCTGGACCGCATAGAGCGCCCGCGCTTTCTCGGCCGGAAGATCGCCGGCGAAATCGCGCAGGAAGGCTTCTTCGCTCAAGCGCAGATAGCCGTTCTGGCGGATGATGCCGGCGCTGGCCGGCGGCGTCGGGAATGTCTTGGCGAGCGCGGTATAGTCCTCGTTCGCATCCGGTGCGCGCGCCGCGCAATAGACCAGCGCGCTGACCTTGGGATCGATGCCGGTCTCGGTGATCACTTCGCCGCCATAGGAATGCGCGACCAGCACGGTCGGTCCGTCCTGCAGCGCGAGCGCACGGCGCGCATAGTTGCAGTCGTCCTCCAGCGACATCAGCGGATTCTGCACCGCGGTCACGTTGAGCCCCGCCTGCTGCAGCAGCGGAATGACTTCCGACCAACTCGAGCCATCGGCATAGGCGCCGTGTACCAGGACGACGTTATGGACCTTGGGCGGCGTCGCGGCGAAGGCCGCGCGGGTCGAGGCGAGAGCCGCGGCGGCGGCGAGGCCGGCGAACAGCGTGCGACGTGAAAGCATCCGGGGAACCCCTTGTTTCGAGAACCTACATTCGGGACTTGGGGAGGCGCGCGCCGCACTTCCATCATACGCGCGTATAGCGGCCGGCGATTCCGGCTGGGCGCTGGCGCGAATCCCTGGAACAATGACCGCGGTCACAGATCGAAGTGAGTCCGCGCCATGCCTGCCGCCGACCTGCCCCAGCAGGACCTCACGGTCCTGCTACAGCCGCTCCAGCTTCGTCACCTCACCTTGCGCAACCGCGTGGTCTTCGGCGCGCATACCGCCAACATGGCGACCGACGGCCTCCCTGGCGACCGCCATCTCGGCTATTACCGCGAGCGCGCGATCGGCGGCGCTGCGATGATCGTGGTCGAGCCGATCCCCGTCCATCCGACCGCCGTGCTGACCCGCGGCAACTTCCGCGCCGACGATGATTCGGTCGTGCCGCATTTCCGGCGCATCACCGAGGCGGTGCATGCCGAGGGCGCGCATATCCTGCAGCAGCTCTACCACGTCGGTGCCCATGGCGACTGGGACAACTCCTATCGCGCCAGTTGGTCGCCCTCCGGTCTCGTCTCGATGCACGATTCCGACGGCAGCCACGCGATGACCGAGGGCGAGATCGCTGAGATCATCGCCAGCTTCGCCCGCTGTGCCAAGCGTGCGAAAGATGCAGGCTTCGACGGCTGCGAGCTGATGGCGGCCTACAACGCGCTGATCGAGCAGTTCTGGTCGCCCTACAGCAACAAGCGCGAAGACAAATACGGCGGCAGCTTCGAGAACCGCATGCGCTTCTCCGCCGAGCTGCTGGCCGCGATGCGCAAGACCTGCGGCGAGGATTTCGTCATCGGCATGGCGATCAGCATCGACCCCACCCGGCCGGACGTCGCCTCGGCCGAGGACCAGATGGCGGCGATCGCCTGGCACGACGAGCGCGCGCTGTTCGACTATGTCACCGTCGGCAGCGGCAGCTATTTCGACTTCACCACCATCATCCCGCCCTTTCTCTATGGCGAGAAGCTGACCGAGCCGGTGACCGCGGAGATCAAGCGCAACGTCAAGCATATCCGCGTGCAGTCCGAGAGCCATATCCGCACCCCGGAGAACGCCGTGAGCCTCTTGAAGGCCAGGCATGCCGACACGGTCAGCATCGTGCGCGGGCAGATCGCCGATCCGCATTGGGTCGGCAAGGTGAAGGCTGGCGCACCGGAGCGGATCCGCCGCTGCATCTCCTGCAACCAGATGTGCTGGGGCCGGCGGCATCGCGACTACTGGATCTCCTGCCTGGTCAACCCCTCCGCCGGGCGCGAATTTCAATGGGGCGGCGACCGCTTCGCCCAGTCGGAGAGGAAGCGGCATGTCCTGGTGGTCGGCGGCGGTCCGGCGGGGCTGGAAGCCGCGCGCGCCTCGGCCGAGCGCGGCCACCGCGTCACCTTGATGGAAGCTTCCGACAAGCTCGGCGGCCAGTTCCGGCTCGCCGGGCTGCAGCCGCGCCGGGCGCAGATCCTCGACCTGCTCGGCTGGTATGAAGGCGAGTTGAAGCGGCTCGGCGTCGAAGTTGAATTCAACACACTGGCCGATAGCGACAGCATCGGCGCGATCGGCGCCGACACGGTGCTGCTTGCGACCGGCTCGCGGCCGGTGGAGGCGCCGCAGCAGCGCTATTGGCCGAAGCCGGCGCACGAGACCGGCCTCGCCGGCCCGCGGGTCTGGCCGGTCGAGGCGATCATGAGCCGCGAGGCCAATCCGGGTTCACGCGTCATCCTGATCGACGAGGGCGGCAGCTGGCGCGGCTGCGGCACCGCCTGGCAGCTCGCCGAGAAGGGTCACCAGGTCACGATCGTAACGCCGGATTCGCTGGTCGGCCGCGATCTCGTGCGCACCGCGGCCGATGGGCCTTTGCGTTCGCGGCTGAAGAAGCTCGGCGTCGTCTTCCATGTGGAATCGGCGATCGCCGGCTGGGCCAACGGCCGCGCGCGGATCCGCAGCCTGCTGGACGACAGCGAGACCGAGATCGAAGCGGACGACCTGGTACTGGCCCTGACCAACCAGCCGAACAAGGAGCTGGCCGAAGAGCTCCACGCCGCCGGGATCGGCTTCACCGCGATCGGCGACTGCGTCTCGGCGCGGCACGCCCCGGCGGCGATCTATGAAGGCCGCGCGGCAGCGTTGGCGCTCTGACAACTGTCTCTGATTATTGGCGCTTCAAGGTGTAGACCGCGTTGTCGAGCGCGAACATTGCGGTGTCCTTGTCCTCGCCGAAGCTGAAATCGACCGCGAACTCGCAGCCGGTCAGCACCGTACGATACTGCTTGCCGGCGAAGCCCACTTTCTCCGCCAGCGCCTGCGGATCGACCGACGAATCCTGCGCCTGCATCTCGCCGAAAGCGCCCTGGAACAGCATGTCGGGGCCGCCTTGCATCACTTCGTATTTCGGACCCTTGCAGGGGAAGCCGCCCGGGCCTTCGATCGCGTCGGCCTTCAGGGTGATGGTCTGGCCGACCAGGGATTTCATCTCGTCCGGGAACAGTTCGGCGTCGGACTTGATCCACGGCCCGGGCGCGGCGCCGGTGATCTTCCACTGGCCGAGGTAGAAGGCGTCCTCGGCCTTCGCCCCGGAGAGTGACGTCGCGCACAGAAGCGCCGCGAGAGCGGCACCGCGAAGAAACTGAGTCATGGTCGTGGCTTTCCCGATGCTTGGCCGTTGATCAGGCTAATGCGTCGCCGTGACTTTACACAAGGTTCAACAAGGCGGTTGGCCGTTGCCGCCGCAGGGGTTGGGGTAGAAGGTCGGCGCGCCGCTGCCATCGGGTTCCGGGGGAACCTGGTAGACCCAGGGCTGGTTGCCCCCGCCCGGGTTGCCCCCACCGTGATTTCCAGAGCCGGGGCCGGCATTGTTTCCGCCGCCGTCGTGGCCGCCGCCGCTCCAACCCCCATCGCCCCAATTCCCGCCGTTCCAGTTCCCGTCATGCCCGTCGTCGTTCTTCCAATAGGCATGGCGGCGGCCGAAGAAGCGATAGCTCCACCCGTAGTTGGGGCCGTTGCGGCTCCAGCAAAGATTTCGGCGGCGATCGCATTTGATGCCGTAATAGGGCGAGAAGACCGGTCCGCCATAGTCGTCGCGTGCATCGCCATAAACATAGATGCCGCCGATGACCGGCCCGCCCGCATAGGGTGCGCCATAGACCGGCGAGCCCGGGAGATAGGGCGCACCGGGACCGGCCGCGCTGTAATAGCCGGCAACGCTGGTGGGCTGGCTTGCATAATTGCTCTGGTTATAGCCGGCGTCATAGGCACAGCCGCTCAAGGCGAGCAATCCGGCGAAGGCGAGAGATCGGCGCAGCATGGCGGTCGTCCCAGGAGATCCCAGCAAGGATAAATTGCGCCTCGACGCCACCTCGCGTCGAGGCGCAATTTCGGGGCGCACTACTCCTTAACCACGTGCCAGACGTTCTTGAAGTTGTCGCCGGTGACGTCGCCCGGCTTGGTGTCCTTCACGAACGTATAGAGCGGCTTGCCGTCGTCGGCCCATTGCAGGCTGCCGTCGTCGCGCTTGATGATGGTGAGGCCGCCGACCGGCTTGTCGCTTTCCATCGCCATGGCGGGCGGCCAGGCCTTGGCGCATTCGCCGCTGCAGTTCGACTTGCCGGCCTCGTCCTTGTCGAAGGTGTAGAGCGTCATGCCCTTGGCATCGACCAGCACCTCGCCGGCCGCGGTCTCCATCTCCTTGAACGGGCCGTAATCCTCGGCGGCGGCCGGCAAGGCCAGCGCCAAAGCGGTCGCCAACCCGAATCCGAAAAGCCCGATCTTCGTCATCTCGGTCATCGCGGTCTCCATTGTGAAGTTGTCGATCCGAGGCGCAACGGATCACCCGTCGCGGCGACCGGAGGTCCCGCGGTGGATGATGGTGCGCAGTGAGAGCACCGGGCAGGCTTGATCACCCGGCCGATCGAAGGCTAGACCCCTCATCCGGCACCGGCAAATCACCGCTTCGTGTTTGCGCGACCGATCGGCATAATCCGCGCGCTGGAACTTCAAGGGGAAACACAGGATGTCGACGTCGCGTTCACCGCTGCCGCTTGCCCTGGCTCTGCTCGGGCTGCTGCTTGTGCCGCTGCCGGCCGCCGCGCAGGGCGCCGGCGACCCCATCCTCGAGGCCAACGGAATCAAATATGCCTGCGCCGGCGTCGGCAAGGCGAGCCGCGGCGACCCGCGCTGGCCTGCCTTCCCGGTGCGGCTGGAGTTCGCCGCCGCCAACGGCGACTTCCTCGGCGACCCCGCGGTCACCGTCACCGACGCAAGCGGCAAGCAGGTCTTCCAGGTGCAGTGCAACGGCCCCTGGGTCCTGATCGAGCTCGCCCCCGGCAGCTACAAGGTGCACGCCACCGGGCAGAAGGCACAGTACGCGAAGGACTTCGACCTCAAGGTCAAGGCCGGCGGCCAGACCAAGAAGACGATCCGGCTGCCCTGAGCCGCGGCGGGCTCAGGCCGCCGTTTCAGCGCTCCGACGCCGCCAGCCGACGAAGCCGAGGCCGCCGAGCGCCGAGATCAACAGCGGCAACGCCGCCGGGATCGGCGTGGTCGCGACGGCGACGTTCAAGCTGCCGAAGTTCAACGACCCGGTGAGCACCGCCAGGCCGGACGTCGGGATGTTGAAGCTGCCGCCAAAGATGCACGAACCCGGTGGGCAGCTGTTGATTACGGCGGCAGCCAAGAGAGAGGTCGGAAAGCCTGGGCCGGGGTTCGTGGTCGAGAGGCTGACCAGCACCGATGAATGTTGAGCGAAGTTGGCGACCTGATAGGCGAGTCCCACGAAGCCAGGCTTTGACGCGGCAAGGTCGAAATTACCGCTCGGCGAGCTGTCCCCGATGAAGGCATAGCCGTGGCCGTTGATGGTGAGCACCGCGGACTTGCCGCCGAAGAGCTGGTCACCCGACAGCAGCGGGTCGGTGATCGTGCCATTGAACGTCGAATAATCGCCGAGCGCGGTATCCACCGCATAGACCAGGCTGTAAGCGGCGCCCGCCAGATTGGCGCCGGGCGTTCCGAACACGCCGGTGGAATCCAGACCGGTCTTCACCGTCCCGGTAAAGGTCGCCGTGATGGTCGCGGCCGAGGCTTGCGACGCGATCGCCAGCAGCAGGACCAGGGCAGGCGCGACCAGCCTGGCCGAGAGACGCGCCGCTTGCCGAATAGACATGTTCATCCCCATTGCATATGCAGATGCGCAGCCTAAGCGAGTCTCTCCCGCGACAGCAATAGGTTGAAAAATGATCGCGCCTGATTTCCGGCTGTTGTCATCGAATTGACCGCTTTGGTCATTTCATGACCGGAGCCCGAGGAACTCGCCGCGACCCGTTTGCGCATGAGGATTTTATGTCCATGGCGCTTGCATGCACCGCCTACAGGTGTCCGAAATCCACCGCTTGACTGTGGTTCCCCGGCCGGTAGCCTGTCCTCAAGCTGCAATTGGGGGTGGAGCATGCTGCGCCTTGTCATCCTGCTCACCGGCTTGGCGTTCGGCGGGCTGCTCGCTGCACCGGCCGGCGCGAACACCATCGTGACGTTCGGGCTGACGGCGGGTTCCGTGGTTGCGGGCTCGGTCGATGGCGTCATCAACGGAACCTTCAGCCTCGACCTGACGACCCACACCGTGGTCGATGCATCGATCTCGTCGACGACCGGCGCCCAGATCTTGGGAGCGAGCTATAGCGGGTTCTCCATCGACAGCTTCACCACCTCGGCGACCATGACGCAGCTGGTCTTCCACAACAGCGCCACGGCGGTCCCCGGTGTTGCGGGCCAGCTCCTCACCTTGAACATGCACACGACCGACCTTTCGGGCTTCCAGATGGTGACGGTGTTCGGCAACGAATCCGTCTACTTCTTCCTCTGCGGCGGCCTCTGTGCCAGCCGGCCGGTCGGCGGGTTCATCGAGACGCTCAGCGTCACCGAGACGCCGATCCCCGCGGCCCTTCCGCTGCTGGCGACGGCGCTCGGCGGCATGGGCCTGTTGGGCTGGCGGCGGAAACCGCCCCATCTTGCGGCGACCGGCGCCTGAAGCCGTCCGCGGACCCGACCCTATTCACACAGCAGATCCTCTTCGATTCTCCCCCCCAAATTCTCCCGGACGGGGTGAGTCGACTTTCGCCCGGTGCCTATGCTAAGTGGCCTCCGGGGTATTTATTGACAGAGGAAGACTGATGAAGGGTTTGATTATCGCGGCGGCGCTGACCGTCACCGCATTCGCGAATGCCGCTGCGGCGGATGATTACAATGCCTGGCCGAAGTCGGCCCAGGCGAAGTGTCTCATGGACCGAGGCGACTCCAAGGTGGCGGCTTTCGCGGCGGTCGATGCGAACTGCGGTCCGGTCGGCGACGCCAGCCGGGCCGGGCGCGCCTTCGTCCTCGGGGACGAGTTCGAGGACCTGATCCGCTCGATCAAGCTCGGCGATGCCGCGGGCACTAAGCAAATGATGACCGGCTTCTACCGCACCACCAACCGCAGCCCGGCGCTCAACAGCTGCTGGAAGGCGATGGTGCAGAAATGCGGCGCGGAAAGCATCGGCGCGACGATCGAAGCCGCCAAGCCGAACTGATCCGGATGGTGCGCGGCGCGCTCTGCAACGCGCCGCGCACCGCCGACCCCGCTATTCGAAAATCATTCTCGGCATCCACGGGGCGGTCGGCGCGCCGTCGGGTGGCGCGCTCTGGTTCAGCAGGCGGTTGTCTTCGTCGCCCGTCGGCATCGGGGCAACGCAACCCGTCAGCGCCAGCAGCAGCACCGCAATCGCAATCCTGACCATCATTCGCTCCTCGATATTCAAGCTGGCCGTCCGGGCGCCAGCTTAGCATCCGCGTTATGTCCTCACTCGGCGAAGCGCTGTGTGCGGTAGCCGAGATGGTGCCCGCTGCCGGACTCGAACCGGCACGGCTCTTTCGAGCCTCAGGATTTTAAGTCCTGTGTGTCTACCAATTCCACCAAGCGGGCGATGGTGCGCGAGGGTGACACGCTCTTACGCCGGCGTCTCCCCTTCGATCGGCTCGGCGTTTAAGGCGCGGATGATGCTGCGGAGCTCGGCAGCGGCCTGGCCGATCTTTTCCTCGTCGGTGCCGCGGATCACGAAGCTGGCGCCGAACTTGCCCTGGCGGAAGAACGGGTAGGAGCCGATGTCGAGGCTGGGATAGCGCTGCTGCAGCGCGCCGAGGTCGCGGGCGATCACGCCTTCGCCGACATGGGCGCTGACCGTCTTCGAATGAACGGGATCGCCGCGGGTGAGCCCGCCCTTCAAGCCGTCGAACATCGCCTGGCAGATCGCCGGCACCCCGGCCAGCACATAGACATTGCCGATGCGGAATCCCGGCGCGGTCGAGACCGGGTTGTCGATCAGCGACGCGCCCTCCGGCACATGCGCCATCCTGAGCCGCGCCTCGGTCAGGTTCGCCTCGCCGTAATGCTGGGTCAGCAGCTCCACCGCCTTTGGATGCTTGATCAGCTTCACGCCGAAGGCCTCAGCCACCGTCTCCGAGGTGATGTCGTCATGGGTCGGGCCGATGCCGCCGGTGGTGAACACGTAGTCGTAGGCGCCGCGCAGCGCGTTGACCGCCTCGATGATGCGCGCGGCGACATCCGGCACCACCCGCGCTTCCATGAGGCGGATGCCGATCGCCGTGAGACCCGTTGCCAGATAATGCAGGTTCGCGTCCTTGGTGCGGCCGGAGAGGATCTCGTTGCCGATCACCAGGATGGCGGCGGTGACGATCTTGGGCGGCTTGGTTTGGTTGTCCGACATCGATGCGCGCCCGGTCACTCGACCTTGCTGTAGCCAAGCTGGGCCATGCAGTCCTCGAGGATCGACTTGTAGCGCCGGTCGCCCTTGTAGGACTGCATGTTCTGCAGCGGCGAGGTGTCGATTCCGGCGTTGCCCCCGGTTTCGGCGGCGGAGATGTCCTGGTCGATGTCGCGATCGCGGGCGGTCTGCACGTCCGCCTGCTCCTTGCACTGCGCCAGATCGCTGTGGGCCTGTTCCTCGGTGGCGCCGTTCTTGGTCCAGGTGGTGGCGTGGGAAAAGAAGGAGCAGCCGCTGAGCAGGACCAGACCCGCAAGCGTGGAAGCCCCAAGGAATGCCCTGGTGGCGGCTGCGGTACGTCGTCGCGTCATGATGGAAGCCCCGGATCCGAAAGCGGAATTTGCAATTAACTTGCCCCGAACCGGAGCGCGGTGCAACTGCGGGAAGATGGGAATATCGGCGCGATCGGGTGGGGATGGCTGGGAAAATCTGCTATGAACAACACCGAATCGCTGGGAAAGACTTCGTGACCGCCTCGCCCCATCCCGTTCCGGCCGGCCTGGAACCTCTGTTTCGCTACTGGGATCGAAAGCGCGGCGACCGGCGTATGCCGCGGCGCGCCGACATCGATCCGGCGGAGCTGGTTGGCTACCTGCCGGCGCTGATGATTGTCGACGTCGTCGCCGACGAACGGCGCTTCGTCTATCGCCTGGTCGGCACGCGCGAGGTCCAGGCCCGCGGCCGCGACCCGACCGGCCGTCCGGTCGGCGAAGCTTTCCTCGGCGCCAGCCGCGAGGCCGTGCTGGCCAATTACAGCCGCGTGCAGCTGTCCGGGCAGCCGCATGTCGATCTGAAGACCGTCATCACCAACCGGGACCGGCTCGACAACAGCCATGTGATCTTCCTGCCCCTGAGCGAGGACGGGCAGAGTGTCTCGCAGATCCTGGTCTATACCGACTTCAGCCCGCCCAGCGACTGATTGCGGTTAGCCTGACGCCATGCAGTTCTCCCCGCCCCTGGTCGAAGCGCGCCTGATCAAGCGCTACAAGCGCTTCCTGGCAGACGTGGAAATCGGCGGAGAATTCCTCACGGTTCATTGTCCCAATCCCGGATCGATGCTGGGCCTCGCCGAGCCCGGCAGCCGCTGCTGGCTCGCGCCGAAGACCGGGACCAAGCTGCCCTATGGCTGGGAGCTGGTGGAGAGCATGGCGTCGGGCGTGACGGCGGTGGTCGGGATCAATAGCGGGCGGGCCAATGCGATCGTCGCCGAGGGCCTGGCGGCCGGCGCCTTCGCCGATCTGCCCAGCGCCAGCATCGCCCGGGAGGTGAAGGTCGGCGCCGTGTCACGGCTCGACTTTCGCCTCGGCGATGCGCCCTTGGAATTGGGGGGCCAGCCCTGCTGGGTCGAGGTGAAGAGCGTCACCCTCTCCCGCCGTGCCGGCATCGCCGAATTCCCCGACGCCAGGACCGATCGCGGCAGCCGGCACCTGGCCGAGCTCGGCCTGCTGGCCCAGGCCGGCCAGCGGGCGGTGCTGCTGTTCCTGGTCCAGCGCAGCGATTGCCGCGAGGTGCGACTCGCCGCCGACATCGATCCAACCTATGCGGCGGCGATGACCCAGGCCCGCGCCCAAGGCGTGGAAATCCGGGCCTTTTCCTGCGAAATCAGCCCGCTCGGCATTGACGCGGGCCATGAGATCGCCTTTATCCACGGCTAGGATCGGCGGTTAGAAACCTTCCAACCGCAACCCTCTGGGGTTATGCTTGTCGGATGAGCGGGTTAGCGAATTGAACATGCAGAAAAAAGACGTTTCGGACGACTGGATCAACGAGGATCGTCGGATCAAGACCCATGACGCCGCCGGATTCGCGGGCATGCGCAAGGCCGGGCATCTCGCGGCCGAAGTGCTGGACATGATCACCGACCACGTCCAGCCCGGCGTCACCACCGACGAATTGGACAAGCTCTGCCACGACTACATCGTGGCGCGGAACGCCATTCCGGCGCCGCTCAACTACCGCGGCTTCCCGAAGTCGATCTGCACCTCGATCAACCACGTGGTCTGCCATGGCATCCCGGGCCCGCGGAAACTGCTCGATGGCGACATCGTCAACATCGACGTGACCGTGATCGTCGATGGCTGGCATGGCGACAGCAGCCGCATGTATCTGGTCGGCAAGGTCGGCGTGCAGGCGCAGAAGCTGATCGACGTTACCTACGAGGCGATGATGCGCGGCATCGAGATGGTGCGCCCCGGCGCCACCGTCGGCGACATCGGCCATGCGATCCAGACCTATGCCGAGAAGAACCGCTTCTCGGTGGTGCGCGACTTCTGCGGCCACGGCATCGGGCGGATCTTCCACGACACGCCGTCGATCCTGCATTTCGGGCGCCCGAACCAGGGACCCGAGCTCAAGGCCGGCATGTTCTTCACCGTCGAGCCGATGATCAACGCCGGCCGCTTCGACGTGAAGATCCTGGAGGACGGCTGGACCGCGGTCACCCGCGACAAGAAGCTCTCCGCCCAGTTCGAGCATACCGTCGGCGTGACGGAAACCGGTCGCGAGATCTTCACCCTCTCGCCGAAGGGCATGCATCACCCGCCCTACGCGGCGTGACGCGTCTGCGGCGGTGGGGGACGTCGCGGAGAAACCAGACTATCTCGGCCATCGCAAAAGGCTGCGCGAGCGATTCATGGAGGGCGGCCCGACCGCCCTCGCCGACTATGAACTGCTCGAACTGCTCCTTGGCCAAGCGCAGCCGCGGCGCGACATGAAACCCATCGCCAAGGCGCTGCTCAAGCGCTTCGGCAGTTTCGCCGGCGTCATGGCGGCGAGCCCGGATGCACTTCTGGATGTCGACGATGTCGGGGAAGCCTCGATCGTCACCATCAAGGCCATTCAGGCCGCCGCCCTCCTGATGCAGAAACAGGACATCACCGAGAAGCCAGTTCTCGCCTCCTGGAAATCTGTGCTGGCCTATTGCCATTCGGTGATGGCGCATGAGCCCATCGAGCAATTCCGCCTGCTGTTCCTCGACACCAAGAACGCGCTCATCGCCGACGAGAAGCAGAGCCAGGGCACCGTCAACCACACGCCGGTCTACGTGCGCGAGGTGGCGAAGCGCGCGCTGGCCCTCGATGCCTCCGCTGTCATCATGGCGCATAACCATCCGAGCGGCGATCCCTCGCCCTCGCGCGACGACATCGAGATGACCAAGGCGGTGAAGGCCGCACTGGAGAAGATCGGCATCCAGCTCCACGACCACATCATCATCGGCCGCAAGGGCCATGTGAGCCTGCGCAGCCTCGGCTACATCGACGGCGCGCGTTGATGCCCGCGCAGGAGATCGACGAGACCTGATCGCGGAGGCAACGGCTGTCGCTCAGCCGGTGGCCGCCGCCCGGCCGGCCTCTGCCGCGCCCTGGACACCGACGGTCTGCAAGGCCTTGAGGACATTGAGGCGCCCGCTGCCGAAGAAGTCGTTGCGGCCGTTGGCATAGGGGTATGCGCCCACCTTATCGGCCGCCTGGGCGAGGGCAGCGCGCACTTCGCTCTCGCGCAGGCCGGGTCTTGCCGACAGCATCAATGCGCAAGCTCCGGCGACGATCGGGGTCGCGGAGGAAGTCCCATTGAAGGTCGGCAGATAGTTGCCGCTTCCGTAACCGCCTGCGCCTATGATGTCGGTCGTCAGGTTGTGCACGCCGGGGGCAGCTAGGGTCACCTGCGAACCATGATTCGTGCCCCACCAGGTTTCGCCGTCGCGACTGGTTGGCGTCTTCGCCTCGTCGTACTCGTTGCTCGCAGAAACCGCAACGACGCCGGTGAGCGTTGCCGGAAAGCTCACTGCGCCGAACGAGTTTCCAGCGGCAATAACCACGACGCAGCCGCGTCCGCCCCGCCCCTTCGTTCGGGCCCGAGCAAACTCCTCCGCTATGTCGTTCGACGGCGCTCCTCCGCCCCAACTGTTGCTGATGACGTCCGCTCCCTTTTGCCAGCTCCACGCGATTGCGCGCGCGATCTTGTCGTTGGTGGTGACCCATGGCCCGCCATTCGACGCCGAAAAGGCAATACGCACGGCAAAGATCGAGCAACCGGCGGCCACGCCACGCACGCCGACGCCATAGACTCCGCGGGCTGCGGCCAACCCGGCGCAACAGGTCCCGTGGCCATCCCAGGCATTGGGTTCCTGGAACGTGTCGTCATCGGCCGCATCGAACGTCCCGGTCACCGCGGCAGCCAAATCCGGATGCGAGGTATCGACCCCCTCGTCGAGGATCGCGATCGTAACAGCGGGATTGCCGGATGCGATCTGCCACGCCGCGGTCGCCTCCGTGATCTGCATCGCGTATTGACTGCCGATGCCGGTCGTCAGCGCGGTGATCGGAGGAGAAATGCGACTTGGAACATGCCGCCCGATGGTCACGAAATCGGGTTCGGCGAAGCGGACGTTGGGTTCGCCGTCGAGACTTGCCACCAATGCAAATACATCGGCGCCTTCGGGAATCTCACAGACGATCTTGTCGTCGCGAGTTCTCAGCAGCTTGAGGGCGTACTTATCGACGACCCTGCCGGCCAGAGCGACGTCTTCGAGGCCGATGATGACCCGGTCCGTCGCGACCACTTGGTTGCCATCGACACGGAACACCGGCAACGCATGCGAAACCTCGGGCTGAGCATTGAGGGCATGGATGGTCCCGAGCGGCTGGCTTCCATCAGAGGGAATCGGCCGAAGCGGGCCAGCCGATGCAGGAACGATCGTAAGTTTCTCACCCGGCACCTCGAAACGCGTAGCGAAGGCGCCAGCCCCGGCCCGTTCCATCGCCAGCGCTCGAGCGCTCCTGGGCTGCGCATTGTGGAACCGGACAGCGACGACCGTCGGATCGACGTCCAGGCGGACCGTCTCCCCCATGACCTTGTATTCGTATGCCATCAGGCTCCTCCTCAGTAGATGTACGCCGGCCACCCAATGCGAGACATACTTGCAATCGGGCCGTTACATCGGCGTGATATGAGGAGACAACAGATAACGGCGACCTGGGATGTTCCCGCTCAGGCCGCGGACGGTGGCCGCTTCACCACTTCTGATCCGGCCCGACCGTGGCGCCCGCGGCGACCGCGCTGAGCCGTTCCAAATAATGCTTCCAGCCCTTCTCGTGGTTGGCGCGGTCCTGTTCGGTCGGCAGGCCGCTATGGGTCATGCGGACCAGGGTGCCGCCGTTCTGCTCGATGAGGTCTATCTCGACCAGGCTCGATCCCGGCGGAACCCCGGGATCCTCGTCCCAGCCGAAGGTGTAGGAGAGGCGATGCACCGGCACGACTTCCTTGAAGGTGCCGCGCGCGGTGTTCCGGCCGGAGACTTTCTCGAGGAGATAGAGGCCGCCGGGCTGCGCCTCCATGGTCGCGCCGTTGCCGATCCAGCGCAGCAGCTTCTCCGGATCGATCAGGAATGCGAACACGGTCGCGGCCGGGGCGGCGACCTGCGTTTCGGTGCGCAACACGAATCCATCCGCCATCGCGCCTCTCCTTGATGCCCGCCCCCGGCTTATGAAAGCATGGCGCGCCGCGGGCACAAGAGCCCGCGGGAACCACTCCTGACAGAAACTGACAGCAAAAATGCAGCTTCCCTCGGCGCTCTCCTGGCTGATTGACGATGCCGCGGCGTTGCCGGCCGCCGATGCCTTGCTCTCGGGATTGGGCGCACGACTGATCGCCGACGGCGTGCCGCTCGCCGGCGGCGCCCTCACCCTGGCCGTGCCGGATCCGATCATCGCGCACCGCACCTGGCTCTGGCGCGCCGATAGCGGCGCGGTGATGGAGGCGCTGGGCTTTGCCGGCGGCATGAGCGCCGACGACCCGGGCAATGCCGGCCGCCTCTGGTTGCAGGGGCTGGCGCCGGGCGTCGTCCACGAAGAGGCTGCCGGCAGCGGCGCGGATGCGCCGATGCTGGGCTGGATCGGGCCGCGCGCCTTCACGCCGGATGAAGCCGAGCGGCTGCGCCAAGCGGCGCGGTTTGCAGCCGCGCCGCTCGCGGCAATCGCCGCCCGGTCGACGTTGCGCGTGGCGCTGCAGGCCTATCTCGGCAGGCGCACGGCGGCGCGCGTGATGGGCAGCCCGCTGCGGCGCAGTGTCGGCGAGACCATCCGGGCCGCCCTGCTCTACGCCGATCTTCGCGGCTTCACCGCGCTCTCGGACTCGACCGCGCCCGCTTCGGTCATCGCCGCGCTCGACGCCTGGTTCGACCGCATCGGCCTGGCGGTGCAGGCCTTCGGCGGCGAGATCTTGAAGTTCATGGGCGACGGATTGCTGGCCATCTTTCCGGTCGGCGGCGAGTCTGCAGCGAGCGCCTGTGACGCGGCCTTGCGCGCGGTCGCGGCCGCGCGCGCTGGGATGGCGCATCTCGATAAGACGCGGGCCGCCCAGGGATTGCCGCCCCTGCCCTTCGGCATCGCCGTTCACCTGGGCGAGATCCTCTGGGGCAATATCGGCGCCGCCGACCGATTGGACTTCACCGCGATCGGCCCGGCGGTCAACCTGGTCAGCCGATTGGAGGGATTGTGCCGGCCCCTCGAGCGCTCCATCCTGATCTCGGGTGCGGTGGCTGCGGAAACCGCCACCCCGCTGGTATCGTTGGGAACGCATGCGCTGCGCGGCATCGCCGTGCCCTGCCCCGTCTATACGCTGCCGGATTGAAGGGAGGATCGGATGAAGACCACGCGCCGGGCATTCCTGCAAACCACAGCGGTGGCACCCTTCTTTTCCAGCACGGCGCGCGCTGCGGAGACATCGCCGTCGACCCGCGCCATTCCCTCCAGCGGCGAGGCGATGCCGATGGTCGGGCTCGGCAGCTGGATCACCTTCAACGTCGGCGATGACCCGAAGCTCCGGGAAGAATGCGCTGGCGTCATGGCGGCGTTCTTCGAAGGCGGCGGGCGGATGATCGATTCCTCGCCGATGTACGGCTCGGCCCAGCCGGTGATCGGCTATGGGTTGAACAAGCTGGGGCGCCCGAAGGCGCTGTTCTCGGCCGAGAAGGTCTGGACCTCGGGCGACGGAGCGGCCCAAATCGAGACGACACGGCAGTATTGGGGCGTCGAACGCTTCGACCTGCTGCAGGTCCACAATCTGGTCGATTGGGAGACCAAGCTGCCGCTGCTCATGGAAATGAAGGCGGCGGGCAAGCTGCGCTATGTCGGCATCACGACGTCCGAGGGACGGCGGCACGACCTCTTCGAAGAGATCATGCGCAACCACCCGCTCGACTTCGTGCAGCTGACCTATAATCCGATCGATCGCGAGGCCGAGGAAAGGCTGCTGCCGCTGGCGGCGGAGCGCGGCATCGCCGTGATCGTCAACCGGCCGTTCCAGCAAGGCCGGCTGACCCGCCGGCTTGAGGGCGAGGCGCTGCCGGATTGGGCGGGCGAGATCGGCGCCGCGAGCTGGGCGCAGATCGTCCTGAAATTCATCCTGGCGCATCCGGCGGTGACGGTGGCGATCCCGGCGACCAGCCGGGTCGATCACGTGCGCGAGAACCTGGCCGCCGCAACCGGTCCGCTGCCCGACCCGGCGTTGCGCGAACGCATCTCTACCAGGCTGCGGGATCTTTGAATGTCGGAATGGTGGACCTACGCGCCTGAGGACTTCCTGTTGTTCTCGCCGCGCAGCTATTGGCGGATGTTCGCGCTGCAGAACGAGGCCTATTGGCCGCTGCCGGTGGTGACCCTGGCCCTGGGCGGCATCGTGACCTTCCTCGCGGCGCGTGGCGGACCCCATGCGATCCGCGGGGCTTCGCTCATCCTGGCGCTGGCCTGGGGATTCGTCGGCTATGCGTTTCTCTGGCATCGCTATGCCAGCATCAACTGGGCGATCGCCTATGTCGTGCCCGCATTCGCGCTCGAAGCGATCCTGCTTCCGCTGATCGTTTTTTGCGCGCCGGTCGCCGTCCGGCCGCGCGGGATCATCGCCTGGGTCGGCTATCTCTTGCTGGCCTTTGCCACGGTCGGCGTCCCGCTGCTGCACGGGCGCGATCGCGCCACTTCCGAGATCTTCGGCATCGCGCCCGATCCCACGGTGATCGCGACGCTGGGTTTCCTGATCGTGTTGCGCGGGCCGTGGGTCTGGCTGCTTTATCCGATCCCGATCCTCTGGTGCTTGCTCAGCGGCGTAACCCTCCGCACCATGGGCGAGGCCCAAGCCTGGATGCCCTTCGCCGCGGTTGCTTTCGTCACCTTGGCCCTGCTCACAAGGGCAGTCCGGCGTCCGTTGTCGCCTCGAGGGTGAGCGATTGGATGCGCGGGCTCGGCTCGCCCGTGAGGATGAGCTGTCCCTGCGCGGCGCCGCGCGCGCAGACCAAGGTCAGCTTTGCCGACAAGGCGTGGGTCGGTGCGGCATCGATATGCCGCAGCTCGCCGATCTGCCCAGCCAGCCTGGCGAGATGCCGGTCCCATTCTTCCGCCGGGCGGTCGAGCAGGAAGTTGACGGCGAGCAGGGGCGCGGCCTCGGCGATACGGCCGGCACGGTAGACCCGCGAAACCGCCTCGACCGCCGGCGCCAGATGCGCGCTGACCGGGACGGCTGGCGCCTTCCACAGGCCGGCATCCTTCAGCGCTTGCGCGGCTTCGATATTGGGCTCGTTCATCGCCGCATAGGTGCGGTTGGCAAAGCTGAAGATGCCGACCTGGGTTTCCGGCGAGAACAGGAAATGCGAGCCGTAACCCGGCAATCCACCGCGGTGGTGCAGATAGCGGCCGAGCTCGCTCTCGACCGAGTTGATCAGGCCGTAGCCGTAAGCGCTGGCGGTCCAGACCTCGCGGCCCTGGTGCTTGCGCGGGGTAGGCGCGCGCGGGCCGCTGTGGAGGGACGCGAGCTCGCGGCGCGCGGCGCGGGCGACCGGCCCGCTCTCCGCGGCGTCGCGCGGCGGCCAGGCATCGAGCATGAAGGCGACGAAGCGCGCATACTCGACGGTGTTGGTGACGATTCCGGCCATGGCACCATAGGCGCCGTCATGCTCGAGCTCGGCCGGCGACCAGGTGTCGTCGTGCCGGCGATAGCCGGGCGCCAGCGCACCGTCCGGCAGGTCGTCGATCTCGAAGGTGGTCTGCTGCATGCCGAGCGGCTGCAGGATCTCACGGCGGACGAAGCCGGAATAGGGCTCGCCGCTCGCCGCCTCGACCACGCGCCCCAGCAAGGTATAGCCGAGATTGGCGTATTCGAAGTCGATGCGCGGCGGGCGGGCGAAATGCATCCCCGCCTCCAGCATCGCGTTGAAGTCGCCGAGCGGCTGCGGCAGCAGGCGGTCGCCCCAGGGATCGTCGGTGACGAAACCGGCCTGGTGCGTGAGGAGGTCGCGCAGGCTGATGGACCGGCTGTCCGCGGTCGGCAGCTTGAGCCCGGCAAAGCGCGGCACCAGGTCGGCGACGGCGGCGTCGAGCGAGAGCTTGCCGCGGTCGCGCAGCAGCAGGACGGCAAGCGTCGTCACGCATTTGGTCATCGAGGCGATGCGGAAGAAGGTCTCGGGCCCGACCGGCGCCTGGCTCTCCAGCGCAGCGACGCCCATGCCCTTTGCATGGGCCAGCTTGCCGTCCAGGATGACTGCGTAGACCAGGCCGGGGATGTTCTCCGCCTGCTGGTAGCGTTCGTAGATCGCATCGAGCTCCTGGAACATCATGCCCCCGCAAAAATCCGATGGCTGCCATCGTTACAGGCGGTTTGCAGGCACCGCAAGCCGGCGGCTAGATTGTCGGCGAGGCATCAGAGGAGAAGGTCATGGACGTCGGCTTCATCGGTCTCGGCAAGATGGGCATCGCGATGGCGCGCAATCTCGCCAAGGCCGGGCATCAAGTGCATGCCTGGAACCGCTCTCCCATCGATTCCGCGGGGGTCGATGCGACCGGGCTGACCCTGGTCAAGACCGCGCGCGAGGCGTTCCAAGCCGAGGTGGTGTTCACCATGCTGTCCGACGACGCGGCCTTGCGTGCGGTGGTGCTCGACGGCGGACTGCTGAAGGACGCCCCCAAGGGCCTGGTGCATGTCGGCTGCTCGACCATCTCGATCGCGCTGGCCGAGGAGCTGACGGCACGGCATGCCGATGCCGGGATCGGCTATGTCTCCGCGCCGGTCTTCGGGCGGCCGGATGTCGCCGAGGCGGCACAGCTCAATGTCGTGGTCGGCGGCGCCGAGCATGCCATCGACAAAGTGGCGCCGCTGCTGGCGGCGATCGGCAAGAAGACCTGGGTGATGGGCGATCAACCCGCGCAAGCCAATGCCGCGAAGATCGCCGGCAACATGATGATCGGCATGGCGATCGGCGCGATGTCCGAGGCGACGCTGCTGGCCGAGGGCAATGGTGTTTCAGCCAAGGCCTTCTTCGAGCTGGTGCTGGAATCGCTGTTTGGCTGCCGGGTCTACCAGAGCTACAGCGCCAAGATCGTGACCGAGGACTATACGCCGGGCTTCAAGATGGCGCTGGGCCTGAAGGACCTGCGGCTCGCCGCCGAGGCGGCGGAGCGCGCCGGCGAGCGCTTGCCGATCCTCGAGGCGGTGCGCGACCAGATGACCGAGGCCGTCCATGCCGGCCTCGGCGACAAGGACTGGTCGGCGCTCGCCGATTACATGCGCAAGACCTAGGCAGGGCGCATCACCGCCCTGCGCTGCGGCGGGAAGGCCAGCGCGATCGCCACCGCCCCGAGGCCGACCACCGCCGAGGCGACATAGAGGCCCGTGTAGGCGTTCCAGGTGTCGTAGACCCAGCCGCCGATCGCCGGCCCGAGCGCCATGCCGAGGCTGGAAATCATGGCCGCAGCACCCATGATCGCACCCATGATCTTCGGGCCGAAGTAGTCGCGCGCCAGCACCGCATAGAGCGGCATCACCCCGCCATAGGCGAAGCCGAAGATGAAGGCGACGATGTAGAAGACCTCGAGATTGCCGGCATAGAGATAGGCCCCCGCCCCGACCGCCTGGATCAGGAGACCGACGATCAATGTCGGCTTCACGCCGAACCGGTCGCCGGCAAGCCCGAGCACGAAGCGACCGAACAGCCCGCCGACGCCTTCGACGCTGTAGATTGTCACTGCATAAGCCGGCGCGATCCCGCAGAGCTGCGCGAAGCTCACCGTGTGGATGATCGGGCCGGAATGACAAGCGCAGCAGGCGAAGAACACCAATGCCAGCACGATGAATTGCGGCGTGCGCAGCGCCTGCCCGACCGTCAGGCTGGATTGCTCCGGCTGCGCCGCCATCGGTTGCGGCGCCATCGGTTGCGGCGTTTCCGCGACATCCACCGGCACGTCGGGCGGGCGACGGATCAGGAAAGCCATCGGTACCAGCAGTACCAGGACCGCTACGCCGATGATGAACTGCGCTTCGCGCCATTGATAGGTCGCGATCAGCCATTCGGCGAAGGGCGACACCGTCATCGGCGCAACGCCGATGCCGACCGACACCAGCGAGACCGCGAGGCTGCGGTGCTTCTCGAACCAGCCGACCGTGGTCGCGATCAACGGCGGGAAGTAGCTGCCGCCGGCGATCCCGATCACCACGCCATACCAGATCTGGAATTCGAGCAAGGTGGCGGAGCGGCTGGCCATGATGAGGCCGAGACCGGCCAGCAGATTGCCGACCACCAGGACCGGCCGCGCGCCGATCCGATCGCTCAAGGCACCCCAGCCGAAGCCGGCGGCGCCCATCACCAGGAAGGCGATGCTCATGCTGCCGCCGAGCGCCGTCATCGACCAGCCGGTATCGGTCTCGATCGGTCTCAGGAAGACCGGGAGGGAAAACAGCGCGCCCGCACCGATACAGGTCATCACCGCGCCGGCGAGCACGATCACCCAGCCATAGTGCCATTTCATTGCATCTTCCCCCTAAACCGAGCGGCCATCAAAGTGGTGCAGCGGGATCTTGTCGAGATCCACGGCTTCGAGACAGCGGATGTTGATGTAGACATCACTGCCGCCGGTTTTGTCTTCGCCATGGGTGTGGATGCCGCAGGTCGTGCAGAAGCGGTGGCCGATCACATGGCGGTTGAAGGTGTACTCGCCCAGATCGCCCGGCAGCAGCCGGAAGCGCAGCTGCGCTCTCGGCACGGCCCAGAGCAGCGCACCCTTGCGCGCGCAGATCGAGCAGTTGCAGGACAGGGCGGCCGTGAGCTCGCCTTCGGCCTCGAAGGCGACCTTGCCGCAGTGACAGCTTCCTTTATAGACCATGCTTCGCTCCCTTGGCTGCCGTCCCCACGGCAAGCTCTTGAGAACACGTCGAAGGCAGGCACCCGGAATCGACAGCCGTTTCCGATTTTTTCCAAGATGCCGCCCGGTGCGCAATAACCAATTGAAATAACAAGTATTTTCTCGTGGATTCTGCGGCGGCATCGCGGTTGCCGGATCAAGCTTGGCGCACTAAGTTACCGGCCGAAATCATCCTACAATTCCAGCGGAGCCGTCATGAACATGGAAGTGAAGCGCAACCTGATCGCCGGTCAGTGGGTCGAAGGTTCGGGAACCCGCCAGAACGAGAATCCCTCCGACAAGAGCGATCCGGTCGGCGCCTTCGCTGCGGCCACGGCGGATCAGGTGAATGACGCGGTCGCGGCGGCGAAGAAGGCCTTCGCCGCCTGGTCGCGCACCAGCCCGCAGGTCCGCGCCGACATCCTGGACAAGGCCGGCAACGAAGTCATCGCCCGCAAGGAAGAGCTCGGCAAGCAGCTCAGCCGTGAAGAGGGCAAGACGCTGCCCGAAGGCATCGGCGAGGCGACGCGGGCCGGCCAGGTGCTGAAGTGGTTCGCCGGCGAGGCGCTCAGGATCCACGGCGACAAGATGTCGGGCCTCCGCCCCGGCACCGAGGTCGAGGTGACTCGCGAGGGCCTCGGCGTGGTCGGCATCATCACGCCGTGGAATTTCCCGATCGCGATCCCGGCCTGGAAGGTCGCCCCCGCCCTCGCGTTCGGTAATACGGTCGTGCTGAAGCCGGCCGATCTCGTCCCGGCCAGCGCCTGGAGCCTGGTCGATATCCTGCAGCGCGCGGGACTCCCCGAGGGCGTGCTCAACCTCACCATGGGCTCGGGCTCGGTGGTCGGCAATGCGCTGATCAACCACAAGGACGTTTCCGCGGTCACCTTCACCGGCTCGACCAAGACCGGGAAGACGGTCGCCGAGGCCTGCGTGAAGCGTCTCGCCCGCGTGCAGCTGGAGATGGGCGGCAAGAATCCGATGGTGGTGCTGGACGACGCCGATCTCGACATCGCGGTCGAGGCCTCGTTCCAGGGCGCCTTCGGCAGCACCGGACAGCGCTGCACCGCCTCCTCGCGCCTGATCGTGCAGCAGGGCATCCACGACAAGTTCGTGGCGGCGATGATCGAGCGGCTGAAGAAGGCGAAAATCGACAACGCCCTGGAACCGGGCGCGGAGATCGGCCCGGTGGTCGACCAGCGCCAGCTCGACCAGGACCTCGAATACATCAACATCGCGCAGAAGGAAGGCGCGAAGCTGGCCTGGGGCGGCGAGCTCCTGAACCGCAAGACCCAGGGTTACTACCTCAACTGCGCGCTGTTCACCGAGACCAGCAACAACATGCGGATCAGCCGCGAAGAAGTGTTCGGCCCGGTCGCCAATGTGATCCGGGTCAAGGACTACGACGAGGCCCTCGCCGTCGCCAACGACACCGAATACGGCCTGGTCGGCGGCATCTGCACCACCTCGCTGAAGCACGCGACCCACTTCAAGCGCAACATCGAGGCCGGCATGACCATGGTCAACCTGCCGACCGCGGGCGTCGACTACTTCGTGCCGTTCGGTGGCCGCAAGAGCTCCAGCTACGGCTCCCGCGAGCAGGGCGAGCTGGCGCGCGAGTTCTTCACCGTGGTCAAGACCGCGTATACGCGACCCTAAGTCGTTCGCGTCAAAGAGACGAAGCTGGGAGCCGGGCGGTCTTGCCCGGCTTCTTCTTTTTAAGGCCGGGCCTCGCTGCGCGACGCAAGCAGGCCGACGATCATTCCGCCGGTCACGGCGGCGACGCCGAGCATTCCCGCGGGACCCGGGACTTCCGAAAGCAGCGGGATCGCCGCCAGCGTGGTCACGCAGGGAACCGCGGCGGTGAAGAATGCCGTGGTGGTCGGCCCCAAGCTCGCGACCGCCCGCGTATAGACGAAGATCGACACCGCACCGATGAGCACGCCCTGGACGAGAGCCTGCAGCAGCAGCTCATGCGGGGCGACCTGAAGGAGCGCTCTGCCGGGAAGCACGGCATAGACCGGCAGGAAGGCGCACATCGAGAACACGGCGACGATGGCCGCGCCTTGCGCCGGCGGCAGCCCAAGCCGGCGCGACAGCACGCCGTAGGCCGACCAGAGCAGCGAGGCCAGAAGCAAGCAGCCGTCGCCGAGCAGCTGCCGCGCATTGGCCCCGGCCCAGCTGTCGAGGCCCATCAGCAGGATGCCGCCGGCAATGACCAGGGTGCCGAGCTTCTGCGCGGCAGTGCGACGTTGCGGCGCCGATAGGCTGAGGACCGCGAGCGTCGTCAGCGGCAGCGTGCCGTGCAGCAGCACGGCGCCATGTGCCGCCGGGGCGAGCGCAAAACCGGCATAGGCGGCGAGCGCAAACCCCAGGCCGCCGAACAAGGCCAGCAGCACGGCATGCCGCCAGCGGACTCCCGCAAGCCCCCGGCGCAACAGCACCGGCAGCAACAACATGCCGCCGATCCCGAACCGCAGCGCCGCGATATCGGGCAGGGTCAGCGACGACGAAAAGCCGATCCGAGAGGCCAGCGTGAAACTGGAAAACAGGATGACCGAAAGCAGGCCGCACAACAGGCCGATCGCGCGCCGTCGGTCGAATGCCGGCGCCGCGCCCGCCGGTTGTCCGATATCGGCCATCCTGCCCATGCCCGGCCCTAGGCCGCGCTTCTGGTCAGCGCTTCCAGCACCGGAATGACCTCCAGCGGCTCCGGCCTGCGGGTGTAGTCGGGATCGGCCTTGGCGTAGCGGATCTCACCCTGGCGGTCGATCACGTAACGCGCCGGCATCGGCAGCGTCCAGCTCGGGTCGCCATTGAAAGCCGGGAGATCGACGCCAAGCTGCCGGTAGAGCGCGACCAGGTAGTCGGGCATGCGGTATCGCAAGCCATATTGCTCGGCGACGGCGTTGCCGGGATCGCTGAGCATCAGATAACTGAGCTTATGCTGCTCGATCACCTTGCGGCTATTGGCGGCGCTCTGCGGGGTGACCGTGACCAGGGTCGCCCCGGCGGATCGGATGCGCGCCGCATGGAGCTCCAGTTCCTGCAGCTCGATATTGCAATAGGGACACCAGGCGCCACGATAGAAGCTCAACACCACGGCCCCTTTCATCAACAGATCGCCGATGCTCACGCGCATGCCGTTGGCGTCTTCCAGCGCGAAGACCGGCGCCGGGCCGCTGCGCACCGCGCGCTCGGCGATGCCGGAGGCGCGCAGCTCGTCCAGCGCGCGCTGCATCACCTCATGGGCGGCGGCGGGAACCGCCTCGAACGGTGGCTGGCCGGATTCGAACCTGGCCTTGAAGGCGGAAAGCTTCTCTTGCAGGGACATGGGGGGCTCCTGTTGCGGGACCGACAAATCGTCGCGGTCGGCATCAGGCCCATTTTGTAATGAACAGTCAAGAATGATTCTGTGATAAACGTTCAAAAATTCGCAAGCCAGGATCGGAGCGCAAGAGATGGCGCGACCCAAAGAGTTCGATGCCGAAAAGGTATTGGCCAGCGCCGCGGATGTATTCTGGCGCCGCGGCTATGACGTAGTGAGCATCCAGGAGCTGGAGGCCGCAACCGGGCTCGGGCGCGGCAGCCTTTACAACGCGTTCGGCGACAAGGAAGGCTTGTTCATCGCGGCGCTCGATCGCTATGTCGAACGCCATGGCGCGGCACCGTTCCGGCACCTGTCCAACCCGGACGTGCGCCTCGGCATCCAGCGGCTGCTCGAGGCGATCATCGCCCGCATGGGCGATCCCGCCAATCCGCGCGGCTGCCTGCTCACCAATACCAGCCTCGCCTTCGGCACCGGGTCGGATCGGATCGACGTCCATGTGGCCGAGAAGATCCGAACCATGGAGGCTCTGCTCGAACAGGCGATCGCGCGAGCCCGGCAAGAGGGCCAGATCCCGGCGAGTGCAAGCCCGAAGCAGCTCGCGCGCTTCTACAGCGCGGTGACGCAAAGCCTCGGCGTGATGCACAAAGCGCTGGGCGACGTCGCGGCGTTGCGCGATATCGCGACCGTCGCCATGCGCGCCTGGCCGGCCGAAGCCCGAGGGTCACGACCCAAGCGTGCCATCCGGCAACACTGATACATTGCATCCGCCGGCAGCAAGAAGGCCGGGCCATCGGCCCGGCCTTTCATCCTCCCGCAGCCGGAAATCAGGCGCGCACGGTGCGCAGGAACTCCTCGACCTGAGTCTTCAGCAGCGTGCCGTTGCGCGAGAGTTCGCCGGCAGAGTCGAGGACCTGGCGCGCCGCGTGTCCGGTCTGGCCCGCAGCGTCAGTCACGCCGGAGATGTTCCCAGAGACCTCCTGGGTGCCCTGCGCCGCCTGCTGGACGTTGCGGGAAATCTCCTGGGTCGCGGCGCCCTGCTCCTCGACAGCTGAGGCGATCGCGGTCGAGATCTCGCTCACCCGGTTGATGGTCTGGACGATGCTGGAGATCGCCTGCGCCGAGCTTTCGGTCGCCTCCTGAATCGCGCGGACCTGACCGGCGATCTCTTCGGTGGCCTTCCCGGTCTGAGTCGCCAGGGTCTTGACCTCCGAGGCAACGACCGCGAAGCCCTTGCCGGCTTCTCCAGCACGCGCCGCTTCGATCGTGGCGTTGAGCGCCAGGAGATTGGTCTGGCCGGCGATGTCATTGATCAGGCGAACGACGTCGCCGATGCGCTGGGCCGCATCCGCCAGGCCCTGCACCTTCGAGTTGGTGTCGTTCGCCTGGGCGACGGCTTCGCCGACGATTCGGGTCGATTCGCTGACCTGGCTGGTGATCTCGCCGATGGAAGCCGAGAGCTCCTCGGTCGCCGAGGCCACGGTCTGGACGTTCTGGGTGGTCTCCTCCGAAGCCGCCGCCACGGCGGTGGACTGGCGCGAGGTCTGCTCCGCGGTCGCCGACATCGACTGTGCGGTCGATTGCAGCTGGGTCGCCGCCGCCGTGACGCCGTTCACCACGCTGCCGACCGAGCCTTCGAACCGGTCCGCGAGATCGAGCATGGCCTGACGGCGCTCCGCCTCGCTGCGCTGCTTCGCCGCTTCCTGCTCCTCGCGCAGGCGGTCCGCCTCGATCATATTGTCCTTGAAGACGCCGAGCGCGGCCGCCATGGTCCCGATCTCGTCCTTGCGGTCCTGCCCCGGCACGGCAATGGTCTTGTCGCCGTTGGCGAGCGCCCGCATCGCCCCAGTGATCGCCGCGATCGGCTTCGAAATGCCGAAGCTGGCAATGAACAGAGCCAATCCCAGGCCCATCGCCAAGCCCAGGCCGACCATGGTGAGAACCAGATACACGGTGGACCAGGTCGACGCCGTCGCGGCGTCCGAGCTTTCATCCTGGAACTTGATGGCCGCTTCCGAAAGCGCGACCATGTCGGTGGTCAGCTTGGCCAGCGGCTCCCGAATCTGCGCCGACAGGATCGCCATGGCTTCGTCATTCTTGTTGGCGAGTCCGAGGTCTGCGGCCTGTCGGATCGAGGCATAGAGGGTAGCGTAGCGCGCGGCGAAATCATCGAGCTTTGCGGCGTCTTCCGGACGCGCCGCCTTGGCGATCCCGATGTATTTGTTAAACTGATCCTTGTCGGCATCGAGCACGGTGCTCAAGGCCTTCATCTGCTCCGGCGTCGTCTCGGCGATGATTGCATAAATGTCGCCGCGGGTCTGGGCTAAGGCCCGATTGGCGCGCGGAATCGCCACCGCTTCCTGCGCCGGCCCAGTGAGGAGATCGCTGTAGACATCGTCGATCCCGACCATTCGAAATGCTGCGAAGCCAATGGCGCCCACCGTGATGAGCGAGAGCAGCAGCACCAGGCCGACAATCTTGGTTCCGATCGGGATATTCTTCATCGAGAGCTCCTAAGCGCATTATGGTATCCGGCAGAGCGCCAGGTTGCGCTCATGTGACCGATTGATAATCCTTTCGCCTGAAAATATTCTTAATACACAACCTGCTGAGCAATAATCGCGATACGATAAAACTGTGAAATCAGACATGAGCAATCAAGACAGCACACCAATGCCGGTTGTCTTCGTCTCGCATGGCAGCCCGATGCTGCCCTTCGAGGACATCCCGGCCCGCAAGTTCCTGCTCGGCCTCGGCGCCAAGCTGCCGCGTCCCAAAGCCGTGCTCTGCATCTCCGCGCATTGGGAGAGCCCGGTTGCGCGCGCGACCGGCGCCGCTGCGCCGCAGACGATCCATGATTTCGCCGGCTTCCCGAAGGCGCTCTATGAGCTGCAGTTCGATGCACCGGGCTCACCGGACTTGGCCGCGCGCGCGGTGGCGCTGCTCAACAACGCGGGGATTGCGGCGGAAGTCGATGCCAATCGGGGGCGCGACCATGGCTGCTGGAATCCGCTGATGCTGGTGTTTCCGCAGTCTGGCATACCGGTGGTGCAGCTTTCGCTGATCGACGGCGGCGACGCCGAAGCGCATCTGAAGCTCGGCGCGGCACTGGCGCCCTTGCGCAAGGAGGGCGTGCTGATCTTCTGCTCCGGTGGCGCCGTGCATAACCTGCGCTGGCTCGACCGCGAGGGCCGCGGCGGCACGATCGACTGGGCCGCCGAGTTCGACCGCTGGGTGGATCAGAAGATCACCGCCGGCGATGCGCAGGCGCTGGCGCAGTATCGCGACCAGGGACCGAACGCAGCGCTCGCGCATCCGAGCGAGGAGCATTTCCTGCCCCTGATGGTCGCGATCGGCGCCGCTTCAAACGGCGGCGGCGCCGCCAAGGGCAAGCGGCTCCACGACAGTTTCAATCTCGGCAGCCTGTCGATGGCGGCCTATGAGTGGCGGTAGACCGCGGCGGCTCAATCGCGCGCGGTAGCGATCCCAACCTTCCCCGGTTTGCATCCTTTGGTGAAGGGTTGTAGCTTTATTACAATCCAGGGCTTAGTCGCGGCCACGGATGCAGGGATCGCGGGTGGACGAAGGTACGGTTCGACCAGAGCAGACTGATCGTGCGGTCGGTGTTCACGACCCGGATTTCGTAGCCTGGGCGATGGGAAGCCGCGAGGCGGCGCGGAAGCTGGTGATCCTGCCGATTGCCGTCGGCGTCCTGGTGGCGCTGGTGGCGACCGCGCTGGACTTCGGCGCCGGGATCCCGGTCTTCATGGACAGCTTCGGCTGGGACCTGCTCCGCGGGTACCGCTGCTTCATTCTCCCGAAGCAATTGGTCAACTTCTGCATGGTCGCCGCGCCGATCGCCTCCGCCCTCATCTTCCTGACGCGGCCGCGCCTGCGCGAGCCGGCGCGCGAGAATTCCCCGCCGCCGCCCGCGATCAGCTCAGTCGACCAGGTCGCCACGATTGTCGGCGTCATCGCCTTTGCAGCGATGATCGCGGTCTACCACCTGTTCGGTGCCGGTTGGATTATGGCTTGCAAGCTCGAGAGCGCGATCGGCGTGGTTTCGCGCTATCTGCTCGGCGCGGTCGTGGTCGTCTTCGCGCCGGCGGTCTCGATCGCCGCGCTCAGCTTCGCCTACAGTTTGCGGCAGGGCCTGAGGTTCAACTGGGTCGGGAACGAGGCGCGCGCCGCCCTGCGCCAGGTCGGGCTGATGGTCGCCCTCATCGCCATGCTCAACCTCGACTACGCGATACTGACGCGGCATGGCGGGCTGCGCACGATCAGCGGAACTTTGGCCTTGCTGGCTTGCGGCTTTCTGCTGACGCAGGGCAGCCTGACCGTTGCGCGCATCATCGGGCTGCTGTCGGCGATCGTGATCGCGCTCTCGGTCAGCGAAGTCCTGACCGCACCGATCCAGACGCCGCTCGGCTTGCTGCTGGCGAAGTTCCGCGCGGCGCCGGTCGCGATCACGCTGGCGGTAATCATGATTTTCACCTGGTTCGGCGTCGCGCTCTGGGTCTATCAGGCGCTGCAGGCGAAGCCGATTCGCGAGGCCGCTAAGGCCGCGGGGCGGACGCGATTTCCGCCGCCATGGACCGGTTTCATCTTCGGCCTGTTGATCTTCGCCCTCGGGCTCGGGAACTACCTCATGATGGAGGCCAGGTACGGCGACGAGGCGCGCAAGCGCGCGCGCCTGGCCTATGGCGAGAAATACGCCTTCCAGATCACGGGCTACGGCTATGCCGGCTACACCGACCATGTCTTCGTGCAGCTCGAGGGCTACAACGACACCGAGCTCATCAAGGTGCAAGTGGATTGGAAGGAGCAGCCCAAATAGAAAGCCCGCCCCCGAGACCGGGAGCGGGCAATCTCGTAATCCGGGACGTTGCGCTTACGCCGCTTCGGTGAAGGCGACGCCCTTGGTCTTCAGCATCTCCTGGAGTTCGCCCGACTGGTACATCTCGCGGACGATGTCGCAGCCGCCGACGAACTCACCCTTCACGTAGAGCTGCGGGATGGTCGGCCACTGCGAGAATTCCTTGATGCCCTGGCGCAGCGAGGGGTCGGTCAGAATGTCGATGCCCTTGAACTTCACGCCCATATGGCTCAGCACCTGCACCACCGCCGCGGAGAAGCCGCATTGCGGGAAGACCGGCGTGCCCTTCATGTAGAGCACGACGTCGTTCGAGGTGATGTCGTTCTGGATGCGGTCAACGACCGGGTTGTCACTCATCTTTCTTTCCTCTTTCCATCTCGTCATGCCCGGATTTGGCATCTCTCGCCCGTCGGCCCGAGATTGCCGGGTCAAGCCCGGCAATGACGACTCACTTAAACCGTCATGCCCGGACTTGATCCGGGCATCTTGCTCCGCCCTATTATATCAAGCCGGCGGGCTGGTTTGCAGCGCCAGCGCATGCAATTGGTCGCCCATGCGGCCTTTCAGGGCCTGGTAGACCATCTGGTGCTGCTGCACCCGGCTCTTGCCGACGAAGGTTGCCGAGGTGACCTGGGCGGCATAGTGGTCGCCGTCCCCGCGCAGGTCCTCGATCACCACCTCGGCGTCGGGGATCGCCTCTTTGATCAGCCGCGCTATTTCGCTGGCTTCCATCGCCATGGCGATAACCCCTGTCCTATCAGTTACTTAGAAGCGCCCATGAGCTCCGGGAAGAAGCCTTCATGGGCCGATTTCAGCTCGGAGACAGATATGGCCCCGGCCCCGGTCAGAGTCAAATCGGCGCCCGCAGTCTTGCCGAGATAGCGGAAGGCGATGCCCATCTCCTTGGCCTGCAGCTCCAGCACCTGGACATCAGCCTGACGGACAGTGAGGACATAGCGGCCCTGGTCCTCGCCGAACCAGAAGGCGTGGTCCGGGCTCTCCTTCGGCCGCGCCAGGAGATCGCAGCCGATGCCCGAGGCCATCGCCATCTCGGCGATCGCGACCAGCGTGCCGCCGTCGGAGACGTCGTGGCAGGCGGTGACCATGCCGCGCTCGATCAGGTTGCGCACGAAATCGCCGTTGCGGCGCTCGGCGACGAGGTCGACCGGCGGGGGTGCCCCCTCCTCCCGGCCGTGGATCTCGCGCAGGAAGATCGAGCAGCCGAGCCAGCCGGCGGTCTCGCCGATCAGATAGATGGAATCCCCGGCCTGCTTGAACGCTATCTTCGGCGACTTGGTGACATCGGCGATGACGCCGACGCCGCCGATGGTCGGCGTGGGCAGAATGCCCTTGCCGTTGGTCTCGTTGTAGAGCGAGACGTTGCCGGAGACGACCGGGTAGTCGAGGGCGATACAGGCCTCCGCCATGCCTTCGATGGCGAGGGCAAACTGGCCCATGATCTCCGGGCGCTGCGGGTTGCCGAAGTTCATGTTGTCGGTGACCGCGAGCGGCTTGGCGCCGACCGCGGTCAGGTTGCGCCAACTCTCGGCCACCGCCTGCGCGCCGCCGGTCTTAGGGTCGGCCTGACAATAGCGCGGCGTGCAATCCGAGCTCATGGCAAGCGCCTTCTTGCCGACCTTGCCGTCCTTGCCCTGCGGGATCAGCACCACGGCGGAATCGCCGCCCGGGCGCTGCACGGTATGGCCCATGACCAGGTGGTCGTATTGCTCCCAGACCCAGCGCCTGGAGGCGAGGTCGGGGCAGGACACCAACTGCTTCAAGACCGCCATCAGGTCCTGCGGCGCCGGCACCTGGTTGGCGACGATCACCGGCTGCGCCGGGGTCGGAACCCAGGGGCGCTGATAGACCGGCGCCTTATCGACCAGCGGCGCCACCGGCATGTCGGCCTCGACCTTGCCGTTCTTCTTCAGCACCAGATGGCCGGTATCGGTAAGGACGCCGATCTCGGCGAAATCCAATTCCCATTTCTCGAAGATCGCGCGGGCCTTCTCGCGGCCCTCGGGCTTCAGCACCATGAGCATGCGCTCCTGGCTTTCCGAGAGCATGATCTCGTAGGCGGTCATGCCGGTCTCGCGCACCGGCACCTTGTCGAGATCGATCTCCAGGCCGAGGCCGCCCTTGGAGGACATCTCGACCGAAGATGATGTCAGACCCGCGGCGCCCATGTCCTGGATCGCGACGATCGCGTCCGTGGCCATCAGCTCGAGGCAGGCTTCCAGCAGCAGCTTCTCGGTGAAGGGATCGCCGACCTGGACGGTCGGGCGCTTCTCCTCGCTGTCCTCGTTGAACTCCGCGCTCGCCATCGTGGCGCCGTGGATGCCGTCGCGCCCGGTCTTGGCGCCGACATAGATCACCGGATTGCCGAGGCCCGCCGCCGCCGAATAGAAGATGTTGTTCGCATCGGCCAAGCCCACGGTCATCGCGTTGACCAGGATGTTGCCGTTGTAGCTCGGGTGGAAGTTGACCTCGCCGCCGACCGTCGGCACGCCCATGCAATTGCCATAGCCGCCGATGCCGGCGACCACGCCGGAGACCAGATGCCTGGTCTTCGGATCGTCGGGCGCGCCGAAGCGCAAGGCATTCAGATTCGCAATCGGCCGCGCGCCCATGGTGAAGACGTCGCGCATGATGCCGCCCACACCCGTCGCCGCGCCCTGATAGGGCTCGATGAACGAGGGATGGTTGTGGCTCTCCATCTTGAAGACGGCGGCCTGGCCGTCGCCGATGTCGATGACGCCGGCATTCTCGCCCGGGCCCTGGATCACCCAGGGCGCCTTGGTCGGCAGCTTCTTCAGATGCACGCGCGAGGACTTGTAGGAGCAATGCTCCGACCACATCACCGAGAAGATGCCGAGCTCGGTCATCGAGGGCTCGCGGCCCATGATCTCGAGAATGAGGTCGTATTCTTCCTTGGTGAGGCCGTGCTCGGCGATGGTGTTCGGGGTGATCTTCGAAGTGGCCGCACTCATGCCGCGAGAGCCTCCGCCATCGCCTTGAAGATGCCGCGGCCATCGGTCGAGCCCAGCATCTCGCGGATCGCGTTCTCCGGATGCGGCATCAGGCCCAGCACGTTCTTCTCGCTGTTGAAGACACCGGCAATGGAGCGCACCGAGCCATTCGGGTTGTGCGCGGGATCGAGCGACCCATCCGGCGCACAGTAGCGGAAGGCGATCTGGTCGCGGGCTTCCATCTGGTCGAGGGTCTTCTCGTCGCAGGTATAGTTGCCGTCGTGATGCGCCACCGGCACCGAGAGCACCTGGCCCTTCTCATAGCGCGAGGTGAACAGCGACTGCGAGGTCTCGACCCGCAGGTTCACGTTGCGGCAGACGAACTTGAGGCCGGCGTTCGGCATCAGCACGCCGGGCAGCAGGCCGGCCTCGCAGATGATCTGGAAGCCGTTGCAGATGCCCAAGACCGCCATGCCCTTCTCCGCCCGGGCCTTCACCTCGCGCAGGATCGGCGAATGCGCGGCGATGGCGCCGCAGCGGAGATAGTCGCCGTAGGAGAAGCCACCGGGGACCAGAACCAGATCCACTTTGGGGAGCTCGGTGTCGCGGTGCCAGACCAGGACCGGCGGCGTGCCGCTGATCTCGGTCAGTGCCGCTTCGGCATCCTTCTCGCGGTTGGAGCCGGGGAAGACGATGATGGCGGATTTCATGGCGCCCTACTCCACCAGGTCCACCGAGTAGTTCTCGATCACCGTGTTCGCCAGCAGCTTGGCGCACATCTGATCGACTTCCGACTTGGCCTTGGCCTTGTCGGTCTCCTTGAGGTCGATCTCGATGAACTTGCCCTGGCGGACGTCGCCGACTTTGTCGAAGCCGAGCGAGTGGAGGGCGTTGGCGATGGCGCGTCCCTGGGGATCGAGGACGCCGTTCTTGAGGGTAACGTGGACGCGGGCTTTCATGACACTCCGTCAGCTGAGCGGGTGGACAATCACTGCATCGCCCCTCATTGCATGGTCGAGGGGCCCTTCATGTCGCGCGGGCCGCCTTCGGGCAGAATCCCCAGGCGGCGCGCGACTTCCTGATAGGCCTCTTCGACATTGCCGAGGTCGCGGCGGAAACGATCCTTGTCGAGCTTTTCACCCGTACGAACATCCCAGAGCCGGCAATTGTCCGGGCTGATCTCGTCGGCGAGGACCAGGCGCATCTCCTCGTTCTCATAGAGCCGGCCGAACTCGAGCTTGAAGTCCACGAGACGCAGGCCGACGCCGAGGAAGAGACCGAGCAGGAAATCGTTGATCCGGAGCGACATCGCCAGGATCTCGTCGATGTCCTGGGGCGTCGCCCAGCCGAAGGCGGTGATGTGCTCTTCGGAAACCATCGGATCGTTGAGCTCGTCGGATTTGTAGTAATACTCGACGATCGAGCGCGGGAGCTGGGTTCCTTCCGGCATGCCGAAGCGTTTCGACAGCGAGCCGGCGACCACGTTGCGGATCACCACCTCGAGCGGGATGATCTCGACCTCGCGCACCAGCTGCTCGCGCATGTTGAGGCGGCGCACGAAATGGGTCGGCACGCCGATCTCGCCGAGCTTGGTCATAAGGTATTCGGAGATGCGGTTGTTGAGCACGCCCTTGCCGGTGATCGTGCCCTTCTTCTGGTTGTTGAAGGCGGTGGCGTCGTCCTTGAAATACTGGACGAGGGTCCCCGGCTCCGGCCCTTCGAACAGGACCTTGGCCTTGCCCTCATAAATGCGACGACGGCGCGACATCCGATTCTCCACAAACCGGTCGGCCCGGCGGGTGCGGCGGGAGTCGCGGTTTCGGCCCCCTTCTAGCAGGTGTGCCCCGCGGAAACAATGACGGGCGGCCGCAGCGCACAACCCCGCAGCGTCCGGATTCCGATTGATATTTCAGTCTGTTATGCGGCAGCCGGCAGAAGCAGCGCACCGCATAGGAGCACTGCGCCGATTGCAGTGACGAGAATCGGCCCGGCGAGACTGAAGGCCCGGCTGGCGACGGCGCTTTCCGGGAGGCGGAGCACGACCTGGCGGCGGACCAGGATGCTCGCCACCCCCATGACCGAAAGCGTGATCGCCATGCCGACCGCGATCGCCAGGGTCATGGCGATGCCGGCAAAGACGATGCCGTTGGTCAGCGCGAAGACCAGGATCAGAATCGCGCCGGAACAGGGGATGAAGCCGGCGGCGAAGCCCAGCAGCCCCTGCTCCTTTCGCGCCCCTGGCCGGGCGCCGGGGATATGGGCGCAGTGTTCGCCGTGGTGGTGATGGCCATGGTCATGGGCGTGCGCATGGGCGTGGCCGGTGCCGCGCAACGCCTGCCACAGCATGCCGAGGCCGATCAGCAGGATCGCGGCGTAGCTGAAGACCCTGAGGCCATCGACCTCGTCGACCGGGGAGGCGAGGCTCTCGCTGAGGATGAAGTGGACGACGGTCACGATGACGATGGCGCCGACCACATGGCTCAACGAGATCCAGCTCGCCATGGCGATGCCGCGCAGGGGATGCGCCTCGCGGCCGAGGAAATAGCCGATGATCACCGACTTGCCGTGACCCGGCCCCAGCGCATGGAACACGCCATAGAGGAAGCCGATCAACAAGCCGCCCCAGAGCGCCCAGGGGTTTTCACCGGACTTGATCGCCATGAGCTGGGCATTGATCGCGCGGTTGACGCGGGATTGCAGTATGACCACAGAGGCGCCGATCCGGCGCAGGATGGAGGGCTTTCCTTGCGGCGCATCGCTGGTCGCGGATTCAGCGCTCGGCGCGCCGACGCCGAAGGGCGAAGCCGTATCCGCCTGCGCAAGATGGGCGCCGCAGAGCAGCGCGAGCGCAACGAGGAGAGCGCGCAGGATCAGTGACATGAGAGCGTGATCTCCTGGGGGGTGACGAAGCCGCCGTAATAGGCGTTCTCGTGGTCGTCGCGGATCCTAGGTTCGCAAGTGACGCCCGCATTGCCGTGGAACAGGATCGGTTGCTCCTCGGCGAGATCGACCTCGACGTAGTATTCGCGGTCGTTGATTTCGACCTTCAGCTTCTGGGTCCTGGGGTCCACCGGATGCGGCAGCTTCACCGAGAAGACGAAGGTGACCTTGCGGTTCTTGCCCGCGGTCGCGGTGAAATCGACGGGATCGATCGCGCCGATATCCTTGCCGTCCACCCAGATGTAGTTGAAGTATCGGAATTTCTTGAGGTTGGGCAGCGTGCCTTCCGCCAGCGCCTTGCTTTCGGCGGCGTCGAAATTGCCGTCGCCGTTGGCGTCGAAGCCCTGCAGGAGCTGGTCCGAGAAGATTTCGTCGAAGGTCCAGGATTCGGTCAGCGCGATGATCTTGTCCCCGGCGAACATGAAGACGACGCGGTTGTCGATGAAGACATGCGGATGGGCGAAGGCGGCGCTTGGCGCCATCAGCAATGTCAGAAGGGCCAGCAGCAGACCGGCGAAACGACTCACGTCTCTCAGTTGCCGGCCGTGACGACCATGCGGCAGCCACAGATCGGGCAGGCGACGACTGATTCCGCGCCGGCAGGCTTGACGCCCTGGGCGATCTCGCCCAAGAGGACCGCGCGCGCCTTCTGAATCAGCTGGTCGTGGCCGCCGTTGTTGCCGCCGCAGCCGGCCAGGTACTCCGCTTCCATCGCCGGCGGCATCGGCTGCTCGGTGAAAGCTTGCGCCGCCGAAGCACCGGCCAAGAAGGCGGCGCTGCCGGCAAGGGTGGTGTTCAGAAGCTGTCGTCTGGTCAACATCGCGGATCTCCGACTCACCGCGCCTCCACGCGGGGCGGACCCTAGCTCACCGCAGCACCTTCAGCAACTCCGCGAGATTGTATTTGAACATGTCGAGGTAATGCGGCGCGAGGCCGCCCTCCTGGCTCAGCGCATCCGCGACCAGCTCGCCGCCCACGGGGACGCCGGATTCGCTGCTGATAGTCTGGGCCAAGGTCGGGTTCGACATGTTCTCGAGAAAGATTGCTTTCACATGCCCGCTCTTCGCCTGGCGCGCGATCGCGGCGAGATCGGCGGCGGAAGGCTCGGTCTCGGTGCTGGCACCCTGGATCGAAAGGATGTCGAGCCCATAGGCCTTGCCGAAGTAATGGAAGGCGTCGTGCGAAGTGAGGATCCGGCGGTTGGGCGCCGGCAAGGCCGCGAGCTTGGCTTTGATCTCGGCATCCAGCGCTGTCATCTCGGCATCGAGCTTTGCGGCGCGCGCAGCGATCGCGCCGGCTTCGCCGGGCGCCAGCGCCTCGAGCGCCGCGGCGATCGCCTTCACATAGAGCCGGCCATTGCCGAGGTCCTGGAAGGCATGCGGATCGTCCGGCATCGTGCCGGAGGAATCCGCCTCCTCCTTGAAGGGCAAGGGCGTCACCGCGGCACTGGCGATCACGGTCTTGCCCTTGAAGTCGGCGGCTTCGGTCAGGCGATCCAGCCAGGGCTCCATGCCGAGGCCGTTGGCGACGATGAGATCGGCCTTGGCCACGGCGGCGACGTCGGAAGGCTTGGGCTCGAAGACATGCGCGTCGCCGTCCGGGCCGACCAGAGTGGTGACGCTGACCGCGTCGCCCCCCACCGCCTGGACCAGGTCGCCGATGATGGTGAAGGTCGCGACCACCTTGGGTTTCTCCTGCGCGACCCCCGGTCCGGCCAGCGCCATCAGGAATGCCGCCGAAACCATCACCTTCGCCAAAGTCCGCGCCATGATCGCCGCTCCAATATGTTATGTTATAACATTTCTAGCAAGGTTGACGGATGGGGGCAACTGGGTTTCGTGTAACGGCGGCTCAAAGCTTGATCGGCTGCCAGGGAGTTCGATCCGGCCTTCCGGCGGTGAAACGCCAGATCGGCTTGCGGTCGGCCCATTGCACGCCGGGCAAGGCGATCAGCGAAGACGATGCCGTGCCGAAGCCGGAATTGGAGATGATGTTCATCGCATCGAAGCTGCTGCCGTCCGGCGCGTGCTCGCGCGAGGTCAGCAGTTCCTGCCATTCGGTCCAGTCGTCGTGATCGGGATCCGGCGCCTCGGCGGCCTGCCAGAGCGGCAGGAAATGGCGGATGCGCTTCGATGTGGGATCGTTGGCATCCGAAGCGGTGACCATGGTGACGCCCTCGGCCAGGGGAAAGGCCTCGACCTCTTCACCGAGATTGCGTAGCCAGAAGGCCTGGGTGTTGTCCGCAACCACCATGTTGAACGGGCGATAAGCGTTGGTGTCGAGCTCGGTCAGCATCGCGACCGCATCGGCGGCATCGGCGAAGTCGAGCGCGTCGAGCACCAGTTCTCCCCGGCTGCGCTTGCCCGGTTGCGGCCCCAGCGTATCGCGGCGATTGAGGATGCCGGCGACCACGCCGAGATCGTTCAAGCCGAGCCAGGTGCCGCCCGCGAGTTCGTCGCGGCCGGCCATCACCTCGGGCCGGTCGGGCCAGTGTCGCCCCGGCGCGGACCAGGGCCGGTCGAGCATCTCGTCGCGATTGCTGGCCCAAAGGATGGGCCAGTCATGACCGGGACGAAAAAGAACGATGACGCTGCACATGGTGGGGCTCGTGCATGTCCCAGGAAATCAGCGGGATATGGTGCGGCTTCAGGCCGCCGCGCCGCCCGCGAAAGTCGATTCTTATAGACTTGACGGAGGGATAGCGTCCAACCATTTTACCGGAAAGGACTTATGAATAGAGCGCCCCAGGAGACGCCCCAATGAGCAGCTTTGATGAACGCGAATCGTCGTTCGAGAACAAGTTCAAGCACGACAAGGAGCTGGAGTTCAAAGCGACCGCCCGGCGGAACAAATTGCTGGGGCTTTGGGCCGCCAACCTGCTGGGCATCCACGGTGCCGACGCCGAAGCCTTCGCCAAGAGCGTGGTCAAGGCGGACATGGAGAAGCCGGGCGACCAGGACGTGGTCGACAAGCTGCTCGCCGACTTCAAGCAGCGCGGCGTCGATATGTCCGAGCATCGCCTGCGCAAGCAGATGACCGAGCTGATGACGGCCGCCGTCGCCCAGATCAAGTCGGAAGTCTAACAGCTTCTCGTCAGCACATCCCGATCGGCGGTGATCGCAAACCCGTGGCGCTGGTAGAGATCGAGCGCCACGCGGTTGCTGCTGACCACGTTCAGGCTGAGCGCGCGGCCGGGCAGGCAGCGGCGCGCTTCGTCCAGCACCAGCCGGCCGAGGCCCCTGCCCTTCGCGGCCGGATCGCGCACGATCGAATGCAGGAAGGCATCGTCCGGCGCGTAGCGTAGCGCGGCCAGGATGCGGCCGCCCTGGCAGAGCACCCGCACGGCACCGCGCCCCACGGCGATCACCCGGCGCTGCTCGGCTTCGTCGGGGAAATAGACTCCCGGCATGCCGTCGAAGGCGGCGCGATAGACCCGCAAGAATTCGTCCACCAGCCCCGCCTCCAAGTCGCGCCAGCCCAGGCCTTCCGGCAATGCCATGTCCTGGCCCCAGTCCGCGGCGGCGCAGAGCATGTCGAGATCGCCATAGGCATAGGCGAAGCCGGCATTCTCGATGCCGCGGCGATGCGGCGCCCATTCCGGGGTGATCATCAGATCGACGCCCTGGAGGCCGAGCCGGCGGGATCGCCCGGCGATCTCGGCGACCAGCATTTCCGCCAAGGCATCGGTCAGTGCAGCGGCTCTGAGGCCGGCCAGCTCCACCGGCGCGCAGCCGGTGCCGGAGCGGGCGCGATCGAGAATGACGCAGACGACGCCGGCGTCACGACGGTCGATGATCGCCGCCGGGCCGCTGCTCAGATGCCGGAGGAAGCGCTCGGCATCCGAATCCGGGATCGGATGCGCGGCGCACCAGGCGACGAGATCGTCAATCGCCGAAGACGCGGCGGAAGATGGTGTCGACATGCTTGAAGTGATAGCCGAGGTCGAAGCATTCGGTCAGCGCCGCCTTCGAGATCTTGGCGGAGACCGCCGGGTCGGCCAGCAGCTCGGTCAGGAAGTCCTTGCCCTCGAGCCAGACCTTCATCGCGTTGCGCTGCACCGCCTGATAGGAATCCTCGCGCGAGAGCCCGGCCTGGGTCAGCGCCAGCAGCACGCGCTGGGAATGCACCAGGCCGGAATAGCGGTCGAGATTGGCCTGCATCGCCTCCGGATAGACGATCAGCTTGTCGATCATCCCGGTGAGGCGCGCCAGCGCGAAATCGAGCGCGATCGTGGCGTCGGGTGCGAACACGCGCTCGACCGAGGAATGCGAGATGTCGCGCTCATGCCAGAGGGTGACGTTCTCCAAGGCCGGCGTCACCGCCGCGCGCACGACCCGCGCGAGGCCGGTCAGGTTCTCCGACAAGACCGGGTTGCGCTTGTGCGGCATCGCCGAGGAGCCCTTCTGGCCCGGCGAGAAGTATTCCTCCGCCTCGCGCACTTCGGAGCGCTGCAGGTGGCGGATCTCGGTCGACAGATTCTCGATCGAGCTCGCGATCACGCCCAGCACCGCGAAGAACATCGCGTGGCGGTCGCGCGGGATGACCTGTGTCGAGACCGGCTCGACATGCAGGCCAAGTTTCTTCGCCACATGCGCCTCGACCTTGGGATCGATGTTGGCGAAGGTGCCGATGGCGCCGGAGATGGCGCAGGTCGCGATCTCGTCCTTGGCCGCGAGCAGGCGCTGCCTGGCGCGGTCGAAGGCGGCGTAATGGCCGGCGAGCTTCACGCCGAAAGTGGTCGGCTCGGCATGGATGCCGTGGCTGCGACCGATGGTCGGCGTCATCTTGTGCTCGATCGCGCGGCGCTTGAGCGCCGCCAGCAGCGCATCGAGATCGGCCAGCAGCAGCTCGGCAGCCTGCTTCATCTGCACGGCGAGGCAGGTGTCGAGCACGTCGGACGAGGTCATGCCCTGGTGCACGAAACGCGCCTCGGGCCCGACATACTCGGCGAGGTTGGTGAGGAACGCGATCACGTCGTGCTTGGTCTCGCGCTCGATCTCGTCGATCCGCGCGATCTCCCACTTGCCGCGCTCCCAAACCGCCTTGGCGGCTTCCTTGGGGATGACGCCCAATTCGGCCTGGGCATCGCAGGCATGGGCTTCGATTTCGAACCAGATGCGGAACCGGTTCTCCGGCTCCCAGATGCGCGCCATTTCGGCGCGCGAGTAGCGGGGAATCATCAGCTTGCTCGCACCGTCAGCGACGGCATTGTTAGAGTAGAGAAGATGGCACTGGGCTGAGAAATCGAGAGCCGAGTAAAGATGTACTCAGCCAACTCACTTCTTGTCGGAAGCCCTAGGCGGTGTAAAGATCCCGGCCCTTTCAACGTGCCTGATTGCATTCCTGCGGATTGTGGCCGTCTTGGCATCAGTAAACGTATAAACCGAGCTTCTAGCGTTTTGAGTGAGACTGTCTTGAGGCTTGCCCTTCAATTCGAGCGAGAGCTGGCTTGTCTTTGCATCTTTTGCCATCGCATGCTCCCTCGTCCTACAGCCCAGATTCGGCCGGCACTAGATTGTCCTCCTTATCAGACAAATTCGCAATAATTATTGACTCATAATCCATTGGAGAATCTAGCGGAATTTGAAATATAGGAGTGAGTTCAGCTGCATTTGTAATTGAAAGCCTCCCATTCTCTTTCCTCGGTCGCGTCGGCCTGAACACCTGCAGGTAGCGACTCGGAGCCACTCCGTCATACTGACTGAAGACCACACGGGTAGCGTCGTTCACGTCCTCCGTAACCGCGTCATCATGAAGGACCGTCGCCAAACTCTTCTTATAAGGCTCGATGTAGATCACCCTGGCAATCCCAGCTGCAACAATGTGGCGCGCACAGTTATGGCAGGGATAAGTTGTCGTAAAAAGCGTCGCCCCGACGAGAGAGTGCCGCCCCTCCCTAGCAACGGAAAGAATTGCCTCCATCTCGGCGTGGATTGACCGTGAGAATTCGGTGAGCGAATCTATAGCCGTTCCCGCCAGAAGCTCACGTACGACCTTGTAGTCGGCTCCCTTTTTTAGGAGGCCGGACAAAGCGATCTTCGTCGCTATATCGTCGAGTATCTTTGTCCTTCTCGTCTCGTTGTGGCAGATCTTTCTTCCATGCTTAAAGCACCGATGATCCTTATCTTGCACGCTCTTCAGCGCAACATCCCATACAGCTTGATCATCCTCGACATAAAGCCCGCCGCCGAATCTGGGAACATCATTCCACCCAACAGCGATAAGCTCACCGCTATTCGATATGATCGCGGCGCCAACTTGGCGAGACATGCATGCGGATTTTGGGGCGACTGAGTTTGCTTCGTACATCGCTGACTCGGCGCGCGTTGGCGTGTGAATCTGCGAATCAAACAAGAGCTGAATATACCGTGTGACCTTACGCCTCAATTCTTCCAGCTTCTGGTCGTTGCAAATGAACAGATCAGATTCGACGAAGATCTTTCGAGTCATTTGCCCGAACGTCATGACCTCGCCCTGGTCTCGATCAAGTATCTTCTGTACCTCTGGCTCATCGACACCTTCATCAATGAGCCTTTGGAAGCGCACCTTGTCGGGAGCAAACACGCCGATCAGGCACATTGAATCTGAGTAGATTTGCCGGAGAAGGGTGAGTTCTTCCATGTTCTTTATCGAATCGATCACATAAGCACGTCGGCCGGGAATCTGAATTTGCTTTCCATCGTGCTCGACGTAAGCTCCACGGTCGTGTCGGTAGCGAAATATTTGCTCAACTGCTTTTTCTGCTAGGTAGTCCGCACCAAATTTTTTCCGCAGCTCATTTCCGGCAGTCTGCATATCAGTAATGTATTGGCTCAGCGGCGTCTTCGACGGCACAGCCATTCCAATGCGATGACACTCCTTGCGAATGATCTCACTCGGCTTGATCGTTGGCGCAACGTCGTAGCCGAAGTCTTGAACTAGTATCTCCCGAACATAGTTTGCAGCCGAAGTGACACCCGAACCGACCGGCCCGACAAGCGCGATCACCAGTTCCTGAGATAGTCGCTCCGAGATTGAGGTAGCAACCCCCTGCCCTTGGCGAGTCGAGGTTGTTGCTTGCTGTGCTAACTGAGCCATAGAGCCTCCCGAACTCTACGAACGATAGATAATCAATTTTATAGCTAGCTTGCCTTCGTTGTCCAACGAGGCAGAAGATGGCCGCAATTTGATCAATTTCCTTGGAGTTCCACATGAATGTGCTGATGGTGCTCGCCGCGCCGCGGCGGGATTCGCTGACCGGCCAGGCGGCGGATGCCTTTGCCTCCGCCGCTTCTGCCAACGGACACAAGCTCGAATGGGCCGACCTGCAACGGGAAGGCTTCGATCCGGTGCTGCGCGAAGCCGACGAGCCGGACTGGAACGATCCCGACAAGGTCTATTCGGAGGAAGTCCGCCGCGAGATGGCGCGGGTCGAGCGCAACGACGCCACGGTCATGGTCTTTCCGGTCTGGTGGTGGTCGATGCCGGCGATCCTCAAAGGATGGATCGACCGGGTCTGGAACAACGGCTGGGCCTATGGCGCCCGGAAATTCCCGCAGCGCCGCGCCTGGATGATCGGCATCGCCGGCAGCGAGCTCGCCGCCTATCAGAAACGCGGCTACGACGCAGCGATGCAGACGCAGCTCGAGGTCGGGATTCTGGATTACTGTGGCATTCCCGAGCGCCGGCTCGAGCTGCTGTTCGGCGCAATCGAAGGCGCGCCTTACCCTGAGCAGATCCTCGCCGCGGCGAAAGATCTCGGGAAGCAATTCTGACCGCCCCGCCCTTGCTCTCCGCGCGCCTTTCGTCGCACAGTCACCGCATTCGCCTTGGGAGGGGCAATTGTCCGGCACCGCTTTGAAGCATCTGTTTTCGCCGCTGACCATCCGCGGCAAGACCATCAAGAACCGCATCCTTTCCACCGGCCATGACACCACCATGCCGACGGATTCCCTGCCGAACGACCGGCTGGTGGCCTATCACCAGGCGCGGGCCGAGGGCGGGGTCGGGCTCATTATCGTGCAGGTCGCGGGCGTGCATGATTCCGCCCGCTACACCACGCATGTGCTGATGGCGACCAGCGACGACTGCATCCCCGGCTACAGGAAGATCGCCGATGTCTGCCACGCCAACGGCACCACCGTGTTCGGCCAGTTGTTCCACCCTGGCCGCGAGGTGATGGAGAGCCAGGACGGTACCGCGCCGGTCGCCTACGCCCCCTCCGCCGTGCCCAACGAGCGCTTCCACGTGATGCCGCGGCCGCTCACCAGACGCATCATCCGCGAGATCATCGACGGCTATGGCAGTGCGGCGCGGCGGCTGCAGAAAGCCGGCCTCGACGGTGTCGAGATCGTGGCGAGCCACGGCTATCTGCCGGCGCAGTTTTTGAACCCGCGGGTGAACCTGCGCGAGGATGAATACGGCGGCAGTCCCGAGAACCGGCTCCGTTTCATCCGCGAGATCATCGCCGCGATCCGCGCGGCATGCGGCGAAGAGCTGATCGTCGGCATGCGGATCAGCGGCGACGAGAAGGATTATGCCGGCTTGCAGGACGGCGAGGCGCTGGAAGCGATGGTGGCGCTGGAAGGCACGCTCGACTTCTACAACATCGTGGTCGGCAATTCGGCGAGCTTCGGCGGGGCGATCCATATCGCCGCGCCGATGGCCTTCGAGCATGGCTATGTGGCGCCTTTCGCCGCGGCCGCCAAGGCGCGGGTGAAGACGCCAATCTTCGTCGCCGGCCGCATCAACCAGCCGCAGGACGCCGAGAAGATCCTGGCCTCGGGCCAGACCGACATGGTCGGCATGACCCGGGCGATGATCTGCGATCCCGAGATGCCGAAGAAGGCGCTGGAAGGCCGGCTCGACGACGTGCGCGCCTGCATCGCCTGCAACCAGGCCTGCATCGGGCATTTCCATTTGGGCTACCCGATCTCCTGCATCCAGCATCCGGAGACCGGGCGCGAGCTGGTCTACGGCAAGCGCAAGCCGATTGCGAAGAAGAAGCGGATCCTGATCGCCGGCGGCGGCCCGGGCGGCATGAAGGCGGCGGCGGTGGCGGCCGAGCGCGGCCACGATGTCACGCTCTATGAGGCAACCGAGCGGCTGGGCGGGCAAGCCTTGCTCGCACAGCTGCTGCCGACCCGTGCCGAGTTCGGCGGCATCGTCACCAACCTGACCCGAGAGATGCAGCTGGGCGGCGCGAAGGTCGTGACCAAGACCACGGTCACCCGCGCGCTGGTCGATGAACTGAAACCCGACGCGGTGATCGTCGCGACCGGCGCCAGGCCTCGTGCCGGCGAGATCGAGGGCGTCGAGACCGGCCATGTGGTCAACGCCTGGCAGGTGATCAAGAACGAGGTCAACGTCGGGACCTCGGTGGTGGTCGCCGACTGGCGTTGCGACTGGATCGGCATGGGAATCGCCGAGAAGCTGGCGCGCGCCGGCTGCCGGGTGCGCCTCGCCGTCGACGGCTACATGCCGGGCCAGCGCATCCATCAATATGTCCGCGACAACTGGTGGGGCGAGTTGCAGAAGCTCAATGTCGAGATCATTCCGCTGGTCCGCCTCTACGGCATCGACGGCGAGACGGTCTATCTGCAGCACGCCACCAACGGCGAGCCGATCGTGCTGGACGACGTGAACACTGTCGTCGCCTCGCTGGGGCACGAGCGCGTCGACGCGCTGGCCGACGAGCTAGATGGCTGGGCCGGCGAGGTCCACATGATCGGCGACTGCCTGACGCCCCGCACGGCCGAGGAAGCGGTGTTCGAGGGGCTGAAGGTCGCGACGGAGATCTAAGCCGCTATTTAGGCACCATCGCCAGATAGGGCTCGGCTTCCTTCCACACGCGGGCGTAGGACGGCCGCGCCTTCAGCCGCTCTAGATAAGCGGCAAGATTCTTCCGCGCGCCGATCGGGACCTGCATGTCGGCAAATCGCAGCGGCCCTGCGGCGGCACAATCGGCGAGGCTGAAGCCGCGGCCGTTCATCCATTCCCGACCGGCGAGATGCGGCTCGAGCATGTCATAGGCGGTGGCGATGAGGTTCCTGGACTGGTCGACGCCGTATGGGTCGTTGCTGCCCGGCGGGCGGAGGCGGTCGGTCACGATCTTCTGCATCGGCACATGGACATAGAGATCGAGGAAGCGGTCCCAATAGCGCGTCTCGTCGGCGAGGTCGCGGTCTTCCGGGATGAAGCGGGTGCGGCCGGGGCGGTGGCGGTCGAGATATTCGATGATCACCGTCGATTCCGGCACGGTCTTGCCGCGCTGCTCGTCGCGCAGCACCGGGAAGCGGCCGATCGGCCAGAGCCGGGTGAAGGCCGTCCAGGATGCCTCGTCCATGAAGTTGACGACCTCGCCCGCGAACGGCGTCTCGTTCTCATAGAACGCGGTCAGCACCTTGTGGCAGAAGGACGACAGCGGGTGGAAATAGAGCCGCAACGTCATCGGCAATTCTCCTTCATGCTTTCTTCTTGGGCGGCATGCTCGCGTGCAGCATGGACCGGCGCAAGAAAAAAGGCCCGGGTGGGACGCCCGGGCCTTGCGATCGCCAGAGAGCGAAGCGATCAGTTCAGCGGTTCCTGCGCGTATTTGCCGTCATGCCAGAGGAACCAGGCGTAGCGGATCTGCTTCAGGTCGCCCTTCTCGTCCCAGCCGAGGTCGCCGATCACGGTCGGGATGGTGCTGGCACGCAGCGCCTCCGCAACCTTCTCGGCATCGGTCGTGCCGGCCTTCGCGACGGCCGCCGCCCAGGCCTGGATCGCGGCATAGGAGCTCAAGGTGTAGCCTTCGGGCTCGTAGCCCTCGGCGCGGAACTTCGCGACCACGTCCTTGGCGGAATCGAGGTTGACCGCCGAGGAGGCATCGGAGAAACGCATGCCCTCGCCCGCCGGGCCGGAGATCGACCAGAACTCCTGCGAGTTGGTGGCGTCGGCCGAGATGAACTGCGCCTTCAGCCCCTGCTCGCGGGCCTGGCGCAGCATCAGCGCGGAATCCGGATGATAGCCGCCGATGTAGACGACGTCGATCTTGGCCGCCTTCATCTTGGAGATCATCGCCGAGAAGTCCTTCTCGCCGGCGGTGTAATTCTCCCGCATCGCCGGCTTCAGGCCGTTCGCCTCCATATTCTTGGCGGTCTCGTTCGCCAGGCCCTGGCCATAGGCCGAGCGGTCGTCGAGCACCGCCACGTTCTTGCCGGGATAGGTCTTGGCGAGCCAGGGACCGGCGAACAAGCCCTGCTTGTCGTCGCGCCCGCAGGTGCGGAACAGAGTCGTGATCCCCTTGGCATGGGAATCCTCGGTGAAAGCCGGATTGGTCGAGGCCGGCGTGATCTCGAGGATGCCCTCTTCGGCATAGACCGCGGAAGCGGGGATCGAGGAGCCTGAGCAGAAATGGCCGGCGACGAAAACGACTCCGTCACTCACCATGTCGTTGGCGACCTGCACCGCCTGCTTCGGATCGCACTGGTCGTCGCCGACCACGAGCTTCAGCTGCTTGCCCATCACGCCGCCGGCGGCGTTGATGTCCTTCACCGCCATCTCGGAACCGCGGCGCAACTGCTCTCCGAAGGCGGCCAGCTGCCCGGTCATCGGGCCGGCAACGGCGATGGGGATGTCCTCGGCCTGGGCCGTGCCGGCGCCGACCATGGCCGCGACCGCCGTCGCGACCAGAAACTGCCTGATCATGATGTCCTCCCATGGGTGTGCGCCCGCCACGTTCGAGCGCAGCGGTGGGTGAAAGCGATCCCTTGATGCCCGCCGGGGCGGCATGGGACCATGCCGGCGGCGGAATCAAGGGATCGAGTTTCAACGGTTAAAAGGCATTTAGACCGTTAGAATATGGAACCAGGAAGGCGGCGCTGTCAATATGGCGCCGCGAGGGATGAGCGCGACGTGACGAAGCGGGACGAGCGGCTGCTGTCGGCCTATTCAGGAATGGCGATCGAGACCGGCCATGTCTGGACCGCGCTCGACCTGGTGGGCGGATTGCCCTGTCTCGACTTCGCCAACACCGCCGGCGGCCATAGCAAGATCCGCGAGGTCGAGCGCATCCCGACCTATCAGGATGCGATCAACTGGGCATTGTTCGCGGAGATCCTCAGCGCCGGCGAGGCGCGCGGCGTCGCCCAGGCGGCCAAGGCGAAGCCCGGCGCGGCGGCGCGGCAGGTCGAGGCGATGCATGTCTTCCGCGAAGCGCTGCAGCGGACGGTGGCGGCGATCTCCAGCGGCCAGCCCGTCGTGGCCAAGGACTTCGCCAAGGTCCGCGCCGTGATCACCGAGGCGGTCGGGGTGGCCGAGATCGCGCAGAAGGACGAGGCCTTTCTCTGGACCGCCGATGCGGCGGCGCCGGGGCTCGGCACCGTGCTGACCCGGGTGGCGCTCTCCGCCCATGACATGTTCGCGCGCGAGAAGCCGTCACAGCTCCGGGTCTGCGAGCGCTGCACCTGGGTCTTCATCGACCGCACCAAGAACCAGCGGCGCCGCTTCTGCCGCCAGGACGCCTGCGGCAACAAGGCCCGTGCGGCGCGGTTCTACCACCTGCACAAGGCCTAGCGCGTCAGAGGTTGTGGCGCTTGCGCCAATCGACCGGATAGAGCGCGTAGCAGACCACCGCCTTCTCGCCGCGGTAGGAGATCGGCGTGTTCTCCGGGATCCAGATGACGTCGCCGGGTGCGGCGGTGATCTCGCCTTCCGGGGTGCCGAGGCGGAAGGTGCCTTCGATCACCACGATCATCTCGTCGTAGAGCACGGTCCAGTCGATCGAGGTCCCGTCGAAGGTGGCGATGCCGGCGCCCATGGTCTTCGAGAGATCGGGGCCGATCAGGCGCGCGATGCTGCCCTTGCCCGGCCCGTCGCCGCCGAAATTCTCGAACTGCATGGCGCTGCGCTTGAAATGAACCGTCTTTCCCATCGCTCTCCCCTTCTCTCTTTTACAAACCCGGCGCCTCGTCGATTCCGGCCGGCGGCGGCGATGCCCCCTCCTGGTTGGCAGGGCGCATGGTGGCAAGCTCGGCCCAGAGGATGCCGGCGATCACCATGGCGCCGCCGATCACCTGCTGCAGGTTGGGCAGAGTGCCGCCGAGGCTGAGGATCAGGATCGCGACGATCGGGGTCAAGTTGAGATAGAGGCTGGCGGTGACCACGCCGCTGCGCTGCACCCCGAAATTCCAGAGCAGAACGCCGAACGAGACCAGCGCGAGGACCAGCCAGAGCAGGACCGCGATGTCCGTGCCCGACGTCGGCGGCGGTGGCGGGAAAGGCACGCCGCCCAGCATGGCGACGATCAGATAGACGAGGGTGAGCGCCACGCCGCCGACCGTCATGGTGACGCAGGAGATGCGCACCTGCGACCAGCCACCGAGCCAGCGCTGGGCCGCCGTCGAGTACCACGACCAGCAGGTGAAGGCCGCCAGCATCAGCAACTCGCCGCCGCGCAGATCGAAGGGACTGCCGGCACCGCTGAAATCCACCGTCGCCACCACGCAGCCGATGATGGCGAGTCCTAGGCCCGGCAGCATGCGGCGATCGAGACGGCGACCGAAAATCACCCGGTCGGTGATGGTTGCGACCGCCGGGCTGGCGGCACTCAGGATCGCCGCGGTGACGACATTGGAATGCGCAACGCCGAGCGTATAGAGCCCGGCATAGCCGCCGATCCCGACCGTCCCCAGCAGGGTGATCTTCCAGAGGCCGACGGGCTGCGCCGCAGCGGAGCCGCTGCGGCCCATCAACAGCAGGATCGGCAGCAGCGCCGGACCGCCGCCGAGATAGCGGACGGCCGCCAGAAACAGCGGATCCCAGGTCAGGAGAAGATGCGAGATGGTGGGCACCATCGTGCCCCAGAGCACCGCGAGCAGCAGCAGGCCCGCCGTACCGGCCCAACGGCCCATGATTTCAAGTCCAAGGTGATGACGCGCAGAGCCGCAATCTGGCAGAGCGCCGGGCCGCCGTCAAAATGGTTCGAGGCTTACCGCGCGACGCTCAGCTTCGGCCGCGATTGGCTCTCGGTCTCGCCGGTATCCAGCTTGCGCAGCAGGTACTGCATGAAGTCGTGGATCTCGCGTTCGAGCCAGCTCAACCGCCCGCCTTTGGCCAGCGGGGCGCGGGAGCCCTGGTAGATGCCTTCGGTGACCATCCGGTCCTCGTCGTTCACGCGGTCAAAGAAGGCGTTGGTCTCGGCGATGAACGCGTCCTTGTCCTCGAGGCTTTCGTAGACCTCGGGCGCCAGCGCATAGCCGAAGCGCAGATGCACCTCGCCGAGGGATTTCGGCCGCAGCGAGAGATACCAGAGATGATCCGGCGCCAGCACATACATATGCGTCGGGAACACCGTCGGCATGACCGAGGTGTAGCGCCAGCGGTCGGTGAGGCGCGTGTTCTTCGCATGCGCCAGCCCGTATTTCGCGGTCTGGTCCTTGATGAAGGTCTGGTAGGTGAAGGCGTCGTGGCGCTCGTCCGGAAAGCCGGTCTCCTCGGCCGGAAACCAGGCGCCCACGGTCTTCTTATGCGCGACCGGGAGGTGATAGCCCTCCATGAAATTCTCGGTCAGCAGCTTCCAGTTGGTGTTCCAGACGAAATCCTCGGTCTGGCAATGCACGTAGTCGGCCATCCGGTAGCGCCCGACCACCGGCAGCAGCGGCGCCAGCAGCTCGGCGACGCTGGGCGCCTGGTCGTTGAGCGTGATGTAGATCCAGCCTTCCCAGATCTCGGTGCGAATCTCCGGCAGATGATGGTCGCGCGGGTTGAAGCCCGGCGACTTCTTCATATGCGGCGCGGCGAGCAGGTGCCCGGCATTGTCATAGGTCCAGGCGTGATACGGGCAGACGATGCGGGTGCAATGGCCCTTGCCATCGACCAGGCGCATCATGCGGTGCAGGCAGACATTGGAGAAGCTGCGGATCTCACCGTCATCGCCGCGTATGCTGAAGACCGGCTGGTCGTTGATCGCGAAGGAGATGTAGTCGCCGGGATGGGGAATGTCGGCGGCGCGGCCGGGCGAGAGCCATTCCTTGGCGAAGATCTCCTTCTGCTCGCGGTCGTAGAGCGCGGCGCTGGAATAGAGCTCCGGCGGCATGGCGGTCGCCTGCTCCAGCGGCAGTGCGGCGCAGGCCCTGAGCTTGGCCAGTACGGATTCCAGATCGGTGGATACTTCAGGCATAGCTTCCCCCGTCAAACGATGCAGCGAGGGTACGGGCGCGATGCGCGGCTGACAAGCGCCGCCGGGTTGAATCAGCGCGCGACCGGCGCCGCGACCGCCCACCAGCCGGGATTGGCGGCCAGAACGGCACGGCGTGCCGCCTCCGCCTGCGCCGCATCGGCATAAATGCCGAAACAGGTGGCACCGCTGCCGGAGAGGCGCGCCAGCAGGCAGTCTTGAGTGCCGGCGATCGCGGCCAGCACGTCGCGGATCGGCGGTGTCACGGTGATCGCGGCCTCGGTGAGATCGTTGCCGCGCTCCTTGAGCGCTGCGGCCAGACCCTCCGCGTCGGCGGGCGGGGCGGCCCAGCGCCCCGCGGGCGAGAAGCCGCCCTGCCGCGCCTTGAACACCGCGGGCGTCGGCGTAGCGACGCCGGGATTGACCAGCAGCAGATGCGCCGCCGGAAGATTTCCGACCGGCGCGATCTCCTCGCCGATTCCACCCATGAAGCTCGGCCGCCCCGCGAGGCAGACCGGCACATCGGCGCCGAGGCTGAGCGAGAGACGCTCCAGCGCCGCGCGATCGGGCTTCACCTGCCAGAGCGCCATCAAGGCCTCAAGTGTGGCGGCGGCATCCGCCGAGCCGCCGCCGATGCCCGAGGCGACCGGCAAGTTCTTGGTGAGGGTGATTGCGGCGCCCGAAGTGACGCCGGCGAGATCGCGCAGGCCCCGCGCCGCCCGCAGTACCAGGTTGTCGGCATCGGCGGCGAGCTTGCCGGCGAAGGGTCCGACGATCTGCAGCGAGAGCTCGGCGCCCGGCGCGACGACGATCTCATCGCCGGTCTCGGCGAAGACGACCAGGCTGTCGAGCAGGTGATAGCCATCGGCGCGACGGCCGAGCACGTGCAGGTAGAGATTGATCTTGGCGCGGGCGAGCATGGGCGACGAAAGGGTGTGGGTCAGCCGTCCTGCTGCGTGGATTTGCCGGGCTCGGCGTCCGGCATGCCGTCTTTGATCTTGGTCTCGATCTGGCCGATCGTGTCCGGCTCCGGCTTGAAGTTGAGGGCGCGGCTCCATTGGAATCGCGCCTCGGCCTTGCGCCCGACGCGCCAGTAGGCGTCGCCGAGATGGTCGTTCAGCACCGGGTCGTCGGGCTGCAGCTCGACCGCGCGCTCGAGATAGCCGACTGCCTTCTTGTAGTCGCCGAGCTGGTAATAGGCCCAGCCCAGGCTGTCCACGATGAAGCCTTCCTCGGGCCGCGCCTCGACCGCCTTCTCCAGCATCGGCAGCGCCTTGTCGAGATGCTCGCGCTTCTCGACCCAGGTATAGGCAAGGTAGTTCAGCACATAGGGCTGGTCGGGCGAGAGCTCGAGGGCCTTCAGGAAATCCGGCTCGGCCTTGTCCCACTGCTTGTTGCGCTCGTAGGCGGTGCCGCGAAAATAGAACACCGCCCAGTCGTTCTGCTGCGGCTGCCCGATGCGATCGATCGCGGTCGAATAGGCGGCGGCGGCATCGCCGAACCGCTTCTCCTTGCGATAGAGATCGCCCAGTGCGACGGCGGCCTCCGCGCGTGTCGGCTCGGCGGTGACCAGTCCCTGGAGCTGCTTCTCGGTCTCGTCGGTGCGCTCCAGATCGCGCAGGCAGTCGGCGATCGCCAGTTGCGCGCTCCAGTGATAGGGCGAATCCGCCGGGATCGCGCGATAGGCCTCGATCGCGGATTCGAGGTGCTTGCCGTCCTGCAGCAGCCCGCCGATCAGGAGCTTGGCGATGTCGAGCTTCGGGTTGAGGTAGAGTGCCAGCCGCGTGAACAGGATCGACTGGCCGTTGAGCTTGTCGGAGCGAAGCAGACCGCCGATGTCGAACAGCACTTCCGCAACACCCTTGGCCGGCGTGTCGACCAGCGGCTGCTTCGGCGACGGCTGCTTCAGCTTCTGTTCCAGCACGTCCGACATCGCACCGGTGATCTCGTCCGACATGCCGCGGAACTTGGTGAGGACCTTCTGCGCCTCCTGGTCCTTGCCCTGGCGGTGCAGCAGGTCGAGGTAGACCTCGACCACATGCGAGGTCACATGGTCGTCGGCGATCAAGGCGGCGAAGCGCTTCTCGGCATCAGCCGGCTTGCCGGCGATCACCTCCATCATGGCGATATGGGATTCGACCAGCGGCTTCAGGCCATCGACCGAAGCGACCGGCTTCATCGCCTCCTTCGCCTTGTCGAGCCCCTCTTCTTCCAGCGTAAGCCAAGCCAGGATCAAGGGCTGGGCGATGCGGCCGACCGCATCCTCGCCCATGCCGTCGAGCAGCTTGCGCGCTTCCGCCGGCTTGTCGCGCTGGATCGCATCCACTGCCAGCATGATCGAGGCCAGCGGCGCCTGCGGGTCGACCGCGTTGGTCTGCTTCGCCAGCGCGATCGCCGGATCGAAGCGGCCGTCGCTGATCAAGGCGATCAATGCCTGCTGCGCCAGCGCGCCGTTGTTCGGGTCCGATTGCAGCGCCAGCGGCAGCAGGTCGGCCGCCGTCTTCATGTCCCCGGAATCGACCGCATGCTGACCGGCAAGATAGAGGCCGGCAGCCGACCAGTTCTTCTGATCGATCGGTCCGCCGCTGTCGGCGACGGCCGGATGCCCGGCCTGACAGGCGGCCAAGGCGGCCGGCAGCAGTGCAAATATCAGCGGACGCAATGGGCGGAAAAAACGAAGCGCGGGCAATATCTGGCATCCTTTCATGGAGAAGGAAATCCGGCCCCTGATACGGTTGACCAGGACACGGCTGATCACAGCCTTCCCTGCGGCGGTTCTACCAGGAACCGGACCCCATTCATAGAAGGCTGTTAACGATTGGGTCCAGCCGCTGGAATGAGCCCTAGAGGAAGCCGGGGATGCGGCGAATGTTCCCGTGAATCAAAGGGTCATCCGGGCGTCAGATGGCCTCGCGCGAGCCCCATTGCCGGGCAAGTGCCAGGCAGGTCTGCCACGGTTCGACCGTGCCGGTGGTCGAGATTCCCCGCAGCGAGGCGCCGGCCGTGGCATGGGCCAGCGCCAGGCATTCCGCCGGCTCCCAGTCTTCGTGAAAGCCGTAAAGAAAGCCGGCGGCGAAGGCATCGCCGGCGCCATTCGCGCCGACGATCTCTTCCTTCGGCACGCGCAGCGAGGGCTGTCGCACCAACTCGCCGTCGCGGGCGAGCGCCAAGCCGCCCTTCGGGAAATGCACCGCCACCATCTTCAGCGCGCTCTCATTCAGGACGCGCCGCATGGCGCGGATGCAGGCTTCGACATCGGTGCCCTGTGGCGTCACGGTCTGCTCGCCGGCGACCGCGCCGATCTCGTGGTCGTTGACCACCATCAGGTCGAGATACGGCAGGCAGGGCCGGATCAGCGCGGCGATGCGCGGGGGCTCGATGCTGACCAGCTCGATATTGGTCATCAGCCCGGCGGCGCGGGCCTTCTTCAAGACGGCGACCCAGCCGTTGGCCTCGCCCTGCCAGGGTGCGTCCATGGTGCGGTGCACGCCGGGGAGACCGAGATGCGCAATTCGGGCCCGCGTGGCCGTGAAGTCGAAATGATCGGGCGAAAGGTGCGCGCCGACGCCGTTGAAGGTCATATGCGTGCGGCGGCCGGTGCGCTTGGAGCCGAAGCACTCGGTGTAATGGGTCGGCGCCGCCTTGCTCACGTGCATCTGCCGGCGGTCGATGCCGTACCGATCCGCCTCGGCCTGGAGGAAGCGGCCGTCATCGTCGTCGCCGACGATGGCGATAGTTTCGACCGGCATCTCGGGATCGAGCTTCTTCATGTCGATCGCGAGATTACTGCCGGAACCGCCGTTGCGGCGCTCCTCGGACAGGATCTCGCAGATCGAATCCTCTTCGGGCCAGAACTCGATCAGCTTGTTGCGATCGACGCACCAGGAGCCGCCGGTGATGAAGCCCCTGCGGCCCGCCCCGTTGTCGGCACTCCGGTTCTCAGCTGGACTCACGCAGCCGCCTCTTTCAGGACCGCTTCGGTCACCTTGCTGTCGTCTTCCAGCGACCGGTCCGGCTTTATGCCTTTCTTCTGCAACGCGCCGTGATAGGCCTTCACGGCTTCCAGCGGCTTGACCTGGCCCGATGCCACCCGGCGCAGCATCGCCACCATCTCGAGCGGCGATTCCGCGAGGTTGATCTTCCGGCCGAACAGCGCCACCCGCGCGCCGTAGCGCTCGGCCTGGGAGATCAGCTCGAAGGCGTCGCGGTTGGTCCCCGCCCCGCCGCCGAGCACGCCCACCACCAGGGAGGGGTCGAAGGAGGCCAGCTCCTCCAGCGCTTTCGGGCCGTTATAGGCGATCTTCAGGAATTCCGGCCGCTCCGCCTTGGTGACGCCGGCGAGGCAGCGCAGGATCGCGTCATTGACGTAGTGCGGCACCAGCTCGGGATCGATCCCGCTATCGACGTTCGGGTTGAAGACTTCCAGGAAGTAGCGGAAGCCGATCGCCGAAGCATCGGCGCGGAACTGGTTGAAGGCCTCCAGCGAGCGGACGTCGGCCTCGATGTCGTTGTTGAAGGTGATGGAGTAGAGGCCGAGATCCGGCCCCTTCGCCGCGCGCTTGGCCGTGGGCGCCTTGGCTGTGCCGTACATCACCCGCGCCAGGTTGGCGCTACGGAACGGGATCGAGGCGGTGTGGTGGTAAGCAGCGCCGCGCATCCGCCAGACGCAGGTCGTGTCGTTGGCACGGATCGCCGAGGTGACCGCACTCTTCTGGAACAGCTTCTCGCCGTGCAGCACCTCGGCGTTGGAGGCCGACATGAGCATGATGTCGAGGATGTCCTGCTTCACGATGGCGCGGATCTGGTCCAGGAACTCCGCCCGGGTGCGGAACCGGGTCCAGCTGCCGTCCTTGCCGCGGTTGGGACCGCTGGAGGTCAGGCTCGGCCCCATGTCGCCGTCTTTCGCATCTGCGATGATGAAGTCAGCAGGCTTGTACTTGCCGGCGCGGATGCGGGCCAGCTTCTGGTCCAGGCGTTTCATGAGGTTTTCCCGTATTGTGTGTTTTTTGAAGACTTAGCAAATTCGCGCGGCCTGTGAAACGATCGTGTAACGCCCACCTGCTTTGCTGCACTGGAAACGCCTGAGGAGAACATGATGCCCGGTCGGTCCCTGCTGCTCGCTGCCGCCCTGCTGGCTGCCGCGCTGGGCGCGGCGGAAGCCGATCAGAGCAAGCTGCTGAAATTCCTGGGCATGGCTCCACTGGTCGAACCGATCCGGGTCTCTGCTCTTCGCTTCCTCGGCGCCACGACCATTCCCAATGACGCCAAGATCGGGGGGGTCCCGGTCGGTGGGCTTTCCGGGCTCGACTACGATCCCCGGTCGGGCATGTGGGTTGTCATCAGCGACGACAAATCGGAGCACGGGCCGGCCCGCTTCTATCCAGCCGACATTGAACTGGGCGAAGGGGTGCTGAAGGTGAAGCTGTCCCACCAGGCAACGCTCGGCCAGGAGAACGGCGCGCTCTTCCCTGATGCCGAGACCGGCGGCGAGGTCGTGGATCCGGAATCGATCCGCTTCGATCCCTCGGGAAGAGCGGTGTGGTGGACCAGCGAGGGTGATCGCAAGCTCGGGCTCTCGCCCTTCCTCCGAAAGGCAGAGCTCGACGGCCGCTATCTCCACAGCTTTCCGCTGCCGCCGATCTTCACCATGCATCAGAACCAGGAGATCGGCCCGCGCAACAACAACACCTTCGAGGGCCTGGCCTTCACGCCGGATGGCAGCGCGCTGTGGCTGGCGATGGAATCGGCGCTCTACCAGGATGGCCCGGTGGCCACGGTCGAGGCCGGCGCCTTGGCGCGCTTCACAAAGTTCGACCGGGATGGAAAGCTGCGCGCGCAGTTCGCCTACCAGATCGATCCGATCCAGGCGAAGTCCGCGGGTGAGCACAGCGACAACGGCGTCAGCGAGATTCTGGCGCTCGACGAGGACCGGCTGCTGGTGTTGGAGCGCTCGGGTGTCAACGACGGGAACAACCATTGGACCAGCCATATCCGTCTCTACGAGGCGAGCTACCGGGACATCAACGACGCAACGGCGCCCCACGCCGACTTTGTCACGGATGCTGAATCGCTCGCCGGCCTGCGGATTCGCCCGCTGAGCAAGCGCCTGGTTCTCAATCTCGACGATTTGCCGCAGCTCGGCTCGGCCGCGCTGCCGAAGATCGACAATATCGAGGGAATGAGCTTCGGCCCCGACTTGCCGAACGGGCATCGCAGCCTGGTATTGGTCTCCGACAACAACTTCAACCCGGATCAGATCACCCAATTCCTGGCCTTCGAGGTCTTGCCCTGAGGCCAGAAAGGAACCCTGTTTTCGGGTGGAGGTTGACGGCAGAGAGATTGCGGCGCCAAAGCGCGCCGCGTTGACCTGCAGGAGGCCGAAAATGAATACAGTGACTCGTGGTGCCTTGTTTGGCGCGGCTTGCGCGCTCTGCGCCGTCGTTGCCGCCGGAACCGCCGCGGCCCAGACCTATCCACCGGGTACCAACTGTCAGAGCCTGCTGCCCGGGCTGCGCGGCGCCTGCATCAGCCAGGCGCAGCAGATGAACAGCAGCAATAACACCATCATCCCGAACAGCGCCGGCTCCAACACCGTGCAGTCACCTGGCAATCTGAACTCCGGCAACACGGTCACGCCGAACGGGACCGTCAGTCCGAATGCCGTCACCACCCCGAACGGAACGGTGAACGGAAACCCGGTCACCATCATCCCGCCGGCCAACTCCGGAACCGGCGCGGCGGGCGCTCCCGGTACCTCCGGGACCGGCACGGGCGCCGGCGGGGCCGGTAGCAGCGGCAACTAGATCCGCTTCGCTTTCGGGTCAACCCGCTGCCGCTTGCTTGCGGCATAGGCTTTGACGAACTCGGCGCCGAACAGGAGGATCTGGGTCGAGTAGTAGACCCAGACCATGAGCGTGATCACGGAAGCGGCCGCGCCGTAGCTTGAGGCGATGTTGCTGCGTCCGAGATAGAAGCCAATCACGAACTTGCCGAACACGAACAGCACGGCAGTCAGGATCGCACCCGGCCAGACGTCGCGCCAGGGGATGTGCAGACTGGGCAGCACCTTGAAGATAAATGCGAACAGCAGGCTCGCCATGGCGACACTGGCGAGCAGATTGACCATGCCCAGCGCCAGCGCCTCATCCTTCATGGAGAAATACTGGCTGGCCGCCGATGCGAGGGCATCGAAGGTCAGGGAAATCATCAACAGGAAAGCGAGGGCCGCAATCATTGCGAAGGTGAGCAGCCGCGACCAGAGAAAATGCAGGAAGCCGGTAGCACTCGGTGCCTTCGCCCTCCAGATCACATTCAGATCGGACTGCAGCTCGGCGAAGGCTCCGGTCGCCGTCACCAGAAATGCGACGGGCCCTATGACCGTGCCGATGATGCCGGATCCGATGTTGCTGGCGCTGGCGAGGATTTTGCCCACGGCCGCGGCGCCGGATTCACCAATCAAGCCGCCGAACTGGGCCAGCACCGCGTCGCGTGCAGCATCGCCGCCGAACACCAGCCCGCCGATCGCGATCACCATCAGCAGCACCGGCGCCAGGGAGAAGATCGCATAATACGCGATCGCGGCGCCCATGCTGAGGCAGCGGTCGTTGAACCAGCCGATAGCCGCCTCGCCGAGCAACGACACCCAGCGGTTCTGCATCACGCCACGGAGCGTCCGCGCGCCGCGCGAATCTGCCAGCTGGCGCCAAGTCAACTGCATCCGATGCTCCGCATTTCGCCCGTCTGGTCAACCGGCGCTGCGGGCTTTCGTTCCTGCTTCGGCTACTTGCGGAAGCGTGCCTGAACGGCCCTGGGGGAAGAGGCTACATGTTCGGGTAGTTCGGGCCGCCGCCGCCTTCGGGATTGACCCAGACGATGTTCTGGGTCGGGTCCTTGATGTCGCAGGTTTTGCAGTGGACGCAGTTCTGCGCGTTGATCTGCAGCCGCGGGTTGGAGCCGTCGCCCTCGCGCACGATCTCGTAGACCCCGGCCGGGCAGTAACGCTGCTCCGGCGCGTCGTAGATCGCGAGATTGGTCTTGATAGGAACGCTCGGGTCCTTGAGCGTGAGGTGAACCGGCTGGTTCTCCTCGTGGTTGGTGCTGGACAGGAACACCGAGGAAAGCCGGTCGAAGGAGAGCTTGCCGTCCGGCTTCGGATAGGCGATCGGCTTGCACTCCCGCGCCGGCTTGGTCTTCTGCGCGTCGGTCTTATGCGCATGGAGTGTCCAGGGCGCTTTGCCGCCGAACAGCTTCTGGTCCATGCCGGCCATCAAGGTGCCGATCAGCAGGCCCTTGTTCATCCAGGGCTTGAAGTTGCGCGCGCGCCAGAGCTCGTCATGCAGCCAGGAGGATTCGAAGGCCTTCGGATAGGCGGTGAGCTCGTCATGCGCGCGCTCTTCGCCGAGTGCGGCAAACGCCGCTTCGGCCCCGAGCATGCCGGTCTTGATTGCGGCATGGCTGCCCTTGATCTTCGGCACGTTCAAGAAACCGGCATCGTCCCCGATCAAGGCACCGCCCGGGAAGACCAGCTTCGGCAAGGCCTGCACGCCGCCGGTGACGATCGCGCGGGCGCCATAGGCGACCCGGCGGCCGCCTTCCAGGAACTGCGCCACCTGCGGATGGTGCTTGTAGCGCTGGAACTCCTCGAACGGGTTGAGGAAGGGATTGGCATAGCCCAGGCCGACGACGTAGCCCACCGCCACCTGGTTGTTCTCGGCGTGATAGAGGAAGGAGCCGCCGTAGACGTCGTTCGAGACCGGCCAGCCGGCCGTGTGCATGACCAGGCCCGGCTTGTGCTTCGCCGGGTCGATGTCCCAGAGCTCCTTGATGCCGATCGAATAGCTCTGCGGATCGCGGCCCTCGGCGAGGTTGAAATGCGCGATCAGGCGTTTGCCGAGATGGCCGCGGCAGCCTTCGGCGAACAGCGTGTATTTGCCGGTCAGCGCCATGCCGGGCTGGAAGTCGGGCTTCTCGCTGCCGTCCTTGGCGCGGCCCTTGTCGTCGGTGATGACACCCAGCACCTTCTGCTTGGCGTCGTCCCAGAGAATGTCGGCGGCGGCGAAGCCCGGGAAGATCTCGACGCCGAGCGCTTCGGCTTGGCTCGCCAGCCAGCGGGTCACGTTGCCGAGGCTGACGATGTAGTTGCCCTCGTTATGCAGGGTCTTCGGCAGGAAGATGTTGGGCAGGCGGAAGGCGTTCTGCTCTGTGGTGAGGAAGAGGAAGCGGTCCTCGGTCACCGGCTGGTTCAAGGGCGCGCCCAGCTCCTTCCAGTTCGGGAAGAGCTCGGTGATCGCCCGCGGGTCCATGACCGCGCCGGACAATATATGTGCGCCGACCTCGGAACCCTTCTCGAGCACGACGACGCTGACCTCGCGCCCGGCCTCGGCGGCGAGCTGCTTCAAGCGGATCGCGGCGCTGAGGCCGGCGGGCCCGCCGCCGACGATCACCACGTCGTATTCCATCACTTCGCGATCCATGAACCCCTCCCAAGACTCATTTCCCGGCTGCTTACACTGCCGGTGCCGGGTGATGCAAACCCTCCGGACGGGTGCTAGCTTCCCGGCATGGGCGACCCGTTGACAGCCGAATCCCTTGCTTTGCTTAAGCTCTATATCGAGTGGGGCGCGGACGAAGCTATTGAATCGACGCCGCAAAGCCGCCTCGGCGCGACGGCGGTCCCCGCCGCTCTCCTTCGCCCGCAGCCCGGGCCCAGCGAAGCGCGCCCGGTCATCCCCGAGCGGCCCGCCGCTCCGCCGCCACCGGCGGCCGCTAGACCCGCCGCACCCCGGATCGATCTCCGCAAACTCGGGCCGATGGACCAGGCGGCGATCGAAAGCGCCCGGGACTTCGCCCGCAACGCCGCCAGCCTGGAAGAGCTGAAGGCCGCCCTCGCCCGCTATGACGGCGTCTCGTTGCGGAAGACGGCGACCAATCTGGTCTTTGCCGACGGAAACCCGAAGGCCGAGGTCATGCTGGTCGGCGAGGCGCCTGGCGCGGACGAAGACCGGCAGGGCCTGCCCTTCGTGGGCGTCTCCGGCCAACTGCTCGACCGGATGATGGCCGCGATCGGCTATGACCGCAGCACCTTCTATATAACCAATGTCTGTTTCTGGCGGCCGCCGGGCAATCGCAAGCCGACCGAGGCGGAACTGGCCGCCCAGCAGCCCTTCGTCCTTAGACATATAGAGTTGATCCGGCCGAAGGTGCTGGTCCTGGTCGGCGGCTCCTCGGCACAGATGCTGCTCGGCACCACCGACGGCATCACCCGGCTGCGCGGCAAGTGGTTCGACTATCGATCGGACGGGCTCGACCAGCCGATCCCGACCCTGCCGATCTTCCATCCCGCCTATCTGCTCCGCCAGCCGGAACTCAAACGCGAGGCCTGGCGCGATTTGCTGAAGCTTCGGGTACGGCTGGACGCGCTCGGCGCTTAAGTCGGCCTCGCTGCCCGAACTTCGCCACGACTCACTCCAAAATTAACCATCTTGAGCCCGTAGAAGGCCGTTTCTTAACAAATTTCCTGTGGATAAGTCGGGCGAAAAATCTGTGGATCAATCAAGATGTGGTAGGTGCGGCATATCGCGGTGCCATATCTATTGATTGTACACGGCAAATTTTCTGGACATGCAAGACATCGTCGTCTAAAGCGGAACCCGAATTAGAAACCATTCGTTAAGAAAACGCAGACCCCTGGATGGGCCGGGGGCGACCATTCAAGGGGGCAATACCTTGAATCTAGACCGTGCACAGCGCGGCGGACGCTCGTTCCTTGCGTCGACCGCGATGGTGGCGATGTTGCTCACGGCGAGCGTAGCCGTCGGGCAGCCGGCCTGGGCGCAGGAAGCGACCGCGGCCCTACCTGGTAACGATTTCACCCCCGGCACCCGCTCTTCCCTGCCGGAACCCCTGGAGCAGATCGACGCCGACCGCTACCGGCAGATCTTCAAGCTCCAAGCCTCGGGCGACTATCGTGACGCCGACGAACTGATCTCGGAATTGAGCGATCAGTCGTTGCTGGGTCATGTCCTGGCGGACCGCTATCTGTCGCGCGGCTACAAGAGCTCGCCGAAGGAGCTTTCCGACTGGCTGAAGCAGTATGCCGGCCAGCCGGATGCCGAGCAGGTCTACCAGCTCGCCGTCCGCAAGGGCGCCGAAAACCCGACCAAGCCAAAAGCGTCGATCACCCGGACCGGTTCCCCGGACGAGGCCTCGACCGCCGACAGCGGCTATTGGCAGTGGGGCCTGGAGAACTGGCGCTCGAAGAAATTCACCGATGCCGCCAGCAACTTCAGCAAGGCGGCCGGGCTGAAGAACTCGTCTTCCTGGGACCGCGCAGCGGCCGCTTTCTGGGCGGCGCGCTCGTACCTGCGGGCCCAGCGTCCGGAACAGGTGAGCCACTGGCTGAAGGAAGCGAGCAAATATCCGCGCACCTTCTACGGCCAGCTGGCGCAGCGCGCGCTCGGCATCGACCCGAGCTACGATTGGACCGTGCATGACCTCAGCGGCAATGATGCCGCCAAGCTGATGCGTTCGGGCGCCGGCAAGCGCGCCCTGGCGCTGATCCAGGTTGGCGAGATCAGTGCCGCGGAGAAGGAACTGCTGATCCTGGCCGACAGCTCGGACGGCGAGCTCGATGCCGCGCTGATGGCGGTGTCGCAGGCCGGCGGCCTGCCTTCGCTGGCGCTGAAAGTCGGCGGTCGCAAGCTGCTGAAGAACGACGAGTTCGTCGATGCCGCGATGTATCCCCTGCCCGGCTGGACGCCGCGCGCCGGATACAAGGTCGATCGCGCGCTGATCTTCGCGATCATGCGCCAGGAATCGGGCTTCAACCCGAATGCCAGCAGCCAGGCGGGTGCGGTCGGCCTGATGCAGCTGATGCCGGAGACGGCGAAGCTGGTCAGCGGCGAGAGCAAGCCGGAGCTGCGCGACCCGGAGACCTCGATCGGCATCGGCCAGGAATACATCGCCGACCTGCTGAAGATGGACACCGTCGGCAACAACCTCTTCATGCTGGCCGCCGCCTATAACGCCGGCCCCGGCAACCTGCAGAAGTGGAAGAGCGCCAGCCGGCATGTCGATGACGATCCGCTGTTCTTCATCGAGACCATGCCGTCGCGGGAGACGCGGCTGTTCATCGAGCGCGTGATGGCCAACTACTGGATCTACCAGAACCGGCTCGGCCAATCGACTGCGACACTCGACGCGGTGGCCTCCGGTGCCTCGCCGATCTATGATCGCCAGGACGAGAAGGTGACGACCGCCTCGAACTAAGGGGCGCGTCACCGCTCTTTTCCGGATTGAAGCATGGCGAAGATCGACGAGACGCGGCCGTTCAAGCCGGTTCATATCGCGGTGATGACGGTCTCCGATTCCAGGACCGAGGCCAATGACACCTCGGGCCAGGCGCTGGTCGACCTCATCGCGCGCGACGGGCACGTCTTGAAGGCCCGAACCATCGTCAAGGACGAGCAGGCGGCGATCGTCGCCCAATTGAAGGCCTGGATCGCCGATCCCGAGGTCGACGTGGTGATCTCCACCGGCGGCACCGGAGTCACCGGGCGCGACGTGACGCCGGAAGCCTTCGAGAGCGTGTTCGAGAAGAAGATCGACGGCTTCGGCGAGCTGTTCCGCTGGCTCTCATTCGAGAAGATCGGCACCTCGACGATCCAGTCGCGCGCGACTGGCGGCGTCGCCAACGCGACCTATCTGTTCGCCCTGCCCGGCTCGCCGAGTGCCGCGCGCGACGGCTGGGAGCAGATCCTGAAGTTCCAGCTCGACAACCGCCTGCGCCCCTGCAACCTGGTCGAGCTGATGCCGCGCCTCAACGAGCATTTGAAGAAGTAGCAAGCTTGGTCATTGCCGGGCCTGACGATTGGACTACTTCTTCCCGCGCACAAGCTCGCTGACGATGTAGAGCGGCCGGTTCTTCGCCGCCATGTAGAGCCGTCCCAGATACTCGCCGATGATGCCGAGTATGATGAGCTGCGCGGTTCCGAACATCACCACCACCATCATCACCGAGGCCCAGCCCGAGACGGAAAGGCCGAGCAGCCAGCCGCCGATGATGTAGACCGTCAGCAGGATGGCGACCGGCATCGACAGCAGCGCCATGGCGATGGCGAGCCGCAGCGGCCGGATCGAGAAACTGGTGATCGCATCGACCGCGAGCGTGGTCAGCCGGCTGATCGAGTAGCGGGTCTTGCCGCTGGCACGCGAGCCGCGGTGGAACGGCAGCGGCCTCTGGTCGAAGCCGACCCAGCTGATCATGCCGCGCACGAAGCGGTGCTGTTCCGGCATCGCGTTCAGCACGTCGAGCACGCGCCGCCGCATCAGGCGGAAGTCGCTGACATTGGGCGGGATCGTGCGTTCGGAGAGATATTCCAGCAGGGCGTAGAACAGCCGCGCCCCCGCCCTGCGGATCCACGGCTCCTCGCCGCGCGAGATCCGCTGGCCGTAGACGACGTCGGCGCCGGCCGCGATCAGCTTCATCATGTCCGGCAGCAGCTCCGGGGGATCCTGCATGTCGGCGTCGATGATGAAGATGAGATCGCCGCGGCATTCCCGAAGGCCGGCGGTCAAGGCCAGCTGCTGGCCGTGATTGCGCGAAAGGCGGATACCGACGACATGGGGATCGTTCGCCGCGAGCCCCGCGATCATGCCCCAGGTCTGGTCGCTCGAGCCGTCATCGACCAGGACCAGCTCGAAATCCTCCGCCACGGCTTCGCGGCACGTCTTGGAGACGCGTTCGTGCAGCGCGCCGACGGCACCCGCTTCGTTGTAGCAGGGCACCACCACGGAGACCGCCGGCCGGGTCGCCGGCTGCGGCGCGGGTTGTGCCGCGGATTCCGCCGTCACTGGATCATTCATGCGCCGGTCTCACGCCTCGCCAGCACGAGGGCCGAAACGCCGAAGCCGGGTTTCAGCAGCGGCGCGGTCCGCGTGTCCAGGGCAAAGATAGCCGAGAGCACGGTGTTCAGAAAGGGCGCGAACTCGGTCTCGTTGCGTTGCGACGGCGGCCGGGCGCGCGCCAGCCGGCGCACGCACCAGATCGGCAGGAAAAGCAGATAGTTGAAGTAATAGGACTCGACCGGCGCGAGGCCGGCGGCGCGAACCCGTTCCAGCAAGGCCGGCATCCGGTAGCGCCGTTTGTGATGCAGCTTCACGTCCTCATGACCCCAGAGCGACTGAAAGGCCGGGACCGTCACCAGGCAGTGGCCGCCCGGCTTCAGCACCCGCAGCATCTCCTTCAGCGCCAGGTCGTCGCGGTCCACATGCTCGATGATGTCGGTCGCGAGCACGAAATCGAAGCTCGCGTCGGGAAACGGCATCGCGCAGATATCACCCGGCTCGATCGGACCGAGCCCCTTCGCCTTGCACAGCGCGATCGCATGCGCGCTGATCTCGAGCCCGGTGAAATTCGAATAGCCTTCGTCGCGCAGCAGGCGCAGGTTGCTGCCGCTGCTGCTGCCGGCGTCCAGGATGCGTGCGTCCTTCGGGATGCCGAGGCGCTGGAGAATCCGCCCGAACAGCCGGCGCCGGCCCTTGAACCACCAATGGTCGGCCTCGATCTCGGTCTCGGCGGAATGACTCGCAAGCTCCATCGCGCCATTCTAGGGCTGCGGCCCGGCGTCGCCAATGCTTGCCGTCGCGCGGCGCAGCAGGATCCAGAACAGAGCGGCCAGAACCGGCGCGCCGATCGGCACATGAACGAGGCTGAGCGGGATCATCAGCAGCGGCAGCAGCCAAGCGGCGGCATGGAGCTGACGCTGCCCCGGAGGCAACGCGCCGCCTCGGCTGAGCACCAGGACCTGCGCCGCGGCGACGATGGCCAGATCATAGGCCGAGCAGTAAGGCGTCACCAGGAAGGTGCCGACCATCGCGACCGGCAGCTTCAGGCCCAGATCGATCGCGCGGCGGCTGAACAGCCGGGAGCAGGCGGCGATCGTCGCCACGGCCGCGACGCCCTGCAGGAGGTAGTTGATGCCGGTCGGCAGGCCGAGCAGCCGACCGGCGTTGAAGACCGAAGGCATGGTCAGGATGGCAAAGCCGCCGCCGCTCTCCAGGAAGACGCGGTGCGACGGCAGTGCGGCCTCGAAATAGAGCCGCCAAGGTTCCAGGCCGAACAGCAGCAGGCTGAGCAGCACCAGCCCGATCGCGACTGCCGCTGCGATGATGAAACTGCGGTAGTGCCCCCCGGCGATGAGAACGAAGGGCAGCAGCAGGCCCAGTTGCGGCTTGAAGCTCAGCAGGCCGATCAGCACGCCCGCGAGAAGCGGCCGGGTCCTCAACAGCAGCAGGCCGCCGCAGAGCAGCGCGCCGGCGAGGAAGCCGTTCTGTCCGGCGGCGATGTTGTCCAGCGCGGCCGGCGCCAACAGCAAGGCCGTCGCGGCATGCCACGGGCGCGTCGCGCGGCGTGCCACCAGCCACACCAAGGCCGCGGCCGGAAGGCCGAGCCAGATCAACGGCCCGAGGAATCCCGGCAGGTATTCCAGGGGCGCCACCACCCAGAGCGCGCTCGGCATATAGGGAAAGGGCGCGAAGCCGACCTCCGTCCGCAGCGCGGCCTCGTGGGCGGCCAGGAACTTCTGCGGATCGAAGAGCGTCGCGAGATCGCCCTGCCACAGCAGCTGCGACGCGAAGCGATAGATCGCATAGTCATTCGCGAGGATCCGGCCTTGGGAGGTCGCATGCCGCAGATAGAGTTCGTTGCCGAAGAACAGGATGGTCACGAGGGCGGCGGCGGCGATGAACCAGGGAATGATGCGCTGGTCCGCCAACGCCTCCCGATTCCCGTTCCACCCCCGCTTCCACCCGTTCACCGCAAACTCCGCTCGGCTTCCCAGCGCCTGCCCGGCAGCAGCAGGACCGCGGCCCCATGCCCGGCAACCGCGACTGCCGCCCGGACCGTCAAGTCGGTGAAAGAGCGACTGCCCCAAAGCGGGATGGCGGGCGCCCAAGAGAGATTGAACAGGGCGAAGAACGGGCCGAACCGAGGGATCCGCCAGCCGGCCATGGTCGCCGGCACCGCGATCGTGGCGTGAAGGGATGGAATGGTCATGAGCGGCGGTTGTCGCTCAAGCACGATCAGCTGCGGCTGCTGCGTCACGATGCGAATGATGCCGTCCACCCCAAACGCCCAGCCACCGTCGAGAAACGCATCGTCCCGGCGGATCCCACTTTCGCATGCCGGGCGGCCGCCATCCAGCATGGCGGGCGGGCTTGCATTCCGCGGCGCATTTGTTCTATTTTTGTTCCCATGTCGAAGGCACCCAAGATCAGGCCGGTTGCGCCGCCCGAACCGGAGGAGATCGCCGATCTCCCGCAGAAGGGGCGCGGCGCGGTGAGCAACCGTCCCGGCCGCTACGAACCCGGCGACCGGCCGCGCGAGAGCGACGGCTGGGATTGGCAAGACGAAGAAGATGCGCCGAAGCTCCGCACCACGGTCGCGGTCGACAAGACCAGGTCGATCATCGCCCGCAACCAGTCGCCGGACATCGCCTTCGACCAGTCGATCAATGCCTACCGGGGTTGCGAGCATGGCTGCATCTATTGCTTCGCCCGACCGACCCACGCCTATCTCGGCCATTCGCCCGGCCTCGATTTCGAGAGCCGGCTCTATATGAAGCCGGAAGCGGCGAAGCTGCTGGAGGCCGAGCTCCGCAAGCCGGGCTACAAGCCGAAGGTCATCGCGATGGGGACCAACACCGACCCCTATCAGCCGATCGAGCGGCGCTACAAGATCACGCGCCAGGTGCTGGAGGTCTTGAACCGCTTCAACCACCCGGCGGGCATCACCACCAAATCCGCCAACGTGCTCCGCGATGTCGACATCCTCGCCGAGATGGCGAAACGGAACCTGGTGAAGGTGTTCATCTCGGTGACGACGCTCGACCGCGATCTCGCCCGGACCATGGAGCCGCGCGCCTCGACGCCTGAACTCCGCCTGAAGGCGATCGCCGGATTGCACGAAGCCGGCATTCCGGTCGGCGTCTCGGTGGCACCGATCATCCCGGCGCTGACCGACATGGAGATCGAGAGCATCATCGAGCGCGCCGCGGAAGCCGGCGCCGACAGCGCCAACTTCACCCTGCTGCGCCTGCCGCTGGAGATCAAAGACCTGTTCATAGAATGGCTGGAGGCGCATGCGCCCTTGAAGACCAAGCATGTGATGGACCTGGTCCAGGACATCCATGGCGGCCGGACCTACAATGCGGAGTTCGGGGAGCGCATGACCGGCTCGGGGCCTTACGCGGACCTGATCCGGCAGAGGGTGCAGGCGGCGGCCAAACGGTTCATGATGGAGCCGCGCTACCGCTTCAACGTCGATTGCAGCCAGTTCAAGGTCCCGCGCGCCGACTCTCCGCAAGGGGATCTGTTCGCATTGCCGGGGTGATCCCTCCCGCCGTTTGACACGACTCCGAGCGCCCGCCAGGATCGCGCTCATGTGGATCCGTACCTCCATGGCGCTCGGCGCCCTTTTTCTCGTTGCGCTTTCGGGCGAAGCCGCGGCCGGCGATCCCGCGGCACTGGCCCAGGGCTTCAAGGACGAGGAGGCCTGCAACCCGCCTTACGCCGAGACGCTCGATGCCAAGGCCTTCATCGGCTGCCTCAACAAGCTGGAGAAAGCTTACAAGGGTGATAAGACCCAGAAGCAGAGCTACATCGTCGGCCTCGGCTTCAACGGCTGGTCGCTGGCCAACATCATTGCCGCGCAAAAGGAGGGCGATCTCTTTCCCGAAATCGCCAGCCGGGCCAAGGCCAGCAAGGAGCGCAAGGTCGCGATCCAGCTGTTCGACGTGTTCCGCAAGGCGCAGAAGGAGCAGAAGATCAAGGACGAGGACCTGGCCAAGCTGGCCGGGGCGGATTTCACCGGGCTGAAGCCGGTGCTCGACTATTACGACGCGCTGCCGAAGAAGTAGGGAGCTGGGGACGCATCCGTGCCGAACTGGAAGCACGAGATCGAGGCGGGGATCAAGAACGGCGTCATGGTCTGCGGCGTCGATGAGGTCGGCCGCGGCCCCCTGGCCGGCCCGGTGGTGGCTTGCGCGGTCTGCCTGCCGGTGGACATGCCGCGCAAGATCACCAGGCGCCTGAAGGACTCCAAGCAGATCGACCGCGAGGAACGCGAAGAGGTCGCCCTGATCCTGCGCGAGTCCGTCGCCTTCGGGGTCGGCATGGCCGATGTCGAGGAGATCGACCGGATCAACATCCTGCGTGCCTCCCATCTGGCCATGCTCCGGGCCTATGAAGGACTGCCGAGTCGACCCGGCTATGCCCTGGTCGATGGCAACCAGCCGCCCAACCTGCCCTGCCCGATCACCTGCATCATCGGCGGGGATGCGATCTCGCTTTCGATCGCGGCGGCCTCGATCATCGCCAAGGTCGAGCGGGACAAGATCATGCGGGAGCTCGCCGTGGCTCACCCCGTATATGGGTGGGAAACGAATGTCGGCTACTCGACCAGGGACCATCTGACTGCCCTCAGAGAGCACGGTCCGACCCCCTATCATCGCCGATCGTTTCGACCTGTTTATGAGCTTCAGCTCCCACTGGATTGACTCTAAAGCATTTTTTTATTGACTTACTGAGTCGCTCGAATCACCATCGAGCGCATGACAAGGAAGAACGGCGCGGCCGCCCAGGCCAAATCCCCAGAGAAGCCCCGGAATGGGCTGCGGCTCGACACGATCATCGAGGGCGATTGCATCGCGGCGATGAACGCCTTGCCGGCGGGCTCAGTGGACATGATCTTCGCCGACCCGCCCTACAATCTGCAGCTCCAGGGCGACCTGCACCGGCCGAACAATTCCAAGGTCGATGCCGTCGATGACGACTGGGACAAGTTCGACGACCTCGGCGCCTATGACCGCTTCACCCATGAATGGCTGAGCGCCGCCCGCCGGGTCCTGAAAGACGACGGCACGATCTGGGTGATCGGCTCCTATCACAACATCTTCCGGGTGGGCGCCAAGCTCCAGGACCTCGGCTTCTGGGTCTTGAACGACGTGATCTGGCGCAAGACCAACCCGATGCCGAATTTCCGCGGCCGCCGCTTCACCAACGCCCATGAGACGATGCTCTGGTGCTCCAAGTCGAAGGACAGCCAGAACACCTTCAATTACGAGGCGATGAAGACCCTGAACGACGACCTGCAGATGCGGTCCGACTGGCTGATTCCGATCTGCTCGGGATCCGAACGAATCAAGGGCGACGATGGCAAGAAGGGCCACCCCACGCAAAAACCCGAGGCTTTGCTGCATCGGGTGATCGTGGCGGCCACCAAGCCAGGGGACGTCGTCCTTGACCCCTTCTTCGGCAGCGGCACCACCGGCGCCGTCGCCAAGCGCCTCGGCCGGCATTGGATCGGCCTGGAGCGCGACAAGGGTTACATCAAGTTGGCGCTGGAACGTATTTCCAAGGTGCAGAAGGCGGAGAACGAAGTGCTGACCATCCAGGCCAAGCGCGAGGAACCGCGCATTCCGTTCGGCTGGCTGGTCGAGCGTGGCCTGCTGCAGCCGGGCGCGGTGCTGGAAAGCTTCAACCGCCGCTGGAGCGCCAAGGTGCGGGCCGACGGCACGCTGGTCTCGGCCGAACATCGCGGCTCGATCCACCAGGTCGGCGCCGCGGTCCAGGGCGCGCCCGCCTGCAACGGCTGGCAGTTCTGGTGCGTGCCGAAGGACGGGGTGCTGGTGCCGATCGATCACTACCGCCAGCTGCTGCGGGCCGAGTTGCACTGACTTCGTAGATCATTTTGGCACTGAGGGGGATGACTGTGCCGAAGCCCACCAAAGAGACACCGACCACCACCTCTGCGCCCGAGGCGCTGCCGGCTCTGCCGGCGAAGCGCGCGCGCCGCCGGACGACGCGCGCATCGCATTCCTGGCGCTTCCGCCGCCCGCCCTCGCGCAAGCGCGTCGAGATCGCCACCGCCCGCGGCCTGCCGGAAGTCACCCCGGCGCCGGCGCCGGACCTGCAGCCGATCAACGACAGCTGCAACTGAGCTCACCGCCCCGGCGCCACGCCTGAACGCAGTCGCCGAGTTCGTTATTCACCGCCCCCTTCGGTACTGGATGCCGCCGCCGCGAAGGCTCCCTCCATTTTCCCGCCCGCAAGATGGGGGCGGGTGATGTCTGAAAGCCGATCATAACAATAGGCACGGTAAGTCCGCTTTGGGTCAGGAGGTAACTTCCGAATTTGACGCAGTAGCTGCAGACGGAGACAGAGGCGACCTTCCCGCGTCACATCCCAAAATCAAAGTTCGAGAGCAAGATTGCCAAACCAAGGGAAGCAAGCGCGATAACAATCCAATCAAACCGAGAATATACAAGCCCGATGTGTCCGCCCGCTCGCGTCGTCTCTTCTTCTGTGCTTACCTTGATTTCCTGAGACGGTGCTGCGACAAGGATCGTCTCAAGCGCCTGTTGCTCGTCTTCACTCAGCAGGTCAAGTGGATTTCCGGCTTCGAGCTTTGCTTTCTCAGCCGCGCGCCGCCAGTCATCAAACGTGCAGCGCCGTCCATCCGGTGCTACTGTCCAATCAACATAGTCAAGGCAGCCCGCGTCATCATAGATGCTGATCGTGAAGCCCTCTGCATGGAAATCTGCCGACGATCTCTCGTTTGGCACATAAGGGAAATCGACTGTCACTGGGATCTCTCCCCGCGCCGCACGTCGCAGGACGTCGGCCATTTCCGTCATGCTGATAGACGGGTCTTCGTCACTCATCTCCATCCCCGAAGCTCCACCTCGACTCGTTCAGTATCGAATTGCGGGACATCGATTGGGGGACATAATACGCAATTCATGATGGAACGGCTGTGCCACCGCGCCAGAATGTCTACTATGGGTCAGGAGCGGACCTCCTTATGTTGAGCGTTGCTTGATCACGCTCACCGCCGACGAGGCGCCGGGCCAGAGCTGGATCCTATAGTGATCGTCGCCTCTCAGCCCATCATCGGACAACCCATTCAGGCCGCCATACGAAACCCGCGAAAGATAGCACCCCGAGGGAACGTCAATACGGGTTGCGTCGGGGAAGTAGTCCGTACAGCCCGCGATTACCAAGCGACCCGACTGCAGATCGATGGACGCCTCGACCACGTGATCCCATGCGTCCAAATCTTCGAGAGGTTTCTGATCGTGAATCTCGACCACAACGACGACATCCATGTTCCGAACCGTGCCGATTCCGATAGTCCCTGGCGCTATCGCCAGCAATCGAGCCGTCGCCTCGTCGTTCCAGCTATCAGACAAATCCCCCGTTACGGCTTCGTCCTGGATATAGAATTGGAAGTAGTCGGCAACGAGCGAAAGTTGGATTGACCTCATTCGAAAAATGTCTCCCGATGCTCTTTCCTAAGTCGGATGACTACCTTCAAGCTTCTGCTTTGGGTCAGGAGCGGACCAAGTGCGCTTCATGCACCTCAACGCTGGACCCATCGACCCATCTTCGTATTCGATCGAATAGACGATCCCTTGAGGAAACCGTTCGAAGAATCTACCGGGTCGATCGACAAAGATCCCCACAATCCAAGCCTTCTGGTCAGGACGTAGATTTGCGGGCGCGTCTTTGACGAACTTGACCACGTCGTCGTAGTCGGCCTTGGGCGCCGACTTCTCCGACATTGCACATCCTTCCCATTGGCAGATGTCTGCCCAGGTGATGACAGACACTTCAATCTGCTGAGGTTAACCCTGCCACAATCCGCCGAATTCCGAAGGTGCTAACTCCTTGAATTCTAAAACTAATCGTTGCATAAGGCCGGCAAAGGAACTACACTCCTCTGTCAGTTGGCGCCACGCCGCGTAACCCCTGCGCCGCGCTTGCAAAGACTGTTTGCAGTCTCGCCCGAGATCCCCGTTCCGCGCAGCCGAGCGCGGGCGACGCTGCCCTGCGCCTCCCTTCCCGGAAAGGCTCTCACGATGTCCAGCATGCCCCCAACGCCCATCAAGACCGCGCTCATCCCCGCCGCACTGGGCGCACCCGATCGCATTCCGCGCCTTATGGACGACCCCGCCCTCGACCGCGCTGTGAAGGAGCAGATCGTCGCGCTCGTTCGGCGCTTCGATCTCGCGCGCGTCGCCGCCATGGTCGAGGCCAACTTCAACGTCACGGTCAGCCGCGAGCAGATCCTCGCCGTCTGGAACGGACGGCATGCGCGGCGCACCGAGCCCCCATCCCCAGCGGAGCCATCCCGTTCGGACAAGGAATCCGTGCATCCGGCCGACGCGCCGCCGGAATGCCTGCTCATCCCACCCGCCGCCGCACCCGATCCCACGCCGCCGCTCTCCTTCACGGCCGAAGCGCCGCCAACCCGGACTGGACCCGGACAGGAAGAAGAAATCATGCCGGACCCGGTGGTGGAGATGAAGGACGCCGCGCCCGATCCGGCAACAACCGAACCCCACCAGATCGTTCCGGCCGAGGTGCGAGAGTTCATCATCGCGCGTATGGCGCGCCAAAGTCCGCCCTGGGCGATCGCCAAGGATGTCGAGCGGGATTTCGGCTTCGTGGTCGATCGCGACGAGATCATCGTCTGCTGGCGGGACCGTGATGCGCCGCCAGCCTCAATCCGGACCGGACCCGGACCGGAAAAGGAATCCAGGCCGAGACTGAATGACGAGGTCAAGGAGTTCATCGTGAAACGCCTGGCCTGCTACGAGACGCCGTCGCGGATCGCGGCCGCCGTCCGGGTCAATTTCGGCATCGACGTCGACCGCCGCCGGGTCTTCGACTACGACCCGACAGGGTCGCGCCCGCCGGCGCAGCGCTGGATCGATCTCCACGCCGCGACCCGCGCGCGGTTCCTCCGCGATGTCGCCGAGATCGGCGTCGCGCAGAAAGTCATCCGCCTCAGGATGCTGGATCGCTTCGCGGCAATGGCCGAGGACGACAACTGTCACGACAAGGCCGCCAAATACCTGGCGCAGGCCGCCCGCGAATGCGGCGGCTTCTACGACAAGCAGCCCCTGCAGATGGATTCCGCTCCCCTTGTGGGGAAGGTTGCCGGAGACCAACCCTTGAGCGCGCCGTAGCGGCACAAAGCCGGCTAGGCCCATGCGCGTTAAGCCCTTGATATCGCTTGGTCGCACGGACCTATCGGAACTCCGGCCGGACACGATCGGTTTATCCAGACGAACCCGGCGTTGCCGGTCCGTGATGGGTTCAGTAGCATCCAGGCATCTGAGAATCGGCGCTCGGACCCGGCGCCGCCTCGCTCCCGACAACTGTTCTGTTTCGCATGGCGGCCTCTCACTCTTTGAAAGCTCCGCGGGTCTTCCGCAGCGTCGCGGCGCTCCTTCTGATCGGGCTGTGCTGGCTGCTGCCGGCGTCCCAGGCCTCGGCGCAGACCATCCCCGGCGTGACCCCGCCCGCCGCGTCGAAGCAGACGACGGCCGATGTCGAGAATCTGATCAAGACCCTCGACGACCCCAAGGCGCGGGACGAGTTGAAGAAGCAGCTCCAGCTGATGCTGCAGGCACAGCGCGGCGAACAGGGCGGCGGCGAAGCGGTGGTCGAGGAACGCGGGCTCGGCGCGCGGCTGCTGGCCACGATCTCGCACCAGGTGGAATCGGTCAGCAACACCCTGGTCAACCTGGTCGAGGCCATCGCCGACATGCCGCAGCGCGCGCGCGCGGCGAGCGTGCTGCTGACCGACCCGCAGCGCCGCGCCTATTGGATGGATGTCGTCATCGACTTGGTCGGCGTGCTGGCGACCGCCTTCATCGCCGCCTGGGCGGCGCGGCGGCTGCTGATCGGCGTGCATGGCCGGCTCGCCCGGCAGCGGCCGGAGCGCTGGCTGACCCGGCTGCTGTTCCTGCCGCTGATCTTCGTCCTCGAAGTGCTGCCGACCCTCGCCTTCGCGGTGGCGAGCTCGGTCGCCCTGCCCGTCTTCCAGCCCAATCCCGACGCGACGCGGATCACCTCCGCCATCGTCTTCGCCCAGCTCGCCACCATGCTGACCGCGGTCGTCAGTTCGACCTTGCTGGCGGCGCGGGCGCCGGGCCTCAGGCTGTTCCGGATTTCGGACGAGACCGCGGTCTATGCCCAGGTCTGGGTGCGGCGCCTCTCGGTCGTCGCCTTCTACGGCTATGCGATCACGCAGCTGGCCGAGGTGATTGGCGTGGACCCCGCCCTGCGCGAGGTGATCGCCCGGTTCTGGGGATTGCTCCTGGCCGCCATGACGCTGATCGTGGTGCTGCAGAACCGCGCCGCGGTCGCACAACGGATCGCCGGCGGTCCGCTGGTCGATCCGCCGAACCCGGCGCCGACCGACGAGCCGATGGCGACGCCGCTGCCGGACCCGGAGCAGAGCAACGGCCGAGCCCTGCGCTTCAAGGCGTTCCGGCGGCAGCTGGCGAAGCTCTGGCATGTGCTCGCGATCGGCTACATCGTCGCCGGCTATCTGGTCTGGAGCTTCCAGATCGAGGGTGGGTTCGCCTTCCTGCTGCGCGCGACGGTGCTGACCGCCATTCTCTTCGTCGTGCTGCGCCTGGCCGACCGGGCGCTGCGCCAGGTGTTCGACCGCAGCTTCGCCCTGCCCGAGGACGTGAAGCGCATCCTGCCCGGGCTCGAGACCCGCGCCAACCGCTACCTGCCGGTCTTGAAGAAGACGGTGCTGGTGGCGCTCTACGTGGTCGGCGCCTTCGCGCTGCTCCAGGTCTGGGGCCTCGACATGATCGGCTGGCTCTCGACCGGATCGGGGCGGCCGGTGATGGCGGCGTCCTTCAAGATCGTGATCATCATCCTGCTGGCCGGCCTGCTCTCCGAGCTGGTGAACATGGCGATCGAGCATTACCTGCGCGACACCGACGCGCAGGGGCGCCGTATCTATCACAGCGGGCGAATGCGCACCCTGCTCCCGCTCCTGCGCAACGCCTTCCGCATCACCTTGGGCGTGCTGGTGCTGATGGTGGTCTTGTCCGAGATCGGGCTCGACATCGCGCCGCTGCTGGCCGCCGCCGGCGTGGTCGGCCTCGCGGTCGGCTTCGGCGCGCAGACCCTGGTCAAGGACATCATCACCGGCGTCTTCATCCTCTTGGAAGACACGATTGCGGTCGGCGACGTGGTCGATCTCGGCGGCCATGCCGGCGTGGTCGAGGGCATGACCATCCGCACCATTCGCCTGCGGGACGGTGCCGGCGCGGTGCACACGGTGCCGTTCGGCGCGGTCACCATCGTGCAGAACATGACCAAGGATTTCTCCTACGCCACCTTCGACATCAAGGTCGATTATCGCGAGGATCCCGACAAGGTGATCGCGATGCTGAAGCAGGTCGGCGCCGAGATCGAGAAGGAGCCGCAGTTCCGCTACGGCCTCTTGGGCAGCACCGAGATCATCGGCCTCGATACCCTGGGCGACAACGGCTACATCATCAAGGCCCGCATCAAGACCCGCGCCATGAGCCAGTGGGACGTGATGCGCGCCTTCAATCTGCGCCTGAAGCGCGCCTTCGACCAGGAAGGCATGCTGTTCCCGGGCGTCATGGCCGCGATGCCGCCGCGCACCGCCGCCAAGGTGATCTACGAGCAGGCGCCGCCGCCAATGGCCGCGAAGGGCGGGGCGCCCGAGGCGCCGAAGACCAAAGACCAGGCCGCCGCCGAGCCGACGGAATCGCCGGACCAGCCGGTGGCGCCGGCCAACCCGGCCGGCCAGACGATCGTGCCGCCGCGCTGAATCGGGGTTGGCCGGGCTTTCCTTCCCCGGCGCGAAACTTATACAGCGCCCGCGGGTTAATGACGGCGGAAGGCTGATCTGCGATAACGGCAGGATGGCTAGCATGCACCCGCTCATGATCCTGGGTTTCGCGCTGCTGGGCGCCGTCGCGCTCAGCCAGATCTCGCATTTCACCGCCCCGCCCGTCGTCTCGACCACGGCGGCGGTGCCGGCCCAAGGGCATAAGGCGGCAACCCCGAACCACGACCCGCATCATGCCCGCCTCGCACAGCCACCGGCTGCCAGCGCGGCGGCAGCCGCGACGCCGAACCACGACCCGCGTCATGCCCGCCCCGTGCCGTCCTTCGCCCTGGACCCCGTCACGCTTGCGGCCGGCCCGGAACCTGTCCCGCCGTCCACCGCAACTTTTGCTGCGGTACCCGAACCGAAGCCCACCCTGGCCCCCGCCGGCAAACCGAAGCCCGCGCCGACCTTCGTCCAGGCCGAAGCCCTGCTCTATGCCAAAGGCAGTGCGCGGCTGCGCGCGGCGCCGAGCACAAAGGCCGATGTCCTGGCCAGGCTCGCCGTCAATTCGCCGCTCCAGGCCGTCGCGCGCTCGAGCGATGGCGCCTGGTGGCGGGTCGCGCTCGGCGGCGGGCGCCTCGGCTATGTGCACGAAGCGGCCGTCAGCAAGGACCGGGTGGAGGCACAGCCGCAAACGGCGGCACCGACCTCGGTCGCCGCCGCCACGCAGCCCGCGCCGACGCGCGAAGACCAAGGCCTGCTCGGCTATGTGGACGAAACGATGGATTGGCTCGCCGACAAGGCCAGCCGTGGCACCGCACCGAAACCCGTTCGCCCCGAACGCTGATCGCCTCGAAGCTCCGGAAGCTAGCTCTCCAAGGCGTCCGGACGTTTCGGCGCCACGTCCTCGAAGGGGATGCTGTCGTCGGCCATCGCGCGCGAGAAGCCGGAATAGTCCTCGATGCCGAGGCATTGCTGGACCCGCTCGCCGACGCGCAACGGAAACATGCCGACGCGCACTTCGAGGGTATAGCCGGCGCGGGTCGGCCAGCTGTAGCTGCAGAAGGCGGGCGCCGCGGTATCGTAAGCCCGGGTATAGGCGTCAAGCAGAATCCGGTTGGCGCCGTTGATGTCCTTGCCCAGGAACTCGTCGATATAGCGGCCGGTGAGATTGAAGCCGTTCCAGCGGTCGGCCTCGGTCCCGGTCAGGATGTAGCGCACCCGAAACGGATCGCGTTCGTAGGTGACGATGTAGAGGAACGGCAGCAGCGGCTTGATGTCTGCCGGGTCGATGTCGCTGCGCTGCGGCGCCAGCCCGCCGGCGCGGCTGTTCCAATACCGGTGGAGCGCCTCGATGCTGCCCTTGGAGCCGTCCCAGCTTGACATGGCCGGAAGCATGGCGCGGCATGCCGATGCTGTCGAGCCGCATTCGCGCGATCGCGCCTGCAGGGCTGAGCCCGGCGTAACGGTTAAGATCTGGTTTGGATGCCGCCAGACATTTTTCGGGTGGCGCCGTAACCTCGTCCCTTGCCGCTGCGTACTGCCCTGAGACACCAGGGACATGGAACATGTCGATCGGCAGTGCCAACTACCCGCAACCGGTCCAGGTGAACGGCTTCACCTGTCGCAACTGCACCGACGTCGACAATGCCAAGAAGCATATCGACCCGGCGCATCCGCGATCGGGCCCCTACGGCATCTATGCCGCCACCGACCCGACCAACCCGAAAAGCTTCATCCTATTGGGCGGCAGCCTGTCCGGCATCGAAACCACAACCACCCAGGCCACGGCACGGATCACCGGGCAGGCCGTCGATATCCGCGTTTGAACCCTGCGCGCCGCGCGCCGTCCGGCGCGCGTCCCTCCCCCAGCGGGCTTGCCTCAACCGCCTTTCGCGGCCGCATTGACGATCTTGCGCATGACGCTGGGCAACGCGTACTCGCCAAGCCGGTCGAGCGGCGCCGCGATCAACCCTTCGGGGGCCCTTTGCAAGCTTCCCGCCAGCAGCGAGAGGCGCAAATCGATATGGGTGAAGACGTGGCGGATGTTGCCCGGGAGGTCGCGCCATTCCGCCGTGGCGGGCGCCGCGCCGCGGGCTTCGTCCGCGCCCCAGGGCCGCGCGCGCCAGGTATTGGTGGGGATCTCCATCATGCCGCCGAGGAGGCCCTGCTCCGGGCGGCGGCGCAGCAACACGCTGCCGTCGGGCAGCGTCATCCAATAGGCGACGGCGTGGAGGACCGGGCGTTCCGGCTTCGCGGTCTTGCGCGGGTAGGCTTCGGCATCGCCGGCCTTGAAGGCGGCGCAGTCTTCGCGCCAGGGGCAGAGCGCGCAGCGCGGTTTCCTCGGCGTGCAGATGGTGGCGCCGAGATCCATCATCGCCTGGGCGAAGTCGCCGGGGCGCGGGTCGGGTGTCAGCGCGTCGGTCAGGGCGCGGAGCTCGGGCTTCGCGGCGGGCAGTGGGTTCGCGATGCGATGGAGGCGCGCGACCACACGCTCGACATTGCCGTCCATCACCACGGCGCGGCGGTCGAAAGCGATCGCCGCAATCGCCGCTGCGGTATAGGCGCCAATTCCGGGGAGCGCGCGCAAGTCCTCTTCGGTGTCGGGGAAGCGGCCGTCGTGCCGTGACGCTACGGCCTGCGCGCATTTGTGCAGGTTGCGGGCGCGCGCATAGTAGCCGAGGCCCGCCCAGGCGGTGAGCACGGCGTCGAGCGGTGCCGCGGCCAGCGCGGTCACGTCCGGCCAGCGCGCAAGAAAGGTCAAGAAATATGGGCCGACCGTCGCTACGGTCGTTTGCTGCAGCATGATCTCGGAGAGCCAGACGCGATAGGGATCGGCGGTCTCGCCGGGCCGCGCGCGCCAGGGCAGCACGCGGCGATGCCGGTCGTACCAGGCGAGCAAGCGCGCCGGCATGGCGGTGTCTGGTCCGGTGCCGGACGTCCGTTGGTGGCGGGTTGGCATCGCCCTCTCTATCATGCTCGTCCCATCGTCACCCGCGGGCTTGACCCGCGGGTCTCGTCGGGAGTGTGCACCTGTGACAGATCCCCGGGTCAAGCCCGGGGATGACGGAATTGGGCCCATGATCGAAGTCGACGGTCTCGTCAAACACTATCAAGTCACGAAACGCGAGGGCGGGTTTCGCCAGAGCCTGCGCGCCTTCTTCAAGCGCCGCCGCGAGACCGTGAAGGCGGTCGACGGCATCCGCTTCCACATCGCCGCCGGCGAGATCGTCGGCTTCCTGGGGCCGAACGGCGCCGGCAAGACAACCACCCTGAAGATGCTGGCGGGCCTGCTCTATCCGACCGCCGGCATGGTCTCGGTCGCCGGCTTCCGGCCGCAGGAGCGGCGGCGCGCCTTCCTCTCGACGATCGCCATGGTGCTCGGGCAGAAACAGCAGCTGATCTGGGACCTGCCGCCCGCCGACACCTTCCTCCTCAACAAGGAGATCTACGGCGTCTCCGATGCCGACTACAAGGAACGGGTCGGCGAGCTGATCGAGATGCTCGACCTCGGCGCCCTGGTCACGCGCCAGGCACGCAAGCTTTCGCTTGGGGAACGCATGAAATGCGAGTTGGCGGCGGCGCTCATCCACCGCCCGAAGGTGCTGTTCCTCGACGAGCCGACCATCGGCCTCGACGTCAATATGCAGCAGGCCCTGCGCGACTTCATCGCCGATTACAACAAGCGGACCGGCGCCACCATTCTCCTCACCTCGCATTACATGGCGGACGTGACCGCGCTGTGCAAGCGCGTGATCGTGATCGAGCGCGGCCGCCTGATCTTCGACGGCGACTTCGCCGCGATCGTCGAACGCATGGCGCTGGAGAAGGCCGTCAGGCTGAACTTCTCGGCGCCGGTGGCGCGCGAGCGGCTCGAGACTTACGGCGGCGTCACCCGCGCCGAAGGCCTGGAGGCAGAGCTGCGGGTCGCGCGCGGCATCGTCGCCGCCACGGCGCAGCGCATCCTGGCCGAGTTGCCGGTTGCCGATATCGCGATCGAGGACACGCCGATCGAAGCCGTCATCGGCCAGTTCATGACCTCAGGCGCCGGGGCGGGGGTGGCGCCGGCATGATCGGTCACCTGCTCCGCTTCGCCCGCGCCTATTTCCGCACCTGCTTCGCGATCATGCTGGAATATCGGGCGACGGTGTATCTCTGGATCTTCGCCGGCGTGACGCCGCTGATCATGATGTTCGTCTGGCGCCACCTCGCCGCGGCCGAACCGATCGGCGGGCACGACCCCAAGTCCTTCGCCTTCTATTTCCTGCTGGCCTTCCTCTCGACGCAATGCTGCACGGTCTGGGTGGTGTGGAATGTCGACTACGCCATCCGCAGCGGCACCTACGCGATCCAGCTGTTGCGGCCGTTCGATCCCTGGCTCGCCGAAGTGATCGAGAATCTCGCGGCCTATGCGCTGCGGGTGCCGCTCAACGTGCTGATCGTCGCCCTGGGCCTCACCCTCACCGGCGCCTGGGACCTGATCGTGCCCGCACGGCTGCCGGTCTATCTGCTCTCGCTGGTCCTCGCCTGGCAGCTCATGTTCAACATGAACTATGCGATCTCCCTGCTCTGCTTGTGGAGCGAGCGGGTGAAGTCGGCCGATGCCTGGGTCTACACCATGCTCTATACGCTGGGCGGCGCGTTGTTTCCGCTCGACCTGCTGTCACCTGCCCTGCGCGCCGCCATCGCCTGGACGCCGTTCCCCTGGATGGTGAATTTCCCGGTGCAGCTCCTCGCCGGCGACGCGCCGCCCTTCCCGGGCCTCGCCATGCAGGCGCTTTGGCTGGCGATCATGATCATGAGCCACCGCCTGCTGTGGCGGCTCGGGCGCAAGCAGTTCGGGGCGGTCGGCGGATGATGCGGGTGCTCAAGCTCATCCGCGCGTTCTGGGGCAATTCGCTGGCCCTCGACCTGGAGTATCGCTTCGACTTCCTGTTGAGCGCCGTAACCGCGCTGTTCACGACCGGCGCCGGCCTCCTGGTGCTGCATGTGATGTTCAGCTATGCGCAGGACCTCGGCGGCTGGAGTTTCCACCAGGCACTGGCGCTTTACGGCATCTACCTGCTGCTCGAGGCCTTCGCGACCGGCTTCCTCACCTACAACATCGGCGAGATGCCGGAGCTGATCCGCCGCGGCGACCTCGACTTCATCCTGCTCAAACCGGCCAGCAGCCAGCTCCAGGTCTCGATCCGGCATTTCCGCATCGTCGACCTGCCGGCCTATCTGCTCGCACTCGGCATCCTGTTCACGGCGATGGCAAAGATGGGATCGCTGACGCCGCTGAACCTGCTATTGCTGGCGGGCTTCCTGGTTTGCGCGGTGCTGACCGTCTATGCGATCTGGGCGCTGCTGCACACGCTGGCCTTCTGGCTGGTGCGGATCGAGAACCTCTCGCAGATCTTCTTCGCCGTGTTCAAGGTAGCGCGCTTTCCGATCGGCGCCTTTCCCGGGCCGATGCAGTTGGTGTTCACCGTGGTGATCCCGATCGCCTTCATGACCACGGTGCCGGCCAGCGCCGCCGCCGGCATTCTCGACTGGCGCTACGCCGTCGCGGCGCCGTTGATTGCACTGCTGGGATTGTGGCTCAGCCACCGGTTCTGGCAATTCGCGCTCAAGCATTACACCAGCGCCAGCAGTTGATAGACTGCGCTCATGAAACCGACCGACAAGAAAGAGGAGCCGCAGCGCCGCAATGGGGTCGCGCGGCTGTCGTCCGAGCTCTCCGCGCTGACCAAGACCGCGTTCCGCAATACCTTGGGCGGACGCGGCTTCGCCGAGGCCGGGCTGATCACCGAATGGGCGGCGATCGTCGGCAATGATGTCGCGCACATGAGCCGGCCGGTGCAGCTCGCCTTCCCGCGCGGCGAAAGGAAGGGCGGCGTCCTCACCGTCGAATGCGGCGGCGCGGCAGCGCTGGAGCTGCAGCATCTGAAGCCGCAGATCCTCGACCGCATCAACAGCCATTTCGGCTATGGCGCCGTCGCCGAGCTGCGCTTCAAGCAGGGTTCCACACCGGTCAAGGCGCGATCCCGCACCGGCCTGCGCGACTCGAAGCCGCCGACGGCAGCCGAGATCGCGGAAACCGCCGCCGCGCTCACCGCCGTGCCGGAGGGCGAGATTAAGGCAAGCCTGATGCGACTCGGGCTTGCAATCCGGCGCGACAGCCGCAGGAAATGAGCCGGGCAAACCGCGGGATTCCGCGGGTTTTTCAGCTATCCGCGGATCACGCGGATTTCATCCACAGAAGATGACGAATCGCGCTTCGCCCTTGGCGCCCCACATCTTGCACTCGCCTTTGAATCCTGCCAAAACCGCCGCTCAATCCCTGAGCAGAAATGCCGCCACCGCCGACTCGGTGCGGCGCTTCCGGCTCTGAATTCAATGGAGTGTCGCTTGCGGAATGTGCTGATTGCGGGAGCTGTCGTGGTCGTGGCCGGGATCGCCGGCTTCCTCGCCTGGCAGCATTACCAGGGCGCGCCGGCGACCACCGCGGGCCAAGCGCCCGCCGACCTGAAGCCGATCAACAGCCCGCTCGCCCAGCCGCAACCGGACGACGTGGTCGAAGGCGACGCCAACGCGCCGATCACCGTGATCGAGTATTCCTCGCTCTCCTGCCCGCACTGCGCGCGGTTCCAGGTGGAGGTCCTGCCGCAGCTCAAGAAGGACTTCATCGACACCGGAAAGGTGAAGCTGATCCAGCGCGACTTCCCGCTGAACAAGCCGGCGGTGCAGGCCGCGCAGCTGGCGCATTGCGCCGGCCCGATGCGCTATTCGGCGCTGGTCGATGTGCTGTTCAAGACCCAGGAGCAGTGGCTGAACGAGCAGGCGGTGGAGAAGCTGGCGCAGATCGCGGCGACGGCGGGCATGGACCGCCCGACCTTCGACGCCTGCCTCGCCAACAAGGATATCGAGGCCAAGATCGTCGCCAGCCGCAAGGCGGGCGAGGATGCGTTCCAGGTCAACGCCACGCCGACCTTCATCGTCAACGGCGTGAAGATGGAAGGCGAAACCTCCTACGACGCGTTCAAGGCGCTGTTCGAGAAGCTGGCGCCGTCCGGTTCCTGAGTTCGGAGTTCTTTCGTTGGTCCATTTCACCAAGCTTCGTCTTCAGGGTTTCAAGTCCTTCGTCGAGACCACCGAACTCGCGATTCAGCCGGGCATGACCGGCATCGTCGGCCCGAACGGCTGCGGCAAGTCGAACCTGGTCGAAGCCTTGCGCTGGGTGATGGGCGAGACCTCCGCCAAGCGCATGCGCGGCGGCGAGATGGACGACGTGATCTTCGGCGGCACCGGCAACCGCCCGGCCCGCAACGTCGCCGAAGTGCAGCTGCTGCTCGACAACAACGACCGCAAGGTCCCGGCGCAGTTCAACAACGCGGTCGAGATCGAGATTTCGCGCCGCATCGACCGCGGCATGGGCTCGACCTACAAGGTCAACGGCTCGGAAGCACGCGCCAAGGACGTGCAGATCCTGTTCGCCGACGTCTCGACCGGCGCGCATTCGACCGCGCTGGTCAGCCAGGGCCGCATCGGCGCCATCATCAACGCCAAGCCGATCGACCGCCGCTCGCTGCTCGAGGAAGCCGCGGGCATCACCGGCTTGCATTCGCGCCGGCATGAGGCTGAGCTGCGGCTGAAGGCCGCCGAGACCAATCTTTCGCGGCTGGATGACGTGATCGTCACCCTGGAAAGCCAGCTCGCGGCCTTGAAGAAGCAGGCGCGGCAGGCGACCCGCTACCGCAACCTGCAGGACCATATCCGCCGCGCCGAGGCGACGCTCTCGCACCTGCACTGGCTGGACGCGACCTCGCGCAAGGAACACGCCGATTCCGCGCTGCAGAATGCGGAAGCGGCCGTCAACGCGCTGACCGAAGCCGCCGCCATCGCCGCGACCCAGCAGGCGGAGGCCGCGGCCTCCCTGCCCGCCTTGCGGCAGAGTGAGGCCGAGGCCTCGGCCGAGCTGCAGCATCTCACCATCAGCCACGCCAACCTCGCCCGCGAGGAGGAGCGCGTCTCCGCCGAGCTCGCCGGCCGGCAGCAGCAGCTGCAGGACAACGAGACGGATACAGCGCGGGCGCAGCAGCTGGCGCAGGATGCCGCCGAGGCCGCCGCGCGGCTGAACGCGGAAGCCGCCGAGATCGACGAGACCACCGCGCATGAAAGCGCGATCGCCGAGGAAGCGGCCCGCGCCGTGATCGCCGCCAATGCCGATCTCGAGGAATGCGAGGCAGACCTGGCGCAGGTGACCGGTGCCGTTGCCGAGGGCGAGGCGCAGCTTTCGGCGCTGAACCGCCGCATCAACGACTTCACCCACCGCCTCGAGCAGCTGCAGCGCCGCCGCGAGGATGCCGAAAGCGAGTTGGCACGGCTCCGCGACGAGATCGCCAACGACGCCGGCATCCAGACCGCGCGCGCCGCACTCGCCGCCGCGGAAGCACAGCTTGAAGCCGACCAGGCGACCTTGACCCAGACCGAGGCCGCCCGCGCCACCGCGGTCGCAAAGGAGACCGAACGCCGCGAGCAGCACCAGGCGCTCTCGGCCGAACGCGCCAAGCTGCAGGCCGAGGCCGATGCGCTGGCCTCGATCTTCGCCGGCAGCGATTCCGACATGTGGCCGCCGCTGATCGACGCGCTTTCGGTGGCGCCGGGCTATGAGCAGGCCCTGGGCGTGGCTTTGGGCGAGGACCTGCAGGTCTCGACCGACACCGGCGCGCCGGTGCATTGGCGCGACCTCGGCAGCGATCCCGCGGCGTTGGATCTGCCGGGCGGCCTGCCGCGGCTTTCGGATTTCGTCACCGGCTCCACGGCGCTGGCGCGGCGCTTGAACCAGATCGGCGTGGCGCCGGACGAGGCCACCGGCCGCGCGCTCTCGGCCGAGCTGAAGCAGGGCCAGCGCATTGTGACCCGCGAGGGCGCGATGTGGCGCTGGGACGGCTACACCGTCGCCACCGAAGCCGCGACCGCCGCCGCGACCCGGCTGCGCCAGCGCAACCGCCTCAACGAGCTGACTGCGCGGCTGGCCGACAGCCTGCCGGTGTTCGAATCCAGCGCTTCGGACCTCACCTGGTTCAAGGAAGAATCCGTCGCCCTCACCGACCGCGAGAAGGCGGCACGCCAGGCCTTGCAGGTTGCCTACAACGCCGCGCGGGCCGCGCGCGACGAGGCCGACCGGGCCGAGAAGCGCGCCATCGACAAGAACGCCCGCATCGCCGCGCTGGAGCAGCAGGTCCAGGGCATCGCCGGCGACATCGAGGAAGCGCAGGCGCAGAGCACCGCGGTCCAGGAAGAGCTGGCGTCGCTGCCGGACCTGCAAGTCGCCCGCGACCGCGCCGCCGAACTGCGGCCGATGCTGGCCGAGCGCCGTGCCCGGCTCATCGAATGCCGTTCCGCCAGCGACCGTCTGCAGCGCGAGGCCGAGGCCCGGGCGCGCCGTCGCAGCGCGGTCGACCAGGAACTCGCGTCCTGGAACGAGCGTGCGGCGCAGGCGCAGCGCCACGGCGAGGACCTCGCCGAGCGCCGCGAAGGCATCGCCGCCGAGATCGCGCGGCTGGAGACCGAGCCCGCCCGCATCGCCGGCGAGCGCGCCCGCCTGTTCGACCTGATCGCCGCATCGGAAGAGAAGCGCAAGCTCGCCGCCGATACGCTGGCCGAGGCGGAAGCCGCCTTGAGCGTCGCCGACAAGAACCTGAAGGCCGAAGAGCATCGCCTGGCCGAGGCCCGCGAGAATCGCGTCCGTGCCGAATCCATGGTCGCGCAGGCGACCGAGGCCGCCGATACCCTCGCCGCGCATATCCGCGAGAAGCTGGAATGCGCGCCCGAGCAGGTCCTTGAACTGGCCGAGCTCGATCCCGGCGAGCCGCTGCCCGACCACGCCTCGACCGAGGCGAAGGTGCAGCGCCTGCTGCGCGAGCGCGAGAATATCGGCCCGGTCAACCTGCGCGCCGAAGCCGAAGCCGCCGAGCTCGACCAGCAGCTGGCCGGCATGCAGACCGAGCGCTCGGACCTCATCAACGCCATCTCGCGCCTGCGCCAGGGCATCAACAGCCTGAACCGCGAGGGCCGCGAACGCCTGCTCGCCGCCTTCGAGCTGGTCAGCGGCCATTTCGAGACCTTGTTCTCCCGGCTGTTCGGCGGCGGCAAGGCCTATATCAAGCTGACCGAATCGGAAGATCCGCTCGAAGCCGGGCTCGAGATTTTCGCCTCGCCCCCGGGCAAGAAGCTGCAGGTCATGTCGCTGCTGTCGGGCGGCGAACAGGCACTGACGGCGCTCGCGCTGCTGTTCGCCGTGTTCCTGGTCAACCCGGCGCCGATCTGCGTGCTGGACGAGGTCGACGCCCCGCTGGATGACGCCAACGTGGAGCGGTTCTGCGACCTGGTGGACGAGCTCGCCCGCCAGACCGGCACCCGCTTCCTGGTCATCACCCACCACCGCCTGACCATGGCCCGGATGGACCGCCTGTTCGGCGTCACCATGGCCGAGCGCGGAGTCTCGCAATTGGTCTCGGTCGACCTCCAGGAAGCCACCCGGCTGCGGGCCGCCTCTTAACCACTCTCAGCCTGGTCTTTTCGGGGCGATTTACCGCTCGCATCAAAGACTTAACCCACCCCGAATCAAACTTGACGTTGTAAAGGCGTTTACCTATGTTGCGCGCGCTCACGGCGGGGCGACTGTCGGGGGCATCCTGTAGCAGTGCGCATGTCTCGGAGCATCGCTTGAGGATCGGCAGATGACCGAGAAGGAGCCACCCAGTTTCAATTCGCTCGACGCGAAGCTAAAGGCGGCGCGAGAGGCGAACAAGGGACCAGGTGAGGCCTCCGGACCGTCCCAAGGGACTGAGTCCGGACTGGGGTTTGGATCCCGCCTGTCGGTGGAGATCATCACCAGCCTTCTCGCGGGCTTGGGTTTGGGCTGGGTGATCGATCACTATGCCGGAACGCAGCCACTGTTCATGCTGGTCTTCATGTTCCTGGGGATGGGATTAGGCGTCTATCACGTGATGCTGATCTCGAAGCGCCAGCAGCAGGAAGACGAGAACAAGGAGCAATGAGCGCCTGGCTTAACGGGCGCTCTAGACAGCCGGGGACGAAAATTGGCCGAAGGTCATTCACCGCTCGCACAGTTTGAGATCAAGAAGCTGATCCCGCTCGAGATCGGCGGCGTCGACATCTCCTTCACCAATTCCGCGCTGGTCATGACCTGCGTGGCGATCTTCATCACCGGCTTCATGCTGATCGGCATGCGCAAGCGCGCGGTGGTGCCGGGACGGTTCCAGGGCGCGGTCGAGTTCTTCCACGACTATGTGCACGGCTTGATCGCCGAGAACGTCGGCGCCGCCGGCAAGCGCTACTTTCCCTTCGTCTTCACCATCTTCATCTTCATCCTGTTCCTGAACCTGTTCGGCCTGGTGCCGAGCGGTCCGACCAGCCTGATCTTCACCGCGACCAGCCACATCATCGTGACCTTCGCGATGGCGCTGGTGGTGTTCCTGCTCGCCACGGCGGTGGGCTTCATGCACCACGGGCTGCACTTCCTCTCCTTCTTCGTGCCGAAGGGCGTGCCCGGCTGGCTGCTGCCGCTGATGGTGCCGATCGAGGTCGCGTCCTACTTCCTGCGCCCGATCACGCTTTCCGTCCGGTTGTTCGCCAACATGGTCGCCGGCCACGTCATGCTGGCCGTCATCGGCGGCTTCGTGGTCACGCTGGGCGCGATGTTCGTCCTGCCGGGCATCGTGCCGCTCGCCGCCGTGGTGGCGATCTTCGCGCTCGAGCTGCTGATTGCCTGCCTGCAGGCCTATGTCTTCGCGACGCTGACCTGCATCTATCTCAACGACGCCATCCACATGGCGCATTGATCGCACTCACTCTCAACTAACTCTCACCAAATCATCTAAGCAAAAGGGAACGCTAAAATGGATATCGAAGCAGCAAAGCTGGTTGGCGCGGGTCTCGCGGTTCTGGCGCTCGCCGGTGCGGGTATCGGTCTCGGTGTCATGTTCGGCCACTACATGGAAGGCGCGATGCGCAATCCGGAAGCCCAGGCCAAGCTGAAGGTCCAGCCGATGGTCGCCTTCGCGCTGATCGAAGCCACCGGTCTGATCGGCTTCGTCGTCTCGATGCTCATCCTGTTCAAGTAATCGAGAACGGACTCGCGCGACGAGGTAGGGCGACATGCCGCAGTTTGATCCGACGTTCTGGGTGCCGCAGCTGTTCTGGCTGGCGGTGATCGCGACCGTTCTGTTCCTGGTGATGTGGAAGATCACGCTTCCCCGGGTCGATGCGGTCGTCACCGACCGCCAGGACCGGATCGCCGGCAACCTGACCAAGGCCGAAGCGCTGAAGGCCGAGGCGGAAAGCGCCCTCGCCGCCTATCAGAAGGCGATCGCCGACGCCCGGGCCGCGGCCCAGGCGGAGCACGCCAAGGCGGCAGCCGCGATCGCCGCGGAAACCGCCAAGCGCGAGGCCGTGTTCGGCAAGCGCCTCGGCGACCAGGAAGCGGCGGCGGAAGCCAATATCGCCGCCGCCCGGACGGCCGCCATGGCGCAGGTGAAGCCGATCGCTATCGACATCGCCTCGGCCCTCACCGAGAAGCTGATCGGCGCCAAGGTCGGCGCCGATGCCGCCTCGAGCGCCGTTGAGTCCGCGGCAAAGGAGCGTGCGTAATGGAGACGGAAACCAACAACGCCGTCACCACCACCCCGGCCGAGAGCGCCACCGCGGCGACCACCGAGCAGGCGACCGACCACGCGGCGGAAGCCGGCGAGCACGGCCCGATTCTGGAGAATCCGGAGCTTTGGGTCGTCGTCGGCTTCCTGATCTTCCTGGTCTATGTCGGCCCGAAGGTCTGGAAGATGATCGTGACCGGTCTCGACCAGCGCTCAATCCGGATCAAGGGCCAGCTCGACGAGGCGCAGAAGCTCCGTGACGAAGCCCAGGCGCTGCTGAACGAGTATCAGCGCCGCCAGAAGGAAGCCGCCCAGGAAGCGGACGCCATCCTGGCCGCCGCCAAGGATTCCGCCGCGCACCACACCAAGGACGCGATGGCCGCCCTGGAAACCTCGATGGCGCGTCGCGAGAAGCAGGCGCTGGAGAAGATCGCTCAGGCGGAGGCGCATGCCACCGCCGAAGTCCGCCGCGAGGCAGTCGAGGTCGCGACCGCCGCGACCCGCAAGCTGCTGGCCCAGGCCCTGACCGACGACCGCGCCACCGCGCTGGTCGACCAATCGATCAAGGAACTGGACCGCAAGCTGCACTGAAGCGGTCGCCTATCGGATGCGATGCGGCGCCCTTGTGGGCGCCGTTTTCGTTTGTGGGCTGTGGATGAGGACGCCGGCTCCAAAGGCGCTACGGCTGCATCACCCCCCACCCCGCCCCCATCGTGGAGTTTCCAACGTCGCCCCGCACAAGGATCCAACGCGGGCTACGCCACGCCCGGCGCCGCCGCCTCCACGGTGCCGGCGCGCTTCGGTTTCGGGTGGATGTAGAGCTCGCTGCGCTCCTTGCTGAGCGGCACGATCGGTCCAGGCGGACGGATCTCGTAGACCACTTTCTGCTGATGGTCGGCGAACTGGCGGTCGGCGTTGTAGACCTTGTTGAACTTCCAGATCGACTGGATGAAGTTGAACTGGCCTTCCAGCGCGAGGCGCCCCATCAGCTTCGCCGCCTTGCGCACCACAGCGACGCCCAAGTGCTTGCGGGCGATGACGCGCTGGGTCTCCACCAGCTCGGAATAGAATTCGTGCAGCGGCAGCGTGGTCGGCAGCACCGCATGCTGGATGTCGAACAGCCGGTAGTCCCGGGTCGTCAGCTTGCGGGATTCGGTCAGCCACAATTCCGTCCCCGGATAGGGCGTCGCCACGGTGAGGTGCACGATGTCGGGAATGCTGCTGGCCCATTCGCGCACGATGGCGAAGCGCTCCTTGTCCCATGAGGGATCGGCGATCAGGTTGATCGCCACCTTGACGCCGATCTCGCGCGCGACTTCCAGCGCCTCGCTGTTGGTGCCCATCGAGACGCGCTTGCGGTGCAGCTTCAGCCCCTCGGCATCGATCGCCTCGAGGCCGAGGAAGAGATAGCGCAGGCCGAGCTTGCGCCAATAGGCGAAGACTTCCTTGTTCTTCAGGAGCACGTCGGCGCGGGTCTCGAGGTAGAAGCGCTTCCGGATGCCGCGCTTCTCCATCTCCTGGCCGATGGCGAAGCCGTGCTCCGGATGGATGAAGGCGACGTCATCGACGATGAAGACATTGGGCTCCTGAATCGCGGCCAGTTCCTCGCCGATCTTCTCCGGGGTCGCGCTGCGGTAGGAGCGGCCGTAGAAGGTCCAGGCGCTGCAGAAGGCGCAGTCCCAGGGGCAGCCGCGGGTGAACTCGATCGAGGCGCAGGGATCGAGCTCGCCGATGAAATACTTGCGCCGGCGCTTCAGCAGGTCGCGCGCCGGTTGGTAGAGGTCGAGATTCTCCAACAGCACCGGCGCCGGTCCCTTGCCCGCGCGCGTCACCGCGCCGGGCACGGTCAGCACCTCATCCTTCGGGATGGCTTTCAGCAGCATCTGGGTCGAGAGCTCGCCCTCGCCTTTCAGCACGCAGTCGATGGTGCCGCGGCCATGCTCCAGCAACTCGTCGGCGATGAAGGAGCCGCTATGGCCGCCGATGAAGACATAGCAATCCGGCAGGCGGCCCTTGACCGCCTTCGCCAGGTCGATGACCTCGGGAACGTTGGCGAGGTAGTTGAGCGAGAGGCCGACTGCCTCGGGCTTGAATTCCTTCAGCTCGGTAAAGAGCTCGGGATGCGAGTGGGTCTGCAGGTCGATGATGCGGACCTCGTGTCCGGCCATGCGCACCGCCTGGGCCACCCGCTCCATGCCGAGCGGTTCGAGGCGCAGATAGATCTCGCTGTACATCAGCGGCGACGGATGCACCAAGAGAACGCGCATTGCTGCTCCTTGCTTTTATTGGCCCCTACGCGGTACTCGCCTCCGGAATCTTGTTCCCGCCGTTCAACCGAGGAATCGGCGCTGTGGGCTTTCTGTCTCAGTCAAGATTGCCACCACCAGGGCGCTGAAGGCCAGCAGGAACAGCGCGGCGCTGACCGCATGCCCGGCCTCCCAGCGATCCCGGAAGCTCATCCAGTTATCGGGCAGCGTCTCCGGCGTCCAGGCGTTGAGGGCCGTGTTCACCGGATCGACCCAGGCGAACCAGATGCCGAGCGCCACCGTGGCCAGGATCGCCGCGAGCAGGGTCAGGATTCGGGCCGCCTTCCAGCTGCGGATCTGGGCGAAGACGATCCAGGTGGTCAGGATCGCGGTCACCTCGATGATCGCGCCGACCACGCCGAAGGCGACATAGATGTTGTGCTGCACGGTCAGCCATTCCGGGCCGTCCAGCTTCACCTTGCCCGGATATTCCAGGGCGTGGCAGAAGGCCATGCCGAGCGTCAGCGCGACCAGCAGCAGATTCACGAAGCGAACGAATTTCAGCAGCATCTCCCCGTCCACCCTCGGGATCACCCGAGGCAGACGGGATCCGAGGCTTCAGATTTCGGCGACGGCGGCGATCAGCCGATCCAGTTCCGCCGTGCTGTTGACGTAATGAACGGAAGCCCGGACCAGTTCCCGTAAACCCCTGGCCGACATGTCAAAAAGCGTCGAGGAGGCGCCCGAGACCGAGGTGTTGATGCGGCGCTTGGCCAAGGCGGCCTTGATCGCGCCGGCGCTGCTTCCCGCCTTGGTGAAGGTCACGATCCCGCCCTTCTTGCGGCCGATGTCGTGGACGGTGACGCCGGGCAGCCTGGCCAAGCCCTCGCGGAGCTGCGCCGCCTTCTCGGTGAGATCGGCCTCGATCGCCTTCATGCCGACTTTCAGCGCGTAGTCGGCCGCGGCACCCAGCCCGAGCCGGCCCGCGACATAGCTCTCCCAGTTCTCGAAGCGCCGCGCATCCTTGCGGATCTCGTAGCGGTCCTTGGCCACCCATTCCGCCGCGTGGAGATCGAGGAAGGGCGGCTCCAGCCGCGTGATCCAGTCGCGCCGCACATAGAGAAACCCGGTGCCGCGGGGCCCGCGCAGGTATTTCCGCCCGGTCGCCGAGAGCATGGTGCAGCCGATCTTGCGGACGTCGATGTCGATCTGGCCGACCGACTGGCAGGCGTCGAGCAGGAAGGGTATGCCGTGCCGCTTCGCCACCGCGCCGATCTTCGCGGCCGGGTTGACCAGGCCGCCGTTGGTCGGGACATGGGTGAAGCTGATCAGCTTGACCTTCTTGTCGATCATGCGCTCGAGATCGGCGACCGACACCTGGCCGTATTTGTCGTTGGGCACCGCCTCGACCACCGCGCCGGTCTTCTTCGCGATCTGCAGGTAGGAAATCACGTTGCTGGCATATTCCGAGATACCGGTGAGGATGCGGTCGCCCGGCTTGAACGGCATCGCATAGAAAGCCATGTCCCAGCCGCGGGTCGCGTTCTCGACCAGCGCGATCTCGTCGGGCCGCGCGTTGATCAGCTTCGCGACCGAGGCATAGACCGCTTCGAGGCGATCGTTGGCCTTGGCCGCCGCCTCATAGCCCCCGATCCCGGCTTCGAGCTCGAGGTGATCGATCACCGCCTTCAGCACCGGCTTCGGCGGCAGCGATGAGCCCGCATTGTTGAAATGCGCCACCTTCGCGCAACCCGGCGTGTCGGCCCGCAAGCGTTTCAGGTCGATGGTCATTTGATTCTGCCCCCACATGAAATGAATCCTCTCCCCGCTCTCTCGTGTCCCTCCCCCGAGACCGGGGGAGGGTTAGGGAGGGGGTTGATGCAGCTTGAGCGTATCTAAGTTTGTCGATGAAAGAAGATCCAGGGCTGGATCAGCAGTCGGTGACCCATCCAGCAGCATTACGGCTGCATCAACCCCCTCCCCACCCTCCCCCGGTCTCGGGGGAGGGGGAAGAAAGGAAATCTTCGCTATCAGCTGAACTCGATCTGTGCGACCGGCTGAAACCGGGCGAAGCGGTCCTTCAGCAGGCGGCTGTGATAGGCGATGGTGTCGGCGGCGTTCATCGTGTCGTTGTCGAGCGTGGTATGGGCGTCCTCGGCCAGGGTCACGTCGTAGCCAAGACCATGCGCCACGCGGCAGGCGGTGTCGACGCAGAAATCGGTCTGCATGCCGGCGACCACCAGCTTGTCGACCCCGAGCTGCTTTAGCGCAGCGTCCAGGCCGGTGTCGCGGAACGAGCTGCAGTGATACTTGGTCACAATCTTCTCGCCGGCCTTGGGCGCGACTTCCGGCCGGATCGCGAAGCCTTCCTGGCCTTCATGCAGCGGATCTCCCGCGCCGCCGTCATGGCGGATATGGATCACCGGCACGCCCTTGGCCCGCGCCTTCTCCAGCAGCGCCGCGGCATTCTTCAGGAAGACCTGGTCGTTGTGCGGCGGCTTCGGCTCCATCCACATCCCCTGTTGGATGTCGATCATCAGCAATGCCGTGGTCATGCCAACCTCACTCATTGAAGGAAACCGAGGCCACCTGATAGCGCCGGATCGCGCTGCGATCAACCGTGGTTGCCGTCACTCCGGCTTCTTAAGAATCCGGTCGCATTCATCGTCATTGCGCAGGGAAATCACCTCTCCCTCGTGGTCCAGGCAACCTTGGATCCATTGGCCTTCGTAGCTCTCATTGCCCGACGTGTAGACGCCGGAGCCGTGCGGCTGGCCGTCCTTCCAAGTGCCGGCATATTTCGCGTCCTCCCAGAGGAAGACGCCCTCCCCGTCCTCCTTGCCGCCCCGGTACTCGCCGTCGTAGCGGTTGCCGTTGGGGAAGACGTAGCTGCCGCGGCCCTCTTCCTTGCCGTCCACCATGGTCCCCGAGTAGGTCTCGGTCTGCGGCTGTCCGGTGCGGTCGGTGTAGGACCAGGTGAGGACGCCATCGCCCTGCGCCTTGCCGGACCGGCAGGGGCCGGTCCAGGTCACGGTCTCATTCCGCTGTGGGAAGGCGTCCCAGGCCTGGCAGTCGCGGCGATCCGTGTCCATCCACTTGGATTCCGGGTCCCAATGCGAATCCCAGATCCCCCAGCCGGCGATACCGACGACCGCGATCGCGATCCCGCCGAGGACAAAGGCCGGCCAGCGCATCGCCGCTACTCCGCGGCCTTCTTCGGCGCCTCCGGCTTCCAGCGCAGATGCGGAGAACGGGCGGCCAGGGTCTCGTCGAGGCGACGCCGCGGCGTGTGATAGGGGCAGCCTTCGAAATAGGCCTTGTCCCCCGCCTTGGCCCGCCGAGCCAGCCCCTTCACGCTCTCGATATAGCGGTCGAGCGCGTCGCGGCTCTCGGTTTCGGTCGGCTCCATCAGCAGGGCGCCGTGGACCACCAGCGGGAAATACATGGTCATCGGGTGATAACCCTCGTCGATCATCGCCTTGGCGAAATCGAGCGTGGTGACGCCGGTGCCTTCGAGGAAGCTGTCGTTGAACAGCGCCTCGTGCATGCAGGTGCCCTCGAAAGCCGGGGTCAGCTCGTCCTTCAGACCCGCGAGGAGATAGTTCGCGTTCAGCACCGCGTCGCCGGAAACATGGCGCAGGCCATCCGAGCCGTGGCTCATCATGTAGGCCAGCGCGCGGACGAACATGCCCATCTGGCCATGGAATCCCTTCAGGCGGCCGAAGGACTTGCCGCTCGCATCATGCTCGACCAAGTCGAAGCCATCCTTGCCATGGACGACATAGGGCACCGGCGCATAAGGGGCCAAGGCTTCGGAGAGCACGACCGGGCCGGCGCCGGGACCGCCGCCGCCATGCGGCGTCGAGAAGGTCTTGTGCAGGTTGATATGCATGGCATCGACGCCGAGATCGCCCGGTCGCACCCGGCCGACGATGGCGTTGAAGTTGGCGCCGTCGCAGTAGAAATAGCCGCCGACCGCATGGATCGCGTCGGCCAGTTCCTTGATGTCGTTCTCGAACAGCCCGCAGGTGTTGGGGTTGGTGATCATCGTGCCGGCGACATCGGGACCGAGCTTGGCCTTGAAGGCGGCGACGTCGACCCGTCCCCGCGCATCGGCCGGGACCGGATCGACCTCGTAGCCCGCCGCGGCAGCCGTGGCCGGATTGGTGCCATGGGCGGATTCCGGGACCAGGATGCGCTTCCGGGCATCGCCCTTGGCGACATGGGCCGCGCGGATCGCCAGGATGCCGCAGAGCTCGCCATGGGCGCCGGCCGCCGGCGAGAGCGCCACGGCGGGCATCCCGGTCAGCACCTTCAGCCAATGCGCCAGGGTGTCGATCAGCTCCAGGGCGCCCTGCACCGTGGACACAGGCTGCATCGGGTGGAGGTCGCCCAAGCCCGGCATCCGCACCGCCTTCTCATTGAGGCGCGGGTTGTGCTTCATGGTGCAGGAGCCCAGCGGATAGACCCCCATGTCGATCGCGTAGTTCTTCTGCGAGAGCCGGGTGTAGTGCCGCACCACCTGGGGCTCGGAGAGTCCCGGCAGGCCGATCGGGTTCTGGCGGCGGAGGCCGCCCAGCCGATCCTGGTGCTTCGGCACTACGGGGAGGTCGACGGCGGTGCGGCCGGCCATCCCCTGTTCGAAGATCAGCGGCTCCTCGAGCATCAAGCCGCGGTTGCCGGAGATGGTCCCGGCCCCGGCGCTGATCGGCGCGGTCACCGTGCCGCTCGGTCTGTCGGCCATGTCACTTCACCTCTGCGATCGAATCTTTGAGTGCGGCTTCCAGTGCCGCCATGTCGGCTTCGGTCACGGTCTCGGTCGCCGCGACCAGGAGCAGGTTCTCGAATTCCTTGCCCGGAATGAGGCGCGCCACCGGCACGCCGCCCAGCACCCGGCGCTTCGCCATGGCCTCGACCACCGGGATTGCCGGCTTCGGCAGCGCCAGGGTGAACTCGTTGAAGAATGTTTCGTTGAGCAGCTTCACACCCGGGACCTTCACCAGGCGATCGGCCAGGTTCGAGGCCACGGCATGGTTGAGCTCGGCCAATCGTTGCAGCCCGGCCTCGCCGAGCAAAGTGAGATGAATGGTGAAGGCGAGCGCGCAAAGGCCTGAATTTGTACAAATGTTCGAGGTCGCCTTCTCGCGCCGGATATGCTGCTCGCGGGTCGAGAGGGTGAGCACCCAGCCGCGCTTGCCGTCGACATCGACGGTCTGCCCGGCGAGGCGGCCCGGCATCTGCCGCAAGAACTTCTCCTTGCAGGCGAAGAGCCCGACATAAGGCCCGCCGAAACCAAGCGGATTGCCGATCGACTGGCCTTCCGCCACGGCGACATCGCAGCCGGTATTGCCGGGCGCGCGCACCAATCCATAGGAGATGACCTCGGTGGAGACCGCGATCACCAGCGCGCCGGCGGCATGGGCCGCCTCGGACAAAGCCGCAAAATCAATCAGATGGCCGAAGAAGCTGGGATTCTGGATGACAACGCAGGAGGTGTCCTTGTCGATCATCTTGAGGATGTCTTCGCGCGCTTCGGGATCGTAGGGCGCGGCGGCAACCGTGAAGCCGGTATGCTCGCCATAGGTCTCGATCACCGCACGGTAATGCGGGTGGAGACTGCCGGAGATGACCGCTTTCTTCCGGCGGGTGACCCGGTTGGCCATCATCACCGCTTCGACCGTCGCGGTGGCGCCGTCATACATCGAGGCATTGGCGACATCCATGCCGGTCAGCAGCGCCACCTGGGTCTGGAACTCGAAGAGATACTGCAGCGTCCCCTGGGTCACCTCCGGCTGGTAGGGCGTGTAGGAGGTCAGGAACTCGCCGCGCTGGATCAGGTGATCGACCGAGGCCGGGACATGGTGCCGGTAGGCCCCCGCACCCAGGAAGCTCGGCACGGCGCCGGTCCCGAGGTTCTTGGCGGCCATGGCGGCGATCGCCCGCTCGACTTCGAGCTCGCCGGCATGGGGCGGCAGATCGACCGGCCCTTTCAACAGGGCGGCGGCGGGCACGTCGCGGTAGAGGCTTTCGACCGAAGGGACCCCGATCTTGGCCAGCATCGCCCGACGGTCTTCGTCGGTCAGCGGCAGATAACGCATGGTCTTAGTCCTTAGAGAGAATTATTGCGCGGCACCCCGGTGCATGGCGCTCAGTGCAGCCCGTCCACGTAGGCCTTGTAGGCGGCCTCATCCATCAGCCCGTCGAGCTCTCCCTTGTTGGCGAGCTTGATCTTGGCGAACCAGCCCTTGCCCAGCGCGTCCTCGTTGACGGTGGCCGGGGCGTCGGTCAGGGCGTTGTTGACCTCGGCCACCTCGCCGCTGACCGGGGCATAGACTTCGCTCGCCGCCTTCACCGATTCGACGACCGCCATCTCCTTGCCCTTCTCGATCTTCTTGCCGACCTCGGGCAATTCGACGAAGACCACGTCGCCCAGCTGCTCCTGGGCATAGGGGCTGATGCCGACGGTAGCGGTGTCGCCGTCGACCAGCACCCATTCATGTTCCTTGGTGTAGCGGATCGTCATCGTGGTCTCCCTGCTGATCTCAAAATGTCTGCTCAATTGCGGTGATAGCGGTGCGGCGCGAAGGGCATCTTGGCGACGCGGGCCGGCAGGGCCTTGCCCCGCACCACCAGGTTGACGGCGGTGCCGATCGCAGCCGAAGCCGTCGCCACATAGCCCATGGCGATCGGCTTGCCGAGCGAAGGCCCGAAGCCGCCGGAGGTGATCTCGCCGATCTCGCGGCCTTCGTCGTTGGCGATCTCGGTATGGGCGCGGGCCGGCGCCTTCCCTTCCGGCAGGATGCCGACACGCTTGCGTGAAACGCCCTCGGCCCATTGCTTCTGCAGCACGGCGTCGCCCGGGAAGCCGCCTTCCTTGCGGCGCCGCTCGGCGATCGCCCAGGAGAGACCGGCCTCGACCGGCGAGGTTTTCTCGGTGATGTCGCTGCCGTAGAGGCAGAGTCCCGCTTCAAGGCGCAGGGAATCGCGGGCGCCCAGTCCGATCGGCTTCACTTCCGGCTCCTTCAGGAGCGCTTGGGTGAATGCGACCGCAGACGCGCTGGGGACCGAGATTTCGAACCCGTCCTCGCCGGTATAGCCGGAGCGGGTCGCGTAGCACCGGGTGCCGGCGATTTCGAGCGCGGCACCGGTCATGAAGGTCATTTTGGCACTGGCCGGCGCCAGGCGCGCGATTACCGTGCCGGCCTTCGGGCCTTGCAGCGCCAGCAGCGCGAAATCCTCCAGCCGCTCGATCCGGCAATCGGCAGGCAAATGCGCCGCGATATGGGCGTGGTCGGCGTCCTTGCAGGCCGCGTTGACCACCATGCGCAGGACCTCGCCGTCGCGGGTCACCATGAGGTCGTCGAGGATCCCGCCCTTGCCGTTGGTCAGGAAGCCGTAGCGCTGCTGCCCGGACTTCAGGGAGCGGAAATCGTTGGGGCAGAGCTTCTCGATCGCCGCCGCGGCCGCGTCGTAACTCGGCGCGGTGATGCGGAACTGGCCCATATGAGATACGTCGAACAATCCCGCCGCGGCGCGCGTGTGCTGGTGCTCGCCGAGAATGCCCATGGGATACTGCACCGGCATGTCATAGCCGGCGAAGGGCACCATCTTGGCGCCGAGCTCCACATGGAGCGCGTGAAGCGGGGTTTGCTTGAGGGATTCAGTCTCTGACAACGGCGGCCTCCGACAGAAATGGGATGCGCGGACTCCCCCTCACGGCGGAAGCGCAACCCCCCTCTGTCCTTGGACCTGAGAGATTTCCCGGGCGTCACTCACCGCGCGGAAGACCGCGCACGCCGGGTTTACTCCTTCGGTGGGCCGAATCGCCCCTCTTTATTCAAAGGGTACGGGCTCGGCCGCTTTCCAGAGCTGCATGTCGCCGCGGTCCTTTTGCCTGAGAGTTTCCGGGGGCGGTTGCTCCTTCGGCGTCGAACCACACTCGCCTGAATGCGGCTCGATCTCTCCCGCAGGCGACAGTGTCGCGCGCACCTTGGGCCGGGCGCCGCGCAAGGTCAAGGGGGCAAGTACATCCTTGGGATGACGCCGGGCGGATCGCTACTTCTTCTTGCCGCCGCTCGGATCGTATTTGAACGAGACCTTGAGCTTGGTGCGGAAGGCTTCGACCTTGCCGTTCTCGATCACCAGGTCCTGCTCGATCACCTCCGCGACCCGGAGGTCGCGCAGGCTGCGCGAGGCCAGCTTGATTGCCGCCATCGCGGCATCTTCCCAGGACTTCGGGCTGGTCCCGATCAGCTCGAGGACCTTATAGACGCTGTCAGCCATTCCTGCCTCCCATGCCTGGGTGGTGCGGAATTCCCGGTCAGGCCCAAGCTCCCTAACCGGGTCTTGGAAAGCTTGGCTAAAATGCTAGGGCCGAAACCGGGCCCGCGTCAAACGCGCGCTATTGCTGCGGGTTGCGGCGGTTGTAGGCGAGCTCTTTCTCGGTCACTTCGATGAAGACGTAGATCTGGTAAAAGTCGCCGTTCTCGCCCTTCTTCAGCGGGATCGTCACCGTCGGGGTGTCGATGATCTGGGCGTTCGGCTTGTCCGCGGCGAGCGGGATCGTGACGTCGAACGGCTGGCGGGTGAGCTTCTGGCCACCCCGGCCGGTCAGCGCGACGACGTAGTTGAAGGTGACCTTGTCGTCGGTCAGCTGCGGCCCGCGCGAGGCCGCGATCTTCACCTGGATATCGCTCTCGATCTTGGTCTTCTGCGTATCGGTGTCCTCGATGTAGTGGCAGATCGACTGCGCGCTCAACAGCCGCGCCTCGAAGACGGTGTCGGTGAGGTCCTCGGACTCGCCGGCGAAGCGGGTGAGATAGGAGGCGTCGGGCACCTGCTTCACCACCGGGCAAGGCATCGACTGCTTGGGTGTCTGCGAGCAGGACGCCAGACTGACCAGGACCGCCGCGAGCAGACCACCGCGCTTCATCCAACCGATCGCGCGCCCGCCGGCAGCCATCGCCATCCCCTTCCCCATCATGAATGATTCACAGTCCCAATGCTTCACAGCGGCCCAATGCTTCAAAGGGCCTTATGCGAACCGTCGCAAAACGGCTGACCGCGGGTGTGCTTGCAGCCGCAAAAGAACACGGTCTTCGATTCCGTCGCGTCGTATTTCATCGGCGAGAACTCGGAGCCCTTATGCGAGCCGTCGCAGAACGGCTGGTTCTTGCTCCGGCCGCAGGCGCACCAGAAATAGGCCTTCCCGGCCACCACATCGACTTTGAAGGGCGCCTTCTGCGCGATATTCGGCTCGGCCATCGGTAATCCTCTCCCGCCCGACCAAGGCCGGCCCAAACTCCGCTCCTGGAGTCGCCGGGCCGGACCGGGGTCGTGGCCGGGACTTTAATTAACCCCCTGAAATTCCACAAGCCCGCCGCGGTTTGGTCATGAAGCGGCGGCATGATCCGGCCCGCCATGTCCGCCCCCTTCGTCTGCCGCCATGCCCACCGGAACGTCGTCCGGTTTGAAGTTGCCCGCCCGCCGCAAATCCCTATATTCCGGGGCAACGGTGCAACTGCGGAATCCGGAATGCCCCAGCGCGCTTCCAAGGGTCGGCCCCTCACCATATTGCTTGCCTCGCCGCGCGGCTTCTGCGCCGGGGTGGATCGCGCCATCCAGATTGTCCAGCGCGCCCTGGAGCGGTTTGGCGCCCCGGTCTATGTGCGCCACGAGATTGTGCATAACCGCCACGTGGTCCAGGAGCTGGAGCGCCAGGGCGCGGTCTTCGTCGAGGAACTGGACGAGATTCCGGGTCAATATCCTGTCGTCTTCTCCGCGCACGGGGTGCCGAAATCCGTCCCCGCCGACGCGGAAGCGCGCAACCTGCTCTATCTCGACGCCACCTGCCCGCTGGTCAGCAAGGTGCACCGCGAGGCCGAGGTCCACTACAACGCCGGACATCACCTCATCCTGATCGGCCATGCGGGACATCCCGAGGTGATCGGCACGATTGGCCAGCTGCCGGCCGGCGCTGTCACCCTGATCGAGACCGCGGAAGACGCGGAGAAAATCGAGTTCAAGGATCCCACCCGCCTCGCCTACATCACACAGACGACGCTTTCGATCGACGACACAGTCGGCATCATCGACGTGCTGCGTCGCCGCTTCCCGGCGATCCATGGGCCGCGCAAGGAAGACATCTGCTACGCCACCACCAACCGGCAGTCGGCGGTGAAGACGATCGCCGAGCGCTGCGACCTGATGCTGGTGATCGGCGCGCCCAATTCCTCGAACTCACGCCGGCTGGTCGAGGTGGCGAAGAGCTGCGGCTGCCCCGAGGCTCATCTGGTGCAGAAGGCGGCGGAGATCGACTGGGCCTGGCTGGAGAATGTCGAGACGGTCGGCATCACGGCCGGCGCCTCGGCGCCCGAATTGCTGGTCCAGCAGGTGATCGACGAACTGAAGCAGCGCTTCGACGTCACCATCGAGGAAGTCTCGGTCACGGTCGAGACCACGCATTTCAAACTCCCGCGCGCCCTCACCGCCTGACCCCCTTCACGACTGAATTCCATGGCCGTCTATACTGAAGTCCCCGACGGCGATCTCGCCCAGTTCATCGCCGAATACGACATCGGCGATGCCGTGTCGTGCAAAGGCATTGCCGAGGGCGTCGAGAACAGCAACTACCTGCTGCGCACGACGAAAGGCACCTTCATCCTCACGCTCTACGAGAAGCGGGTGAAGCTCGAGGATCTGCCCTTCTTCATCGGCTTGATGCAGCATCTTGCGGGCAAGGGCCTCAATTGCCCGACGCCGATCACCGACCGCAACGGCCAGGCGCTGAAGACCCTGTGCGGCCGGCCGGCGGCGATCATCAGCTTCCTGGAAGGCATGTGGCCGCGCCGGCCTACCGAGAAGCACTGCCTGGCCCTGGGCGGCGCGCTGGCCGATTTTCATCTGAAGGGCCGCGACTTCGCCATGCGGCGGCCGAACAACCTCTCGGTCGAAGGCTGGCGCAAGCTGATCGCCGACACCGCCCAGCGCGCCGACGAGGTCGAGCCCGGCCTGAAGGATCGACTGGCCGCCGAGTTCGCCTATCTCGAAGCCCATTGGCCGAAAAATCTCGAGAGCGGCGTGATCCACGCCGATCTCTTCCCGGACAACGTTTTCTTCCTCGGCGACAAGCTCTCCGGGATCATCGACTTCTATTTCGCCTGCACCGATTTCCTGGCCTATGATCTGGCGGTCTGCCTGAATGCCTGGTGCTTTCAGCCGGATTTCAGCTTCAACGTCACCAAGGCGAAGCTGATGTTCGACAGCTATCGCAAGGTCCGCCCGATCCCCGAGGCCGAGCTGCAGGCCATGCCGCTGCTCGCCCGCGGCGCCGCGCTCCGCTTCCTGCTGACCAGGCTCTACGACTGGCTGAACCACCCGCCCGGCGCCTTCGTGAAGCCGAAGGATCCGGTCGAATACATCAAGAAGCTCCGCTTCCATCAGGGTGCGCGCGATGTCGGCGCCTATGGGCTGAAATGACCGACAAACCGCTGGTGGACATCTTCACCGACGGCGCCTGTAGCGGGAATCCCGGCCCGGGCGGCTGGGGGGCGCTGTTGCGCTACGGCGAGGTCGAGAAGGAGCTCTCCGGCGGCGAGGAGCAGACCACCAACAACCGCATGGAGCTGATGGCGGCGATCGCCGCGCTGGAAGCGCTGAAGCGCCCGGCCAAGGTGCGGCTCCACACCGACAGCCAGTATGTGAAGAACGGCATCACCGAATGGGTGCCGCAATGGAAGCGCCGCGGCTGGCGCACCGCCGACAAGAAGCCGGTCAAGAACTCCGATCTCTGGCAGCGCCTCGAAAAGGCCGAAGCGCCGCATCAGGTCGAATGGCTCTGGGTCAAGGGCCATAACGGCCATGTCGAGAACGAGCGCGTCGACCAGCTCGCCAGGCTGGCCATTCCGGCGAAGGCGCTGGGTTAAAGTCGCCCCGGCGTCGCGCTGCCTTCAGCGTTTCTGCAGCACTCTCAATCCCAGTGGCGCTGGATCTTCCATGGCCGCAGGACTTCTTTGCAGGAAGCAAGCACGACAACTACAATTGCATGGCGAGAAGAATCCAGCACATGCAGGCACCGTCACGCAATGCGGGTTAGCAAGGAAAAGATCGGTCGCACGGCCCTTTACGCCACCCGCCATCATCGCGAGAAGCGCAATCTTCTCATTCTGCACGGCGCTCTGGGCAGCTCCGAACGCATCTTCTTCGCCGGGGTCCCGTTCGAAGACGATTTCAACGTCCTGTTTTGCGACTTGAGAGGTCACGGATCGTCGGATGTGCCCCCGGACGGATACGAACCGGCCAACCTGGCGGCGGACCTGGTGGAGCCCATAAAGGCGACTTTCGGGACGGCACCGTTCGGTGTGCTGGCAGAGTCGTTCTCCGGAATAGTCGCGCTTGAGCTCGGTCGGCTCCTGCCTCAGCTGCAGTGCATCGCGATGATCGATACCCCGTTCGACAATCAGCGGATGACGAAAAGCATCGACGTCATTGCCCAGTCTTACCAGGACTACCCGAAGTCGCGTCCCGTACTCGCCGCCTTCGGCGCTGAGTTCTTCGGATGGGATATATCTTCCAGAACTGTAACCCCAAAGCGCTACTTCTCGCATCTCGAAGGGATAGGCGTGCCGATCTTGATGATCACCGGAAGCCAAAAGGCCGTGGAAGGAAATGAGGAAGGCGCCTATTTCACGGAACAGGATCGATCAACGATCAGCTCTGTCTATAAGGGAACCTTCACGGTTTATGAGGTTCGCGGCGGCGGACACCAACTCCTGAAGACCCATGTTGTAGCCACGATCGAAGCCGCACGTTCCTTTTTCGAGCGGAATTGCCCGGCAGGGATTCCCTGAAGTCTCTCTCGGCATCCAGGGAACGCCGCGCCCCGACCCCGGTTGATCTCCATCGGCCCGGTGTTCAATGGGATGGCATCCCTTGCGCAGACTCGGAAAAATTCTCCTCTGGGTATTGGGAACCCTTGTCGCGCTGCTGGTGGTGGCCGCCATTGGTCTCTATACGCTGCTGAACTCCTCCTATCTCCTCGAACAGGCGCAGGGACGCGCGAGCAAGGCCACCGGCCGCGCCGTCACCATCGGCGCGCTGGACGTCGATTGGAGCTGGACGCCGGTGATCCATCTCCGCGACGTCAACCTCGCCAATTCGGATTGGGGCGAGGCGGAGCAGATGTTCTCCGCCGAAGCCGTCGCTTTTGCGATCAAGCCCTGGCCGCTGCTCGGCGGGCATGTCGTGCTGCCGTTCATCCGCGTCGAAAGCCCTAAGGTCTCGCTGGAGAAGCGCAAGGACGGCGCCAGCAACTGGGACTTCGACGAGAATCCCGTCGCCGCGACCGCCGTGGAAGCGGTCCGGCCCGACGACCGCGGCGAGGCGCCGTTCATCGGTCAGCTGGAGATCACCAAGGGCAAGATCGCCTACCGCGACGCGTCGCGAAAGCTGAAGCTCGACGGCGACATCGATCTGGCCGCCGGCGAGGCCGCGGGCAACGATCCGACCGTGGAGTTCAAGGCCGAGGGCACGCTGGAAGACCGGCCGCTCAAGCTCGCCTTCAAGGGCGGCTCGATTGCCATGCTGCGCGACACCGAACACCCCTATCCCATCGATCTCCGGGTCGATTACGGCGCCACCTTCATCACTCTTAAAGGCGCGGTCGGCGATCCCTTCACCTTCGGGAATGCCGACGTGAGAATGCATCTCAAGGGGCCTGATCTCGCCGACGTCTTCCCGCTGCTCGGCATCCCGGCGCCTTCGACGCCGCCCTACGATCTCGCCGGGGACCTGAAGCGCACGCCGAAGGAATGGCGGCTCGAGAACATGAAAGGCCGGATCGGCAACAGCGACGTGACCGGCGTAGTCGCGGTCGAGCCGCGCGAAAAGCGCAACTATCTTAACGCCAAGCTGGTCTCCAATAACCTCGACTTCGACGACCTCGGGCCGCTGATCGGCATTCCGCCGGAAACCACCGAAACCGCCTCCAAGGAGCAGAAGAAGGAGGCGACCGAGATGAAGGCGGAGGGCAACCTCTTCCCGGACCAGCCGCTCCAGACCGAGAAGCTGCGCGCCATGGACATGGACGTGACCCTGGACGCCAAGAAGGTGACAGCCGCCCCCTATCTGCCCGTGAAGGCCATCACCTTCAACGTCAAGGTCGATGACGGCAACGCCCAGCTCTCGAAGCTCAACATGGCCGTCGCCAACGGCACGGTGACTGGCAAGATGGGCCTCGACGCGCGCAAGGACGTGCCGCTCGCGACCGCCGAGCTGTTCCTGAAGAACCTCGATCTCGCGACCTTCTTCAAGGGCTCGGAATACATCGAGACCACCGACGGCAAGATCGGCGGCAAGGTCACCTTGCAAGGCAACGGCAAATCGCTTGCCCAGGTGTTCGGCGGCGCCGACGGCGCCATCGAGCTCGGCATGACCGGCGGCTCGTTCAGCGAGCTCATGCTGGCCCTGGCCGACCTCGACATCCAGAACGCGCTGTTCCTCTACATCACCGACGACCACAAGATCCCGGTGCGCTGCGTCGCCGGCGGGCTGACCTTCTCCAAGGGCAATGCCAAGTTCTCGCGCACCCTGATCGACACCAAGGAATCGGTCATCTATGTCAACGGCAACATCGACCTGAAGTCGCAGACCCTGAAGACCGAGCTCGACGCGGATTCCAAGGTGGTCAGCGTGCTCAACATCCCTGCCCCGGTCCTGATCCAGGGCAAGATCCGCCAGCCGAAATTCTCCCTGGGCAAGGGCTTCCCCCTCCCCGTGCCGCGGATCGGCGACGCCGAAGACAAGCCCTGCGACAAGATGCTGAACGACATCTTCTCGCCCTCCTAGGTCGCCATCGCCTCCACCGCGGCGACGGCGGTGAGATAGGCGCCGTGGGCGGTGCCGGCGAAATCCACCGAGCAGGCTTCGCCGGCGAAGAACAGGATGTCGTCGATCGGGCGCGCCAATTCCGCGCGCTGGAGGCTGGCGCCGGGCAGCGCCGATGAATAGGAACCCAAGGTCCAGGGATCGCCGGCCCAGGCGGTGACGATGCTGCGGGCCGAGAGCGCATCGCGGATGTCGCTGCCGAAAGCGCCGACCAGGCGCTCGGTCAGATAGTCCACCGAAGCCGCGGCGCCGGCGCGCTCCAACCAGGCGCCATGGCGCCCGCCGGTGACGCCGACCACATAGTCGTAGCCGAACGGGCGCAGCTGGGTGGCGATCGGCATCTCGCCCTCCAGCATGAGCGTGGCGCTGGCCGGCGCATCGGGGCCGAAAGGGTTGCGCTTCAGCAGGATGCCGATCCGGTTATGCACGCCGAGCGGCAGGTCGCGCGCGGCCGCGAGTTTCCAATCCGGCAGCGGCGGATCGAAGGCGATGCGGCCTGAGGCCAGCAGGTTGGTCGAGACCGTCAGCAACAGCCGTCGCCCGGCGATGTTGCCCTTCGCGGTCTCGGCCACGACGCCGCCCGAGCCCCAGCGGATGCGCGTCGCCGCGGCGTTCAGCGTCACCGGGACATCGGCGCCCCAGCGCGCCACCAGCGCGCCATAGCCTTCGCGGACCGGCCAGTTCTCGTCGGTATCGTTATAGGCATCGACGTCCACCGTGGAGATCTCGTCGGGGTCGTGCGAGGTCGCCAGCGAGAACCAATAGGCGTGCAGGGCCGCCCAGGGATGGTCGAGGTCCATCACCTCGGCCACCGCCACGTCCTCGCCGCGCGCCGCGGCCTTGGCGATCGCCGCGTAGTTGCCGGCCATGCCGCGATGGATCTCCGCATGCTCCGCTTCGGAGAGCCGGCGCGCGCCCATGAAGCCGTTCATCCGCCAGGCGCCGTCGCGCCGATAGGTGAAGCCGAGGCGGTCGGCGATCGCGGGAAAGGGATTGAGGCTGGCGGAATGCATCCAGTGGCAGCCGAGATCCATCGGCATGCCCGGCGCCATCTCCTCGGTATAGGCACGGCCGCCGATCCGATGCGAGGCCTCGATCAGATGGAAGGTGAGCCCGCGCGCTTGCGCCGCCTGGGCCGCCGCCAGGCCCGCAACGCCGGCGCCGACGATGACGAGATCCACATCCCCAGCCTTTGTTTGGACCGGCATTTCACGCAAACTCCGCGATCACCGCCATGAAATCCTGGGCGTAGCGCGCGACCTTGCGCTCGCCGATGCCGGGGATTTCCAGGAACGCGTCCCGGCTCTGCGGCTTGCGGCGCGCAATCTCCGCCAGGGTGGCGTCGTGGAAGATGACATAGGGCGGCACGTTCTGCGCCTGGGCCAGCGCCCGGCGCCGCGCCCGCAACGCCTCCCAGAGATTCTGGTCGAGATCCTGCGCCCCCGCCGGCGCGCCCAGTTGACGCTTCCGCCCCTTGCCCCGCTCGGCAGGCTTCCGGAGCATGACCTGCTGCTGGCCCTTGAGGACCGGCCGCGCCGCCTCGGTGATGGTGAGGACGTTGAACCCGTCACCCTCGACCTTGAGGAAGCCCAGCGAGATCAGCTGGCTCGAGAGCGCGCGCCAGTCGTGCAGCGAAAGGTCCTTGCCGACGCCGAAGGTCGGCAGCTGGTCGTGGCCGTAGTTGATCACCTTCTCGGTCGCATTGCCGCGCAGCACGTCGATCAAATGGGTGATGCCGAAGCGCTGGCCGGTCCGCAGCACCGCCGAGAGCAGCTTCTGCGCCGGCACGGTCGCGTCCCAGGTCGCCTGCGGGTTGAGGCAGAGATCGCAATTGCCGCAGGGCTGCGATTCCTCGCCGAAATAGCCGAGCAAGGCCATGCGCCGGCATTCCGGCGTCTCGCAGAACCTGAGCATCGCGTCGAGCTTGCGCTGCTCGACGAACTTGCGCGCCTCCGGCGCATTGGAATCCTGAATGCGCTTGCGGAGCAGCATGACGTCGCCGCGGCCGAAGGCGAGCCAGGCATCGGCGGCGGCGCCGTCGCGCCCCGCGCGCCCGGTCTCCTGATAGTAGCTCTCGATGCTGGACGGCAGATCGAGATGGGCGACGAAGCGCACGTCCGGCTTGTCGATCCCCATGCCGAAGGCGACCGTCGCGACCACCACCACGCCGTCATCGGTGATGAAGCGGCGCTGGTTCTCGCGCCTTGCCTCCTGGGTCATGCCGGCATGATACGGCAGCGCGTTGACACCATGGCCGCGCAGCCAGCCGGCGACCTTCTCGGTCTTGTTGCGCGACTGGCAATAGATGATGCCGGGCTCGTCCTTGTGTTCCTTCTGGATGAAGTTCAGCAGCTGGCGCTTGCCGTCGACCTTCTCCACCAGCTGGTAGCGGATGTTCGGCCGGTCGAAGCTGGCGCGATAGACCTCCGCCTCCTCCAGCTTCAGGCGCTGGATGATCTCGCGCTGGGTGTCGTGGTCCGCGGTCGCGGTGAGGGCGATCCGCGGCACGTCCGGGAAGCGCTCGTGCAGGACCGAGAGCTGGATGTATTCCGGCCGGAAATCGTGGCCCCATTGCGAGACGCAATGCGCCTCGTCGATCGCGAACAAGGCAGGCCTCAGGCTGCCGAGGAGATCGAGGAAACGCGGCGTGGTCAGGCGCTCGGGCGCGATGTAGAGCAGCTTCAGCGCGCCCTTGCGCAGCTGCTGCTCGATCTCGCGCTGCTCGTCCGGCATCAGGCTGGAATTGAGGAAGGCCGCGGCCACGCCGAGCTGGCGCAAGGCCGCGACCTGGTCCTGCATCAGCGCGATCAGCGGCGAGACCACGACCGCGACGCCGTCGCGCAGCATCGCCGGGATCTGGTAGCAGATCGACTTGCCGCCGCCGGTCGGCATCAAGACCAGCGCGTCGCCGCCTTCGCTCACATGACGGATGATCTCGGCCTGGTTGCCGCGAAAGGCGCGATGGCCGTAGATCTTGTGGAGAATGTCCTCCGCCCTCTGGGTGAGGGCGACGGCGGTCGATGCTGCAGATTGTGTCTCGACCGCCATCCTGGACCTCGAAGCGCGCAGCGCCGACCGTTGCGCGCCAATCGTTGTTACAGCGCCTTCATCACCGCTTCGGCGCTGGAGACTTCGAAGGCGCCGGGCGCCTCGACGTTGAGGGTCTTCACCTTGCCGTCCTCGAGCACCATGGCCCAGCGGCTGGTGCGCAGGCCCATGCCGTAGCCGCTGCCGTCCATGGTGAGGCCGGTCGCCTTGGCGAAATCCGCGTTGCCGTCGGCCAGCATCATCACCTTCTCGCCGGCATTCTGCGCCTTGCCCCAGGCATCCATCACGAAGGCGTCGTTGACCGAGAGACAGGCGATGACATCGACGCCCTTCTTCTTCAGGTCGTCGGCATGGGTGACGAAGCCCGGCAGGTGCTTGGCCGAGCAGGTCGGCGTGAAGGCGCCGGGCAGGCCGAACAACACGGCCTTCTTGCCCTTGAACAGATCGTCCGTCGTGGCGGTCTGCATGCCGTCCTTGTTCATGTACTTGAGGGTGACGGAGGGGAGCTTGTCGCCGACCTTGATCGTCATCGGAAGTTCCTTTCAGCTTCAGGCAGTATGTCGGGAGATTCGAACCGAAACTTAGCCCGGCCGGGCGGCGAAATTCAACCGCCGCGACCCTGGCTGCTCGGGTTTCAAAGCCCCTGGGCTTTGCGAATGGCGTCGACCATCGTCTCGACCGTGCAGATTTCCGGCACCACGATGCCCTGCGGCGCCCCCGGCCCATAAACCACATTGAGAGGAATGCCATAGCGGTTGTGCTGGGCCAGGAAGCGGCTGATCACCGGATCCGGCCGGGTCCAATCCGCCACCATGGCGACGACATTGTCCTGGTTCAGCATGGTGCTGACCGGCGGCGGATCGATCAGCAGGGCCTTGTTGGCCTTGCAGGTGATGCACCATTCCGCGGTGACATCGACGAACACGGTCTTGCCCGCGGCGACCAGCTCCGGGATCTTGTCCGGCTCGAAAGCCTGCCAGCGGACCGCCTCGCCCTGCACCTGGCTGATCGGCGTCGCCTGCAGCAACCCGACCTGCCCCGCCAGCACCCAGCCCAGCCAGAGCGCGGTCGCCGCCATGCTGACGCCGAGCGCCTTCCGGAGCCAGACCATCCAGCGGCCGGGCCGCGGCAGCATCACGGCGAGATGCGGTGCGGCGGCAACCGCGAGATAGGGCAGCGAAAGCCCGATCGCCATCGCCAGGAAGATCGCGAAAATCTCGGTCCCGCCGCGTGACAAGGCGAAGCCGATCGCGGTGCCGACGAAGGGCGCCGAGCAGGGCGTCGCCAGCACGGTGGCGAAGACGCCGGTGAGAAACGCCCCCAGCACCTTGTGATTGCGCGCGCGCTGGTCGGCCGCCAATGCCAAATCGCCGGCCAGTGCCGGCAGCGGCACCTGGAACAGGCCCCAGAGATTGGCGGCGAAGACCAGACAAATCGTCGCCAGGACGGCGAGGAAGACCGGTTGCTGGAACTGGATGCCCCAGCCGATCTCGTGGCCGGCCAGCTTCAATCCGACCAGCGATGCGGCCAGCGCCAGGAAGGCGGAGATGATGCCCGCGGCGGTGGCGAGGAAGCTCAGGCGCACATGCTCGCCCTCCCCGCCACCATGCTGCAGCACCGAGGTCAGCTTCAGCACCAATACCGGCAGCACGCAGGGCATCACGTTGAGAATGAGCCCGCCCAGCAGCGCGATACCGAGGATGAGCAACAGCGGCGATGATTCAGGCGTCGCGGGCTGCGGCGTCGCAACCGCGCTGGTCAGCAGCGTGCCGGGTGCGAGGCTGGGAAAATAGACGCGCTCCTCCACGCTGCGATCGCCGTCGGTCAAGGTCAGCGTGACCGTGCCGCTGGTCTCTGATCCGGCGTTGGTTTCGATCGGCAAAGTCAGCGCCGCGTGGCGACCGGTGGCGTCGAGCACCACGCTTGGCTTGCCGAACAGCAGGCCATTCATGCCTTCGACGATCGCATCGGGCGATACGAAGTCCTGCGTGTCGCTCCGCGCCTCAATCACCAGCTTGTTGCCGGCTTCGATGCGGACAGTGCCGACTTGCAGACCGGAGCCGACCGCGGGTCCCGGCACCATGGCCTCGAAGCGGTTGATCAGCGGCGCTTGATCGCTGGGCAGCGCCGGGCCCGCGGGGATGTCCAGCGCGAGATCGGCGTCATAGGGAATGCAGACCTGCTCGCAGACCAGATAGCGCAGATGCGCGCGCAGCTTCACCGCTTCGCCGGGCCGCTCGGGTGTCACCGCAATCGGGTAGACCACCTGCTCCTTGTAGCCGAAGGTCTGGAAGCCGAAGAGCTCGAAGCGATGCGGCGTCGGGTATTTGAGCTGAGCCCAGGTCACATTCTCCGAACCGTCGAATTTGAGCTCGGGGGCGAAGCCGGCATCGCCGGGTGAGCGCCAATAGGTCTTCCAGCCGGGTTTGAGGGTGATCTCGAGGCCGGCGGGCAGGGTCTTCAAGTCCCCCGCCCCGGTCACCGCCGTCACCAGCCGCGCCGCGCTCTGCTCGGTCTCAACCCGGTTGCCGGCGCCCGATTCGGCATGCGCGATGCATGCCCAAAGCAGGGCCAACAGGAGCGTGGCGCCGGAAGCACACTTGCGGGTCAAGCTGTTGTGATTCCGCCGCTTATTTGGATCCGCCGGTCTTGCCGTCGCATTCATCATTTGCCAACTTTCGAGGCGGATTATAGGCTTACCAGAGATTGGTTAAGGGTCACGAGATCGTGGCCGTGCTGCTTGGCGTTCGTGAGGGAAACTATGGGCAAAACTGTTTCTCATCAAGGCTTTATGACCGGCGAACTGCTGGTCGCGATGCCGCAGATGCGCGACGCCCGCTTCACCCGTTCGGTGATCTATATCTGTGCCCATACCAGCGACGGCGCCATGGGCCTGGTGGTGAACCGGCTGGTCGGCTCGCTGACCTTCCCGGACCTGCTGCAGCAGCTCAATATCGACTCCCAGGGCATGGGCGAGCATATCCGAATCCGCAGCGGCGGCCCGGTCGAGACCGGCCGCGGCTTCGTGCTGCACAGCACCGACTATGTCGATGACGCGACGCTGAAGGTCGGCGACACGGTGGGCCTCACGGCAACGATCGACATTCTGAAGGACATCGCCTCGGGTTCCGGCCCGCGGCGCAGCCTGCTGGCGCTCGGCTATGCCGGCTGGGGTCCCGGCCAGCTCGACCAGGAGCTCCAGGCCAATGCTTGGCTGACGGTGCCGGCCGACGAGGAGCTGATCTTCGACGACGCGCTCAACGACAAATGGGAGCGCTCGCTCAGCAAGATCGGCGTCGACTTCACCTTCCTCACCGCCGACGCCGGCCACGCCTAAGTCTTGAACGTGATTGCCGGGCTTGACCCGGCAATCTCGGGCCGAATGGAACCAGATGCGCGGATCAAGTCCGCGCATGACGGTTCAAACTGAGCCGGCCGCGCCTAGGCGCTTTTGAGCATCTCGGTGTAGCGCCGCTGCATTTCCGCGGGCTCGACCGCTTCGATCGAATGGCCGATCAGCCAGTCGTAGCCGAAGGGGTCCCTGACGGCACCCGAACGCTCGCCGTAGAAATGGTCCGCCGCCGCGCGCACCAAGGTCGCACCGGCCTTGATCGCCTGCGCCATCAGCGCATCGCAATCCTCGACATGGATGTGGATGCTCATCTTCACCGCGGCAGGGTCCGGCGCAGTGATGCCGTATTCCGGAAACTCGTCGGACAGCATCAGCGTGTTGGGGCCGAAGGCGAGCTCGACATGGCCGATCCGCCCGCTGGGCTCGACCAGGCGGAACTTCTCCGCGACGCCGAAGGCTTCCTTGTAGAAGCGGATCGCCGCCTCGGTGTCCTTCATACGGAGATAGGGATACATCTCGTGGATCTGCATGGCTGTTCTCCTGCGTTGAGGCGCGCAATCTGCGCCGCTCCGGCCGCGGGGTATTGAACGAATTTTACCGGCGCTTCTCCGGGACATGGCGGCCGGTCCCGCCGGCCTTGCGATACGCGCCCGGCGAGATGCCGGCGAAATCGCGGAAGTCGCGGTTGAAATGCGCCTGGTCGGCATAGCCCGCCTCCTGCGCGATCTCCGCAAGACCCGTCTCCTTCTGTCGCTCCAGCCGCAGCAGCACCCGGCCGAACCGGGCGAGGCGCGCATAGCGCTTGGGCGAGAGGCCCACCGCTTCGGAGAAGCGGGCGATGAAATGCCGGTGGCTCCAGTCGAGCGCGGCGGCGACCCGGCCGACCGGGCGGCGCTGCAACAGCAACGCGGCCTGGACGATCGCCGGATCGACGCCGCGGATCCGCGGCAGGCGCTGCAGCAAGGCGGTCTCGAGGGTATCGAGGCGGCGCGCGAGATCGCTCGCCGCGGCGAGTTCGTCGCGCAGGCTGTCGACCGCGCCGCCCCAGAAGGCATCGAGCGGCGTGTGACCGCCGGCGAAGCTGTCGGTCGGCGCGCCGAGGAAGGCGCCGGCGGCGCCGGGGCGAAACACTGCGCCGACGGTCGGCACGGGATCGCTGCTGTCCTTCAGGTAGGCGGCATCGCGCACGCCGCCGATCACCGCATGCGAGACAGTGTCTCCGGTCTCGTCCGCTTCATCGGCAAACAGACGCACCGGCCTGCCGCCGAGGCGGATGACCAGATGCGCCGAGACCGCTGGCAGCATGCGCTCGCGCTCGGAGACCGGCCCCTCCGGCAAGCTCGCCCAGAGCAGTTCCACGAAGGGACGCAGGATCGGATGCGGCGGACGGCTGATGTGAATGGCACTGTCCTCCTCGCTGGCATAGTATGACGTCATGCGCGGACTTGATCCGCGCATCTGTATCCGAGAGTGCACCGGAGACAGATGCCCGGGTCAAGCCCGGGCATGACGAGTGTGTTTAGGGGAATCATGCCCAAGGTCTCCGAATCCTTCGCCAACGCCGTCGCCGAGCTCGGCCGGGTCGCGGCACGCATCGATGACAGGCAGGTCGATGCCTTCATGGCGGCGATCGCACGCGCGCCGCGGATCTTCGTGGTCGGCGCCGGGCGCGAAGGGCTCTCGGCCAAGGCCTTCGCGATGCGCCTCACCCATCTCGGCAAGCCGACCCATTGGATCTGGGACGACACCACGCCCGGCATCGCCAAGGGCGATCTGGTGATCGTCGTTTCCGGCGGCGGCTCGATCGGCCATATCGACTATGTCTTCGACCGGGCGGTCGAAGCCGGCGGCGAGATCGCCGTCGTCACCGGCGATCCTTCCGGCGCCACACCGCAGAAGGCGAAACTGGTCCTGTTCCTGCCGGCCGCAGTCTACAAGGGCAAGGCCGCGGTCGAGCCGTCGACCCAGCCGATGGGCAACCTGTTCGAGCAGGCGCTGTTCATCCTGTTCGACCAGATCGCTGTCGCCCTGGCCGAACGGATGGGAATCTCCAAGGCGGCCATGGAAGCGCGCCACCGCAATGTAGAGTAGTTTTATTTAATATAATCAATTGGTTATCGTATCGCGGCGCGATCGTTAGGGATTGTCAAATTGATCTCAATCATGCTTCACTGAAACCCAGCGCCGGGCGGCGGCGTTGCATCTTCGAGTGTGCGACCGATCGTGACCGGTATGAGCTGGCATCGCAGGCGTCAGATCATCACTCTTCTGTTCGGGGCCGGTATCGCCTTGCTGATCGCAATGGCGGGCGTTTCCGTCTACCTCGACAACCAGGCGGTGAAGCGCAGCGCCGAGCTCTCCCAGATGCGCGATCACACCGCTGCCGCCCAGCGCGTGCTGGTTGCCCTGGTGGACATCGAAACCGGCATTCGCGGCTACCTCATCACCGGTGAATCGAGTTATCTGGCGCCGCTGTTCCGAGGTCGCGACCAGATCACCAACCTCCGCGCGGTGATGGGACCGGAGATTGATCCCTGGTCCGCGCCGGGCTACAGCGACCTCACCCTGGCTCAATTGATGACGCGGCGGCAGAACCTGAATGACAGCCTGCTGGAAACGGCGAGGGTCAAGGGCTTCAACATGGCGCGCGAGGAACTGCGGCTCGGCGAGAGCAAGTTCCTGATGGACCGCATGCGCGCGGTGCTGACCTATAAAATAAACATGTTCGAGGAAGAAGCCGATCGCACACAGCTGAGCGCCGACTTCTACTCGCAACTCCACTCGATCCTGGTCGTCGCATCTCTGGGTATCGCCATCCTGTTCTCGATCGCCCAATATTTCCTGTTCCGCAGCGAGATCAGCGGCCGCGGCGCCGTCGAGCAGGTGCTGCGCCGGCGCAACGCGGATCGTCACCAGGTGACCGAGATGTCGACCGCGCTGCAGCTCGCCGATTCCCGGCACGAGGCCTACGCCATCATCGCCTCCTTTGCCCGGCGGATGATGACCGAGGTGTCGGGCGTGCTCTATGTCTACACCGCGTCGCGCGACCAGCTGACCCAGGTCGCGCAATGGAGCCGCAAGGGCGAGGCGCATACCTTCGCCGAGCAGCTGCATCCGCAGGAATGCTGGGGTCTGCGCCAAGGCAGCCGCCATGACGGCCGTGCCGGAAATTCCGACGCCGGAGAGACCGATGCGGCGCCGATCACCTGTCGCCACCTGGACGGCGAGGATGAGCTCGGCCCCTATGCCTGCATCCCGATCGTCGGGCGCGGTCAGATCCTCGGCATGCTGCATCTCCGCGGCGAGATCCTGCGCACGCGCAAGACCGCCGCGGCGCTGGACGACACGATCGAGCGCCTGACCGACCAGCTGTCGCTGTCGCTCACCAACATCGAGCTGCGTGAGAAGCTCGAGAACATGGCGCTGCGCGACGGGCTGACCGGCCTCTACAACCGCCGTTTCCTCGACGAGACCCTGGAGCGCGACCTCTCGAAGCTGCAGCGCGACCGGAAATCGGGCGCGGTGCTGTTGCTCGATGTGGACCATTTCAAGCGGTTCAACGACACCCACGGCCACCAGGCCGGCGACGAAGCCCTGCGCCGGGTCGGCACGGCGCTCCTCGCTTCGGTTCGGGCGAGCGACGTGGTCTGCCGGTATGGCGGCGAGGAGTTCCTGGTCTTCCTCCCCGACTGCAACACGGCCGAGGCCACCGCTAAGGCGGAGAAGATCCGGGCCGCGGTGTCCGGAACGTCGATGACGATGGGCGAGCGTGTTATCCCCTCGGTCACGATCTCGATCGGCCTGGCCATGTTCCCGGCCCATGCCCAGACCCGTGCGCTCCTCCTCCAGATGGCGGACCGCGCGCTCTATCAGGCCAAGGCGGCGGGACGCAACCGCGTGGTGGTGGCCGGCACCGAGCCGACCGCGCTCCCCTCCCCCGTCCCCGCGCAGGCCGCCAAGTAGCATCTTCCGCCCGCGGAAGCCGATCGTCTAAGCTCCGGCGCAAAGATCGAAGCGCAGGGGAATTCCGTCCATGAAGATTGCAGAATATGCCGGCTATGACGCGACCGGACTGGCAGAGCTTGTCGCAAAGAAGCAGGTGACGCCGAAGGAGCTGGCCGAGACGGCGGCCGCGGCCATCGCCGCCGCCAACCCCCAGGTCAACGCGGTGGTCGAGACCTATCCCGACCGGATCGAAGGGCTGGACGAGAAGACGCTGCATGACGGCCCGTTCCGCGGCGTGCCCTTCCTGATCAAGGACATCGGCCAGCATCTCGACGGGCGGAAGTTCGAATGCGGGAGCCGGCTGATGCAGGGCTTCGTGGTCGAGGGCGACAGCCATGTCGGCAAGCTGTTCAAGGAAGCGGGCCTCAACATCATCGGTCGCTCCAACGCGCCGGAATACTCGATCGCCGGCACCTCGGAGAACGCGCTCTACGGCAACACCTCGACGCCCTGGCGCGAGGGCTATTGCGCCGGCGGCTCGAGCGGCGGCAGTGCGGCGGCGGTGGTTGCGGGTATGGTGCCGATGGCGCATGGCTCGGATATCGGCGGCTCGATCCGCATCCCGGCGAGCTTCTGCGGCGGCGTCGGCCTGAAGCCTTCGCGCGGGCGGGTCTCGGCGGGACCGCGGGTGGAGGAAGGCGGCTGGGGCCTCGCGATGAATCTCGGTCAGACCAAGACCATCCGCGACACCGCCGCCCTGCTCGACGCGATGGCCAAGCCGCAGGTCGGCGATCCCTTCTGGATCCCGAAACCCGATGAAACATATCTGGCGCTGATCAAGAAGCAGCCCCAGAAGCTGAAGATCGCCTGGTCGGTCGATCCGGTGATGGACTGGCCGGTGGACAAGGAAGTCGCCGCCGCGGTGGAGAAGACCGCGAAGCTGCTGCAATCGCACGGCCACGAGGTGTGGGAGGAAGCGCCGGAATTCGACGGCGAGGAAGCCAGCCGCAAGATGCTCGACGTCTGGTTCTTCGGCTTCGCCGACAACCTGGACGCGGTCGGCGCCAAGCTCGGGCGGAAGCCGGGGCCGGATACACTCGAGCCGGTTACCTTAAAGATCTATGAGCACTCAAAGCGCATCACGCCGGCGCAATTCCTTGCCAGCCACAACATGATCAACACCTTGCGGCGCAAGCTCGGCAAGTTGATGGCGAAATGCGATGTCTGGATCTCGCCGACCACGGCCCATGTCGCCGAGCCGAACGGGCTCTACAACCTGGGGCGCGAAGGCGTCGGCGCGGAGGAATTCCTGGTGACCGCCGACCGGCCGCTGCAATTCACCTTCCAGCATAATGTCATGGGCACGCCGGCGATCTCGCTGCCGCTGGCGATGCATTCCAGTGGAATGCCGATCGGGGTGCAACTCGGTGCCAACCCGGCGCAGGAGCATATCCTGCTGCAGCTCGCCGCTTTGCTGGAGCAGGAGATGCCCTGGAAGGACCGCGTGCCGCCGCTGCATGTGACGCGCGCCTGATTTCCGAAGTGAATTCTCGCGGCTGAATTCGGACGCCTGAATCGGCCCTTGGTTCGTGCCCCAGGATGGATTCTTTGGAACAAAACTGGTACAATTGCTCTCGTTGGGTCGCGAGAGATGGACTGGGGTCGGCGCCCGTCAACTTCGGCAATGCATTGACAGTGCATGTACAGAATGAAGGATCGACATGGCCCTTCCACGAGGGTTCACCTGGATCTTCAGGGGCTTGCCGTGGATTTGCGTCGTCGAGATGGATCGGCCGCAAATGTAAGATTGACCCCGGGCGCAGCGAAAGAAAATCCGTGAAAATTTCAGAATACGCCGCCTTTGACGCAACCGGACTGGCGGGCCTGGTGCAGAAGCGCGAGGTCTCTCCAACCGAGCTCGCGCGCACCGCGGCCGAGGCGATCGCCGCGCTGAACCCGAAGATCAACGCGGTGATCGAGCTCTATCATGACCGCATCGACACGCTTGCCGAGAGCACACTCCGCCCCGGCCCCTTCCATGGCGTGCCCTTCCTGATCAAGGACATCGCCGGGCATCTCGACGGCCGCAAGGTCGAGTTCGGCAGCCGGCTCTGCGAGGGCCTGGTCACCACCGACGGCGACACCAATCTCGGGCGGATGTTCCAGGAGGCGGGCCTCAACATCATCGGCCGCTCGAACGCGCCGGAATACTCGATGTCCGGCACCACCGAGAACGCGCTCTACGGCAACACCGCGACACCCTGGCGCGAAGGCTACAGTGCCGGCGGCTCCACCGGCGGCGGGGCGGCGGCGGTTTCGGCCGGCATGGTGCCGATGGCGCATGGCTCGGACATCGCGGGTTCGATCCGCATCCCCGCGGCCTTGTGCGGCGGCGTCGGGCTGAAGCCGTCGCGCGGCCGGGTCTCGGTCGGCCCGAAGATCGATGAGGGCGGCTGGGGTCTGGCGGCAAATTTTGCGCAGACCAAGTCGATCCGCGACACCGCTTTGCTGCTCGATTGCATGAGCGTGCCCCAGCCCGGCGATCCCTTCGTGATCCAGCGGCCCTCGGAAACCTACGCCACGCTGATCGGCTGGGCGGCACCGCGCCTCAAGATCGGCTGGTCCGCGAAACCCTTGAACGACCGCCCGGTCGATCCGGAAATTGTCGAGGCGGTCAAGCGGACCGCAAAGGTCCTGAGTGGCCTCGGCCATATCGTCGAGGAGGATCACCCGGATTATGACGGCGAGGACGCGGCGCAGCGCATGCTGGACGTCTGGTTCTTCGATTTCCCGAAGCGGATCCACGACCTCGCCGCCAAGACCAGGCGCAAGCCCGGCCCGGACACGCTGGAGCCGGTGACGCTGAATATCTACGAATACGCCAAGACCATCACGACCGACCGCTTCCTGGCCGCGCATGCCAGCCTGAACGCGATCCGGCGCAAGCTCGGCCCCTACTTCCAGCGCCACGACCTCTGGCTCTCGCCGACCACGGCCGCAGTCGCCGAGCCCTGGGGCCATTACAATCTCGGCCGCGACGATCTCTCGCCGCAGGACTACATGGCGCATATCTTCCGCCAGATCCAATTCTGCTTCCCGCACAACGTCATGGGCACGCCGGCCATTTCGCTCCCGCTGGCGATGCACGGCAACGGGCTGCCGATCGGCGTGCAGTTGGGCGCGCGGCCGGGCGAGGATCACCTGGTGCTGCAGGTGGCGGCGCAGTTGGAGCGGGAGATGGGGTGGGAGAAGCGATCGGCGCCGTTGGGCGCTCAGGGAGTGCGATAGCGATGTGCTGGGCAAGGCGCCGCCGATATGCCTTATCTCTGGTTTGCGCCGGATTGCTCGCCGGTTGCGCGGTAGACAAGAAGTTCGAAGGCATCACTGTCAGCCGGAACGGCGAAGGCACATCGCCATATTTATACAACGCCATGGGCTCGCTCGAATTTTCCGGCCAGAATCCAGTCGTCAAAGCCACCAAAGTCATGAACGCCGCTTGTCCGCAAGGTCAGCCACGCTTGCTGATGGCTGACGGGCCGGACTTCAAGATTGGGAACAGCACTCGGAGCATGCTGATCGCGATCTTTAGCTGCAACCAGATGATTCCAGGAGTGGAGTGATGCTCGCCATCCATCATCTCGGCCCGGCTGTCGCGTTCGCGGCATTCACGCTGTGGCCTTGCCTCGCTCTGGCCGAGGGCAGCGGCCCCACCTGCCCGGAGAAGATCGAGACTGAGCAGAGCCTGAGCAAGCCGGTCGAGGGCTTCGAGGCCTCCAGGCAGGACCTGCCGCATTGGTGGGATGCAATCGTCTTCTACGACGGGCGGCCCGAGGAAATGGCGGCGCTGGTCTATGATGACGACGTCGAAACCGCCGACGGCAAGGAAGTCCAGACCTGGAACCTGGATCCGAAGAGCGAATACTGGATCCGCTGCCAATATTCCTCGACCTCGATCTCGCTGATAAGGAAGCTGCCGCCGGTCAGCCGATGCACCGTCACCTTCGATAAGAACGAAAAGACGCTGGCGCTGGTTTGCCGCTAGGCGATCTTCGCGCCGGGAGGCCGCTAAGCCGCTTCCGCGCCGGCCTGCTGGCGCATCATGCGCATGATATCGCGTTCGAGCTCGGCATAGCCGTCGAGCTCCAGCACTTCTTCCTTGCGGCGCCAGCGTTTGCCTTGCTTGAAATCGGGCAGGATGTTGGCGGCGACGGTGCCGGGATGGCGCGAGAGGAAGATGATGCGGTCGGCCATGAAGATCGATTCCTCGATGTCATGGGTGACCATCAGGACGGTCTTGCCGGTCTCCTCGGCGATCGCGACGCTGAGCTCCTGCATGTGCCAGCGGGTCTCGGCATCGAGCGCGCCGAACGGCTCGTCCATCAGCAGGATCTCGGGGTCGTTGGCGAGCGTCCGGGCGATGGCGACCCGCTGCTTCATGCCGCCGGAGAGCACCTTCGGGTAGGCGTCGGCGAACTTGGTGAGGTGCACGAGGTCGATGAAATGCGCCGCCTTGTCGCGGCGCTCGGATGCCGCCACGCCGCGCAGGCGCAGGCCGTATTCGACATTCTGCCGCACCGTCAGCCAGTCGAAGGAGGTATAGGCCTGGAACACCATGCCGCGGTCGCGGCCCGGGCCTTCGATCGTCCGGCCGTCGAGGGTGATCCGGCCGCTGGTCGGCTGGTCGAGGCCGGCCACCATCCGGAGGATCGTCGACTTGCCGCAGCCCGAAGGCCCGAGCAGGACGCAGACCTCGTTGCTGCCGACCTCGAAGGAGACGTCGCGGATCGCCTCGACGATGCCGCCTTTCGCATCCTGGAAGGTCTTGCCGATGCTCTCCAGCTTCAGTCTCATCGGGCGCTCTCGTCGATATAGGGGAAGAGCAGGCGGTGGGCCATGCGGAACAGCATGTCGCACAACAGGCCGAGCACGCCGATCACCACGATGCCGGCCATGATCTCGTCGGTATGCAGGAAGCGGCGCGCCCGCATCATCATGGCGCCGATGCCGTTGGTCGAGGCGACGATCTCGGCGATCACCAGGTAGGTCCAGGAGACCGCCAGCATCTGCCGCATGGCGACGACGACGTTGGGCAGCACCGCCGGCACGATCACGGTCCAGAGCACCTGGCCGCGCGTGCCGCCGAGCGTCATCGAGGTCTCGATGAACTCGGTCCGGACCTGCTTGGTGTAGTCCATCACCAGCACAATCAGGAAAAAGACCACGCCGATGAACAGCAGCGCGATCTTCGGCCCCTCGCCGGTGCCGAACCACATCAGCAGCACCGGGATGAAGCTCGGCGCCGGCAGGTAGCGCCAGGCCGCCATGAAGGGATTGAAGAAGGCCTCCAGCGCCCGGAACGAGCCCATGACGATGCCGAGCGGCACCGCGATCGCGCTGGCCATGGCGAAGCTGACCAGGATGCGCAGCACGCTGGCGCCGATGTCGATCCAGAAATCCGGCGTCGAAAGCAGCTGCAGCAGGGTCGCGAGCACCTTAAAGGGACTGGGCAGCAGCAGCTGGGTCACCAGCCCGGCCGAGACCGCGAACTGCCAGAGGGCGAAGAACAGCACCCAGCAGGCGATGCCCAGCGCGATCGCAGCGCGCCGGGTGATCGGCGTGCGGAGGGTGAGCAGCGGGCGGCGCGGCGGTTGGGTCATTGCTGGACCAACATAACTCAGTCGTCATGCCCGGCGAAGGCCGGGCACCCCTGAGTTCCCATCTAAAAGAACGAACTCAGGGGTCCCCGGGCCAAGCCCGGGGATGACGAGCGAGTATGCCCCTACCGCGCCTTTATTTCCTGGCGGAAGCCGGCTTTCACCAGGTCGGCCATCAGGCTGCAATCGACGCCCTTGGCAGGGTCGATCTTGGTCTTCATCAGGCCCAGCTTCAGCCACCAGTCGTTGATCAGCGCCACCGTGTCGCGCATGCCGTCGCGGGCGATGCCGAGCGGCGGCTCGCCGTCGAGGACGCCGCAGGAGCGCGCCGCCTCGTCGAAGTCGTAGGTGTAGTTGCCGCCCTTCAAGTCCTTGCCGTTGGTGCCGACCACGGATTCGACGTCGCCGACCGGCCATTTCAGGAAGTCGGCATAGACCTGGTTGATGCCCGGCGTGTCGTCATGCCAGGCCTGGACCGCGGTGAACAGCGCCTTCAAGGTGCCGACCGCGACCGGGCGGCGCTCGGCGATGAAGGTCTTGTTCATGTAGAGCACGTCCATGAAGATGCCGGTCTTCAGGAACACCGGGTCGGCCGAGGTCGCGACCGCGCGCGAGCCCTTCAATTCCGCGGTGAGCTTGGAGACCCAGGGCTCGTATTCATAGGCGGCGGCGAGATCGCCGGCGACCATCGGGCCCACCGCCTCGTCGGCGTTCAGGTTCACCCATTCGACCGAGTCATACTTGATGCCCTGGCTGTCGAGCCAGACGCCCATCAAGAGCTGGCCGATATAGGCCTGGGGTGCGGCGATCTTCTTGCCCGGCAGGTCCTTGGGCTCGACGTTCGGCGCCAGCGCGATCTGATCGACGCCGTAGCTGGGGTTGAGGAAGGTGACCATCACCTCGTTGGTACCCTGCTCCACGGCGATCGGCGTGTACTCGCTGGTGCAATAGAGGACGTCGATCTGGCCGGCCGCGAGCGCCGAATGCGCGCCGACCGGATCGTCGAAGATCGTGTTCTCGATCTCGAGGTCGGGCGCCAGGTTCTTCTGCTTGGCGACCTCGAGGCTGGAATAGCCCGGCCAGGACACGCAGAGCCCGACCTTCACCTTCTCCGCGGCGAAGGCGCCGCTGCTGAGCGCGAATGCTGAGACGGCCATGCAGGCCGCGGCGATCATCTTGTTCATTCTTGCCTCCTTGTTTTTCGTTGCGCCGGGTTGCGACCCGATCGTTCCGTGGTTGTCCCCTGATTAAGGCATCACGCTGCCGCCGTTCGGGCCGAGGCCCTGGCCGGTGAAGTAGCGCCCGCCAGGCCCGGCGATGAAGGCCGCGAGGGCGCCGATCTCATGGGCCTCGCCGAAGCGGGCGAGCGGGATCTGCAGCTCCTTCGCGCGCCATTCCGGGCTCATATGCGCGGCGTCGAGCATGGCGGTGTCGATCGGGCCGGGGCAGATCGCATTGACCAGGATACCCGGGGCGAACTCCTTCGACCAGCTGCGCACCAGGCCGAGCACGCCATGTTTCGAGGCGACGTAAGCCGAGAACTGCTCGCGGCCGTAATAGGACATGTCGGAGGCGATCAGGATCGCCCGCGCCTCGTCGCCCGGCTTCGGCTGGGAGTCCCGCATCCAGCGCAAGGCCTCGCGGCCGACCAGGAAGCTGCCGCGCAGGTTGATCGCGATCACCTGGTCGAAGTCGGCAGCGCTGGTCTCGAGCAGCGGCTTCTCCTGGATGATGCCGGCGCAATGGACCAGGATGTCGAGCCGCTTCACCATGCGCCGGGCGACATTGAACAGCGCCAGCACGCTTCCCTCGTCGGCGACATCGAGGTCGAAGGCAACGGCGCCGGGAATGGCCGCGGCGGTTTCCGCGCAGTCGAGCCGATCGGCCAGGATCAGCTGCGCACCCTCGCCCGCCAGCGCTTTGGCACAGGCGGCGCCGATGCCGCGATGGGCGCCGGTCACCAGCGCGACCTTGCCGGCCAAGGATTTCCCGGGGGCGGTCACGACATCACCTCGCCGCGGTCGATGTTGACGGTCTGGCCGGTCATGTTGGCGGCGGCGTCGCTGGCGAGAAAGAGATAGAGGCCGGCGATGTCGGCGGGGTTCATCAGGCCGGGGAGCGACTGGCCGGCCATGATCTCGTCCAGCAGCTGGCTCTCCGGCAGGTTGCTGCGCTCGGCCATGCGCTTCAGCGAGAGCATCGACTGGTCGGTCTTGACCCAGCCGGGCGCCACGGCGTTGACGTTGATGCCCTTGGGCCCGAGCTCCAGCGCCAGCGCGCGGGTCATGCCGACAATGGCGTGCTTCGAGGCGCAATAGGCGGAAAACTCCGCGGCGGCGGTGCGGCCCCAGATCGAGGCGGTGAAAACGATGCGGCCGCCCCGCTTCATCTTCGGCAGCGCGTCGCGGGTGACGTAATAGGTGCCGAGGATGTTGATGTCGATGATGCGGGCGAAGGTCGCCTCGACCTCCGGCCCGGGTTCGGCGATCGGCGTGATCCGCTCCAGGCCGGCGTTATTGACCAGCACGTCGATGCGGTCGAGCTGGAACAGTGCCTTCGACACGGCGGCGCGGTCGGTGATGTCGCAGCGGAGCGCCTTGACCGGCCGGCCGGACAGCCTGGAGATTTCCTGCGCCGTGGTCTCGACGCCCGCATCGTCGGCCAGGATCGCGAGATCCGCCTGGGCCATGGCGAAGGCCTCCGCCACGCCGCGGCCGATGCCGCGGCTGGCCCCGGTCACCAGGACCGACTTTCCCCCAAAGTCGAAGCTTGCCCCCATGGATCGCTTATCCGAACTCCTTCTTCACCGCGGCGGCAATGTCGCGGCAGTATTGATCGATCATCGCCTTGCCCTTCGCCGCCGAAGCGCCCTTGGCCGAGGTCAGCGCGCCCGAGGAAGGCACCCAGTCGCGGTGCGGCGGCCAGATGTCATAGGGCGGAAACTCGGCCGGCGGATTGTCCGGGATCAAGTCGAGCCGCACCATCTCCGGGTAGTAGTGCATCATCATGGAGGTCTCCATGACGGCGGCATGCTCGAGGGCGACGCCCGGGAAGCCATCCGGGAAGACGGTCTTCAGCGTCTCCTCGGTGCAGAAATCCCAGTATTCGAGCCGCATCACCTTGAGGCCGGTATGGCCGCATTCGCGCATCGCGAGATCGATGCCCTCGGTCACGATCCACTGGTTCTCGTAGTGGCCGACGACGCAGCAGATCTTCTTGACGCCGTGGCGCACCAGCTCGCGGATCACATCGCGCACCATGGAGATCAGCGTCTGGGCGTCGAGGTTGAGGGTGCCCGGGAAATGCGGCCCGCCGCCGGATTTCGGCATCGACTTGTAGCCGAAGCTCAAGGTCGGCGCGACGACGCCGCCCACCATCTGCGCCACGTCGCGGCAGAGGGCGGTGGGGAGCAGGCAATCGACCGAGAGCGGCAGATGCGGCCCGTGCTGCTCGGTGGCGCCGCAGGGAATGAAGACGGTCGGGTTGCTCTTCAGCGCGTCCCGGAACTCCGGCCAGGACATCCGGTCCATCATCACCCCATTCGGATTTGGGGCGGTCATCTGCGGCGCCGGCGCGCGGAAGAATCCGCGAGGAGACAGAGGATCTCGAACATCAAGGTCGCACCGACCAGGGCGGTGTTGCCGCTGGGGTCGAAAGGCGGTGAGACCTCGACCACGTCGCCGCCGATGAGATCGAGACCCTGCAGGCCGCGCACCAGATGCTGCGCCTCGAGCGTGGTCAAGCCGCCGATCTCCGGCGTGCCGGTGCCCGGGGTGAAGGCGGGGTCGATGCCGTCCACGTCGAAGCTGATATAGGTGGGGCCGTCGCCGACCACGCGGCGCGCCTCGGCGATGGTCTTCTCGACGCCGAGCTTGGAGAACTCCTCCATGTAGATGACCCGCATGCCGCTGTCCTTGGCGAAGGCGATGTCGTCGGCGCTGTAGATCGAGCCGCGGATGCCGATCTGCACCGTGCGCTTCGGGTCGAGCAGCCCCTCCTCCACCGCGCGCCGGAAGGGCGTACCGTGGGTGTACATGTTGTCGCCGAAATAGCGGTCGTTGGTGTCGGAATGCGCGTCGAAATGCACCATGCCGACCGGGCGCTGCCTGGCGATGGCGCGGAAGATCGGCAGGGTGATCAGGTGATCACCACCGGCCGAGAGCGGCATGGCGCCGGCCGCATGGATCTTGGCGAAGAAGCCTTCGATCCGCTTCAAGGCATCCATCAGGTCGATTGGATTCACGGGGGCGTCGCCGAGATCGGCGATCCGGGCGAGCTGGTAGGGCGCGATGCCGCTGACGTGGTGCACCTTGCGCATGAAGCTCGACATGTTGCGGATCTCGCGCGGCCCGTGCCGCGCCCCCGCCCGGTTGGTGGTCCCGCCGTCCCAGGGCACGCCGATCAAGGCGATGTCCACCTGGGTGGGCTCGGTGATGTAAGGCAGACGCATAAAGGTCGGGATCGCGCCGAAGCGCGGGACGATGGCGGCGTCGACCGGCTGCGGGTTGTTGTGGCCCTGCGATGGGTTCTGGGTCGGCAGGTTCATTTGGGTGCGCGCCTCCGCTGTTTACCGATCTTCACCGGGGAAGTCGGTTGCGATAAAGTCGAAATATCGGAAGTAAGCTTCCCGATTTTGGAAAGTATCGCCATGGCGGCAAGCCTCGGAAATCTCGGCAATATCGACCTGAAGCAGGTCCAGGCCTTTCTGACCGTGGTGGAGAGCGGCGGCTTCGCCGCGGCCCAGGCGGTGCTGAACGTCAGCCCCTCGCGCTTGAGCACGCTGATCTCCGACCTGGAGCGCCGCCTCGGCATGCGGCTCTGCCAGCGCGGGCGGGTCGGCTTCCGCCTGACCGAACGCGGCGAGGAGGTCTATCGCGCGGCGCAGCGGCTGGTGACCGGGCTGGATGCGTTCCGTTCCGACGTCAGCGCGCTGGCCGGAAGGCTGGTCGGCAACCTCGCGATCGGCATGGTGGACAACATCATCTCCAACCCGGCCAACCATCTGCCCCGGGTGATGAACCGCTACGGCGAGCGGGCGCGCGAGGTGCATATCACGATGTATATCGACGCGCCGCAGGAGCTGGAGCGCAAGGTGTTGGACGGACGGCTGGACCTCGCGATCGGCGCCTTCCACCACGCTTTGCCCGGCATCGCCTATCGCGCGCTGTTCCTGGAGGAGCAGACGCTCTATTGCGGCGCCGGCAATTCCCTGTTCGGCCGGGCCGGCGAAGCGATCACCAACGAGGACATCCTGGCGGCACCCTATGCCGGCCGCGGCTACATGGAAGACCGGCGGCCGCTGCGCTTCACCGCCAGCGCCAGTTCATACTCGATGGAAGGCCTGGCGCTGATGGTCCTTTCCGGGCGGTTCATCGCCTATCTGCCGAGCCATTACGCGGCGCCCTGGGTCGCGCGCGGCGAGATGCAGCCGATCCGGCCGCGCCGCCTCTCCTACCAGTCGCTGTTCGAGGTGGCGGTGAAGAAAGGCGCCCAGCAGACCCCGGCCTTGCAGGCCTTCCTGGAGGATCTCTACGCGGCGCATGCGGGACCGAAGTCTGGTCGACGTCACCCGCGGGCTTGACTCGCGGATCTCTCGACGGAAGGAGATCGCCGGGTCACGCCCGGCGATGTCGACCGCTGTTACACGATGCGATCCAATAGCTTGCGGAAGTCGCCACCGTCATTGGCAGGCTGCGCGCGCATCGCCTCGGAGTTCATGACGTCTTCCAGGAGCGCGCTGGTCAGCAGGTGGTCGCGCCATTCGCCGTTGATCTTCAGGTAGCCCTTGGCCTCGCCGATCTCGCGGAAGCCGAATTTCTTCAAGAGATGCCGGCTCGGGCGATTCTCGGGGATGCAGGCAGCGTCGATGCGGTGCAGCCCGAGGCCCTGGAAAGCATGCGGCAACAGCGTGCGCACGGCGTCGGTCATGTAGCCCTGGTTGGCGTATTCCTCGCCCATCCAGTAGCCGAGGTTGGCGGCCTGCGCCACGCCGCGGCGCACGTTGTTGAGGTTCACGCCGCCGAGCAGGCGGTCGTCGGTCTTGCGGAAGATGTGGAAGCCGTAGCCGAGGTCGAGGCGCCATTCCTGCAGGATCCGCGCGACCCGGTCGCGGAACACCGCGCGCTCCAGCGCATCCTCGCCCCAGGCGGGCTCCCAGGGCTCGAGGAAGCTGCGGCTCGCCTCGCGCACCGCGGTCCATTGCTTGTAGTCGGCGCGCGACGGCGGCCGCAGATAGGTACGAGCGCCGATCAGCTTGAACCGCGAGAGACCGTCGGAGCGGAAAAGCGGCAGCATCGCGGCCCCGTGCCCGCTCTCAGGCCAGGCGGCGCCGAACCGCGTCGAGGCTCGGCACCTGGCCGACCGGGCCGAGCGAGGCCAGGGTCGGCGGGGAGGCGAAGATGCGCTTGGCAACCCGCACGACATCGAGCACACCGACCGCCTCGATCTTGGCGACGACCTCCTCGGCCGGGATCGGGCGGTCGTAGAGCAGCAGCTGCGAGGCCAGCTGTTCGCAGCGGCTGCTGGTGCCTTCGCGCGACATGAGGGTGCCGGCCTTCAATTGCGCGGCGGACCGCCTCACCTCCTCGTCGCTCAGGTTGTCGGCAACCTTCAGGACCTCGTCGCAGATGACCGGCATCATCTCGGCCGCTTCCTTCTCGCCGGTGCCGGCATAGATGCCGAACAGGCCGGCATCGCTGTAGGAGCTGGAGAAGGTGTGGATGCTGTAAACGAGGCCGCGCTTCTCGCGCACTTCCTGGAACAGCCGCGAGGACATGCCGCCGCCCAGGAGCTGCGACAGCACCGCCGCGGCGTAGTAGTCGGGATCGTGGTAGCTGACGCCGGAGAAGCCGAGCACGACGTTGACCTGCTCGAGGTCGCGGTCTTCGCGATGCTCGCCGCCCTTATAGACGGCCTTCTCGCTGCCCGGCGCGGCGCCCTTCGGCAGGCGGTCGAGCAGGCGCGCGGCGAGATCGACCAGGCGGTCGTGGTCGATGTTGCCGGCGGCGGAGACGATCATCCGCTCCGGGCGGTAGCGGCTCTCCAGGTAATGCGCTACCACGTCGCGCGGCAGGCTGCCGATGATCTCGGCGCGGCCGAGCGTCGGCCAGCCCATCGGCTGGTCGGGGAAGGCGGCTTCCTGGAACTGGTCGAAGATGATGTCGTCCGGCGTGTCCTCGGCCTGGCCGATCTCCTGCAGCACAACCGCGCGCTCGCGCTCGAGTTCGGCCTCGTCATAGACCGAATCCTGCAGGATGTCGGCGAGCACATCGATCGCGAGCGGCATGTCGGCGCTCAGCATCTTGGCGTAATAGGCGGTCTGCTCGCGGCCGGTGTAGGCGTTCAGGATCCCGCCGACCGACTCGATCTCCTGGGCGATCTCGAGCGCGTTGCGCCGCTTGGTGCCCTTGAAAGCCATGTGTTCGAGCAGGTGCGCGACACCATTATGCTCCGCCGTCTCGTGCCGCGTGCCGACGCCGGCCCAGATGCCGAGCGAGACGGTCTCGACGGAATCCATTCGGTCGGTCGCGACCCTGAGGCCGTTAGGCAGGGTCGTGATTTGCACGCTGTTGGGGCGGTGTTTCTGCGCGACGTTCAATTGCCGCTCCCGCTTCGCCGGTGGGCGAGGACGTAGTCCTGGATCTTGCCGAGGTCCTTCGGCAGCACGTCGTAGCGTTCGCGGCGGGAAAGCAGGTTCGACAGATGCGCCGGCAGGGCGGGACGCACCCCGGTCGCCTTCTCCACCGCGTCGGGGAACTTCGCCGGGTGGGCGGTCGCCAGCGCCACCACCGGAACCGACTTGTCCTTGCGCATCGCTTCCGCCGCGGCGACGCCGATCGCCGAATGCGGGTCGATCAGCATGCCGGTGCGCTTGTAGAGGTCGGCCATCGCCTTCAGCGTGCCGGCATCATCCAGCTTGAAACCGGAGAAGAGCTTCTGCGTGGCCGCCCAGCCCGATTTCGGCGCGACGAACCGGCCGGTCTTGCGGAAGGCCGCCATCGCCTCGGCGAGTTTCGGGCCATTGCGCTTGTAGAGGTCGAACAGCAGGCGCTCGAGGTTGCTGGAGATCTGGATGTCCATCGAGGGGCTGAGGCTCGGGACCACGTCCGTCACCTTCATGCTGCCGCTCTTGAAGAAGCGGGTCAGAATGTCGTTGCGGTTGGAGCCGACGATCAGCTGCGCGATGTCGAGGCCCATCTGCCTGGCGGCATAGCCGGCGAAGACGTTGCCGAAATTGCCGCTCGGCACCGAGAAGCTGATCTTGCGGTTGGGCGCGCCCAATGCCACGGCCGCGGTCACGTAATAGACGATCTGGGCCATAACGCGGGCCCAATTGATCGAGTTCACCGCCGACATGGCGATCTTGTCGCGGAAGGCGTGGTCGTTGAAACAGGCCTTCACGATGTCCTGGCAGTCGTCGAAGCTTCCGTCGATCGCGATGTTGAAGACGTTGCCGGAATCGATCGTGGTCATCTGCCGGCGCTGGACTTCGGAGACGCGGCCCAGGGGATGCAGGATGAAAATGTCGATGGCGCGGCGGTCGCGGCAGGCTTCGAGCGCGGCGGAACCCGTATCCCCCGAGGTGGCGCCGATGATGGTGACGCGCTTGCCCTGCTTCTTCAGCACGTGGTCGTAGAGCCGGCCCACCAGCTGCAGGGCCAGGTCCTTGAAGGCGATCGTGGGCCCGTGGAACAGCTCTTCGATCCATACCCCCTCGCCCACCTCGACCAGCGGGGTCACGGCTTCGTGGCGGAAGCCGGCATAGGTTTCGGCGACCATGGATTTGAAGGTGGCGGGGGCGATGGATTTGCCGATGAAGGGCGCCATCACGGCGGCGGCGACCCCGGCGTAAGATTTGCCGGAAAAGCCGGCGAGCGTCTTCGGCTTCAGGCTGGGCCAGGTTTCCGGAACATAGAGCCCGCCGTCCCGGGCGAGGCCGGCCAGAAGAACCGCCTCGAAATCGAGCCGCGGCGCGGCGCCGCGGGTGCTGATGTAACGCAAAATCCACCTCCAAATGGGTGGCGGTACAGTAGTTTGGCGGGGGGTGGGAGGCAACCGCGTAGGCGCGGTATTCGGCCCCAGAAGCCGGGCGGTTGGCCCTAAACCAGCCGGCTGGGCGGCAGCCACAGGATGGCCGTGGTGCCCTCGCCGATACGGCTCTTCAAGGTGACGGTGCCGCCGTGCATCTCGGCCAGGCGGCGGGAGATGGCCAGGCCCAAACCGGTCCCTTCCCGCTTGCGGCTGACGTCGCTGTCGCTGCCCTGGAAGAAGGGCTCGAAGGCGCGTTCGATTGTCTCCGGCGACATGCCGCGGCCGGTATCGGTCACGCTGACCGTGAGGCCGTCGCCGTCGGCATGGGCCTTCAGCTCGACCCTGCCGCCTGCGGGCGTGAACTTGGCGGCATTGGTGAGCAGATTGAGCAGGATCTGGGTCACCGCCCGCTGGTCACCGTTGAAGCCGACTGCACCCAGCGAGATATGGGTTACGAAGGAGACCTGCTTGCTGTCGATCTCCTGGGAGACGAAGCGCGCCGCGGCACCGAGCACGGCGGAGACGTCGAAGACCTCCTCGATCAGGGGAAACTTGCCGGCCTCGATCTTCGACATGTCGAGGATGTCGTTGATCATCCGCAGCAGATGCCGGCCGGAGCCGGCGATGTCGGCGACGCATTCCTTCTGCCGGTCGTTCAAATGACCGTAGGCCTCGCCGTTGAGAACGTCGGCGAAGCCGATCACCGCGTTCATCGGCGTGCGCAATTCATGGCTGACGGTGGCCAGGAAGCTGGTCTTGGCGCGGTTGGCGGCCTCGGCCTGCTTCATGGCGGCCTCGATCTCGCGGCGGCTCTCCTCGAGGTCGAGTTCGCGCTGCTTCTGGGCCGAGATGTCGATCAGCATGCCGCGGAGTTCCAGCGAGCCGTCGACCTTGCGATCGACGCGGAAGAGATCGCGCACCCAGATCACCCGGCCGTCGCCGGCGACGACCCGGTACTCCCATTCGTGGTCCTCGTCGGCGCGGAGCTCGGCGGCGGCGAGACGCTTCATGCGGTCCCGGTCGTCGGGATGGATGAAGTTGATCCAGGCCCGCGGCTTCACCCACTCGGCCATGGGATGGCCGAAGGTCGCGGCCGCGCGCTCGCCTACATAGGAGTAGTCGAGGAAATGCGGGCCGTCCTTGGCGTAAGGAACGATTTGGCCGCCCTCCATCATCATCCTCAGCCGGCTCTCGCTCTCGAGGATCTCATCCTGCTGGCGGTCGCCCTCGGCACGGGCGATCGCGACCACGAGCAGGCCGATCAGCACCGCCGCGAGCATGCCGGCCAAGGCGATACGTTCGCCGTCGAGCGAGAATTGGGGAAAGGGCATGACGCCGAAGCGCGCGGCGCCCACCAGCGCCACCGCCAGCAGCAGTGCCGAGAGGCTGGCGCCGCGCCGGCCGTAGGAGATCGCGGCCCAGAAGGCGAGCGGCATGCCGATCACCGCCAACGTCGAGACGCCGACCGCCAGGTTGGGCGTCATCCAGCCCACCATGAAGAGGAGCCAACAGGCTGAGCCTGCGAGCGCGGCGATCTCCATCCAGCGCGGCCCGCGCACCCGAGCCTGGGTGACCCAGACCAGCGCCATCGGCACCGTCATCAGCACGGCCGTGGCATCGGCGGTCGCCCAGCCGAACCAGAAAGCCAGCGGGTCAATCTCCGTATGTGGCGCCACCACAAGCGTACCGACGATGCCGGAGAGCGCCGGGATGAGGACAACGCCGAACAGTACGAAGCGCTGCAGGTCATCCTGGGTGCGAAAGCGCGGGTCGAACGGCGTGAAACGCGCCATCGCGGCATAGGCCAGCGCCGCCTCGGCCACATCGCCGGTCGCCGCGATCAAGGTACCCTCGGCGCCGCCGCGGGAAATAGCCTCGACCGCAAAGGCCAGGGTGATCGCCGCCGGCAAGGCGCGCCAGCCGTAGAGAATAAGCGGCGCCATCGCCACGGCGCCGCACCAGAACAAGCCTAGCCCGCCGTCGTTCCAAGGGAGCAGGCTTGAAGCCACCAGCCGGCTGGCCAGCGCGCCGAACAGCGAGACCGCCGCGGCATAATAGAGCCGTACACGGTTTTCCTCGGAACGGAAGTCGATGGCGAGCTTCGGCATCATGGAATTGCGGCCCCGACCGCCACCATGCCAGCCGTGCGACGCGGGCGGCAAGCCGCTTCGCGTGCCTTCGTCGGAGTCTGTGACCATGCCCTCACCCCCAACCGAAATCGTCGGCGTCGATGGGTGAAACTTACGACTCTCGCCGTGATCGGTCCGTGACCGACTGTAGCGTCTTGTTCAATCGGGCAAATATCGCCGCTGCAGATGCGCCTTGAAGACCTCGACATCGAGCGGCCGACCGGTGGCCGCGGTCACGATCTCCCGCGTCGTCAGGCTGGAGGCACGCTCGTGCACATTGGGCCGAAGCCAGGCCATCAGCGGCGCGAAATCGCCACGCGCGATCGCGGCCGGGATGTCAGGGTTTGCCTTGCAAGCGGCGGCATAGAGCTGGGCCGCGGTCATCGCGCCGAGGCTGTAGCAGGGGAAGTAGCCGACCGCGCCGTCGAACCAGTGGATGTCCTGCAGGCAGCCCTCGCGGTCGCTCTGCGGCTTGATCCCGAGCAAGGACTGCATGCCCTCGTTCCAGGCGCCGGGGATATCGGCGACCTGCAGATCGCCCTTCACCAGGGCCTGTTCCAGGCGGTAGCGCAGGATGACATGGGCCGGATAAGTGACTTCGTCGGCATCGACCCGGATGAAGCCGCGCTCGACCCGGCTGTAGAGCCGCTGCAGGTTCTCCGGTGCGAAGGCGGCCTCGTTGCCCGGGAAGGCCTCGTTCAGCAGCGGCGAAAGGAAGGTGCAGAAGGCGAGGCTGCGCGAGGCCTGCATCTCGACCAGCAGCGACTGGCTCTCGTGCAAGGCCATGCCGCGCGACTGGCCGACCGGCTGAAGCCGCCATTGGCTGGGCAGGCCGCGCTCGTACATTGCGTGACCGGTCTCGTGGATGATGCCCATCAATGCCGAGGTCACCTGCTCCTCGGAATAGCGCGTGGTGATGCGGACATCGTCCGGCACGCCGCCGCAGAAGGGATGCAGGCTGGTGTCGAGCCGGCCGTGGTCGAAGTCGAAGCCGATGGTCTTCATCACCCGCTCGCCCAGCGCCTTCTGCGCCGCGACCGGGAACGGACCCTTGGGCTCGATCGGCGCCTCGCCCTGGGCCTGGCGCTCGAGCACGGATCCCAGGAACTCCGGCAGGAAGGCGGCATAGTCGCTGAATACCGCGTCGATATCGGCGGTGCGGCTGCCGGGCTCGTATTCGTCCATCAGCGCTTCGTAGGGCGAGAGGCCGAGCTTCTCGGCCTTGGCCTGTGCCGCCTCGCGCACCAGGCGGATGATCGCCTCCAGATGCGGCTGCACCATAGCGAAGTCGCCGGCCGGGCGCGCCTGGCGCCAGACCGCCTCGCAGGCGGTCGAGGCCTTGCTCATCGCCTCCACGAGATCGGAATTGAGCGCGGTCGCATGGACATGAACCCGGCGCATCTCATTGAGGTTTGCGCGCTGCCAGCTGTCGAGGCCCTGCTCCTCCTCGGCCGCGGCCTGAAGGAGCTCACCGGTCTTCGGCTCGGTCAGCAGCTGGTGCGAGACCACGCCGAGGGCCGCGAGCTGTTCCGCGCGCGCGCTATGGCCGCCTTCCGGCATCATCGCCGACATGTCCCAGTGCAGCATGCCGGCGGCGTCGCGCAAGGCCGACCAGCGGCGGAAGCGTTGCTCCAGGTTCTCGTAGGCGCCGACTGTGTTTCCAGTCACCGACTGCCTCGCTCGCGTTCCAGTTTCAGGTGATAGACGACATACACGCCTGCCAGCGATAGCGCCAGCAGCGCCCAGGTGACGGCGTATTGCAGGTGGTCGTTGGGCAGCTCGATCCGGGTCTGGCCGCCCAGGGGATAGTTGCCGGGAATGTCGGTCTTCTCCGCATCGAGATAGAGATCGGTGCGGACGGTGACACCGGCCGCCGCGGCCATCTGCATCGGGTCGATCGTGAACCACACATTCTTGGCGGGCTCGTTGTCCGGCTGAAAATAGGTCTTCACCTGCGGCAGGCGGATGAAGCCGTTGAGGGTCACGCTGCCGGCAAGCTGCCCCTGGGGGCGGGTCGCCGGCGTCTTCATGTTTTCCGGCACCCAGCCCCGCTCGATCAGTACGCTTTCTCCGGATTCCAGCTTCAGCGGCGTGATGATCCAGTAGCCGACATTGCCGTTCTGCGACCGGGCAGCGAGATAGAACTCATGGGCGTGGTCGAAGCTGCCGGTGACGGTGACGCGGCGAAACTCGAGCGGGCCAAGGTCCACCCCGACGGGCGGCAGCGCGACCGGCGCGGCGGTGGTGCGCGCGACCCGCTCGGCGATCAGGTTCTCTTTCCAGTGCAGGCGCTGCACCTGCCAGATCGAGAGGCCGATCATGACCAGGATCGCTGGTACGGTGAAAACCGTCGGCCAGAAGGTGGGGCGGAAGGGAAGGCGCATGATACTGCCTAGATAATCAGAACGGTCGGGCGTTCAACGGTCGTCGTGACCGGCGCGATGATGGAGTTGCAGCGCCATCAGCACCGATTTCGCGGGGCGCATCAGCAGCGCACCGCCGCCCAGGGTGACCGGGATCAGGACGACGACAAAGAGCCAATAGGGCGGATCGAAGGTGAACTCGGCCCAGAAGGCGAAGCCCATGACGATCGCGCCCCAGATCAGGATGACGAAGGCGATCGGCCCATCGCCGGTCTCTTCAGCGTGGAAATCGAGGCCGCAATTCGAGCAGGAAGGCGCGGGTTTCAGGAAACCCGTCAGGAGCTTGCCCTGGCCACAGCGGGGGCAGACACCCGCCAGGCCGGAAGCGATCGGCGACCGGTAGCCGGCCATCAGAGGAAAACGGAGGGAGTCATTGCGGGGCACCCCCACCCCACCCTCCCCCGAAGTCGGGGGAGGGCTTTAAAAGGGTCAGCCCGCGTACGGGCCGGGGCCGCTGCCCCAGATGTAGACGAAGCTGAACAGGAACAGCCAGACCACGTCCACGAAGTGCCAGTACCAGGCGGCCGCCTCGAAGCCGAAGTGATGATCCGGCTTGAAGTGGCCCTTGATTGCGCGCACCAGGCAGACAATCAGGAAGATGGTGCCGACGATCACATGGAAGCCGTGGAAGCCGGTCGCCATGAAGAAGGTGGAGGTGTAGATGCCATCCTTGAAGCCCCAGGGCGCGTGCATGTACTCGTAGGCCTGGAACGAGGTGAACAGGATGCCGAGCACCACGGTCAGCGCCAGGCCCTGAATGAGGCCGGCCCGGTCATTGTGCTTCAGCGCATGGTGCGCCCAGGTGACGGTGCAGCCCGAGGTCAGCAGGATCAGCGTGTTCAAGAGCGGGATCGCATAGGGATCCAGCGGCGTGATCGCGGTCGGCCCGGTCGGGGGCCAGACGCCGCCGGAGGCCTCGCGCGGGAAGATCGAGAAGTCGAAGAAGGCCCAGAAGAAGGCCGAGAAAAACATCACCTCGGAGGCGATGAACAGCGCCATGCCGTAGCGCAGGCCGATCTGCACGACCGGGCTGTGATGGCCCTGGAACTCGCCCTCCTTCACCACGTCGCGCCACCAGAGATACATGGTGGCGGCGATCAGCAGCACGCCGGGGACGATGTTGCCGAGCCCGAACTTGTGCCCGAACACGGCGATGTCGTGCATGTAGAGCACCATGCCGCCGGTGAACAGGCCGCCCGCCAGCGCGCCGACCACCGGCCAGGGGCTGGGATCGACCAGGTGGTAAGGATGGTTCGGCTTATGGGCTGCGTCGCTCATGGTCTCCACTCTCCCTTCGCGGCCGGTCCCCCTTGGACCCGGTCGGCAGATTCACGCATTCAATTCACGGCCGGCTTCGACACCGGTTCGGCCGAACCGACCTTGGCCGGCGCGTCCTGCGCCGACGGCTGATCGGCCGCCTTCCAAAAGGTGTAGGACAGGGTCACGTCCGACATCCGATTGAGCAGCTTGTCGTCCGCCAGCGCCGGGTCGAGGTAGAACGTCACCGGCATCTCGATCGATTCCCCCGGCTTCAGGGTCTGTTCGGTGAAGCAGAAGCATTCGATCTTCACGAAATACGGGCCCCAAGGCTCCGGCGACACGTTGAAGGTCGCGGTCCCGGTGATCGGCTTGTCCGAGAGGTTCTTCGCCTCGAAGAAGGCGAGATAGGTCTCGCCGACCTTGGCCTCGATCCGGTTCTGCTTCGGATAGAAGGCCCAAGGCATGCTCTGGTTGACATCACCGGTGAAGCTCACCGTCACCACCCGGTCGATCGCCTTGCCGCGCTGGCCCGCGGCGTCGGCGCGGATCGGCGTGCCGTCAAAGCCGGTGCGCTCGCAGAAGATACGGTAGAGCGGCACGGCGGCGAAGGTCAGGCCCACCATGAAGGCAATGACGCCGACCAGGCTCATCACGACGTTGAGGTTGCGGCGGTTCTTGCGCGTCATCGCTCAGCCGCCCTTCATCTTCACGATGGTGACGACATAGACCAGCACGACGAAGGCGACCAAGGCCGCGAGCAGGGCCCAGTTGCGCTGGCGGAGGCGCTTCTGCTTCTCGGTCAATTGCGCGCTCATCGCAGGAGCTCCAGCAGGCCCGGCGCACGGTCGATGCAGAGCACGGCGAAATGCGCGAAGAGGTAGAGCAGCGAGAAGCCGAACATGCGCTTGGCGTAGCGCAGATCATCACTCTTGAGCACCCGGATCGCATGGCCGACGAAGCCGAAATTGAGCGCGATCGAGACCGCGCCGTAAACCCAGCCTGCAACGCCGAAGTAAACCGGCAGCAGGGTCAGCGGGCAGAGGATCAGGGTATAGACCAGCATCTGCAGCTTGGTGGAGCGCTGGCCGGCCACCACCGGCATCATCGGCACGCCGGCCTTGGCGTAATCCCCCTCGCGGTAGAGCGAGAGCGCCCAGAAATGCGGCGGGGTCCACATGAAGATGATCAGGAAGAGCGCGATGGATGCCAGCGACACGTCGCCGGTGACGGCGGCCCAGCCGATCATCGGCGGGAAGGCGCCGGAAGCACCGCCGATCACGATGTTCTGCGGCGTCGAACGCTTCAGCCAGATCGTATAGACCACGACATAGAAGAAGATGGTGAAGGCCAAGAGCGCCGCCGCGGTGGTGTTGACGGCGATGTCCATCAGCATGACCGAGAACAGCGAGAGCACCAGGCCGAAGGTCAGCGCCTGCTCCGGCGTCACCACGCCGCGTGGGATCGGGCGGCCACGGGTCCGCGACATGACCGCGTCAATGTCGCGGTCGTACCACATGTTGATCGCACCGGAGGCGCCGGCGGCAACCGCGATGCAGAGCACCGCCACCGCGGCGATCACCGGATGGATATGTCCAGGTGCCACATAGAGGCCGGCGAAACCGGAGAATACCACCAGCGACATCACGCGCGGCTTCAAGAGCGCGATGAAGTCGCCGACGGACGCGCCCTCGCCCACCACACCCACCATTTGACTGATGGGGGCAGCTGCTTCGTTCGCGATGCCAATCTGCTGTTCGGCCATTTTCAGTCAGTTCATCCCGACAATTCGGCGGCGGGCCGCTCTCTTTGGGAAAGCGGGCCGCCGCCGTTCGTCGTCAGTGGTGACCTTCAGCCGGCTTGATCACCGGCAGGTCTTCGAAGGTATGGAATGGCGGCGGCGAGGACACCGTCCATTCCAGCGTCGTCGCGCCCTCGCCCCACTGGTTCGCACCGACTCGACGGCCGGCGAACACGGTGTAGAGCGCCATCGCCACGAAAAACAGCGTAGAGGCGAAGGAGATGAAGGCACCGATCGAGGAGATGTGGTTCCACAGCGAGAAGGCGTCCGGATAGTCCGGATAGCGCCGCGGCATGCCCGCGAGGCCCAGGAAGTGCTGCGGGAAGAAGGTCAGGTTCACGCCGACGAAGGTGGTCCAGAAGTGCAGCTTGCCCGCCCATTCCGGATGCTCGCGGCCCGACATCTTGCCGATCCAGTAGTAGTAGCCGGCGAAGATCGAGAACACGGCACCCAATGAGAGCACGTAGTGGAAATGCGCGACGACGTAATAGGTATCGTGCAGCGCCACGTCCACGCCCGCGTTCGCCAGCACCACGCCGGTGACTCCGCCGACCGTGAACAGGAAGATGAAGCCGAGGGCCCACATCATCGGCACGCGGAAGGTGATTGAGCCGCCCCACATCGTCGCGATCCAGGAGAAGATCTTGATGCCGGTCGGGACCGCGATGACCATGGTCGCCGCGGTGAAGTAGGCGCGGGTGTCGACGTCGAGACCGACCATGTACATGTGGTGGGCCCAGACGACGAAGCCGACGAAGCCGATCGCGACCATCGCGTAGGCCATCCCGAGATAGCCGAACACCGGCTTCTTCGAGAAGGTCGACACGATCTGCGAGATCATGCCGAAGCCCGGGAGAATGAGGATATAGACCTCGGGGTGACCGAAGAACCAGAACAGGTGCTGGAACAGGATCGGATCGCCGCCGCCGGCGGGATCGAAGAAGTGGCTGCCGAAGTTGCGGTCGGTCAGCAGCATGGTGATCGCGCCGCCGAACACGGGGAGCGAAAGCAGCAGCAGGAAGGCGGTGACCAGCACCGACCAGACGAACAGCGGCATCCGGTGCAGGGTCATGCCCGGGGCGCGCATGTTGAAGATGGTGGTGATGAAGTTGATGGCGCCGAGGATCGACGAGGCGCCGGCCAAATGCATGGAGAAGATCGCCATATCGACGGCGATGCCCTGTTGCGTGGCCAGGGGCGGATAGAGGGTCCAGCCGGTACCGGCGCCGCCGTCGACGAAGGCCGAGCCGATCAGAAGGGCGAAGGACGGGATCAGCAGCCAGAAGCTGATGTTGTTCATGCGCGGGAAGGCCATGTCCGGCGCGCCGATCATCAGCGGCACGAACCAGTTGCCGAACCCGCCGATCATCGCCGGCATGACCGTGAAGAAGATCATGATCAGCGCGTGCGCCGTGATCACCACGTTCCAGTACTGCTGGTCCGGGTTGGCGTCGCCGCCGAACATCGGCAGGTCGATGCCCGGGCTCATCAGCTCGGCGCGCATGAAGATCGAGAACAAGCCGCCGATGCAGCCCGCTACCACCGCGAAGATAAGGTACATCGTGCCGATGTCCTTATGGTTCGTCGAATAGAGGTAGCGGATGATCCCGGTCGGGTGATGGCCGTGATCGTGGCTGTCGTGGGCGTGCGAAGTGGAGACGGGGCTCATGGCAGGGTGTCCCTCAAACTACCGGCGGATCAATTCGCCGTCTGAACTTGGGTGGCGGAAGCGAGCGCGCTCGATCCGTCGTTGGTGGGCGCGATCGAGGCGGCCGGCGCGTCGAGCTTGTCGAACTTGCCCTGGGCTTCCTTCACCCAGGCGTCGAACTCTTCCGGGGTCACGGCGCGGACCTTGATCGGCATGTAGGCATGCTGGATGCCGCAGAGCTCGGAGCACTGGCCGTAGTAGATGCCAGGCTTCTCGATGTTGAACCAACTCTCGTTGACGCGGCCGGGGGTCGCGTCGTGCTTCACGCCGAAGCTCGGGATGGTCCAGGAGTGGATCACGTCTTCCGAGGTGATCTGGATGCGGATGTTCTTGCCAACCGGCAGCACGACTTCCTCGTCGGTGTCGAGCAGGCGCACGACATTCTTCTCCTTCGCGACCGCCTCTTCGGCGGTGACCATGCGGGCGTCGAAGGTGAAGTTGCCGTTGTCCGGATAAACGTATGACCAATACCACTGATGGCCGATCGCCTTGATCGTGAGGTCCGGCTTCGGGATCTCGAGCTGGTTATAGAGCAGGCGGAAGGACGGGATCGCGATCAGCACCAGGATCAGAACCGGGATGCCGGTCCAGGCGATCTCCAGCATCGTATTGTGCGTGACCTTCGACGGGACAGGGTTCCGCTTGGCGTTGAAGCGGAACATCACGTAGAGCAGCAGCAGCATGACGAAGATGGCGATCACGAAGATGATCGGCGTCAGGATCGCGTTGTGGATCCAGTCCAGCTCTTCGGCCAAGGCGGTCACGGGCGGCTGCAAGCCGATCTGGTCGGGCTTCGGCTCGCCGATCACCTCTTGTGCGAAGGCGACCCCGCTCCAACTTGAGACTCCGAGCACCCAGGCAGCTTGTGCAAGAAGACGCTTCAACGACATATCGATCCACCCCGTCCTGTCGGCGTTCGCAAGGCCCCCTAAGACCCGTCCCGCCGACGTGTGCGAAAGGCCGGAAACGGACCGATCGGCCCTTCCGGCGAAAGAATTTGCTCTCATTCCAAGGCTTTGACGGGCAGCCGCAGGCTTGCGTCCGACCCCCATCGAAAGCGAGCCGACCCTACATGGGCGTCCTCGATAACTCAAGCATTTCGGGGCCTTGCACGCCTTAAGGCGGACGGCTTTGCGGAGGATCAATCCGATTCTGCGACGATCCGTCGCAATAAAGGTAAACGCCCGCGGTAAACGCGGTTGGTGACGGCGGCGGATGACTTATATTGCGGATAGCTACATGCCTTGAGCACCGCGTTTTCCGGAGGATCCATGTCGAATCTGATCGAGGCCGACCGCCTTTTCTTCGAGCGCGCCGGGCTGGACCGCAGCCGAATCGAGCGCACGGTCGCCGATTCGCTGAAAGGGGCCGATGACGGCGAGCTCTACCTGGAATACGCCCAGTCCGAGGCACTCGCCTATGACGACGGCCGGCTGAAGAGCGCCAGCTTCGACACCACGCAGGGATTCGGGCTGCGGGCGGTCAGCGGCGAGACCCATGGCTATGCCCATGCCAGTGAACTCAGCGAAGCCGCGATCAAGCGCGCCGCGGAGACGGTGAAGGCGGTCCATGCCGGGCGCGGCGGCAAGCTCGACGTCGCACCCAGTGGCACCAACAAGCAGCTCTACAAGCCGGACAACCCGATCTCGCTGGTGCCCTTCGAGACCAAGGTGAAGGTGCTGCAGGAGATCGACGCCTATGCCCGGGCCAAGGACCCGCGGGTGAAGCAGGTCATGGCCTCGGTCTCCGCCTCCTGGCAGGCGATCGAGATCCTGCGCGGCGACGGCGCCCGCACCGCCGACATCCGCCCGCTGGTCCGCCTCAACGTGACGGTGATGGTCGAGGCCAACGGCAAGATGGAGACCGGGAGCTACGGCTCCGGCGGCCGCATCGGCTATGAGAGCCTGCTCGAGCCCGAGCATTGGAAATCGAGCGTCGATGAGGCGCTGCGCCAGGCTTTGGTGAATCTCGATTCGATCCCCGCCCCCGCCGGCGAAATGCAGGTCGTGCTCGGGCCTGGCTGGCCCGGCATCCTGCTGCACGAGGCGATCGGCCATGGCCTGGAAGGCGATTTCAATCGCAAGAAGACCTCGGCCTTCGCGGGCCTGATGGGACAGCGGGTCGCCGCGAAAGGCGTGACCGTCGTTGACGACGGTACGCTGGGGCAGCGCCGCGGCTCGCTCACCATCGACGACGAGGGTACGCCGACCCAGTGCACCACCATGATCGAGGACGGCATCCTGGTCGGCTACATTCAGGACCGGCAGAACGCCCGGCTCATGGGCATGAAACCGACCGGCAATGGGCGACGCCAGAGCTTCGCGCATAACCCGATGCCGCGTATGACCAACACCATCATGATGAACGGGCCGCACGATCCGAAGGAGATCATCGCCTCGGTGAAGAAGGGCCTCTATGCCGTCAATTTCGGCGGCGGCCAGGTCGATATCACCTCGGGCAAGTTCGTGTTCTCGGCCGCCGAAGCGTATCTGATCGAGGACGGCAAGGTCGGCCCGGCGGTCAAGGGCGCCACCCTCATCGGCAACGGACCGGACGTGCTCACCAAGGTCGACATGATCGGCAACGACATGATGCTCGATCCAGGCATCGGCACCTGCGGCAAAGACGGCCAGGGCGTGCCCGTGGGCGTCGGCCAGCCGACCCTGCTGATCGGCGGCCTGACTGTCGGCGGCACCGGGGCGTAACCCTGATACGTCATTGCCGGGCTTGACCCGGCAATCTGCCGCCACGCGGAGCGAGATGCCCGGGTCAAGCCCGGGCATGACGGTGAAATTTTCGGTCGGCAGACGGCGGCGCGCCTGATAGCGTGCCGCCGTTGTCTTATCTGAGAATCGAGAGAGCCAAATGCCGGGGGAAGGCCGCTCCGCGGAGATGATTCGGCCGGAACTTGAACAACTGCGGCTCGGCCTGTTCGCCGTCGCGTTGTCCATCCTCATCACCGCAGTCCTGTTCGCCTTCCGGGTCGGCCTGCCGAACCCGCCGCTGGCAATTCTGCTCGGCCCCGCCATCGTCGCCGTCGCCGTGCTGCCAGCCTTGCTCTGGGGCGGCTCGATCTGGGCCGGGCCGCTGGCCGTGGTCGGGCTGCTGGTCGGATGCGGCCTCGCGGCCCTGGGAACGATTGGATTCGCCCTGCTCTGGCTCGCCGCCATGGCGAGCGCCGGTATCGCCGTCCGCCGGCTGCTCGACAACGCCTTCCAGTCGCCGCGGCGGGTCGCGGCATGGCTGCTGCTGCTGCTTGCGGCCGCGCTCCTTTCCACCCTGCTGATCGCCGGGAGCAAGTACACCAACTTCATCTCCGACCAGCTGCTGCTCTACGGCCGCACCGACGGCGACGTGATGTTCCACGGTGCGATCATCAACGCCTACCGCTACTTCCATTTCCCGAGCACCGGGATCGACGGCCTGCATCTGCTGCGCTACCACACCGGCGTCGATGTATTGGCGGCGGCGATCGCTGGCGGCGCCGGCATCGACGCGCTGCTCGGGCTGGTGATTCTGCATGCCTCGGTGCTGTTTCCGCTCGCCGTCTTCGCCGTGGGCTGGGGCGGCCTGCTGTTCGGCCAGGCCCTGCTGCCGGTCGGGCTGAGGGCACTGGCGGCGGCGACCGCCGCCGTCATCGTGGCGCTGCTGATCCAGTGCGGGTCCTGGAACGAGCTCTCGCTGCAAGGCGACCCCATGCTGTTCAGCGGGACGCTGTTCGTCCTGCTGGCGCCGCCCATCGTGCTAGACCTGCTGGCGCGCCGCGCCGCGGCGCATGTCGCGCTGGGCGCCGCGATCCTGGCCGTGCCGCTGCTCAGCCTCTCCAAGGTCTCGACCGGCGCGGTCTGGTGCACGCTGATCGGATGGCTGGTGCTGCGCCTGATCGGACCGAAGCGCCCGGCCTTCTGGGTCACCGCCGTCGCGATGACCATTCTCTTCGTGGGCAGCGTCCTCATCGCCAATGATCCCGGCCAGTCCGGTGCGGTGCTGTTCGGCACGCCCTTCTTCGTTCAATCCGGATTCCAAGCCGGAAATCACCTGCTGCCGATCGCCGTGCATGCGACGCTGCTGGTCGTGATCGGCGCCCTCGTGCTGCTCAAGGACGTCGTCCCGGAGCCGGCGCGGCGCATGCTGATCGAAACCTTCCTGCTCACCGCATTGGCGGCCAATGTGCCGGGACTGGTGCTGGAGATTCCCGGCGGCGACGCCTTCTTCTTCCTCAGCGCGCTCAATTGGCTGATGGCACCGGTCTTGGCTATGGTGGTCGCGAGCCTGCCGGCATTGATCCCCCAGCTGCAGCCGGAGCGCCGCCGCTTCGCCTGGCCGCTGGCCGGCCTGGTCCTGCTGGCACTGCTGGTCGATGCCGGCCTCAGGGCCGACACCCGCTTCTACACGGCGATGTCCGGGAGCGCGCTGGTGCGGACCGGCGACACCACCTACTACGCCGACGACAAGCGCAAGATCTGGCGCACGGATACTGCGCGCGCCTTGTCCGAGCACGGGCTGTTTGGCCTGTTTGCCCTCCAGCCGCCAAGCCCGTCGGGCGCCAGCATCGCCTCGGCCCTGGCGACGGCGAAGAGCGCGGACGCGGCCGCCTATATCCCGCCGGAATCCGACTATTGGACCTATGTGAAGGATTGCGACGGCCGCAGCCTGTGGCCGATGGCGGTCGCCGGCGTGCCGCTGATCGACGGCACGGTTCCGGTGCAGGCCGAGTGCCGGCAGGAGTTCGCGCTGATCGGGTATCCGGCGCCGCCGGAGGTGCGCACCAGGCTGGACGAGGCCGCGCTTTGCGCGCGCGCCGATGCCGCCGGATTCCCCGTGGTGATGGAGATCGAGAGCCTCGACGACCGCAGCCGGGACCGGGTCGCGGCCTGTCGCTGAGAGCGCTGAACGGAGAAACGCGATGATCAAGAACGATGTCGTCCTCGGCGCCAATGTCGGCATTCCGCAGCCGGACCTGGTCAACCTCTACGGCTGTACCATCGGCGACGAGACCAAGATCGGCGCCTTCGTCGAGATCCGCAAAGGCGTCAGCGTCGGCAGGCGCTGCAAGATCCAGGCCTTCGCCTTCATCCCCGAGGGGGTGACGATCGCCGACGGCGTCTTCATCGGGCCGCATGCCTGTTTCACCAACGACCTCTTCCCCGCCGCAATCACGCTCGGCGGCGAGCTGAAGTCGCCCGACGACTGGGAGATGAAGCCGACCCTGGTCGAGACCGGTGCCGCAATCGGCGCCAATGCGACCATCCTCTGCGGCATCACCATCGGCAAGCACGCGCTGATCGGTGCCGGCGCGGTGGTGACCAAGGATGTCCCCGACTACGCGATCATGATCGGCAATCCGGCGCGCCGGATCGGCGATCGGCGCGACCAGGTGAGCGACGAACCGAAGATCGGGTGACGCGCATCGCCTTTGAGCAGACCCCCGGGTCAAGCCCGGGGGTGACGGATTCTTAGAACCGTCATGCCCGGACTTGATCCGGGCATCTCGCGCCGCGTGAAACTAAGCCTTCCAGTTGACCGTCTGCTCGTCGGCAAGGAGCTCTTCGGGATTCTTGCCGCTGGCGACGTACCAGTCGCGCAGCAATTCCAGGCCTCGCTGCAGCGAGGTCTCCGGCTTGAAGCCGATCAGACGCTGCGCCTTGCTGCTGTCGGCCAGCAGGCGGCGCACGTCGCCCGGACGATCGGGGCCGTATTCAACGTTGATGTTGCGGCCGGGGAGCGTGCGGGCGATCAGCTCGGCCAGCTCCTTGATGGTCACGTCCTTGCCGCTGCCGAGGTTGATGGTCTCGCCGATCGTAGCGGGATGGGTGCCGGCGGCGATGATGCCGCGCGCGGTGTCGGCGACGAAGGTGAAGTCGCGGCTCTGCAAGCCATCGCCATGGACGATCAGCGGCTTGCCCGCCATGGCGCGGAGCATGAATTTCGGAATGACTTCGCCGCTGTCACCTTCATGGTGGCTGCGCGGGCCGAAGGCGTTGAACGGGCGGATGACCGTGGTGGGATAACCATAGGTCTTCCAGTAGGCATCGGTGTAGCGCTCGCCGGCGAGCTTGGCCGCGCCATAGACCGTCATCGGGTATTGCGGATGCTCCTCGGTCATCGGCGCGGTCCGCGCGGTGCCGTAGATCTCCGAGCTGGAGACATTGGTGAAGCGCTTCACCCCGGCGGCGCGGGCGAGTTCCAGCAGGACGAGCGTTGCGGTCGCGTTGACCTCGTGGTTCTCCAGCGGTGCGTGAATCGAGTGCCGCACGCCAAGGCAGGCGAGATGGAGCACGAGGTCCTGGCCTTTGAGCGCCTTGGCCATGGCATCGCGGTCGCGGATGTCGGCGGCCTCGACCTTCATGCGATCGGATCGGATGTCGGCGAGATTCTCGCGCTTACCGTTGCGGAAGTTGTCGACGACGGTGACCGCCGCCCCCGCCGCGATCAGCTGCCGCGTCACTTCATTGCCGATGAAGCCGGCGCCGCCGGTGACTAGCACCCGGGACTTGGAGAGGTCGATCACGCCAGAATGCGCTTCAGGGCGCCGGCGACTTCCTCGACCTGGGCATCGGTCATCTCGGGATACATGGGGAGCGACAATTCGCGGTCGCCCTGCTCTTCCGCGGCCGGGAAGTCGCCCTTCTTGTGGCCAAGCTCCTTGAAGCAGGGCTGCAGGTGCACCGGCACCGGGTAATGCAGGTTGGTGCCGATCCCCGCCTCGTTCAGCTTGGCGATGATCTCGGAGCGGCGCGCGGCATCGACGCGCACGGCATAGACATGCCAGACATGGCGCGAGCCTGGGCGCTCATAGGGGAGTTCGATGCCGGCGACGTTGCCGAGCGCCTGCTGATAGCTTCGCGCGACACGCCGGCGGCCCTCGGTCCAGGTCTCGATATGCTTCATCTTGACGTCGAGCACTGCGCCTTGGACACCGTCCATGCGGTAGTTGAGGCCCTTGATCTCGTGGTTGTACTTCTTGGTCTGGCCCCAGTCGCGCAGCATGCGGAGCTTCTCGGCCAGCTTGGCGTCGCCGGTGGCGACCAGCCCGCCCTCGCCGTAGGCGCCGAGATTCTTCCCCGGATAGAAGCTGAAGCAGGACATGCGGCCCATCGTGCCGGCGAACTTGCCGTCGAACTTCGCGCCATGGGCCTGGGCCGCGTCCTCGATCACGATCAGGCCATGCTTGTCGGCGATCTTCTGGATTGCGGTCATGTCGGCGCATTGGCCGTAGAGATGGACCGGCATGATCGCCTTGGTCTTCGGCGTGATCGCGGCCTCGATCTTCGCCGGATCGAGCAGCGCGGTTTCGAGGTCGATGTCAGCGAAGACCGGCGTGGCGCCCACCAGATCGATGGCGATCGCGGTGGCGATGAAGGTCATCGGCGTGGTGATGACCTCGTCGTCCCGGCCGATGCCTGCGGCCAGTAAGGCGAGATGCAGCGCCGCGGTGCCGGAACTGCAGCCGATCGCATGCTCGATGTCATAGGCGGCAGCGAAGGATTTCTCGAAGGCCTGCACCGCCGGGCCGAGCACGAACTGCCCGCTTTCCAGCACGCCGATCACGGCGGCATCGACTTCCGGCTTGATGGCCTGGTATTGCGATTTCAGATCGAGGAAGGGAACCACGTTGTCTCTCACGAAACTGGTAAAACGGCGCCGGATCGCTGCGCCGATTTGTCGGCCAGCTCCAGCAGCTTGACGATCCGCATCCCCACCTCGCCCGAGGTGATCGGCGGCTTGTTGGCGGCGAAGCATTCGTTGGCATGTGCGGCCAGAACAGCCAGGGCCTCGCGGGTATCGATCACGGGGGCGCGCATGTCGCCGATGCGGTATTCGACCCGCATCGCATGCTCGCGAACGGGATCCCGCACGAACTCGACGCCCTTGTCGTAGATCCGGATCTTCTCCGAGGGCGAGAGGTCGTCATAAACCACCATGCTCTTGTCGCCGCCGACAATCACCTGCCGGATCTTCACCGGAGCGAGCCAGCTGGCATGCACATGGGCGACGGCATTGCCCGGATAATGCAGCGTCACGTAGCCGACGCTGGCGAGGCCGCTGGCCGTCGGGTCGAAGGCCTGGGCACTGATTGCGGTCGCCCGAACCGGCATGATGCGCTCCAGGATCGCGAGGTCGTGCACCACGAGATCCCAGATCACGTTCACGTCGTGCTGGAACAGGCCGAGATTGATGCGGGTGGAATCGTAGTAAAGGATGCGGCCGAGCTCGCCGGCATCCGCCATCTCGCCGATCTTCCGCACCGCGCCGGTATAGACGAAGGTGTGGTCGGCGAAGATCTGGCGGTTCTTCTTCGCAGCCAGCTCCACCAGTTTCTCGGCATCGGCGTAGTTGCCGCAGAGCGGCTTCTCGACCAGGACATGCTTGCCGGCATTGAGCGCCGCTGCAGCCAGCGTGTAATGCGTGGAGACCGGGGTCGCGACCGCGACCACGTCGATGGCGGGATCGTTGATGATCGCCATTGCGTCATCGTGGGTCTGGGTCTTCGGATAGAGCGCCTCGACCTTGGCGCGGTTGGCCGCGACCTTGTCGGCAACCGCAGCGACGGTCGAATCCTTCGCCTGGTTGAAGACGCGCACCAGGTTCGGCCCCCAATAGCCGTAGCCGATCACGCCGATTTTCAGCATGCGCGCGCTTTCTGAGATGCGTCCGCCAGCGCGGCGTCGATCCGGGATGCGACCCAGCGCGCCTGATCGACTTCCATACCCGCGAACATCGGCAAAATCATGCCGCGGTCCTGCGCTTCTTCCGAGATTGGCAAGGCAACGCGCACGCCCTCGCTGCCGGCATAAGCCGGCTCGCGGTGGATGCACATGACGCCGCGGCGCGTGGAGATGCCGTCATCGAGCAGGCGCTGCATCACGCCGCGCTGGTCGGCGCCTTCGGGAAGCAGGACGCAGTAGCTCTGCCAGTTGGTCCGGGTGTCGGCCCGGTCCGTCGGCGGCACCAGGCCGGGAATCCGCGCCAGCGCCTGGCTGTAGGCGCCGGCAAGCGTGCGGCGCTCCTCGACCATCGCGGGGAGGCGCTGCAACTGGCAGCGGCCGATCGCGGCCTGGATGTCGGTTAGGCGGTAGTTGAAGCCGACCTCGTCATAAGTTTCGAACACCACCGCGTTGGATTGATGCCGCTGCCGGTCGTTGAGCGACATCGCATGCTGGCGCAGGCGCCGGAGATGCGCGGCGAAATCCTCGTCGTCGGTAGTGATGATGCCGCCGTCGCCGGTCGCGAGCAGCTTCCGGGGATGGAAGGAAAAGCAGGCCGCGAGGCCGAACGGCTTGCCGACCTTGATCCAGCCCTCGGCCGTCTTCAGCTCGCTGCCGATGCCGCAGGCGGCGTCCTCGATCAGGATCAGCTTGTGCTTCTGCGCGACGGCGCGGATCTTCTCCATCTGCGCCGGGAGTCCCAGCTGGTGCACCGGCAGGATCGCCTTGGTCCGCGAAGTGATCGCGGCTTCGATCTTGGCGGGGTCGATGTTGAAGTCGTTCAGGGTCACATCGACGAAGACCGGGGTGGCACCGGCCATTCGGATCGCATTGGCCCCGGCGATGAAGGAATGGCTGACGGTGATGACCTCGTCGCCCTGGCCCACGCCGGCGGCATGCAGCGAGAGATGGAGCGCGACCGTGCAATTGGCGACCGCAACCGCATGGCGCGCGCCGCAATAATCGGCGAACTCGCGCTCCAGCGCCGCGACTTCCGGGCCCTGGGTCACCCAGCCGGACCGCAGCACGCGCACCACCGCCTGCTCCTCCTCCGGCCCGTAGAACGGCTTGGCAACAGGCAGATTGGTCTTCGGCATCTCGACGGGTTTCGCGCGTTTCGGGCAAAGGCGCCTCCGAATAGCATCCCCCACCCGGCCCCGACAAGGGCAACCCCCGCTCTCATGGCCCCGGCGGCAAACTGCCACGCTGCGTGTTAGGTTGGCGCAAACGACCCGGAGAGGGACTCGATGATCGACGAACTGCGCGCCTTGCAGAAGCGGCTCCAGGCGGAAAAGCGGCGGGATTTCAACCGGCGCGTCTCCCTGGGCGACCTCCTGACCGAGCGTAAGGACAATGCCGCCGAGATGGGCTTCGGCGAGGGCACGACCTGCTACGACAACGTGCTGATCCTGGGCGAGGTGACAGTCGGCAAGAACACCTGGATCGGTCCTAACGTGATCCTGGACGGCAGCGGCGGGCCGCTCATGATCGGCGACTTCTGCTCGATCTCGGCGGGGGTGCAGATCTACACCCACAACACCGTCGAATGGAGCACCTCCCTCGGCGAGAAGCCGATGGCCAAGGCGCCGACTCGGATCGGCAACGGCGTCTATATCGGGCCGAACAGCGTGGTCGCCATGGGCGTCACGATCGGCGACAAAGCGGTGGTCGGCGCACTCTCCCTGGTCAACGGCGATATCCCGGCCGGCGCCAAGGCCTGGGGCACGCCGGCCCGGGTGGTCTAGCGCGGCTGGAACTAGGCCCTGCGGCAGACCAGCGTGTGGGCGCGCATCATGCGCCCGCTGCCGCCGAGCTCCGAGAGCAGCCTGTGCACGGCGGGAAGGTGCTTCTCATCCTCCGGCCCGCCGAGTTTCCCCAGGCCGCGCAGATAGGAAAGGACCAGCGAGAGCGACGATATCCCGTGCTGCTCCAGAACGTGGAGGTTGCAGGATTCCGCCATGGCGACCAGTTCCTCCCGGGTGAAGCAGCGCGAGCGCACCAAGTTGTCGGGGGCGCCGTCCCAGAGATCGCGGTTGCCGACCTGCTTCAGCATGCCCGACACACCGCTGAAATAGAGCAGCTGCAGCAACAGCCCGCTTTCGTAGTCGCGATCGGAAACCAGGAAATGCGCTGCAGCCTGCATTACCCGGCGGCATTCCTGCAAGCCGGCGGCGTATTCCTCGTTCAAGTAGGCGAGCGCCTCGATGCTCTGCACCGCGTCGAAGGCTTCGCTCCGGAGCGGCAGGCGCCGGGCATCGCCTTCGACCAGCAGCACGCGGTCATGCCACTGCGGATGCTCGGCTTCGAGGCGCTGCCGGAAGCGGGAGAGTCCGTCGAAGATCGGGTCCACGACGACGACCCGCGCATCGGTCTCCGCCAGCCAGGGTGTCGCGTTCCGCCCATCGCCGCCGCCGATATCGGCGACCAGCGCCCCGCTCTTCGCAGGGCGGATCAGCTTCAGGTAGGCGGCATAGATCGGCGTGTCCAAGGTGGTCATGGCGTAGCCGACCTTGGAACGGTCGTGGAAATTGGCGCCGCCGACCGACTGGTAGAACTTGATCGAAGGGTCGTCGGCACTGACTCCGAACCGCAGGATGCCGTGGTCGACGAAGCCGATCTCGGCGCCGGACGCACCACGGATGCGGTTGCCGTCGAGCCGAGCCACGCCCACGCCGCCGGGCTCGGCCAGCACATCCTTGGCCCATGCGGGCGGCGCCCAATCCGTCATCGTCCCAGACCCTCGTCCGAATGAGATGCTGCTGGATAGGGCCGGGCGAGGTGCTTGTAAAGTGCGTGGGTGCCTGATACCCGGTGGTCCGTTGAGGGGAGGCTCATTTGCAGCAGCGGGTCGGTCGGCGGTGAATCAGCAAGAGGGATACGCGATTCATGCGGTCGCGGCCGAGGACCCGTCCTGGCGCGATCTCCTGGCCCGCTCGCCCTGGGCGGGGCTGTTCCACGAGGCGGCTTTCCTCGCCTATCACCCGGAAGGGCGGTTCTACTGGCACCATCTGCTGGCGACCAACGGCGGCAAGCCGGTTGCGCTGATCCCCGGCGGCCTCGCCGGGAAAGGCGGCGGCAAGGTGTTCCGGTCACCGCTTGGCGCCTCGTTCGGCGGGCCGGTCCTCACCGCGCGGATGCCCGCCTCGGATATGCTGGCGCTGCTGCAGGCTGTGCAAGCGCATGCCGGGGCGGAAGGCTGGACGGGCGTTGAGCTAACGCCGCCGCCAGTGGTCTATCGCGGCGACGGCTCGGACACGCTGGGTTATGCGCTGCAGGCTGCGGGATTTGCGCTGGCTTCGCGGATGCTCTGCTCGGCGCTGTCGCTCGCGGCGAAGGCGCCGCGCTTCGAAACGCTCTATCGCAGCCGCAATGTCACCAAGACCCGCGCGGCGCAAAGGCTCGGCATCGAAACCGCGTTCGGCGGACAAGAACTGATGTCGGACTTCGCCACGGTGCTGGACGCCACCTTCCAGCGCCATGGCGTCGCGCCGACCCACACCCTCGCGGAATTGAACGATCTCATGGCGCGCATGCCGGAGCGGTTCAGCATCGCGCTGGCGCGGCATGAGGGACGGCCGGTTGCAGGGCTCTTTCTCATGAAGATGAACGCGCGGGTGGAGAATGCCTTCTACATCTGCCAGACCACCGAGGATCAAAGCCTGAATGCCGGGCTCGCCTTGTTCGCCGCGACGATCGACCGGCTGGGCGATCAGGGCGTGGAGATTCTCGATCTCGGCCCGAGCAGCATGCCGGACGGATCCTTGAACCGCGGCGTCTGCTTCTTCAAGGAAGGGATCGGCGCCGTCGGCTATTGCCGCGACCGCTGGATCTGGAGTGCGGCATGAAGTGGAACACCGAGCCGGTCTTCGTGCTGACCAGCGACACCGACTGGGCCTCGGAATATGCGGTCGACCGGCTGGTCGATTTCACCACCGATGCAGGGATCAAGCCGACCGTCTTCGTCACCCATGAGAGCGCGCGGCTGAACGCGGCCGCGGCAAAGGGCGAGGTCGAGCTCGGGATCCATCCGAACTTCCTGCCGGGCTCCAGCCACGGCGCCGACGTCGATGCGGTGATCGCACATGTCTTCAAGCTGGCGCCGGATACCAAGCTTTGGCGCAGCCACGCCTTCGTGGATGGCACCCATGTAGCGGTGAAGCTGCACCAGGCCGGCATCCGGATCGACAGCAATGTCTGTCTCTACATGCAACAGGGTCTGATGCCGCTGGAGCATTGGATCGGCATCCGGCGCTTCCCGGTCTTCTGGGAGGACGACGTGCACTGGCACCGCGGCGGGAACTGGGATTTCGTTCGCTATCGCGACGCCTTCTTCGCGCCGGGCCTGAAGGTGGTGAACGTCCATCCCTTCATCTACGCCCTCAACATCCCGGACGAGGCGACCTACACCGCGGTCAAGGGTAACATCCCCAGGCTCGACGCCGAATCGGCCGGGAAGCTGCGCTTTGCGGGCCCAGGGCCGGCGGATTTCCTGGCCGCCCTGGCCGACGCCGTCAAAGCCCAGGGGCTGCGCTGGCACACGCTGACGGAGCTGGCCGCGCTCGGTTGATAAACCGGGGCCGTCTGGGTAGCTTGGGCCGATCTGTCCCTTGGAGAGCCCATTGGAGTCCTCTGCGCCGAACGCCCAGCCGGAAGCCGGAATGCAGGCGAGCCAGCGCAGCCCGCTGGTGAGCATCGTCCTGCCCTGCTACCGCGAGGCCGAGAACCTGCCGATCCTGCATGAGCGTCTGGCGAAGGCGCTCGGCGGCGCCGGGGTCGGCTGGGAAATCATCGTGGTGGACGACCATTCGCCCGACAGCACCTTCGAGGTCGCGGCTGCCCTGGCAGAGAAGGATTCCAACGTGAAGGTCGTGCGCCTGGCGCGGAACAGCGGCTCGCATGTCGCCTCGGCCTGCGGGCTGGAACTCGCCCAGGGCGACGCCGCCGTGGTGATGGCCTCCGATCTCCAGGATCCGCCGGAAGTGCTGCCGGAAATGATCGCGCGCTGGCGCGGCGGCGACCAGGTGGTCTGGGCCTGCCGGCGCCAGCGGACCGGCGTCGGCCCTTGGGGCCGGTTCCTGTCGCGGGTCTATTACACGCTGCTCGCGCGCCTGGTGCCGAACGAGACCCTGCCGCCGCAGGGCGCCGATTTCTTCCTGCTCGACCGTAAGGTGGTCGACGCCTTGAGCCGCTGCCAGGAATCGAATTTCAGCGTGCTGGCGCTGATCCTCTGGCTCGGCTTCCGGCAGGGCCAGATCGCCTATGACAAGCAGGCGCGGCTGCATGGCCGCTCGAGCTGGAACTTCACCCGCAAGGTCCGGCTGCTGCTCGATTCCATCATCTCGTTCAGCCACCTGCCGCTGCGCCTGATCAGCATCTTGGGATTGCTGGTGGCGGCGGCCGGGTTCCTGTATGCGGTCTATGTGGCGATCAGCTATTTCTTCGGCATGGTGCCGGTCGAAGGCTGGTCGTCGCTGATGGTCGTGACGCTGGTGCTGGCCGGCAGCCAGATGATCATGCTGGGCGTCATCGGCGAATACGTTTGGCGCACCCTGCACGAAAGCCGCCGCCGGCCGCGGTACAATATCGAGCGCGCCGTCGCGGCCGATCCGCAGCCGCCCGGACCCCGTCTCTAACCGAAATCGGAACATGCCCTTCACTGTCGCCATCGTCGGACGCCCCAATGTGGGCAAGTCCACCCTGTTCAACCGCCTGGTCGGCAAGAAGCTCGCGATCGTCGACGACCAGCCCGGCGTCACCCGCGACCGCCGGATCGGCGAGGGACATCTCGGCGATCTCGATTTCGCGGTGATCGACACCGCCGGCCTCGAGGACACGTTCGATGACAGCCTGGAATCCCGGATGCGCGAGCAGACCGAGGAAGCGGTCAAGGAAGCCGACGTCGCTTTGCTGGTGATTGACGGCCGCGCCGGTGTCACGCCGCTCGACGAGCATTTCGCCCGTCGCTTGCGCAAGAGCAAGACTCCGATCCTGCTGGTCGCCAACAAGAGCGAGACCAAGCAGAGCGAGGTCAACGCCAGCGAGGCGTATCGCCTGGGCTTGGGCGATCCCATTCCGATCTCCGCCGAGCATGGCCAGGGTCTCTCGCTGCTCTACGATGCGCTCAGGCCGATCGCCGAGAAGGCAGGCTCGGCCCTCACCGACGACGAGTTCCGCGACGCCAACCTCGAGCCGCTGCCCGATGACGAAGCCGAGGCGCCGAAACATCTGCAGATGGCGATCATCGGCCGGCCCAATGTAGGCAAGTCCACGCTGGTGAACAGCCTGCTCGGGCGCGAGCGGCTGCTGACCGGGCCGGAAGCCGGCATCACCCGGGATTCGATCGCCATCGACTGGAGCTGGAAAGGCACGCCGATCCGGCTGATCGACACCGCCGGCCTCCGGCGCCGTTCCAAGGTGGTGGACAAGGTCGAGCGCCTCTCCAGCGCCGATACCGACCGCGCCCTCACCTATGCCCATGTTGCGGTGCTGGTGCTGGACGCCAACGACATGCTGGAGAAGCAGGACCTCACCATCGCCCGCCACATCGTCGAGGAAGGCCGCGCGCTGGTGATCGCCGCCAACAAATGGGATGCGATCGAGAACAAGACCGAGGCGATGAAGAAGCTCCGGGACCGGATCGACTACTCGCTGCCGCAGGTCAAGGGCGTGCCGGTGGTGACGATCTCGGCGATGACCGGCAAGAATCTCGACAAGCTGATGCAGACGGTGCTGGACATGTATGCGCTCTGGAACAAGCGCATCCCGACCGCTCGGTTGAACCGCTGGCTCGAAGGCACCACCCAGGCGCATCCGCCGCCGCTGGTTTCCGGCAAGCGGATCAAGATCCGTTACATGACCCAGATCAAGACCCGGCCACCGACCTTCGCGCTGTTCGCCCAGAAGGGCGAGGAGCTGCCCGATGCCTATCACCGCTATCTGATGAACGGTATCCGCGAGACCTTCGACCTCGAAGGCGTGCCGCTCCGGCTTTATCTGCGCAAGGGCGAGAACCCCTTCGATCGCAAATGACCAGCGTCGATTTCCAGGATGGGAAGCGCGGGCGGCTGCTCGGCGTCCTGAAGCTGGTTGTTTCGGCCGTGGTCCTTTGGCTGGTTTTCCGATCCGTTGACGCGGGCGACGTCTGGAATCGCTTCCGTGACGCCGATCCCAGCTGGACCCCGGCGGCCTTCCTCGCGCTGCTCCTGCATTTCGTGGTGATGGTCTGGCGCTGGAACTTCGTGCTGGTCCATTTTTACCAGTTGCGGCTTGGCATGGGGCGCCTCAGCCTGGTGTTCGGCCTCGGCGAGGCCTTGGGACCCATTTTGCCCAGTTTCGTCGGCATTGATCTGGTCCGCACCTTCGCGCTGGCCGGCAGCGCCCGGATCCCCACCATCGCCAAGGCCGTCCTGCTGGATCGCATCATCGGCTTGGTGGCGCTGTTGCTGTTAATCGCCCTCACCCTGCCGGGTTTTTACGCCGGCGTGGACACTGGATCGGCCTTTCTGGTCGTCGCCGTCCTTTCGCTGGGCGGGCTCGCCGCCTATGTCATCGGCCTCTGGACGTCGCCTTTGGTCGCGCGCATCCCGGTGATCGGCAGAAGCGCTGCGGCACTGCTCGACGAGTTGAAGCGTCCATCGCAGGATCTCAAGGCGATGGCCGTGCTGCTTTGCTCCGGCCTGCTGGTCCACGTGGCGTCAGTGGCCATTCTCTGGACCGCAATCCGGATGCTAAACGGCAGCGTCGGCTTCTGGCCCTGCCTGCTGATTGCGCCGGCGGCGATACTGATTGCCTCGATCCCGATTTCCCTGGGGGGCTGGGGCTTGCGCGAAGGGGCGCTGGTCGCGGGGTTCACGCTCGTCGGCGTGTCACCCGACGTGGTCGTCGCGGCCTCGGTCCTTTACGGCGTGAGCGGCATCGCCTCGGGCGTGATCGGTCTCGGCCTGTTCCTGATCCTGCCGAATCGCAAGCAAGCGGCCGAGACCGAGCATGGCTGAGCCCGGCGGCACCCCGCATCTCCAGGCCTATGAGCAGTCAGCGCATGATTGGGACAGCACGTTTTCTGCGCAGGCGCTCAACCGGTATCATGTCGCCGCGTGCTGGCGGGTGTTCCAGGCGCTGTTCGGGCCGGAGCGCCGCGGGGATACCCTGGTCGAGCTCGGGGTCGGGACCGGGCTGTTCACGGATCGCCTCGCCGCGCGCTTCGAGCGCCTGATTGCGGTCGATTACAGTGAGCAGATGCTGCAGGCGCTGCGCGAAAAGATGGCCCAGGGCGGCATCAGCAACGTTGAGACGCTTTGCTCCAAGGCCGAGCAGCTCGAGGCTATCCCGGACGCGGATGCCGACGCAGTCGTGTGCTTCGGTTTGCTCGAGAACATCCAGGATTTCACGCCGCTGTTTCGTGAGATCGCGCGGATCCTGAAGCCCGGCGGACTCTTCGCCGGCGTTGCGTCCAATGCATCATGCCCCTGGTACGCACTGCGCCAGAAGCTCAGTGGGGACAAATGGTACTGGAAAGACGTGCACCTTTGCACGGCGCAGGAACTCCGCACGGCCGGGGCCGCCGCCTTGCTTCGGGAGGTTGATATCCGCGGCTGGGGCCTGATCCCTTCGCAGCTGCCCAATTCCTCGCTCCTGGCGCCGGTCGCCGCGGTTGAACGCGTCTTGGAGTTGAGCCCGATCCGACGCTGGATGGGCGGCTTGGCGTTCCGTTTCGACAAGGCTTGAAGCGGTCCGGCCGGAGCGACGACGACGGATTGACCCGGCAGCAGTCGGATATCCGATGCGGCCGGCATCTCGCCAGCCTGAGGCAACTCTTTGATTGGACTAAGCCTGCCAGAAGTGACGGCCGTCAATTGGCCCTGGTCCGGAGTTCTGGTAGCTTCCGGCCGCCAAGGGGGACGAGAAGCCTGCCACGATGACCAAACCGATTGCCCATCAGCCGCTGAAAGTCGCGGTGCTGGTCACGCTGGAGCGCGGGCCGGCCGCCGGCGGCCATGTGAAGAGCTGGGAGCGGATCGCCGAGGTCGCGGCGAAGCGGCCCGACCTGGTAGAGCTCGATCTTCATTTCCTCGGGCCGAAGCGCTCCATCGAGGCGATCGCGCCCAACGTGCGGTTTCACACCCATCGCCCGACGCTTGGCACCCGTGCGCTGATGTTCCTCGAACAGGGCGCCGGCCACACCGACCTGGCGCCGTTCCATCCCGGCATTTTCGCGGCGCTCAAGGGCTCCGACGTGGTGCACGCCACCGACTTCTTCAGCTTCGGCAAGACGGCGATTGCCTTCGCCAAGCGAACGGGGAGCGGCCTCTCCGCTTCGGTGCAGACCGACGTGCCGCGTTTCACGCTGATCTATGCCGGCGGCATCATCCGCCGCATGTTCGGCCCGGTGATCGGCAGCTGGCTGTTCGTGAAGATCTGGCGCCTGCCGGAACGCGTGGCCCGCGGCCAGCAGCGCGGCATCGACCGCCGCCTCGCCCTGTGTGATCGCATCCTGCTCTCGAAGCCGGAGGACCGCGACCGGCTCGCTAAGTCCGCACCGAGCGTCCGGTTATTCAGGCGGGGAATCGACCGCGCCCGGTTCAATCCAGAGCACCGCGACCGGGCCAAGCTGCTTGAACGTTTTGGCATACCGGCCGATCGCATTGTGCTGGTCTTCGCCGGAAGGGTCGATGCCAGCAAGGGCGCGCCGCTGATGGCCGAGGCGACCAAACGCCTTCTGGATCAGGGGCTTAATGTCCATGCCCTGGTCGCCGGTGAGGGCCATGAACGTGGCCGGATCGCTGCGCTTCTGGGCGAGCGCGTGACTTTGCCGGGCAACCTCCCACAGAGCGAATTGGCCTGGATTTATGCCAGCGCCGATGTATTTGTCTTCCCCTCCACGACCGAGGTCTCGCCCAACGTCGTGCTGGAGGCGAAGGCCAGCGGCCTGCCGGTCGTCGTGGCGGCCGACCACGGCGGCGGCCAATTCGTCGCCCGCTCCGGTGAAGACGGCATCGTCCTCAGCAAGATGGACGCCGCAAGCTGGGCGGAGGCGATCGCGCCGCTGGTGATGGACGAGACCCGCCGAAGCGAAATCGGCTGCAATGCCCGCCAATGGATCGAGCGGGAATGGCCCGACTGGGGCGAGGTCTTGGAGCGGGATTTGTTGGCCGCCTGGCATGAGGCGGCGCTGAATGGAAGGTACCGGCATGTCGATCATGCGCGCCGTTGGGCAAGCAGTTGACGTTCTTCGCCTGCTGCCGATCGGCGGACCCAGTTGCTGCAACATCGCGGTCACCAACGTCTGCAACGCGACCTGCGATTTCTGCAACTACGCCAAGGACAAGGATTTCGTCACCGAGAAGAAGTGGCTGGACCCCGAACGCCTGAACCGCGCGCTCGACATCCTGCACGCCCGCGGCATCCGCTACATCACCTTCTCGGGCGGCGAACCGATGCTGCATCCGAAGATGTGCGAGATGATCGCCGCGGTCGCCTATCGCGGCATGCGCCCGGCGATGGTGACCAACGGCTCGGCCTTGACTGAGCGGAACATGCGCGACCTCGCTGAAGCCGGCTTGAAGACGCTGTTCATCTCGATCGATTCTCCGGAAGCCGAGAAGCACGAGAAGAATCGCGGCCTGCCCGGCGTGTTCGAGAAGATCAAAGCCGGCAACGCGCTGCTGCGCGAGCTCGGCATCAAGACCGTCGCCTCCTGCACCATCAACCGGCTGATCGGCGACGACTTCGAGACCCTGTTTGCGGCGCTCGAGGATCTCGGCTTCTCGACAGTGACTTTCACCTATCCGAAGAAGGAGCTCAATTCCGGTTCGCTGGTCTTCTCCTCCTCCTCGCTGATCGACTTCTCCGACCTGGAGCTGGCCGACGTGCTGGAGATCCTGCGTTCGAAGAAGGAGAAGTTCGGGGTCCTCAACCCGGCGGAATCGCTCAGCGAAATGGTGCGCTTCCTGAAGAAGGAGAAGCAGCAGTTCGAGTGCTACGGCGGCTACAAGTATTTCGCGCTCGACGTCAATTTCAACATCTACCGCTGCGACTTCTGGCACGAGCCGATGGGCACGATCGAGGAGTTCCAGCATGTCGAGTTCGTGCGCGACGGCTGCACCAAGTGCATGTCGGTCTGCTATCGCGACAGCAGCGTATTCCTGAACCTTCCGGTGGCGATCGGCGACGCCATCGGCCATACCAAGCGCGGCCGCATCGACAAGGCGGCGAAGGCGCTGGCCCAGCCCAGCGTCCGCAAATCGGCCCGCTCGCTGATGCACGAGTGGAAGACGCTGAAACGGCTGGCGCGGACGTCGTAGCGCTGGCCCTGTGGTCGGCGCGATACCTGAAACATCACGGCTGCAATTCACCCCCACCCCAACCCGCCCCCGTTTCGGGGGCGGGGCCAGACCGTCAGCCGCAACGGCCTCTGCATAGAATCCCCCCGGTTTGGGCGGAGGTCAGGTGGGGGCACGAAACCCAGCTCTCAGCGCGGATGCCGGTGCCTTCGCATCTTCGGGCGTTCCAGCACCGCCCAGGTCACCAGTCCCGGCAGGCAGACGCCGAGTTCCCGCGCGCGCTTCACCAGCGCCAGGGCCAAGGCGATAGGGCCCGGCACGCCGGCCCAGCCGCAGAGCAAAAGCAAGGCGCCCTCCTGGATGCCGAGGCCGGCGGGCAGGAGAAACCCGATGGTGCGCGCGGCACTCAAGAGCCCTTCGATCATAATCGCATCGAGCAGGCCGATATCCTGGCCCATCAGGCGAAGTGCGATATAGGTCTCGCCGGCGCGGCAGGTCCAGGCGACCACATGGCCGGCGGTGACCGAAGCTGCCAAGGGCAGGCGGCGATAGAGCGCCGCCAGGCGGGTCCAGAGCGGATGCTCCTGGCTTTCATCGGCAACCAGGCGCGCCAGCCCGAAACGCGCGGCCAGGGCGGTGCCGCCCCGGATGGCGCCCTGGTGCTGGGCGGCGATCAGCAGTACCAGCGGCAGGATCGAGACCACCACGCCGCCGGCGACCCGGGCGATCGCATCCTCGTTCAGCTGCCAGAGATGCCAGAGGCCGGGCAAGGCGAACACCACCTGCGCGACCAGCGCCAAGGTCATGTCGACGATCACCGTCGCCGCCGAATCCATGCCGCTCGAGGGCTTGCCTTCGCGCTTCAGGGCGTGGAACAGCAGGCGCGCGCGGGCCAGCTCGCCGCCGACCTGCGCCACCGGCAGCAGGCCGTTGACGCTCTCGCTGACCCAGCGGGCGATGACGGTGATGCCGAAGCCGGGTCGCGCGCCCGGCGCGTAGAGCAGGCGCCAGGAGGCGCCGGCGATGATCAGCGAGACGAAGCGCCAGAGGATGATCGCGGCGAGGCCCCAGCCGAGCAAGGCCACCGCCTGCCAGATCTCATCCCAGTCGTGGCGCGTGAAGACGAAGACGCAGGCCGCAATGCCGAGCACGGCGCCGATGATGACGCGAAGACGCAATGCCAGATTCCTTGGCCCCTAGATGTAGCCGTGCTGGTTGAACCAGGTGACGGCGTCGGCGATCGCGACCTTGGCCGGGCGCGGCTTGTAGCCCAGCGCCTGGATCGCATGATCGCTGGAGAAGAACATGTGCTTGCGCGCGAGGCGCACGCCATCCCGGGTCACGAAGGGCTCGCGCCCGGTCAGCCGCGCCCAGAGCTCCGCCAGGAACGCGATCGGCATCACCACGTCGTGCGGCAGCCGCCATTTCGGCGCCGGGCGGTGCACGATCTCGGCGACGGCACCCAGGATCTCGGCCAGCGTCAGGTTCTCGGCGCCGAGGATATACTGCCCGCCGATCGCACCCCGTTCCATCGCGAGGAGATGGCCGGCGGCGACGTCGTCCACATGCACCACGTTCAGCCCGGTATCGACGAAGGCCGGCATCCGGCCCTTGGCGGCCTCGACCACGATCTTGCCGGTCGGCGTCGGCTTCACGTCTCGCGGGCCGATCGGCGTCGAGGGGTGGACGATGACGGCTGGGAGACCTTGCTCCGCCACCATCTTCTTCACCAGCGCCTCGGCCGCGTATTTCGACTGCTTGTAGGGGCTGATGATGTCGCCTTCCTTGACCGGCGTCTGCTCGTTGGCCGGCGCGTCGTCGCTCTGCGGCAGGCCCAGGGTCGCGACGCTGCTGGTGTAGACGATGCGCTTGGCGCCGGCATTGCCGGCGGCCTCCATTACGTTGCGCGTGCCGTCGACATTAGCGCTGAACATCTCGTTGGGTTGCGGCACCCAGAGCCGGTAGTCGGCAGCGACGTGGAAGACGGTGTCGCAGCCTTTCATGGCGCGGTCGAGCGAGGCGCGGTCCCTGAGATCGCCGACCTCGATATCGACCTTGATGTTCTCGAAATTGCGGCGGTCGCTGGAGGGCCGGACGAAAGCCCGCACCGTCTCGCCGCGATCGAGCAAGGCGCGCACCACGGCGGAGCCGACGAAACCCGAGGCGCCGGTAACCAGAGCGGTCATCTTGAGCGACGCCCCGTCCCGAACCCGATGAAACGACATGGCCCTGTCGTCACGACCGCACCCCCCTCGGTACTCGCACCAAAACCCCGGTTGATAAATACAGCATCTCGGCCGTCTGACTCATCCTTGATCGATGGCGGCAGGGTCCGAATCGCCCCTCGCCGGGCGTCAATATAATCCCTTTCGCCGAGCATGAGTGGCTCAGCCAGCTGACGAAATCGTAACAACCAGCAACCGCGGCCCGTGACACTGGGACAGGATTACAGCATTTCCAATGGCTTCGCCCGAACCGGCGGCGGAAAGTCGCGGTCGATCTCCGCGAGATCCTGTTGTGTTAACACCAGATCGCCGGCTGCGGCATTCTCCCGCACGCCCTCCAGGCGGCTGGTCTTCGGCACGGCGAAGACGGTTTTGTGGCGGAGGCACCAGGCCAGCATCACCTGCCCCACCGTCACATGGTGCCGCGCCGCCACCCCCTTCAGGGCCGCGGATTTCGGCAGCCGGCCCTGGGCCAGCGGTGAATAGGCCATGATCGGGATACCTGCCTTGGCCTGGAACGGCAGCAGGTCGAAATCGATGCCCCGGGTGGCGACGTTGTAGAGGACCTGGTTGGTCTGCGTCGCCTTCGCGGCGCCGGCGATACCGGAAGTCAGCGCCAGCCACTCCGTCATGTCGTTGACGTCGAAATTGCTGACCCCGAAGCTGCGGATCTTCCCCGCCTGCTGGAGATCCAGAAAGCCGGCCAGGGTCTCGGCCAAGGGCTCGCCGCCGCGCCAATGCAGCAGATAAAGATCGATGCGGTCGGTCTTCAGCCGCTTCAGGGAACGCTCGCCGGCCTGAACCACGGCCTTGCGGGCGGCATTTGACGGCAGGACCTTGGTCACCAGGAAGACCTGGTCGCGCTTGCCGGCGATCGCCTCGGCAACCACTTCCTCCGACTTGCCCTCCGCGTACATCTCCGCGGTGTCGATGAGAGTCATCCCGAGTTCGAGGCCGAGCTGCAGCGCCTTCATCTCGTCGCCGCGCTTTGCGGCGGATTCTCCCATCCGCCAAGTGCCCTGGCCCAGCACTGGAATCTCGTCGCCCATCGGCAATCGGAGTTTGCGCATCCCTGTCGCCCTGCTGTTTTCTGACTTGGGGCAGCAATCTAGCGGTCGAAGATCGAGGCCGCTATAGTGCCGGCCCATGAGCATATTCTTCTTCGCCCTCGGCGGGCTTTTCGCACTCGCTACCCTAGGCACCCTGCTGACCGGCGTGGTCGGCATGGGCAAGGGCGGCGCCTTCAACGAGAGATACGGCAACAAGCTGATGCGCTTCCGCGTGATCTTCCAGGGTCTCGCGATCGGCTGCTTCGTGCTCGGCCTGCTGACGCGCTGAAGGCCGCATGGTCCAGCTGACCCGCATCTACACCAAGGGCGGCGACAAGGGGACGACCTCGCTCGGCACCGGCAAGCGCGTGCCCAAGCACGACCCGCGCGTCGCCGCCTATGGCACGGTCGATGAAGCCAATGCGGCGATTGGCATCGCAAGACTCCATACGCAAGGTGAGCTCGACCAGATGCTCTCCCTGATCCAGAACGACCTCTTCGATCTCGGCGCCGACCTCTGCCGGCCCGACATCGAGAACCAGGAAGGCTTGCGCATCGTCGAGGCCCAGGTCGAGCGGCTGGAACGCGAGATCGACGCGATGAACGCCAAGCTGCAGCCCTTGAACTCCTTCGTCCTCCCCGGCGGCACGGCGGCGGCGGCCTATCTTCACCAGGCCCGCACCATCGTCCGGCGCGCGGAACGCGAGATGACCGCGCTGGCCGAGAATGAGCCCGTGAATCCAGCCGCGATCCGCTATGCCAATCGCCTCTCCGACCACCTCTTCGTGGCGGCCCGCGCCGCCAACGACTGGGGCAAGGGCGACGTGCTCTGGCAACCCGGCGCCAACCGCTAGCCCGAGTCTTAACAAGCTGTTAAGACTCTCGGCGCAGGCTTGTCAGGTTCCCGATCAACGGTGGCGTCATGCTTGAAGGACAAGGACTCTTCCAGCTTGCGGCGCGCAATGCCGCCAATCTCGCCCTCGCCCGCAACAAGGGCGCGGCGCACAACGTCTTCGAGCGCAACGCGAAGCCCCAGGGCATGGGCTTCAGCCTCGGCGCCCTCACGGTCGATGCGAGCACCACCATCCGCGCCATGTTCCAGGCCGCCTGGGAGAAGGTGCACGAGGACGAGAACTTCATCACCGACGACATGATCAAGCGGCTGGAGAAGGCCGCCAAGTCCGACAACAAGGAGATCGCCGCCGAACGCCTGCGCCAGGCCAAGGCGAAGCTGCGCTCGCTGCGCCTGCAGGCGCAGATGGCGGCGGCCAGCGGCGATCCCAAGCAGTTGAAGCGCATCGCCCAGCAAGCCGCGCAGGCGGCGCGCGAGGTGGCGTCGGCCGCGCGCGGTCTCGCCGAGGGCATCGCCGCCAGCGCGGTGCCGTCGGATGGATCGGCCAGCGCCGGCAGTCTTCCGACGGCGACGACGGATGCAGCGAACGGCGCGACCACGACGGTGCCGACGATAGCGACTCTTTTCAGCGGCGAGCGCGAGGCGTTGCGCAAGCTCGGCGACGAGGCGCATGCGGCGATCGCCCAGGCCAAGGGCCTGATCGCCTTCGCCGCGCAGGCGTCGCGCAACCGCCGGCATCGGCCGGATGACGACCATCAGTTCTTCCGCCAGCTGCAGCAGTCGGTACAGGAGGCGGCGCAGGATCTGGACAGCGCCCTCGGCGAAGCCGGACAGAGTCTGAGCGCGGCGGAGTCGGGGATCTCGAGCCTCTCCGCCGTCCTGACCACCACCCTGATGGTCCAGATGTCGGTCGAAGTGTCGGTCACCGCGAATCTCGTCATCTAGACTCCGAGGCAGTCAAAAAAAACCGTCATGCCCGGACTTGATCCGGGCATCTCGCGTAGGCGGCGCCAGACCCGCGGATCAAGTCCGCGGGTGACGATTAACCTTCGAATCGACATCGAATCAGCCGCTTAAACCGGGCCTTTCGGGGCCCGGAAAGCCCCCTGTGGCCACGTTGACACGTCTCTGTCGCATCCCTATTGTGCGACCGCGAAATAGCGGTTCGGGCCTTGTGCCGCCGCCGAAAATGACCCCCTTCGTGAGATCCGAGCAGCAAGATGAAAGTCCTGGTCGCGGTTAAGCGGGTGGTCGACGCCAACGTGAAGGTGCGCGTGAAGAGCGACGGCACCGGCGTCGAGACCCAGAACGTCAAGATGTCGATGAACCCCTTCTGCGAGATCGCGGTCGAGGAAGCGGTGCGCCTGAAAGAGGCCGGCAAGGCGACCGAGATCGTCGCGGTGTCGCTGGGCGGCGCGCAATGCGCGGAGACGATCCGCACTGCGCTGGCCATGGGCGCCGATCGCGGCATCCACGTGCAGACCGATGTCGAGCTGCAGCCGCTCGCGGTCGCCAAGCTGCTGAAGGCGGTCGTGGACAAAGAACAGCCGGGCCTCTGCATCCTCGGCAAGCAGGCGATCGACGACGACAGCAACCAGACCGGCCAGATGCTCTCGGCGCTCTTGGGCTGGCCGCAGGCGACCTATGCCTCGAAGCTCACGATCAACGGCGACAACACCGCCAACGTGACCCGCGAGGTCGATGGCGGCCTGGAGACCGTGCAGGTGAAGGTGCCGTTCGTGATGACGACGGATCTCCGCCTCAACGAGCCGCGCTATGCCTCGCTGCCGAACATCATGAAGGCGAAGAAGAAGCCGATCGAGGCGCTGACCCCGGAAGCGCTGGGCGTCGATCCGGCGCCGCGCCTGAAGACCCTGAAGGTGGTCGAGCCGCCGAAGCGCTCCGCCGGCGTCAAGGTGAAGTCCGCGGCCGAGCTGGTCGAGAAGCTGCGCAACGAAGCCAAGGTCATCTGAGCTCGTATAGCGCGCGCCAAAACTCCTATCTGGGATGAGATCCATGAGTGTTCTGATCATTGCCGAGCATGACAACGCGACCCTGAAGCCCGCGACCCTGCACACGGTGACCGCGGCGCAGAAGCTGGGCGGCGACATCCATATCCTGGTCGCCGGCCAGGGCGTCGACGGCGCGGCCGCTGCGGCGTCGAAGGTCGCCGGCGTCGCCAAGGTGCTCAAGGCCGACGATGCGGCCTATGCCCACCAGCTCGCCGAGAACATGGCGCAGCTGATCGTGGCCCTCGCCCCGAACTACAGCCATGTGCTGGCGGCGGCGACGGTCAACGGCAAGAACTTCATGCCGCGCGCCGCAGCACTCCTCGACGTGCAGCAGATTTCGGAAATCTCCGGGGTCGAGAGCGCGGACACCTTCGTGCGCCCGACCTATGCCGGCAACGCGATGAGCACGGTGCAGTCCTCGGACAAGATCAAGATCGTCACCGTCCGCGCCACCGCCTTCGATCTCGCCCCGGCCGAGGGCGGCTCGGCCGCGATCGAGAATGCGTCCGGCGGCGGCGATGCCGGCCTCTCCAAGTTCATCGGCCAGGAAGTGCAGAAGACCGAGCGTCCGGAGCTGACCTCGGCCCGCGTCGTCGTCTCCGGCGGCCGCGGCATGCAGTCCGGCGACAACTTCAAGCTGCTCGAAGCCGTGGCCGACAAGCTCAACGCCGCGGTGGGTGCCTCACGCGCCGCGGTCGATGCCGGCTTCGTGCCGAACGACTACCAGGTCGGCCAGACCGGCAAGATCGTCGCCCCGGAGCTCTACATCGCGGTCGGCATCTCGGGTGCCATCCAGCATCTCGCCGGTATGAAGGATTCGAAGGTGATCGTCGCGATCAACAAGGACGAGGACGCGCCGATCTTCCAGGTGGCGGATTACGGACTGGTGGCCGACCTCTTCACGGCGGTCCCCGAACTCACCCAGGCGCTCGAGAAGAAATAGGCTCGGGAACGCGCCGGGGCTTTGAAAGGCTGAAAGTATGATCGAGACGGTTGGTGTGATCGGCGCGGGCGCCATGGGCAACGGCATCGCCCATGTCTGCGCGCTGGCGAAGATGGACGTGACGCTGGTTGACATCAACGAGCAGCAGCTCGAAAAAGCGCTGGGCACGATCCACCACAACATGGACCGGCAGATCAAGCGCCAGCTCATCACCGATGCCGACCGGGATGCCGCGCTGAAGCGGATCACCACCTCGCTGAAATACGACGCGCTGAAGAACTGCGACATCGTCATCGAGGCGGCGACCGAGAAGGAAGAGATCAAGAAGGAGATCATGAAGACGGTCTCGCCGCTCTTGAAGCCGAGCGCGATGATCGCCTCCAACACCTCCTCGATCTCGATCACGCGGCTCGGCGCCGCGACCGACCGGCCGGCGAAGTTCATCGGCATCCATTTCATGAACCCGGTCCCGGTGATGCAGCTCGTCGAGCTGATCCGCGGCCTCGCCACCGACGACGAAACCTTCACCGCGGCGAAGCAGCTCGCCGAGCGCCTCGGCAAGACCACGGCGACGGCGGAAGACTTCCCCGCCTTCATCGTCAACCGCATCCTGCTGCCGATGATCAACGAGGCGATCTACACGCTCTACGAGGGCGTCGGCTCGGTGGACAGCATCGACACCGCGATGCGGCTCGGCGCCAACCACCCGATGGGCCCGCTCGAGCTCGCCGATTTCATCGGCCTCGACGTCTGCCTCTCGGTGATGCAGGTGCTCTACGACGGCCTCGCTGACAGCAAGTACCGCCCCTGCCCGCTGCTGGTGAAATACGTCGAAGCCGGCTGGCTCGGCAAGAAGACCAAGCGCGGCTTCTACGACTACAGCACAGAGACGCCGACGCCGACGCGCTGAGGCGCGGGCGCTGCGGGCTGAGCATCCCTGATGCTCGCGCGCCTTGGCGATTTCCTCTATGGCGCCGGCTGCACTCTCGCCGTGCTCAGTCTCGGCGCGGTGGCCCTCATCATTTTCGTGCCCGGCCATGACTTCGGCGGGTGGACCGACACCTATGCGCTGACGGGGATCGCCGCTTGGCCGATCGGCATGGGAGCGCGGCGCCTCCTCGGTGGCGGTAGAGCGCGGGACGAGGCAACGCAGGGCTCGACCGAACGAAAGGCCGGACAGCCGGACCGGCCCTAGGGGCGCGTCCGTCTGGCTGCTTCGCGCCATCGATCAGAAATCGTAGGCACGCCCGCAGGATTCGAACGCCGCCTCGAGCTCCGGGTGGCTGTCGAAATAGGCCTCTTCATATTCGGCGGGCAACCGTTCGCCCTTCTCGGCCAAAATCCGCGTGACCTCGGTGATGTAGCAGGCACAAACCTTCTTGAGCTTGCCTTCTTCCGCGTCATCCAGGGTCTTGCGGTTAAGTGCGAGGATCTTATTTGCCTGGCTGACGCAGGTTGCCTCCATCTTTCTGCTGAAGTCGCGTGCAACCTGTGGATCTTTCAAATCGACCTGTGGGCTCGCGAGGAAGCCGCGCCCGCCGAGCACAACGACAGCGGCGCCTATCACGACAAGACCGAGGACCGCACCAAGCGGCCACTTCACGGCGTTCTCCTGCCCGAAACCAGCAACATCGCCTCTGACTTAACGCGTCGGAACGTCGGCGACAACCAAAGCGCCGTTGCATTGCCCGACCTGCGGCTCTACGGTCACTTGGCAAGCCTAGCGCCAGCCCGACCTGATCGCCGTCGGCGCCTTCGCCGACCCCAAGTTCCCGGCGCCGCAGCAGGCGGTCCATACTGAGCATCGGCACGCCTGGGTCACAGCCACACGCCCTAGGGTCCGGACTCAATTGATCCAGCAGGTAAAGATGGCGGCGATATAAGCGCCGCTGAGGAAGTTTCTGGCGAGCTTGTCGTAGCGGGTTGCGATGCGGCGCCAGTCTTTGAGCCTGCACCACAGGCGCTCGATCCGGTTTCTGGCTTTGTAAGCTCGCCGATCGTAGGGGATTGGCTGGCTGCGGGATGTGGTCGAAGGGATCACCGCCTGGGTGTTCTGGGCGGCCAAGCGGTCGCGCAGATGGTTGGCGTCGTAAGCGCGGTCAGCCAAGAGCCGTCGGAGCGGCCCGACCCGATCGAGCAGGCTCGCCGCGACCGTGATGTCGTTGATATTGCCGGCGGTCAGGATGAGCGCGCGCGGCCGGCCTTTGCCGTCGGCGAGCGCGTGGAGCTTGCTGGTGCAGCCGCCCCGCGACTTGCCGAGTGCTTGCTCGAAGGCCCCCCTTTTCCGCCGCTGGCCGAGCGGTGCGCCTTGATGTGGGTGCTGTCGATCGCCGCCAGCCCGTAGATGCCACTATGGCCGGTCAGGGCCTCAAAAATCTTGAACCACAGCCCTTGCCGGCTCCAGCGGTTGAACCGGTTGTAGATCGTCGTGTAGGGGCCATAGGCCGCCGGGCAGTCGCGCCAGCGCGCCCCCGAGCGTAGCATGTGCACGATCCCGCTGATCACGCGGCGGTCGTCGACCCGATGTGCGCCGCGGCGCCCCCGCGGAAGCAGTGGCTCGATCCGAGCCCACTCCGCGTCGCTCAGCCAGGTGATTCCCTTCATCGCAAGCCTCCAGCCGTTTGGAAGCTTGAATCACAATCCCAAAAAACAGGGAATCCCTAATTGAGTACGGACCCTAGCGCTACCGCGATCCCCAGGGGCCGAGGCCGAGCAGGCCGAGGATGCCGTAGGCCGCGAAGAGCAGGACCGCGAAGGCTGCGACCACCTTCAGCATCTTCTGCAGGCCCATGGGTTCCATCGAGACGCCGAAGAGCGGGTGCACGCGCTCGGCCTGCGCGTTGCGCTGTGCCGCCGCCGCGATGGCGCTGCGCATGAAACCGGCGTCCGGGGAGGCCTGTCCACCCGGCGCGGGCGCGTCCTCTTGCTGCACCGAGCGGCTGAGCACCGTGTAGCCGCCAAGCCGGCGATAGAGGTCGTCGGTCCCGTCCGGCATCGTGCCGCTCCGCTCGGATGGCCTGGGCACGCGGTGCGGCCAGACCCGCCAGGTCTCGAAGACCCGCGGGATGGCGGCTTGCCCGGCCTCGGTCAATAGGAATACCCGCTGGTTCTCGGTGACCTGCTTGTCGCGGCCGGCTGCCTTCATCCAGCCGAGCCGGGCCAACGCCGACCAGAGCGCGTGGTTCTTGCTACCCTCGACCGTTCCCAGATGCGCGTCCGGCTTGTCCATCGCCACATAGAGCACGGAAAGGTCGGCGTCGCTCATCCCGTCCATGACCGGCAGCAGCGGCACGGTCTGCCGCAGCAGGGCAAGATCCTGATCGGCGCTGCTCTCACCCTGCAGGCGCGCCTTGTCGAACCAAGAGGCCGCCGCATCGAGATCCTGCGGGATGCCGCGGGCGAATTGATGGAAGCGGCCGAGATTCTGCTGCGCCGGGGCGAAGCCCTGCTCCGCCGACTTGGCGTACCATGCGAGCGCCGCGGCATTGTCGGCCTCGACTCCCTCGCCGCGCCAATGCATGTAGCCCATGTTGAATTGCGCGAAGGCATCGCCCGCTTCGGCGAGCGCGCGAAAGAGCCGGAGCGCCGCTGGGTAGTCGCGCGCCCTGTAGGCGGCGAGCGCCAGGTCCATCCGCTCCTGCGCGGCGTCAGGTGCCGGCGTCTCCGCCGCACTGGGCGTCGTCTTGCCGCGCGCGGACCAGAGCTTCAGCGTCTCCAGCGCCATCGGGATCGCCGTGCGGCCGTATTCCGTCACCCGGAAGGTCTCGCTGGCCGGCGTCGCGCGGTCGTCGCGGCTGGCAGAGAGCACCCAGCCGGGCTTCGCCATCGCCGACCAGGCGGCATGTTTCGTGCTGCCGGCGAAGGTCATGGTCTCGGTCTCCGGCCGCGCGACAGCGGCCTCGAGCGCAAACAGGTCGGGGCTGTCGAGTTTGTCCAGCAGCGGCAACAACGGCAGCGTCGCGTCGAGGATCGCGAGGCAGGCCTGCGCCTTCGGGTGGTCGCGCCGGGCGGCCTCGGCGAACCAGCGCCGCGCCGCCCCCAGGTCCTGCGCCACGCCCTGGCCGAACTGATAGTGGATGCCGAGATTGTGCTGCGCCGGCGCCAAGCCCTGCTCCGCCGACTTCAGCGTCCACCGGAACGCCTCGGCCGGATCCGCGGCGGCGCCCTCGCCGCTCCAGCACATCTGGGCGAGCGTGCATTGCGCGATCGGGTCGCCTTCCTCGGCGAGCGCGCGAAACATCGGCAGCGCAGCCCCGTGGTCACCCGCCGCGTATTTGTCGTAGGCCGCGCCGTAGCGTTCCTGGGACACGTTTCTCTCTTTCTGAGCGCACCGGGAGGTGTATCGGGGCCTATAGACTATTGGTGGCGAGCCTTTCTGACAATTCAATTGAAGGATGGATCTCGCGCCATGCGGACCGACGAACGCGGGGCCGCTATTCGGGACGGACCCGACTACCCGCGAACGCACACCGGCCGCATGATCTGCATCTAGGCAGAATCCCTCACTAGGATTTAAGGCTGGTTGCGTTGTTGCGTTGATATTGCCCGGGAAAGGCATAGCCCATCACCATGAGTCATCACCCCGTCAACTTCGCGCGCGGCTTTCAGTGGGCCGGCAGCTTCGTCAAGCTTGCCACCTATCGCGGCCGCCCGCTTTCCTTCCGGCTCTCCACCCAGCTGGCCGCCAACTGCCTGGCGCCCCAGCCCGGCGCGATCGGCCCGGTGCAGAACGTCGCCGCCAACGAGCCGGCGATCGAGCGCGCCTGCCGGCGCGCACTGCAGCGGCTCAGCCACAGCACGACGGCGATCGAACTACAGCGGCAAGACTTCGACGACGCCGCCTGAGGCCGGAAGAACGCCCGTGCCGCTCCGCAACCGCGTGGACGAACTCGCTTCCGACAAGGTCAAGGCGCTGCATGATTGGTGGCGCGCGGCGGGCGATGCGGCCGGGGGCATTCCCGATCGCCGGGACTTCGACCCGACCCGCTTCCCGCGCCTGCTGCCCAACATGATCATCTGCGAAGCGGTCGCCGATCCCTTCCGCATCCGCTATCGCCTGGTCGGCACCAAGGTGGCCGATGTGCTCAACATCGACTTCACCGGCCATTATCTCGACGAGCTGCTCGACGGCGCCACCGACACGCCGTGGCAGGATTACTTCGTGACGGCGTTCGAACAGCGGGTGCCGATCCTGGGCGAGGTCACCGAGCAGACGCTGGCCGGCGGCAATTTCGTCTTTGAGTTCGGGATCTTCCCGGTCACCGCGGGCGGCGCCGAGGTCGCGCAGTTCCTCTGCATCGAGGATTATTTCGACTTCCACCTCACCTCGGCCGAGCTCATTCCCTGGTCGCTGCGGGAATCCAGGATCTCGGCCTGAGCGCGGGCCGCTAGCGGGCCGCGCCCAGCAGCGCCTCCACCGCGTGGACGATCTCGGTGACGACGAAGGGCTTCTCGATGGTCGCGTCGGCGCCGAGCCGCCTGGCGATCGCCAGCACGTCGTATTTGTGGACCGCGCCGGACATGGCGAGGATCGGGGTCTGGATGCGCTGCCGGCGCAGCCGCCGGATCAGCTCCAACCCGTCGGTCTCCGCCATGTAGATGTCGGTCACTACCAGCGCCGGCGCGAGTTCGTCGAAACGCGCCAGCGCCTCCCCGCCGTCGGCGACATCGACGCAGCGATAGCCGCGGTCGGCCAGGGCCGCGCAGATATCCATGCGGATCAAGGCTTCGTCATCGATGACGAGGATGGTGGGTGGCTGGGCGGCCGATGCGCCGCCGGGGTCGAGGGTCATGATATCGGGGGAATCGGGGGAGAGGAAACCGCGGAATCTTCTGTGCCGTAAAAGTCATCAACCGCGGCCGGGGGATGGCGTTCCGCTGGACGCCCGGGCCGGCCGCCGGGCCGCCCCGAAAACCCGGCACGCCGCCACCATTCCCGCCGCCCGGGGTTGGTCCGTCATCCACCCACCGCAAGGAAGAACGCATCATGGCTGACGACAAGACCAAGACCGGCAAGCCCGACCGCGACCGGATCAACACCAGTGAGGATTACGAACTGCGCGACTGGGCCAAGCGCTTCGGCGTCTCCGCAGAGGCGCTGAAGACGGCGGTGAAGAAGGTGGGCCCGATGGCCAATGACGTGGCGAAGGAGCTCGGCAAGTCGCTCTGAGCCGGGTGACCGCTTCGGGACAGGTCCGATTTTTGGTGAACTTTAGTCCCGGTGCCGGGTTTACCCTGTATTGCCCTCTATTGCCGGCTTGCGACCCTGACGCGCCGGCGGCTGAGAGATTGCGGCATGAATCCAAGAGGTACCGCGCTCCCGTTCACCGCGGAGGGCGCCCTTCATGGCTAAACCGATTCCCGTCGAACGCGATCCCGTGCTGGGTCTCTGGGCCCGGCTCGCCTTGGTCGAGCAATGCTCGCTGGCGATCCTGCACTACACCTTCCCGTCCTGCCGTCCGGTGCGACCGACGCTGCGCGGGCAACAGCCGGCGTCGACGCGCCTGGATCAGGACGCGCCCGAGGCCGCGCGCGGCCCAGCGGACGCGGCTCGCTAGTAAAGCGTGGTGCGGCCCTCGCGGCGCGCGTCGTGCTTCAACACCAGGGTCAGCACCCCGCAGACCGCCAGCGAGACCGCGCCGACGACGGCGAGGCCCCAGAACACATCCTCGTCGCGGAGGGTGATGTAGACCCTGGTCTCGTCATCGCCCCAGGGACGCACGGCGCCGGTGAAGACATCGGGCCGGTGCGGCCGCACGAAATCGAAATAGCTCGACAGCGCCACCGCGAAGCAGACATGGGCGGCCCCGAGCAAGGCGGACACGGCGTGCAGGATCTTGATGATGGCCATGGGATGATCGGAGACTAGGGGTTGCGCCTAAGGGCGGCAACATGAATGGGATGGCCCGTCCTGCGCCCCGAATCCCTGGGGCGGATCCGCGTGGATCGCTCCCCGCTCGGCCGTGTTGTTCGCGCGGGACTTGGGGTTATCAAATCATGACCGATAGAAGCGCGATCGAGGCGGCCCGCCGCCGCCTGGCCGAGGCCACGGAGAAGTTCGACCGGCAGACGCGGCGCTATGCCCTGATGACGGTATCGTCCGATGCCGGCTCGAAGGTCGGCAGCTCGGAGCGAGGCGAAGCCGCGAAGGCGCTGCTGGCCGAGCTGGAGGCGGAGCTCGAGGCCGCCAAGGCCGCACTGCAGAAGCTGGAAAAAGACCCGGCGCAATAGCTTTCAACTTCTCCGGGAACCGGGCCCGCGAATGCCGGTTGGTTCGGCGCCAGGCATTGCGCCTAAACCGGGAGAATTTGATTCATGGCAAGCAGCAAGAATATGGATGCGGTCGCTCTGTTGAAAGCGGACCACCGCAAGGTCGAGGAATTGTTCGAGAAGTTCGAATCAGCGCGCAGCAACAAGCAGAAGATCGCCGAGCAGATCTGCATGGAGCTGATGATCCATGCGCAGATCGAGGAGGAGATCTTCTATCCGGCTTGCACCGGCCAGGTCGAGGACGCGAACCTCGTGCAGGAGGCCTATGTCGAGCACGATGCCGCGAAGGTGCTGATCGCGGAGATCCTGGCCGGTGGGCCAGACGACGACTTCTACGACGCCAAGGTGAAGGTGCTTTCGGAAATGATTAAGCACCACGTCAAGGAGGAGGAGAAGCGCGCCGAGGGGCTGTTCGCCGAAGCCAAGGACGCCGGCCTCGACATGGACGCGTTGGGCGAGCAGCTCATAGCGCGCAAGGAAGAACTGATGCAGGAGTTCAAGTCCGGCCTGCCGACGCCGCAGACCCGCTCCTTCAAGGGCGCCGAGCTGGAGAATGGCGAGCCGGTCAGCCAAGCGGCTTGAGCGGCATGGAGGAAAGCATGGACTGGAGCCGGGAAGAAGAGATCCGCAAGCGCGCGCAGCGGATCTGGGAAGAGGAAGGCAAGCCCGAGGGCAAGGATGCCCAGCACTGGGCGCAGGCCGAGCGCGAGCTCGATATGGCTTCTAGCCAGGGCGGGGAGACCGGCAACGCGGGCGGCTTTGCCGAAGGTTCGAAGACCGAGCGCACTGCCGAAGACCTGAGATCGGCCAACCGGCGCTAGCACGGAGCCCGGCCGGACGGACAGCCCCCTGGGCCTGGCCGTTCGTCCGGGTTGCCGTCTCCTCAGATACAGCGCCCTTCATAATAGACGTCGTAGATGCTGCCCAGCGCCCCGGTCGAGAACAGCACGGGCTTGCGCGCGGTAATCTCGTAGCCTTTGGGGCAGGTTCCGGTCTGCCGCAGCCGCTGCTCCAGCCACTTCATGCGCCAAGCCTCGCCGTTGGCGGTGTGCTCCGGATAGGCGGCGTCGGCGATGGCGCGGAACGCGAATCCGCCCTCCATCGCGTCGAAATGCGTGGATTCCGGCTTGTGCAAGTATTCGCAGCCGGTGAGCAGCAATGGAACGGCGGCGATTGCCAGCCAGCTTCGGCATTCCATGGGCATTCCTCGTGTTCCCGGGCTAAAAGCCGGGCGGCGCCGGAACGTTCCGCGACGACCGGCGGCCGCCCAGGCCCCGGCGTGCGCGCGATCACGTTTTGGCCCGACGCAGCGCATAGGGCTGGCCGTCGGCCGGTGCCGGGTATAGCGTCGCCCGGCTTGATCCCCGGAACAGCCGAGTGCCCATGAAGCGTGCGAACTATTTTCCCAATCCCTCGGTCACCATCGAATTGATGACGCTGGTGGTCATCGCCACCAGCGCGGTCTCCGCCTCCGCGCTGTGGAGCACGGCCGCCAGCGACAACTGGTATCTCGACCACGTCAACGCCTTCATCGCCGCGCTGATGGCGATCTTGAGCGCGCATCGCCTCTACCTCGGCGTGGGTCCGCGGCTGGCCCGCGCGGCCTGGATCGCGGTCCTGGTGCTGTTCCTCGCTCTCGCCGTGATCTCGCCTTACGAGGCGGCGATGGACCGGATCGAGACCACGCTCGGCATCGAGGACATCGACGACCTCTGCCTCTGGTTCGTGCTGCCGTGTGCGCTGCTGGTCGCCATGCGTGCCGAGCGCGTGGCCGCTCTGCCGTTCCAGCTGCTGGTCGGCGCCTTTATCGCGCAGACTCTATCGACCGTGCTCGACCTGCTGGACGACAACCTGGTGCCGATCGGGCGCATCACCATCGGCGAGATGGTCGACTTCTCGGAGTTCGTCTATCTGCAGCTCTACTTCGTCGGCCTGACCCTGTTCATGGCCTCGGTCTATCTGCGCCTCTGGCCGAACGGCGCCGCGCAGCCGACCGGGCTGCGGCGTTCGTTGGTTAAGCGCGGCAGCGCGGCCCTGCGCTACCGGGTCTGGCAATTGCGCCATCCCGACCGCAGCCATGGCGATTACTATGCCGAGCGCATCGCGCGCCGGCTCGACCGCGGCGAGGGCCATGCCACCCTGGGGCTGCAGGAGCGCCAGCGGTTGCTGCACCCGACCCGCGGCGCCGGCGGCGGAAACCTGGAGCTGTGGCAGCGCGGTGCCGGCACCTTCCGCTTCCTCAAGGCCTATGGGCTGGAGCCGCTGCACAAGGTGGTCGACTACGGCTGCGGCAGCTTGCGCATCGGCATGCATTTCATCGACCACCTCGCGCCCCGGAAATACTGGGGCGTGGACGTGACGCGGCGCTTCTTCGAGGACGGGCTGCGCCTGCTGGACCCGGAGATGATCCAGGAGAAGGCGCCGCGGCTCGAGCAGATCTCCGCGCGGAGCCTGTCCGAGATCCGGGCCTGGCAGCCGGACTTCGTGTTCAGCGTCTCGGTGCTGATGCATGTGCCGCCGGCCGAGGTCGACGACTTCCTGCGCAAGATCACCGATCTCTTGGCGCCCGGCGCCCGCGCCGTGATCCTGTTCGACCGCACGGAGCAGAACGCCAAGACCGCGACGATGAGCTGGACCTATAACGAAGCCTTCCTGTGCGAGGCGCTGCGCCGCATCAACCCGGCATTCCAGATCAGCTTCCGCTTCTTCGAGCCGGCGGGCTTCGCCGGCCGGAAGCCGATCAGCCGTCTCGGCATGGAGATCGTCGCGTCGGCTGGAAATGCCGACTAGGCCGGGGCGCGGTCGAGCAAGCTGTCCAGCAGGCTCTCGAGCTGGCGCGGGCGGAAGGGCTTGGTCAGCGTGGCGTCGGCGCCGAGCTTCCGCGCCAGCTCCGGCTGGCCGCCCGAGATGACGATGATCGGCACGGTCTCGCCGCGGCTGCGCAAGGCATTGATCAGCACGAAGCCGTCCGAGCCGCCCATATACATATCGGTGACGATCGCGGCGACGTCGCGCGTCTCATAGAGCGCCAACGCCTCCTCGCCCTCGGCCGCCGTGAGGGTCTCGTAGCCGCGTTCGGCCAAGGCGTCGGCCAAGCTCTCGCGGACCAGCAATTCATCATCGACGATCAGGATCAGCGGGCGATGGGTGGCGTCATCCATGCCCTTGCTTAGGCCGGGCTTCGCCCTGCGACGATGATCCATGTCAAAGACGCAAAGAAATGCGGTAGGCTTGCCCGATGACCGGGATCCTCTATGCCCTGCTTTCCGCCGCCTTGTTCGGCATCAGTGCACCCCTGGCGAAGCTCCTGCTGGGTGAGATCTCGCCCTGGCTGCTGGCCGGCCTGCTCTATTGCGGCTCCGGGCTCGGCCTCGCTCTGGTGCGGCGGGTGCGGCGCTCCACCGAAGCGGGCCTGAGCCGCCGCGACCTGCCCTGGTTCGGCGCGGCGGTGCTTTCGGGCGGCGTCATCGGCCCGGTCCTGCTGGTCTTCGGCCTGGCGCAGAGCACGGCCTCCGAAGCCTCTCTGCTGCTCAACCTCGAAAGCGTGCTGACCCTCGGCATCGCCTGGATCGTGTTCAAGGAGAATGTCGACCGGCGTCTTCTGCTCGGCGCGACCGCGATCGTCGCCGGCGCGCTGGTGCTGACCTGGCCGGAGGATGCTTCTATCGGCTTCAGCCCGGATGCACTAGGCGGACCGCTGCTGATCGCCGGCGCCTGTCTCGCCTGGGCGATCGACAATAACTTCACCCGCAAGGTCTCGGCCGCCGATCCCATGCAGATCGCCATGCTGAAGGGTCTCGCCGCCGGCATCGTCAACGTCGCGATCGCCTTCAGCCTGGGTGCGCCCTTGCCCTCGATCGCCGCGCTGGCCGGCGCCGGCTTGCTCGGCTTCTTCAGCTACGGCGTCTCGCTGACTCTGTTCGTACTGGCGCTCCGGCATCTCGGCACGGCGCGCACCGGCGCCTATTACGCACTGGCGCCCTTCATAGGCGCCGGGGTCGCGATCCTGTTCCTGGGCGAGCCGATCGGCCTCGCCTTCCTCGCCGGCGGCCTGCTGATGGCGATCGGCCTCTGGCTGCACCTGACCGAGCAGCATCAGCACGAGCATGTGCACGATCCGATGGAGCATGAGCATGTCCATGTGCATGACGCCCACCACCAGCACGACCATGCCCCCGGCACGCCACCCGAGCCCCATGTGCACAAGCATCGCCATGGGCGGCTGATCCACCGCCACCCGCATTACCCCGATTTGCACCACCGGCACTCGCATTGACCCGAACGGCCTAAGCTATCGGCCTAGGCATCCGGCTGCTTGGAGACCAGCAGCTTGTCGATGCGCCGGCCGTCCATGTCCACGACCTCCAGGGTGAAGGCGCCGATGGCGACCTTCTCGCCGGTCTTCGGCACATGGCCCAGGCGGTCCAGCACCAGGCCGGCGACCGTGGTATAGTTCCGGCCCGACCATTCGAAGGCGCCGACCGCGCGCTCGGCATCGACCACGCGGACCCGTCCGTCCACCAGCCAGGTGCCGTCCGCGCGCTTCACGACATTGGTCGCCTCGTCGCTGGATTCCAGCAGCTGGCCGGTGACCGCCGAGAGCACGTCGCTCGGCGTCACCACGCCTTCCAACGAGCCGTACTCATCGAGCACCACGGCGAGATGCGACGGCGCGTTGCGAAACAGCTCAAGCAGCCGCAGCGCCGTCGTGGTCTCGTGGATGCTCAGCACCTGGCTGCAGGCGGCCTCGAGATCGATCGCCTGCCCGGCCGCCAGCTGGTTCATCAGGTCGCGCATCCGCACCATGCCGACGATGTCGTCGAGTTCCTCGCCGCAGAGCAGCAGGCGCGAATGCCTGGCGGTGGCCAGGGTCTGCAGCACGTCCTCGCGCGAATCCTGCTTGGAAATCCATTCCACATCGGGCCGCGGCGTCATGATCTGGCGCACCGACAGATCGCCGAGCGCGAACACGCCTTCCAGCATGTGGCGCTCGGACTCCTCGATCCCACCCTGCTCGGCCCCTTCGGCGATCAGGGTCTTCACCTCCTCGTGGGTGACGCCCTCGCGCTCCTTGTGACCGCCGAGCAGGCGCACGAGGAGCTCGGTCGAGCGCTGCAGCAGCCAGACCACCGGCGTGCCGATCTTGGCCAGCAGCGCGATCGGCCGGCTGACCACGGCGGCGATGCCCTCGGCATGGTTCATGGCGAGGCGCTTCGGCACCAGTTCGCCGATCACCAGCGAGAGGTAGGTGATGATCGAAACCACGATCACCAGCGCCGCGTCGTCCGCCATCGTGCCGAGGAACGGAAAGGTCTCGCGTAGGGTGGCCGCGAAGGGCTCAGCCAGCGTCGCGCCGGAATAGGCACCGGCGACAATGCCGATCAGGGTGATGCCGATCTGCACCGCCGAGAGGAACTGGCCCGGATCCTCGGACAGCTTCAAGGCCAGCGCCGCGCCCTTGTGACCGCGCTCGGCCAGCTTCTGCAGCCGCGGCCGCCGCGACGAGACGATGGCGAGCTCCGACATGGCGAAGAAGGCGTTGAGCAGGATCAGCAGCAAGACGATCCCGCATTCGAAGAGGATGGTCACCAGGGTCCCCTTATGTGGCGCTAGAGGATCGTCTGCTTCAGCAGGCGGATCGCCTCGTCACTGTACCAGTCGACCGGCGCATCGACCCGCACCAGGGCATAGCCGTTCTTGTCGATCAGCAGCGAGACCGGGATCGCCTTGATCTCCAGGGCCTTCGCAAAGACATTCTTCGGGTCGAGATAGGGTTTCAGCGCATCCCAGCGCCGGTTGGCCAGGAAGTTGCGCACCTTTGCAGGGTCCGGCTCATCAACCGCGACCGCGACCACGGCGAGCGTGCCCGGCGCGGACGCGGCCTGGAGCTGGTTGAGCTTCGGCATCTCCGCAAGGCAGGGCGCGCACCACTTGGCCCAGATGTTGAGCAGGACGGGCCGTCCCTTGAAGTCGGAAAGCCGCACGGTGTTGCCGTCGGCGTCCTGGAAGGCGAAGCCGCCCATCTGCATCGGCGGGTCCATCGGCTTGAAGCCCTCGGGCAGCGCGCCCGCCGCCACGCCGCTGGGTGCCAGCGGTGCCGAGGACATTTGCCAGTACCAGTATCCGCCGGCGCCGATTGCGAGCAGAATGGCGATCAGCACCGGAACCAGGACTTTGGTGCGCGACACAGCGAGTGCCGTCACGAAGCATTGCCTTTGAGGTAATGCGCGATCAGCGCCTTGGCCTCCGCGGAATCCCATTGCGCGGCACCTTCGATCCGTCCCACCACCCGCCCCTCGCGGTCGATCACGACGGTGAGCGGCAGGCTCTTCGCCTGGAAGGCTTCTTGCAGGTTGCCGCGGGTGTCGTTGTAGAGGGCGAGATTCTTGATCCCCGCCCGGCGGTAGAACGGCGCCGATTTCTTGATTCCCTGGCGGTCGGTGGAGACCGCGACCACAGCAAAATCCTTGCCGCCCAGCTCGGATTGCAGCTTGTCCAGGGCCGGCATCTCGGCCACGCAGGGCGGACACCAGGTGGCCCAGAAGTTCAGGACCACGACCTTGCCCTTGAAGGCATCGAGGCTGACCGACTGGCCCATTTTGTCCTGGAAATTGGGCGCGGCGATTTGCTCCGGCGGGTCGATCGGGCTAAAGTCGGCGGAGATTCCGGCAAATTTGGGCGGTTCCGCCGCGCCGGCCGTTGCCCCCCAAAGGGCGATGGCGACGAAGGCGGAAAGGCGAGCCATACGAGTGAAGATCGAGAAGATCGAGGCCATGACGCAACAGAATCCTACCAAACCGGCCCCAACCCATTCGGGGAGCGACGAAGCGGCAACCCGCATGTGGGGCGGGCGTTTCGCCGCCGGCCCCTCGGCCGTGATGCAGGAGATTAACGCCTCGATCGATGTGGATAAAAGGCTTTATCGCGAGGACATTGCCGGCTCCCTGGCCCATGCCGCCATGCTGGCCGAGCGCGGCATCATCTCCCGGGAGGACGGCGCCGCCATCGCCGGAGGCCTGCAGGCGATCCGCGCCGAGATCGACGCCGGCGACTTCAAGTTCGACGCGGCGCTGGAGGACATCCACACCAATATCGAGGTGCGGCTTAGGGCGCTGATCGGCGACGCCGCCGGCCGGCTGCACACCGCCCGCTCCCGCAACGACCAGGTGGCGACCGATTTCCGGCTCTGGGTGCGCCGTGCCTGCGACGAGGTCACCCTCGATTTGAAGGACCTGCTGGGCGCCCTGATCGATCGCGCGGAAGAGCATTCGGCGACCCTGATGCCGGGCTTCACCCACCTGCAGCCGGCGCAGCCCACCACTTTCGGCCATCACTTGCTGGCCTATGTCGAGATGTTCGGCCGCGACGTCTCTCGCCTAGCGGATGCCAGGAAGCGGCTGAATGAATCGCCGCTCGGCGCCGCGGCGCTCTGCGGCACGTCGTTTCCGATCGACCGCCACCAGACCGCGAAGGCGCTGGGCTTCGACCGCCCGACCGCCAACTCGCTGGATTCCGTGTCCGACCGCGACTTCGCGCTGGAATATCTCTCGGCCCTTTCGATCATCGCCATCCATCTCTCCCGCTTCGCCGAGGAGATGGTGCTCTGGACCAGCGACGGTTTTCGCTTCGTGGCGCTCTCGGATGCCTTCACCACCGGCTCCTCGATCATGCCGCAGAAGCGCAACCCGGATGCGGCCGAGCTGGTGCGCGCGAAAGCCGGCCATGTGATCGGCATGCTGACGCAGCTGCTGATCGTGATGAAGGGCCTGCCGCTGACCTACGGCAAGGACATGCAGGACGACAAGGCGCCGACCTTCGCCGCGACCGACACGGTGCGCCTGGGGCTGGCGGCGACCGCCGGCATGGTGCGCGACATGCAGCCCAATCCGGCGCGTATGAAGACCGCGACCGAGACCGGCTTCATCACCGCGACCGATCTCGCCGACTGGCTGGTCAGGAAGCTCGGCCTGCCGTTCCGCGCCGCTCACCACGTCACCGGCGAGTTGGTGCGGCTGGCGGAATCCAAGGAGACCGCGCTGGAGAAGCTGAGCCTCGACGAGATGCGCTCGATCGACGCCCGGATTACCGACGACGTCTATTCGGTCCTCACCCCCGAACATTCGGTCGCGAGCCGCACCAGCTTCGGCGGCACCGCGCCCGACAACGTGCGCAAGGCGGCCGCCCAGGCGCGGGAGCGCTTTCTATGAACATGCGGGAGCGCTTCCTATGAGACTGCACAGCTTCGTGGCGCTCCTGCTGGCGCTGGCCGTGGCGACATCCCTGGTCGCCTGCGGCAAGAAGGGCGACCCGACCTTGCCCAAGGGGCAGAAGGACGACTATCCGAACACCTATCCGCAATCCTCCGACCCCCAGACCGGAGTCTTCAGCGGTTGAGATCCCTAGAATCAGAGAATCAATGAATCCGTTTCATCACAAGGACGGCGAACTCTACGCCGAAGACGTTCCGCTGCGCCGGATCGCCGAGGAAGTGGGCACGCCCTGCTACGTCTATTCCTCTGCCGCGATCACCGAGCGCTATGAGCGCTATGCCAAGAGCCTCTCGGGCTTGAACGCGCGGATCTATTACTCGGTGAAGGCCAATTCCAACCAGGCCGTGATCGCGACCCTGGGCAAGCTCGGCGCCGGCGCCGACGTGGTCTCCGTCGGCGAGATGTACCGCGCGCTGAAGGCCGGCATCGCCGCGCATGACATCGTCTTCGCCGGCGTCGGCAAGACCCGCGACGAGATGGTGGCAGCGCTTGAGGCCGGCATCCATCAGTTCAACGTCGAATCCCGCGGCGAACTGCTGACGCTCAACGAAACCGCCTTGAGCCTGGGCAGACGAGCGCCGGCGGTGTTGCGCATCAATCCCGACGTCGATGCCAAGACCCATGCCAAGATCTCGACCGGCAAGTCGGAGAACAAGTTCGGCATCGACATCGCCCATGCCGCCGAGATCTATGCCGAGGCGGCGAAGCTGCCGGGAATCGAGATCATCGGGCTGGCCTGCCATATCGGTTCGCAGCTGCTCGACATCGCGCCCTATCGGTCGGCCTTCGGCAAGCTCGCGGAGCTGACGCGCCAGCTGCGCGGCGCCGGGCTGAAGGTCAGTCGCATCGACCTGGGCGGCGGCATCGGCGTCGCCTATCGCGGCGAGCAGACCATCTCGGTAGACGACTACACCACCGCGGTCATGGAGACGGTCGGCAATCTCGGCGTTCAGCTCGAGATGGAGCCCGGGCGCAGCATCGTCGGCGACGCCGGGCTGCTGCTGGCGCGGGTGATCAACGTGAAGGCGGGGGTCAGTCGCAAATTCGTGATCGTCGATGGGGCAATGAACGATCTCATTCGCCCGGCGCTCTACGACGCCTATCACGAGATCCTGCCGGTCAGGGCCCCCGAAAGCGACGCGCCGGTCGAGCGGGTCGATGTGGTCGGCCCGATCTGCGAAAGCGGCGATCTTTTCGCCGAACAGCGGCCTATGCCGCCGGTTTCGCCGGGCGATCTCATTGCCTTCATGACGGCGGGAGCCTATGGCGCGGTCATGGCTTCTACCTACAACACCCGGCCGCTGGCCCCGGAAGTGATGGTTAAAGGCGGAGATTTCGCGGTGGTCCGGCCGCGCCTCAGTTATGACACTTTGATCGGCCAGGATGTTGTTCCGGCATGGTTATAGGGTAAAGTCACCCCATATCGTCGGGTAGGCGAACCGGGCAGGAGGATCGCCCTTGGCTGAAGGGCAGCGGCGCTCAGTTCTCGATCAGGATCGCAAGGCGGGATCGGCGCAGCGCGGCGCCGATGCGCTGCCGCTGCGGATTCGGGCCTATGTCTCGGCCGCCTGGCTCTGGCTGTTGCTGGAACGGTTGCTGCCCGCCGTGCTGCCGGCCTTCCTGGTGGCCGGCACCTGCGTCGCCCTCGCTCTCTTCGGCGTCCCGCGCCTGCTGCCCGCCTGGCCGCAGCTGATCCTGCTGATCCTCTGCGGCTTGGGCTTCCTGGCGGCGCTTTGGTACGGCTTCCGCGGCTTCCGGCTGCCCGACGGCGGCGAGGCGGTGCGCCGGGTCGAGACCGACAGCGGCTTCACCCACCGTCCGATCACCCATCTGACCGACGCCCAGGCCTCGAACCTGATCGACGCCGACTCGGTGGGCTTGTGGAAAAGCTATCGCCACCGCCTGATCGCCTCGATCGGCGTTCCCTTCCTCGGCCTGCCGCGCGGCACCGTCGCCGCCAAGGATCCCTACGGCCTGCGCGCGGTCGTGCTGCTGGCGCTGGTGATCAGCATCTTCGTCGCCGGCGACAGCTGGCAGAAGCGCCTGGTCCAGGCGACGCACCCGAACTTCTCCGCCTTCACCCAGACCGAGACATCCAAGGTCGAGGCTTGGCTGACCCCGCCCGAATACACCCGCATGGCGCCGATCAGTCTTTCCAGCACCGTGCAGCTCGAAAGCGGCGAGTCGCCCCCGCTCACCGTACCCGCGGGCAGCAAGATCCTGGCGCAGGCCGAAGGCATCGGCGCCAAGGCGGTGCTGCTGGCCAACGGTCAGAGCCGGGATTTCGAGATGCTGGACGCGATCACCCAGCGGATCGAAGGCAAGATCCAGTCCGGCGACGAGATCGCGATCGAAGCCGACGGCGACACCCTCGCCCGCTGGCGGATCAAGGTGATGCCGGATCAGCCGCCGAGCATCGCCTTTGCCACCGATCCCAGCGCCACCGATCGCGGTGTGCTGCGGCTCGACTACACCGCCAAGGACGATTACGGCATCCACAGCGTGAAGGCGGTCATCCAGCTCGCCAAGGACAGCCCGAACAAGGAGAGCCTCGAGCTCAACCTGCCGATTCCGCAGCTCGATGCCAAGGAAATGAAGGCCTATTCCTACCAGGACCTGACCGCGCATCCCTGGTCCGGCCTCGAGGTCGAGATCCGACTGGTGGCGCGCGACGCCCAGGGCCAGATCGGCGCCTCCCCGCCGGTGACCATCACGCTGCCGGAGCGCAAGTTCTACAACCCGGTCGCCCGCGCCATCATCGAGCAGCGCAAGAAACTGGCGCGCGACCCGGACTCCAAGGACACCGTCGCCGAGGCTTTGCGCGGCTTGAACGCCCAGCCCGAGGCCTATGACGGCGATGTCGCGGTGTTCCTCTCGCTGAATCTCGCCTGGCGCAGGCTCTCGGCGGATGCACTTTCCAAGGATGAGCTGTCGAAGATCGAAGAACAGCTCTGGGACACCGCGCTCGCGCTCGAGGATGGGGGCGTCTCGTTGGCGATGCGCGAGTTGCGCGAGATGCAGCGCCGGCTCGAGGAGGCGCTTAACAACGGCGCCAGCCAGGAAGAGATCGAGCGCCTGATGAACCAGGTACAGGAGGCGATGAACAAATACCTGGAGAACATGCGCCAGCAGCTCCAGGAGGCGATGAAGAACGGCATGCAGATGCAGCGCCTTTCGCCCAATGGCCTGAAGCTGTCGCAGCAGGACCTGAATAAGATGTTGAACGACGCGCGGCGCATGGCCCAGAGCGGCTCGCGCGAATCCGCCAAGCAGATGCTCGACCGGCTGCAACAGATGCTGGAGAACCTGCAGGCCGGCATCCCGATGCCGATGGGCCAGCAGGGCAATCAGGCGCAGAAGATGATGAACGACCTGATGCGCATGCAGCAGCAGCAGGATAAGCTGCTTCAGGACAGCTTCCGCATGCAGCGCGGCCAGCAGCAGGGCGAAGGCCAGCAGATGAACGGCCAGCCCCAGGCCGGGGAGCAGGAAAGCCTGCGCCAGGACCTCGGCAAGCTGATGCGCGACTTGGGTAACATGACCGGCGACATGCCGCAATCGATGGGCCAGGCCGAGCAGTCGATGCGCCGCGCCGTCGATGCGCTGAAGAAGGGCGACTTCGAGGGCGCCGGCGAGGCGCAGAGCCAGGCGCTCAGCCAGATGCAACAGAGCATGCAGCAGATGCAGCAGCAGATGCAGGCCGGCATGAACCGCGGCCCCGGCCAGCGCGACCCGATGGATCCCTTCGGCCGCACCACGCCGCGCGAGGATGCCGCCGGCGGCAACTCGGTCAACACCACCGGCGTGAAGGTACCGGACCAGTCGGAGATGGAACGCGCCCGCCAGATCTTCGAAGAACTGCGCGACCGCCGCAACGATCCCGCCCGCCCGCGCGACGAGCGCGACTACCTGGACCGCCTGCTAAAGCAGTTCTGAGGTCGCGACGATCTCCCAGCACTGAAAAGCACCGAGCGCGCAAACGAAAACGCCGCAGGCTGATCCAGCCCGCGGCGTTCTCAGATTCTATGAATGAAACGTCAGTGCACTTTGCCGCGCCGGGCGGCAAGCGCCTCTTCGACCGCGGCACAGATTTCCTTCAGCGAGAACGGCTTCGAGATGACGCGCTCGACCGGGCCGGCGGCAGTTTGCGCGCGCTGGCCTTCGCTGGCGAAGCCGGTCATCATCAGGACCGGCATGGCCGGGTCCTGCTTGCTGGCCTGGGCGGCGAGGGCGACGCCGTCGAGACCCGGCATGACGATATCGGTCAGCATCAGGTCGAAACGGCGCTCGGCCAAAGCCGCGAGCGCGGCGCTGCCATCCGGCACCGAGGTCACGCTATGGCCGTAATAGGCCAGCGCCCGCGACACGAAATCGCGCACCGCCTGATCGTCCTCGGCCACCAGGATAGAAGCCATCGCGGACCGTCCACCGGTCAGGGTCTGACCACCACCGAATTTCATCACTGTGTCTTCACTCTCGTTGTCATTCCGGGGCTTCGCCGCCTTCGCATCCGAGTCGTTAAGGTAAACAAACCCGTAACCGCTTGAATCTGGCCGAGCCAGCTGCGACTCGCGTCGACTCCGATACACCCTGGAAGAGTAGCCTTCAGCCGTTAAAAATTGGTGAGCGCACCCGTAAACGCGCACAACCTCGTGTGGTTCCACGGCCTTGCGAGGCAAGGCCTGCGTTCACGATTGTGGCGTTGTTGTGGCTTCTAGCTCTTCGGCTGCAGGCGACCGAAGGTGACGATGATGCCGCGCATGCCCTTCGGCGGGTTTTCGTAAAGAATGCGAAAGGTGATCGTCTCACCGGGTGCAATCTCGGATTCCTGCGTGCGGAACTGGAAGCCGGCGCCGATCGGTTGCTTGTCGGAATCGAGCGCGGTCACCATGAGCGGCGGAACCGCCAGGGGATAATCGGTCGGATTGAAGATGTCGGCGCGAACCGACGTCAGGCCGGAGCGCTGCTCGGACTTCACGTTGCCGATTTGCAGCACCCGTGCGGCATCGCTCTCGCCGGCGCCGAGCAGGTCGAAGATCGATTGCGCGGCCGGGAACATGCGCGCGATCGGCCCCTGGTAGATATAGGCGGCAACGCCGAGGCCGCAGACGATGCCGAGCAGCAGGATCCAGGGCCAGAGCCCGACCTTGCGCTTGGGCTGCGCCGGCTTGAGCTTCGGCGGCACCACGACCTGGGAGACCGGCTTCTGCTGCTGCTCGCGTCCGCTGAGCAGGGCCGCGAGGCCGGGCGCCATCCCCGGCGGCTCTTGCGCCGGCGTCTCCAGCTCGACCGGCGGCAGGGGCTCGATCGGCGTCGGCGGCTCCTGGCGCCAGCGATGCCCGCACTTCGCGCAGCGCACGTTGCGCCCGTTCGGTCCCAGCAGCGAGGCATCCAACGAGAAGCGGGTCGCGCAGGCGGGACAACTGACGATCACGACTCGACTCGCATGATTTTACGATGACAGGTCGTTATAGGACCTCGATCTGGCTCCTGCAAGGCGAGGGCCGCCCCGAACCTAGAGCGACTCGCGGCCAGGGATGGCGCGACGCGCACCGGTCCAGGCAAGACTGGACGAGCCGAAACGGCCTGTGTCATTTTGCCAGAGCTGCCTTAGGGTGGCTCTTTTTCCACAGGCCCGCACGGGACGGACGACCGTGATTCTGTTCGATGGGGTCGCGGTGCAATACAGTGCCGGCCCGCCGATTCTACGCGACGTCACTTTCACGCTGGCGCCCGGCTCCTTCCATTTCCTGGTGGGCCGCAGCGGCGCCGGCAAATCCTCCATGCTGAAAGTGATGTATCTGGGCCTGCGGCCGATCCGCGGCACGGTCTCGCTGTTCGGCCGCGACGTGGCGTCCCTGAGCCGCGCCGAGATGCCGGCCCTGCGGCGGCGGATCGGCGTGGTGTTCCAGGACTTCCGCCTGATCGAGCATCTCTCCACCTTCGACAACGTGGCGCTGCCCCTGCGCATCGCCGGCGTGCGCGAGGCCGAGATCAAGAAGCATGTGACCGAACTCCTCGCCTGGGTCGGTCTGAAGGAACATCTTGACGCCCTGCCCGCGACTCTTTCCGGCGGCCAGCAGCAACGGGTCTCGATCGCCCGGGCGGTGATCGCGCGCCCCAGCCTGCTGCTCGCCGATGAACCGACCGGCAACGTCGATGATGTGATCGGGCTCCGTCTCATGTATCTGTTCGAGGAGCTCAACCGCCTCGGCACGACGGTCGTGATCGCCACCCATAACGATACCCTGGTCAGCCGCTTCAGCCATCGCCAGCTCCGGATCGAGGAGGGCTCGATCCGCGTATTCGACCCGCGGCCGATGACCGCCTTCCCGTCTTCGGGCGCGGCCGGCGGCATACCCGCGGCGCCCAGTCCCGCGCGACGCCCGGGTGCAGCCTGATGTTCGGGCGCAGCGACCTTCCCTTGAACCGCGACGCCTCGGCGCGCTTCCTGCCCTGGATCATCGGCTTCATGACCTATCTCTGCGTCATCGCGGTCGCGGCGGCGCTGACCGTCGATCGCGTCGCCGAGCGCTGGCGCCAGGGTCTCGCCGGCAACCTGACCGTCGAACTCCCCTTCCCGGCCGAGCTCGAGACCGAGAAACGGGCGGAGCAACTCGACCAGGCGATGGAGCTGGTCACCGGCACCCCAGGCGTCACCGGTGCGACCGTCCTGGAGGACAGCCAGATCGCCGCCCTGCTCGAGCCCTGGCTCGGCCCCGATGCCGGCCAGCTCGACGTGCCCTTGCCGACCATGATCGCGGTGACCCGGCGCACCGATGCCACGATCGACCTCGCCGGCCTGCGCGAGAAGCTGCAGCAGATAGTGCCTGCGGCGCAGGTCGACGACCATGGCGACTGGGTCGCCGACGCGCTCGGCTTCCTGCGCTCGCTGCAGGCATTGGCGGCTGCCCTGAGCGCGCTTGCCCTCGCTGCCGCCGCGCTGACCGTGATCTTCGTGACCCGCACCGGCCTCGCCACCCATCGCGGCGTGATCGAAGTGGTGCATCTGATCGGCGCGCCGGACCAATACATCGCGCGCCAGTTCCAGGCCCAGGCGCTGAAGCTCGGGATCCTGGGTGGCATCGTCGGGCTGGGCTTCGGCGCTGCGACCTTGCTCGGCATTGGCCGCGTGGTCGCCTACAGCCTCGATGCGGCCAATCCCGGCTTGAGCTTCGATTTCCGCCTGCTGCCCTGGCAATGGGTCGTGCTCGGCGCCCTGCCGCTGGTGGTGGCCTTGCTCGCCATGTTCACGGCGCGCCGCACCGTAATGCGGTCGCTGGCAAGAATGCCGTAAATCATGGCGATGGCCCGCAGCTCCTCCCGCATCAATTTCCGCGACGCGCCCAACCAGCGCCGGCGCGGCTGGGGATGGCGCCTGGCGCACCTGCTGCTGGGCGTGCTGACGTTCTGGCTGATCGGCCTGCTCGCCTTCATCGCCGTGATCCCGGGCCAGGCCTCGAAGATCGACAGCGAGAGCAAGACCGACGCGATCATCGTCCTGACCGGCGGCGGCGACCGCCTGGCCGAAGGCTTCCGCCTGGTAGACCGCGGCCTCTCCAAGCGCCTGCTGATCTCCGGCGTCGCCCCCGGCGTCACGCTGCCCGAGCTGATCGACCGGCTGGGCGAGCAGCGCGACAGCGTGCCCAGCGCCGAGGAGCTCGCCTGCTGCGTGACCTTGGGCTACGAAGCCGGCAACACGGTCGGCAACGCCGACGAGAGCGCCGAATGGCTGCGCAGTAACGGCGCCAAGTCGGTGCGCCTGGTGACGGCGAACTATCATATGCTGCGGAGCCTGCTGGAATTCCGGCGCAAGGCGCCGACGATCTCCGTGGTGCCGAATCCGGTCTTCCCAAGCGAGGTGCGCGACCCGCACTGGTTCGTGAAGCCGCGCACCCTGCTGCTGCTGATCAACGAATATCACAAATACCTGGTCGCCCTCGCGCGCTCGCTGCCGGAGCTGGTGCAGCGCTGGACCTCGGGATGGTCGTTCGCATGGCCCAGCCTGTGATGAACGGCGCCGCACCGGCCGGCGTGGCCATCGTCCTGCGCTCCGTCCTGTTCAACCTGCTCTACGGGCTCTGGTCCGTCGGGATGCACATCGTCTGCCTGCCGCTGCTGTTCGCCTCCCGGCGCGCGGTGCAGGCCGCGGGCGGGATCTGGATCGACGGCACCCTCTGGCTCCTGAAGCATGTCGCCGGCATCGACTATCGCGTCACCGGCACCGAGCACCTGCCCGGCACCCCGGCGATCTATGCGGCCAAGCATCAATCGGCCTGGGAGACCCTGTTCCTCTCCCGCTATCTCGATTTCCCGGCTTTCGTGCTGAAGAAGGAACTGCTCTCGATCCCGCTGTTCGGCTGGTTCATGCGGAAGTCCGGCATGATTGCGGTCGATCGCAAGGGCGGCGCCAGCGCCCTGCGCCGGATGGCCCGCCAGGCGACCGAGACCCTGGAGAGTGGCCGTTCGATCCTGATCTTCCCCGAGGGGACCCGGGTCGCCCCCGGCCAGACCCGGCCCTACCAGCCGGGCGTCGCCGCGCTCTACACCCAGCAGAAGGTCCCGGTCGTTCCGGTGGCGCTGAACTCCGGCCTGTTCTGGGGCCGGCGCTCCTTCCTCAAGCGGCCGGGGACGATCCTGGTCGAAATCCTGCCGCCGATCCCGCCCGGCCTCGACCGCAAGGCCTTCATGAAGGAGCTCGAGAACCGGATCGAGCCGGCCGCCACGGCGCTCTTCCAGGGCGACCGGCGATAGTCCCGGGGACAACTCCGCCCACAGCCTGTGGACAGGAGTTGCTTTCATCAAAAGATAGCTTAGATTCAAAAGGCTATGCCGCTGAACTCTGTGGATGGTTTAGCGCGAAACAGCGGGAACAGTTTGAGAACTTTAGCCTTAGCGCTGGGGCCTGCTCTGCGCTAAAATCCCGGCCCATTTGAACACCGGATTAAGAGCATCCCATGCCGCAAGTGGCCGCCATCTCCCAGCAGATCTGGGACATGAAATACCGCCTGAAAGGGCCCGACGGCGCCCCGGTCGATAAGACGATCGAGGACACCTGGCGGCGCGTGGCGGAAGCGCTGGCGGAGGCCGAGCCCGAGTCGCGGCGCGCCGAGCTGGCGGACCGCTTCACCGCCGCCATGGCGGATTTCAAGTTCCTCCCCGCCGGCCGGATCATCGCCGGCGCCGGCGCCAAGCGCAGCGTGACGCTGTTCAATTGCTTCGTAATGGGCACGGTCCCGGACGACATGAGCGGGATCTTCGAGCATCTGCGCGAGGCCGCCCTCACCATGCAGCAAGGCGGCGGCATCGGTTACGACTTCTCCACCCTCCGCCCCAAGGGCGCCCCGGTCAAAGGCGTCGGCGCGGATGCTTCCGGCCCGCTCTCCTTCATGGACGTCTGGGACGCGATGTGCCGCACCATCATGTCCGCGGGACACAGGCGCGGCGCCATGATGGCGACCTTGCGCTGCGACCACCCGGATATCGAGGCCTTCATCGAGGCCAAGCATCAGCCCGGCCGCCTGCGCATGTTCAATCTCTCGGTCCTCGCGACCGATGATTTCATGCAGGCGATCAAGGAAGACCGGCCCTGGGAGTTGAAGTTCAAGGGCGTCACCTACAAGGTCGTGCAGGCCCGCGACCTCTGGGACAAGATCATGCGCTCGACCTATGCCTCGGCCGAGCCCGGCGTGATCTTCATCGACCGCATCAACAAGCGGAACAACCTCTATTACTGCGAATCCATCCAGGCCACGAACCCTTGCGGCGAACAGCCCTTGCCGCCCTATGGCGCCTGCCTGCTGGGTTCGGTCAATCTGGCAGCTCTGGTGACACGGCCGTTCGAGGGTGATGCCGAAGTCGACCTCGCCGCGCTCGACGAGCTGGTACGGACGGCGATCCGCATGCTGGACGATGCGATCGACGTCTCCAATTTCCCGCTGGAGCAGCAGCTCGCCGAAGCCAAGGCGAAGCGCCGGATCGGGCTCGGCGTCACCGGCCTCGCCGATGCGCTGATCATGTGCAACGCCCGCTACGGCAGCAAGGCGGCGGTGCAGCTGACCGGCCAGTGGATGAAGGCGATCGAGCGGGCGGCCTATCTGGCCTCGACCGAGCTCGCCGCCGAGAAAGGCCCCTTCCCGCTCTTCGACCGGGAGAAGTTCCTGGCTGGCGAGAACGTGCAGGGCCTGGACGAGGACGTGCGCGCGGCGATCGCGCAACACGGCATGCGCAACGGGTTGCTCACCTCGATCGCGCCCACCGGCACGATCTCGATCTTCGCCGACAACGTCTCCTCGGGCCTGGAGCCGGTGTTCAGCTTCAGCTACACGCGCAACATCCTCCTCCCGGATGGGTCACGCCAGGCCGAGGAAGTCTCCGATCACGCCTACCGCCTGTTCCGGCGCCTGAAGGGCGAGACCACGCCCTTGCCCGAGGCTTTCGTGGATGCGCAGTCGCTCACCCCGGCCGATCATGTGATCATGCAGGCGGCGGTGCAGAAATTCGTCGATAGTGCCATCTCCAAGACCATCAACGTGCCGGTCGAGCTGCCCTTCGAAGATTTCAAGGACATCTACACTCTCGCTTACGAGAGCGGCTGCAAGGGCTGCACCACCTATCGCCCGAACGAGATCACCGGCGCGGTGCTGGAGACCAAACCGAAGACCGAGCTCGTTCCGGCGCAGGCCGAGTTGCCTTTGCCCAAGCGCGTCGAGCACAAGCCCGAGGACGTCTACGAAGCTGGCGGCGTGGTCTACATGACCCAGCCGCTCGACCGGCCGGAAGCGCTGCCGGGCTCGACCTACAAGATCCGCTGGCCGGAGAGCGACCACGCGATCTATGTGACCATCAACGACATCATCCAGGACGGCCGCCGCCGGCCCTTCGAGGTCTTCATCAACTCGAAGAACATGGAGCATTACGCCTGGACCGTCGGCTTGACGCGCATGATCAGCGCCGTGTTCCGCCGCGGCGGCGACGTCTCCTTCGTCGCCGAGGAGCTCAAGGCCGTGTTCGACCCGCGTGGCGGTTCCTGGATGGAAGGCCGCTACGTGCCGTCGCTGCTGGCCGCGATCGGCAACGTGATCGAGCGCCACATGATCAACATCGGCTTCCTGCCCGATCCCGCCAAGGACCGCGCCGAGCTCGACCGCATGGTGGCCCGCAAGGTCGCCAACCTCGCCGACGGCCAGGGCAACGGCGATGCCGGCGGAAGGAAGCTACCGCACTGCCCGAAATGCGGCTCGCCCTCGCTCATCCGCCAGGAAGGCTGCGACCTCTGCACCAGCTGCGGCTATTCGAAGTGCGGGTGAGCGGCGCCGTGCATGCCGAAGACAATCTATTGTTGGCAATGCAAGCAAGACGTTCCCATGCTCGACGAACGAGAATGGGCGCCGCTGGGCAAATGCCTGGAAGCGGTGAGTTACCACAGGCAGCACCACGGCAGAAACGACGGCAGTAGCCTCTCGGAGTCGCGGGGGTACTTGGAGCAAGAGGCGCTCGACCTCTATTTCAAGCTGACAGGACGCCGAGAAACCAACGTCGACGCTCTAAGGCATCATAGACTCTGCCTCTATGGCCCAATCTGTCGAACCTGCGGCAAGCCGCTTCGAACGCCACGAGCGAAGTTTTGCGTCGAATGCGGCACTTCGCTATAGGATCATCTGCAGGATACAGCGATCACGGTCGCGTTCCGCACGTCTCCAGCATCACCCCGCGCAACCAGCGATGGCCGGGATCGGCTTCCATGCGCGGGTGCCACATCTGCGAAATGGTGATCGGCGCGGTCTCGACCGGCAGCGGGAAGGCGCGGAGATCGTCGCGCCGCTCGGCGACGGCCTTGAGATAGGTTTCCGGTACCACCGAGAGCAGGTCCGACCGGCAGACGATCGCGAGTGCCGCCGGGAAACTCTGCACCACCGCCGCCACGCGCCGCGTCACGCCCTGCGCGGCGAGCGCCGCATCGACCGGGCCGTCGCGATGGCCGCGGCGCGAACTCACCACATGGCCGCAATCAGCGAAGCGCTGCGCCGTGATCCTCCCGGCGAGCAGGGGATGATCCTTCCGCGCGACCCCGACAAAGCGGTCGCGGAACAGCGCCTGCACCCGCACTTCCGGCCCGGCCTCGTGGCCCATGACGCCGATGTCGAGGTCGATCACGCCTTCGCGCAACGGCGTCACGCTCTTGTCGGGCTTCGGCGTGAAGTTGAGCCGCACGCCCGGCGCGGCCGCCGCAGCCGCGGAAACCAGGCGCGCGCCGAAGGTCTCGGCGAAACTCTCATTGGCGCGGAGGTTGAAGATGCGCTCGAGCCCGGCCGGGTCGAAGGCGGCGCCGTCTGGCTGCAACACCGACCGCACTGCCTGGGTCAGCGTGCCGACCTCGCGGCGCATCGCCTCGGCGCGCGGAGTCGGCACCATGTCGCGGCCGGCCCGCACCAGGATGGGATCGCCGGTCGCCGCGCGCAGCCGCGCCAGGGTCCGGCTCATCGCGGATTCGCTGAGGCCCAGCCGCCGGGCGGCGCCAGCCACGGAACCCTCCGCCAACAGCGCTTCCAGGGCGGTCAGCAGGTTGAAATCGATCTCGCTCATGCCTGACGGTAACATGCGCCTGGCGCCGGGTGCCATGGGGGACACCTGGCGTCCTGTGCAGGGATGAACTGCGGCCGGCGCGCCTTCCGGACCTTCCGACGCTGGCTATTTTGCCAGGGAGAACAGCGAAAGAGCCGCCATGTCCCCCTCCGCCGACCAAGCCACCCTGCCCCGCATCCCGGCCGATCGCACCGCCGCCCCGCCGGCGGCCGAGGCCGATGGCCTGCCGACCCCGCGCCGCTACTGGGCGATGGTGGCAGTGCTGACCGCCTTCGTCCTGGTGGTGCTCGACATCGCCATCGCCAACCTGGCGCTGCCCACCATCGCCGATACCCTGCGCATCGCGCCGAGCGCGTCGGTCTGGGTGGTCACCAGCTATCAGGCGGCGATCGTCATGTTCCTGCTGCCCGCTGGCGCGGCGGGCGAGAGCTTCGGCTATCGCCGGGTCTTCATCGCCGGCGTCGCCGTCTTCGCCGCCGCTTCGGCCTTGTGCGCGCTGGCGCCCTCGCTCGCCTGGCTGGTGGCCGCGCGCTTCCTGCAGGGCGTCGGCAGCGCGGGCGTGATGGCGATCGGCGTGGCCCTGCTGCGCTTCATCTACCCGAAGCAGCTGTTGGGGGCGGCGATCGGCTGGAACGCGCTGACCATCGCCCTGACCGCCGCCGCGGGCCCCTCGATCGGCGCCGCCATCCTCGCGGTCTCAAGCTGGCAGTGGCTCTTCGCCATCAACATCCCGTTGGGCGCGGTGATCCTGCTGGCCGCCGGCGCGCTGCCGTCGGCGCCAGGTTCGGGACGTCGCGTCGATCGCGTCAGCGTCGCCCTGAATGCCATCGTCTTCGGCGCGCTGATCGTCGGCATCGACCAGGTCGTCACCGATATGGGACGCGGAATCGCGCTGCTGGCCGTGGCCGCAATCGGCGCCGTCGCCCTGATCCGCCGCGAGTTGCCGCGTTCTCATCCGATGATTCCCTTCGACCTGCTGCGGGTGCCGTCGTTCCGCATCTCGGTGCTCGCCTCGATCTGCTGCTTCACCGGGCAGATGGCGAGCCTGGTGGCCCTGCCCTTCTACTTGCAGCACGAATTGGGGCAGAGCGCCGTCATGGCAGGCCTGTATCTGACGCCCTGGCCGCTGACCGTCGCGATCGCCGGGCCGCTCTCCGGCCGGCTGTCCGATCGCTTCTCGACCGGTGCGCTCTGCGCCTTCGGCGGCACCTGTCTCGCCGCCGGCCTGGCAATGACCGCGTTCTGGCCGCTGCAGGACAGCCTGCTGCCGCTGATCCCCTTCATGATGCTGGGCGGTCTCGGTTTCGGCTTCTTCCAAACGCCGAACAACCGCAACATGCTGCTCTCGGCGCCGAAGGAACGCAGCGGCGCTGCCGGCGGCATGCAGGGCATGGCGCGCCTCTCCGGCCAGACCGCCGGCGGCGTGCTGATGCTGGTGCTGTTCAGCCTGCTGCCGATCGCGGATGCGCCGCGCATCGGCTTGGCACTCGCCGCGGCCTTCGCCATGGCCGGCGGCCTCATCAGCATGCTGCGCGCCGGCCGCTGACAGCGCAGCGCGCCGGGGAACCCTGCATCTGCTGACGCTTTGACTTCAGGAGCGAAACCGCAACAGGAGTGCCTCATGGCCCGCGGCAGCAAGGCGAAATACACCGACAAGCAGAAGCGCAAGGCCGAACATATCGAGGAAGGCTACGAGAAGCGCGGCACCGGCAAGAAGGAAGCCGAGCGCCGGGCCTGGGCCACGGTCAATGCGATGGATCACGGCGGCAAGAAGGAAGGCGGCTCGGGCCGCGGCAAGAAGACCAACAAGAAGCCGGCGAAGAAGGGCGGCAAGCGCGGCGGCAAGGCCTCGGCCGCGCGCCCGAAGGCCGCCCGCAAGGCGTCAGCCAAGAAAGCCGCACGCACTCGCAAGAAGCGCGGCCACTGAACCCTTAGGGCAACAGCAGGTTCGTGACCCGGTCGCCGAACCAGGCCTGCGGCTCGGAATGCGGCACCATGCCGAGCGCGTTCTCCTTCGCCCGCACGCAGGCCTCGGTCGCGCGAAACAGTCCAGCAAAGGTCTGCGATTTAGGCCAGGCCTGGAACAGGCAATCGTCGAAATAGGTCAGCCGCTCCTCGGCGCTGCAGCCGAAGGAGGTTCGGTCGTCCCGCGCCGCGGTCAGGATGATGCGGTTGGGTGCTTCCGTAACACGCCCGATGAAGATGCCGCTGTAGCAGCCCGAGACGATCGCGACCGTCGGCATGTTGCTGCAACCCGCATCCAACATGCGGCCGAGGGCCGAAGGGTCGAGGCTGCGGTCGTGATCGAAATCGTCGGTCAGCCGCAGGCCGTGCCGGGTGCCGTGTGAGGTCAGGAACACCAGGCAGGCCTGGGGCGGTCCTGGCGGCACGGAAGCGAGCGCCGCGGCCATGCTGTCGGCCGTGGCGATCATGCGGTCCTTCTCGACCATGGTGGGATCCGAGGTGAAGCGGTCGATCCGCGAAACCCCGCGCGCCGCGAGGATGCCGGTCATTTCATCGACGGCATTGTCGAAGACCGAAATGGAATCGTCGCCGGCAGCGACCAGCGCCCGCCACTGCACCTTTTGCATCGGCCCGGTCGGCTGCGCGGCCGGAACGCTCGAAGCCGTGGCACTGCTGCCGTCGGCCTGCGAGCAAGCCGCGAGCACGAGCCCAATGGCGAGAAAACTCCAATGCCGCATCATACTTCGAGCACCTCCGCCATGCGCTCCAGGGCCGGCTCCATCAGATCATCCGGCACCGCGGCGTAACCGAGCAGCAGACCGGATTGGCGTCGTCCCCCTGAATAATAGCTGCTCAGGGCCGGCGCGACGATGCCCGCCGCGTTCAGGCGCATCGCCAGTTCGGTGTCGGGAATCCGCGCCAACGCGCCCAAGGGCCGCGCCACCAGATGCAAACCGGCGGGATCCGCCGCGAGTTCCAGCAAGCCGCCGAGATGGCGCTTCGCCAGGGCGAGCAGCCGCGCCTGGCGCTCCGCATAGCGCTTGCGCTGGCGCCGCACATGCGCCGCGAGATGGCCCTCGGCAAAGAAAGCGGCCAAGGCCGGCTGCGGCGTCATCGGCGGCGTCTCATCGATCGCCGCCCGGGCCTGGCGAAAGGCCTCGACCAGCGCCGGCGGGGCCACGAGATAGGCGATCCGCAGCGACGGGAACAGCACCTTGGAGAGCGAGCCCACATAGATGACGCGGCCCTCGGCATCGAGGCTCTGCAGGGTTGCGAGCGGCCTCCCCTCGTAGCGGAACTCGCTGTCGTAATCGTCCTCCAGGACCCAGGCGCTGGCCTCGCGCGCCCAGGCGAGCAGTTGCAGCCTGCGTTGCAGGGAAAGCACGACGCCCAGCGGATACTGATGCGAGGGCGCCACACAGGCGAGCCGCGCCTTCGGCGCCCTGGCGATGCCGCGCCCGACGACGAGGCCGTCGTCATCGACCGGGACATCCACGATCCTGACCGCCGCCGCGGCGATCGCCGCGCGCACCCCGGCATGGCAGGGATTTTCCATCCAGACCGCGTCGCCTGGATCGAGCAACAGGCGGCAGGTCAGATCGACCGCCTGGCGGATGCCGGAGAGGATCAGCACATGCTCGGCCTCGCAGCGCACGCCGCGCGCCTGCCGCAGATAGTCCGCGACCGCCTTGCGCAGGTCCGGATGCCCGGCAGGATCGCCGCTTTGCACCAGGTCGTTCGCCGGATGCCGCCAGCTCCGCGCCAGCAGCCTGGCCCAGAGCGCGAAGGGAAAGTCGCTGTTGTCCGGCACCCCCGGCGCGAAACAGGGATACCAGCGCCCGCGTGTCGCCGAAGCCGAGCCCGGCGTCGCCGCCAACCCGCGCCCGCGCTTTGAGAGACGGAAGCCGGCATTGGTGGCGGACGCATTGCGGGCGGGAACCGGCGTCGGCCGCGCGTCGGGCAGGTCGCGCGCGACATAGCAGCCGGAGCCACGCCGGGTTTCGAGATAGCCCTCGCTGACCAGTTGGTCGACCGCCGCGAGGGCCGTATTGCGCGAGACGCCGAGATCGGCGGCCAGCACCCGGCTCGCCGGCAAGCGGTCGCCGGCGCCGAGCCTCCCCTCCAGGATCGCCGCGCGCATCGCCGCGTAGAGCTGGCGCGACAGCCCGCCCTCGCCGGTTCCAAGGCGGATCGCCAGGCTGACCAGACTGCCCTTGCCGCGGCGCCGCGCCATCCGGCCTCCTGAAAGTGGTTCCATGACAACGTTTATACTGGCGCTTTCCATGGGACCACTCAAGCGCGATACTGGCACCGAAATCAAGGAGCCTGGCCATATGGATACCGGCGTCAACGCCTACAGCCCGACCGCCCGTTCGAAAGTGAAGCGCCTGCACGAGCGCGGCCATTACGACCGCGACACCGTGCATGCGATCCTCGACGCCGCGATGATGGCCCATATCGCCTATGTCATCGACGGCCAGCCCTACGTCACGCCGACCGCCTTCTGGCGCGACGGCGACGTGCTCTACTGGCACGGCTCCTCGGCGAGCCGCATGCTGCGCGCGCAATCGGAAGGCATTCCGGTCTGCGTCACCGTCACCCATCTCGACGGCCTGGTGCTGGCGCGCTCCGGCTTCCACCACTCGATCAACTACCGCTCGGTCATGGCCTTCGGCAAGGCGCGCAAGGTCGAGGACCTGGTGGTAAAGGAGCGCGAGCTCAACCGCTTCATCGATCGGATCTATCCCGGCCGCAACGCCACCATGCGCGGCATCGAAGCGCAGGAGCTGAAAGCCACCACCCTGCTCGCCATGAAGATCGAGGAGGCCTCGGCCAAGATCCGCACCGGCCCGCCGAAGGACGACGAGCCGGACTACGCGCTCGACTGCTGGGCGGGCGTCATCCCGATCGCGCAAGTGATCGGCAGTGCCGTGCCCGACCCGATGCTGAAAGCCGGCGTCGCCTGGCCGGAGCATCTCAAGGTCTTCAGCGACGGCCGTCGCTTCGACGCTGTGATGACTGAGCACGCGGAGCAATATTGAAGCGCCTGGCCAGCGGGGTCCCGGCCACGAGCGACCGGTTGATTTTGCTCAAGATTGTCGATCACAGCGGCGTGATCGATGGTCGCGTCGATTGTGCGAATAATTCGCATTTGCTATCCCTGAGGCCCTGACCTCGGGAGCTCATTGCGTTGTTCTTTGCCGACCAACTCGGCCGTTTCGGCGATGCGCCGGCCCTAATGTCCGATGCCGACGGCGTGGTGACCTATGCCGAACTCGCGGCGCGGGTGGACCGCGCGGCCGACGCGACCGGCGGCCAGCATCTCATCCTCGCAACCGCCAGTCTGAGCACTCCCTTTATCGTCGCTTACCTCGCCGCGCTGAAGGCGCGCTGCCCGATCATTGCCGCGGGTCCCACGGCTTCCGATATCGAGGAACGCTTCCGCCCGAGCCTGCGCCTCACCGAGCAGGGCTTCGAGGCGACCGGCGCGACAACGCCGAAGCTCCACCCCGACCTCGCTTTGCTGCTCTCGACCTCGGGCAGCCTGGGCAGTCCGAAGCTTGTGCGCCTGAGCGCCACCAACCTGCAGGCCAATGCGGAAGCGATCGCGCAATTCCTCGAGCTTCGGCCCGAAGATCGTGGCCTGCTCTCGCTGCCGCTGCACTACTCCTACGGCCTTTCGGTCCTGCATTCCCATCTCGCGGTGGGCGCCAGCCTCTACGTGACGGCACAGCCGATCGTCTCCCCCGGCTTCCTCGCTTGTGTGACCAAGGCGGGCTGCACCAACATCGCCGGCGTGCCGCATTCCTACGAACTCTTCGAAGAGATCGGGCTCCGCGGCCACGCCATGCCGGCGCTGCGCTTGATGACGGTGGCGGGCGGTGCGCTCGCACCCGATTTGGTGCGCGACTATGCCCGCTTCATGGAGCAGCGCGGCGGCCGCTTCTTCGTCATGTACGGCCAGACCGAGGCGACGGCGCGCATGGCCTATCTGCCGCCGGAGGCCGCCCTCACCCATCCCGACCATATCGGCATCGCCATCCCCGGTGGGCGTTTCGAGCTGATCGACGAATCGGGGCGACCGATCGACGGCCCCAACACCACCGGCGAACTGGTCTATTCCGGTCCGAACGTGATGATGGGCTGTGCGGAGACGCGGGCCGATCTCGCGCGCGGCGCAACACGAGACCGGCTGGAGACCGGCGATCTCGCAACCCGAAGCACCGCGGGCTTCTTCCGCATCGTCGGCCGCAGCGCCCGCTTCTCCAAGATCGCCGGCTTCCGCATCGGCCATGATGACCTGGAACGTCAGTTGCGCCGACACGGCCATGTCGCCGCCGTCACCGGCGACGATACCCGGATCCTACTGGCGCTCGAAGGCCGTGCGGCGATCGCGGATCTGCGCGACCAGATCGCGCGCGAGGCCGGCATCCCCGCCGACCGGATCCGGATCGCCGTCTGCGACGCGCTGCCGCGCACCGCGACGGGCAAGATCGACTACGCCGCCGTCTCCCGATGGGTGACCGAGGCCGCGGTCGCCGCGCCCGTTGCCGCCAAGCCGATCCAAGAAGCCTATGCCGCGACGTTCTTTCCGCGCCGCGTTCGGCGCGAAGACAGCTTCAACTCGCTGGGCGGCGATTCCCTCGCCCATGTACAGATCGCGCTCGCGCTCGAGCAGAATCTCGGCCGCCTGCCCCAGGACTGGGAGAGCGCCAGCATCGGCGAGCTTGCCGGCAAGGCGGCACCGAAGCCCGGCGCCTGGAGGGCTCTCGACGCCGCGCATCTGCTGCGCGCCGGCGCCGTTCTGCTGGTGGCCCTGCATCACGCAACGCTCTGGCCGATCCCGGGTGGTGCGGCGACCCTGCTGGTCCTGGTGGGCTGGAGCATGGCGCGCTTCCAGTCGCGCAATCTCTTCGCCGGCAAGGTCGCGCCGATGCTGCGGGCGATGGGCGTCAATCTCCTGCTCTATCTGCCGATCGTCCTGGTCTATTGCCTGGCAACCGACCGCTTCCTCTGGCCTTCGCTGCTCCTGATCGGCAACACCGGCATCGCCGATTACAAGATCGTCGGCGACTTCCTCTGGACCTACTGGTTCGTCGAGGCTTATGCCCAGACCCTGCTGGTTGCCGCCGGCCTGTTCCTGATTGCACCGCTCCGGCGCCGGATCGCCGCGCATCCGCTCGCGGCCGGTCTGATTGCGACCACGCTCGCCCTGCCGCTTCGCCATTTCACCCCGGCGGTCTGGGATGCGGGCGAGATGAAGAACCTGATGACGACCATGCTGCTCTACATGCCGGCGCTCGGCTGGGCGATCTGCTTCGCCGAGACCCGCCGTGCCAAGGCCGCGCTCAGTCTGGTCGCCGTCGCGGTGGCCGGATTCATCCTCTTCACCGGCGCCTGGCAGGCGTTGGCACTTTGGATCCGCGCCGCCATCCTGGTCGGCGCCTGCCTGCTGCTGATCTGGCGCGTGCAAATCCTGCTGCCGAACCTGCTCGCCGGATTGCTGCGCCGGGTCTCGGCGGCGAGCTACCACATCTACCTCGTCCACACGATCCCGATGGTTCTGCTGTTCGACGGGAGCGAACTCGACCCGATCACTCAGGCCTTGCGCTTCTCCGTGGGCGTCGCGTGCGGATGGCTGGCCTATCATCTCGACCACAGCCTGCGACGGCAGACTCCGCGCTTACTGCCGCGGTTCGCGGCGCCACGCCGCCAGCCTCAGGCCGCGGAGTAGTTCAAGCGTTCGGGTTGAACGGCTCGTTGAGCGGCACTGGCGCCGGGGTGGCGAGTTGGCGATCGATCTCGAAGCCCTGCAGCAGGCCGAACTTCAAGTCTCGCCCGGTGGCGAGGCCTTCCGGATCATCAACCCGCGCCAGCGCCAGCACGATGCCGTGGCTGCGGAGCCGCTCCAGATGCCCCTGGCGCTTCACCAGCTCGGGCGCCAGGCCCGCCTGCCAGAACACCTTCGCCATATTGGCGCCGAGCTGGGTCAGGTCCAGGATCGCGATCATCTGCGGAGAGAGTCCGTCAATCGCGATCGTGCCGCCACGGCTCTGGATCAGGTCGCGGGCCGCGCTGAACTCGGTGAAGTTTGCCATCACGTCGCTGGTCCGGAACTCGAAGTTGAACGGCCGCAGCGAGTTCAAGGAACGCTTCTCGAAACCCTCGAACTCGCTCGAGAACACGCTCTCGATGTTGATGTTGAGCGAGCAGCGCTGGTCCGGCCGCCGCACCCGGTCGATGCATTTCAGCAGGATGCGGTCGAGCGTCACGGTCAGCTGGTTGAAGACATTCTTGTTGTGCCGCATATCGACGCCGACCAGAAGGTGCTGGCGGATCGCCGACATACTGATGAAGAACTCGGTCATCACCGCCGAGAGCCCGCGGTTGGGATCGTTGATCGCGATCTGCTGGCTGCGCACGAAGAGATCAGCGAAGCGCGCATCGCCCAGCTGGCGGTGGCTGGTCTCGACCTTGGTGATGTGCTCCATCATCAACAGGTCCATCATGCTGGACAGGTTGTTGACGTCGGCCGCGGTCTGCTCCATGCGCTCGATCGCCTGGATCGCGCGCTCCCTGTCGCGCCTGAGGTCGTAGAGCTGCGCCAGCCGGTTGGTGTCGATCGCGCCGAAATAATCCGGCAGCATGCGGCCGATCATGCGCAACAGGATCAACTTGATCTCCGAGACCACGCCGGCCACGATCATCTCCTGGTCGCAGACCGTCAGCACGCTGTTGCTGATCGAGATGCGGATGAAATCGCAGCCGCGGCCCTTGGCGAACTGCTCGGTGCGATCGGCGAACGCCTTCAAGAAATCCAGCCCCTCGCGGTTGCGCGAGAACTCCTCCAGCGAGAAGGTGAGCACGAAGGGCGCCGCGCCCCGGCTGATCGGCGGATTGTTGATCCAATCCTTGAGATCGTTGACTTCGTCCATACCGCGCTCCCCCTGCGTGTCTCGCAGTATGGGCCAGCGCGGAATGCCGTCAAGCGAGGCTCTGCTTCACCTCCGGCAGCGCCCTCTTCACGGTCTCCACCACCGTATCGATCGTGTAGGGCTTCTGCACCCAGCCGAGCGGCGAGGCCGCGGCGGCGCGCTGGCGATAGGGCGGCTCGACATGGGCACTAGCGAAGATGCAGCGGATGCCGAGCTCGCGGTAAAGCTCGAGCGCGGCGTCGATCCCGTCCTTGGCGCCCGCCAGCCGGATGTCCATCACCGCGAGCAGCGGCCGCTCCGATCTGGCGAGGGCCAGGGCCTCCTCGGCGGTGGGCACCGGGCCGACCACCTCGAGCCCGGCGTCCCGCAACCCACCCTCGAGGTCGCTCGCCACGAAATAATCATCCTCGACGACAAGGATGCGCGGCGCGGGATGGTTTGTGGTCGGCATGCGAATCTCCCCGATTCGCCAACCCTAGGTCCGAAAAATGGTTCCGGAAACCGCAAATGTTAGAGCAAAGAGCCTTGATCCGGTTTGGTTTTGCTCGGGGGCGACCCGCGTTTGGGAGCAGATACCGGCGTTCCGGCCGCGGTTGCCCCGACTTCGCCATCGTGGAATTGCAGCCGCAAGCGTTCCCCGGCCGGGACTCCGGCCGCGGCCAGCACCGGCTCGCCCGCCGCGTTTCGGACCAGGGCAAAGCCGCGTTTCAGCACCTGGTCGTATGAATAGGATTCGAGCAGGCGCCCCAGCGATTCCAGCGCATGGGTCTGGCGCTCGATCAACCCGGTGATCAGGCGCGGCGCGAATCCGGCACCCACGCGTTCGAGCGCACGATCCTGCCGCTCGACCGCGTGACGGATCGCGGTCTTCAAGTGCACCGCCTCGAGATTGAGCGCGGCACCCGCCGCGGCGATCTGCTCGGCCGGCGTCTTCAGCCGCGCGCCGAGATTGGCGACGAGGTCGCGGCGCCGCGCGAACAGGGTCTGTGGCAGATGCAGCCAGCGCTCGGCGCATTGGTCGAGTTGCTGCGTCCGCTCCTGGAGCAGGCGCACCGGATCCGGCAGGCCGCGGCCCAGCCCCTCGACGGTCAGCCGCCATTCGTTCATCGATCGCGCCAGCGCGGCAAACAGCCGCTGCCCGCAATGTCCGGTCTCATTCAGCAGATCGCCGCGCACCGGCACCGCCATCTCCGCGGCAGCGGTCGGCGTCGGCGCGCGGCGATCGGATGCGAAGTCGATCAGGGTGGTGTCGGTCTCATGGCCTACGGCGGAGATCAGCGGGATGCCGCTCTCCGCAGCGGCGCGCACCACAATTTCCTCGTTGAAAGGCATCAGGTCCTCGATGCTGCCGCCGCCGCGCGCCACGATCAGCAGGTCGGGCCGCGGCACCGCGCCGCCGGGCTCCAGTGCATTGAAGCCCCGGATGGCGGCCGCGACCTGGCGCGCGGCATCCTCGCCCTGCACCAGGACCGGCCAAACCAGCACCCGGCGCGGGAAGCGGTCGGCGATCCGATGCAGGATGTCGCGGATCACCGCGCCGGTCGGCGAGGTGACGACACCGATCACCGCCGGAAGGACGGGGAGCTTGCGCTTGCGGCCGGGCTCGAACAGCCCTTCGGCGGCGAGCTTCTTGCGCCGCTCCTCGATCATCTTCAGCAGCGCGCCGACACCGGCCAATTCGATCCGCTCGATCACCAGCTGGTATTCCGAGCGCTCGGCATAGGAGGTGATGCGGCCGGTGACGATCACCTCCATCCCGTCCTCGGGCGCCATGCCGAGCCGGCCGGCGGTCATGCGCCAGCAGACGGCTTTGATTCCGGCATTCTCGTCCTTCAGCATCATGTAGAGATGGCCGGAGGCCGCACGCTTGAAGCCGGAAATCTCGCCACGGACGCGGACCCGGTCGAAGCTGCCCTCCAGGGTCCGCTTGATCGCCCCAGCCAGCTCGCTGACCGTGATTTCGCCCAGGTTGTGGCCCGGCTGCTGCCGGGGATTGGCCAGAGAATCGGTGTCGCTCATCGGCTTATTTTGTCACTTCCGGCGGACATATGGTATCCCTCCGCCACCTTCTGAGAGCAGCGATTCTAGAGGCGAGGCGAGATGCGGATTCTGGTGGTCGGGTCGGGCGGACGGGAACATGCGCTCTGCTGGAAGATCGCTGCCTCTCCGCTCTGCGACAAGCTCTATTGCGCGCCGGGGAATGCCGGGATCGCCGCCGATGCGGAATGCGTCGCGATCGGCGCCGAGGATATCGAAGGCCTGGTCGGCTTTGCCAAGCGGCAGGCCATCGACTTCGTGGTGGTGGGACCGGAAGGTCCGCTGGTGAAGGGCCTCGCCGACCGCCTCGAAGCCGAGGGTATCGCCACATTCGGCCCAAGCGCCCAGGCGGCCGCGCTCGAAGGCTCCAAGGGCTTCATGAAGGACATCGCTGCGAAGTACCGGATCCCGACCGCGCGCTATGCCCGCTTCACCGATCCGGCGGCGGCGATAGCTTTCGCCGGGACCTTCACCCCGCCGATCGTGCTGAAGGCGGACGGCCTCGCGTCGGGCAAGGGCGTCATCATCTGCGCCAGCCAGGCCGAAGCCGCTGCCGAGATCGACGCCATGCTGACGGAGAAGAAATTCGGCAGCGCCTCCGCCGAGATCGTGGTCGAGGAGTTTCTCGACGGCGAGGAGCTCAGCTACTTCGCCCTGACCGACGGCAAGCACGTCCTGCCGCTGGTCTCGGCTCAGGATCACAAGCGGGTCGGCGACGGCGATACCGGCCCCAACACCGGCGGCATGGGCGCCTATTCGCCGGCGCCGGTGGCAACGAAGGAGATCGAGGCGGCGATCCTCGACCGGATCATCCGCCCGACCGTCGCCGGCATGGCAGCCGAGGGCAAGCCGTTCAAGGGCGTGCTCTTCGCCGGCATCATGGTCACCAAGGACGGCCCAAAGCTGATCGAGTTCAATGTCCGCTTCGGCGATCCTGAAACCCAGCCCATCATGCTCAGGATGAAGTCGGACCTGCTGCCGGCGCTGATGGCGGCACGCGACGGCAATCTGCAGGACATCGATCTGCGCTGGTCCGACGAGACGGCGCTGGTTGTGGTGCTGGCGGCCAAAGGCTATCCGGAGAAGCCTCAGACCGGCACGGTAATTCGCAATCTCGACGCCGCCGCGAAGGTCGACGGCGTCACCATCTTCCACGCGGGTACCCGGAAGAACCCGCAGGGCGAGATCGAAGCAGCGGGCGGCCGCGTGCTCGGCGTCGCGGCGACGGCAAAGTCATTCGGGGAAGCGCAGGCGCGCGCCTATCGCGCGGTCGATCTGGTGGACTGGCCGGGTGGATTCTGCCGCCGCGATATCGGCTGGCGCGCCGTTGGGCGTCAATGAGCGGCGAGCTCGATCTCCCAAGGCACCTGCGTTGTCTCGAAGAGCAGCTGCTCTCTCCGGAAGGACGTGCCTCGCCGCGTCTGATCGACGATCTTTTGGCGGAGGACTTCCAGGAGATCGGCGCCAGCGGCGACGTGTTCGGCAAACCCGAAGCGATGGAGCTGCTAGCGGAGGAAGCGCGCGACGGCCATGCCTATGAACGTCGAACCAGCGACTGGTCGGTCCGCCGATTGGCCGGTGATGTGCAGTTGGTCACCTATCGCGTCGTTCGGCATGATCCGACCGAGAGGTCGACCGTCACCAGCCTGCGCAGTTCAATCTGGGCGCTTCGCGAGGGGCGCTGGCAGATGGTGTTCCATCAGGGTACCCGCCTGCGCTAGGCCGGGTATGTCAGGCGCTGGCCGGGAGCTGCTGGTCGCCGTAATCTGACGACACCCAGACGAAGAAGATGATGGCGCCCATCAGGGTGAAGAAGAGCTGGCCGCTGGCGAACAGACTCGGCAGGATCCAGCCGATGGCGATCAGCGCCAGGCTGACCGTGAGCTCGACCAGGCCGTGGATCCGCATCGGGATGATCTTCTTCAGGCCGAGCGGCATGTCGCTGCAAAGCGTCATGACCAGCTGGGCGGCGGCGAGGGCGTAGCATAAGGCGGCGCTCAGGCCCGTGATCCCGATCTGGCCTGGTGCCGTGGCGAAGATGACAACCACGCCGTAATCCAGCACGCCGTGAATCTTGTCGCAGAAGATCTTTCGCTTTTCCATGCCCAGGCTCCGGTTGTCCGGGGTCATTGATAGTCAGAGATTCCTGCTTTTTAGTAACCGCGGCGCAAGAAGATGGAGATGCGGCACCCGGTCGCGGCCGGGATCTCCCGGCGCTCACAGCCGCTTTCGCAGATAGATCTCATAGTCCTCGAAGCCGGACTTTTCATAGGCACGCCGCGCGGCGTGGTTAACCGCGAGTAAACCGATCGTCATCTGCGCCAGCCCCAGGCCGCGGCCATGTGCCTCGGCGGCGGCCAGCAGCGCGCCCGCCACATCACGGCCGCGCCAGGACTCGACGACGAAGATGTCTGAGATGTAGAGATGCGCCCGCGCCGCCGGCGTGACCGTGATGTCGGTTGGATCCTCGGCGCGCCAGCAGGTCACCATGCCGATTGCGGCGCCGTCCGGGGCCTCCGCCAGGAAGGCCGCGCCGGAATTGGCGGCGATTTCATCGAGCAGCCAGGCGGCATAAGCAGCGCCGCCGTCGGCCCAATGCGCGCGGCTCGACTCCATGGCGCATTCGGCAAGCTGCAGACCCAGAACCATGCGCCGCAGGTCCGGGAGGTCGGCCGCGCAATAGGGCCGGATGCGGAAGCCGTTCGGCATGACCTTGCAATCCCGTTTCCTGGCCCCAATCCCTGGACGCGCTGAAAGCCGCCCGGCATGATGGCCCGCCGATTCAAGAGGGGACAAGTCCATCGTGACCGCAGACGTTTTCGCCGCCGATTACCGCGACCAGCCCTATTGGTGGGACGACGCCCCCCGCCCCGCCCCCGCCACCGATCCGCTGCCGGCCAAGGTCGATGTCCTGGTGATCGGTTCCGGCTATACCGGCCTGATGGCCGCGCGCGAGACCGCCAAGGCGGGACGCAGCACCCTGGTGATCGACGCCAAGGATGCGGGCTTCGGCTGCTCCAGCCGCAACGGCGGCCAGATCTCCACCAGCATCAAGCCGGATCTCGGCACGCTTTCGGGCCGCTACAACCAGGAAATCGGCTTCGGCATCCGCAAGGAGGGCATCACCGCCCTCGACTACATCGCCGATCTCATTGCCAGCGAGAAGCTCGACTGCGACTGGCGCCAGGTCGGCCGCTTCCACGCCGCGCATAACCCCAAGCAATACGAAGCGCTGGCCGCGGACGCGAAGTCCCAACCTAAGGGACTGGAAGTCCCGATGGAGATGGTGCCGGCCTCCGAGCAGCGCCGCGAGATCGGCAGCGACTATTATTACGGCGGCCGGGTCTACCCAAAGCACCAGTCGCTGCATCCCGCGAAATATCACCTGGAACTGATGCGCCTCGCCAAGGCCGCCGGCGTCACGGTCATCGACCACTGCCCCGCCACCGGCCTCGAGCGCGACAGTTCGGGCTTCGTCGTAACCACCGCGAAGGGCAAGGTCGCCGCCCGCGATGTCGTGGTCGCGACCAATGGCTATACCAGCCCGATCACCCCCTGGCAGCGGCGTCGGGTGATCCCGATCGGCAGCTACATCATCGCGACCGAGAACCGGCCGAAGGAAGAGATGCTGAAGCTGATCCCCAAGGACCGGGTCTTGAGCGACAGCCGCAAGCTGGTCTTCTACTACCGGCTCTCGCCCGACCAGCGCAGCATGCTGTTCGGCGGCCGCGTCGCCTATATGGAGAACGACCCGCGGGTCAGCGCGCCGCGGCTCCATGCCTGGATGCGCGCGATCTTCCCGGAACTCGCCTCCGTGAAGGTGACGCACAGCTGGATGGGCTATGTCGCCTATACCTTCGACACCCTGCCGCATATCGGCAAGCAGGACGGGCTCTACTATGCCATGGGCTATTGCGGCTCCGGCATCAGCCTTGCGACCTATTTCGGCATGCGGATCGGCCAGCAGTTGCTGGGCAAGGCGGAAGGCAAGACCCCGCTCGACAACATCCCCTTCCCGACCCGGCCGCTCTATTCCGGCAACCCGTGGTTCCTGGCGCCCTCGATCTTCTACTATCAGCTCCGCGACAAGCTGCCGATCTGATCGCGATCTTCGTCGGCGAGAATCTTCGACCCCCCACCCTGTTCCTCTCCCGCAAGGGGAGAGGGAACGCTGATGCGCCAGCCCTCAAGACTCCGTCACGCCCAGCAGCGATAAGAATCCCCCTCTCCCCTTGCGGGAGAGGGCTGGGGTGAGGGGTCGACGGGTCTCTCCGACTACCGCCTCTCGCGGAAGAACGCCCGCAGCAGTTCGGCGCTCCGCTCCGCACCAGCGCCGCCGATGACTTCGGGCCGGTGGTGGCAGGTCGGCTGGGTGTAGACCTTGGCGCTGTGCTCGACGCCGCCGCCCTTGGGATCGCCGGCGGCGAAATGCAGGCGGCGCAACCGGGCGAAGGAGATCGCCGTCGCGCACATCGGGCAGGGCTCGAGGGTCACGTAAAGATCGGCGAAGGGCAGGCGCTTTTCCTTGCGCCCCGTGGCGACCGCGCGGATCACCAGCATCTCGGCATGGGCGGTCGGGTCGTGCAGCTCCTCGACCCGGTTGTGGTCGGCGGCCAGCACCTCGCCGGAGCCGGGGTCGACCAGGACCGCCCCGATCGGCACCTCGCCACGGTCGCGGGCCGCCTCCGCCTGGCGGAAGGCGAGGTCCATGTAGTCGATTGCATGCCGCCCGGGGTCGAAAATACTCATGGCTGGCAGTTCAGCCGCGCAGGCCCGCCCGGTCAAGCCGCCTTGTCCGAAACCGGCCCTTGCTCTAGCTTGCCGCGCAGAGGAGCTATCATGAATCAACCGCTTATCGGCCTGACCCTGGATTCCGACGAGAGCGAAGGCATCGCCCGGTCCGCCCGCTACGGCCTCAGGGCCAACTATGCCGATGCCATCGCCGAGGCCGGCGGCATGCCGGTCGGGCTGCCGCATGCGCTGGACGCCATCGACTCCTACGCCGACCGGCTGGACGCGCTGGTGGTGACCGGCGGCGCCTTCGACGTCGATCCCGCCATGTTCGGCGCCGATGCCAAGCACGCGACCGTGACCCTGAAGCCGAACCGCACCAATTTCGAATTGGGTGTCACTAAGGCGATGCTGGCGCGCAAGAAGCCGGTGCTCGGCATCTGCGGCGGCGAGCAGCTCCTGAACGTGATCCTCGGCGGCACCCTGATCCAGCATATCGAGGACGAGGTGACGGATTCCCTGCTCCACGAGCAGCCGAACCCGCGCCACACGCCGGGCCATGCGGTGAAAGTAACGCCGGGCTCGCTGCTGCACAAGATCAGCGGCGAGGCCGAGATCAAGGTCAACTCCGCGCATCACCAAGCGGTGAAGTCGGTCGGGCCGGGCGTGGTCGTGAACGCGGTCGCCGCCGACGGTGTCATCGAAGGCATCGAGGACCCGCGCCTGCCCTTCTGCATCGGCGTGCAATGGCATCCCGAGTTCCGGATCGGCGCCGCGGACAAGAAGCTGTTCCAGGCTCTGATCGCCGCCGCTTCGCCGAAATGAGCACGACGCCTGAAGGCGACCGCATCGCCAAGGTGATGGCGCGCGCCGGCTTGTGCTCGCGCCGCGAGGCCGAAGCCTGGATCGCCGACGGCCGGGTGAAGGTCAACGGCCAGAAGATCACCTCGCCCGCGCTAAACGTCACCGCGCGCGACGATATCCGCGTCGACGGCAAACCGCTCCCCGACAAGGAGAAGATCCGGCTCTGGCGCTACAACAAGCCGCGCGGGCTGCTGACCACCGCGAAGGACCCGCAGGGCCGGCCGACCGTGTTCGAGAGCCTGCCGAAGGAATTGCCGCGAGTGGTCTCGATCGGCCGGCTCGATCTCAATTCCGAAGGCCTGTTGCTGCTCACCAATGACGGCGAGCTGGCGCGGCGCCTCGAGTTGCCGACGACCGGCTGGGTGCGGCGCTACCGCGTGCGCGTTAACGGCAAGGTCGAGGTCGCGCATCTCAACGAATTGCGCAAGGGCATCACCGTCGAAGGCATCCGCTACGGCTCGGTACAGGCCAGCCTCGACCGGCAGCAGGGCGACAATGCCTGGCTGACCATGGCGCTGACCGAAGGCAAGAACCGCGAGATCCGCAAGCTCTGCGGCCATTTCGGCTGGGCGGTCAGCCGCCTGATCCGCATCTCCTACGGCCCGTTCCAGCTCGGCAATCTCGAGACCGGCGCGGTGGAAGAAGTCAAAGGCAAGGTGCTGAAGGACCAGCTCGGCATCGAGACGCCGAAGGACAAGCCGAAGCCCCAGGTCGCCGCGAAGCCGACGCCGGCGCGAAAGCCCGATGCGGATCGACGCCGGAAGCCATAGGGGCGTCAAGCTCGTCTCGCAGGACGGTTTGGACACCCGCCCCACCGCGGATCGCGCGCGCCAGGCGGTGTTCAACATCCTGATGAACACCTACGATGCTGTGCGCGGCGCCAAGGTGCTCGACGTCTTCGCCGGCTCCGGCGCCATGGGGCTGGAGGCTTTGTCGCGCGGCGCCGAACGCGCGAGCTTCATCGAAAGCGACCGCAACGCTGCCGAGGCGATCAAGAAGAACATCGCCGCCTGCAAGGAACAGCCGCGGGCACAGCTTTTCATCGCCGATGCGCGAAAGCCGCCGCGCGTTGCGGCGAATTGGGGACCGGCCTCGCTCGTCTTCCTCGATCCGCCCTATGGCAAAGATCTGCTCGTTCCCGCGCTGGCGGCTTTGCGCGAGGCAGGGTGGCTCGCGCCGGAAGCCCTGCTGGTCGCGGAGATGCATCGCAAGGACGCGTTCACGGCGGAAGGCTTCGAAGTGCTGGACGATCGCGAATACGGAAAGGCGCGGTTCGTGCTGCTGCGCGCTGCCTGAGAGGCGGCACAAGCCGTGGCTCACCGCCGGCCGAAGAGGCGTTCGATATCCGCCAGCTTCAGCTCGACATAGGTCGGGCGGCCGTGGTTGCACTGGCCGGAATGCGGCGTCGCTTCCATCTGGCGCAACAGCGCATCCATCTCGGCCTGGTTGAGCTGGCGCCCGGCGCGCACCGAGCCGTGGCAGGCCATGGTGCCGCAGACATGCTCCAGCCGTTCCTTGAGGCTCAAAGCGGTGTCGAACTCGGCGAGCTCGTCGGCGAGATCGCGCAGCAGACCGTGCACGTCGGTGGCGCCGAGCAAAGCCGGCACCTCGCGCACCACCACCGTCGCCGGGCCGAAGCTCTCGATCACCATGCCGAGCTCTTCCAGTTCCGCTGCGCGCGAGAGCAGCCGTTCGGCAGCGGGCTGATCCAACTCCACCACTTCCGGAATCAGCAGCGCCTGGCGGGCGATGCCGGTGGCGGCCAGCGCCTCCTTCATCCGCTCATAGACCAGGCGCTCATGGGCGGCATGCTGGTCGACGATGACGATGCCGTCGGCGGTCTGCGCGACGATGTAGGTGCCGTGCAGCTGCGCCCGGGCGACGCCCAGCGGATAGTCGCGCAAGGCCGTCGTCTCCGGCGCGGCTTCGGCCCGCACCGAGGGCCGCGCCAGTTCCGGATCCAGCGGCGCGAAGGCCGCGACCGCCTGCGCCGCGAGATGCGCGACCGAGGGACCACGCAGCGGCATGGCCTGGTAGCTCGGCAGCGGCGGCGCGCTGAAACCCTGCAGGGTGGCCGCAGCCACCGTGGTCGAGGCGCGATGGCCGGCGCCGGTCAGCGCATGGCGGATGCCGCCGACGATCAAGCCCCGCACCAGCGCCGCGTCGCGGAAGCGCACCTCTGCTTTCGCCGGGTGGACGTTGACGTCGACATCCTCCGGCGCGCAATCGACGAACAGCACCGCCAGCGGATGGCGGTCGCGGGCCAGGAAATCCTGATAGGCGCCGCGGATCGCACCCACCAGCAGGCGGTCCTTGACCGGCCGGCCGTTGACGAAGAGATACTGCATCGAGGCGGTGGCGCGGTTCAGCGTCGGCAAGCCCGCAAAGCCGGTGATGCGATGGCCGTCGCGGATCGCCTCGACCGGCGCCGCATTTTCCGCGAAGTCGCGGCCCATCACCGCGGAGAGCCGCTTCAGCCGCGCGCCCTCGGCCTCGGCGATGAGGTCGGTGGTCTCGGCGTGGAAACGCAGGATGTTGCGCTCGTCGTCGCTCAAGGAGAAGGCGACCTCGGGATGCGCCATGGCGAGGCGCTCGACGATCTCGGTGACCGCGTTCAATTCGGAGCGCGCCGATTTCAGGAACTTCAGCCGCGCCGGCACGGCATAGAAGAGGTCGCGCAGCTCGACCCGCGTGCCGGGATTGGTCGGCGCCGGTGCGATCGGCGATTTCTCGCCGCCTTCGACCGAGAGGCGCCAGCCGTGCTCGGCACCATGCTGGCGGGTGGTGATCGCCAGGCGCCCGACCGCGCCGATCGCCGGCAAGGCCTCGCCGCGGAAACCGAACTGGTTGATATGGACCAGGTCGTCGCCCGGCAGCTTCGAGGTCGCGTGCCGCTCGACGGCAAGCGCCAGCTCCTCCCGACCCATGCCATGGCCGTCGTCGGCGACCGCGATCAGCGCCCGGCCGCCGTCGCGCAAGGTGATGTCGATCCTTTGCGCGCCGGCATCGAGCGCATTCTCCACCAGTTCCTTCACGACCGAAGCCGGCCGCTCGACGACCTCGCCGGCGGCGATCTGGTTGACCAGGTTGGGCGGTAGCAGGCGAATCGACATGGGCGGTAGTCTAGCGCGCCACCGGGGAGGGTGCACATGGGGAATGCCGACGAAACGTTCATGAGCGCCGAGGATTATGGCCGCTCGCTCAAGGGGTTAGGGATAAACTTGCTGGTCCGCGACGTGGCCCGCTCGGTGGCGTTCGGCAAGGATGTGCTGGGGGCGACGGTCGCCGTCGCCGACAAGGATTTCGCCGTCTTGCGCTACACCAAGGGCCGCACCGCCGCCGAGTGGATGCTGCATGCCGACGGCACCTATCATGCCAACCCGCTGCTGCCCTTGCTGGAGGATTCCGCGGTGCGCGGCCTCGGGATGGAGATCCGGCTTTATGACTGCGATCCGGATGAAGCGGTCAAGCGCGCGGTCGCCCATGGGCATCACGTGCTGCAGGAAGCGACCGACAAGCCGCACGGCCTGCGCGAGGCCTACATTCTCGATCCCGACGGCTATTGCTGGGTGCCGGGGCGGCCGAAGGGTTAGAGCTTCGCGAAGTCGCGATACCAGGCCACGAAGCGCGGAATCCCCTCCTCCAGCGGCGTCCGCGGCGCGAAGTCGAGGTCGCGGCGGCTGGCCGAGATGTCCGCCCAGGTCGCCGGCACGTCAGCCGGCTGCACCGGCTTCACGTCGCGCTGCAGCTTCTTCCCGCAGGCCCGCTCGACCAGTTCGATCAGCCGGTTGAGCGTGTTCGGCTGGTCGTTACCGAGATTGAACAGCCGGTGCGGCGCGGCGTTCGAGCTCGGCGGCCGGTCGAGCGCCGCGATCACGCCGGCGACGATGTCGTCCACATAGGTGAAGTCGCGGCGCTGCGAGCCGTCGCCATAGACCGGCGCCGCCTTGCCTTCGAGCGCATCGGCGGTGAAGCGGTAATAGGCCATGTCGGGCCGGCCCCAGGGCCCGTAGACCGTGAAGAAGCGCAAGCCGGTCTGCGGGATCCGGTAGAGGCTCGCATAGGCGATGCTGGCCAGCTCGTTGGCCCGCTTGCTGGCGGCATAGAGCGAGGTCGGCTGGTCGACCGGGTTGTCGAGCGCGAAGGGGATCGCGGTCGAGCCGCCATAGACCGAGCTCGAGCTGGCATAGACCAGGTGCTTCAGCTGCGGGATGCGCCGCGCCAGCTCCAGGATGTTGAGATGGCCGGCATAGTTGGACTGCAGGTAGTCCTGCGGATGCTCGATCGAGTGCCGCACCCCGGCCTGGGCCGCCAAGTGCACGATGCGGTCGATCTTCTGCATATCATTATGTGCAGCGGCTTCCAGCGCCTGGAACCTGCCGATATCGGCGAAGACAAAGCGGAAGCCCCGGCGCTGCTCGAGCAGCGCCAGCCGCCCGGCCTTCAGCTTCGGGTCGTAATATTTGTTGAGGTTGTCGATCCCCAGCACCGCCTCGCCGCGGTCGAGCAGCGCGTTGGCGACGTGAAATCCGATGAAGCCGGCGACGCCGGTGACCAGAATTGTCATTCTCTCAAGCTTCCGGGTCCAGAGGCGGGCGAACCTAGCAAAGCCCGCCGCCCCCGGCATCCGCTTTCTCCGGCGCGAGTCGCCACCCCTAACTGTTTGAAAAATAACCGTAATAAGAATGAAAACCGCTTCTTAACAGATTATCAGCCAGAATGACGCAATGACCGGCAGCGCACAGGCCCTGGCGGCAAAAGCGGATTCCGCCGAGCCGCCCTATCGCGATTCACCACGCTGCCAATTGAGATTGGAGCGAGACGGCACGCCACGCCTGCTTTCCGCCTCGAAAGCGCTGGGCGCCTTGTTCCGGAAGCCGCAGGCCGAGATCGTCGGCCAGCCGGTCGCCGAGGTCCTCGGCGCCGATGCCCTGATCCTGCGCGACGCCGCGCGCGCCTGCTTGGCCAGGGGCGAGGTGCTGGAAGTCGATCTCGCGGTGACGCTGCCGCAGGGTGCGATACCGAGCCGCCTGGTGCTGATGCCGCAGCCGGACGGCGAGAGCATCCAGCTCCTGCTCATCGATCTCCGCCCGCAGTCCTTGACCGGCACGCCGGGCGCGGATGTCGGGGAGGACATGATGCTGCGCTATCGCGCCGACCTCACGATCCTCGAATGCTCGGAGAGCTACGCCGAGTTTCACGGCCGCAAGGTTTCCGAGATCATCGGCCACAGCTTCGCGGACTGGCTGCCGCCGGCGGAGCTGGAGATCGTGCGCCGCGCGGTCATCGAATCCAAGGGCCGCGCCATCGTCAACACCAACGAGATCGCCAAGACCCGGCCCGACGGATCGCAGCGCTGGTACCGCTGGGTCGACGTCGCGCTGCCGACCCGCGCCGGCGAGCTGCCGGAGTTCCTCTCGATCGGGCTCAACGTCACGGCGATGAAGCGGGCGCGCGACGAGCTGATGCGCAAGAACGCCGCGCTCACCGCCGTCGCCGAGGAGCTGCGCGAGGCCCAGATCGCGGCCGAAGACAGCAACCGCGCGAAGTCGCGCTTCCTCGCGCATATGAGCCATGAGCTGCGCACGCCGTTGAACGGCATCATCGGTTTTGCCGACATCATGCGCGCCGGCCTGTTCGGTCCGGTCGAGCCGGAGCGCTACCGCGAATATGTCGAGCTCATCCACAACAGCGGCGAATTGCTGCTCTCGCTGATCAACGACGTGCTCGACATGTCGAAGATCGAGGCCGGCAAGATGGAGCTTTCCATCCAGCCGCTCGAAACCACATCGCTCGCCGAAGCCTGCCGCACCATGGTGATCGGCATGGCGCGGGACGGCTCGGTCGTGGTCAAGGTCGAGATCGCGCCGGATTGCACCGAGATCCATGCCGACCCGCGCGCTGCCAAGCAGATGATCATCAACCTCCTGTCCAATGCGGTGAAGTTCACCCCGGCCGGCGGCGTCGTGACCTTGAGCTTCCGCAAGTTGACCGACGGCGTCGCGATCTCGGTCGCGGATAACGGCATTGGCATGACGCCCGAGGAACTGCAAAAGGCGATCCAGCCCTTCGGCCAGGTCGATAGCGAGCTGGCCCGGCAGCGCAAGGGTACCGGCATCGGCCTGACCCTGGTCAAATCACTGGTCGAACTCCATGGCGGCACGCTCGACATCGTCAGTGCCAAAGGCCGCGGCACCACCGCGACGCTCACCCTGCCCTGGATGAAGCTGGCGCTCTGAGCCGCTGGATCTGCATGTACGAACGACGGTTTCGGCGGGGCCGAAAGCGCTTCGCGCCTTTGGCCAAGAGGGTATTTGCCCGCCTCGTTACGGCGCCACATTCGATTCCGTACATGCACTGTACATGCAGCCGGCGGGCTCACTCCGCAGCGGACCCGCATCCGCTTCTCTTCACGATGTGAAAACAGCGGCGCTGATTATACCCGATGGCGCCGGTTAAGTCCGCCGCGGAATCCGAATTCTCGATCACAAATCATGCGCACTGTTTCAGTGCGGCTGTTCCTTGGTCTTCAGGAACTTGATCGCCGGGTGGTCCTGCGCCGCGCGGTCGAGATGCCAGGCGTTGCGCGCGAGGAACACCGGATCGCCGTTGTGGTCGTGGGCGATGCTGGCGCGGGTCTCGTCCAGGAAGGCCTTCAGCTTGGTGGGATCGTCGCTCTCGACCCAGCGCGCGGCGTAAAGTCCGACCGGCTCGAATTTCACCGGCAAGCCGTACTCGTTCTTGATGCGGTCGGCGAGAATCTCGAACTGCAGCGCGCCGACCACGCCGACGATCCATTCGGTGCCGATCTGCGGCCGCAGCACGCGCGCCGCACCCTCCTCCGCCAGCTGCTCCAGCGCCTTGCCGAGATGCTTGGCGCGCAGCGGGTCGTCGGCGCGGACGCTCTGCAGATGCTCCGGCGCGAAGCTCGGGATGCCGGTGAATTGCAGCGGCTCTCCCTCGCTCAAGGAGTCGCCGATCCTGAGGTTGCCGTGATTGGGCAGGCCGATGATGTCGCCGGCATAAGCCTCCTCGGCGATCTCGCGGTCGCGGGCCAGGAACAGCACGGCATTGTGCACGTTGATCTGCTTCCCCGAGCGGACATGGGTCAGCTTCATGCCGCGCTCGAAATGGCCGGAGCAGAGCCGCACGAAGGCGATGCGGTCGCGGTGCTTCGGGTCCATGTTGGCCTGGATCTTGAAGACGAAGCCGGAGACCTTGTCCTCCATCGGCTCGACCTTGCGGCCGGTGGTGGGCTGCGGCCGCGGTGACGGGGCGGATTCGCCCAGGCCGCGCAACAATTCGCCGACGCCGAAATTGTTGACCGCGGAGCCGAAATAGACCGGCGAGAGATGGCCCTCGCGGTAGGACTGCAGGTCGAACGGCTTCATCAGCCCGCGGGCCATCTCGACTTCCTCGCGCAATCGCGCGACCTCGTCGGGCTTCAGCATGGCATCGAGCTTCGGGTCGTCGAGGCCCTTGATCTCCTGGCCGGTCTGTTCCTGGGTGGTGCCGCGCTCGAACAGCACCAGGCGGTCCTTCATCAGGTCGTAGCAGCCGCGGAAGGTCTTGCCCATGCCGATCGGCCAGGAAGCCGGCGTCACGTCCAGCGCCAGGGTCTGCTCGATTTCCGACAACAGGTCGAAGGGATCGCGGCTCTCGCGGTCCATCTTGTTGATGAAGGTGATGATCGGCACGTCGCGCAGCCGGCAGGCCTCGAACAGCTTCCGGGTCTGGCTCTCGATGCCCTTGGCGGCGTCAATCACCATGACCGCGGAATCGACCGCAGTCAGGGTGCGGTAGGTGTCTTCGCTGAAATCCTCGTGGCCCGGCGTGTCGAGCAGGTTGAAGATCTCGCCTTCATGCTCGAAGGTCATCACCGAGGCGGTCACTGAAATGCCGCGCTCGCGCTCGACCTTCATCCAATCCGAACGCGCGCGCCGCTGCTCGCCGCGCGCCTTCACGGCGCCGGCCAGCTGAATGGCGCCGCCGAACAGCAGCAGCTTCTCGGTCAGCGTGGTCTTGCCCGCGTCGGGGTGGGCGATGATGGCGAAGGTGCGGCGCCGGGCCACTTCCCTTGCCAGCAGGGGAGCGAGGTTGTTCATGTTTCTGTCTGTCAAAATTCGCGCGGAATGTAGCGGTTTTCCGGGGGTTTTCCAGGGGATTCCGGTGGCCAGTGCCTAGGCCTGGTAGGCCTCACGCAGCGTCAAGGCCCTCACCACCAGCCCTCTCCCTACGGGAGAGGGGGATTGTGGGAAGGCTCGTGCAGCAGCGTTCCCTCGCCCGTAGGGAGAGGGACAGGGTGAGGGCCTTGCCGCTTCTTGAGGCGGAGCAGACTTACTCCCCCGCCGCCGCGGCCGGAGCTGCCGCGACAGGTGCCGGCTTTGGCGCGGGCTTCCGTGCGACCAGGATCACACCGGCGAGGACCAGGGCGGCGCCGATCATCTGCTGGATCGAGACGTCCTCGTTCAACAGCAGCCAGCCGAAGAAGATGGTGGCGACCGGGCCGACCGCGCCGATCAGCGAGACCTTGGCGGCGCCGATCATCTGGATCGCCTTGGCGGTCATGAAGATCGGCAGGATGGTGGAGACCAGGGCCATGAGGCCCGAATGCAGATAGACCGGCCAGGGCTGAGTGGCGATCTGGGCGACGGGGTTCTGGATCGCGAACTGGATCAGCACGCAGGCGGCGGCGACCGTGGTCGCGAGCGCTGCAAAGCGCGTCGCGCCGATGCGGCCGACGACCTCGCCCTGCCCGACCAAGTAGATCGCGTAGGTGATGGTGCAGGCGAAGATCAACCCGCCGCCGATCAGCACGGCATGCGCGTCGCCGCTGGTCTCCACGTCATGCACGCTGGCGAGCGCGATGCCGATATAGGAGAGCACCAGCGCCACGACGCCGGTGCGCCCGATCGGCTTCTTGAAGACGAAGAAGGAGATGATCGCGACAACGGTCGGATAGAGGAACAGGATCAGCCGCTCGAGCCCGGCGGTGATGTATTGCAGGCCCATGAAGTCCAGCAGGCTCGAGAGATAGTAGCCGACGATGCCGAGGAACAGCACGGCGAGCCAGTCCTTGCGGGTCAGCCGGTGGTGGTGCTTCCGCGAGGACCAGAACGCCGCGATCAGCAGGATCGGCAGCGAGAACAGCATGCGCAGCGCCAGCACGGTCACGGCGTCGGTCGGCAGCCCGGCCCCGGTCTGCCCGAGATAGGCGAGCTTCACGAAGATGGCTTTCATGGAGAAGAAAGCGGCGGCGGTGAAGGCCAGCATGGCCCCGGCGCTGAACGGCACGGTGACGGTCCTGAGGCGGTAATCCAGACCACGAGTATGGCCTTCCGGGACCCGCCGAGGCTCCCGCCAAAACGTCAACCCTCCCATCAGCGCGCTGCAATGCCGCAGCACGCCCTGCAGAGCCGTTAGATCAACCCGGCCTCAGCCGACGGCGATCATCGGCTCCGGTTCCGGCATCTCGACGCCCCACATCTTTTCCAGATTGTAGAAGCGCCGGATCTCCGGCTTGAACAGATGGACGATCACGTCGCCGCCATCGAGCAGGACCCATTCGCCCTGCGTCAGCCCTTCGATGCTGACTTTCTTGATGCCGGACTTGGTGAGTTTCTCGTCCAGGTGCTGGGCCATGGAAGCCAGCTGCCGATTGCTCCGGCCGGTGGCGATCACCATGAAATCCGCGATCGAGGATTTGCCCGCGAGGTCGATGGAGATGATGTCCTCGGCCTTGTCGGCATCCAAGGACTTCTCGACGATTTTCAGCAGATCGGAAGGTGCACGCTCTGCCGAATTCTTAGCGGCCGCGCGCTTGCGGACCGCCGGCTTCTTTTGGGTAATGTTTCGCTCTCCTCAAGTCGCGGCACCGGCTTCCCGCGACGCTGTTTAAACACCCGGCTTGGCCGCCGCTTTCCGCTTCTTGCGGATCTCGGTGGCCGAGATCGGATTCAGCCGATGGTGGATGAACGTCCAGGCAGGTGGCGGCGTGATCGCCAGCCTTCCTGCCGCCTGTTCCGGGCGCCTGAAGGCCTGGAAACGCCGGGCCGCCTGGGCGGCCATCGCCCTATAAGTATAGGTAGGACGGTCGAAAACCGCAATTGGCAGGAGGTGAAATATCTGTGTCCAGTCCTTCCAGTGTGCGATCTGGGCGAGGTTATCGGCCCCCATCAACCAGACGAAACGACAGTCCCGCTGCGTCTCGCAGAGCTTTCGGAGCGTGTCGGCGGTGAACCTCGTGCCGAGCCTGGCCTCGATGTCGGTGACGCGGATCTTCGGATGCCGGGCCACCTTCTGCGCCGCGTCGACTCGGGCGGCCAGCGGCGCCATCCCGTCCACGGGCTTGAGCGGATTCTGCGGCGAGACCATCCACCAGACCTCGTCCAGTGCCAGGAGCTGGAGGGCGGCGAGGCTGATCTCGCGATGGCCCTGGTGGGCGGGATTGAAGGAGCCGCCGAGAATGCCGATGCGGCGGTGCGGGCGGTGGTGCATGGAGGGTCAGTTTGCTGCTGGCAGCGGCTTGAAAGACGGCGGGAGTCTTCGACCCCTCACCCTGGCCCTCTCCCGCAAGGGGCGAGGGGACTCTAGTGGGGCGCTAGCGCGCCGATGCATCCGAGCGGAGAAAGGTTGTGTACCATCCCCCTCTCCCCTTGAGGGAGAGGGTTGGGGTGAGGGGTCGACGGGTCTTTCCGACGAGCTAGGCGTCACGGCCGCACTTGGCCGTTGCCGCGGACGAGATACTTGTAGCTGGTGAGCTGCTCGGCGCCGACCGGGCCGCGGGCATGCAGCTTGCCGGTGGAGATGCCGATCTCCGCGCCCATGCCGAACTCGCCGCCGTCGGCGAACTGGGTCGAGGCGTTGACCAGCACGATCCCGGCATCGACCTCGCGCAGGAAACTCTCCGCCGCCGCCGCGTCCTCGGTGATGATCGCCTCGGTGTGGTGCGAGCCGTGGGTGTTGATGTGCTCCATCGCCTCGGCCATGCCGTCGACGACGCGGACCGCGATGATGGCGTCGAGATATTCGGTGTCCCAGTCCTTGGTGGTCGCCATCTTTACCTTGTCGTGCAGCTTCAAGGCTTCGTCGTCGCCGCGGACTTCGCAGCCGGCCTCGACCAGGTCGGCGATGATCGGCTCGGCAAAGGGCAGCGCGGCCTTGTCGATCAGCAGGGTTTCGGTGGCGCCGCAGACACCGGTCCGACGCATCTTGGCATTGAGCACAATCGCGCGGGCCTTGGCGGGATCGGCCTTGGCATGGACATAGGTGTGGCAGAGGCCGTCCAGATGCTTCAGCACCGGGATGCGGCTTTCGGCGGCGACGCGCTCGATCAGGCTCCGCCCGCCGCGCGGGATGATGAGGTCGATGCAGTCGTCCATCCGCAGCATGATGCCGACCGCCTCGCGATCGGTGGTCGGCACCGATTGGATCGCGGCTTCCGGCAGGCCGGCGGCCTTCAGGCCGGCTTGCAGCGCGGCCACGATCACGGCGGAGGACTTGGCGCTTTCCGAGCCGCCGCGCAGGATCGCGGCATTGCCGGACTTCAAGCAGAGCCCGCCGGCATCGGCGGCGACGTTGGGGCGGCTCTCATAGATGATGCCGATGACGCCCAGCGGCACCGAGACCCGCGAAATCTTCAAGCCGTTGGGCCGGGTCCATTCGGCGAGCGTGCGGCCGACCGGATCGGGCTGGGCGGCGATCTCCTCCAGCCCCTGGGCCATGGCTTCGACGCGGCCCTCGTTGAGCTTCAGGCGATCGAGCAGCGCAGCGGAGAGATTGCGCGCCTCGGCGGCCTTCATGTCCTCGGCATTGGCGGCAAGGATCGCCGGCGCCTGGCCGCGGATCGCCTTGGCCATCGCGTGCAGGCCGGCGGTCTTGCATTCCGGCGTCGCCAGCGCCAATGCGGCGGCGGCGGATTTCGCCGCCTCGCCGAGCATGCGCATCGTCGATTCGAGACTTGAAGGCTTGGTCTGCGCGAGAGTCATGATCAGCTCAACACCAGATCGTCGCGGTGAATCATCTCATCACGGCCGCGATAGCCGAGCAAGTCGGCGATTTCGCGGCTCTTATGGCCCATGATGGCCCTGGCATCCTTGGCGTTATAGGCCGAGAGGCCACGCGCCACCTCGTTGCCGGCGAGATCGACCACGATCACGGCATCGCCGCGCTCGAACCGGCCTTCGACCTTCACGATCCCGGCGGGCAGCAGGCTGCGGCCGGTCTTCAGCGCATTCAGCGCGCCGGCATCGACGGTGAGGGTGCCGCTGGGCTTCAGGCTGCCGCTGATCCAGCGCTTGCGCGCGGTCTTCGGCTCGGCCTGGGGCAGGAACCAGGAGCATTTGGCGCCGTCGACCACCGCTTGCAGCGGATTCATCTGGCGGCCGTTGGCGATCAGCATGCGGCAGCCCGCGGACATCGCGATCCGCGCTGCGGCGAGCTTGGTCACCATGCCGCCGGAGCTGTAACCCGGGGGCGCCTCGCCGGCCATGGATTCGATCTCGGCATTCATCTCCGAGACTTCCGGGATGAATTGCGCGGATTTGTCCTTGCGGGGATCGGCAGTGTAGAGGCCGTCGATGTCCGAGAGCAGGAAGAGCGTGTCGGCGCTGATCATGGCGGCAACGCGGGCGGCCAGGCGATCGTTGTCGCCGAAGCGGATCTCCGAGGTGGCGACGGTGTCGTTCTCGTTGATGACCGGCACCGCATCGAGCTTCAGCAGGGTGTGCAACGTCGAGCGCGCGTTCAGGTGCCGGCGGCGCTCCTCGGTGTCGTCCAACGTCAGCAGCACCTGGGCGCAGGTGATGCCGTGGCGCGCCAGCGCCTCCTGATAGGCATGCGCCAGGCGGATCTGCCCGGTCGCCGCGGCCGCTTGCTTCTCTTCCAGGCGCAGCTGGCCGGTCTCCAGGCCGAGGCGGCGACGGCCGACGGCGATGGCGCCGGAGGAGACCAAGACGACCTCGGTGCCGGTCTTGCGCAGCGCCGCCACGTCGTCGCAGAGGGCTTCGAGCCACTTGCGGCGGATGTCGCCGGATTCGTCATCGACCAGCAGCGCGGAGCCGATCTTCACGACCAGGCGCTTCGAGGTGGCGAGGGAAGTGCGGCGGGCGGCGGTCATTGCATGCACTCGGATAGAGTCTTCGACCCCTCACCCCTGCCCTCTCCCGCAAGGGGAGAGGGGGATGATTCACAACCTGTCGGTGAGGGGTCGACGGGTCTCACCACATCGTCCTCAATACACCGCGCGGCCGCCGGTGAGGTCGAAGGTGAAACCGGTGGTGAAGCTGCAGGCCGGCGAGACGATCCAGGCGATCATCTCGGCCGCTTCGTGCAATTCGCCGACGCGCTTCATCGGGATCTTGGCGGTCATGTAGTCGACCTGGGGCTGCGGCATCGCGGCCACCATCGGCGTCTTGATCACGGCGGGGGCGAGGCCGTTCACGGTGATGCCGGTCTCGGCATAGTCCTTGCCCATCACCTTCACCAGGCCGATCAGCCCGGCCTTGGTCGCGGAATAGGCCAGCATGCCGGCATTGCCTTCCTTGCCCGCGATGGAGGCGATGTGGAGGATGCGGCCGTATTTGCGCTTCAGCATATGCGGCACAACCGCCTTCGAGAGCAGGAAGGCGCCGCGCAGGTTGATCTGGTAGCACTCGTCGAAGTTCTCGATCTCGACTTCGTGGGTCTTGAGGTTGGTCTTGCCGACGATCGCGGCGCAGTTCACCAGCCCGTCGATCTTGCCGAGCTGCCCGGCCACGGAATCGATCGCGGCCTTGGTCGCGTTCCAGTCGGTGATGTCGACCGCCACGCCGATCGACCCATGGGCGCCCCCTTGGCCGCCGAGCTCCTTGGCGGCGGCGGCGACGCCGTCCTGGTTGCGGTCGAGCACGGCGACGCGCACGCCCTGGCCGTTCAGGAAGCGGGCGGCTTCCAGGCCGATGCCGCTGGCGCCGCCGACGACGGCGACGGTGTAGTCATCCTGGTCGATGTAACGCAACGCCATATCCCCGTTCCCCTTACGCAAGGCTCTTAAGCCGTATGGATCTCTTCCATCGCCTCGGTCTCGATGCGGGCCTTGGCGGCCTCGCGCTCGTCGTCGATGATCTCCAGCGCCTTCCGCAGCAGCTCGGTGATCCCCTGCCCGGCCGCGCCGGAAATCGCGAAGACCTTGTTTCCGCTCTTCTTGGTGATCTTGGCGGCGCGCGCCAGCTTCTTCACCTTCTCCGCGATGTCTTCCTCGGTGAGCGCGTCGCATTTGTTGAGCGCGACGATCTCCCGCTTGGTCGCGAGTTCCCCGCCATAGGCGGCGAGCTCGTGGCGCACCGTCTTGTAGGCGCCGGCGACGTCGTCCTGGGTGCCGTCGATCAGGTGGATGAGCACGCCGCAGCGCTCGACATGGCCGAGGAAGCGGTCGCCGAGACCGGCCCCTTCATGCGCGCCCTCGATCAGGCCGGGAATATCGGCCAGCACGAACTCGCGCTCGTTCACATGCACGACGCCGAGCTGCGGGTGCAGCGTGGTGAAGGGATAGTCGGCGATCTTCGGCTTGGCGCGGGAGGTCGCGGCCAGGAAGGTCGACTTGCCGGCATTGGGCAGGCCGATCAGGCCGGCATCGGCGATCAGCTTGAGGCGCAGCCAGATCCAGCGCTCCTCGCCCGGCCAGCCTTCGCCATGCTGGCGCGGCGCCTGGTTGGTCGAGGTCTTGAAATGCGCGTTGCCGAAGCCACCGTCGCCGCCCTTGCAGAGCACGATCTTCTCGCCCGGCGTGGTGAGGTCGAAGAGAACGGTCTCCTTGTCCTCGTCCAGGATCTGGGTGCCGACCGGCACTTTCAGCGTGATGGTCGGTCCGGACGGCCCGGTGCGGTTGGCGCCGCTGCCGTGATAGCCACGGCGCGCCTTGAAATGCTGCTGGTAGCGATAGTCGATGAGGGTGTTCAGGTTGGGCACCACCTCGACGATGATGTCCCCGCCCCGGCCGCCATCGCCGCCATCGGGACCGCCGAACTCGATGAACTTCTCGCGCCGGAAGCTGACGCAGCCGGCGCCGCCGTCTCCCGACTTCACGAAGATCTTGGCCTCGTCGAGGAATTTCATCAGTCAAACATCCAGAAACGAAAAAGGGGAACGGCGGTTTCGCCATTCCCCTTCCTCAAACTCGCGGTCGTGAATGGCTGCGCCGGCTAGCGGCGCGGCGATTTCACTCCGCCGCCGGTCGCGCTGCAGCGGCGGCTTCGGGCTTCACCGAGACCGTGGTGCGGCCGCCGGTGCCGGTGTGGAAGGCCACCCGGCCATCCGCCTTGGCGAACAGGGTGTGGTCCTTGCCGATGCCGACATTGGCGCCGGGGTGGAACTTGGTGCCGCGCTGGCGGACCAGGATGTTGCCCGCGACCACCACCTGGTCGCCGAACTTCTTCACGCCCAGGCGCTGGCCGGCGGAATCGCGGCCGTTACGTGAACTGCCGCCTGCTTTCTTATGTGCCATTGCGTCGTACTCCTAAATCTGAGCTCAGGCCGCGTTGATGCCGGTGATCTTCAGCTCCGTCAGCTTCTGACGGTGGCCGTTCTTGCGGCGGTAGTTGTGGCGGCGGTTCTTCTTGAAGATGATGACCTTGTCGGCCTTCTCCTGGCCGACGATCTCGGCAGCCACGCTGGCGCCCTTCACGGTCGGCGCGCCGACGGTGATGTTGGCGCCGTCGCCGATCATGAGCACCTCGGCCAGGGTGATGCTGGCACCCGCCTCGCCCTCGATCTTCTCGACCAGGATCACATCGCCACTGGCGACCTTGTACTGCTTGCCGCCGGTCTTGATCACCGCATACATGACTTATCGTCCTCTAGCCGCCGCTGCCGTATCCAGTGAGGCGCGGCCGATTGCGCAAAAAACATGGGCCGCCAACCCGCTCTTCCGGGGCGACCCAAATCGAAGCCGGGAATATACGGGCCAAAGCTCTGGTGTCAATGCGATTCCCGGGCGGTTGGCCCGGCATATTCGGCGCCTCTCCGGGTGATGGTTAACCATGATCGGGGCGAAAAATACCTGAGATCCAGGGCGACGCAGTAACAACATCCCACTGATATCACAACATAAAGTTTGCCCCTCGACTTGCAGGCTCCAGCCCCGACCCCGGTTGACCGCGGCCCGTGCGCCTGGGCATTCTTTCCCCGTCAGGCACCTTTCCAGGACGGGGGAATGCGATGGTGAAGGGCTTTGCATTGGGGATGGCGGCGCTGGGCCTTGGCGCGCTGTTGATCGGGAGGGCCGAAGCCGCCGCGGTGCCCTATACGCTGAAGGGCACCTGGGTCTGCACCTTTGCCAACGGCGAAACCGCCACCATCATGGCGCGGGCCGGGAAATCGGGGGTCAGCTACCAGCGCAATGACGGCGAGACCTTCCGGGTCTTCATCGCCAACACAAATGACGGCGGCATCAGCGCCCATGGCGACGGCTGGGCCTGGACCCTCACGCCGAAGGGCGACGGCGCCGAGCTGGTGGTCGATGCCAAGGCCAAGGGCGAGGTCTACACCGCCACCTGCGCCTCCAGGTAGCGCCGCAGATCAGTTCGCCAGCACGTTGATCTTGAAACATTCCGTGCCCGGCACGGCATGGTCGCCACCGCGTTCCAGCCCCATCACCGCGAGGTCGCCTGTCTTCAGGTCGGCGATCACGGCGAGCCGGCCGAACTTGTTCAGCATCGGGTATTGCAGCCAGCGGAAGTCGTGCTCGAGATGCCGCAGGCCAGGCAGCAGCAGGCGGCATTGCGAGAGCCGGCCGGGGCTATCGACGCCGCGCGGGTGCCCGCGCCAATGCGGGTTGAGCCAATGGTTGGGGATCGCCCCCGGACCTTCGTGGACGATGGCCTGGTCCTCGACCCGCTCGATGATCGCCGCCTCCCCCGCCGGGCCGGCCAGGGTGATGAGGCCGGTATAGGCGATCGGGGTCTGCTTCAGCAGGCGGAATGCCTCGGCATAGGTCCTGCAGGTCTCGAAGGCGCGGCGGATCAGGTGGGTGGCGGGGATCGCCCGGCGCGGCCCGAGATGGATACGCTCCAGCAGCCAGTCCAATGGCCAGATCCCGGTCCGCGCCCGGACCGGGGCCTGGTTGTAGCTGATGGCGAAGCGGCCGGGCGCCATGCCGGTCAGCACGCCGACGAAACCCGGCCAGGTGACGTTGTACCAGGCGCCGGCCTCGCTCCGGTGCCGGGCGACGACGATGGCACCGCCCAGACCGTGGATCGGCCAGTCGAGGATCCGCACCAGCCGTCCATCGGCACTCGCGCTGGTGCAGGCCCATTCGGGGGAGAGATTGAGGCCATGGGCGCCGGCGACCCCGGGGATGGCGGCGATCGCATCGATCTCGGCGCGGTAGGGCGTCTCGTTGCGGGCCAGCCAGGCCTTGGACCGACGGTCCATCAAGGCGAGCATCGGCGCGGAGAGCAGGCTGCGTCCGGCGGCGGAGAGCAGCCGCACCTTGTCCGGCATGTCGAGCGCCAGGCGGTCGAGCCCCGCGGTTCCGAGATCGACCAGGGGAATGACGGGCAGCGGGCCGGCCGGCAGCGTCACCGCGCGGCGCTCACAACGTCGCGCCGGGCGGCCGCTTCACGGTGCCGGTGGCGATGCGGCGCTCGAGATCGAGCAAGGCGGCATGGAGCGGCGCGCCCAACGGGCTGTAGCCGATGCCGACCCGGCAGACGCGCTGCGGGAAATCGACGTCGGGATAGGAGTTGCCCTCGAGCAGCAGCGGCCCGTCCGGAGTCACCGCGACGTCCCAGCCGACCAGCAGCCGGCCTTGCGCCGCGTTATGCGCCTTCAGGGCGATCTGCTTGATCTCCTGCCAATGCGGCAGGGTGCGGCCGGTGACCGGCGCGCCGGTCACCGGATGAACGTCCCACCACTCCAGCAGCCACTTCTCCTTGTCGCCGGTCGCCGGGCCGAGCTTGCCGGTATCGAGGTCGACCGCGATGCCGAGCTCATAGGTGACCGGCCAGGAAGGCTCGAGCCGGGTGATGATGCGGATGAAGGCATAGGTGACGATGGCCTGCTGGTCGCGATCGCTCTTGCAGGTGATGACCCGGATCGCCATCAGCGACTGCTCGGCGAGATCGGCGACGGCGGGGTGGTTGGAGAGCCGGCGCTGCACCATCAGCGCCTGGGTCTTCGAGCGCTCGGCGACCCGCTCCAGCAAGGTGGCGCGGTCGATCTCCTGGCCTGCCTTGTCGCGGTAGCGGCCGGGGCCGATGCTCTGGAACACGTCGATGCCGCGCGAGCCCTTGGACTTCACCGGCTTGATGAACAGGTCCTGGTCGAGCTTGCCTTCCGCGCCCTCCTCCAGGGTCAGCACGCCGTCGCGGGCGATGCCGAGCAGCGGCGGTGTCGGCACGCCGATCCCCTTGCAGAAGGCGGCGAACTTCAGCTTGTTGTCGAGCGTGGTGCGGTGCTCATAGTCGGTCAGCTGCCAGGTCAGCAGCTTCATGATGCCGTTCTTGGTCTCGTAGCGCGTCAGATAGCCGCCGGCCGTCGGCCAGTATTCCGGCCGGTAGAGCTCGAACATGTAATAGGCCTGGGCGTCGAGGCCGTGCCGGTAGAACAGCCGGAACAGATCGAGGAACTGGCGCCACATCGACTTGTTGCCGCGGGCGCTGACCGGCCGCGCCATCGTCGCGAACCAGTAGACGAAGCGCGCGATGGTCAGCATCGGCCGGCCGCCGGGGAAACCCAGATACCAGACCCGGGGATAGGTGTAGCGGTGCACCAGGGTCTGGCCGGAGAAGATACGGCGCGCGAGATCGCCGGCATCGGTCGGCTTGTCGAGCTTGAAGACCTGCCAGCGCAGATAGCCGACGAAGGCGAGCGTCCCGATCAGGTAGAGCTGCAGGCAGAGGAACTGCGAGAGCTTGACGATCGCGCCGAGATCTTCCGGGTCGATGGCGAACAGCCCGCTGATGCGCCCGTCCTCGAGGTCGAGCGCGGTGGTGACCAGATGCAGCACGAAGCCGGACCACAGCAAGGCGCGCGAGTAATGCGGCATCTCGTCCAGGGTCGAGGTCAGCCAGAGCGCGACGAAGGCGGTCAACAGCACCAGGCCGTCCATCAGCCGGTCGAGCCCGGAGCTCTGCTCCAGCCCGGCGATCCCGGGACCGCCGAACTCGCGGATCGCGACCAGCAGCAGCAGAACCAGCGTCACCTGCCAGGCGCGGCGCGCGGTGCGGCTGACCGGGGCATAGGCGAGCCGCACGCCGACCAGCCAGACGCCGGCCAGCGCGGCGATGCCGCAGAGCGCATTCAGGAGCCAATAGGAGGTGGGCGCCGCTGCGAAGCTGAAACCGACCGCCAGCACGGTGCCGCCGATCAGGAAATGCGGCGCGTAGCTCTTTCTCAACAATCGATTCATCCGCGCCCCAGCCGCGGCCGCCAACCCGACGCCGCTGTCAGGTTTTTCATAGCACAGACACCAGGGGCTGACGCTAGGACAGTCTCGCAACGCGGGTGGCCGACTGCCAACCGGGTGGTGGCTTCACCCCATCGCCGCGCTATAGTCCCGCCGTCATCTGGGAGACAGGACGCTGACGAATCAGGCAGAAACCAAAGAGCCGCCGCCGAATCGGACCGAAGGGCTGGTGCAGAAGCGGCGAAAGCGCACAGGGCGCGCGCGCTGGGCTTTCTCGGATCTCACCACTGCACTCGCCCTTCTCCTGCAGCTTCCCTTCGCCTGGGTCCTGCCGGAAAGCGCATGGGCGCCACTTTGGCGGGCAGCCACCCGCCTGCCGCTGACCAGCCGGCGCGCCATCGAGCGCAATGCCGCAAGCATGGTAGCCGCGCTCGGCGATATCGACATGACGCGCGCCGCGGCGATCGCGCGCGACCTCAAGGCCGCGATCCACGAAATCCGGTTCCAGGATCTCCGCGCCTGGCGACCCAGTTCGAATCCTTTGGGCGGGTGGATCCCCAAGCTCTCGCTCGAAGGCGAAGCGCATCTCACCGCAGCGCTGCAAGGCGGCAAGGGCGCGGTGCTCTGGGTGTCGCCGACGGTCTTCAACAGCCTGCCGACCAAGATCGCGCTGCGCACCAAGGGCTACAAGGTCTCGCATCTGAGCAGCCCGGTGCACGGCTATTCCGAAACCCAGTTCGGCGTCGATCGCCTGAACAAGGTGCGCTGCATCCCGGAAGACCGCCATCTCGCCCAGCGGATCGTGTTCGACAGCGCGGCGCCGACCACGGCGATGCGCAAGATGATGCGCGCGCTCAAGGCCGGCGAAGTGGTCTCGATCGTCGCCGCCAACACCGAAGGCTTCGAGATGGTCGAGGCGCCGATCTTCGGCGGCCTGCTGCCGGTCGCGGTCGGCGCGCCGCGGCTCGCGGCGCTGACCGGCGCGCCGCTGCTCCCGACCTTCGTGCTGCGCGACCCGGCACTCGGCTTCCGCGTCGCGATCGAAGCGCCGATCGCGCTCGACCCCGATCAGCCGGCGGACGAACGCACCGTTGCAGCGGCGCGCGAGTATCTACGGCGCAGCGAAGCCTGGGTCCGGCGCTATCCCGAGCAATGGCGCGCCTGGAGCAAATGGCGCCCGCGCGCTTGAACGAAAATCAGATGGGGGCGTGACGCGCCGCCAGCGCCTCGAAGTCGCTCGGCTCCCAGAAGGCGGAATCGTCCTCGAGCCACTCACCCGAGGCATCGAGCACCCATTGCTGCTCGTCGCGCACCAGCACCAGGCGGCGGGGCCGCCCGCCGCAAGCCCGGCCGTTGCGCCGGGCGCTGCAGGCCAGCCGGCCAAGCAGGGTCATCAGCTTGGTGCGGGAGTCGAAACCGGCATGGCCGGGATAAAGCCGGAATTGCCGGCCGCAGCAATCGCAATGGGAAAGGAGCTCGCTGTCGCCGAGATCGGCGATGCGCGTGGGCAGGCCGCGATCAAGCGCTTTCAATCGGGCGGATCTGCTGAGCAGGGCTTTGCTGCGCACTGGACCTACCATGGGGACTCACCATTGGCCAAACCGGCGTCGAATCTGACGCTTAGCTGCAGAATCTCACCTCCCGCCGAGTCGGGTCCAGAGCCTCGTTCCCGAATCGTACCGGCCTTTCAGGAGGCCTTTCGTGAGCCCGACATGATCCGGATCAGGGGAATCCCTAGCTATGAATGAATTCCGATTCACCTCAGAGTGGCGACGAGCAATGCGATTACGCGTGAAAGCACAGATGCCGCACCGCCGCCGCAGCCGCCACCTTGTCCTCGTTGTCGATGACGACGCGGGTCTCCGGGATTCGATCCGGGCGCTGCTGGAATCCATGGGCTTCCTGGTCAGCACTGCCGCCAACGCCCGGGAGGCGATTGGCGAACTCGCTGCGCAGCGGCCCGACGTCATTCTCACCGATATCTATATGCCGGAGGGCGACGGCTACGAGTTGATTTCCGCGATGCGGAGCTTCGGCGAGGCCATCCCGATCCTCGCCATGTCCGGCGGCGCACTCCAATACGGCGTCGAGGATCATCTCGGCATGGCCAAGCGCCTCGGGGCCGAGGCGACGCTCGCGAAGCCTTTCCGCGCCGCGGCCTTGATCGAGCTGGTCGATCGCGCAATCGCCCATCGGCTGGTGGCCTGAAGCCGCGCGCGGGTCGGTGCGGGAGCGCGCCGATCGCGAAGCGGCACGGGGCTCTCGAGAATGCGCGCGCGGTAGGGCAACGCGGCGGCTACTTGTTCTTGCCATTGCCGGCACCGTTGCCGCCGCCGTTGCCACCACCATTCCCACCCGCATTGTTGCCGCCGGCATTGCCGTTGCCTCCGGCATTGCTGTTCCCGCCGGCATTGCCGCCGTCGCCGTTGCCACCACTATTGCCGCCGGCGTTGCCGCCGCCATTCCCGCCGGCGTTGCCGCCGCCATTCCCGCCGGCGTTGCCGCCGCCATTCCCGCCGGCGTTGCCGCCGCCATTGCCGCCGCCGTTGCCACCACCATTCCCGCCGCCGTTGCCGCCACCATTCCCGCCGCCGTTGCCGCCACCATTCCCGCCGCCGTTGCTGGCGCTCTGCTTGTGGGAGCTGGAGCTCCCGCTCCCGGCATTGCCCGAGGACGTTGCCCGGATAGTCACTCCATCCTGCACGGAATCGACCGCGGCGGTTTCGCCGGCGGAAACCGGAAAGGATGCGCCGGTGCGGCGGTTATGCGCGACGACCCGGCCTTCGCTCACACTGACACTGCTTTGCGATGCGGCGGCGGCGACCGTGAAGGTGGTGCCCTTCACCACCGTGCTCATGACCCGCGTATCGACCTGGAAATGCGGCGTCGCCATCTTGGTGACCTGGTATTCGACTTGGCCGATCGGCTGCTCGACCAAGGTCTGCCCGGGGTCGTCGGAATGCGCGAGCCGGATCTCGCTCTTCGGTGACATGGCGATCAGGTCTTCGCCGCGCGCCAGGACCAGGGCGCCATCGGCGCCGGTGGTCAGGCGATCGCCTTCCCTGATGGTGGCACCCTTCGCCACCGGAACCGGCGCCGCCGCGCCGGCCGGCGTGACATAAGCATTCGTCGCCGCGGCAATCGTCCAAGACGTCGATTCCGACGGGCTGGCGAACGTCCGCTCGATGGCCCCCAGGATCAGAGCCAGGCTCAGGAACCCGGCGGCGAGCAGAGCTGCGGTGAACCGGACCATGGCTGAATTCCCCCGCTTGGCCCGTTACCGGCGGGCCTGCCAGCATTTAAGAAAAATTTAACCTAATAGGACTTAACCCCCCTTTTTCGGAGAATGACAGGGCCCGCGCCGCGAATCTCTTACGTTATTGGCGGCGGACTCACACCCCATTGGGGCAATCACGAATTGTCGGAAAGAGGATGGAATAAACAGCCACCCGCCCCGGAGCGCTCCAGGGTGGCTGCGCCACCGAAGATCCTTGAAGCGAGAAGTGGCGGAGGGGGTGAGATTCGAACTCACGGTACGCTTGCACGTACAACGGTTTTCGAGACCGTCCCAATCGGCCACTCTGGCACCCCTCCGCAGGGTCCCTCCTTGAGGGTCGGGCCGTAACGGGCGCGGACAATAGTGACCCGCCGCCGCGGCTGCAAGCCCTCGTTAAGCCTTTGTGTCAGGAAGACAAACGCTCTGAATCCAAGCTTCGGGCCAAGCCGGCGGAAAGGCCCGGCGGGGGGCTTCACTTGATCCAAGTCAATTGCCGCCGAGACAGGCTCCGCTAGCCTGGCTTAGAATCGGAGCGGCGCTGCCGTCCGGTTGCGTGGGTGAAGGGGTCGCCAATGCCGGTCTGGACCAGGATCGAGCAGAACAAGTCGCCGATGGTGCGCCTGGTCCACACATGGTGGATGGCGCATCGCGGGCCGAGCGGCATCCCCGATCGGCGCGATCTCGATCCGGCGGCTTTGCGCGCGGTGCTGCCCAATCTGTTCATCGCCGACGTCGAGCCGGAGCCGTTCCGTATTCGCTATCGGCTGGTTGGCACCAAGGCGGTGCGGACCATCGGCTTCGACATCACCGGCCGCTATCTCGACGAACTGCTGACCGTGGCGCCGGAGGTACCCTGGCTGGACTACTACAGGACGGTCTATGACGGCCGCGCCCCGCTGCTGGGCTCGGTGGTGGTTTCGGCCAGGTCGGGCGGCACCTTCGGCTACGAGTTCGGACTCTTCCCGCTGACCCAGGGCGGCTCCGCGGTCGCCCAGATCGCCGCGGTCGAGGACTATTTCGACTTCGATCTGACCTCGGCCCAGCTGATCGCCCGCCCACCCGGCACGGGAAGTGCCGACCCAGGAACTTCCGGCACAGGAAGTCCCGGCGGGGACCGTTAGACCCGGCATGAGAAGCAAGCTGACACGCCGGACCCTGCTCGCGTCGGGACTCGCCGCGGCCGCTTTGGCGCCGCTGAAGGCAGGTCGGGCCGATGGCCTCGCTGGGGCCTGCATCCTGGCACCTGAACAGGCGCTCGGCCCATACCACCTCGCCGATGAACTCCTTCGTCGCGACATTCGCGAAGACAAGCCCGGCATCCCGCTCGCGCTGTACCTCCAGGTGTTGAACGTAAGGACCTGCCAGCCGCTGGCCGATGCCGCGGTCGATGTCTGGCATTGCGACGCCGCCGGCGCCTATTCCGGCTTCGGCGCCGGCGAAGAATCACACAGCTTCCTGCGGGGTATCCAGATCACCGGCCGGGATGGGATCACGCAATTCAACACCATTTTCCCGGGCTGCTACCCAGGGCGCACCAACCATATCCATTTCCAGGTGCGCACCGCAGGCGCCGTCGCCGGCGAGACCTATCGCGGCGGCCATGTCGCTCATACCGGTCAGGTGTTCTTCCCGGAGGAAATCACACTGCAGTTGATGAAGACGCGCTTCTACGCAGCCCAACCGGGTTCACGCACCGGCCAAGCAGAGGACGGCATCTTCCAGCGCCAGGGCGGCCGCGCCAGCACGGCGATGCTGGCGCCGTTGGACCAGGAGTCGTGGGTCGCCTTTGTCGCGAAGCTGATCGTCGCGGTCGACCCCTCCCAAGCATAGGCACGACTTCGCACACCCCAATCGGGGTCGAGAAGCTCCCACATGCTTGGACGCCGCGCCGCCAATCGTTAGGATAGCGGGAATTGCAACGCCGGGGGGCGTGGGAGACAAATTCGTGCTCGGAGACGTGCTCTCCTTTTTGCGGACCCAATACAAGCCGGGTCCCGGCCAGTTCCTGCAGATCGACCCGAAGATCATCATCGAGAAGATGGACTTGCGGCAGCGGGCGGCCGATCGCGCGCGCGCCAACCAACCGGCGCCGGACTCCGCTTCGTTGGACGAGGTCGAGCAGGAGATCGAGAGCACCATCCGCAGCATCGCCGCCGAGGACCAGGCCCGGACCTACGACCAGATCACGACCTACGAACAGCGGTTGCGCGGCGCCGATGTCGCGGGCGCCGCGGTCGATATGCGGGTCATCGCCCGGCAGGCCGAGAGCGACATGGAATCCATGCTGCTCGCGGTCAAGGGCGATCTCCGGGTCGCGCGCAAGGAAGTGCTCGACCGCGAGCGCACGCTGGAAGCCTTCAGACGCGATCACGGCCTCAAGCGCCCGGCCCATCCGCCACGCGGGCATTTCCTGTTCTCGGCGATCATCGTCCTGCTGTTCGCGGCGGAGACCCTGCCCAACGCCATCATCCTCGGCGAGGGCGAGGAGCTCGGCATCGCCGGCGGCTACACGGTCGCCATCCTGTTCTCGCTGATCAACCTGTCGCTGGGCTTTGCCGCCGGACGCTGGGGCTGGACCAACGCGATCCACAAGAACCTCTTGCGCAAGCTGTCCGGCCTCGTCCTCGCCGCCGGCTGCCTCGGCGGCGTGCTGCTGATCAACCTCGCCCTCGCCCATTACCGCGCCGCGGTGGAAAGCGGCATGCCGTCGAGTGCCGCCGCGGCCGCGGTCATCCCGCTGATGCAGGCGCAGCCGCTGGTACTGGGCGACATCAAGTCGGTGATCATGGTGGCGATGGGCGTCATCTCCGCCCTGATCGTGATGATGGAAGGCTGGTTCTGGGACGAACCCTATCCCGGCTATGCCGAGGTCTCCGATCATCTCCGCCAGGCCCAGGCGCGCTATCACGACATGGTCGAGGAAAAGCTCGACCACCTGAAGAGCGTGCAGGAGGAATTCGTGCAGAAGATCCAGGTCGAGCGTTCGCGGCTGCGCGACCGCCGCCTGGAGATTCCCTATGTGATGCAAGAACGGCAACGGCTGCTCGCCCGCTTCAAGGATCACCTGACGCATCTGCAGGATGTCGGGCGGCAGGCCCTGGTGGTCTACCGCGACACCAACCGCAAGGCACGCCAGATCCCGGCGCCCAAGCGCTTCGACGAGGTCTGGCACCTGAACGGCTTCGGCCCGATCGAGCTCGCCGAGCTGCCGCCGATCCCGGAGAGCGAATACGCCAAGGCCAACAAGGCGCTGGAAGACAGCATCAACAAGCTGCAGACCGCCTATGAGGAGGCGATCCGCTGGATCCGACACCTCAGCGAGACCGATCCGGACGCGCCTATCCTCGAAGGAAAGACCCATGGCGCGCCGCAGGTTTAGCCGACGCCGCGGCGGCTCGGAAACCCTGGCGCTCAAGGCGATCGCCATCGCGATCGTGGTGGCCGTGCTGCTGGGCCTGGGCGGCGTCTTCTGGTACGTGCAGGGCCGCGCCGCGCAGCTCGCCGCGCTCGATCCCGAGACGCTCTGCCCGAAGAGCGGACCGACCTCGCAATTCGCCGTCCTGGTCGACCGCACCGACGCGCTGACCGAGATCCAGGGCGAGGCCTTGCGGCGGCAGATCACCGCCTGGGCCGCGGCGATCCCGAAACACGGCAGCTTCAAGGTCTATGAAGTTGGATACGGCGGCGCCCTGCTCCAGCCGGTGGTCGCGGTCTGCAATCCCGGTGACGGCTCGGACCAGTCGGCAATCGATTCCAACCCGAAGATGTGGCGCGCGCGCTACGAGGAGAAGTTCCAGGCGCCGATCGCGGCGATGCTGGAGCGGATGCGGCTCGACGAAGAAGCCAAGGCCAGCCCCATCCTGGAGGGCGTGCAGGCGATCGCGGTCAAGGATTTCGGCCCCGACGCGCCGCAAGGACCGAAGACCCTGATCATCGTCAGCGACCTGCTGCAGAACCAGCCGGGCTTCAGCCTCTATCAGAGCGTGCCGCCGCTCGACGCCTTCTGGGCAACACCCTATGCCGCCTCGGTCCGGAGCAACCTCACCGGCATCCACACCGAGATCCACCTGCTCCACCGCCTGAAGGCGGCGGCCAAGCAGACCGACGCGCTCGGCAAGTTCTGGATCGACTGGCTGCAGCGCCAGGGCGCCGAGGTCGATGCGTTCCGGAGCGTGCCGGGATGAGGCACCCATACTTTGCCTCCGACGAGCGGGCGCGGCGGGAGAAGAACCGCTTCGTCTGGCTGAGCCGCGCGCCGTTCCTGATCGCCGCGCTGATCGGCGGCGGGTCGCTGGTGGCGATGAAGCTCGTCGGGCTCGACCAGCTCATCATCACCGCGACCGCCTGCGCAATCATCGTCGCCTACTGGGCGGTCGTCGCCGCGGTGCCGCTGCTCAGGATCCGCGAGGATCAGCTCGGTGACAACTGCTACTACCTCGGCTTCCTGTTCACCCTGGCGAGCCTCGCCTACGCACTCTACCAGTTCGGTGGCACCGGAGACGTCGATCAGATCGTCGCCAATTTCGGCCTGGCGCTGGGCTCGACCATCACCGGCATCCTGCTGCGGGTGCTGATCAACCAGGCGCGGCGCGACGTGCTGGAGACCGAGCAGGACGCGCGCATGGCGCTGGCCGAGGCGGTGGTGCGGCTGCGGACCAACATCGACGACGCGGTGCTGGCCTTGGGTTCCTTCTGCCGCTCGGTGCAGCAGGTGACCGCGGAGCAGATCGGCGTCACCGCGAAAGAGACCCATGCCGTCCTGGAGCAGAGCGTGGCCCGGGTCGGCGATACTTCGCAGGCGGCGATGGCGCAGATCGACCAGGCCTTCGCCGAGTTCCACGAGCACGCGAGCAAGATCAACGCCACGACCGCGCAGACCGCGGTGGCGATGGGCCATATGCTGGCCGCGATCGATTCCGCGACCTCGGCCCTGCGCGACCTCGATGACAGCCTGCGCGGCACCATCGAGCGGGATCGCAAGCGATGATCGGCTCGGCGCGCGACGACAAGCAGTTTCGCCGCGGCGTGGTGCTCGGCCTCACCATGGCCGAGGCCCTGCTGCTGCTGATCTTCCTGCTGATGCTGATCCTGGGCATCCGCCTCAAGACCCAGACCACGCAGCTCGCCGAACTGGAGAAGCAGCGCGACGATGCGCAAAGCACCCTGGTCGCGATGCAGCCGGTCTTCGATAAGCTTTCGAAGACGGAGAAGTTCGATATCACCAAGGACTACGTGCGGATGCAGCAGCAGCTGGCCGATGCCAATGCGCGGTTGAAGGACGCCGAGCTTTCGGTTGACCTGATGCAGCGGGCGGCCTCGCTCGCGCCGGCCGAGGCGACGCCGGAGCAGGCGGTTCGCGCCTTGCTGAATGAAGCCGCGGTCGGCCGCCAGGCGCTCGATGCCGCGCAGCGCCTGGTGCCCGACCTGCCGCCGGAGAAGGCGGTCGAGGCCCTGGTGAATGCCGCCATCGTCGGTCAGTCTTTGAAAGATGGCGGCACGCCGGATGCGCTGCTGGCGTCGGCCGGCGCCTGCAAGGCCGACCTGCAGAGCTGCAAGAACCAGACGACCTATCTCAATTCCAAGCTCAACGCCAAGACCGGCGGCTTCGACCTGCCGCCCTGCTGGGTCGATAACAAGGGCAAGATTCAATACATCTTCGATGCCAGCCTGACCGATGCCGGAATCTATATCGAAGACAAGGCCGTCTCGGGCCGCGAGGGCGATCAGGAGAAGCTGCCCCTCTCCCGCGCCCGCTACGGCGAGCCGCTCGGCCCCGGCGAATTCTCCGCCGCCTTCTCGCCGCTCCTCAAATGGAGCAACGACCATGGCTGCCGCTTCTATGTCCGGCTCTACGACGACATGCGCGACGGCGACCGTGCCGAGTACAAGGAGCTGCGCGGCACGGTCGAGGGCTATTTCCGGATTCTGCTGAGCTATTGAACGGCCGCTCGCGACGTCGATCGCCACCGCGATGCGGGCCGGAGACTAGCCGATATTCTCCGGGGCTTCCGGGGATTGCGGCGGATGGGTTTCGGGGCCGACGGCTGCGGGCTTACGTGCCGCCTTGATGCGCTTTGCCGTCTGGTTCCGCTGCAGGCCGGGATCGCCCGTTTCGAGTTTCCGCTCCAGGTTGGTGAGGAAGCGGGTCATTGCGATCAGGCTCTGTTCCATGATCAGCAGCTGAGCCTGGGCCTCGTCGGCCGGATGGCGCTCGATCAGCATCTTCTCGACCCGGCGGCGCTGGCGCTGGATTCGCTGCTCGGTTTGCGTAATATTGTTGCGCGCTTGTTCGATCTTTTCCGTCGTGTACTGCATCGCGGGTTCCCCATCCTGTTGTCATTGATCGGCCGGTCGGAAAGAGGCTGACCCGCAGACATCAAGCCTCGGCCCGGAAATTCGTTCCCTCGCTTCGCGATGATCTTCGGAGCCGGCGCCGCGCTGCGGAACCCGGGCCGCCCCGCGCACCTTGGTGGAATACCCGAACCCGTGATCAGGAGTGAGGCGATGCTGCTTCCGCTGGACGACATCGACCGCTACGCGCTCGACATCGAGAAGGTGGCCACGGGCGCCGGCAGCGCCGCGGAGCGCAGCAGCGCCGTGGATATCGTGATCGATGACCTGATGACCGATCTTGCTTTGGCCAACGGCCAAGTCCGGCTGCATGGTGCGCCGGCAACCCGCATCGAATACCTGATGGCGCTGCGCAAGAAGCTCGATCGCCTGCGCGGTCTGGTCGATGCGACGGCGCGACCGGCCATCGACCAAGCGATGGCGCGGTTGAACTGACCCACCCTCGAAGCCCGGAGCCGCGGTTCCGGGATTGAGCCCGCGCTACATCGATGCCACTCTTCACCCCGATTCGCGGGAAAGCGCCGGGGCATGGGGAAAGGTATCAAGGTTCTGATCGGCGGCGCGCCCGCCGTCGGCAAGTCCACCGCCGCGGCGGCTCTGGCGGCACATCTCGGCTTGCCCTGGATCTCCACCGACCAGATCCGCGACATCATGCGCACGGTCGCCGACCGCGGCACGCATCCGAAGCTGTTCAATCCGGAAGGCTACGACGCCGAGACTCTCTTCGACGCCTTCTCGGCCGAGCAGCTGGTCGAGATCGAGGTCGGCCAGGGGGAAGCGGCATGGACGGGGATCCGGGCGCTGATCGAGCGCGATTACACCTGGCCGCAGGGCTTCGTGGTCGAAGGCGTGAACCTGCTGCCGCATCTGATCCGGCGCGATCTCGGCGCCGCATCCGATATCCGCGGCGTCTTCGTCACCGATGCCGACCCCAAGCGGATCCGCGACGTGATCTTCACCCGCGGCATCTGGGACGCGGCCGGCCGCTATCCTGATTCGGTGAAAGAAAAGGAGTTCGCGTGGGTCCTGCGATACGACGCCTGGCTCAAGGACCAGGCCGGGGCGCATGGATTTCCGGTCGTCGCCCTCGACAAGGATGACCAGGACCTCGGCCGCATCCTGGGCGCCCTGCAGCTCTCGTGAGACAAAGACCGATCCTCGGCGCGGGCCTGATGCTCTGCGCGCTCGCGATGCTGCCCGGCATGGATGCGATTGCCAAGCACCTGTCGGCAACGCTGCCGACGGTCGAGGTGACCTGGGGGCGGTTCCTGTTCTACGCGCTGGTCATCGGACCGATCGCGGTGGCCAAATTCGGCCGGCGCGCGCTGCGGCCGTCGCGGCCCGGGCTGCAGATCCTGCGCGGCCTGCTGTTCGCCGGCTCGGCCTATGCCTTCTTTCGCTCGATCGCGGAAATGCCACTGGCCGACACGATGGCGGTGTTCTTCATCTACCCGATGATCGTGCTGCTGGCTTCCGCCGTCATTCTGCGGGAGCGGATCGGCGCCTTGCGCTGGGCCATGGTGGTGCTGGGTTTCGTCGGGGTTCTGCTGGTGATGCAACCCTCGCTCGACGGGTTCTCGCGCGGCGATCTCTTCGCGCTCTTGTCCGGCGCGGGCTATGCGCTCGGCTCCATGATAACACGCCGTCTGGCGCCGCATGATCCCGGCCTGGTCACCGGCCTCATCTCCGCGCTGACCGGCGTCCTGCTTTACAGCTTCGCGATGCCCGTCGTGTGGCAGGCGCCCACAGCCACCGAATGGCTGTGGCTGGCGGCGGTCGGCATCATTGCGGCTGCCGGACATTACCTGCTGATCGCCGCGCATCGCCTGGCGACGGCGGCGCAGCTGGCCCCCTACGGCTATGCGGAGATCGTCTCGGCGATCTTCTTCGGGCTGATCGTGTTCGGCGACTGGCCGGAACCGATCGTCTGGCTCGGCATCGTCGTCATCGTCGCGAGCGGCGTCGTCGTCACCTGGTCGAATGCCAGATTGGAAACCGCCCGCACCGATACGCCTTAGAGAACCGAAACCGCAAAGGCGGCGATGGCAAGCAGCAGCACCACCACCGCAGAGCTGCCCACCACATGGCGCGGGGCAGCGTTCTCGCTCAGGACGTCGTAGTAGTTTTCATAATTGGGCATGGCCCGTCTCCTTTGCGTTTGGAGATGGCGGGTCCGGCCATGCCTTCAAGAGAGTTAACGCCGCCTTCCCATACGACTGTGCGCCGGGTCACAGACAGAATTTGAACCCTTTGCGCAGTCGGCGCAGGACCGCCGGAACCGACACATCCCACTGTATCTCGGCCGGGAGAATGGTGGCCCGGGATCAGGGGATTAAACCTCAGAAGAAGGTCCGGATCGCGCCGGTCACGTTGTAGGCGTCATCGACCAGGTAGATGAGCTGCCAGCGGTCGAAGGTGGTGCAGGGATGCGAGACGCCGAAGGCCACCCGGTCGCCGACTTTCCAGGGCGCGTCCGCCGGACCCTTGAGATAGCCGTGCTGGTCGTTGAGCTTGATGACCGCATTGCCCTTGGGCATCGGCTCCGCCGTTGCGCTTCCCGCCGGCGACCAGGCAATCGGCACCGGCAGGCTCACGTCGAAGGAGACGTCGCGCTTGCCCATGGTGACGAAGGCGAGGCCCGGCTCCGGGATCGACTGCACCAGGGTCCAGACTTCGAGCGCCGCCTTCGGCCCGTTGTTGGCGAGCGCCGAAGACGCGATGCCGCGCTTCTGGATGTCGTGGAAGCGGTCCTCGTAGAGGCCGGAATCATGGGTCAGATAGCAGCCGCTCCTGAGCACGACCTTGACCGGCGCGCCGAAGTCGCCGTTGCGCCAGGTGTCGGCGACGATGTCGAACTCGGCCGAGCCGCCGGCGGTGGCGATGATCTCGCCGGCGCCGAACCAGTTCTCGGCGATGCCGCGCTTGGCGATCGAGCCCAGGAAATCGACGAAGGCGCGCACCTTGGCCGCGCGGTCCTCCGGCGTGGCGCCGTCGATGATGCCTTCGAAGCCCTCGACGCCGCGCAGGATCACATGCGGCGCGGCGGCCAGGACCGCCTTCGCCACGGCCGCTGCCTGCTCCATCGTGCGGCAGCCGGTGCGGCCGCCGGCGATGCCGCCTTCGAGCAGCAGGCGCAGCGGCCGGCCGACATTCGCGGTCTTCGCGATCTCGGCCAGGCGCTGCACCGCGGCGGGTGAATCGACCAGGCAGTAGAACTCGAAGCCGGGATCGCGCTTCATCTCGGCCAGCACATAGCGGATGCCCTGCGGATCGACGAGCTGGTTGGCCATGATCACGCGGTTGACGCCGCAGCCGCGCGCGATGCGGAGCTGCTGGGGGGTCGCGACCGTGATGCCCCAGGCGCCGTCCGCCAATTGCCGCTGGAAGAGATGCGGGCTCATCGTGGTCTTGCCGTGCGGGCAGAGCTCGACGCCCTGCTCCTTGCGGAAACGGTCCATCCAGCGGCTGTTGTGATCGATCGCCGAGGTCTTCAGCACCGCGACCGGAAACGGCAGGTCGCCTTTCAGGAGGTTCCAGCCCTGCTTGCCGATCTCGCCGAGCTTGACCGGCTGGGCGGCGGGCGGGAAGCCCTTGAACGTGTCGTCGATCAGGCTGGCATCGAGCGCCGCCAACGCTGCGTTCATGGGGGCGGTTGTCGCGGTCCGGTCCATTGGAAATCCATTCGTCACAAGGCGGGAATCGGCGCGAGTGTCTTGGCCGGACCGCGCGGAGTCAAGCGCACCCGCGCCCTTTCCGTTTCACCGGCTTTCCGCTACGGTTTCGGATGTCGTGACCATTCCAACGGGGAGGAAGTCTTGGGCTGGATTGCATGGATCATCTTCGGCCTCATCGCCGGTGTCATCGCCAAGTTCCTGATGCCGGGCCGCGATCCGGGCGGCTTCATCGTCACCATCATCCTCGGCATCCTCGGCGCCGTGGTCGGCGGCTGGATCGGCTCGCAGCTCGGATTGGGCTCGGTCAACGGCTTCGACCTGATGAGTTTCGCGCTCGCCGTGCTCGGCGCGGTGATCCTGCTGTTCATCTATCGCCTGATCAAATCGCGCTCTTGAGCTGAGGCTCAGCTGCTCGACTTGTACTGCGCGACGTTGTCGCCGAGATAGGCGTTGTTGGCTTCGCGGATCTTGGCGGCCGCGTCGTCGTAGAGGAACGGCAGGAAGGCGTAGCGCCTGCCCTTCGTCACCGGCAGCGCCTGGTGCAGCAAGCTGCAGGAGAACACCACCGCGCCGCCGACCGGCGGCTTGAAGATGGTGCGGCCGTATTCCGGGAAGGTGAGCTCGCCGCCCTCGTATTCGTCGCTGTTAAGATTGACCGTGACGGCGAAGCGGCGATGCGCCGTGCCTTTCGTCGTGTTGTCCCGGTGCGCCTGGAAATAGCCGCCGACCTCGGCGTCATAGCAGGCGACGATGTAGCGCTCCATCCGCGTGATCCTGAACTGGAACGCCTTCTGGATCTCGGGGACGACCCGCCGCAGGATCCGGGCCCGCGCCGCCTCCTTCAGCGTTTCGTCGGCGATGGTCCAGTCGGAGCGGCGCTTGTGCTTGTGATCGATGACCAGCACGGTCTTGCCGTCCTTCTCGCGCATGAAGCCGGATTCCGCGCCGCCGCCCGACTCATAGCCGTCGATCAGCCGCCGGCAGAGCGCCGGCTCGAACACGCTGGTGAGCATCAGCACCGGCGCCTGGGGGACGCCGGGACGATGCGACCCGATCTGCGGCAGCCGCTTCAGGAGCTCATAGACCGCGGCGGCATGCCGGGCCGGATCGGGCTGCGTCACGACCGCGAGGATGCGCAGGTCGAGGCCGATCAGATAGCTCACCGGCTCACCCGGCGCCGCGCCGTATCTCTGCGCCACGGCCCCGTCGTCCCAGAACATGTCCATGCCGGGCCGCTGCTGCCGGAGCGCGGGCGCGCCGTCGGCGGCCTTGCCGGCGACCACGCCGAAGAAATAGCAGTCGGGATTGGTGAAGATCGCCGCGCCGGCGAGAAAGGCGTCGAACCGGGTCTTCGCCGCACCGGCCTCCACCGGGCCGAGAAAGCTCAACACCAGGTAGCGGCCCGCGGCAGTGCTGAAGTCGAAATCCGGGTTGACGTTGCTGTTCGCCCGGAAGACCGGCGCCGGATCGCCCGGCAGCAGGAGGTTGCGCGCTTCAGTCACGTCCGGACCCGTGGTTGCCCCGATGGTCAATTCTCCAGGTTCTGCTGGAAGAAGGCCAGTGTCAGCTTGAGTGCCTGTTCATGGCTCTGCGGTTCAAACGAGGCACGTTCGTCGCAGGAGAAGCCGTGGCCGGCCGGCCAGGTGTAGACCTTCACCTCCGGCCGCGCGGCCTTGACCTTCTCGACATCGGTCATCGGGATGCCCTGATCCTTCTCGCCGAAATGCAGGATGGTGGGCACCTTGGGCTTCTCGTCCTTGTGGGCGGCGATCATGCCGCCGTAATAGCCGACCGCGCAGGCGAGGCCGGAGAGGCGTGCCGCCGCCAGGAAGGCGAGCGAGCCACCCCAGCAATAGCCGACCACGCCCACTTTCCCCGCAGACTGAGCGGCAGCGATCGCCGCCTGCACGTCCTTCAGCGAATCCTCGAGCCTGATCGCGGCGCGGAGCTTCACGCCCTCGTCCATCGCCGCCTTGTCGTAGGCGTCGAGTTGGACGTCGGCCTTGGCGCGGTCGAACAGCGCCGGCGCCACCGCGGCATAGCCCATGGTCGCGAAGCGGTCGCAGACATTGCGGATGTGATGGTTGACGCCGAAGATCTCTTGGATGACGACCAGGCCGCCCCTGGGACTCCCAGCCGGATCGGCGCGATAGCCGCCCAGCAGAAATCCGTCGCTCGCTTTCAAACCGATCGTCTGGCCCATGGGAACTCCTGACCGCGTGATCCGGATGATCTAGGCCGACCGCGCGAAGATTTCCAGCGTGATGGCCTCCGAAAGCCGCCCGAGATCGGGACCCAGCGCGCGCAAGGCGGTGATCGGCGGCGCATGGCGGCGGATGAAGGCGAGCCGCGCCCGCAACGCCGGCGGCGCATCGCGCCGGGTCACGTCCAGCGCTTCCGCCGCGATCAGGCCCAGCACGGCGAGGCAGCCGTCAAAGGCCTTGCCCGCCACCGCTTCCTTCTGCCAGGCCAGGAAGCTTGCAACGCCGACGTCGTTCTGGCCGAAGCCGCCGCTCTCGGCGCCGGGCAGGAAGCTCCTTTGCGCCGCATGCCGCGCGCGCTCGCCCAGGCCGACCGCGACCATCGGCAGCGGGATCAATTCGCGCGGATCCTCGGGATCGGCGCGGAGCGATTCCGGCAGCAGCGAGACCCTGCCGTCGAGCAGCTTCGCCGACTGCCGCTCGGCGAGCGTGCAGAGATCGGCCCAGCCCGCGGCGAGATCGTCCAGCACCGGCGCCGCCATGCTGTTGTGATAGCCGCCGTTGCTCAGGACCCTGCCGTTCGGAAAGCGCCCGTCTTCCGCCGGCGGGATATAGACCGGGTTGTCGGTGATCGAGCCGAGCGAGACTTGCGCCGCCTGGATCGCGGCATCGCGGGCGCGGATCGCCCGGCCGAGGATCCGCGGCACAATGCGGAAACTCACCGGCGCCTGGTAGGGCCGCCGTTCGGCCGTGCCGCCCGAGATCAGGGTGCGGATCGCGGCCAGCGCTTCGCTTTCAGCCGGATCCTGCCAAAGCGTCTCCAGCGCCGCGTCATAGGCCTCGAGCGGCGCCTTGAAGGCCTCGGCGGAGAGCGCCAGGATCTCCTTGGCGATCTCGATGCGCTTCCGACTGGCCAGCGCCGCGTCGGCGATCAGCGCCGCGGCGCAGGGACTGCCGTTGATCAGCGCCAGGTGTTCCTTCTCCTCGAGGCCGACGCTTTCGCCGAGTGCCGCGAACAGATGGCCCAATGCCAGGATCTCGCCGGCACCGCTGTTGCCGATCGACGGCACGTCGGGCATCGCGCCATCCAGCATCGCCGCGACCGCTTCGGCGAGTTGCGGCCGCACCGCGGCATGGCCTTCCAGGAAATTCGCCAGCCGCGCCAAGACAAAGCCGCGGGTCACCCGCTTCGGGAAGGGCTCACCGAAGGTGGCGGCGGTGCCGTGGTTCGGCTGGGCCGCATGGCGCTTGCGGTCCTCGGGCTTCAAGCGCTGGCCGGCGCGGCTGCCATAGCCCGAGGTGACGCCATAGATGTTGATTGCCGGTTCTTCGATCAGCCGCATGAAGGCGGCGCGCGCGTCGGCGATCCGCGCCAGCGCTTCCGGCGCCAGGCGAACTCCCTCGCCTTGCCAGGCGACGGCTTCGAAATGTTTCAACGTGATGTCGCTGCGCCGGGTGAGCGTGACCATCGCCGGTCCGGGAGCTGAATGTGTTGGCTACTTCTCGGCGCCGGGATCGGTGGCGGAGAAAATGATCCAGAACCCGAAGCAGCCCATCAGGATGACCGCGGGATAGATCACCAGGTTGGACCAAAGTCCTCCGGTCGGATCGGCCGCCCCGGTCAGCCCGGTCGCACCGATGCCGGCAAAAGTCACCGCGCCGAAGACCGCGGCAACCAGCGCACAAACGAAGAATCGAAGCCCCCTCATGGGTGCGATGATAAGACGCCGCGTGAGTCGCCGCAAGCAAACCGTTCAATAGCGCTGCACTTTATAGCCACGCCGGGCGAGCTGGTCGGGCAGACTGTCCTTGCCGACGAGATGGCCGGCGCCGACCGCGATGAACTGGGTGCCGGAGCCCGTCATCATCACCTCGATCTGCTTCACCCAGTTGTTGTTGCGCTGCAGGATCATCGCATCGAAGAGTTCCGGCGCCTCCTGGCGCATGCGATCGGTGCTGATCCGTTCCAGCTGCTTCACGTCGCCGGCGAGCCAGGCCGCCTGCAACGCGTCGATGACATTCTCGCCCTCGCCGACTTCGTTCAGGGTCTGGACCAGCATCTCCGCCGCGATCCTGTCGGGCATTTCGGCGAGATAGCCGAGCTGCTCGGACGCGGTCTCGAACGGCCTGACGGCCTTGCCGGCCGCCACCGCCTCCCTTTGCAAGGTCTGATCGATCCCCAGCGCCGGGTCATAGCCGATGCTGGCGACCTGCGCTTGCGTCAGCACCATGCTCGCGAGCCAGGGCCGCATCTGGTGCAGGTCGCGGGTCGGAATGTCGTAGCGTTCCGCCAGCGCGACGAGTTTCTCGAAATTCGCCTCCCCCACCGCGTTCGCCAGCGGTTTCCGGGAATCCATGCCGAAGTTGAGCAGATAGGTCTGCACGACAGCCGGATCGGCCTGGAGATCGATCTCCATCCAATACTCGCTGCTGCTCTTCAGCGCCGCATCGAGCTTTTCCGAGCGCCAGTTCACCCCCGGCTTCATCACATGGATCGTGCCCAGCAGGTAGACGGTACTGTCGGCATCCTTCACCACCCACATCGCCGGCTCGGCGGTTGCGGCGCCGGCCCCGCAAACCAGGCCCAAGCCGGCGCAGAGATATCGGTACGCGCTGCGGCCGAAGCGAGAGAACTGCATGACCCGTCCCTTATCGATCAGGCGCGCGTCGCGGCTTCGACCGAGAGCCGCCGGATGTCGGGCCGCACCGCCGCCTTCTGCTTGGCGCGGAAGCTGGCGCGGAAGGCGCGGGGCGTCTGCTTGAACTGGGCGCGGAAGGCGCGGCTGAACACCGCGGGATAGGAGAAGCCGCAGGCGACCGCCACGTCCTTGATGCTGAATTCCTCATAGAAGAGGATGTTGCGCGCCGCCTGCAGGCGGATCCGCAGATAGAGCCGCATCGGCGTCTCGCCGAAGCTCCGGCGGCATTCGCGGACCACGGTGCGGCTGGAGACGCCGAGCTTGGCGGCGATGCCATCGAGGTCCAGCGGAAAGTCGAGATTGCTCTCCATCACCGCGACGATCCGGTCCGAAAGCGCCTGCTTCGGCCCCGCCGCGTCGCCCAGGCGCTGCACGGTCTGCGCCGGCCGCGGCGTATGCACCAGCGCATCGGCGACCTCATTGGCAAGCGCCGGGTCGTACAGCCGGCCGATCAGCTCCAGCATCATGTCCAAGGTCGCGACGCCGCCAGCGCAGGCGATGCGCTTGCCGTCGATCAGATAGATCTGGTTGCGGGTCTTGGTTTCCGGAAAGCGCTCGTGGAAGGTCGGGGTCGCCTCCCAATGCAGTACCGTCTCGCGCTCGCCGATCAGACCCGCCTGCGCCAGCGCGAAGCTGCCGGTATCGACGCCGCCGACGCTGCCGCCGAACCGCGCCGCCGCACGCAGCTGATTGAGCAACTTCGGCGAATTGCGCTGGGTCGGGAGATTGCCTTCGAACAACAAGGTGAACATCGCGCGCGGCATCGACGGCAGGTCGCAATCGGCCGGGATCCACATCCCGTTCGAGCCGCGCACCGCGGCGCCGTCTTCCGAAACGATGCGCCAGCGAAACAGGTCGCGCCCGCTGTTCTGGTTGGCGATGCGCAGGGCCTCGGTCGCGAGGATCAGCGCATTCACCGGAAACTCCGGCTGCAGGATGAAATTGAAGGACGGCAGTTCTTCCCCGGATTTCGTTACTGTTGTCTTCGAAGCCAATCTCGCCTCCCGACAGGCGTTTGTGCGCTGTCCGTCATCGTCAAGTATTGGTCTGTTAAAATCAATATACATGACAGGGGGCGGCACAGGATGGCTGCGTGATGGTGCGCCTGAAGCCGGAAAGACAGGGGCGCGCCGACGACATCGAATGAAACACCACGAGCCGGAGACGCCGCAGAACGCGAGGTTCTGCGAAGGGAGAAGCGTGTCCGCGCCGCAGGAAGAACGTGACAAAGAGAGGGAGTGCGGGAAATGAGCAGAATGCGGAATGTGATCCTCGGCGCCGGCGTGATCGCGGCGGGGCTCGGTTTTGCGGCCAGCGTCGCCTCGGCCGATGATGCGGTGCGGCTGCGCCTGAACTGGATGTATTACGGCTCCCATGCCGGCTTCGCCTATGGCAAGGACAAGGGCTATTACAAGGAGCAGGGCATCGATCTCGACATCCGGTCGGGCAATGGCTCGGGCTCGGCGCATCGCCTGGTCGCCAACGGCGACAGCACCTTCTCTTACGGCTCCTGCGCCTCGATGACCAACCTCGCGGCGCAGGGCGCGCCGCTGGTCTCGGTCGGCGTGATCGACGCCATGGGCACCGAGGCGATCATCGTGCAGCCCGATGCCGGCGTGAAGGACATCAAGGATTTGAAGGGCAAGGCGCTCTTGACCACGGCGAACGCGGGCGTGAACACCTTCTTCCCGCTGGTGCTGAAGAATGCCGGCCTCGCCGAAGGCGACGTGAAGATCACCAACGTGCCGGACGGCGCGCTGGTCTCCTCCTATCTGCAGAAGGCCGGCGGCGCGGTCGGCATCCTCGGCGGCCTCGACGACAAACCGGCGGAGATCAAGGCCAACGGCGGTGCGGCCCCGGTCACCTTCCCCTATTCCGATTACGGCGTGAACCAGGTCGGCTATTGCATCGTGACCACCAAGGACACGATCGCCAAGAACCCGGACCTGGTGAAGCGCTTCATGGCCGCGACGGTGAAGGCCTACAAGGAGACCGCGGCCAACCCGGATGCGGCGATCGCCTCGATGGCCGACATCGTCGGCGGCACCATGGCGGAAGATGCCGGCAAGGCCCAGGCCCGCGAGGTGCTCGACGTCACCATCGGCGTGCTCTACTCCAAGGCCAACAAGGACAAGGTGCTGGGTCTGAACGTCGCCTCCGACTGGGACGACATGCTGAACCTGATGAAGAAATACAACGACCTGAAGACCGACCAGCCGGCCACGGCCTTCTACACCAACGACTTCCTGCCGAAGTAAGCTTCACGTTGAAGGAAGCCCCGGGGGACACGTGCTCCCGGGGCATTTTTATGCTCTGCTCGCGCCCATGACCGCCGCCGTCCAACTCACCTCCGTCTCGAAGACCTTCGGCCTCGGCGCCGATGCGGTCCATGCCTTCGGCCCGGTCGACCTCGCGATCGAGAGCGGCGAGTTCATCTCCCTGCTCGGGCCCTCGGGCTGCGGCAAGTCCACGCTCATGCTGATGATCGCCGGACTGCTCGACGCCACCGAGGGCGAGATCCGGGTCAATGGCGAGGTCGTCGACGCGCCGCGCACCGATATCGGCATCATGTTCCAGGACAACACCCTGGTGCCCTGGCGCGCCGTGGAAGGCAACATCGCGCTGCAGTTGGAGCTGCGCGGCCTCGATCCAAAGGCGCACAAGGCGCGGATCGACGAGCTGCTGAAATCCGTCCGCCTGGAAGGTTTCGCGCATCGCATGCCGCATGAGCTCTCCGGCGGCATGCAGCAGCGCGCCGCCTTCTGCCAGGCGTTGGTGCATGACCCTAAGACTGTGCTGCTCGACGAGCCCCTGGGCAAGCTCGACGCCATGACCCGCGAAAGCATCCGCAGCGACCTGCAGGCGCTCTGGATGCAGAAGCGGCCGACCGTCGTCTTCGTCACCCATTCGATCGAGGAGGCGGTGCAGCTTTCATCCCGGGTCTGCGTGGTGACGCCGCGGCCGGGAAGGATCGACCGGGTGATCGACATCGATCTCCCCTGGCCGCGCGACCTCGAGGTCAAGCGCTCGGCCAAATTCGCCAACTATGTCGCCGACATCCAGGGGATCTTCCATGGCTTCGGCATCCTCTGAGCCTACCGGCCTCGGCCCGAAATGGTTCGCCCCGCTCTCGCGCTGGGCGGCGAAATCCTGGATGTTCGTGCTGTTCTTCATCGGCTTCTTCCTGTTCTGGGAAGTGTCGATCGATCTCTTCCAGGTCCCCCGCTACATCCTGAACAAGCCGAGCGAGATCCTCCTGGCGAGCCGCGCCGATCTCCCCCGGCTGCTGGAATACACCTATGTCACCGGCCTGGAGGCGATCCTCGGCTATGGCATCGCGATCTCGATCGCGGTGCCGCTCGGCCTCGCCATCGCCTTCTCCAGCATCCTGCGGCGGACCATCTATCCCTTCTTCGTCTCGATCGAGATGACGCCGAAGATCGCCTTCGCGCCGCTGTTCATCTCCTGGCTCGGCTTCGGTCTCTTGCCGAAGGTGATCATCGTCTTCCTGGTCTGCTTCTTCCCGATCGTGCTGAACGCGATCCTCGCCTTCAGCTCCTTGTCCGAGGAACTGGAGCGCTTCAGCCGCGCGACCGGCGCCAACTGGGCGCGGGTGTTCTGGAAGGTGCGGCTCCCGGCGGCGATGCCGCAATGCTTCGTCGGCTTCAAATACGCGGCGCTCAACGCCACGGTCGGCGCGACCATCGCCGAGTTCATCGGCTCGGATCAGGGTCTCGGCTTCTACATCCAGATCTCGACCGGCAACATGCGCCCCGACCTCGCCTTCGCCGGCATCTTCCTGTTGACCCTGCTGGGCCTCTTGATGTTCGGTCTCGTGACCGCGGCCGAACGGTTGCTGATACCGTGGCACATCTCGGTGCGAAGGAATGCGTGAGAGGAAAATTGAATTGAAGCACCCAAAGGAATGAAATGACCCCGCGCTACAGCCCCGCCGCCCTGCGCGCCTACGCCACCGCCATCCTCATCAAAGCCGGCATGCCGGAAGAGCCTGCCGCATCGACGGCGCGCGGGCTGGTCGAAGGCGATCTCTACGGCCACACCACGCACGGCCTCGCGCAGCTCCCCGGCTACATCGAGGAAATCGAGAGCGGCAGCATGGCAGTCTCGGGCCGGCCGGACGTGGTCGCCGACCACGGCGCCGCCGCCTGCTGGGATGCCCGCCGCCTGCCCGGCCTCTGGACCACCGAGCTCGCCGTGACCGAAGCGGTCGCGCGCGCCGGGAAGTTCGGCCTCGCGGCAATCACGCTGCGGCGCAGCCACCACATCGCCTGCCTCGCCGCCTTCCTGGAGGAGCCGGCGCGGAACGGCACTCTGATCCTGGTGCTCTCCTCCGATCCCGGCGAATCCAAGGTGGCGCCCCATGGCGGCCTGACCCCGGTGCTGATGCCGGACCCGATCGCCGCCGGCATCCCGCGCCGCCCCGATCCGATCTTGATCGACGTCTCGACCTCGATCACCACGCTCGGCATGGTCGGCCGCTCGAAGACCGAGGGCCGCAAGCTCGGCGGCCTCTGGCTGCAGGATGCCGAAGGCAAGCTCACCGACGACCCGAACGTGGTCGCCCATGGCGGCACGCTGCTGCATGTCGGCGGCCAGGACCACGGCCATAAGGGTTTCGGCCTGGGGCTGCTGGTCGAAGCGTTGACCCAGGGCCTCGGCGGCTACGGCCGGGCCGACAAGCCGACCGATTGGGGCGCGGCGGTGACGGTGCTGGCGATCGCGCCCTCGCGTTTCGCCGGCGAGGACGCCTTCCGCCGGCAGATGGACTTCACCGCCGATCTCTGCCTCGCCGCCAAGCCGCGCGATCCCAAGAATCCCGTGCGCCTGCCCGGCCAGCTGGCCCTGGCGAAGAAGCGCCATGCGGAGCGCGACGGCGTCACCCTCCATCCCGGTATCGCCGAAAAGCTCGCCGCGCTGGCGGAGAAATACGGCATCACTCCGCTCAAGCCCGCCTAGATCGGGCAGCAAGCGCGATCAAGACAGCGGCGCGGGAATGCGCCAAGCTTTGCGCCATGAAGCTGAAGCCTCTCCCCACCGAAGCCTGCGCGCCGCCGCCAAGCGCCAGCGATCCGCTGGAGCAGGTGCTGGCACATATCGAGCGAAACCTGTTCGAGCCCTTGAGCGTCGCCGCGCTGGCCGATGTCGCGGGCCTGTCGCCGTTCCATTTCTCGCGCCTCTTCACCGCGCGGATCGGCGAGAGTGTCATGGCCTATGTGCGCCGCCGCCGCATGCTGCGGGCGGCCGCGCGGCTCGGCTGCAATCCCGGCGTCGACGATGACTTCGAGGCGCCGGCCCTGATCGACCTCGCCCTCGATTGCGGCTTCGAATCCCAGGAAGCCTTCACCCGCGCCTTCGCGCAGGTCTTCGGCGTGACGCCGGGCCGCTACAAGCGCAACCCCATCCGCTACCAGGCCGCAGCCATGGAGAAAGCCATGAACCAGATCCCCGCCGTGAAACCCAACGTCACCCGGCTCGACGGCGTCACCCGCAAGGACGCCTTCGTGGTCGCCGGCTTTTCCGAGCGGATCAGTAAGGACAACATGGCGGCGATCCCGGCGATCTGGCCGAGGCTGCGGGAACTGATGCCGTTCGACGGCCAGACCTCACCCGTCTGCTACGGCCTCTGCTACGGCAACAACGCGGAAGAAGGCAGCTTCAGCTATATGGCCGCCGCCGAGATCGCGCCCGGCAAGAAGCCGCCCGCGGCACTCACCTTGATGCAGGTCCCGGCCCAGACCTATGCCGTCTTCCGCATCACCTTGGCCGCCGGCGAGATCCACCCGCAGATGCGGGCGGCGATGAAATACATCTTCACCGAGGGACTGCCCAACTCTGGCTGTAAGCCCACCGGCGGCATCGACCTCGAAGTCTACGGCGAACGCTTCAACCCGGAGAAAGCGGGCTCGGTGCTGGATTTCTATATCCCGGTGGAGGGGTAGCCATGAGGAAGCGTTCACCTAAGGAAGAGGCTAGGCTCGACGAAATTGCCAGGGAAGACGTCGCAAGCGGTATGGGTGTGCCGCTCGATGAAGCCATTGCTTGGGTCGAATCTTGGGGCCAAATCGAAGAGTTGCCCGTTCCGAAGGCGAAGAAGCTCTCTTGAGATCCAGTCCTCACCAATGCAGATACTTGTCGATGGTCCAGAGCCAGGTGCCGTCGCTCTGGCGGCGGGCCACCTCGGCGGTCATCTTGCCGTCCGCCATCCGGGTCCCGGTCAGCGCCAGGTCGCCGTTGACCACCGCCGGCGCCTGCCGGCCCATCCGAAACTTGCGGCCGGAGGCGCAAAGCTCGACGAAGAAGGCGCGGATTTCCGCATGCCCGCGGATCAGCCGGGTCTCGGTCTTGTCTCCCTCGGCCACGTCGACGATGGCGTCGGGCTCGAACAGCGCGACCATGCCCTCGACGTCGCCCTGGTTCTGTCGGGCGACCAGCAGGCGCTCCAGATCCTGTGGATCGCGCGCCGGCTCGCGGGTCTGAATGCCCATGACTTTGCTCCCTGAAGCGCCCTTTCCGGCAGTCTAAGGCGGCCGGGCCGCCCTGGCCACACGCTCCGGACGCGCGGGCGCCTTGCCTCCCGCCCCGCCCCATGACACGATCCGCCCAAGCAAAATCCACCGCCGGAACAGCCGGGAATCTCGATGTCGCGTCGTTTCGCCTGGGCCAGGCTGCCCGACGAAAAGCTCCTCAAACTGAAGGTCAAGGACCTCAAGCTCACGCTCGAAGGGACGTGGCTCGAGGAATGCCTGCACGACCTGCATGTCGAGCTGGAGAAGCGCGGGATCCGGATCCGGCCCCATGCCTGGCTCAGCGACGAGTGGTTCAGCTCCGAGGCCTCGCCGGGAATCGCCGTGCCTTTCTACCTGGCCCATCCGCGCCTGATGCGTCTGGAGCGCAAGAAGATCATCGACGTCGAGGGCGGTTCCCGCGCCGAATGTATGGCGATCCTCCGCCACGAGACCGGGCATGTGATGCAGCATGCCTACCAGCTGCAGCGCCGACGCCAGTGGCAGAAGCTGTTCGGCAAGTCGTCGGAGACCTACCCCGACTACTACCGGCCCAATCCCGGCAGCCGCAATTACGTGCAGCATCTGCGCCTCTGGTACGCGCAGAGCCATCCCGACGAGGATTTCGCCGAGACCTTCGCGGTCTGGATGGGCCCCAAGCACAAATGGCGCAAGCGCTATGCCGGCTGGGGCGCCCTGAAGAAGCTCGAATACGTGGACGAGCTGATGGCGGAGATCGGCGATGCCAAGCCCCGCCTCGTCACCCGCGCCTTCGTCGATCCGGTCAGCAGGCTCAAATTCACCCTCGGCGAATACTACGAGCAGAAGCAGGCGCGCTACATGACCCGCCCGCCGACGGTGCATGACCGCGACCTGAAGCGGATCTTCTCCGACCAGCCGCGGCACCGCAACGCTAAGAAAGCGTCAACCTTCCTGCGCGAGAATGGGCCGGAGATCCGCCGCATGGTCGCCAAGTGGACGGGACAGTATCAGCTGACCCTCGACGCGCTCCTCGATGAGATGATCGCCCGCTGCCGCGCGCTGAAACTGCGCGCGCCGGGCTCGGAACGGCGCATGATGGTGGACTTCACCGTGCTGCTGACCGCGAAGACCGTGCAATCCCTCTACAGCCCGTCACGCCGATGGTTCGCTCTCTAAGGCCGCTCCGCATTCTGGTCCTGGTGCACCCCGAGCTGGTGCCGCCGGAGTCGTTGAAGGGCTATTCCGACAAGGAGATCCACGTCTTCAAAACCGAATACGACGTGATCTCGACCCTTAAATGGCGCGGCCATGACGTGCGCCCGCTGGGCTTGAAGGACGAGTTGAAGCCGATCCGCGACGCGATCGAGGGCTGGACGCCGCATGTGGTCTTCAACCTGCTGGAGGAATTCCACGGCCAGGCGACCTACGACCAGAACGTGGCGAGCTTCCTCGAGCTCCTGCGCCTGCCCTATACCGGCTGCAACCCGCGCGGCCTGATGCTGGCCCGCGGCAAGGCCCTCTCCAAGAAGCTCACCTCCTACCACCGCGTGCCGACGCCGGCCTTCACCGTGATTCCGATCGGCCGCAAGATCCAGCGCCCGGCGAAGCTCACCTTCCCCCTGATCGTGAAGAGCGCGACCGAGGATGCTTCCTACGGCATCGCCAAGGCCTCGCTGGTGAACGACGAGGAGAAGCTGAAGGAGCGCGTCACCTTCATCCACGACAAGATCGGCACCGATGCCCTGATCGAGCAGTATATCGACGGCCGCGAGATCTATGTCGGCGTGATCGGCAACGAGCGCCTGCGCGTGCTGCCGGTCTGGGAACTGAACTTCGGCGATGCCCAGGAGGACGGCAAGCGCATCGCCACCGCCGCGGTGAAGCACGACCTCGAATACCAGCAGCGCCACAACGTGACCGAAGGCCCGGCCAAGGGGCTCTCGCCCGAGACCGTGGCGCGTATCCAGCGCCTCGCCAAGCGCATCTGCCGCACACTCGAGCTGGACGGCTATTCCCGCATCGACTTCCGCCTCGCCGAGGACGGCACGCCCTATTTCATCGAAGCCAACCCCAACCCCGAGATCGCCAAGATCGAGGAATTCGCGAGAGCGGCCGCCCATGACGGCATCAAGTATTGGCAACTGCTGGAACGCATCTGCCAGCTCGGCATCAGCCGCACCCGGGCGATCACCGAAGAAGCGCCGATCGCGCCTTAGTCTCTCCAGACCGTCATCGCCGGGCTTGACCCGGCGATCTAGTGCCGTCGGCGCGAGATGCCCGGGTCAAGCCCGGGCATGACGAGACTACTTCACCGCCCGCGTCGATTCCCGCACATGCAGCGTGCAATGCAGCCGGATGCGCGCGGACTTCGCATGACCGCCGGCGAGGCGCTGCAGTAGGAGGCGCCAGGCTTCGGTCGCCATTTCCTCGACCGGCTGGGCGACGGCGCTGATATAGGGGTGCAGCACCGCCATCCAGTCGGAATCGTCGATGCCGAGCAGCGAGATGTCCTCCGGGAACTCCAACCCGACCGCGCGCATGGCCCGCACCGTGCCGAGCGTCGCCGCATAGTTCGCGGCGAAGATCGCGGTCGGGCGGTTGGGGCGGCGCAATTCGCGCTCGACCGCGGCGCGGCAGGATTCGACGTCGTGCCCGCCGGTCACCACCCGCGCGCGCCGGGCGACGCCCGCCTCGTCCAGCGCGCGGCGATAGCCGGCGATGCGGTCCTTGAAGTTGGCGAGCTTCGCGTCCATCACGATCATGGCGATGTCGCGATGGCCGAGCTCCAGCAGGTGCTTGCAGCCGCGATAGGCGGCGTCGACGTTGTCGGCGGCGATCGTGTCGAAGCCGGCGAGGCCGAAGCCGCGGTCGACCAGCACGGTCGGCGGCAGGTTGCCGATCGGGTGGCTGACCGCCTCGACCTCGTCGCGCGACGGCGCCACGATCAGACCGTCGATCCGGCGGTCGAGCAGGGTGCGGATCCGCGCCGCCTCCAGTTTCGGATCCTCGTTGGAGCTCGCCAGCAGGATCTGGTAGTCGCTGTCGCCCGCCAGCTCCTCGATGCGATGCACGAAGGCGGCGAAGAAGGGGTTGGTGATCTCCGGCACCACCACGCCGATGGTGCGGGTCTCCTTGCGCCGGAGGCTGGCCGCCAGCGCATTCGGCCGGTAGCCGAGTTGCTTCACCGCGGCCAGCACCCGCTCCTTGCGGATCTCCGCCACCGGCCGCGTGCCGTTGAGGACATTGGAGACCGTCGCCGGCGCCACCTTGGCCAGCCGCGCCACGTCCTGGATCGTGGGCACGCGGGTCTTCTTCACCTCGTTGCGCTTGCGCGGGGACATGCTCAGGTCGTCGCCACCGGCATGCTGCGCAGCCGTGCAGCAATGGCGGGATCGGCGCGCCGGCACATCACCGGCGGCAGGCCTCTGAGGATCAGCTCGGCATCGGCCACCGTCATCCGCCCGATCTGGTGCAGCGCTTCCTTCATCCCGCCGGTGCGGTGCGCCGAGAGCAGCAGCCCTTCGATCTGCCGCACCGGGTCGTCCTGGGCCACGGGTTCCACGGGGAAGACATCGGTCGCGGCGCGAACATGCCCGGACCGCACCGCGTCGAGGAAGGCCGGGAAATCCACCACCGCGGCGCGACTCATCAGCAGGAAGCAGGCGCCCGGCTGCATCCGCGCGAACTCGCGCCGGCCGATGAAGCCCTGGTTCTCGGTGGTGACGCTGGCAAAGCAGAACACCACCCGCGCGGTCGCGAGCAGCTCGTCGAGGCCGGCCGGCGCGCAGTCCGCGGCGCGGATCACGTCTTCCGGCAGCCAGGGGTCATAGACCTGGACCGAGTTGCGGAACGGCACCAGCAGCGCGCGCAAGGCGCGCCCGAGATCGCCATAGCCGACGATGCCGACCGGAGCGCCGGCGAACATGAAGCTCTCGGCATTGGCCGCGAGCCCGTAGCGCTCCCGTCCGGCGCGGAAATCGCGGTCCGCCGCGGTGATGCCCCGCGCGAGATCGATCGCCATCGCCAGCGCGGATTCTGCGACCGCTGAGGCAAAGGAGGAGGTCGGGCTCAAGACCCAGATGCCGCGGGCCTGGGCCTCGCGATAGTCGATGTTGGGCAGGAAGTTGGTCTCGACGTTGAAGATGGCCTTCAGCTTCGGCGCGCGGTCCAGCCGGGCCTTCGGCATGTCGGTCTGGCCGATCAGGATCTCGGCCTCCGGCAAGAGCCGGTCGACCTCGGCCGCTGCCATCGGCTTGTCCTCGGAGATGACCAGCCGCCCCAGGGCGTCGAGCCGCCGGCGCACCTCCGGCGCGCAGATGACGTCGAGCGTCCGCGGCAGCGGATCGATCAGAATCAATGGACGGTCGGGCATGCAGCCGGCGTCCTCCCCCCGGAATCTTTATAGGTGCACCTTCGTCGGCCCTCAGGCGGGACCGTTCGAACAGACGCTAACCGGGAAATTCGCCGTTGGAAATCGATTTAATTTGCTGCGGCGCAAGATGGCTAGAGGAAGCGCAGCGCCAGCTTGACCAGGCTCGGCACCAGAACCGGGCGGAGCAGCCGGTTGTCATACTTCGCCATCCGCCGGTCGTTCTCGGCGAGGCAGAGCCGCATCAGGTCGGGCACCTTCATATCGACCGCCAGCGCCTTGCTGGTGGTGGCGGTGAAGTTCTTGTCCTGCTTCTTGTCGCCCTGGCTGCCCTTGACCGCGCGCGCGGTGTCGAGCCGGCCCTTGATGCGACCGAGGAAGCAGGCGAAGCAGCGCAGGTTGAACCAGAGCCGCGCCGGCCAGGCGAGCTGCCGCCGATGCCAGGCCAGCCAGTTCACGAAGAACAGGATGTGCCGCGCCTCCTCCTGGATCACCGGCTCGAAGGTCTCGACCAGCTCTTCCGGGAAGAAACCCGAGCGCCGCGCCACGTCGAACAGGCCGAAGGCGAAGAAGCTGTCGATGCACTCCGCGTAGCCGGTGGTCATGAACGCCCATTCCGCATCCTTGGGCGCCGGATAGGGCGGCTCGGGATCCAGCGTGATGCCGTAGAAGGCGACCATCTTGGACAGCACGTCCTTGTGCCGCGCCTCCTCGCCGCCGTCCATCAGGATGGCTTCCTTGAGCAGCGGATCGGCCACCTGCTCGCCATAGGTCCGGACCGCGATCGAGGCGCGGCCCTCGATCTGCACCGCGATGTTCCAGATCGGCAGGCCGGTCAGCCGTTTGAACGCCGCTTCTTCCAGCTTCGGCCAGGGGATGACCGCGGGCCTATAGGGATCATGGGTGTCGAGCAGCATGCGGCAGAAGACCCGCTTGTGCTCCTCCGACCCGAGCTTCAGCCCCGGCTGGCCCTCGCCCGTGGTCTGCCCTGGGGAGAGAATCGGTTGTGCGGAACTTTGGTCGGCCATGCTCTTTGATCCGGGCGGGAAAGGCTGGGAACCATCGCCACCGGGCCTGCCCCTGTCAAGCCGGACCGCCTGCGATCCGATGCCGCAAAACCGTTGATTCCTCGGGGATTCGGCGAGTCTGGCGAGGCCGGATCGACGCCCTATATCTGGATGACCCCCCTAGGGAGAACCCCGATGAGCGCTGCCGCCCAAAAGACACAAGGCAAGATCCCCGGCCCCGACCATCCGATCGCCATCCAGCCGAGCCTGGACAAGGTCGCGGTGAAGTTCGCCGGCCGGACCATCGCCGATTCCGCCAATGCCCTCACCCTCCGCGAAGCGCAATATCCGCCGGTGCAATACATCCCGAAGCGCGATGTGCGGATGGAGTTGCTGACCCCCACCAGCCACAAGACCCATTGCCCCTACAAGGGCGACGCCTCCTATTTCAGCATCAAGCTGGGCGACCGGATCGCGGAGAACGCGGTCTGGTGCTACGAGAACCCCTTCGACGCCGTATCCGAGATCGCCGGCCATGTCGCCTTCTATCCCGACCGCGTGGACAGCATCGACATCAAGAAGGCCGAGGCTTAAGGCGCTTTCCCCTGTCATCCCGCGGCCAGGTCGCGGGATTCACGCCTGGGGTGCGAAAAAAGGCGTGGATCCCGGCACCAAGTGCCGGGATGACGGCGGAAATTTCACCCGCTAGACTTCCCGCACCTTTTGCACTCAATCAAACATTAGGACAGGGGCAATCCCATGGCGAAGCGAGCGAGCACGCGGCCGGCCGGGCGCGTGATGTTCACCGGCGGCAGCGGCAAGGCCGGCAAGCATGTCGTGCAGTATCTGGTGGACAGCGGCTACCAGGTGCTGAACCTCGATTCGAAGCCGCTGGACAATCCCAAGGTCCGCACCCTCATCACCGACATCACCGATTCCGGCCAGGTGTTCAACGCGCTCTCGAGCTACATGGGCCTGCACGAGTTCGATCCCTCGCTGCGGCCGCAGCAGGTCGATGCCGTGGTGCATTTCGCGGCGATCCCGCGGATCATGATCACGCCGGACAACGAGGTCTTCCGCGTCAACGCGCTCGGCACCTACAACGTGATCGAGGCCGCGACCAAGCTCGGCATCCGCAAGATCATCGTCGCCTCCTCCGAGACCACCTACGGCCTGGTCTTCGCCAACGAGCCGAAGGACCCCGACTACCTGCCGCTCGACGAGGAATACGACGTCAACCCGATGGACAGCTACGCGCTGTCGAAGATCGTCAACGAGCAGACCGCGCGGGCCTTCGCGACCAGGAGCGGCTACGACATCTATGCGCTCCGCATCGGCAACGTGATCGAGCCGCATGAGTATCAGCAGAACTTCCCGAAGTTCTTCAAAGATCCCTCCGGCCGCAAACGGATCATGTGGTCCTACATCGATGCCCGCGATCTCGGCGAGATGACCCGGCTCTGCCTGGAGAAGGATGGGCTCGGCTACCAGGCGTTCAACGTCGGCAACGACGACTGCTCGTCGGACCTGCCGACTGCCGAGTTGCTGAAGCGCTTCTACCCGAAGGTCAAGGTGAAGCATAAGCTCGGCAAGTATGAATGCCTGTTCTCCAACCGCAAGGCGCGCGACCTGCTCGGCTTCCGGCCGCAGCATTCCTGGCGGAAATACGTGAAGGTGTGACGCCCGCCACCCTCCCCGGTTGCGTTGTCCCTTGATCCCCGGGGCGGGCGGCGTAGAACAGGTCCCCGAGAGCTGCGGGGGATCATGCGGAAAGCTTCGCCCTGGATGATGCATGGGTACTGGGCCGTCGTCACGGCGGCTGCCGGGCTTGCCGCGGCTTTGCTGATCTGCAGTCCGGCGGCCGCGGGGCCTTGCGCGCCGGCGCCGCAGGAGATCGTTGCGGTCAACTACGCGACCCAGTCCACCAGCGCGCTGGAAGACGGTTTCGAGGACGGCCCGCTTTCCCGCAACTGGTCGCTGAAGCACATCCTTGCCGGCAGCCACGCCTATACGCGCAGCACCGCGACGGAAGGCCGGCAGGCCTTGCTTCTCACCGTGCATCACGGCGACAAGGAAGCGGAAGGCGCGGAGAGCGACCGCTGCTCCGAACGCGCCGAGCTGATGGAGCCCGGCCATGCCATCCTCGGCATCGGCCCGGACCTCTGGTACGGCTTCGCGCTCTACCTGCCGCCTGACCTGCCGCCGATCGACCGCCGCCTGATCCTCGCCCAGATCAAGCAGCCGAGCGCAGGCATCATCCCGCCGGGCCACGCGGCGGCGACGCCCGGCTACCGAAGCGGCAACCCGGTCGTGGCGCTGCGGCTGCGCGAGATCAAGAGCGCCGGCGGCGAGAGCCTGCTCTGCTTCAGCGTGACGCCCGGCAATGACGGCGAGACCCACAAGCAGCATATCGCGATCGTCCAGCTCCGGCGCGCCGACGCGGTCGGCCGCTGGCACAACATCGTGCTCCACGCCAAGATCATGCCGAAGGATGCGGTCAAGAGCCGGCTCGACTTCTGGTTCGACGACCAGGCGGTGCCGCGCCAGCCGGATATGCGCAAGCCGATCGCGATCGGCTACGCCCAGGCGGAGCCGACGAGCTATTTCAAGATCGGTCCCTACCGCGACCAGGCCTTGCCCGGGTCATACGAGGTGGACGAGCCCTGGACCTTCGGCCTCGACGCCTTCAAGCGCCATATCGGCGCCGACGCCTATGCCGAAGTCGCCCCGCCGGCGATCAAGAATGCGCAGCCATTGGGGAACACGACCGCTTGCGAGATGGCGCTGCGGCGGGCAGGCTAACCGAGCGCAGCCAGCACGGTCGCGTCTGCGTCCGAAACCGAGATCCCGAACCTCTCCCGCAACGCCGCCGCCAGCGCCTGCGCGTCTTCCAGCAACACCGTCTCTACCGTCCCATCCGGCTTGCGCGTGCGGAACTCCTTGTTGAACAAGGTGTAGCGGCAGGCTTCGCCGGGGATCGCGGCAATCACGTTGTTGGCGAAGAACGAGCTCGGATGGGTCGCGGTGTACCAGTTGGCATGCTCGAAATCGACCGGCAGCAGGGGATGCAGGGTGAAGCGGTAGAGCACGCCCCACTGCCCGGCCATCCATGCTTCCAGCTCCAGCTCGCCGTCGGCGGTGCGGCGCAGGCGATAGGGCTCGTGGGTGGTCGCCTGCTCAAGATTGACGGCGAAGCTCAGCGGCTGGGGCGGCGTCTGGCCGCCGAAGGCGACGTCAGCGAGATAGAGGCCCGCCTCGAGATCGACCATCAGCAGCATGTGGCTGCGCGGCGGCAAGCTGGGATCCTTGCGCTCCCAGAGCACCCGCGCGGCGAGCGGCGTCACCGTGAAGCCCAGCGCCTGCAGCGCGTACATGAAGAGCGCGTTGCTCTCGAAGCAATAGCCGCCGCGCCGCCCGGCGACGATCTTCTGTATGAGCGACGCCGGATCGAGCTGGATCGGGCGCTTCAGCACCACGTCCAGGTTCTCGAACGGCACGCTGTAGAGATGCGCGCGGTGGAGGCCGCGTAGGGTCTCCAGCGTTGCCTCGCGCGGGCCGGCATAGCCGATGCGATTCAGGTAAGCTTCAAGATCGAACTCAGCCATGTATTCTTACTCCGTCATCCCGGGACTTGGTCCCGGGATCCACGCCTTTCTCTCGTGTCGCAGCCAAGGCGTGGATCCGGCGACCTAGTCGCGGGATGACGGCTGAGTGTGAGACGGGCATCGTGACTAAGCCTTCACCGCCTCCGCCTCGATCTCGCAGAGCAGCTCCGGCATGGCGAGGCCGGCGACCACCAGGAAGGTCGAGGCCGGGCGGTGGCCGGCCATGAACTCGTCGCGGATCTGCCGCACCAGCCCGACCGCCGAACGATCGGTGACGAAGCTCGTCACCTTGACGAGGTCGGTATGGGCCATGCCGCCGGCCTTCAGCACCTCGATCAGGTTCTTCCAGGTCTGGCGCAGCTGGGCCTCCATGCCGTCCAGGACAATGCCTTCCTTGGTCATGCCGATCTGGCCGGAAATGAGCAGCCGCCGCCCGCCGGCCGAAACCAACACTCCCTGGCTGTAGTTCGAGGCCGGCGCGGTGATGCTGCTCGGGTTGATGAAGTCCATGATTCGGCTCCCTATTATCGTTCCACGAGACAGTAGCCCAGGATTTCATTAAGCGGAATGGCGTCGGGAGAACCCTGACAAAGCGACCTCCTTGCATATCCGGATAGGTAATCGGCTGTTAACCCCCCGCTCATTATGCTGCGTCAACCCATCCGTCCCATCCTTTCTGAGAAGGTTTCTTCCGAAATGCTTCGCCGCCTTTCGTTCGGTCGACTGTCGATCGCCACCCGCATGACCGCCGCCAACCTGGCCGGACTCATCCTCATGAGCATCATCCTGGTCGCGGTCATCTACCGTCTGGTCGCCGCCGAGATGGAGCGCCAGACGGAGGACAAGCAGGAGACCAGCATGAAGGTCGCCTGGCAGGTGCTGAACACGGCGGGCACCGACTTCCGGATCGATGGCGACAAGATGTATGCCGGCGACGTGCTGTTGAACGGCAATGACGCGCTGGTCGATGAGATCAAGGCCATCGCCGGCGGCACCGCCACCATCTTCATGGGCGACACCCGCATCGCCACCAACGTGATGAAGCCCGACGGATCGGGCCGCGCGGTCGGCACCAAGCTCGCCAAGAATGCCGCCCATGAGAGCGTCCTCGGGCAGGGCAAGCCGTTCCGCGGCCAGGTGCCGATCCTGGGCGAGATCTATTTCACCGGCTACGACCCGATCAAGGATAAGGACGGCAAGACCATCGGCATCCTCTATGTCGGCGTGAAGAAGTCCGAGTTCTTCGCGGTCGTCGACCGCATGCTGTGGAGCGCTGGCATCGCCGCCGCGATCCTGCTGGTCGTGCTCGGGCTCGCTGCCTTCTTCACCACCCGCTGGCTGCTCGGCCCGCTCGCTCGTATCCGTTCGGCGCTGGAGGCGCTGGGGGCCGGCCGCGCCGATACCGAAGTGCCCTATCGCGCGCGCCAGGACGAGATCGGCGCCATGGCGAAATCGGTCCAGGTCTTCAAGGACAGCATGATCGAGACCGAACGCCTCCGCGCCGAGCAGGAGACGTCCAAGCTGCAGGCCGATGCCCAGCGCCGCGAGCATATGCTGGCCCTGGCGCAGCGTTTCGAGGCGACCGTCGGCGGCATCGTCGGCGAGGTCGGGAGTTCCGCGACCGAGCTGCAGAAGACCGCCCGCGCCATGGCCAACAATGCCGAGGAAGCTTCGCGCCAGTCGGCCTCCGTGGCCACGGCCTCCGACCACACCACCAGCAGCGTGCAGACCGTCGCCGCGGCGACCGAGGAGCTTTCCTCCTCGATCCGCGAGATCGGCAGCCAGGTGCAGGAATCGACCCGCATCGTCGGCACCGCGGTCAGCCAGGCCGATCAGACCACCGCGCAGGTCCAGGGCCTCTCCGAAGCCGCGCAGAAAATCGGCGACGTGGTGCGGCTGATCAACGACATCGCCAGCCAGACCAACCTCTTGGCGCTCAACGCCACGATCGAGGCCGCCCGGGCCGGCGAGGCCGGCAAGGGCTTCGCCGTGGTCGCCTCCGAGGTGAAGACGCTGGCCACCCAGACCGCGAGGGCGACCGATGAGATCGCCACCCAGATCCGCGCCATCCAGGACGCCACCGCGGGTTCCGCCGCCGCGATCCAGGAGATCAGCGCCACCATCAACCGGGTGAACGAGATCTCGACCACGATCGCCTCCGCCGTCGAGGAGCAGGGTGCGGCCACCCAGGAAATCTCCCGCAGCATCCAGCAGGCGGCCGACAGCACCGTCACGGTCAGCTCCAACATCGCCAGCGTGACCCAGGTCGCGGCCCAGACCGGCGACGCCGCCGGCCTGGTGCTCACCTCCGCCGAGAAGCTCTCGCAGAACGGCGCGGTGCTGAAGACCCAGGTGGAAGGGTTCCTGCGCGAGCTGCGGGCTTAACGCCGCTTCAAATCAAGCTCCATCGCCTCCCAAACTCCGTCATCCCGGGACTTGGTCCCGGGATCCACGCCTTGCTTTCTTCAAGCCCCAAGGCGTGGATCCCGGCGCCTAGCGCCAGGATGACGACGGAGTATGTATGGCAGCCGCTTAGAATACGCTGCACAATCTCAGCGAATCATAAATCGCCGCATGGATGTTGCGGCTGGCGACCGCGTCGCCGACCCGGAACAGCTGGTACGAGCCGCTGGAGTTGCTGGCGATCTCCTGCGGCTTGCATTCTATGAGCGCGGCCTGGTCGATCTCGCCGCGATTGCGCGATCCGTCCTTCAAGCCGAAATAGAGCTCATCCGCCGGCAGCGCGCCGTGGCAGGCGATCACCTGGTCGACCCGCCGCTCCACGGTCGACTTGTCATAGGCGTTGTGGAAGCTGGCCACGATCTGGTTGCCGTCGCGGCGCAAGCCCTTCAGGCGCAGGTTCAAGGTCTGCGTGACCTTGGCCTGGTAGAAGGCCTTGTAGAAAGCCGGGTAGTTCAAGCCGCCGACATCGACGCCCAACACGCGTTCCGGCGTCACGATCTCAAGGGCTTTGGCCTTGCCGGCGATGAAGTCCGCCGAGGACAAGGCCTCGGTGCCGCCCTCGTCGTCATAGAACAGCACGTTGTCGCCGACCGCGACCTGGCCGCTCAGGACATCCCAAGTCGTGGTGGCGAGGTCGTCGGCACCGGGGAAGAATCCCGGATTGGGCACGCCGCCGGTTGCGATCACCACGATGTCGGGGTTGAGTGCCTGGACATCGGAGGGTTCGGCAAAGACGCCGGTCTTGAGATCGACACCGAGCTGCTCCACCTCCGCGACCAGCCAGTCGATGATGCCGACGATCTCCTTGCGCCGCGGCGCCTTGGCGGCGATCAGCACCTGCCCGCCGGGCTTCTGCGCCGCCTCGAACAAGGTCACCTGGTGTCCGCGCGACGCCGAAACCCGCGCGGCTTCCAGTCCCGCCGGGCCTGCGCCGACCACCACCACGCGCTTCTTCTGCGCCGCCGGTGCGATCACATGCGGCATGGTCTGCTCGCGCCCGGTGGCCGCGTTGTGCAGGCACAAGGCCTCGCCGCCCTGGTAGAGCCGGTCGATGCAATAGCCGGCGCCGACGCAGGGGCGGATCCGCGTCTCCTCGCCGCGCATCACCTTGGCGACGATATGTGGGTCCGCCATATGCGCGCGGGTCATGCCGATCAGATCGACCGCGCCGCTGGAAACCGCATGCCGCGCCGTCGCCACGTCGGCGATCCGCGCCGCATGCAGGACCGGCACGTTGAGCTGCTCCTTCACCCGCTTCACCATCTCGAGATGCGGCGCCGCCGGCGTGCCCATCACCGGGATGACATGGCTGATCGCCTCGTCGCTCTCGATATGGCCCTTGATCACGTTGACGAAATCGATCAGGCCCGCATCCTGGAAGCGCCGGGCGATCTCCAGCCCCTCGTCGAACTTGATGCCGTCTTCCAGATCGTCCTCGTCGATCACCATGCGGACGCCGAGGATGAAATCCGATCCGGCCTGGCGGCGGATCTCCTGCAGCACCGCCAGCGGGAAGCGCATGCGGTTCTCGAGGCTGCCGCCGTAATTGTCCTCGCGCTTGTTGGTCGCGGGCGAGAGGAAGGCGTCGAACAGATGGCCGTAGGATTCGATCTCCACACCGTCCAGCCCGCCCTCGCGGCACCGCCTTGCGCCGGCGCCATAGGCCTTGACGATCCGCTCGATCTCGAAGTCTTCCATCACCTTCGGGAAGGCGCGATGCGCCGGCTCGCGCACCGCCGAGGCGGAGACCACGGGCAGCCAGTTCTCCTTGTTCCAGTTGGTGCGACGCCCGAGATGGGTGATCTGGCACATGACGGCGCAGTCGTATTCATGCACCGCGTCGGCGAGTTGGCGGAACCAGGGAATGATCGCGTCGGTGCCGGCGCGGAGATTGCCGAAGGCCTGCGGTGAGTCTACGTCCACCGTGGCCGAGCCGCCGATCATGGTCATGGCGCAGCCGCCCTTGGCCTTCTCGACGTGATAGAGCCGATAGCGCTCTTTGGGGAGACCATCCTCGGAATAGGCCGGCTCGTGGCAGGTCGAGATCACCCGGTTCTTCAAGTTGAGATGCCGCAGCTTGAAAGGCTGCAGGAGCGGATCCTTGGACGCCGATGCGGCGGCCGCGGACGAGGTCGTGGCAGGCTGGCTCATGGGCCCAAAGAATGCACAGGGCCTGCAACGAAATCCAGCCCGAACCATCTGGAAAGACGCGGAAAAACCAAGCACTGGTTGCGCTTGACTTGGATCAGGGGGAGACGCAAGGTCGCCGCCTTGAGGAGCAGTCTCATGAATCTCGCCACCGATCCGAAACGCAAAGTCGCCGCCGCCGAACCCGGCCACAACCATCCGCGCAACAGCGGCATCGCCTTCAACGAAGAAGCGGCGCTGGGGCCGACCGTGAACCTATCCGCCGTCGAGCGCCGCACCGCGACCTTGCCCGCGCGCCGAAGCGTGAAGAAGGAATACCAGGCTGCCTGGCTGGTGAAGGCGATCCAGTGCATCGATCTCACCACGCTCGCCGGCGACGACACGCCCGCGCGCGTGCATCGCCTCTGCGCCAAGGCGAAGTCGCCGCTGCGTGCCGATATCGTCGAAGCGCTCGGTCTCGCCGATGACGCGCCGAAGGTCGGCGCGGTCTGCGTCTATCCGACCATGGTGAAGCCCGCGGTCGAAGCGCTGACGGGATCCGGCATCCCGGTCGCCTCGGTCGCGACCGGCTTCCCCGCCGGCCTGATGCCGCTGGATCTGCGGCTGGAGGAAATCCGCCGCGCCGTTGCCGACGGTGCCAACGAGATCGACATCGTCATCACCCGCGCCCATGTGCTGGGCCAGGACTGGACCGCGCTCTATGACGAGATCGCGGCCATGCGCGCCGCCTGCGGCCCGGCGCATCTGAAAGCCATCCTCGCCACCGGCGATCTGAAGACTCTGCGCAACGTCTACCGCGCCAGCATGACCGCGATGATGGCCGGCGCGGATTTCATCAAGACCTCGACCGGCAAGGAGGATGTCAACGCCACCCTGCCCGTCTCCCTTGTGATGGTGCGCGCGATCCGCGATTACCTGGAGCAGACCGGCTTCAAGGTCGGCTTCAAGCCGGCGGGTGGGTTGCGCACCGCCAAGGATGCGATGAACTGGCAGATCCTGATGAAGGAGGAGCTCGGCCGGGAATGGCTGGAGCCCGATCTCTTCCGCATCGGCGCCAGCTCATTGCTCGGGGACATCGAGCGCCAGCTCGAGCACTACGTCACCGGCCGCTACGCCGCCCTCAACCGTCACGCCATGGCCTGAAGATTATGAGCACCGTCAAAGAAATCCTGCAGACCATGGATTACGGCCCGGCGCCGGAAGCCAAGGACGCCGTCACCGCCTGGCTCGGCAAGCACCAATCCGGCTTCCGTCACTACATCGGTGGCGAATGGAAGAGCGGCAGCGCCTTGTTCGACGTGCACAACCCGGCCGACGGCTCTGTCCTCGCCAAGGTCGCGCAAGGCTCGGCCGCCGATGTCGATGCCGCGGTCGCCGCGGCCCGCGCCGCTTTCCCCGCCTGGTCGAAGAGCTCCGGCGAGACCCGCGCGAAGTATCTCTACGCCATCGCGCGCCATGTGCAGAAGCGCGAGCGCTTCCTCGCGGTGCTGGAGAGTCTCGACAACGGCAAGCCGATCCGCGAATCCCGCGACATCGACATCCCGCTGGTGGCGCGGCACTTCTATCACCATGCCGGCTGGGCGGCTTTGCTGGAGAGCGAATTCCCCGGCATGGGCGCGGTCGGCGTCTGCGGCCAGATCATCCCCTGGAACTTCCCGCTGCTGATGCTGGCCTGGAAAGTGGCGCCGGCCCTCGCCGCCGGCAACACCGTGGTGCTGAAGCCGGCGGAGTACACGCCGCTGACGGCCCTCGCCCTCGCCGAGATCTGCGACGAGATCGGCCTGCCGAAAGGCGTGCTCAACATCGTGACCGGCGACGGCGCCACCACCGGCGCGGCCATCGTCAACCACGCGGATGTGGACAAGATCGCCTTCACCGGCTCGACCGAGGTCGGCCGCGAGATCCGCAAGGCGACCGCCGGGACGGCCAAGAAGCTCAGCCTCGAGCTTGGCGGCAAGTCGCCCTTCATCGTCTTCGACGACGCCGATCTCGACAGCGCGGTCGAAGGCGTCGTGGACGCGATCTGGTTCAACCAGGGCCAGGTCTGCTGCGCCGGCTCCCGCCTGCTGGTCCAGGAAGGCGTCGCCGAGCGCTTCTACGACAAGCTGAAGCGCCGCATGGAGACGCTGCGGGTCGGCGACCCGCTCGACAAGTCGATCGACATCGGCGCCATCGTCGCCAAGGTCCAGCTCGACCGCATCAAGTCGCTGGTGGAGAAGGGTCGCCAGGAAGGCGCCACCTGCTTCCAGCCTTCCGCAGCGCTGCCGGGCAAGGGCTGGTTCTTCCCGCCGACCCTCTTCACCAATGTCGAGCCCGCCTCCACCATTGCCCAGGTCGAGATCTTCGGCCCGGTCCTCGCCGGCACCACCTTCCGCACGCCCGACGAGGCCGCGGCGCTCGCCAACAACTCGGCCTACGGCCTGTCGGCCTCGGTCTGGTCGGAGAATATCGACCGCTGCCTCGACCTCGCGGCGCGGATCAAGGCCGGCGTGGTCTGGATCAACGGCACCAACCTGTTCGATGCGGCCGCCGGCTTCGGCGGCTATCGTGAATCCGGCTTCGGCCGCGAGGGCGGCCGCGAAGGCATGATCGAATACCTCGCCCCCGCGAAGAAGAAGGGCGCCAAGGAATCGGCCAAGGCGAAGCTCAGCGCCGAGCCCACCGCCTCATCGTTCACAGGCGAGCCGGCGCTCGACCGCACCGCCAAGCTGTTCATCGGCGGCAAGCAGGCGCGCCCGGACAGCGGCTATTCCTATTCCGTGCTGGACGCCAAGGGCCATTCGATCGGCCAGGCGGGCTTGGGCAACCGCAAGGACATCCGCAACGCGGTCGAAGCCGCCTCGAAGGCGACCGGCTGGACCGCGCTCTCCGGCCATGCCCGCGCCCAGGTGCTCTACTTCCTGGCCGAGAATCTTTCTGCCCGCGCCGACGAGTTCGCCGCCCGCCTCACCGCGATGACGGGTGCGGCGAAGAAAGCCGCCCGCGCCGAAGTCGACGCATCGGTTTCGCGCATCATCCACTACGCCGCCTGGGCGGATAAGTATGACGGCCGCGTCCATTACACCAAGGCCCGGCACGTCACGCTCGCCATGCCGGAGGCCTGGGGCACGATGGCGATCTCCTGCCCGGACGAAGCGCCACTCCTGGGCTTCATCTCGTTGGTGATCCCGGCCATCGCCATGGGCAACCGCGTGGTCGCGACCCCCGCGCCGCTGCATCCCTTGAGCGCCACCGACTTCTACCAGGTGCTGGAGACCAGCGACGTGCCCGACGGCGTGGTCAACATCGTGACCGGCGAGCGCGACGTTCTCGCCAAGACCCTGGCCGAGCATGACGAGGTCGCCTGCCATTGGTATTTCGGCGGCGCCGACGGCGTGGCCCTGGTCGAGCGCGGCTCCGCCGGCAACCTCAAGGCCACCTGGTGCGAGCCCGGCACCCGCGACTGGCTCAGCCCGGAGAACCAGGGCGAGGACTTCCTCCGCCGCGCCACCCAGATCAAGAACATCTGGGTGCCTTACGGGGAATAGGACCGGAGCCCGCGCGCGCCATTTGCGCACCTTCGCCGAACCTCTATGATCGGTGCCAACAAAACGCGGGGGAGTGGAACGGCATGGCGGGCAATCCGAGCATCGAGAAGGCGCGCACCGAGGTCACCTCGCTGATGCTGATGGAGGCGCATGACATCGGCGAGCAGTTCGTGCCTTTCGCGCGCGAGCGCGGCATCATCGACGTCGATGCCGCCTATCGCGTGCAGGATTCCTACGCGCGCCGGATCATGGCGGCGGGCAACACCCAGGTCGGGGGCTTCAAGATCGGCCTCACCACCAAGAAGATGCAGGAGATGTGCGGCATCGACCAGCCGGTCTCCGGCTATGTCGCCGCCAGCCGGATCTACCGCGCGCCTGCCACGGTCGATGCGATGGAATACACCCATCTCGGCCTGGAATTCGAGGTCGCGGTGAAGCTCGCCCACGACTTCCCGTTCCGCCCGGTGCCCTATACCCAGGAAGAGGTGAGCCGCGAGATCCAGGTGGCGCCCGGCGTCGAGCTGGTCGATGACCGCAACGCCGATTACGCGACACTCGAAGCGCTCTCGCTGATCGCCGACAATTCCTGGAACGCCGGCATTGTGGTCGGCAACTGGCAGGACCCGCCGGCCGATCTCGCCGGCATCGAGGCCACCATCACCTGCAACGGCCAGCTGGTTGATCGCGGCCATGGCCGCGACGCGCTGGGCCACCCCTTCATCCCCTTGACTTGGCTCGCCAACTTCCGCATGCGCACCGATCGCCCGCTGAAGAAGGGCGACATCGTCCTGACCGGCAGCTTGATCCGCACCCAGTTCCCGAGCGAGGCCTGCAAGTTCCACTACGCGCTCGCCGGATTGGGCGCGGTCGAAGTCGACGTGCAGTTCTGATCCCTACGCACACCCCGCCGGTAACAGCGAGGAAGAAAAAATGGATCTTCACATAAGCGGCAAGCGCGCGCTGGTCACCGGTTCGTCGAAGGGCCTCGGCCGCGCCATCGCGGCCGGGCTCGCGGCGGAAGGCGTCAAGGTCGCGATCGCCTCGCGCAACCCGGACTCGGTCGCGAAGACCGCGGCCGAGCTCAAGGCCGAGGGCTTCACCTGCGACCTCTCGCAACCCGGCGCCGCTGAGAAGCTGGTCAACGAGGTGCAAGCCAGGCTCGGCGGCATCGACATCCTGGTCGCCAATACCGGCGGCCCGCCGCCGACCGTGTTCGACGGCACCAGCGACGCGCAGTGGCGCGCCGCCTTCGAGAACCTGTTCATGAGCACGGTGCAGATGATCCGCCTGGCACTGCCGGGGATGCGGCAGCGCAAGTGGGGCCGCATCATGGTGGTGACCTCGGTCGCCGCCGAAGAGCCGCTCGACGGACTGACCATCTCCAACGCGTTGCGCCCCAGCCTGCATGGATTGTTCAATTCTCTGAGCCGCGAGGTCGGCAAGGACGGGATCACGGTCAACTGCCTGATGCCGGGCTCGACCCTGACCGACCGGCTGAAGGACTTCCCCTACGACCAGGCGGAGATCGACCGCACCATCCCCGCCGGGCGCCTCGGCAAGCCGGAGGATTTCGGCGCGGTCGCGACCTTCCTCGCCTCGGAGCAGGCCGGCTATATCAACGGCCAGGCGCTCGCGGTCGACGGCGGCATGCTGCGTTCGATCTAGGGAACGTGCCGGTAGTGCGGGGGTTCAGCTTTCATGAGCCCGAAAACACCTCGCATCATCCGCCCCGAGGACGAGGATCGTCGCACCGATCGGCGACCGGATTCCGAGGCGAAGAAGGGCGGCGTCGAATCCCTGCCCGACGGCGAGGTCGACGCCGCGCGTGACCTCGAGAAATCCCGCGACGACTGACCCCCATCAAGCCGTCATCGCCGGGCTTGACCCGGCGATCCTCATCCGACGGACAAAGATGCCCGGCTCAAGGCGGGGCATGACCTTTTGGGGGGCGGGTTACGCCGCGACTTGGAATCCGGCCTGGGTCGCGAACTTCTTCAAATTCTCGTAGCCCATCTTGGCATAGGTGAGCGGATGCGCCTTGGCCGGGTCCTGCTCGGCCTCGACCACCAGCCAGCCGGCATAGCCCGCGTCGTGGAAGATCTTCAGGATGGTCAGGAAATCCACCTGGCCGTCGCCCGGCACGGTGAAGATGCCTTCCAGCACCGAGCGCAGGAAGCTCGCATCGGTGGCCCGCGCCTTGTCCAGGATCGGCTTGCGCGAATCCTTGCAATGCACATGCACGACGCGCTTGGCATGGCGCCTGGCCAGCGCGATCGGGTCGCCGCCCGAGAAGGCTGAGTGGCCGCTGTCGAACAGCAGCCCGACCGCCGGGCCGGTATTCTGCATCAACTTGTCCACCTCGCCATCGGTCTCGACCACCGTGCCCATGTGGTGGTGGAAGGCCATGCGCACCCCGAAATCCGCCATCTTCTCGGCGAGCTCGGTCAGCTTCTTGCCGTAGTCCTTCCAGTCGCCGTCCGGCATCTTCGGCCGCTTGGAGATCGGCGTGTCGATGCCGCCATGGTCGCCGCCGCTGGTATCGGCATAGACCACGTACTGGCAGCCGTTCGCTTTCAGCAGCGCGAGATGCGGCAAGGCCTCCTCGAACTCCTTCTTCGGGTCGGCATTCTTGTAGGCGCGGCCGGAATACCAGCCTGAGATGAGGGCAAGGTGATGCTTCGCCAGCACGGCCTTGAGGGCATTCGCCTCGCGCGGGAACTTGCCGCCCATCTCGATCCCGGCATAGCCCGCCTGGTGGGCTTCGGCGAGGCAGGTCTCGAGCGGCGTGTCTCCCCCCAAAGACGGCAGGTCGTCATTGGTCCAAGTGATGGGGTTGATGCCGATTCTGACGCTCATGACCTCTCCTCCGGGCTCCCGTGCGGCGCGTTGATTGGAACGCTCCAATGGGCGTTCTGCCTGTTCTTTATCACAGCCACGCCGGGTTGCTATAGAATTATTTTTCCATTATCGTGAACTTTAGAAAACGCACCCTTCGGCGGCACCCCCGAGCCGGGAAATCAGGCTAAGGTGGCCGAAGCATCGCCATAACCGGAAGAATCCGCCATGACTCTGCACTTGGCCAACAATCGCAACGGCTTCCCCGCCGGCATGACCTGGGTGACCCGCGTCGACGACCCCCAGGACAACACCGGCATCGCCTTCGGCGTCTACCGCATGAAGGCCGGCGAGACCGCCGAGCAGGTGGCGGATGGCGAGACCGCCTGGTTGCTGATGACCGGCTCCGCTTCGCTCTCGGTCGGCAATGTCACCAAGGAATGGACCCGCGGCTCGATCTTCGACGAGAGCCCGAAATGCATCCATGTGCCGAGCGGCACCACGGTCCGCCTGCGTGCCGAGACCGACACCGAGTTCACCGTCTATCGCACGGCGAATGCGAAGAAGTTCGAGCCGAAGTTCTACGACGCCGTCGCCAACGAGCATCGCGGCAAGGGCCAGGTCGGCGACGCCTGCCTCCGCTTCGTGCGCACGATCTTCGACCGCAGCAACTCCGATCCCAATGCCGAACTGGTATTGGGCGAGGTCATCACCATGCCCGGCCGCTGGTCGTCCTATCCGCCGCACCATCATGCGCAGCCGGAGATCTATCACTACCGCTTCACCGAGCCCCAAGGTTATGGCCTCGCCGAGAACGGCCCGCAGGTCTTCCGGGTGAAGCAGTACGACACGGTGAAGATCTTCGACGGCAACGACCATGCGCAGACCGCGGCGCCCGGCTACGGCATGTACTACGCCTGGGTGATCCGGCATCTCCCCGACAATCCCTACGGCATCCCCGACTTCACCGAGGAGCACAAGTGGGTGATGGAGAAGAACGCTCCCTTCTGGTTCCCGGAAGAGCTGAAGGACGGAAAGTAAGCGTATGCCAGCTTCTGAACCAGCCGAGCGCCCACTCGATCTGATCTGCCTCGGGCGCGCCGCGGTCGATCTCTACGCGGAGCAGCTCGGCGCGCGGCTGGAAGACGTCTCCAGCTTCGCCAAGTATATCGGCGGCTGCGCGGCCAACATCGCCGTCGGCACGGCGCGGCAGGGCCTGAAGTCCTCCATGCTGGTGCGCGTCGGCGACGATCATATGGGCCGCTTCGTGCGCGAAACCCTCGCGCGGGAAGGCGTCGACACCGGTCACGTCTCGACCGATCCGTCGCGCCTCACTGCCCTCGTGCTCCTCGGCATCAAGGACCGCGACACCTTCCCGCTGATCTTCTACCGCGAGAATTGCGCGGACATGAATCTCCAAGCGTCGGATTTCGACGCCGGCTACATCGCTTCGGCCAAGGCCTTGCTGGTGACCGGCACGCATTTCTCGACCGAGAACATCAACCAGGTCAGCCACCGCGCGATCCAGCTCGCCAAGCAGGCCGGCACCAAGGTCATCCTGGATATCGACTATCGCCCGGTGCTCTGGGGCCTGACCAGCCGTGGCATGGGCGAGATCCGCTACATCGCCAGCGAGGGAGTCTCGGCGCATCTGCAGAAGATCGTGGCGCATTGCGACCTCATCGTCGGCACCGAGGAAGAGCACTGCATCGCCGGCGGATCCGACGACATCATGGCCGCACTCCGCACCACCCGGTCGATGAGCAAGGCGCAGATCGTGGTGAAGCGCGGCCCCTTGGGCTGCAGCGTGTTCCCGGCCGAGATCGGCACGACGCTCGATGACGGCATCACCGTGAAGGGCGTCACCGTCGAGGTGCTGAACGTGCTCGGCGCCGGCGACGCCTTCATGTCCGGTTATCTCCGCGGCTGGATCAACAATGAGAGCATCGAGCAGGCCTGCACCTATGCCAATGCCTGCGGCGCACTGGTGGTCTCGCGCCATGGCTGCGCCCCGGCGATGCCAAGCCGGATCGAGCTCGACGACTACCTCTCGCGTGCGAATGACGTGAAGCGGCCGGATCTCGACCCACGCCTCAACCACCTGCACCGCGTCACCAACCGCGCCACACAATGGCCGGAGGTCATGGCGCTCGCCTTCGATCACCGCTCGCAATGCGAGGCGCTGGTGAAGGAAGTCGGCCAGCCGTTGAGCAAGATCGGCGAGTTGAAGGAGATCATCGGCCAGGCCGTGCTTTCCGTGGCCAAAGATTTCCCCGGCCGCGCCGGGGTGCTCTGCGACGGCCGCTTCGGCCAGTCGGTGCTGGAGCACATCACCGGCCGTGGCCTCTGGATCGCGCGCCCGGTGGAGCTGCCGGGCTCGCGGCCCTTGCGCTTCGAGGTCGGCCCCAACATCGCGCAGGAGATGCGCGCCTGGCCCGCCGATCACACCGCGAAATGCCTGGTCTTCTATCATCCCGACGACAAGCCGGAGCTGAAGCAGGAACAGCTTTCATACCTGGCTCAGCTCCAGGAAGCCTGCATCGGCACCGGCCACGATCTGCTGGTCGAGGTCATCCCGCCGAAAGCACTGCCGAGCGACGACAACACCCTGCCCCGCGCTTTGGCCGAGATCTACGCGCACGGGATCAAGCCGGATTGGTGGAAGCTGCCGTCGATGAGCGACGAGAGCTGGCGCCGCGTCACCAGCGAGATCAAAGGCCACGATCCCTATTGCCGGGGCGTGGTGCTGCTGGGCCTGGAAGCGCCGGAGGACGAGCTCGCCGCCGCCTTCAAGATCGCGCGCCGCCACCCGATCTGCAAAGGCTTCGCCATCGGCCGCTCGATCTTCATGGCCCCGGCCCGCGACTGGCTTTTGGGCAACTGCGACGCCGAGGCGTTTGCGGCAAGCGTCGCCGACAACTATCGTCGCTTGATCGAAATCTGGCTGTCGCCGCAATCGGCCGCGGCGTGAAGACACACACTCAGCCGTCATCCCGGCGCTAGGCGCCGGGATCCACGCCTTGGCGACTGAAGAAGGAAAGGCGTGGATCCCGGGACCAAGTCCCGGGATGACGCCGAGAAGATGCAACGGTGGTGCGAAGCCACCAAAGGACACGGGTGGAACGACCATGAAGACCATCAGACTGACCATGGCGCAGGCGGTGGTGCGGTATCTGGCCGCGCAGCGCAGCGAGATCGACGGGCCCAACGGACCTCGGGAAGTGCCGCTGGTCGCCGGCACTTTCGCGATCTTCGGCCACGGCAATGTCGCCGGCATGGGCGAAGCGCTGGCCGCCGCGACCGACGTGCTGCCGACCTATCGCGCGCATAACGAGCAGTCGATGGCCCTGGCCGCGATCGCCTATGCCAAGGCGAAGAACCGCAAGCAGTTCATGGCCGCCACCACCTCGATCGGCCCCGGCGCCACCAACATGGTGACCGCTGCCGCCTTGGCCCATGTCGATCGCCTGCCGGTGCTGCTGCTGCCCGGCGACATCTTCGCCAGCCGCTTGCCCGACCCGGTGCTGCAGCAGATCGAGGTGTTCGGCGACCCGACGCTCTCGGTCAACGACACCTTCAAGCCGGTCTCGCGCTTCTGGGACCGCATCATGCGCCCCGAGCAGATTCTCCAGAGCCTGCCCCAGGCGATCCGGGTGCTGACCGACCCGGCCGATTGCGGCCCGGTGACGTTGTGCCTGCCGCAGGACATCCAGGCCGAGGCCTATGACTATCCGGCGGAGTTCTTCGAGACGCGCAGGCACCGCCTGCGCCGTCCGGCACCCGACGCGCGCGAGGTCGCGGATGCCGCCGAGGCGTTGCGCAACGCCAAGCGGCCGATGGTGATCCTCGGCGGCGGCGTGCACTACTCGGAAGCCGTCGCCGAGGCGCGCGCCTTCCTGAGCAAGCACGGTCTCATGGCCGGCGAGAGCCAGGCCGGCAAGGGCGTGCTCAACTGGGACGACCCGCACAACCTGGGCTCGGTCGGCGTCACCGGATCGAGCGCCGCCAACACCTTGGCGAGCGATGCCGACGTGGTGCTGGCGATCGGGACGCGCCTGCAGGATTTCACCACCGGCTCCTGGGCCCTCTTCAAGTCGAAGCCGAAGCTGATCCAGCTCAACGTCGCCGCCTACGACGCCTGGAAGCACAACGCGCTGCCGCTGGTCGGCGACGCGCGTGTGACCCTGCCCTTGCTGAGCGCGGCACTCGGGGACTGGAAGGTGCCGGCCGATCGCGCGGCGCGCGGCACGGCGGAGATCGCGCGCTGGCGCGGTGCGGTCGATGCGGTGACCGCGGCGCCGAAGGGCAACGCCCTGCCCTCCGACGCCCAGGTGCTCGGCGCGGTCAACCGCAAGTCGGCGCCGACCGACGTCGTGGTCAACGCCTCGGGCGGATTGCCGGGCGAGATGCACAAGCTCTGGAAGACCCGCGATCCCAAGGGCTACCACATGGAATACGGCTTCTCCTGCATGGGCTATGAGATCGCCGGTGCCTTGGGCGTGAAGCTGGCCTCGCCGGAGCGGCGCGTCCTCGCCCTGATCGGCGATGGCGGCTACATGATGATGAATTCCGAGATCGCCACCTCGGTGATGATGGGGGCGAAGATCGACATCGTCGTGCTCGACAACGGCGGTTTCGGCTGCATCAACCGCTTGCAGCAGGCCTGCGGCGGCCGGCCGTTCAACAACCTGCTGGTCGATGCGCATCGCAAAATGGATGTGCCGATCGACTTCGCCGCGCATGCCGCCGCGATGGGCGCCATCGCCGAGAAGGTCGGCAGCATCGCCGAGCTGGAAGCGGCGCTCGACAAGGCCAAGACCAGCGACCGCACCCATGTGATCGTGATCGACACCGACCCGATGATCACGACCCAGGAAGGCGGCGCCTGGTGGGAGGTCGCGGTGCCGGAAGTCTCCACGCGCAAGGAGGTCGAAGCCGCCCGCAGGAATTACGAGAAGCAGATGGCGGCGCGCTCGGGGGCCGCTGAATAGATCAGATGCAATCTTCACGCGGCACGCCCTCCTTACCTCCCCCGAAGTCGGGGGAGGAAGACCCAAGCACGGTGCGAACCCCTCCCCCGTCTTCGGGGGAGGTTGGGTGGGGGTGCCACACACTCGATCTCTCGGAGCTGAAATGACCAAGAAGAAACTCGGCATCGGCCTGATCGGTGCCGGCTTCATCGGCCGCGCCCATGCCTTCGGCTATCACACCATGCCGGCGGTCTTCGCCAATGCCGCCGCGCTCCCCGTCCTCAAGGTGATGTGCGACACGCCGGCCGCGCGCGCCGCGCAGGTCGCCGAGGAGCTCGGCTTCCCGCGTTCGACCGACGACTGGCGCAGCCTGGTCAGCGATCCGGAGGTCGACATCGTCGATATCTGCGCGCCCTCGAACCTGCACCGCGAGATCGCGCTGGCGGCCATCGCCGCCGGCAAGCATGTCTATTGCGAGAAGCCGGTCGGCCTCGGCGGCAAGGAGGCGACCGAGATCGCCGCCGCTGCCAAGCAGAAAGCTATCAAGACCCAGGTCGGCTTTTCCTATGCGCGGCATCCGGTGATCGGGCTGGCGAAGAAGCTGATCGACGAAGGAGCGCTCGGCAAGCTCATCCACATGCGCTGGACCTACAACGAAGATTATATGTCCGACCCCGCCGCACCCTTCACCTGGCGCAACGATGCCAAGCTCGGCTCCCGCGCGGGTGCCTTGGGCGATCTCGGCGCGCATGGCCTGGCGATCACCGGCGTGCTGGCGGGCGATATCTCGGCCGTCTGCGCCCGCACCGTCCTTGCCACACCGAAGCGCAAGGACCCAACCACGGGCGAGATGCGACAGGTCGACAACGAAGACGTGACCGACTGCCTGTTCGAATGCAGCAATGGCGTGACGGGGATCTTCAGCACCAGCCGCATCGCTTGCGGCTCGAAGATGCATCTTTCCTTCGAGCTGGTGGGCAGCCAGGGCACGGTCCGCTGGAATGCCGAGCGATACAACGAGCTCGAAGTCTACGACAGCCGCGAGCCGAAGGATCGCCAGGGATTCCGCACCATCTTCGCCAATGCCAGCCACCCGCCCTATGGGAACTTCTGCCCGGCGCCGGGCCACGGCATCGGCTTCAACGACTTCAAGGTGATCGAGATCTACGAGTTCATGGAAGCGATCGCCTCGGGCAAGCCGGTCCTCACCGACATGGAGGCCGGCGCCAAGGTCGGGCGCATCATGGATGCGGTGCTGGATTCCGCCGACAAGCGGGCCTGGGTCTCCGTCGGCTGAACTGAAGGCTACCGCCGGATGCCGAGCGGTCCCGGGCCGAACGCCGTCATGTAGAGCAGACCCGCCGCGAAGGCGAAGTGGTCCACGAAGACGCCGAACTCCATGTGGTTGCCGCCCCAACTCTGCGGCCCGTGGAAGGCGAAAGCGAGAAACAGCAGATAGAGCGCCGCAAGCAAGGCGGCCTCGCGCATCAGGATTCCGGTCAGGAAGGCGACTGCCAGCAGCGCCTCGAAGACCGCGGCGATCCAGGCGAGCGGCATGGCCATCGGGAAGCCGGCATTCGCGATGTAGGTGGCCGTGCCGGCGATGTCGGCGAACTTCGTGCCGCAGGCCATCAGGAAGATCGCGGCCACGATCAGCCGCGCCAGCAGCAGGCCGCCGCGCTGCCAGAAGGGATGTCGCACGATCGCTGAGAGAACCGGGATCGACATGGGCCGGCAGCTTATCCCCCTCCCCTTCGCCGTCAATTGGGTGATTGGGAGGGGGTGTCGATTCGGTGCCGCCCTAGCGGTTGAGGGAGGGTTGCCCCAATCCCAGGCGCGGCGCCGGACGCGGCAGGTCCTCCAGCACTTTCGCGGCCTGCACCTGCTCCGGCGTCAAGCCGATATCCTTGAGCAGATGAGCGTCGAGGCGACGCAAGGCGTGGAGCTGCCGGCTCCGCGATTTTGGCGAGCCGATGCAGGAAAGGCCGAATTCCCGGAGGGCTTCCAGGATCGATGGGTAGCTGAACATGGCGACCGCGCTCCTTTGGGCGGCAGGCATAGGATGCGCCCCGGCTCTTCATAAATGAAGCTTTGGAAAGCTATGCAAAGCATGAGAAAATCTTTGTATGAAGACATTCAATCTTGACCATCTGGAAACCTTTGTCCGGGTCATCGAATCCGGCAGCTTCTCGGCGGCGGCGGAGAAGCTCGGCCTGACCCAGCCGGCGGTCAGCCTGCAGATCCGGCAGCTCGAGAAGAAGCTGGGCACGGTGCTGATCGAGCGCGTCGGCCGCCGCGCGCGCCCGACCGCGGCGGGCAGCGAGCTGCTGGAGCACGCGTCGCGGATCGATGACGCGGTCGCATCGGCGATTGAGTCGGTGGCGCGCCATGCCGCGGACGCGATCGGCCATGTCCGGCTGGGCACCGACAACACCGTCACCATCTTCCTGCTGCCGCCAGTGCTCGGCGCCTTGCGCAGCCGCTATCCCAATCTGCAGATCACGGTCTCGACCGGCAATGCGGCGGATATCGTGAAGGCGGTCGAGGAAAACCGGATCGATCTCGCCTTCGCGACGCTGCCGGTCTCGGGACGCGCCTTGGAAGTGACCGCGGTGATCGATGACCCGATCGTCGCCATCGCACCGCCCGACATGGCCTTGCCGCAGCGGTTGACGGCCGCGAACCTCGCCAGGCTGCCACTGCTGCTGTCGCAACCCGGCTCGGCCAGCCGGCGCATCACCGACCGCTGGTTCGCGCGCGGCGAGGCGACGGTCAATCCGGCGATGTCGCTGGGCAGCGCCGAAGCGATCAAGGCGATGGCCGTCGCGGGCTTGGGCTGCGGAATCCTGCCGGAGATGGCGATCGGCAAGGAGGGCCGGGAAAAGTTCGTGGTCCGCCCGCTTTCTCCGCCGCTGAAGCGCACGATGGGCGTGGTGATCCGCAAGGACAAACGGCTCTCACGCGGGCTGAAGGCGACCTATGACGCGCTGCTGGGGTTGGGGAGGCGGTGACTTGCGCTTACAGGCGTCGGTGTCTCCGCCCCCCACCCCGACCCTCCCCCGATTCGGGGGAGGGAGAAGAAAGAACTCGCTCTAGTCCCCTCCCCCGAATCGGGGGAGGGTTAGGGTGGGGGTGCGAATCTTACGAACTACTTCCCCTGCGGGCTGCGCATCGCCAAGCCCACGGCCAACGTCTGCGCCAGGCAGAGCGAGGCGGTCAGCGAGCGGAAGCCCTGCACCTCGGCGTCCTTGATCTCGAAGAACACGCTGGCGAAGCGTGAGATCGGGCTGACCATGCTGTCGGAGATGACGATCACCGCAGCGCCCCGCCCGGCGGCGCGCTCGACGATCGAGGCGGTCTCGCGCGCGTAGGGCGAGAAGCTGATCGCGATCAGCGCGTCGTCGGACTGGATCGAGCGCACCTGCTCGTCCAGCATGCCCCCCAATCCGTCGAGCAGATGCGTCGGCTTCTCGGAATGCGGCAGCGCATAGGCCAAGTAGGCGGCGACCGGAAAGGAGCGGCGCTGCGCCACGACATAGACCTGGCGCGCCTTCGCCAGCAGGTCGACCGCCTGGCCGAGCTGCTCCGGGGTCAGCACCTCCTGGATATGCTCGAGGGCGACCGCGCTGGCGGCGCAGAAGCGGGCGAGGAAATGGTGCGGCCCGTCCCCTTCCTGCTCGGCGCGGTCGAGCGCCAAGCCGCGCACCCGCTCGGCATAGCTCGGGCTGCGGCTGGCGAGCGGCGCCTGGAACACCCGCTGCATCTCGCGGAAGCCGGAATAGTCGAGCGCCTGGGCAAAGCGGATCAGCGCTGAGGGCGGCACCCCGGCCCGCTCGGCGATCACCACCACGGTCTCCAGCGCGATGTCATTCGGATGGTCGAGCACGAACTTGGCGATCTGCTGCAGCCGATTGCTCAAGCTGTCGTAGCGCTCGGCGATGCGGGCGCGCAGGGCCGCCAGGTTCTCGGCCGCGTCCGGCGCGCTGCTTTTGCTCTTCGGTTTCGCCAACGTGCTTGCTCCCCCTCAAAAATGCATCCGTCCAGAATGGGTCCGGTGATGAAACATGCATTCGGCTTGGTTGCATCATTGGAAAAAATATTGCAAATTCCAAGCTGAATTTTCCAAAAGCTCTGGGACGGAAAAACATGCTCGAAATCGCTCTGATCGGCGCCGGCCGGATCGGCCAGATCCATGGCCGCAACATCGCCGCGCATCCCGGCGCCAAGCTGCGCTGGGTCACCGACGTCAATGCCGATGCCGCCAACAAGCTCGCCTCGGCGCTCGGCGCCCAGAGCGGCACCGACGCGAAGAAGGCGATCGAGGATCCGGCGGTCAAAGCGGTCGCGATCTGCAGCTCGACCGACACCCATGCCGAGATGATCGAGCTGGCGGCCAAGGCCGGCAAGGCGATCTTCTGCGAAAAGCCGATCGATCTTTCGCTGGAACGGGTCGATCAGTGCCTCGCCACCGTGCGCAAGGCCGGCGTCACCATGATGATCGGCTTCAACCGCCGCTTCGATGCCAGCTTCGCGGCGGTGCATGACGGCATCCGCGGCGGCAAGATCGGCAAGCTGGAAACGCTCATCATCACCAGCCGAGATCCCGGCCCGCCGCCGATCGGCTACATCAAGGTCAGCGGCGGCCTGTTCCGCGACATGATGATCCACGACTTCGACATGGCGACCTGGCTCTTGGGGGAGATGCCGACCGAGGTCTATGCCACCGCCTCCAACCTGGTCGATCCGGAGATCGGCAAGGCCGGCGACATCGACACCGCGATGGTGGTCTTGAAGACCAAGAGCGGTTGCATCGCGCAGATCAGCAACAGCCGCCGCGCGGTCTACGGCTACGACCAGCGGATCGAGGCCTTCGGCTCCAAGGGCATGCTGCAGGCCGGCAACCAGGTCGCGAACACGGTGGTGTTCTCCGGCGAGCCCGGCGTCGTCGGCGAGAAGCCGCTGCACTTCTTCCTGGAGCGCTACGACGCCGCCTATCGGGTCGAGCTGCAACACTTCATCGACTGCGTGCTCGGCAAAGCCAAGCCCGCCACCAGCATCGAGGACGGCCGCAACGCCTTGGCGCTCGCGGAAGCGGCGGTGCAGTCACTGAAGACCGGCGCGCCGGTGAAGGTCGGCTAACGGAGCCCGCGATGAAGATCGGCATGATCACCGACAGCCTCGGCAACCTCTCCTTCGACAAGATGCTGAAGGCCAGTGCCGAGCTGAAGCTCGAGACCCTTGAGTTCGCCTGCGGCAACTGGTCGAGCGCGCCGCATATCAAGCTCGACCAGATGCTGGAGAGCGAGAACGCGCGCAAGGAGTTCAAGGCCAAGATCAAGGACCACGGCTTGGAGATCGCGGCGCTCAATTGTTCGGGTAACCAGCTGGCGCCGGGCGACTACGGCAAGCGGCACGACGAGGTCGTGCGCAAGACCTTCAAGCTCGCCAAGCTGATGGGCATCCATCGCGTGGTGATGATGTCGGGACTCCCGGGCGGCCCCGGCGATGCCAATCCCAACTGGATCGTCACCGCCTGGCCGCCGGAAGCGACCAAGGCCTTGAACTGGCAATGGGACAAGGTCGCGATCCCCTATTGGAAGAAGCTCGCGAAGCTGGGCAAGGATTGCGGCATCGACCAGATCTGCATCGAGATCCATGGCGGCCAGCTGGTCTATAACACCGAGACCATGGCGAAGCTCAGGGATGCCGCCGGCGACAATGTCGGCGCCAACTACGATCCCAGCCACATGATGTGGATGGGCGGCGAGCCCTTGACCGGGATTCGCAAGCTCGGCGAGGCGATCTTCTACGTCCATGCCAAGGACACCCGGATCGACCGGCAGAACGCCGATCCGAATACGCTGCTCGAGACCAAGACCAACGACCGCGTCGCCGACCGCTCCTGGAACTACGTGACCTTGGGCTACGGGCATAACGAGAGCTGGTGGCGCGACTTCATCGCCCTCCTCGCCCAGGTCGGCTACAACGACGTGCTTTCGATCGAGCACGAGGACAATGCGATGTCGCCGATGGAGGGCATGCGCCGTTCGGTCGAGCTGCTGGAACGCGTCATCATCCGCGACGTGATGCATTGAGAACGGCGAAGCCCAGTTGGATAGACCCGTCGCCCCCACCCTGTCCCTCTCCCGCAAGGGGAGAGGGGACGCTGTGGTACCAGCCTTTTGAAACTGTCACGCCGTGCAGCGAAACGAGGCCCCCTCTCCCCCTGCGGGAGAGGGCTGGGGTGAGGGATCGAAGGCCTTTTCCGGTCTAGATCGTGCCTTCCAACTCAGCCAGGTCCTGCAGTTCCTTGTCGCCGGCCATCATCGTCTGCAGTGCGTCGAGGGTAATCTCGGACTTGGCGAAGGTGCCCATGGTCTTGCCGCGGTTCAGGATGGTGAAACGGTCGCCGACCGCGTAGGCGTGGCGGACGTTGTGGGTGATGAAGATCACCCCGAGCCCACGCGCCCGCACCTGGCGGACGTATTTCAGCACCATCGAGGTCTGCGCCACACCCAAGGCCGAGGTCGGCTCGTCGAGGATCAGCACCTTGGCGCCGAAATAGACCGCCCTGGCGATCGCCACGCATTGCCGCTCGCCGCCGGACAAGGTGCCCACGGCTTGCTGCGGATCGCGGATGTCGATGCCGATCTTCTTCATCTCCTCGCGGGTGACGGCGTCGGCGTGCTTCATGTCGATGAAGGCGAACGGGCCTTTGCGCTTCGCCGGCTCCCGGCCCATGAAGAAGTTCCGGGTGATCGACAGCAGCGGGATCATGGCGAGGTCCTGGAACACGGTCGCGACACCGCGGTCCAGCGCGTCGCGCGGCGTGGTGAAATTCACCGGCCGGCCCTCGATCCGGATCTCGCCCTCGGAGGGCTGATAGACCCCCGACAGCGTCTTGATCAGGGTCGACTTTCCGGCGCCGTTGTCGCCCAGCAGGCAATGCACCTCGCGGGCATTCACCGTCATCGAGACGCCGGTCAGCGCCACCACCGGGCCGAAGAACTTGGTGACGTCCTTGATCTCAATGAGCGGCTGGCTGGGCAAGCTCTGTTCAGCAGCGGCCATCACTAGCGCTCCCCCGTCACGCGGCGACGGATCATGTTGTTGAACAGCACCGCCGTCAGCAGCATGGCGCCGAGGAAGACGCGGAACCAGTCGTTGGGCACGCCGGTGAAGAGAATGCCCATCTGCACCACGCCGAAGATGAGGGCGCCGAAGCAGGCGCCGACGATCGAGCCGTAGCCGCCGGTCAAGAGGCAGCCGCCGATGACCGCGGCAATGATCGCCTCGAATTCCTTCAGCAAGCCGCGGTCCGAGGCGGCGGAGCCGAACTCGAAGACCTGGCTGGTGGCATAGACCGCGGCACAGAAGGCGGTGAACATGAAGAGCGAGATCTTCACGCGGTTCACGGGGACGCCGACATTGCGCGCGGCGTTGGAATCGCCGCCGGCGGCGAAGATCCAGTTGCCGACCCGGGTCCGGGTGAGGACGATATGCGCGACCAGCGCCAGCCCCAGGGCCCAGAGGATGACCGCCGGCACGCCCTGCACGGCCGGCGAGCCGTCGGCCAGCTGGTCGATCACGCCGACCTGGGAGAACCACACGAACAGCGGGCGGAAGGCGATGCCGGAGAACAAGGCCGGGATGATGCTGTCGCCCGCCGCCTCTTTGACGCCGGAGACGATGGTGCGATTGGAGAACACGATCGACAGCGCGATGGTGAGGCCGCGCAGGATGTAGAGCGAGGCCAGGGTGACGATGAAGGACGGCAGTCTTGTCCTGACCGTAATCCAGCCGTTCAGGAAGCCGACGGCGAGGGCGCCGGCGAAAGCGAAGGCGGTGCTGGCCAGCGCCGACCAGCCGAAATAGACCATCGGGATCGCAACCATCATGCCGGCGAAGCCGATCATCGAGCCGACCGAGAGGTCGAACTCGCCGCCGATCATCAGCAGCGCGGCTGCGCAGGCGATCAGGATCAGCTGGGCGCTGACCGTGGTCCAGTTGAGGATGCCGTCGGCGCCGAACATGCCGGTGCCGCCGGCGGTGAAGCCGAAGAAGATGAAGACCAGCACCACGCCGGCCAGGGCGCCGAACTCCGGATGCTGCAGGAACTTGCGCCAGCGCGCCTGGCTCTTCAGCCGCTCGTCGCGCGCCTTCTGCAGGATGCGCTCGGCCTGCGCCGCGTGGTCGGAGGTCGTCATCTCGGTCTCCTGAACTGGAGCGGGCGCCTGTTGCAGGCGCCCGCCCCTTCTCAGCCGTTGTTGTCAGAGGTTCAGCGGTATTCGCCGGCGTATTTCTCGACCAGGGCGATGTTGGACTTGGTCACGAAGCCCGGGCCGGTGTTGACGTTGTTGGCCGGGATGATGCCGAGCCGCACATACTTCACCAGGAAGGCGACGCTGAGATAGCCCTGCAGGTAGGGCTGCTGGTCGATCGCGGATTCGACCACGCCGTCCTTGATCGCCTTCGAGATGTCGCTGTCGAGGTCGAAGGTGATGAAGCTCTTGTACTTCGACGCCGACTTGGTGTCGTTGAGGAGCTTGATCACCGGATCGGCCGAGTTGGGCCCCAGGGTCAGGATGCCGTCGGTGTCCGGATGCGCGGTGAGATAGGCCTTCACCCGGTTATAGACGTCGGTCGGGTCCATGCCGGAATCGATCATCTGGTCGCCGAGCTTCACGCCGAGACCGTCGGCATAGCCCTGGCAGCGCTCCACCGAGGCGTTGTTGGTGATGTAGTGGTTGACGCAGAGGAACTTGGTGACGCCCGCCTTTTTTGCGCGCTCGCCCGCACCCTTGCCGGCGTCGTATTCCGGCTGGCCGATATGCATCAGCGCGCCGATCTCCTTCGATTCCGCCGCGGTGCCGGAATTGACGGTGATGACCGGAATGCCCTTGGCCATCGCCGCCTGCAGCGGGCCCTTGAGCACGCCGATATCGGCGATGGTGGCGATGATGCCGGCCGGCTTGGTCGCCGTCGCCTGCTCGATGATCCGCGCCATGTCGGCGAGGTCGCCGGTCGGCGGGTTGCGATACTCGACCTTCACGCCGAAATCCTTCTCGGCGTCTTTCAGCGCGTTCTTGATCACGTTCCACCAGGAATCGGAATCCGGCGCGTGGCTGACGAAGACGAAGCGCTCGCCGTCGGCCTGCGCGACCGCCGCGCCGCCGAGCATCGGGATCGCCAAGGCGGCGCCCAAAAACAGTCTGCGTACAATTCCAGTGTTCATTCTGTCCTCCCTCGTTGCCGCCGGCCTTTAGCCCCTTGAAACGGGTTCTCAGGGCCGGCGTTTGGCCGTCCTGGCCGATCTCTGCGCCGCCCCGGCCCCTGCCGGAGATGGCTCCCCGATCAAGGCCTTGGCGGCAAGGCCCTGCCCTGTCCGGCATGGCCTCATTTTACCTCAACAGAATACGAGTTTCAGAATAGGGCTGCAATCGGAATATTTATTCCATTCCCGCCCAAGGGGGTTGCGGGCGCGGGTTTCCGGGCGAAAGCCAGGACTCAGAAAGCTTGCGGCGGGACGGCAGGGCGGAAAAGAAAACGCCGCTGACCCGCGTATCAACGTGGGTCAGCGGCGTATTCCGGACGCCGGGTTGACGACGATCAGGCGTGGGCCGGGCAGCGCGCGAGGCGCAGTTCGGCCGCACGCAGGCTCTCGAGATCATCGGCCAGCAGGCTGGACGAGAGCCACATGATCGCGAACACCGCGGCGAGAAAAATCGGCTCCATGATTCGTCTCCAGTCGAAGCGGCCGACTTTGGGTCGGCTGATGCCGTCACTTTCCTTCATATGGGTTGCTGAAGATTTAAAATCAGCATGCGGCTCTGCGACCGATCGCCGCTTAACTTCACCTTAACCGTCATCGCCGGGCTCAGTCCGCGAATGCGGACATTCGTCCGCGGGGCCGGCGATCTTGCGCCGACGACGAGAGATGCGCGGATCAAGTCCGCGCATGACGTCTCAAATACAACGGAAAAGCCCCGGCCGAAGCGCTCGGCCGGGGCTGAAGGCAACGCCGCCGCTTACTTCGCGGCGTCGATCACGTCGTGAGTCCAGGCCCCTTCCGGCGCCTTGGTGATGACCGGATCGGAGCCGCCGGACATCAGGGTGTTCACCGTGCGCTCGTAAGCGGCTTCGTCGAGATAGCCGGTGCCCTTCGGGTTCTCGCCGACCAGCTTGGCGATTTCCTGCATCATGGTCTTCTGATGGCCTTCGGTCTGCGCGCCGGTCTCGTCGTTGTCGAGCACGATCTTCACCGCCTCGTCCTGGTGCGCGACCGCGTATTCCCAGCCCTTCATCGAGGCCTTCAGGAACTTCGCCAGCGCCGCGACCTTGGCCTTGTCCTTCAAGGTGGCGTCGAGGGTGTAGAGACCGTCCTCGAGGGTCGCCACGCCTTCGTCCTCATACTTGAAGGTGACCAGGTCGTCGGCCTTCAGCTGGCCGCTTTCGATGATCTGCCAATACTCGTTGTAGGTCATGGTCGAGATGCAGTCCGCCTGCTTCTGCAGGATCGGATCGACGTTGAAGCCCTGCTTCAGCACCTTGACCCCGCCGGCGCTGCCGTCGGTCTTGAGACCCAGCTTGTTCATCCAGTTCAGGAACGGATACTCGTTGCCGCCGAACCAGACGCCCAAGGTCTTATCCTTGAAATCGGCGGGCGACTTGATGCCGCTGTCTTTGCGGCAGGTCAGCATCAGGCCCGACTTCTGGAACACCTGGGCGATGTTGACCAGCGGCACGCCCTTTTCGCGCGTCGCCAGGGCCGAGGGCATCCAGTCCACCACCACGTCGGCGCCGCCGCCGGCGATCACCTGGCTGGGATTTACGTCCGGGCCGCCGGCCTTGATCGTGACGTTGAGGCCCTCGTCCTTGTAGAAGCCCTTTTCCTGGGCGACGTAGTAGCCGGCGAACTGCGCCTGGGTGACCCACTTTAACTGCAGGGTCAGGTCCTCGGCGTTCGCCGCGGTGGCGGCCATGCAGAGCGCGATCGCGGTGGCTGCTGCACCGAATGTCATGCTGAATTTCATTATGCCTCTCCTGTTTCTCAGTTTTGTGCCCGATAGGAAGGATGCCAGAAGGTGAACGCGCGCTCCAGGAGCGCGAGGATGCCGTAGAACGCCGATCCGGCTACCGCGGCGACGGCAATGGTGGCCCAGACGACATCGAGACCCATCCGGGCGTTCTCGATGTTGATGCGAAACCCCATGCCCGCGGTCGGCGAGCCGAAGAACTCGGCCACGATGGCGCCGATTAACGCCAGCGTCGAGTTGATCTTCAGGGCATTGAAGATGAAAGGCAGCGCCATCGGCAGGCGCAGCTTCAGCAAGGTCTCGCCGTAGCTGGCACCGTAGGAGCGCATCAGGTCGAGTGACATCCGGTCGGCGGATTGGAGCCCGGCCAGCGCGTTCACCAGCATCGGGAAGAAGATCATCAGCACGACCACCGCCGACTTCGACTCCCAGCCAAAGCCGAACCACATGACCATGATCGGCGCGATGCCGATGATCGGCACCGCGCTGGCGAAGTTGCCGAGCGGCAGCAGCCCGCGCTGCAGGAAGGGATAGCGGTCCGCGAGCAGTGCCGTGAGGAACCCGACCGCGTTGCCGATGACGAAGCCAGCGAGCACGGATTTCAGGAAGGTCTGCGCGAAATCGTCCCACAGCATCGCGGTGCCCTCGGCAATGGCCGTGGCGATCGCGGTCGGCGCCGGCAGCAGCACCTTCGGCACGGCGAAGCCGATCACCACCGCCTGCCACACGTAGACCAGCAGGAGGCCGAAGATCAGCGGGATCGCGATGTCGCGCCAGCGGTTGCGCTTCATCGCGGCGAGCTCGGCCATGACCGTCCACGCGAAAAGCAGAAGGCCGATCAGCGCCAGCCAGAAGCCGCTGGCGGAGAGCCCCATCTGGAACTCGGCGGTCGGCAGCATGATCAGCGCCGCGGCCCCGACGACCAGCGCGACTAGGCGCAAGCTGACCCAGGGCGCCACCGCCAGGCCACCCAGCCCGATCAGCATGGTGGTCAGGGATTGCGGAAAGGAGCTCCAGAAGATCACGTCGTCGTCATAGGTGCCGAGCGGCATCCAGAAGCTGAAGATGATGCAGAGCGACGCGATGAAGCGGAGCGGCAGATAGGTGGCGAAGCGGCTCTTCATGCCGGGATTCATCGCTGGGCCCCCATCCGCTTCAGGGTCAGACGCTCGATGCCGCCCATGGCATAGACCATGATGCTGCCGAGAATCGCCGCCATCAGCAAAGCCGACCAGATCTGCACGGTCTGGCCATAATAGGAGCCCGAGAGCAGCCGCGCGCCGAGGCCGCCCGAGGCACCGGTCGGCAGCTCGCCGACGATGGTGCCGACGAGGCTGATCGCAATCGCCACCTTCATGCTGGCGAACAGGAAGGGGATCGAGGCCGGCAGCCGCAGCTTCCAGAACACCTGCCACGGGCTGGCGCTGTAGGTTCGCATGAGATCCAGCTGCAGCGGGTCCGGCGAGCGCAACCCCTTCACCATGCCGATGGTGACCGGGAAGAAGCAGAGATACATGGCGATGATCGCCTTCGGCACCAGGCCGACCATACCGATCGAGCCCAGGATCACGATGATCATCGGCGCGATCGCCAGGATCGGCACGGTCTGCGAGGCGATGATCCAGGGCATCAGGCTGCGGTCGAGCGTCTTCACATGCACGATCCCGGCCGCGAGGAGCATGCCGAGGATTGCGCCGAAAGCGAAGCCGAGCATGGTCGCCGAAGCAGTGATCCAGGCGTGATAGACCAGCGATCGCTTGGAGGTCGGCGCGGTCTCGAAGGTGGTCTTCCAAAACTCGGCGATCACCTGGTGCGGCGAAGGCAGGACCGGCCGTTCCATCGACCAGGTTGCGCCGACGATCTCGCTGGTCGTGCCGGTCTGGTTGTTGTTGGCCATCATGGCCGTGACCTGCGGCCAGTTGAGCAGCACGGCCAGCAGGTACCAGACCACGATCAGCGCGGCGACGATGGTCACAACCGGCATGACGCGCCCGCGCGGGGAAACCAGCCCACCGAGGCCGCCGGGCATCGCGACGTCAGTCATGACACAGAGCCTTCACGCGGCCCCCTCACCCCAACCCCTCTCCCACGAGGGGAGAGGGGCTTTGAACCGAGCGATTGCCACAGCGTCCCCTCTCCCCTTGTGGGAGAGGGACAGGGTGAGGGGTGGCCCCGCAAAGACTCTCTCCCGCCTAATCATACGAATGCCCGGCCTTCAGGCCTTCGCGAACGCGGTGCGCCAGCGCAATGGCTTCCGGGGATTCGCGGGTCTCGATGCTGCGCTCGGGCGGCAGGGTGCTGTCGATTACGTCGATGATGCGGCCGGGCCTTGCGCTCATCACAACGATGCGGGTCGAGAGCAGGACCGCCTCGTCGATCGAATGGGTCACGAAAATCACGGTCTTCTGGGTCTTGCGCCAGATCGAGAGCAATTCCTCGTTCATCCGGTCCCGGGTGATCTCGTCCAGCGCGCCGAACGGCTCGTCCATCAGCAGGATGGCGGGATCGAAGCTCAAGGCCCGCGCGATCGAGACCCGCTGCTGCATGCCGCCGGAAAGCTGCCAGGGGAACTTCTTCTCAAAGCCCGCGAGCCCCACCAGGTCGAGATAGCGCCTGGCCTTCTCCTCGCGTTCTTCCTTCGACAGGCCGAAGATCTCATGCGGCAGGGTCACGTTGCCCAGTACGCTGCGCCAGGGATAGAGCGCCGGCGCCTGGAACACATAGCCATAGGCGCGCTTCCGCCGGGCTTCCTGCGGGGTCATGCCGTTGACCAGGGCGACGCCGCCGGTCGGCTGCTCGAGATCGGCGACGATCCGCATCAGGGTTGTCTTGCCGCAGCCGGAGGGGCCGATCAGCGACACGAACTCGCCGGAACGGACCTGCAGGTCGATGTCGCTCAGCGCCTGGACCGGCGCGTCCGCGGTCTGAAACGTCAGGCTGAGATTGCGGATGTCGATGACGACGTCGCCGGCCACGGAATTCCCCACTGGATCGCCGGCACTTGCAGCCAGCCGTGCGTCGCCGTCAGACGGCATTCGCGCGTTCCACTATGGCACGAAGCAGCACGTCGCAACCAGCGGCACAGTCGCCCTTGGTGGCGTTCTCGATCTCGTTATGGCTGATCCCGTCCTCGCAGGGGATGAAGACCATGGCGGTCGGCGCCACCCTGCTCAAATAACAGGCATCGTGCCCCGCCCCGCTGATGATCGGCATGGCATCGAAGCCGAGCTCCTCGGCCCCCTTCTTCACCGCGGCCACGCAGTTCGCATCGAACTTCACCGGCGGCGAATACCAGATCTCCTTGAAGTCCATGGTGAGGCCATGCTGCTGGCAGGCCTCCTCCGCGGCAGCCTTCACCTCGGCCGCCATCTTGGAGAGCACCGAGTCTTCCGGATGACGCAGATCAACCGTGAAGAAGACGCTGCCCGGGATGGTGTTCCGCGAGTTCGGGCTGTTGGTGATCATGCCCACGGTGGCGCAGGCGAAGGGCTGGTTCGCGTGGCCGATCTTGTTGACGGCGGTGATCACATGCGCGGCGCCAACGAGCGCGTCCTTGCGCACCTTCATCGGCGTTGGGCCGGCATGGGCCTCCTGGCCGGTCATGACGACTTCGAACCAGCGCTGACCCTGCGCGCCTTGCACGATACCGATGGTCTTCTTCTCGTTCTCCAAGATCGGGCCCTGCTCGATATGCGCCTCGAAGAAGGCATGGACCGGACGCTTGCCGACCTCCTCCGGGCCGGCATAGCCGATCCGCTGCAGCTCCTCGCCCATGGTCTTGCCGCTGGGATCGGCACGGCTGAGCCCGTATTCCAGGTCGAACACGCCGGCGAAGACGCCGGAGGCGACCATGGCCGGTGCGAAGCGCGAGCCTTCCTCGTTGGTCCAGACCGCGACCTCGACCGGGCGGTTGGTCTCATATTTGAGATCGTTCAGGGAGCGAATGACTTCCAGGCCCGAGAGCACGCCGTAGATGCCGTCGAACTTGCCGCCGGTGGGCTGGGAGTCGATATGGCTGCCGGTGATGACCGGGGCGAGGCTGTCGTCCTTGCCGGCCCGTCTTGCGAAGATGTTGCCCATCTTGTCGATCTTGATCGTGCAGCCGGCGTCCCGACACCATTGGATGAAGAGGTCGCGCGCCTGGCGGTCGAGGTCGGTCAGCGCCAGGCGACAGACCCCGCCCTTGGCCGTCGCGCCGATCTTGGCCATCTCCATCAGGCTGTCCCACAGCCGGTCGCCGTTCACCTTGAGATTGGTCGCCACCTGTCGCTCCTGCTTTGATTCTTCTTATTCCGCCGCTTTCTTAGCATGCGGATTGCGCGGGTCCTGAGTCCAATTGAGGTAAGGCTTCCCGGTATCGACCGAGACCATGCTGATCGTGTCCGGCACCGGGCAGACATGCTGGCAGAGATTGCAGCCCACGCATTCCTCGGTGATGACCTCGTAGCGGCGCTGGCCATCCACCCGGAGGGCCGCGATCGACTGGTGCGAGGTGTCCTCGCAGGCGATGTGGCAGAGGCCGCATTTGATGCAGCTGTCCTGGTTGATGACCGCGACCGACTTGTAGTTGATGTTGAGATACTGCCAGTCGGTCACGTTCGGCACGGCCTTGCCGCGGAAGTCGTCGATCGTCCGGTAGCCTTTGGAATCCATCCAGTTGGAGAGGCCGGTGATCATGTCATCGACGATGCGGAAGCCGTGATGCATGGCGGCGGTGCAGACCTGCACCGTGCCGGCGGAGAGCGCGATGAACTCCGCCGCGTCGCGCCAGTTGCCGATGCCGCCGATCGCCGAGATCGGGATGCCGAAGGTATCCGGATCGCGGGCGATATCGGCCGTCATATGCATGGCGATCGGTTTCACCGCCGGGCCGCAATAGCCGCCATGCGTCCCCTTCCCGTCCACCATCGGCATCGGCGCGAAATGGTCGAGATCGATGCCGCAGATCGAGTTGATGGTGTTGATCAGCGAGACCGCATCCGCCCCGCCCTTCTTCGCCGCCCGCGCAGGCTTGCGCACGTCGGTAACGTTGGGGGTCAGCTTGACGATGACCGGCATCCGCGTGTGCTGCTTGCACCAGCGGGCGACCATCTCGACGTATTCCGGCACCTGGCCGACCGCCGAGCCCATGCCGCGCTCCGACATCCCGTGCGGGCAGCCGAAATTGAGCTCGATCCCATCCGCCTCGGTTTCCTCGACGCGGGCGAGGATGTTCTTCCAGCTCATCTCCTCGCAGGGCACCATCAGCGAGACGATGAGGGCGCGGTCCGGCCAGTCCTTCTTCACCTGCTTGATCTCGCGCAGGTTCACGTCGAGCGGCCGGTCGGTGATCAGCTCGATGTTGTTGAAGCCGACGATCCGGTCGTCGTTGATGTGCAAGGCGCCGTAGCGCGAAGACACGTTCACCACCGGCGGATCTTCGCCCAGCGTCTTCCAGACGACACCGCCCCAGCCCGCCTTGAAGGCGCGGACCACGTTGTATTCCTTGTCCGTCGGCGGCGCCGAGGCCAGCCAGAACGGGTTCGGCGACTTGATGCCGACGAAGTTGGTGCTGAGATCAGCCATGTGGAGTCCTCCTTTGAGAGACCCGTCGCCCCCTCACCCCGCCCTCTCCCGCAAGGGGAGAGGGGGTTTCTTTTCGCTGCTGACCGAGACGGTCTCGATCCATTGCGCGCGGAGCGCGGAGAAGGTTCCCCTCTCCCCCTGCGGGAGAGGGCTGGGGTGAGGGGTCGAAGATTCTAACCACGCGCCGCTCCATTCCCCCGCAGCGCCCGATCAATGGCATGCGCCGCGAGCTTGCCGTCCTGCACGCTTTGCACCGTCAGGTCCGTGCCGCTGGCGACGCAATCGCCGCCGGCCCAGACTTTCGGCATGCTGGTCTTGAAATCCTGATCGACCACGATCTTGCCCTTGGCCGTCGTGAGACCCAGCGGCGGCGTGAGGGTCTGGCCGATCGCCTTGAACAGCTGGTCGCAGTCCAGGCGGAACTTCTCGCCGGTGCCGGACAGCTTCCCGTCCGAGCCCATCCGCGTGTATTCGAACTCGACGCCGGCGATGGCGCCATCCTTGCCGATCAGCAGGACCGGCCGGACCCAATGCTTGATCTTGACGCCGGAGACCTGGGCGAATTCCTGCTCGTGCTCGGTCGCGCTCATATTCTCCGCGCCCCGGCGATAGGCGATGGTGACGTCCTCGGCGCCGAGCTTCTTGGTCTGGATCGCGATGTCGATCGCGGTGTTGCCGCCGCCGATCACCACCACCTTGCGGCCCACGGGCAGCACCGCTTTGTCCTTGGCCTGGCGCAGCTCGGCGATATAGCCGACCGCGTCGAGCACGCCTTTCAAATCGCCCTCGCCCGGCAGGTCCAGCGCGTTGACACCGCCGAGGCCGATGCCGAGGAAGACCGCGTCATAGTCGCGGGCGAGATCGGCGAGTTGCACGTCCTGGCCCAGGCGCCGCCCCGCCTTCACGTCGATGCCGCCGATCGAGAGGATGAAATCGATCTCGCGCTGGGCGAAGTTGTCGACCGTCTTATAGGCGGCGATGCCGTATTCATTGAGCCCGCCGAGATGCGGCCGCGCTTCATAGACCGTCACGGCATGGCCCAACACGGCAAGCCGATGCGCGCAGGACATGCCGGCCGGCCCGCCGCCGACCACGGCGATCTTCTTGCCGGTGGATTCCGCGCGGGTGAACGGCTGGTGCCCCGCCTCGATCAGTTGATCGACCGCATAGCGCTGCAGCGCGCCGATATCGACCGGCCGGTCCTCCGAGGTGTTGCGCACGCAGGCGCGCTCGCACAAGATTTCCGTCGGGCAGACCCGCGCGCACATGCCACCGAAGATGTTCTCGGCCAGGATCTTCTCGGCCGCACCCTTGGTATTGCCGGTCGAGATCATGCGGATGAAGTTCGGGATGTCGATGCCGGTGGGGCAGGCCTCGACACAGGGCGCGTCGTGGCAGAAGAAACAGCGCGCGGAATCCACGATCGCGCGCTTCTTGTCCAGCATCGGCTTGATGTCGGCGAAATTGTCCTCGATCTCGGCGCGCGACAAAGGCACGGCCGAGCCACCCAATGGTGCAGGCGCCATTGGCAGTCTCCCTTCAAGCTCTTAGGCGCGACCGGTCGGTTCGGTGTTTGGCAGGTGAACCGTTACGGGCACGCAACTCCCTATTGCAGGGAAGCCTGCCAAAGTTTGACCGATCGATCAAGTTTTATTCGCGGGGGTGCGCGGAATGCGCTAGAATGGCGGCCAACAGCCAAGGCCGCGCGGCCTGCCAAGCGCCGGCCAGCATGGGAGGATGGATGGACTCGGCCCCTAAGCCCGCCGGCGACGGCGAAACCGCGGGAGCAGGCCCGCGCGAACAGGCCCGCGCGAGGATCGAGGCGAAGATCCTGGCCGCCGCCGAGGCGGTCTTCGCCGAGCGCGGCTTCAGCGGTGCCGCCATGTCGGAGATCGCGCGCCGCGCCGGCATCCCGAAGCCGAACCTGCACTATTACTGCAAGACCAAGGAGGAGCTCTATCGCCGGGTGATGGAGCGGATCCTCGACCTCTGGCTCGGCACCGCCGACGAGATCATGCCGGAATCCGATCCGGCGGAAGCCTTCGCCCATTACATCGCCGCGAAGATCGACCTCGCCCGGCGCCGGCCTTTGGCCTCGCGCGTCTTCGCCAACGAACTGATCCACGGCGCGCCGCAGCTCGGTGAATTCCTCGAAACCGAATTGAAGGACTGGGTCGCGCGCAAGGCCAAAGTGATCGACGGCTGGGTCAAGGCCGGCAAGATGCAGCCGGTCGATGCGCGGCATCTCTTCTTCATGCTCTGGGCCGCAACCCAGACCTATGCCGACTTCGCGGTGCAGATCGCCGCGGTGCTGGGCCGCAAGTCGCTGAAGCCCGCCGACTACGACGCGGCGGCGAAGCAGACGACGGAGATCGTGCTCAGGGGCTTGGGGCTGCGATAAGGCGGCGGCTCAGACCTCGTACACATGAAACGCCGTCAGCTTCCGCAGGCGCGCCCGCCGAATCTGAAGCATAAGCTGGTCTGAGAAAAACAGGTCGGTCGGGAAAGTCGGGCGCCAGAGATGGCGTCCTTCGACCGCGGACCGCTCCGCCATCTCATAGCTGGAATCTCCCCTTGCAATGAGCTCCTCACGGCTGGGAGCCATCCCTGCGGCCCGGAGTTCTGCGATTCTCGCGCTCTTCAGAAGTACATCCATGATCGTCAGGGCATTCACGATGAAGTATGGCTTGCCGACCGGTATCTCACCACGATCGTAGAGCGTGACCGGAATGAATTGATGAAGACCGGGCTCCAGTTCCTCGACGACTTGCCTAAACCCCTCGGAAGCGACGTGTTTCGAAGCGATCGTGAGAAAATCGGGAATCGCGCCTCGAACGTAGTCATCGTCATCGCGCCGTCGTGCAACCATCACAGGCACGGGATCGACCCGCGCGCCGTTGCGAATTGACGCCGAAATCGCTCGGTGTGCGTCCTGATCGGGAAAATAGAAGGCCGGGGAGTATCTCTCGTCCTGGCAGAATACGTTCTTGATCATCCATGCCATGTCGATTGCCGCGGGCTAAGAAAGTTGGAACGGAAGCTCAAGATTCTCGCCGTCATAGAAAGCCGAGACATGTTCCGTGCCCCATTCGATGCGCGTGGGCGATCGCTGCATCTGATAGAGCGCGACGTAGCCGGTCTCGCGGCCCGGCAAGATTTCATGGCTCTCCAGCAGGGTCTTGGGATCACGGGCAATCGCTTGCAGCTCGTCTTGACCTTCGCGGATGAAGTCCGGGATGTAGATGCCCCAGAGCCGGATTTCCAGGCTTTGCGGGATGTATCGGTTCCCGCGCCTGATCCAGGTGAAGTACTGGCCGGCCAATTCGCGGTCCGGCGCCTCGCCGAAGCCATTCATGCCGGGATAGCGGACCATGCCCAGTGCTACGCCGCCTTGCCAGATGGTGAGATCCAGCAACTCGATGAAGAAGACATCTTCCCGAAGAACACAATGCCGCTTCAGGCTAGTAGCGTTTTCACCCAAGGCGCGTTCAAAGCGGACCAGCTTCTCGCGTTCCTTTGGACCACCACCGTGATATTGGGTGCCCGGCGTTCCATGGTTCCGACACGATTGGAACGCGATCCCCATTACCGGCGTCGTGCCTTCGTGCTCGACATGCGGATGTTCCCGGGACAGAGACTCTCCCAGTCGAATATGTGTCACCTCGGGGATCGAGAAGACGTCGTCGATCGCCTCAATGTTATCGGTCAGCCATTTCGCGATTCCTGAGAGCGTAGCGTCAGGGCCAAAGCGGCGCCAAGGTTGTGCGCCGATGTCCTCGGTAATCCGGTCGGCTTCGGCAAGCCCACCCAACTGCAGCACAGGCAGGTTCGGGACGTTTTGGCTCATGCCATGCCGGATCGGCATTTCGATTTCGTCCGTCAGCCGCACGGTGTCCTCGGCATATCTCAACGAACCGATGCCGGCGCTGAACACAGAAAGGCAGAGTTTCGAAATGGCTTCTTCCAGGACCAGCGCGTCATGCGCGCAAGGCAAGACTTCGAGCTCCCAGCCGATGAAGGGTTCGAGGCCGCGCACAGTCACGCCGGTGAGTGGCTGCCCACCCGGATCGGAGTCCCCATGAAACCAGGAGAGCCTGAACCAAAGTGCAAGAGGAAGATCTTCGTCGGCCAACTCCTCGATCATACGCATCGAGAGCATCGCGCCGGATGGAGCGAAGTGCAGGCCGATGGCCGGCAGAAGCCGCGCCACCACGACGCTGATGATGCTGACGTATTTCGCGACCTTGCGGACCGCGGTGACGCCTTCGAAATCGGCGGAATGGGAGATCACCGCCACGGCTTTGTGATCGACGATCTCGCTAGCGGCACCGGGCCAAGCCGCGACCGAAGCGGCGGCGGCTCCGAACTCCTCCAGCGGCTTAGGCCCGGTGCTGAAGGAGACCGTCACCGTGACATCCAGCACCTGGATGCCGTAGGTCCGGATGTTTTCATAGAGGCCGAGGTTGAGGATCTTGCCCTTGAACTCGGGGACCAACTCCTCAATCTGCGCGACCAGTGGAGCTTTTAGGTCGATCTCCACCTTCTCCCGCAGGAACAGCGTCGCGCGGAAGCGCTTGCCTTTGGTGTTCGCAATCATGCTACTGACGGTTACGTTATCGACAGGCTACTAACGAGCCGCATCGCGGCTTAGGGTCGGGCGGATCCACTCGGCGACGAGGCCACCCGCCAGCAGAATCAGGCCGGCCCCACCGGCCATCAACAACCTTTTGTATTCGCCGTCCATGAGCAACCCGACCACCAGCATGAGCAAGGTGAACAGGGAAGCGTGCTTTGCCGGCTTGATGATTGAAGCCTTACCCAATCGCATTTTACACCGCAATTCGAGAACGAACCGCGGCAATCTTACTCCGATAGCCGCTCGATTTCCAGTTGTCCTGAGTAACGCACCAGTCGTCCCAGGAGCGGCAGACCGACTGACACTTCGAACGCATACTTGCCGTCCCGCTCGCTCTCCCACGCCGTCATCGACGGCGCCAGGAAGCGCGGCAGCGCGATCGGGCCGATCTGCGTCGAGATCAGGCGATAAACCAGCCTTCCACCCTCGCACATCGGTTGGAGATAGAGCGAGAACGGCCCCATCTGCTCGACCAGGAAATCCTCGTCGCGCTTGAACGTGCTTTCGAAGGCTCGGCCGTCGAAGCTCCGGGACCAGACGATCTGGTCGGGGAAGTGCCAGGCGGTGACGACAAGGTCGGCCTTGGGATTGGATTTCGGCAGACCCAGGATGGCGGCGATCAAGCCGCCCAGGCCCTTGCCCCGCTCCACCTTCGCGCTGCCGGACATCCTAATGGTGCCGTGATGGGCCTGCTGCACCAGCGCCGGCAGCTTCGCGAAGGCGCCGTCCATGCATTCGATCAGCGCATTCTCCGGAACACGTTCCGGGGCTGCGCCCGAAGCAAAGGCGACGCGCCGACGTTCTCCCCCGAACAAGACGGCCGCTCCCCCGAGCCGGCGCCGCCTCTACTGCGCGGCCTTTCGCGGCACCGCGCGCGGTTGGCGGGCGTCGTTGCGCTTCTTCACCGCGTCGAACACCGCCGGATAGCACGGCCGGTCCACATACTTGCCGGCGCCCTTCTCCACCTTGAGCTCGCCCTTCTCCCAGACCACCTTGCCGGCGGCGATGGTGACGGTGTTGATGCCGGTGACCGTCATGCCTTCGAAGATGTTGAAGTCGACCTTCTGGTGATGGGTCTTGGCCGAGATGGTGCGGCTGGCTTTCGGGTCCCAGACCACGAGATCGGCATCGGCGCCGACGCTGACCGAGCCCTTGCGCGGGTAGATGTTGAAGATCTGCGCCGCGTTGGCCGAGGTCACGCGCACGAACTCCATCGGCGTCAGGCGGCCGGTGCCGACGCCGTGATGCCAGAGCACCGACATCCGGTCCTCGACGCCGCCGGTGCCGTTCGGGATCTTGGTGAAGTTGTCGCGGCCCATCGCCTTTTGATCGGCGCAGAAGCAGCAGTGGTCGGTGGCCGTGGTCTGCAGGTTGCCGGACTGCAGCGCGCGCCACAGGATCTCCTGGTTCTCCTTCGGCCGGAACGGCGGGCTCATCACATGCGCCGCGGCGAAGTTCCAGTCCGGGTTGCGATAGACGGAATCGTCGATCAGCAGATGCCCGGCCAGCACCTCGCCATAGACCCGCTGGCCCTCGTTGCGGGCGCGGGTGATCGCCTCGACCGCCTCCTTGCAGGAATTGTGCACGATGTAGAGCGGGTTGCCGATCACCTGGGCGACGCGGATCGCGCGGTTGGCGGCCTCGCCCTCGACTTCGGGCGGGCGCGACATCGGATGGCCCTCGGGCCCGGTGATGCCCTTCTTCACCAGCTCGTTCTGCAGATGGAACACCAGCTCGCCGTTCTCGGCATGCACCGTCGGGATGGCGCCCAGCTCAAGGCAGCGCGAGAAGCTCTTCACCAGATTTTCGTCCGGCACCATGATGGCGTTCTTATAAGCCATGAAATGCTTGAACGAGTTGACGCCGTGTTCCTTGGCGAGCGTGCCCATGTCCTCATAGACCTGGTCGCTCCACCAGGTGACGGCGACATGGAAGGAATAGTCGGCGCAGGACTTCTCGGCCCAGCTCCGCCATTCCTTATAGGCCGACATCAGCGAGGTGTTCGGCGAGGGGATCACGAAATCGATGATCATGGTCGTGCCGCCGGCAAGGCCCGCCGCGGTTCCGGTGAAGAAATCCTCGCTGGCGACGGTGCCCATGAAGGGCAGCTGCATATGGGTATGGGGATCGATTCCGCCCGGCATCACGTATTGGCCGCCGGCATCGACCACCTGGGCTCCACTCGGCGCGGCGAGATTCTCGCCCACGGCCTTGATCTTGCCGTTCTCGCAGAGGACGTCGGCCCGGAACATCTGTTCGGCGGTGACGACGGTTCCACCTTTGATCAGCACGGACATGGCAGGCACTCCCTATTATTGGCAGCCGCGCGGCTGACTGAGGCGAAGCGCGGCGGTTTGAGGAAATCTTACCCCCTTTGCAGGCGGTTGTAAGTGGTCTCATGAATGGTTCGCCCCCGCCCTTCGCCGATCCCGCCCCCTCTCCTTTTTATGCAGAGGTGGCAAGGCCTTGTTCACTGGGCGGTTTCGTTGTTCACTACCCGCCGACACGGGGCGGCGAATAATGAATATGTCCAAGGTTTTCGGGAATCTCAGCCAGGAAGTCATCGTCTTCCTGCTGGCGGCGGCGCTGTTCGTCGTCGCCGGCCTCACGCTGAACGGCTTCCTGCAGCCCGGCAACCTGATCGCCATGGTGCGCAGCGTCTCGGTGCTCGGCATCCTTGCGGTCGGCATGGGCATCGTGATCATCGGCCGCGGCATCGACCTCTCCGCGGTCGCGGTGATGGCGATGTCGGTCGCCTGGTATCTGCAGATGCTGCAGAGCGGCGTCGCGCCCGGCATTGCGCTCGCCTGGGCGCTGGGCGGCGTGCTGGCGATCGGGCTCATCAACGGCTTCCTGGTCGCCTATGCCGACGTGCCGGCGATCTTCGTGACCCTGGCCAGCGGCTACTTCGTCTACGGCTTCGCCCGCTCGCAGCTGATCATGCAGGACGCGACCGCGGTTCCGGCCGAGAACTGGATCCTCGGCCTGCAGCAGATCCATCTCGCCGAGATTCCGGTCGAGGTCTTCTCCTTCGCCGCCGCGGTCTTCGTCGCCTTCCTGTTCCTGCGCTTCTCGAAATGGGGCCGCTACGTCTATCTCGAGGGCGACAACCCGATGGCGGCGCGCAACATGGGCGTGCCGGTGCGGCCGATGACGGTGCTGCGCTACGTGATCTCCGCCTTCACCGCCTTTGCCGCCGGCGTGCTCACCGCCTCGAGCCTGCAGAGCATCAATGTGCGGGTGGTCAACTCCAACCTGCTCTACGACGTGATCCTGGTGGTGGTGATCGGCGGCATCGGGCTGTCCGGCGGCCGCGGCGCCATGCGCAACGTCGTGGTCGGCGCGCTGCTGATCGGCATCATGCAGAACGCCATGACCATCCTCGACATCTCCAACATCTACCAGAACCTGATCAAGTCCCTGGTGCTGCTGGTCGCCATCGTGGTCGACGGGCTGCTGAACCCGCGCGACGAGCAGACCGCGCAGCAGGGCGATATCTGAGTGCATCAAGAACGCGAAACCACCACGACAGAGAGGAAGGACCTGACCATGAAGATGAAAGCCATGCTGGCCGCCGCGGCCATGACGGTGCTGGGCGCCGTCGGCGTCGCCCAAGCGCAGGAAGCGACCGACCCGGGCCCGGCCGCCTATGAGGCAGCGATGAAGGGCAAGCGCGTCGTGCTGATCCCGATGGCGATGGGCTTCGACCTCGCGCAGGGCTGGGCCGCGTATCTCAAGAAGGAGGTCGAGGGCTGGGGCGGCGTGTTCGAGACCCGCGACCCGAACTGGAGCACCGAGGCGGCGACTCAGGCGATCACCGAGGTGATCTCCTCGGATCCGAAACCCGACGTGCTGGTGATCCACTCGCCCGACCTCAACACCTTCTCGCGCCTCCTGAAGAAGGCGCAGAGCGAAGGCATCTACGTCATCCTGATCGACAACCCGATGAACTTCCCGGCCGACGCCTTCATCGGCAGCGACTGGGATCGCCTCGGCCAGCTCGAGGCCGAAGCGGCGGTCAAGGCCTGCGGCGACAACTCGTCGAAGAAGATCGGCCTGGTGCAGGGCGATGCCGCCAATGCCTCGTCGATCTTCCAGGCCAACGGCATCAAGAAGGTGCTGGCCAAGCATCCCGACTTCAAGATCGTGGCCGAGCCGTTCTCGAACTGGGACCCGACCACCTCGCGCACGGTGACCGCCACCATGCTGCAGCAGAACCCGGACATCTGCGCCATCATCGACTTCTGGGATGGCGACGCGACCGGGGCCTCGGCCGCGATCAAGGACGCCAAGCTCGACGGCAAGGTGCACCTGATCACCACCGGCGGCGGCGAAAGCCTCGCCTGCAAGTCGATCGAGGACGGCACCTTCACGGCGATCGTCATGACCGACCTCGCCGGCCAGTCGCGCGACATGAACGCGATCATCAAGTACCTGATCCAGAGCAAGCAGCCGGCGGGCACCTCGGCGACCTACATCTACACGCTGGAAAAGGCCTGGTTTAAAGAGGACCTGAAGCCCGGCACCTGCTGGGACGTGAAGTCCCTGCAGGCCGGCCAGTTCTGACCGGAGTGTCGCATTAGAGAGTCATTGTGACGCACCCCCACCCAACCCTGCCCCGAAGTCGGGGGAGGGCTGGGGTGGGGGTGCCACAAACTGAGAATCCCCAGGACCACCGAGCCTTCCGATGACCTTGCGTGAGCGGGCGCTGCGCCTGCGCTACAACTACATCCCCGATCATCTGATCGGCGAGATCCTCACCAAGCGCTGGACGGATAATGCGATTCCGTTCACCGCGCTGGTCATCACGGTCGCGGTCTTCGGCTCCGCCATCTCCGGCTTCTTTAAGCCCGCGTCACTCACCGATTCCACCCGCCAGCTCGGCGAATTCTCGATCGTCGTCACTGGCCTCGTCATCGTCATCCTCGGCGGCGGCATCGACCTCTCGGTCGGCTCGATCTTCGCGCTCTCGATGTTCGCCGCGGTCGGCAGCTTCTACATCCTGGAACAGCCGGTCTGGGTCGCCTTCGCCGCGGCGATGGGCGTCGGCTTGGCTTTCGGCTGCATCAACGGCTACCTGGTCGGCTATATGCGGCTCAGGGCCTTCCTCACCACGCTGGTGACCCTGATCATCGGCCGCGCGATCTTCGACATCCTGGTGATCGACTACGGCACCCAGATCCAGATGTCGATGGCGATGTCCGATCTCTGGGACTTCATCGGCGACGGCACCATCTTCGGCATGAAGGCCAACGGCCCCTCGATCGCCGTCGCCACCGCCGTCGTCATCGCCATCGTCGCGCATATCGTGATGACGCGCTCGCGGATCGGCTGGCACATGCTGGCGGTCGGAGGCTCGCGGCGCTCGGCCTACAATGCCGGGATACGCGTGAAGCGCACGGTCTTCATCACCTATGTCGTCTCCGGGCTCTGCTGCGGCCTCGCCGGCTTCCTGAGCGCGGCGCGGCTGCAGGGTGCCGGCCCCGGCAGCGGCTTCGGCCTGGAGATCATGGCCCTGACCGCCGCGGTGGTCGGCGGCAACAGCCTGGGCGGCGGGCGCGGCTCGATCGTCAAGGGCGTGATGGGGGCCATCATCGTGCTGGTGATGTCGAACGGTCTCATTCGTCTGGGCTTCGGCACCGGGACCAACCAGATGGTGCTGGGCCTGATGCTGGCGGCGGCGGTGGTGCTCGACATCCGCTGGCTGAAGAACCGGCACAAGGTGCTGGACGAGGTCTACGTCACGCCGATCCATTTCCGCATGGACGACGCGCACTCCGCCCTGCCCGGCTCGGACAGCCCCTATGCCCTCAACAACGAGATCTCGAAGACCGAGTATATCGGCCTCGGCGAGCTCGAGGGCCCGGAGGACGTGATCCTCGACCGCGACGACCATCTCTATTGCGGCACCAGGCACGGCGAGATCATCCGCTTCTTCGCCCCCGACTATAAGCGCTCCGAGGTCTTCGCCCATACCGGCGGCTTCCCCTTGGGCTTGGCGTTCGACCCCGCCGGCAATCTGCTCTCCTGCGTCGGCGCCATGGGCCTCTATTCGATCTCGCCCGACCGCCAGGTGACCCGGCTCTCGGCCGAGACCAGGCGCAGCTGGACTTCGGTCGTGGACGACGCGCGGCTGCGCGATCCCAACGACTGCGACGTGGCGCCGGACGGGCGGATCTTCTTCACCGATTCCACCACCCGCTACGACGCCCATGAATGGGCGCTGGATTCGATCGAGGCGCGGCCCACCGGCCGCCTGCTCTGCTACGACCCGCGCACGCAGAAGACCACGACGGTGCTGGAGAAGCTGCGCTACGCCAACGGCGTCTGCATGGCGCATGACGGCAAGTCGCTGTTCCTGGCAGAGAGCTGGGCCTGCTCGGTGCACCGCTACTGGTTCGACGGGCCGAAGGCCGGCACGCTCGAATGCGTGATCAAGGACATGCCGGGCTATCCCGACAACATCAACCGCGCCTCCGACGGCACCTATTGGATGGCGTGGCTCGGCATGCGCACGCCGACCTTCGACCTCGCCCTGCGCCATCCCGGCATGCGCAAGCGAATGACCCGCAACCTGCCGATGGACGACTGGCTCTTCCCCAACATCAACACCGGCGGCGTTGTGAAATTCGACGAGACCGGCAAGATCGTCGCGACCCTCGGGGACCTCACCGGCGTCTCGCACCCGATGGTCACCTCGATGCGGGAGCATAAGGGCTGGCTCTATATCGGCGGCATCCTCAACAATCGCGTGGGCCGCTACCAGATTCCCGGCGCCGATCCGAACTGGACCGCGCCCGTCGCCTATTGGGGGGAGAAGAAATGATCTTCGACCCCATCCTCGACATCTTCCGCGGCAAGGCCGTCACCATCCCGCCGATGGACGGCGCGCTGAAGCCCAACACCGCGCTGGACGATGCAGCCATCGCGCTCGAAATCGACGCGCCGGACAATCTCTGCAGCGATGGGGAGCGGTTGATCTTCTCGTCGCATGACCGGGTCTTCGCGCTCGAAGACGGCAAAGTCGAGGAGCTGCACGGCTTCGATGCCGCCGTCACCGCCCTTGCGGTCTCGCCGGCGGGCGATATCGCGATCGGTCTCGACAACGGCGAGCTCGGCCTGATGCCGCGCGAGGGGAACCCGCGCGACCTCCCCGCCACCGCCAACCTCGCCTGCCCCACGGCGCTCGCCTTCGACCAGTCCGGCGCGCTCTATGTCGCGCAGGGCTCGGCGCGGCACCGGCCGTCGGACTGGGCGGTCGATCTCATGAGCAAGAACGCCTTCGGCTCGGTCTGGCGCCTGGATCTCGATGGGGGCGGCAGCGCCAAGATGCCCACGGGGTGCGGCAGCGCCAAGATGATTGTGCAGGGCCTCGCCTTCCCCAACGGCCTGCTGGCCGACCGCGACAGCGTGATCGTCGCCGAGGCCTGGCAGCACCGCGTGGTCCGTCTCGCCCCCAGCGGCGCGCAGAAGCCGATCCTGGAAAAGCTGCCGGGCTATCCGGCGAAGCTGGCACCGGCAAGCGACGGGGGGGTCTGGCTGGCCCTGTTCGCGCCGCGCAACCGGCTGATCGAGTTCACCCTGATGGAAGACGCCTATCGCGAACAGATGATGCGCGAGGTGCCGCGGGAATACTGGATCGCCCCGGCGCTCGCCTCCGGCGGCAACTTCCTGGAGCCGCTGCAATGCGGCGGCGTCAAGACCATGGGCATCCACAAGCCCTGGTCGCCCTCGCGCTCCTACGGATTGGTGGTGAAACTCGACGCGCAGCTCCGCCCGGTCGCGAGCTTCCACAGCCGCGCCAACGGCCGGCGCCACGGCATCACCTCGGTGGCCGAGGTCAAGGGCCGGGTCTTCGCCGCGTCGAAGGGCGGCCACGCCATCCTGGAGATTTTGTGATGCGCGAAACCACCCCCGATACCGCGGCGGCCGACGCGCCCCTCGTCGAGATGAAGAAGATCAGCAAGCTCTATCGCGGCGTGCCGGCGGTGAAGGAGGTCGACTTCGACCTCAAGAAGGGCGAGATCCACGCGCTCCTGGGCGAGAACGGCGCCGGCAAGTCGACTCTCACCAAGGTGATGGCCGGCGTGGTCACCGCTTCAAGCGGAACCATGACCTGGCACGGCAGGGAGGTCTCCTTCCAGACCCCGTTCGAGGCGCTGGAGGCCGGCATCGCCATGGTGTTCCAGGAAACCAGCCTGGTGCCCTCGATGACCGTCGCGCAGAACCTCTATCTCGGCAGCGAGAAGCTGCTGAACCGGCTGCGGGGCATCTACATCTCGGCCCAGCAATTCCTGCAGTCGCTGAACTTCCCGGTCGATCCGACCGCCATCGTCTCGACGCTCGGCGCCGCCAAGAAGCAGATGGTGGAGATCGCCCGCGCCGTCCACCACAATGCCGAGGTCATCATCTTCGACGAGCCGACCGCCTCGCTGACACCGGAAGAGAAGCGGCATTTCTTCTCCCTGATGCACCGCTTGAAGCGGCGCGGCGTCTCCATCGTCTTCATCAGCCATGCGCTGGAAGAAGCGCTGGCCCATGCCGATCGCATCACGATTCTGCGCGATGGCGAGCTGGTGGTGACCGACGCGGCCAAGGCCTTCGACCGCGAGAAGATCGTGCGCGCCATGGTCGGCCGCACCTTGTCCGGCGAGATCTACAACAAAAAACGGACCGCCGAGGAGATCCGCAAGCCCGGCAACCGCGTGCTCTCGGTGCAGGACATCTCGATGGGCGCGCAGGTCCGCAACAACTCCTTCTCGATCTACGAGGGCCAGATCACCGGCGTCTTCGGCCTGATCGGCTCCGGCCGCACCGAGACTTTCAAGGTGGTCTCCGGCATCTACAAACGCGACTTCTTCGCCGGCGGCACCATCGAGCTCGACGGCCGGCCCGTGCGCTACTACGTGCCGCGCGAGGCGGTCAAGGACGGCATCGTCTACGTGACCGAGGACCGCAAGGCCGAGGGCTTCTTCGAGACCATGTCGATCGCCGAGAACCTCTATTCCGGCCTGCTGGCCGCGAATCTCGAGCAGCGGAAATACATCAGTTTGCGCGAGATGCACGCGCTCTCGAAGGAATGGAGCGGCCGGCTCAACGTCAAGGCGATCAACGACAACGCGCGGGTGGTCGAGCTCTCCGGCGGCAACCAGCAGAAGGTGGTGATCGGCAAGGGTCTGATCCAGAAGCCCAGGATCGTGATCTTCGACGAGCCCACCCGCGGCGTCGATGTCGGCGCCATCGCCGAGATCCACCAATTGATCAACCGCCTGGCCGACGAGGGCCTGGCGGTGATCGTGATCTCATCCTACCTGCCGGAGATCATGAATCTCTCCGACCGCATCCTGGTCTGCCGCCAGGGCCGCATCGTCGAGGAATTCGCCCCCGACGATGCGACCGAGGAAAAGATCATGTACGCCGCGGTGCATTGAAGCGCTGGACCTCCATAGTCTTGCCCGGGCTTGACCCGGGCATCTGGTTCCATTCGGCGCGAGATTGCCGGACCAAGCCCGGCAACGACGATGAAACTGCACTCGCACTCCTCCGGCATTGCTCCGGAGTACATTGAATACTCCCAACAATTCCCAGCCTTCACCAGGATTTTACAGATTTCATATTCGTCTTATAGTGGTAGAGTTCTAGTAAGCATCGAGAAGGACAGGGGAAGCAAATGCCCGTCAAACCATCATGCACAATTTTTTGGGATGAGAACTTCGACGGCCACATCGCGGGCTTCATCGATAGCATTCCGGATTTGCGGGGAGTGCCAGGAAAATGGCCTGGTTCCAACTTCAACGACGAAGCTTCGTCGATTATTGTCAGTGCTGGAACGTGGCGTTTCTATGAGCACGTACAATATCAGGGCCTCGTTACCGAGCTGGGGCCAGGTCGTTATGCAAACATGATCATAGCAAAATTCATGGACAACGCCGTCTCCTCGATCCTTAAGGTCTCTGATGAACCGCAACCTGATCCGGCTCTCGCCCAAGAAATCGCGAGTATCCTTGGCCGACGCGGACTGTGACGAGGGCGGCCACGCAGGCGCAGCAAGACTCTAACGCCCGGGTGTCCGACGCCGGGCACGGCTAACCCCGCCGGAGCAGATGTCCTCGGCGAGCGCCAACAGGGCGTCCGCGTCGGATTCCGGGTTATGCACGAAGCCGAGGACTTTCGGCCTGCCCGCGGGAACCTTCGCCACGCGGCGGATCTGCACGCGGTTCTCTTCGATCGTGCTGCGGATCTCGCCGCCGGGGAGACCGCCGCGCACCAAGTCCGCGATGGCCGCCGCCGTCTTCGCCCGGCGCCTTATCGGCGCCGTGACGGTGAAGAGGATCGCCTGGCCGTCGGGTATGACCGCACCGAGGTCCGCCTTCACACCCTCGAGCAGCCGCTGGACGGATTTATCAAATCTCAGGCGAATTTTCGCCGCAGCGGCGCGCTCATGGATCTCGTGTTCGACCGCCGAAGGGTCCAGCGCTGGCACGCGAGCACTCATCATCCTCTTCCTCCGACAGAGAATCCCGCAGAGCACCAATGGTGGGTAACGTGAATTCTATCGACGCGACGCAGAAGACAGGAACGGCCTCCATGAATGCACCCCATCGCCCGGCTTGCTGCTTGTCTTGGAACGAATAATGAACTATAGTTCTTCGCGCAGTGGCTGTGAACAGCGGCTGCACTTCTGCCCCGCGACGCAACGGTATTTTCCGGCATTGCGGGGCCCGCGTTTTCCTTCGGCCAATCGAAAGCGAGCGGTACCCCGCCGGCGTGGTTGCGCGCCGACGCAGTGCGAACTCGCGAAGGATGAGGTCTGGGCCATTCCAACGCAGACCGGACACAGACAGAGTGAACGCCGCCCGCGCCAATCCGGACAGGACCCGGACGGAATCGTCACTCCCGGCGCCAGCGCAGACGGGACACAGACAGAGTGAACGCCGCCCGCGCCAACCCGGACAGGACCCGGACGGAATCGCCACTCCTGGCGCCAACCCAGACGGGACGCAGACAGAGTCACAACCGCCCGCGCCAACCCGGACAGGACCCGGACGGAACTGAGCAGGAGTCGAGCCCGGAATGAGACAATCGCCTTCGCCATCAAGGCCTTGGCCCTCTTGTCACCCTCGAGGGCGTCCGTGTCCGCTAGGCGCGTTCGAGGATCCGGGTCACGCAGTTGAGGGAGCCCAGCTGGTCGGCGAGCGGCAGGAAATCGCCGCCGCGGATCACCTCGAAGCCGAGGCCCTCCCAGATCGCGGCATTGGCATCATCGCAGGCCTTCAGCGCCGCCCAGGCGCCAAAGCCGTATTCCGGGAGGAACACGCGGCAGCCGACATGATCCTCGATACACTCGACCCAGCAATTGTTGGCCGAGGCGTAGAACCATTCGCGCAGCCTCGCGTCGGGATCGTCGAAATAGATGAAGGGCAGCGGATTGCGCAGTACCTCGTAGCCGCGCAGCCGCAGGCCGTAGTCGATCTGGTCGAAGGCCTTGATCGGGAACCCCTCCGGCAGCGGCAGGCCGATCAGCGTGCTGGCCCAGACCGGATCACCGAGCAGGATGCGCGGCATGCCCTCCGGCGTCGTGCCGGCCAGGGTCATGAACATGTCGAGATGAAAGACCGGCTGGCGCGATCCGTCGGAAGCGATGCTGCGGTCGATATCCTCGCGCCAGCTCAGGTCGCCGGGGGTCATCTCGAACCGCGTGGGCCCGCGACGCTGCAGCGGCTGGCAGGCGATGACCTCGATGGCGCGCCGGGTATCGATCCGATTCTCGCCGAAATCGGCGCCGACGAAGCAGGTCTTGCCGTCGACCAGGACGTTGCCGCCGGGCTGCGGCAGGTCCAGGCCGGCGCGGCCGGCGCCGCCCAGGGCCTGCGCGGCGGCGGCCCCGGTGTAGTCGTCGCCATCGGCGCATTCCATCACCTGCACGCCGGCGTCGTTGTGGAACACCGCCACGCGATCCTGCGCCCAGGGCCAGAGCGCCGCGCCAGCCGGCGCCTCGATGATCTCGGTCTTGGCGCCGAGGCCGAGACTCTCCGCCAGCGCGCGGAAGCCCTCGGCCTCGCCGTCATGCACCGCGAGCGAGATGCGGTCGAAGCCTCCGGAAAGATTGAGCAGCCGCTGCAGCATGCCTTCGTCGAAGCCCGGCATGCGCCGCGTCGCCACCAGGAAGACATGCCGGATGCGTCCATGCGACGTCGACAGCAGCGCGCGTTCGCCGTCACCGGAACAGGGTGTCGGCGCGGGCTTTGCCGATGGCAGGCGCCGCGCGGAGCCGGTCGCTTCGGGACGTCGCGTGAAATGGCGCAGCTTCAGGGTCATCGTCACTCGCTCTTCACCGCGTGGAGCAAATGCATCCACTGCGTCGTCTCCTGGAAATCCCAGGCATGAGCCGGGCTCGGCTCGCGATCGGGCTGGGCCTGCAGCCAGTCCAGCACCTCCAGCGCGTCGATCCGCTTCTGGTCGATCGCGTTGCTCTGCAGCCATTCGCCGGCGGTCTGCGCCTCCTCGGGATCGAGGTCGGCGCTGCGGCGGACCATCTCGGCATAGGTCCGTTCCGAATAGTGGATCTGCCGGGCCGCCGCGGCGAGGCTCTGCACCGCCGCCGGACTCACCGCGCGCTGGCGGTCGAGCAGCGACAAGGTCGGCTCGACATTGACCATGGGTTCGGTGAGCGGGAGATAGTTGAGCTCTTCCGGGGCATGCAGTTGCGCCACCTCGGCGTCGTCGACGATCTCGCCGGCCGCGTAGCGCCGGTAGATCGTTCCAATGCCGGTCATGCCGAAGGCCGCGCATTCGGCGGCGCGCAGCGCGCCCATGCTGGCGCCGCCCGCCACCGGCAGCCCGAGCGAGAGCGCGTAGAGCACTTCCTTGTGCCAGGGCGCCGCACTCTGGTCGAACAGCCCGTCCACCAGGGCGATCGCTGTTACCCCGCTCCGCGCGGCGCGCGCGATATCGCCACAGCGGGCGGGTCCCGCCCAGATGATGTCGTCCTGGCGCCTGCGAAGGAATGCAAGATCCCGATGCAGGCTGGGGCCCACAAAGATGATCTTCAATGCAGCCTGCCGATCAAGGTGGCCAGCGCCCGCACGCCGAGCTTGGAGCGCGGCCCGCTGAGCTCGGTCTGCAGGCCGGGCACGATCATCCGCACCACCGTGATGCCGAAATCGTTCTTCAGCGGCACGGCGATCACCTGCTCGATGCCGCGCTTCTGCAACAGCGCCACCAGCGCGCGGATGCCGCCGGAGAGATCCGGCGCCGGCCGCGCCGGCATCGGCGTCACGGCCGGATCGATGAAGGCGAGCAACTCGACGATCGCCTTGCGCTCGGCGCCCTCCGCCTCCTGGTACATCTCCGGGAAGAGATCGTCGCGCGAGCCGGTGATGCGGGTGATGCGCGACTGCGCCGCCTCGGCGATGGCCTTTACGATCGCCTGGCCCCGGCTGGCATGACAGGCGGCGCCCGCGGAATGCGCATAGCGCGGCACCTGCGGCGCATGGGCCATAGCGCTGTCGGTCACGATCGCGGTGATCGCCGTCAGGCCGATGTCGCTGGTCATGTCGAGCAGGGTGAGATCGAAGCCGGCCGCGCGGATCCGCTGCTCGAACTGCAGCGCGTCCAATCCGTCATTGGCGCCGATGCGGGTCACGCGCCTGCTGAGCTCCGCGGTCGACATCAGCTCCAGCAGCGCCGAGGCATCGCGCTCGATCAGCTCGCAAAGTCCGTGGAAGATCGCGGACCGATAGTCGAAGCCGGAGGCGAGGCCGTCGGTCGAGACCTGGAAGGCGCCGTGGAAGCCCGGCGGGTCCGGCCGATAATCGGCGCCGACCAGCGACCAGGGCACGTTCACCACGCAATCGGCGGTCAGGTCGTAGCCCTGCACCCAGGCCAAAGCCTGGTTGCGGTTGAGCCGGTCGAGCCGGCAGCGGGTCGAGATGTCGAGCGCCATGACCGGCGCTTTCGCCTGCGTCATCTCGGCGAGGCTCGCCCATTTGAGCGAGTCCGGCAGCCGTTCCGCGGTCGCGAGTTCCAGCGCCTCCATCACGGCGGAGATGAAGGCTTCGTCCTTCTGCACGCCCTTGCCTTGGGCGACCGAGAGCGAGCGCGAGTTCGGCCGCACCGCCAGCGCCACCGGAATGCCGATGCGGTCGAGACCGGTTACCTCGGCGACGCGGGTGATCCCGGCAGCCGCGAAATGCGGGCGGACGCGCTGGATCAGCTCCTTGAGATCGGCAAAGCGGTCGCCACCGGTGGGACGATGGGCGTCCCACCGGTGGGCGTCGCAGGCGCTCTCGATCAACCGACCGAGAGGCGCTCTGGTCTCTCCTCGCGAAGGTGTTCGTTCAGTCGTCAATACTTCCCTCTATCCACGAAGTCCTGAATGAGCGGCGCCAGCGGATCCTTGTTCAAGAACAGCTGCTCGACCGGATGCGAGCGCTTGATCATGACCAGCTTGCCGAGCTGGCTGGTCGAGAACGACAGGAAGACGTTGCGCGAGACTGCGGTGTCCTTCTTCGCGTTGTCGATGGCGCTTTGCGCCAGCGCGTCTCTGCTCTTCTCGTCGGTCGACGCGGTGCCGATCGCGTCGCCCTGGAACATGCTGATGATGCTCAGCCAGGCGCTCTTTGGCACCGGAACCGCGGTCCCCTGGGCCTTGCTGATGAACCAGAGGTCGTTGTCGTCGTCGAGATTCCCCACCAGGAAGTAGTCGGACATCCTCGTATCCCCTTTCGCTTGAGTGGCACGCGTCTTCCCCGAATCGGGAAGAACGGTAGCGAAAGGGGCGTGACTGGTGCGTGACCGGTTGTAAAGGCGGAATTATCGAGTTTTTTCAGCCCAGTCCGGCGCGCTTCAACCCGTCGATGAAATGCTCGGTGTCTTCGGAATTGCGGTTCGGCACGATCGACCGAACCCGCTCCGCCTGGAAGTCGGGATAGACGCTTTTGACCACCTTGCTGTAGTGCCGGGCGAGTTCGAGCTCGCCCAGTTGCGCGGTGCAGGCCGCGAGCAGGCGCGCGGTGGCCGGGCTGTCCTCCACCGGCCGCAAGGCCTGGAGCGCCGCACGGTAGTCGCCGAGCTGGTAGTAGATACTGCCCAGGGTCCAGGCGTATTCGTCGGGCGGAATCGGGTTGAGCTCGATCGCCCGGTTGAACAGGTTCAACCCCTGCTTGGGATCGCCGGAATGGGCGAGCGAATCCGCATAGCCTTCCAGGATGTCGGCGTCATGGGGATTGAGCGCGACCGCCTGGGAGAAATCCTGCAGCGATTCATCATGTCGCCGGAGATAGAGATTGGCGTAGCCGCGCTCGCGCAACGCCCGGCCGTCATGCGGATCGAGCGCCGCCGCCTTCGAGGCGAGATCGACCGATTCCTTCAAGAGGTCGTTCTCGACCATGCCGCGCACCACCCATTCATAGGTCATGGTGCGCGCGAGTCCGACCACCGCCGCCGGATAGTTCGGCACCTGGGTCAACGCTTCCTTGAACAAGCGCCGGGCACGGCGGATCGATTGCAGGTCGCTGCCGTGCAGCAGGCGGCGGCCTTCCAGCAGGTTGCGATAGGCGGTGTATTCGCCGGCCGGGATCGGGGTCCTGACCTCGGCCTCGTCGATCGCGTTGACCATCGAGCGCAGGATCAGGCCGGTCACGCGCTCGAAGGTGCCGCCCAAGGTCGCGAAGGTGAAGTCGGTCTCGGTCGCCCAGAGCACTTCCGAATTGCTAACATCGGTCAGCCGCACGCCGAACCGGTGACCATGGGTCGCCGGCATCAGCGAGGTGGCGACGGCGTAGTCGACATCGAGCACCGCCAGCGCGTCCGAGAGGCCGCGGGTCCCGAACGCGACCGAGGCGCCGGAATGCGCGGCGATCACCGCGAAGCGGCGGAAGCGGCTCAAGCCGATCGTCAGGTCTTCGACGAAGCCCAGCGACATGGTTCGCGTCATGTCATCGGAGACCACGCTGATCGGTGGCAGGATCAGCACGACCGGAATCTGCCGGTCGGATTTCTTGGCCGCGAAGGGCGCCTCGCGCTCGCGCAGCGCCGGCTGGATCACCACTTCCTCCAGCGCATCGGCATCGCGATGGCGAAGGGCGGCCGCGAGCTCCATCGTCTGGGCGCTGGGCAGGACGCCGAGCTCGGTCGCCATCGTGCGCTTGCAGCGCCCGAAGATCCTCAGCGCGAAGCCCCTGTCCCCCTTCGCGGCGCAGATCCGCATCATCGCGCGATAGGCGGCCTCTTCCGTGCGGTCGACGTCCAGCACCTTGAGGGCGAGGCGCCAGGCCGCGTCGGCGCTTTCGGGATCGGTCGCTTCGTCGAGCGCGGCGCGTGCCGCATCGACGAAGCGGTCGCGCATTTCCTCGCGGTTGGCCTCCATCCAGTCATCGACCGCGGCTTCGTCGAAGCCGAAGCCGTCGAGCAGCCGCCCGGTCCAGAGCGCCAGCAGGGCCTCGCAGCGCTGCGCGGCGGGCAGCTTGTCGATGCCGCCGCGCTGCAGCGCCATGAAGGCGCCGTAGTCGACGGTGACGGCCGCTTCGTTGATGCTGACCATGTCGCCGCGGATGTCGAGCAGAGTCAGGTCGAACTTCTGGCCGAACTTCAAGATGCGGGCGATCAGCTGCCGGAGATTGGCGTTGGCCTTCTCGCGGTCGAAATCACCCCACAGGATCGAGCGGATCTGGCTGCGGCTCGCGGACTTGTTCTCGGAGACTGCCAGGATCGCCAGCAGGACGAAGGCCTTGTCCGGCAGCGACTGCACCTCGCCACCCACCACGAAGCGCGGCGGCCCGAACAGCCGCACCTCTACCTTGGTCGATTCGATCTTCGAATCCGCGGATCCGGGCGGAATTTCAGTCCCCATCACTCTCGAATGATCGGGGGGCGATGCCTTGTCAATACCGAGGGGATCCCGCGCCGCAACGGTATACAGCGCCGGGCGTTGCGGCCGGTCGGCCGCAGCCGCCGTCTCCGAAGCCACCGCTGCCTTCATACAGCTTTGCTTCTTAGACTTGTTTCCTAGTTGCCTATAATCCGTTGATTCCAGTCAATAACGTGTTAATCGCCAGCCATTTCACGCCCCAGTCACGGGCGCCTTGCTCTGCTGGTCAGGCGGGAGAAAACGACGCGGGGTCGTTGCCCGCACCGGGCGAGCGAGGAGGGGCGGACGTTATGCAGATGTTCAGGACGGTGACGGGCGAGACGACCGAGAAGGCCGAATCACGGTTGAGCCCGATTGGGATTTCGGTGCGCCACGTGGCGGAGACGCAGGGGTTCCGGCGCGCGCTGCAGGCGCTGAGCGCCGCCTATGCCAGGGCCGGCAACGCACTGAGCGATCGGCTGCAGCACGCCAATTCCGATCTCGGCGAGGTCGCGACCCTGGGTGCCAGCTATGGCTGGATCGCCGACCGTCGGCGCCTGGTGCAGACCTATCTCGAGGCCGAGCCGGCGGTGATGGCCTATGCCTGCGCCGATTTCGGCGAGCCGGATCAGATCCGCTCCCTTGCCGAGGCGGCGGCGGATCTGGCGGGCGAGAGCCAGTCGCTGTTCTCGGCTCTGGGCCTGTTGACCTATATCGACCATGAGCTCGGCTGGGCCGCCGTCGGCGGCGCCCCGGCGGGCAACGCCTGACGAAACTGCACGACGGTTCGCGCGAAGAACCGCATATCTCGAGACCACTCGCCCGGCGCCGCCCCCACCCGCGGTCGCCGGGCATTGTTCTTTTGCGAAGGGAGTGAAAGGCAATGCAGCGCGCTCTTGGCACCGCCCAGCCCCCGACCGAGCCCGCCGACAAAGACGAAGTGCGCTGGATCGAGCGCCTGCAACAGCGCCCCCTGCCGGCGCCGATCGCCCCGGATAGCCCGGACGGCGAATTGTGGATCAGGCGCCTTCAGCAGCGGGCCGGCAATCGCACGCTCTAAAGGCGCCTCTGGTCACCTTGGCCCTTTGTCGCCCGCCGGCTTCTTTCCCGGCTGTTCCCGGCCGCCAACCAAGCTTGCGTCTCGCGCAGGATCTCATCCGAAAGTTTGAGGTCGTCGCTCGAACGCGCCAGCACCATCGCCCCCACCATGGCCGCCCATTGGCCGATTGCATGGCGGCGACGCTCGGCAGCGGTCTCGCCCGCGGCCTGACGGCTCATGCGCTCGATCGTCTCGCTCAAACCGGCGGTCATCGCGCGCCGCACCGCGGGGGCCTGCCGGATCGTCTCGGCGGCCAGGCCGGCGGTCGAGCAGCCGCCGGCAAGATCGTCGCGATGCCGCGGCGATAGATAGCGCTTGGTGAAGCCGGCGAGATCGGTCGTGCTCTCCCCCGGTGGCTTCAAGGCCTGGGTAAGGGTGGCGGCGATGAGGTCGTCCTTGGATTTGAAATGTCCGTAGAAGCCGCCATGGGTCAGGCCGGCGGCCTGCATCACCTCGGCCACGGTGACCGCCTCGAACCCCTTGGCCCGGAACAGTTTTCCAGCTGATTCCAGGATCTTCCGGCGGTGCTCCGCCATCTGCTCGCGTGTGACCCGCATCGCATTCTCCACTGCAGCCCAGGTTGCTCGCTTGACAGTTTACATGATCACGATCATCTTCCACCATATATGATAACTATCATGAATACCCAACCCGCCACGCAGGAGAGCTCGATGTCCAGACCCTCAGCCGATAAGCCCACCGTTCTCATCACCGGCGCTTCGACCGGGATCGGCGCCGCCTATGCCGATCGTTTCGCCAAGCGCGGTCATGACCTCGTCCTGGTGGCGCGCGACCGCGGCAAGCTGGAGGCCTTGGCCGAGCGATTGCGCAAGGCGACGGGCGTTGCGGTCGATATCCTGCAGGCCGATCTCACCGACACGGCGCAGCTCGGCAAAGTCGAGGATCTGCTCCGCGCCGACAGCCGGATCGGCATCCTGGTGAACAATGCGGGCGCCAGCCTCGCCGGCACCTTCATCGAGCAAAGCACCGCTGCGACCGCCCAGTTGATCGGCCTCAATACGATCGCCGTCACGCGCCTCGCCGGCGCCGCGGCACCGCGTTTCGTCGCGGAAGGCAAAGGTGCCATCATCAACATCGGCTCGGTGGTCGGCCTCGCCCCGGAGCTCGGCTCCTCGGTCTACGGCGCGACCAAGGCCTTCGTGATCTTCCTGAGCCAAGGCCTGCAGCTGGAGCTCGGGCCGAAGGGTGTCTATGTGCAGGCGGTGCTGCCGGCGGCAACCCGCACCGACATCTGGGCCAAGTCCGGCAAGGACGTGGACGCGATTCCCGGCATGATGGAGGTTGATGAGATGGTGGACGCGGCCCTGGTCGGCTTCGACCGCAAGGAGCCCGTCACCATCCCGCCCCTGCCGGACGCCGCGCAGTGGCAGGCCTTCGACGATGCGCGCAAGGCGATGCTGCCGGGTTTCCGCCAGGAGCACGCGGCGAAACGGTATCAGACAGCGGCTTGAACGGCGGCGCCGGGTGCGACGGGTCCACCGTCGCACCCTCCTCGCTCACTGCAGCACCACCGCTTTGCGGCGCTCGACCAGCTCGGCGTACTGCTGTTCGAGCGCGGTGTAGCGGGTCTCCATTTCGGTGATCTCGCGCTCCAGCACGCCGGCACGCGCGTCATCCAGCGCCATCTGCACGCCCTGCGCCATGCTCTCGGTCGAGGCGGCATATTGCCGGAACTGGGTCGCGCCCTCCTTCAGGCCGGCAATCCGGCGTTTGAGGTCCGCGGCGGCGTCGTCGATGTCGTTCAGCTCCTTCTGCGCTTGAACCCGGTTCATGCGCTTGTTGGCGTAATCCGCCTCGAGCTGATCGAGCTGCCCAGTGAGACTCGCGACCGAGCTCTTCAGCCGGTCGCCGGTGCCGCGCAGGCTGGCATTCTCGATCTCGGCGGCCTGGGTCTGGCATTCATAGCGTGCAAGCTGTACCGCATAATTCTGCTTCTGCTCCGCGGTCGCCGCACCGTCGGCCGAGCCGAGGCCGAGACCCACCGCCGCACCCGCCGCCGCGCCATAGGCGGCACCATCGGCCCGCCCGCCGGAGAGTACCGCGCCCGCCGCGGCACCGAGCACCGCCAGCAGCACGGTGCCGACCGCGGCGCCCAACGCGACCGTCTCCCAGTAATTGGTCGGCACGTCGTTTTCCGAGATCGCCATGCAGGCGGAGACGCCCGACTTGCTGATCAACGGCTTGAAGTTGCCCGAGACCACGGCCGCGGTCGTGTCCGAGACATTGTCGTTGGCGCTGCTGCTCGCGCGCGGCGTGCTGCTGGACCCCGCAGGTGCCATGCCGATCACCCCGCCATCGCTGGTGCATCCGGCCTCGAAGGCGCTGAGGCACGCAACCGCCAACATCAGGCTGCGTGCCGAAAACTTCGCGCGCATTGTTCCCCCTTGCCTGCCCTTCAACGGATCCCTGCAAATCCGCCGGCAGAACCACTCTTCCGCGAGTTATTGAAGTATGCCCCGCTCCGCCGAGTCAAGCCGGGGTCGGCCTAACTTAACCATACCGCACAGCAATCATGCCGATTGCTGCGCAAACCATCCCAGACCCCGTACCACCAGCTGCGAGCCGTCGCGGATGGCGAACAGCGCATCAATCCCGCGCGCTCGCGCGAACTCGGGACCCGCCTGCTCGCCCATGACCATCAGCGCGGTCGCCCAGGCGTCCGCTTCCATGCAATTGCGCGCGAGCACGGTCACCGACGCGACGCGATTGCGCAACGGCGCGCCGGTCCGGGGATCGATCGTGTGCGAGAGCTTTGCGCCGGCGACCTCGACCCAGTGGCGGTAGTCGCCGGAGGTTGCGATCGCCTGGTCCGCGAGTTCCAGCACACCCATGATGTCGCGTGTCGCGTAGTCGGGACGCTCGATCGCCACGTTCCATGCCGACCCATCCGGCTTGCGGCCGCGCGCGCGCAACTCGCCGTCGATGCCGACCAGGTAGGCGGTGATGCCAAACCGCTCCAGGCAGCGGGCGAGTTCGTCCACACCGAAGCCCTTGGCGATGCCGCACAAATCGAGGCTCACCGGCGCGCGCTTGCGGAGACACAAGCCGGATTCATCGAACTCGAGGGCGCTGAGCGCCGCGCTGCGCGCCTGCACTGAGCCGAGGTCGGCGACCGGTCGTTGGCTCGGCCCTTCCGGGCCAAAGCCCCAGGCATTCACCGCGTCGCCGACCGCGATGTCGAAGGCGCCGTCGGACTCGCGGCCGATGCGCAGGGCTTCGCCGATGACGATCGCCAGTTCCGCCGGCAGCTTGATCCATTCCCCGACCGGCGCTGCGTTGATACGCGACAGATCGGAGTCCGCTTTCCAGTTCGACATCTGGCGATCCACCGCCTCGACCGCCGACGACAGCGCCGCTCTGACCAAGTCCTGGTGCGCGCCCTCGGCGAAGAACCGGGCCGACCAGCGGGTTCCCATCGTCTCGCCGCTGAGCGCGTGATCGGCGGGCGGATGCGGTTGCAGCGCTTCAGTAGACATCTTCGGCATAGCGTCCCTGTGCCTTCAGAGCGCGCGTGTCCAGGCCGAGCGGCGCCAGCACCTCCTCGAGCACCAGCCCCAGACCTTGCGCCATCTGCCGTCCGCCGCAGACGATGATCTGCGCGCCGCGAGCCACCAGGGCCCGGATCTCCTCGGCGTCGGCCGCGACCCGGTCCTGCACATAGGCGCGGTCCATCGCCCGCGAGAAGGCGGTCGTGAGCCGGGTCAAGCGCCTGTCCTCGCGCCAGATATTCAGATCCGACTGATAGAGATAATCGGAGCCCGGATCGCGCGCGCCGAAGTAGAGATGCATCGGGCGCCGACGATGGTTGGCCCTGATCAGCCCGGCCAGCGGGCCGATGCCGGTTCCGGCGCCGATCAGGATGACCGGCGCTTTGCCCGCCGCCGGCCGGAAGGCGGGATTGACGCGGATGAAGCCATCGACCGTATCGCCCGGCACAAGGTCGTGCAGCAGGCCGGAGCAGAGCCCGCCGGGGTGCTTGCGAACGCAGATTTCCAGGATCCCGTCGCGTGACGAAGAGGCGATCGAGTAGAAGCGCGGCAGCGTGCTGCCGGGCGGCACGACGCCCAGGAGATCGCCCGCCTCGAACCGGGGCAGCCGGCCGCCGGCAGCCTTGAGCCGCAGAACCGCGGTCGGCGCCTGCACCTCCGCGCCATAGTCGTTTCGCTCGATCAGCTCCAGCGACAAAGTACGGGGCCGTGAGACTGTGTGCGCGAGCTTCAAGGGCGTGCCGATGCATCTCCCGATCTCGGCGCCCCAGCGCGCGAAGGATTGCACGCACTGGCGGTCGATGGTCTGCAGTGCATGGAGCCGGGGCCAGCCCTGCGCCGCGAGCGCCGCCTCGACATCCATCGCGAACTGGCAGAACTGCGGGAACTGACGGTCGCCGAATCCCAGCACCGCCACCGGAAGATTCTGTGGGGCATCGAGGCTCTTCAGCCGCGCGAGGAACTGGCGGGCCGAGGCGGGCGCCGCACCATCGCCGTAGGTTGCGGTGAGAATCAGCATGCGCCTCGCGCTGCGATAGCCCGCCTGCAGCCGGTTCATCGGCGCGGTATGGACCCGGTGCCCGGCCGCGGTCAGCGCGGCATGCAGCGTGGCCGCGAAGCCCCAGGTGCTGTTGCCTTCGCTGCCGACCAGGATGATCGTATCCGCCACGGCCGGCTGGGCGTTGCCGCGGATCCGCGGCGTTGCCTGCCGCCGCCGCAGCCAGACCAGGATCCCGGTGCCGGTCATCGCCGGGACCGTCAGCGCCGCTGCCCCAAGCACGAGTCCCAGCCACCACATCCCCTCGCCGGTATGCAGCCGGTAGACCGCTTCATAGACCCGTCGTGCAAGATTGTGCGGCAGGTAGCTCAGCATCTCTCCGGTCGCCGCATCGACATAGCCCGCGCCCTCGGCCGTCGTCAGCGCGTAGGCATCGGTCGGATCGGTCGGATCGGGGAAGGTCAGCTCCCGGAGGTCCGTGAGGTCGATCGTCTTGAGCGCCGCGAGATCGGCCACGGGGCTGGGCTTGCCGCCGTTCACCGCGGATGGGAAGGCGGCTTCATCGCTCATCCCGTCGGGGACGATCCCGAGCGTGACCAGCGACATATAGCTGCCGGTGAGCGCGGTGAGGAGCAAGGCCAGGACGGCGAAGCGGCCGGCTTCGGCATGAAAGCGCTGCGTGCCGGAACCCCGGATGCGCCCAACCACGCGTCGCCAGCCGCCCAGGCGCTGCGCCAGCATGATGCCGCCGGAAACGCCGAGCACCAGCATGGCCATTGCGCCCAGCCCGGCGACGAGCCGGCCGTTGTCGCCCAGCAGCAAGGACCGATGCAGATCCGTCACCCAGCGGGTGAACTTGGATGGCGCATAGGGACCGAGCGCGGTGCCGCTCCATGGATCGACGACATCGGCTTTGGGCGCTCCGGCGCCGGAATAATAGACGATGACCTGGCCCGAGGCCTTGCGGACGATCCGCTCCGCTTCCGGATAGTGCGCGGCGACGCGGCCGGCCAGGGCCGCAACGCTGATCTCGCCGGTCGCCGGCACCGACGCACTGGCCCGCTCGAGCGCAGGGTTGATCGACAGGATCGCCCCGGTCAAAGCGAGCAGCGACACCAGGATGGCGGCGATCAAGCCCGGCAGGGAGTGAATCTGGCGCAGCATGCTCGCCCTCCGTCGCGCGCTCACATGGAATAGCTGAAGGTCTCGACATAGCCGCGCCCGGCAGCGGGCTGGCCGGCCGCCTTCGAATCCAGCGGCACGACGATCTCGCTCGGGCTATCCCCCATGTCCTCCACGGCGGCGTCGATCCGGATCTGGTAGCCGGCGTCGATCAACGCATCAGCAAGATCGAGCTTCACGGTCAGCGTCTTGCCGCTGCCGACGCTGGCGCCGGTGATGCCGTCGATCTGCGCGAGATCGCCCTGGGTGGCGCGCTTCCAGTCGCTGAGATGGCGGTAGTATTTCGACTTGCCGCCGGCCATCCAGAGCGTGCCCTGGTACTGGCCATTTCCGTCGGTCACGTAGAGCGCGACATAGGCGCCGGCCCCGCCATAGGGCTTCAACTTGGTAGTGAAGGTGATCTCGCGGGCTTCGGCCAGCGACGGAAGGCCAAGCGCGGCGGCGAGCGTGAGCGCAGTCACGAGCTTCTTCATTTGTCTTCTCCTGTCACAGAAAGTCGAAATGCGTCGGACGATGCAGCGGAACTCACTGCACCACGACCGACGGCCGGCCATTGCCGTTGATCAGCGGATTCTTCGGCGCGGGGCCGGTTGCCGGCGCGCCGCTCTGGGGCGTCGGGAGACGGTTGGAGGCGCCGCCATCATCCTCTCCGTCGTCCTCGTCATCGCCGTCTTCGTCGTCGCCGTCGTCATCGCTTTCGGACTCCGCCAGCTTCAAGCTGCCTTGAGGTAGCGGTGAGCCGTTCGGTTCGAGCAGCGTCTCGTCCGAAGTCTGCGGCTGAAAATCCGATGCCAGCGTTTCAAGACGCGCATCGGCATGCGCCGCACCGACGCCGATCGTGGTCACGGTCAGCGCGGCAATCAGGATAGGGAGCTTCATGGTGCCAGGGCCTCCAGTCGGGTTTGGATGCCCGTAACATGGCTGCCCGACCTGAAGACCCACTGAAGCGAAACAAGATTCTTGTTCAGCTTGGCTTCAGGTTGTCGATGCGATGGAGGACGCGCTCGGGGGCTCGGTGCCCGCCGGGATGCGAGTTGGCGACCCCAAGGGGATTTGAACCCCTGTTCACGCCGTGAGAGGGCGTTGTCCTAGGCCACTAGACGATGGGGTCGTCCTGGCGCGTTGCGGCCGCCTTGATAGAGGAAGCTGCGGCCGGGATCAAGCCCTGTCTATGGCCCGCTAACCCGAAGAAATCACCGGGAAAACCGGTCCGCGTCCGTCTCAGGCCGCCGCCGCGGCCAACTTCGTCGCCGCCGCCACGAAGGCCTCGACATGGGCGGGGTCGGTGTTGAAGGCGAGAACCAGCCGGACCGTGCCCGGCACGCCGTCGGTCCAGTCGTAGAAATTGAAGCCGGCGGCGCGCAGGCCCGCAATCACCTGCGGCGGCAGCACGGCGAAGACCTCGTTGCCCTCGACCGGATGCACCAGCGAGACCTGCGGCAGCCGCTGCAGCCCCTGGGCGAGGCGCGCGGCCATCGCATTGGCATGGCGCGCCAGCTCCAGCCAGCGATCGCCCTTGAGATAGGCTTCGAGCTGCGCCGAGACGAAGCGCATCTTCGAGAGCAGCTGCCCGCCCCGCTTGCGCCGGACCGCGAACATCTCGGCGAGCGCGGCATCGAAGAACACCACCACCTCGGCGCCGAGCGCGCCGTTCTTGGTGGCGCCGAAGGAGAGCACGTCGACGCCGGCCTTCCAGGTCACCTCGGCCGGTGCGACACCGAGATACGCGACCGCGTTGGCGAAGCGCGCGCCGTCCATATGCACCCGCATCTTGCGGCCGCGCGCGATCTCGGTGAGCGCCGCGATCTCCGCCGGACGATAGCAGGTGCCGGCCTCGGTCGCCTGGGTGAGGCTGAGTGCCGCCGGCTGCACCCGGTGCGGATCGCCGGTCAGCGTATTCTCGAGCACATGCCGCAGGCCGTCCGGCGTCAGCTTGCCGCCGGCGCCCTGGATCGGCACCAGCTTGGCGCCGCCGCTGAAGAGCTCCGGCGCGCCGCATTCGTCGAGCTGGATATGCGCTTCTTCATGGCAGAGGATCGCGCCATAGGCCGGCGTCAGCGCCGAAAGCGCGAGCGCGTTGCAGGCGGTGCCGGTGGCGACGGCGAAGGCCTTCACCGGCTTCTCGAAGATCGCGGAGAGGCGCTGCTCGACGCGCTCGGAATAGGGATCGGCGCCATAGGACGTGACCGTGCCCTGGTTGGCGTCGATCACCGACTGGAGGATGTCCGGCGCCGCGCCGGCCACGTTGTCGCTGCGAAAATCCATCGCCTCTCACCTCGAAATCTATAGTCTCGCGGCCATGAGTCGACCGCTCCCCGAAAGCACCCGGATTGAGATCGCCATCGCCGAAGCGCAGGCCGGCGAACGGCTGGACCGCGCCCTGGCCGCGGCCCGGCCCGAACTCTCGCGGAGCCGGATCAAGGCCTTGATCGAACAGGGACATCTCCATTTGGGCGGCGGGACGATAAAGGACCCGGCCCTGAGGGTCAAACCGGGCCAGGTTTTCACGCTCGAGATCCCGCCCGCCGCCCCGGCCGCGCCGCAGGGCCAGGCCATCGATCTCAAGATCGTCTACGAGGACGAGGACCTCATCGTCATCGACAAGCCCGCCGGCATGGTGGTGCACCCGGCGCCGGGCAATCCCGACAACACCCTGGTCAACGCGCTGATCGCCCATTGCGGCGAGAGCTTGAGCGGCATCGGCGGCGAGAAGCGCCCGGGCATCGTGCACCGCATCGACAAGGATACCAGCGGCCTGATCGTCGCCGCGAAGAACGATGCCGCGCATAAGGCGCTCTCCGCCGATTTCGCCGCGCATCATATCGAGCGCGCCTATCTCTGCCTGGTCTGGGGCGTGCCCGCGCCTTCCGCCGGCACGGTCGAAGGCAATATCGGCCGGCACCCGGTCGACCGGAAACGCATGGCGGTGGTGAGCCGCGGCGGCAAACCGGCGATCACGCATTACCGGGTGTTGAAGCGCTTCGGCCTCGGCGCTGCGCTGGTGGAATGCCGGCTCGAGACCGGCCGCACCCACCAGATCCGGGTGCATATGGCGAAGATCGGGCATCCGCTGATCGGCGATCCCACCTACGGCAAGCCGACCGCGGCCCGGCGTGGCCGATTGTCACCGGCGGCCCGCAAGGCCGCGGAGGCCTTCCCGCGGCAGGCCTTGCACGCCACCCTGCTCGGCTTCGATCACCCGAGAACCGGAACGCACCTCCGCTGGGAGTCCGAATCGCCGGAGGATCTGCGCCGGCTGGAACAGTCCCTCGCTGGCGCCGTTGAGTAACTAAATCTGCTTTATGGACGAATAGCTTAGCGAAGCGGGCCGGCAATTCGGACCCACCCCTTGAATTGCCGGCCCGTTAACCTATTTTAACCCAGTGGTTGACTGATCCACTCAAGTATACCCCGCGTATACCTCTGGATGATGGTCCACCGCACGGAAACGGACCTATCCTCGTATAAATCGGATAGGACGTGCCGAGCTAGTACGGGGATTTGGAAGACATGGCGACCACAGCATTGCGTACCTTACCAGCACTGAGCAGCGACAGCGGCCTCTCGCGGTATCTCTCGGAGATCCGCAAGTTCCCCATGCTGGAGCCCGACGAGGAGTTCATGCTCGCCAAGCGCTTCCGCGAGCATGAGGACGCCGAGGCGGCGCATCGCATGGTGACGAGCCACCTCAGGCTCGTGGCGAAGATCGCCATGGGCTATCGCGGCTACGGCCTGCCCATTTCCGAGATCATCTCGGAGGGCAATGTCGGCCTGATGCAGGCGGTGAAGCGCTTCGATCCCGACCGCGGTTTCCGCCTGGCCACCTACGCCATGTGGTGGATTCGCGCGTCGATTCAAGAATACATCCTGCATTCCTGGAGCCTGGTGAAGATCGGCACCACCGCGGCGCAGAAGAAGCTGTTCTTCAATCTGCGCAAGGTGAAGGGCCAGCTCAAAGCCATCGAGGAAGGCGACCTGCCGCCGGAGACGGTGAAGGAGATCGCGACCCGCCTGGACGTGCCGGAGAACGACGTCATCGACATGAACCGGCGCCTCTCCAGCCACGACCACTCGCTGAACGCGCCGCTCCGGATCGACGGCGACGGCGAATGGCAGGACTGGCTGGTCGATGAGACCGAGAGCCAGGAGACCCGCCTCGCCGACGACCAGGAGTTCGGCCGCCGCTCGAAGCTCTTGGAGCGCGCGATGGGCGTCCTCAATCCGCGCGAGCGCCGCATCCTGGTCGAGCGGCGCCTGAAGGAAGAGCCGGCGACGCTGGACGACCTCTCGAAGGAGTTCAACATCTCCCGCGAGCGCGTCCGCCAGATCGAGGTGCGGGCTTTCGAGAAGATCCAGCGCTCGATCCGCAACTCCGCGATCGAGGAGCGGCTGACGACGGAGTAAATCTCCGACGCGGACGGGCCTTGCGAACACAGACGGGCCTGCCGGCGGATCATCGAGAAACCTGAAATCTATCAGGCTCTTCCGGCGACAATCCGGGAGGGCCTTTCTCGTTGTTGTCTGCGTCCGGTCTGCGTTGCAGTGCGGCGCGTGGCGGTGGGCGACTCTTTGTCTTTGTCCGGGTCCTGTCCGGGTTGCGGGCGCGCCACTCCGCTGATTCAGCAGCGTTTTGCCAAAGCGGACCACCCGGCGCGGGTGCCAGGCTGGTCTTTCAGCGTGAGCGCTGCCGTGGACAGGGTTCCGTCCGGGTCCTGTCCGGGTTGCGGGCGCGCCACTCCGCTGATTCAGCAGCGTTTTGCCAAAGCGGACGACCCGGCGCGGGTGCCAGGCTGGTCTTTCAGCGTGAGCGCTGCCGTGGACAGGGTTCCGTCCGGGTCCTGTCCGGGTTAGAGACAAACCATCGTCTGCGTCCGGTCTGTGTTGGACGCCGCACGGTCTTGGACCCCGGCAATCCGTCTTCGCCCGGTCTGTGCAAATTGTCTGCGTCCTGTCTGCGACGCAGTGCAGCAACAATCCGGTGCGCCGCCTTGTCTGCGTTCGATCTGCGTGCGTCCGGTAAAGGTTGTCCGCGCGGTCGGACGATGAACCATAAAGCTCCTCCGGAAGCGCTTCTCCCGGCAGGGCTTTCGCGACTAGCCAACAATGTCAAACAACGCGTGGATCATACCACAAGTAACGATCGTTGTCCGCCGTGAGCCGGCGATGGGCGACGTAAGGAATTCTGTGTCAGCGATCAATGGGCGCATTGAGTGAACTGTCACCGCAATCCTAGCAACTAGACCACGGCATACTCTTGGCTGCCGGCCTCGGACTTGAACGCGACGACCCTGATCGCGTTGCCCTGGTCGTCCTGACCGACGGTCTTGATGCAGCTGACGGTGACGCGCAGCCTCAGTTCGAACCTTCCCAGGCCGGTCACGCTCGCCATCTCCGCGGTGGCGTCGCTCAAGACCGGGTCGCCCTCCAGGACCTTGATGCTCCACTGGTAGTGGACCTGCATCTCGCAACCGTCGCCGTCACAGGCCGGCGCCTTCTCGTAGTTCGGCTTGAAGATGCCCTTCGGGCCGCTCTCTACCCGGTCCAGCACGATGGGGCTATCGGCAAGTTTCAGGGTGCAGGTGCAGCCGGCATCCTGCCGGCGCCTGCGCTTGCGCGTCGGCTCGGCCTTGCGCTGAGGGCGCTGCGGCTTCTTGCGGATCTGCTTCACTTTGCGGGCCATTGCACTTCTCCTCCTTCCCGGATCGAGACGGCAATTGGAGTCAGATGGCGCAGACGCACTCCGCGCGAACCAATCCGATGAACGCGCAGACATAGCCGACGCCGTCAGGACAATCGGGCATGTCGGCGGGCGAGCAGGTCAGCTCGCTCGGATCGATGGGCGTGATCAGGGTGCAATGGCCTCCGTCACCGCAGTCGCCGACGCAAGGACTGTTCGCGGCCTTGCGAAGGGCGCGCGCCTTCTGGAGCAGCTTGCGGTAAACCTTGCGCCTCGCCTCCTCCTCGGTGCAGCCCCGCGCGATGATGACTTCGGTTTCGGTGCCGACGATCTGATTTTGCGGGCAGCCGGCTGCCTTGATTTCCGCTCCACCCTTGCCGAGCGGCTTGGTGACATAGGCGATAACGTCGCCGGAGCCGGATTTCACTCGACGGGTACTCTTGCGTGCCATTCAAGCCTCCCCCGTTGCGATGTGGGTTGCCTTCGGTGCGCTTGGTAATTCCCATGTGAATTCGTTGCCCAACCGAAAGTCTGCGCCCTGCCGGTTGCACTTGCAAGAGCGGCCGTTCTCCGCACCGCTTGAGCGGTGCAGGCAGCCCCCGGCTCAGTCGGCGGGTCCTACAGCGATGCGCGGGTCACGCCCGCACAGGACGGTCAAGTAGTGCCGCTCACGGCTCCTGCCGGGCCGCCGCCGCCGGCAGCGTATACTTCGAGCCCCAAGGCGTGGATCCCGCGGCCTAGCCGCGGGATGACGGTTGAGTGTGCGGGTCCCAATGTCCCGCTTACGGCTCGCGCATCGTCGCCGGCATGGTGAGCCCGCCGCGCACGGGATCGCCCCAGTGCTCGACCAGTTCTTCCTGGCTCTTGCGGACGCGGGAGAGGCGGAGATTGCTCTTGGTGGTGGCGATCGAGCGGGTGACGATCGGCATCAGCGAATAGAGCGCCCAGCCCATGCCGGCGCCGACCAGCGCGGCCAGCCAGCCGATCATGTCGCTCAGGGTCGGCATGATCGCCGAGAAGCCCTGCCCCGCCGACCAGAGATCGTGGATGAACCAGAGCGCGCCGGCGAAGTTCAGGCTGCCGACGGTGATGGTGAGCTGACGGCCCGGCGCCGGATCGACGATCCGCGCGACCAGGGTCGGCACCATCGCGGCGGCGAGGACCAGGGTCGTCGGCAGCAGCACGATGGCCGGCAGCACCGCCAGGCAGATATAGAGCCAGGGGCCGCGCTTCTTCGGCGCCGCCGGGGCCGCGGCGGCCTTCGGGTTCGGCTTGGCGCCGGGCTTGGCGGCGGCGTTGGATGCGGCCATCGGCATCTCACAGCACCATGGCGATGGTGAAGGCCGCCAGTGCGCCGCTGGCGATGAAGGCCGAGGTGATCGCCGAGCTGACGCGGGCCGAGGCCTGGACCTTCAGGGGATCGGTGAGGCCGCCGGCTTCCAGCCACTGCGCCTCCTTCTCCAGCTCGGCATAGGCCTGCTGCGCCTGCTCGAAGCCCTGGATGTCGCTCTGGCGGAGCGCGCCGTCCTCGTCGAGCAGCTCGGCCATCTGCACGAAATCGGAATGCGCGGCGAATTGCTCCAGCTTGTTGCGCACGTCGCTGCGCGCCTGGATGCGGTGGAAGCTGTCTACCACCGGCTTCATCAGCTCGAGCAGGGTTTCGGCGAGCCGCGGCAGGTCGTGGCTCGGATGCTGGCGCTGCACCGCGGCGAGCAGGCGCAGGACGCCCATGCGATAGCCGGTCTGGTCGGCGGGATTGCCGAACAAGGTGAGCTCGCGCTCGACCGGCCGCGCGATCTTCGCGGCGATGAAGGCGGCGATGTGCCGGTCCATCGGCAGCGTGCCGGCCTCGGCGCCGGGCAGCGCCGCGTCGATCGCCGGCAGCAGGTCCTTGAGGCTGGTGACGTAGTAGTCGCCGATCAATTCGCTGCGGCAGGGCATGGCCGGGTCGAGGTCGTAGAGCACGCGCTCCACGCTGTAGCCCGGCCCCGGCCGCTCGACCACCTTCTCGATGCCGTCGAGGGTGCGGCGGAGCGCGGTCAGTTCCGAAGTGAGCTTGGGCTGATGATCGAGCCAGCCTTGCGGCAGGCGGCCGCGCAGCATCTCCACGAACTCGGTGCGCAGGGGCGGCTGGTCGATCACTGCGGCCAGCATGTTGCCCATGGCGGTGGCGCTGACGCGGATGCTCTTGTAGCAGATCGGCAGGTTCGGCCCCATGAACTGGATCAGCCGCGACACCATCCGGTGCTTGGCGCCGGTCGAAGGGCCGTAGCTCATCGAGAGGCCCTTGATGAGGTGCAGCGGCTCCGCGACCTTCTCGTCGTTGAAGCCGCGCTTCAGCCAGCTCTCCAGCGTGCCGTTATCGACATTGACCAGCGCTTCGTCCCAATGCATCGCCATGGCGTTGGCCGCGGCCGGCCTGCTCATATGCTCGCCGCCGCCGAGACGGATCGGCCGCGTCGCGCGTTGCGGCAGGCTGGGCAGCACCGGATTGAAGTACTGGCCCAGCATCCACATCTCGAGATTCTTCAAGGTCCAGCGGTCGGAGACCTTGTCGCTCAAGAGCCCGCGCAGCATCTCGGCCATGGTCGGCGAGACCTTCTCGCCGCCGGCCAGCGCGGAGAAGGTGCCGAAGTTGATCTTGGCCGCGGTCACCTGCTCGTCGCTCAGCGCGTGCAGCGGGTTGCCCATGTGCAGGAACAGCACCAGCACGCCCAGGGCATAGAGATCGTCGGCCTGGCTGCCTTCGGCACGGCCCATGCGATGGGCGAGGCCGTTCTCGACCGTCTCGTAGACCGTCGGCTGGTCGCAGCCCGGCGGCGTGGCGAAGCATTCGCCGAACACGATCTCGCCGCTGTTGCCGAGGGCGTAGAAGATGTTGCTGGGCCGGATCGCGCGGTGCGCGACGCCGAGATTGCCCAGCTCCTTCAGCACCGCCATCGCCGGCTTGATGATGTTGCGGGCGATCAGCTGCTCGGTCAGGGTCGGCAGCGGCAGGCCCGGGTCTTTCAGCATCCGCTCGCCGGTCGGCTGCGGATAGACCAGCACCGGACGCCGGCCCCAAACGGTCCCGCCGCCTTGAGCCGGCACCGGCCAGTCGACCACGCCGGAGGCCTCGGGCCAGAGCATCGGGATCTGCGAGCGCCGCTCCGGCAGGTGCAGGCCGCGGCAGGGCACGGTGCCAGGGCAGATCAGGGCGAAGAGCTTGCGGCCGGATTGGCTATGGTCCTCGACCGCATAGGCCAGCGCCGAGCCCTGGTCGAATTGGGACAAGCGGGTGCCCGGCTTGATCTCAAACCGGTCCCGCAGCATCACCAAATCGCTGTCTTCCGCCATTCCGCCCGCGCCCATGAAAACCAGCGGACATCTTGACCGGTGATGGTTAACAGGGGGTAACTACTGGCCCCGTTTTGCCCCGAAACGGCCATGCTATGGTCGATCCCGTGAAGCCCTCGCCGTCCCTCGATTCTCCCTTCGATTTCATCGTCGTCGGCGCCGGCTCGGCGGGATGCACGCTGGCCAACCGGCTGACCGCCTCCGGGCGGCATAGAGTCCTGCTGCTGGAGGCCGGCGGCAAGGACGACTGGATCTGGTTCCATGTGCCGGTCGGCTATCTTTACGCCATGGGCAATCCGCGCGCCGACTGGTGCTTCAAGACCGAGCCGGAGGCAGGGCTCAACGGCCGCGCGCTCAACTATCCCCGCGGCAAGGTGATCGGCGGCTGCTCTGCGATCAACGGCATGATCTACATGCGCGGCCAGGCGGCGGATTACGACCACTGGCGCCAGCTCGGCAATCCCGGCTGGGGCTGGGACGACGTGCTGCCCTATTTCATCAAGAGCGAGCATCGCGAAGGCTCGCCGGCCGATCCGAAACATGGGCGCGGCGGCGAGTGGCGGGTCGAGCGCCAGCGCCTGAGCTGGAAGATCCTCGACGTCTTCCGCGACGCCGCCGGCGAGCAGGGCATTCCGCCGGTCGATGACTTCAACAGCGGCGACAACGAAGGCGTCGGCTATTTCGAGGTGAACCAGCGCAAGGGTGTGCGCTGGTCGGCCGCGCGCGGATTCCTGAAGCCGGCTCTGAAACGCCCCAACCTCACGCTCTGGACTCACGCGCAGGTGCTGCGCCTGCTGGTCGAGGGCGCGCGGGTGTTCGGCGCGGAGATCCGCTACCAGGGACAGGTGCATAAGGTGCGGGCCGGGCGCGAGGTCATCCTCTCGGCCGGCGCGGTCAACTCGCCGCATCTGCTGCAGGTCTCCGGCATCGGCGACCCGGCGTTGTTGCAGCGCCATGGAGTCGAGGTCGTGCATGCCCTGCCCGGCGTCGGCGAGAACCTGCAGGATCACCTGCAGCTGCGGCTGATCTTCGGCGTCACCGGATTGCCGACACTGAACGACACGGCCAACAAGCTGCTGGGCAAGCTCGGCATGGGGCTGCAATACGCCGCCTTCCGCCGCGGGCCGATGACCATGGCGCCCTCGCAGCTCGGCGCCTTCGCGAAATCGTCGCCCGAGCACGCGACCGCCAATGTCGAATATCACGTGCAGCCGCTGAGCCTCGACAAGTTCGGCGAGCCGCTGCATCCCTACCCCGCCTTCACCGCCTCGGTCTGCAATCTCCGCCCACAGAGCCGCGGCCATGTCCGGCTGAAGAGCGCCGATCCCCTGGAGCCGCCGGCGATCCAGCCGCGCTATCTCAGCGCCGAGGCGGACCGGCGCGTCGCGGTCGAGGCGATCAAGCTCACCCGCCGCATCGTGCTGGAGAGCCGCGCCTTCGCCCCCTATCGCCCGAAGGAGCTGATGCCGGGGCCGAGTTACGCGACCGATGACGAGCTGGTGCATGCCGCCGGGCAGATCGGCACCACGATCTTCCACCCGGTCAGCACCTGCAAGATGGGCGACGATCCGATGGCGGTGGTCGATGCGCGGTTGAAGCTGCGCGGGCTGGCGGGATTGCGGGTGGCGGATGCCTCGATCATGCCGACGATCACCTCCGGCAACACCAATTCGCCGACCATCATGATCGCCGAGAAGGCGGCGGCGATGATTTTGGAGGATGCCGGATAGGCGCCTTAACCGATCGTCAGTTGCCAGACTGTGCGGCCATCTCTCGCAAGGTGTTCAGGCCCGGCATCTCGGGATCGATGGCGGCGATCTTCTCGATCATCGCGCCGCCTTCGGTGATATCGCCATTCTTTAATGCGCGCCTGGCCTCCTGGAGCATCGGCAGCGCCAGCAGCCCTCGCTTCGCACGTGCATTCTCCGGATCGATGGCGAGCGCGTCCTGGTAGTAGCGAACCGGCTCGCCATCGCCGTCGATCATCGCGCGGGCCAGATTCCAGTCGCCCATGCCCGCGATATGGTCAGCGACCGTGCGCAGCATCTGCTTCGCCTGCAGATTCTCCGGGTCCAAGGCAAGCACGTCCTCCAGCTTATCTTGTGCGCTGCCGGTATACTGCAGATTTCCGGCATCGATGTCCCGTTGCGCGGACGCAATCAGCAAGGCAGGAAGTTCCTTGCGGGCCCGGACGACCTCGGGATCATCCGGGTCCAGTTCGGCCGCGGCACGGAGCATCTCAAGCTTTTCGGAGTCCCAATGGTTGGCAACCGCCGCGCGCGCTCTCTGAACCAAAAGAGCCGGAATGCGGGCCAGTTCCGCCTTGGCTCCTGCATTGTCCGGATCGTTCTCCAGTGCCTGCTGATAGAGCCAGACGGCTATGCGCGGCCCGCCGTAATAATCCGGGCGAACCCGATAGGTCTCCGCCGCACGCACCAGGGAATCGGCCGTATCGACCAATCCCTGCGTGGCTTCGGCATCTTCCGGATTGAGCACCAGAGCGTGGCGGAAGAAAGCCGTGGCATGTCGTTCGAAGCTTCCCGCGCCTGCGCCCTTTACTCCGCCGTGGATTGGCTGCCAAATCTGGTCGGCGAATTGCTGTGCGGCATCGAGAAGTGCTTGCTCTTCTTTCGTGCGAGCGCCCGGTATGACGATTGAACCCTTGAACGCGACAAGCGCTGCCCTGCCATCATCGAGTGGCACCGACCACTGACTGTGGACCCTGCCGGCCGCCAACGCCGCACGCGCCGCCGCATCCCAGAGCTTGGCCCGTTCAACGCGTTGCTCGACCGTCAGGACTTGAGGCTCAGACTCCTCGGCCACGGCGTGATCGAGACCGCCAACGAACAGGCCCGTGATCGCCAGACAACAGAGGATCGTCAGTGATTTCAATCTCATCAGCGCATTCTAGCGCAAGTTGTCACCTGGGAAAATGCCGCTTCGAGCGTCGGATCGCCGGGAATTGCATATGCCAGCCTAGAGCAGGCTGAAGAGGCCGCGCGGATCGTGCGCCAGGGCGACGGATACGATGAAGGCGAAGACGCCGAGGGCCGCCAGCCAATAGCCGAGGCGCGCGGCCTTGCTGCGTTCCTTGCGGAAGGCGAGGACGCCGAGCGCGATATAGACGGCGAGCAGCGGCACCTTGGCCGTCAGCCATGCGTCGACGAAAGGATACTGGCCGATGGTGAGGGTCAGCAGGATCGCCGCTGCCAGCAGCACGGTGTCGATCGCCTGGCTGAAATACCGGACCGGCCGCGCCATCGCCCAGCGCTGGCCGAGGATGAGCAGGAGCCCGCGGATCGCGAACAGGCTGCCGCTCGCCGCGACGGCGGCGATGTGCACCAGCTTGATCCAGGGATAGAGCTCCGTCACGTCCTCTCGCGGTCGATACCCCGACGACGCCGGGATGATGGTCAGCGGTAGAAGAGATAGACCTGCAGGATCGGCATGATGATCATGAACAGGAATGCGCCGGCGATCAGGAGCCGCTTGCTGCGCGACGAAAGCTGCGGCAGCGGAACGCGGCCGTACCGCTTCAGCGACCAGAGGACGGCGATCAGCAGGACAATCGCCGCTGCCGCAGCATAGAAGAAGAGCGAGTGCGTAGGGTCTTCCAGGATCCCGCGCCTTCAGTCCGCGAAGGGATCGGTCACCAAAATCGTGTCGTCGCGTTCCGGGCTGGTGGAGAGCAAAGCCACCGGCACCTCGATCAGTTCCTCGACGCGGCGGATGTATTTGATCGCCTGGGCCGGGAGCTGGGCCCAGGAGCGGGCGCCCTTGGTGGATTCCTTCCAGCCTTCGATGCTCTCGTAGACCGGCTTCGCCTTGGCCTGGAGCTGGGTCGCCGCCGGCAGATGGTCGAAGGCTTCGCCGTCGATCGTGTAGCCGGTGCAGATTTTCAATTCCTCGAAGCCGTCGAGGATGTCGAGCTTGGTGAGCGCGATGCCGTCGATGCCGGAAACCTTGGCCGACTGGCGCACCAGCGCGGCGTCGAACCAGCCGCAGCGGCGGCGGCGGCCGGTGACGGTGCCGAACTCGCGGCCGCGCTCACCGATGGTCTCGCCGATCTTGTCGAAGAGCTCGCTCGGGAAGGGACCGGAGCCGACGCGGGTCGTGTAGGCCTTGGTGATGCCGAGCACATAGCCGACCGCGCGCGGGCCGATGCCGGCACCCGCGGCGATCTGGCCGGCCACGGTGTTGGATGAGGTCACGTAAGGCGAGGTGCCGTGGTCGATGTCCAGCATTACGCCCTGGGCGCCTTCGAACAGGATCCGGTCGCCGCGGCGGCGGCGGTCGTTCAATTCCTTCCAGACCACGCGGATGAAGGGCGTGATCTTCGGCGCGACTTCCCGGAGCTGGTTGATGAGCTCCCGGCCGTCCACTTCCGGCGCGCCCATGCCCTTCAGAAGCGCGTTGTGGTGGAGCAGAAGCGCCTCGACCTTGGGCGGCAGGCTGTCGAGGTCCTGCAGATCGCAGGCGCGGATTGCGCGGCGGCCGACCTTGTCCTCATAGGCGGGGCCGATGCCGCGGCCGGTGGTGCCGATCTTGGCGGCGCCGCGCGCTTCCTCGCGCAGGATGTCGAGCCTGGCATGCAGCGGCAGGATGAGGGCGGCATTCTCCGCGAGGGCGAGATTGTCCGGTGTCACGGTGACGCCCTGGCCGCGCAGGGTCTCGATCTCCTTCAAGAGCGCCCAGGGATCGACCACGACGCCGTTGCCGATGACCGAGAGCTTGGAGCGCACGATGCCGGAAGGAAGGAGTGACAGCTTGTAGGTCTGGTTGCCGATCACCAGGGTATGGCCGGCATTATGGCCACCCTGGAAGCGCACGACCACGTCGGCGCGCTCCGAGAGCCAGTCCACGATCTTGCCCTTGCCCTCGTCGCCCCATTGGGAGCCGATCACTGCAACGTTTGCCACGTCTCTAAACTCCTACTTGAGCATCCGTCATGCCCGGACTTCATACGGGCATCTTTCTCCGTCTTCTACAGATTGCCGGGTCAAGCCCGGCAATGACGATGTTGGTTGGTTCGACCACTATTCGAGTTCGATGGGCTGGCCATTGCGCCAGAGCCGCGTGCACCCCTGGCGCCGCGCTTCCGCCGCATCATCCTGCACCGCTTCCAGGCCCTGGATCGTCACCCAGCCTTCGCCGCGCAGCTTCTGCGCTTCGGCTGCCGGTGTTCCGCTCGGCAGGAAGACGCGGTTCGGCGCTGCCGGCGCCGGCAATGCCCGCTGCAGGGTGTCGAGATAGAGGGTGAAGCCGGTCGCGGCTTCGCCGGCCTGGTTCACGTAGCGGCCGCCGCGCCCGAAATCGCCGCGCACCGCCGGCGCCAGCAGCGAGAAGGTGACGCCGGTGTGATACTCGAAGCCGCGGTGATCGGTGGGATCAACGGTGAGCGTCAGGTCAGGCCGCGCGGCCCGGATCAACGCCACCACTTCGCGCAGCCGCTCGCGCTGGGTCGCCGCCGACCCTTGCAGCGGCAGCGCCTGCAGCGCTTCGATCGCAGTGTCCGCCGGACCGACCGCATGGATCAGCGCCTCGAGCAAGGGCGTGAGGTCGCCGGCCAATTGGCGGACCGCGGTCATGTCCTTGCGGTCGAGTGCGGCGATCAGGTTTCTCGCATCGCCGATGCCGGCATCCCAAAGGAGCGCCGGCGCAAGCTTCGGCACATTGAGATCGACGACCAGTTGCTTGACGCCGACCGCGTTCAGTGCGTCGGCGCCGAGCAGGATCACCTCGGCATCGGCGGCGGCGGCGGTGGTGCCGATCAGCTCGACGCCGGCCTGGCCGATCTGGCGCTCGGGGCGCATCTGCTCGCCCTTCACCCGCAGCACCTGGCCGGCATAGGAGAGGCGAATCGGCCGCGGCGCGTTGGTGAGCCGGCTGGCGGCGATTCGGCCGACCTGGGGGGTGATGTCGGCCCTGAGGCCCATCATCCGCTGCGAGACCGGGTCCATCAGGCGGAAGGTGTCCGCCGCCATGGCCTCGCCGGGGCCGGAGAGCAGGCTGTCCTCGAACTCGATCAGCGGCGGCTTGACGCGCTCGTAGCCCCAGGCCGCAAAGGCCGCCATCAGCCGTTCGACGATCGCCGCCTCGAAGCCGGCTTCCGGCGGCAGGCCGTCGGAAAGGCCTGCAGGCAAAAGGAATCTTTCGCCGGGTGAGGACATCGGGCGCCCGATCTCTGGGGTCAGGGGTTGGTGTTAACGCCCAATATATGGGCCGGTGGAACTCGGCTGGGTGGTAGCCGATTTCCCGCCCCCCGGCAAGCCGGGCCATCCCCAGTCATCCCCAGGGCGAAGCCCAACCTTCCCCGATTTGACATATTTCCGTTCGATCACTGTCATCAAAGTGCAACCGATCCTGCCTAGCTTCCAGCCCATCGCGTGGGTCGCTTTCTGGCAACGTCGTGGCAAACGGCGGTCGTTGATGGGGACCGGCGCGCAGATTTCTGCGTTCCGTAACGGAGGAGAGGCTCCTATGAAACTGGATTTGACCCGCTTTATCGCCGCGGCTGCTTTGTTCAGCTCCGCTGCGCTCAGCGTCCCGGCGGTCGCCACCGCGGCCGACATCTCGGGCGCCGGCGCGACCTTCCCCTACCCGATCTACGCCAAGTGGGCCGATGCCTACCACAAGGAGACCGGCGTGGGCCTGAACTACCAGTCGATCGGTTCCGGCGGCGGCATCAAGCAGATCAAGGCCGACACCGTGACCTTCGGCGCCAGCGACATGCCGCTGAAGCCGGAAGACCTCGAGAAGGCCGGCCTGACCCAGTTCCCGACCGTGATGGGCGGCGTCGTGCCGGTGGTCAACCTCGAAGGCATCAAGCCGGGCGACCTGGTGCTCGACGGTGCGACCCTGGCCGACATCTTCCAGGGCAAGATCACGACCTGGAACGACCCGAAGATCCAGTCGCACAACCCGTCGCTGAAGCTGCCGGACCAGGCGATTGCCGTCGTGCACCGTTCCGACGGATCGGGCACCACCTTCATCTTCTCGACCTATCTCGCGCAGGTCGGCAGCGACTGGAAGGACAAGGTCGGCGCGAACTCGGCGCTCGAATGGCCGGTCGGCATCGGCGCCAAGGGCAACGAAGGGGTTGCCGGCAACGTCGCGCAGACCGCCGGCTCGATCGGCTACGTCGAGTATGCCTATGCCAAGCAGAACAACATGACCTTCGCCAAGCTGGTCAACAAGGATGGCAAGGCGGTCGCCCCGTCGGCGGCGGCTTTCCAGGCGGCGGCCGGTGCGGCCGACTGGGCCAATGCCAAGGGCTTCTACATGATCCTCACCAACGAGCCCGGCGCTGAGAGCTGGCCGATCTCGGGTGCGACCTTCATCCTGGTCCACAAGGAGCCGAAGGACCCGGCCGCGGTGGCCGAAGCCCTGAAATTCTTCGACTGGGCCTACAAGAACGGCGACGCCATGGCGGACGAACTCGCCTACGTGCCGCTGCCGGACAGCCTGGTCGAGCTCATCAAGAAGAGCTGGGCCGAGAACATCACCTCCGGCGGCAAGCCGGTCTACGCGGGGATGTAAGTCCACCGCCCGTAGGAAGACAAATGCGGGGAGTCGGCCAGCCGGCTCCCCGTTTCGTTCGCTACCCGCTTCACCGCCAACCTGCTATGGATCAAGCCTCGAGATGACCGAGATGTCCCTGAGCGGAACCTTGACTGCGACCGGCGAAACCAGACCCAGAACCAGCCCCGGTCCGATGGGCGACCGCGTGCTCCACGCCCTGACCTTCGGCTCGGCATGCCTGGTGCTGCTGGTTCTCGGCGGCGTGTTCATCTCGCTGATCCACGGCTCGATCCCCGCCTTGCAGACTTTCGGCTTCGAGTTCCTGGTCAGCCAGAGCTGGAACCCCGCAACCGACAAGTTCGGCGCCGCGGCGCCGATCTACGGCACCCTGCTGACCTCGGCGATCGCGCTGCTGATCGCGGTGCCGGTCGGCCTCGGCATCTCGGTCTTCCTGACCGAACTCTGCCCCGCCTGGCTGGCGCGGCCGATCGCGATCGCGATCGAGCTCCTGGCCGGCATTCCCTCGATCATCTATGGCATCTGGGGCCTGTTCGTGCTGGCGCCGTTCCTGCAGAAATACTTTCAGCCGGAAGTCATCGACTTCTTCCATGGCGTGCCGGTTCTGGGCGGCCTGTTCGCCGGCCCGCCCTACGGCATCGGCGTCTTCACCGCGGCGATCATCCTCGCGATCATGATCCTGCCTTTCATCTCCTCGGTGACCCGCGACGTGTTCGAGACCGTCCCCTCGGTCCTGAAGGAAGCCGCCTACGGCCTCGGCTGCACCAAGTGGGAAGTCGTCCGCCGCGTCGTCATCCCGCATACCCGGGCCGGCGTGATCGGCGCCGTGATGCTGGCGCTCGGCCGCGCGCTCGGCGAGACCATGGCGGTCACCTTCGTGATCGGCAACGCGCATAAGATCGCCGCCTCGATGTTCGCGCCCGGCACCACGATCTCGGCCACCATCGCCAACGAGTTCACCGAGGCGACCGGCGACATCTACACCTCGTCGCTGATCGCCCTCGGCCTCATTCTCTTTGTCGTCACCTTCATCGTGCTCGCCGCCGCGCGCTGGATGCTCTACCGCATGGAAAAGCAGGGGAAATAAGCCATGGCGCAATCCGCTCTCCCCGCCCGCCGCCGCGCCCGCAGCAAGCTGATGATGAGCCTCTCGGTCGGCTCCGCCGTGCTGGGCCTCGCCATGCTGTCGATCATCCTCGGCACCCTGCTCTATAACGGCGTCAGCGGCTTGAACCTCGCCGTCTTCACCGAGATGACGCCGGCCCCGGGCGAGCAAGGCGGCTTGTTGAACGCGATCTTCGGCAGCGTGGTGATGACAGTGATCGGCGTCGCCGTCGGCACGCCGATCAGCATCCTGGCCGGCACCTATCTGGCCGAGTATGGCCGCTATGGCCGGCTTGCCCATATCGTCCGCTTCATCAACGACATCCTGCTTTCGGCGCCTTCCATCGTCGTCGGCCTGTTCGTTTATGAAATCCTGGTGACAACCATGGGACACTTCTCCGCCATCGCCGGCGCCGTTGCCCTGGCGATCCTGGTGATCCCGATCGTGGTTCGCACCACCGAGGACATGCTGCGCCTGGTGCCCGACACCCTGCGCGAGGCCGCAGCCTCGGTCGGCACGCCGCGCTGGAAGATGATTCTCTCGATCGCCTACCGGGCGGCGCGGACCGGCATCACCACCGGCGTGCTGCTGGCGGTCGCCCGCATCTCCGGCGAGACCGCGCCGCTGCTGTTCACCAACCTGAGCAATCAGTTCTGGAGCACCAATCTCAACCAGCCGCTGGCCAATCTCCCGGTGGTGATCTTCCAGTTCGCGCTCAGCCCCTATGAGGACTGGCAGCAGCTCGCCTGGACCGGCGCCCTGCTGATCACCCTCTCGGTGCTGACGCTCAGCATTTTTGCCCGCATGCTCACTGCAAAGAAGGCGCAGCGATGAACGCCGAATTTCTCCCCGAGACCGTCCGCAACGCGGCCGGCAAGGAAAAGATCTCGATCCGCAACCTCAACTTCTACTATGACCAGACCAAGGCGCTGAAGAACATCAACCTGCCGCTCTACGACCGGGCGGTGACGGCGTTCATCGGTCCCTCGGGCTGCGGCAAGTCCACCCTGCTCAGGATCATCAACCGGATCTACGAGCTCTATCCGAAGCAGCGCGCCGAGGGCGAGGTGCTGATGGATGGCGAGAACATCCTGACCAGCAAGGAATCTGCGGACAGCCTGCGCTCGCGGGTCGGCATGGTGTTCCAGAAGCCGACGCCGTTCCCGATGTCGATCTACGAGAACATCGCCTTCGGCATCCGGCTCTACGAGAAGCTCTCGAAGGCCGAGATGGACGAGCGGGTCGAATCGGCTCTGCGCCGCGCGGCGCTCTGGGACGAGGTCAAGGACAAGCTCCACACCAGCGGCCAGGGCCTCTCCGGCGGCCAGCAGCAGCGCCTCTGCATCGCCCGCACCGTGGCGGTGAAGCCCGAGGTCATCCTGTTCGACGAGCCCTGCTCGGCGCTCGACCCGATCTCCACCGCGAAGATCGAGGAACTGATCGACGAGCTGAAGGTCGATTACACGATCGCGATCGTGACCCACAACATGCAGCAGGCGGCGCGCTGCACCAACTTCGCCGCCTTCATGTTCCTCGGCGAGCTGATCGAGTTCGACACGACCGAGAAGCTGTTCACTTCCCCGTCGATGCCGAAGACCCAGGAATACATCACCGGGCGGTTCGGCTAACCGAGCAGCAAACGAGCGGCGATCGCGAGAAACACCGCGGCCTGCAGAACATGCAGGCCGCGTTTTGTTTTGGCGCTGGAGCCGGCCAGCGCCGCACCCGCGGCGCCGAGTGCGCCCAGTGAGCCGTGGAAGAGCGTGCCGACCACGGCGAGGGCGATGCCCAGAGCCACAAACTGCACGAAGACCGAGCCGTGGCCGGCGTCGATGAATTGCGGGATGAAGACCAGGAAGAACAGGATCGCCTTCGGGTTGGCGATGTTCGAGGCGAGCCCGCGCACGAAGATCGCCCAGCGCGAGGGTTCAGCGCGGGCCACGGCTGTCGCGAGTTTCTCACGCGCGCGGCGCAGGCAGTTGACCGCGAGGTAGATCAGATAGCCAGCACCCGCCCAGCGGATGGCGTCGAAGGCGGCCGGATAGGCGCTGAGCAAACCGGCGAGGCCGAAGGCACAGATCAGCGTGAAGAGGAGATCGACCACGCCGATGCCCAAGGCTGCCGCGACGCCGCCGCGCCAGCCATAAGCGGCACCGCTCGCCAGCACGAAGGCCATGTTGGGACCTGGCGTGATCATCAGGATCATCACCGCGCCGAGGAAGAGCAGGAAGGTTTCGGGGGCGATCATTGTTGCGGCGGAGTTTGGGGCACCCCCTCCCCCACCCTCCCCCGAAGTCGGGGGAGGGAGCAGGAAGTGGCGCAAACGAAAAGCCCTCTCCCATCTTTGGGGGAGGGTTGGGTGGGGGTGCCGCGAACTCGATGCATCTTTTAGCCGCTCAGACCGTGATCTGGCCCTTCATCACCGCCGTGGCGAAGCCGGCGATCTTGACGCGGTCGCCTTCGACTTTGAGCCAGAGGTCGCCGCCGCGCTTGGAGACTTGGCGGGCATGGAACTCGGTCTTGCCGAGGAGCCGCGACCAGAAGGTGGCGAGCACGCAATGGGTCGAGCCGGTCACCGGATCCTCGGGGATGCCGGCGGTGGGCGCGAAATAGCGGGAGACGAAGTCGATGCCGTTCTCGCCGCGCGCGGTCACCAGCACGGTGCGGTCGACCTGGTTGAGACGCGCGAAATCCGGCACGAGGCGCGCGACATCGGCGGCCTTCTCATAGAGCGCCAGATAGGCGTCGTAGCTTTCAGCGACATGCATCTCGACCGGCTTCACGTCGAAGCAGGCGGCGACCTTGGCCAGCGCTTCGGGTTGCGGGCGGACGTCATGGCGCGGGAAATCCAGTTCGAGCTTGTCGCCGGACTTCGAGACCGAGAGCGGTCCGGACAGGCTGTCGAAGACGATCTTCTCGGGCGCATTGCCGAGGGAGTGCATGACATGCGCACTGGCCAGCGTCGCATGACCGCAGAGCTTCACCTCGGTGGTCGGCGTGAACCAGCGGATGCGGTAGTGGTCGCCTTCGGGTGCGAAGAAGGCGGTCTCCGCCTGGTTGATCTCGGCCGCGATCGACTGGAGCGTGGCGTCGGGCAACCACGACTTCAGCGGCACGACCCCGGCGGGATTGCCCGCGAAGGGCCGGTCGCTGAAGGCGTCGATTTGGTACACGTCGAGCTGCATGGTCACTTCCAGAACGGCTTCGAGACCTCGCCCTCGACATCCGCACTGGTCAGACCGATATCGCGGAGCATGCGGTCATCCAGGCGGGCGAGTGCAAGACGCTGCCGACGGCGTTCGATTCCGACGGCGACGGTCTCCGCGAGGCGAACGAGCATTCCGTTGACGGACAGCCGCTCGCCGGTGGTCGGTCGGAAGCCGCTGCGCTCTGATTTGTATCGATACATTTCGCTCTCCATTTAGGACATTTTCCTGAGGCAATCCCGCGACTTCCGATTCAATGTCGCGATTGACGCCATAATGTCTTGACTCATTATGAAGTCAATCAGTACATTGACACCATGACAATGTGGCGACCTGACATAGAACGGATCCAAGGACCGCGCTATCTGGCGATTGCGGAAGCACTTGCGGTCGATGTACGCGGCGGCGCGCTCAATCCGGGCGACCGTTTGCCGACGCATCGCGATCTCGCATATCGACTGGGTGTGACGGTCGGCACAGTGAGCCGGGCCTATGCCGAGGCCGAACGGCGCGGCTTGATCGGCGGCGAGGTCGGGCGCGGCACCTTCGTGCGTCCCGATGCGCGGCGCCGCAAGCATCAGGCGGTGATAGACATCGAGGCGCCCCTGGGCGTGCCCCAGATCATCGACCTCTCGGTCAACATCCCGACGCCGATGACCAGCGATTCGATTCTCGCCGAGACGCTCTCCGAGATCGTCGCGCGGCCGGGCATCGCGCGGCTGATGGACTATCACCCGCATGCCGGCGTCGCGTCGCATCGCGCGGCGGGCGCGCAATGGCTTACCGAATGCGGCTTCCCGATCGAGCCCGAGCGGCTGATCGTCACCGCCGGCGGCCAGCACGCCATGACCGCTGCGCTCGGCGGATTGACCGAGCCGGGAGACGTGGTCATCACCGAATGCCTGACCTATCCCGGCCTGCGCCGGCTCGCCGACTTCCTGCGCGTCCGCCTGCACGGCGTCGCGATGGACGAGCACGGCATCGATCCGGAGGCGTTCGAGACGGCGTGCCGGACGCTCAACCCGAAAGCCTTCTACTGCGTCACCAACCTGCAGAACCCGACCGCCCTGGTGGTGCCGACCGAGCGGCGCCGCGAGATCGCCGCGATCTGCCAGCGCTACGGCGTGAAGATCGTCGAGGACGACGTTTACGGTTTCCTGCTGGGGGCGGACACGCCGCCGGCGCTTTCCAGCTTCGCACCGGAGCTCGGCCACTACTTCACCGCGCTCTCGAAGTCGATGGCGCCGGGGCTGCGGGTCGGCTATCTCGCCTTGCCCGTCGGCAGCCGCGACGACTTCACCCAGGTGGTGCGTTCGACCACCTGGATGGCGACCCCGTTGACCGCCGAGATCGGCGCCGACTGGATCCGCAACGGCATCGGCCGCGAGCTCGCCGACGGGCATCGCGACGAGGCGATCGCGCGGCAGAAGATGGCGCGGCAGATCCTGGCCGGCCACGACCTCTCGGCCGAGCTTCGGGCCTATCATCTCTGGATGCGCCTGCCCGAGCCCTGGTCGGCGGAGGCCTTCGCCTTAGAGCTTCGGATGCGCGGGGTCGCGGTGACGCCGGCCGGCGCCTTCGCCACCACCCGCACGGCACCGGCGGCGATCCGGCTCTGCCTCTGCGAGCCGCCGGAGCGCAGCCTGCTGGAGCGGGGCCTCAACATCATTGCGCAGACGGCACGCTCGGCACCGGGGGTGAGCATCGGCGCCGACATGGGCGTGGTCTAGCGCATGACCGCGTCCGAGGGGACCGCCACCGAAGTGCTTGAGCGCAGCGATTTGCCCAAGTCCCAATCGCCCCTGGACGAAGCCTGGCACGGGCTGCGGGACACCCTGCCCTTCATGTTCGGCTCGATCCCGTTCGGCCTGCTGTTCGGAACCCTGGCGACCGGCGAGGGACTGAGTCCGCTCGCGACCATGGCGATGTCGCTGTTCGTCTTCTCCGGCTCGGCGCAGTTCATTGCGGTCGTGCTGCTGGGGGCCGGATCGGGGATCTGGGTGGTGTGGTTCGCGACCTTTGTCCTCAATCTCCGGCACCTGCTCTATGCCGCGACCCTGGTGGACCACGTCCGGCATCTCAGCCAGGCCTGGCGCTTTCCGCTCGCCGCCTTCCTCACCGACGAGACCTTCGCGGTGATGGAGCGGCGATACCGGATGCGGGGCGGCGGCGTGAACGCCCATTGGTATTACCTCGCCTCCTGCTTCGGCATGTATGTGAACTGGCAGAGCTGGACCTTTCTCGGCATCACCATCGGACAGAACTATCCGCAGGTGCAGAACTGGGGCCTGGAGTTCGCCATGGTGGTGACCTTCATCGGCATCGTCGTGCCGCTGCTGACCTCGACGCCCTACCTGGCGGCAGCGGTCACCGCCGGGCTGGTCGCGGTCGTCGCCAATCCCCTGCCCTACAAGCTCGGCCTGATGCTAGCCGCCCTGGCCGGGATCGTGGTCGGGGTGGTGCTGGACATCCGCAAGCGCGGGCTCACCCTCACCACCGAGGAAGACGCGGCGCATCTCGCACCCGAAGAAAAGAAGACCTGGGCATGAGCACCGCCCTGATGGTTCCCCTGCTGATCCTGGGCATGGCGGTCATCAACCTGGTCATCCGCTGGCCGGTCTATCTCTTCGCCAACCATTTCCGCTTCCCGCCGATCATCGAGCGGGCACTGGCCTTCGTGCCGGTGGCGGTTCTGACGGCCATCATCGTGCCGACCGTGCTCTATCCGGGAGACGGCACCAAGCTCGACATCAGCTGGAACAACCCGGCTTTGCTCGCCTCCCTGGTCGCCTGCGCGGTGAGCTATTTCGCCAAGAACCTCTTCGCCACGATCGGCGCCGGGGTCGTCGCCTTCCTGCTGTTGCGCTGGCTGTTGCCGGTCTGAGAAAATTTCACAAAATCAGAATCTTGCCGAGCCTATCTGCAGTTCAGGCGGAAGGTGATCTGCATCTTAAAGTGCGAACTTAAGAACGTAGATCGGCGGCAGGTGGTTTGAGACGGTGCGCCAGCTTTCGCCGCTATCCCCACTGGCCCAAAGGTTTCCCGTGGTCGAGCCGAAGGCGAGCGCGCGGCCCTCTTCGTCGACATCGAGGGCGTGGCGGTAGACAAGGTCATAACAGGGTTTGGGCGGCAGGCCGGCGGTGATCCGGCGGAAGGTCCTGCCGCCGTCCTCGGTCTTCAAGACACAGAAGTCGCCGTCTTGCGGGATGCGGAACTCATCCTTCTGGGCGGGCACGAACCAGGCAGTCTCGGCATTCCTCGGATGGGCGGCAACCGCGAAGCCGAAGGTCTCGGAGATCGTGCTCCATTCCGCGGCGCCGCTGGTGCTCCGGAACTGGGCATTGTGGTGCTGGGTCCAGAGGGTCTCCGGGTGGTCACGGCAGCGGACGATGCGGTGGGGATCCTGGGCCGCCGGGTTGTCCTTCTGGTCGGGCGGCATATAGGCGGCCCACATGCCCTTGCAGCCATTGCCCCAGCTCAGCCCCGCGTCGTCGGTCACCCAGGCGCCGCCGCAGGAGATGCCGACCACCATCTTCCGGCTGTCCTTCGGGTGGATCGAGATCGAGTGCAGAGCCGGTGCGTCATTGCCGCCGCCGAACCACTCGGCCTTGCCCGGGATGGCGTCGAAGGCGGTGTTCTGGATCCAGGTGACACCCTTGTCCTTGGACTGGAAGACCCCCGCCGGCATGGTGCCGGCCCAGATCACGCCGGGCATGTCCGGACCCGCGGCCTCGAGCGCCCAGATCATGGCGACGCTAGGCGCATCTTCCTTCCCTTCCGCCTTCGGGAAAGCCGGCGCGGTCACCTCGGTCCAGCTCGCGCCGCCGTCGTCGGAGCGGTGCAGCTTGGCGCCGAAATGGCCGAGATTGAGCGCGGCGTAGAGGCTGCCGTCGCGCGGGTCGTGCAGCACCTGGGAGACCGGCTGGCCGAGAAAGGCCTGCCGCGCAATCTTCCACTCGCCGCCTTTCGGCTCCAGCACGAAGAGTCCCTTGCGGCTGCCGACCAGCATACGCGACGCCATTTCACCCTCCCGACAATGCTTGAAGAACATAGATTTGGGCAGACGGACTCACAGACGACTTCAAATCGCTGCCACCAGAAATGCGCGCGCCATCGACGTAGATGACGACATGCTTGCGCAGGCGTTCCTGGTCGTCGAGCAGGTAGGACTTCACCTTGGGATGCAGGGCGAAGACTTCGTCGAGCGCCGCGCGCAAAGTCGCACCGCCAACCGTCAGCGTGCCGGTCGGCGCTACCTGCCTGAGATGCGACGTGAACTGGACCGACGGCATGACGCGCCCTCCCGGCGAAGGACTCTAATCGGCACTTGATCTAAGGCAAGGCGATTTGACGCGTCGCTTCGATGAGAATCCGGTCGCCGCGGATCACCTGGACCCGGCCGACATAAGGTCCGGGTTGCCAGCCGCGGCGTGGATGCCGCGCGCCGGTGAAGGCGAAGAAGCGGTCGGTCGGGCTTGCGAAGGGGATGTCCCGCGCGGCCATGATCCCGCCGTCGGGACTCTTGAGCTGGAGCAGCAGATGATCGCCGCTCTGGAGCTGCGCGACGTCCACCCAGAAGGCGAGCCCCGGGCTATAGAGCGTCAATGCCGTGCTGTCATAGTCGCCGCGGCGTGCCGCCTCGTGCCAGGGGCGTTCTTCGGCAAAGCCGGCGCGCAGAAGCTGCGGCTCCGGATCGGCGGCGCGGACCGGGCCGGCCAGCAACAGGGCCGCGAGCAGAAGAAACCAGCGCCGGCCCGGGCGCAGGCTCATGCGGCGGCGGCTTCGACCGCCTTCACGATGTCGGCGACGACGCGGGCGACCAGCTCTTCGTCCTCGCCTTCGGCCATGACGCGGATCAGCGGCTCGGTGCCGGACTTCCTGATCAGCAGCCGGCCCTTGCCGGTGAGCTCGGCCTCGCCGGCCTGGATCGCGGCCTTCACCGCGGCCTGCTCCAGCGGCAGGCCGGCGCCGGCGCGGTAGCGCACGTTCTTCAGGAGCTGCGGCAAGGGGGCGAAGACCCGCAGGGTCTCGCTGGCCGGGCGCTCGGCCTGGACCTGAACCGCCAGGACCTGGAGCGCCGCCATCAGCCCGTCCCCGGTGGTGGCGAAATCGGTGAGGATGATATGGCCGGACTGCTCGCCGCCGAGATTGCCGCCGTTCTTGCGCATCTCCTCGACCACGTAGCGATCGCCGACCGGGGTGCGCTTCAGGGCGATGCGCTGGGCGGCGAGGAAGCGTTCGAGGCCGAGGTTGGACATGACGGTGGCCGTGACGCAGTCGGCCTTGAGCCTTCCGGCGACGGCCCAGGACCGGGCGATGACACCCATCAGCTGGTCGCCGTCCACCACCTGGCCGCGCTCATCGACCACGATGACCCGGTCGGCGTCGCCGTCGAGGGCGATGCCGAGATCGGCGCCGCGCTCGCGCACCAGGTTCTTGAGACGATCCGGATGCATGGCGCCGCAGTCGCGGTTGATGTTGGTGCCGTTGGGCTCGACACCGATCGGGATCACCTCGGCGCCCAGCTCCCAGAGCACGGTGGGCGCCACCTTGTAGGCGGCCCCATTGGCGCAATCGATCACCACCTTGAGGCCGGCGAGGCTGAGGCCCTTGGGGAAGCTCGACTTCACGAACTCGATGTAGCGGCCGGGGTCATCCACGCGCTTGGCGCGGCCGAGCTCCGCGGACGGAGCCAGGAGCTTGGCGAGATCGCCCGAGGCAAGGCGCGCCTCGATCGCCGCTTCGATCTCGTCGGAGAGCTTGAACCCGTCCGGACCGAACAGCTTGATGCCGTTGTCCTCATAAGGGTTGTGCGAGGCGGAGATCATGACGCCGAGATCGGCGCGCATGGAGCGGGTCAGCATGCCGACGGCCGGGGTCGGCATCGGCCCGAGCAGGATGACGTCCATTCCCGCCGAAAGAAAACCGGAAGTCATCGCCGTCTCCAGCATGTAGCCGGAGAGCCTGGTGTCCTTGCCGATGATCACCCGGTGTCGGTGGTCGCCGCGGGTGAAATGGGCGCCGGCCGCCAGGGCCAGCCTCAGGGCGGTCTCGGCGGTGATCGGCTCGCTGTTGGCGAGGCCGCGGACACCATCGGTGCCGAAGAGTTTGCGCGTCATGGCTTAGTCCGAGTCGATTGCTGGCGGGGATTATAGCACCGGAGGTGGCGGGAATAGGGCGGATGGAGTCATTGCGGGGCACCCCCTCCCCAACCCTGGGAGGGGGTGCCCCAAACTCGATATCTACCGCCCCATTGCCAGCCAGATGGCCCGGGCCTGGTAGGTCTCGGCGACGTCGTGGACGCGGAGGATCTGGATGCCCTGGTCGAGCCCTGCCAATCCCGCCGCGAGCGAACCTGACAGGCGTTCTTTCGGCGGTTCCTTGCGGGAAAGGCGGCCGACGAAGCTCTTGCGGGAAACGCCGAGCAGGACCGGGCAGCCGAAGACCTGGAAGGCGGCCAGTTCCTGAAGCAGCAGCAGGTTGTGCGGGTCCTTCTTGCCGAAGCCGATGCCGGGGTCGAGGGCGATGCGGGCGGGATCGACGCCGAGGTTGCGCAGATCGGCCAGGCGCTCGGTGAAGTAGTCGAGGAGGTCGAGGGTCGTGTCGGCGTAATGCGGGTCGGCCTGCATGGTCTTGGGCTCGCCCTGCATGTGCATGAGCACGATCGCGGCGCCGGACTTGGCCGCGACCTTGGGACTCAAGGGGTCGCCGGTCAAAGCGGTGATGTCGTTGATGATGCGGGCGCCGGCCGCGACCGCCGCCGCCATCACCCCGGCATGGCGGGTGTCGATCGAGACTGAGAGGCCGCGCTCGGCCAGGGCATGCACCACAGGGACGGTGCGGCGGATCTCTTCTTCGGCGGAGACTTCCTGGGCGCCGGGGCGGGTGGACTCGCCGCCGATATCGATGATGTCGGCGCCCTGCTCCGCGAGACGCAGCCCTTGCGCGATCGCATCCTCGGCAGTCGCAAAATCGCCGCCGTCGGAGAAGCTGTCCGGCGTCACGTTGACGACGCCCATGATCAGTGGCTTGCTGAGATCGAAGCCGGCCCAGGCCGGGCGCGGCGCGACCAGCGCATCCAGGAGGGCGCGATCGCCGCGGTCGAGCTCGCCGAGCCAGAGCGGGGTGCGGAGGCCCGCCTCGCCGGGCTTGCGTTCCGCAGCTTCCGCGAAGCAGAAGGCGATCGGGCCGCCGGCCAAAGGCAAGGCCGCGCCGGCGGCGATCACCCGTTCCGCCGCAGGGCCGCGCAGCAGGCCGCGCGGCAGCAGGTAGCGCCGCGTCGCTCCGTCATCTCCAACGGAAAAGCCCCGCCGTTCGGCGGGGCTCGGGACGATCGGGTCCGTTCTTTCCGTGCTCACGCAGTACCCGGCCGCGGGTCGAGGCCGGTCGGGCGTTGCACCGTGGCGCCGGCGGTCGGCACCGAGGAGCGCGGCTTCGGCTTGTCGGAATCGCTGTTGGCCTGGCGGATCTTCTCGCCGCGGAGCAAGGCCTGGACCTCGTCCCCGGAGAGCGTCTCATATTCCAGCAGCGCCTTGGCGACCACATGGAGGCCGTCGATGTTCTTCGATAACAGCTCGCGGGCCTTCTGCTCGCCTTCCTCGACGATGCGCCGCACTTCCTGGTCGATCAGCTTGGCGGTCTCGTCGGAGACGTTCTTGCGCTGGGTCACCGAATGGCCGAGGAACACCTCTTCCTCGTTCTCGCTGTAGCGCAGCGGCCCGAGCTTCTCGCTCATCCCGAACTCGGTCACCATGCGGCGGGCCATGGCGGTCGCCTGACGGATGTCGTCGGCGGCGCCGGAGTTCAAGTGCGATTCACCATAGATCAGTTGCTCGGCGATGCGGCCGCCGAAGCACATGGCGATCCGGCTCTCCATCCAGCCCTTGGTGTAGCTGTAGCGGTCCTTCTCCGGCAGCGCCATGGTGACGCCAAGCGCACGGCCGCGCGGGATGATCGTCACCTTGTGCAGCGGATCGCATTCCGGAAGCTCGAGGTTGACGATGGCGTGGCCGGTCTCGTGATAGGCGGTCGCCAGCTTCTCCTCGTCGGTCATGACCATGGAGCGACGCTCGGCGCCCATCAGCACCTTGTCCTTGGCCTGCTCGAAATCGGACATGGTGACGACGCGCTTGCCGAAGCGCGCGGCGAGCAGCGCCGCCTCGTTCACCAGGTTGGCGAGATCGGCGCCGGAGAAGCCGGGCGTGCCGCGGGCGATCACCCGCGCATCCACATCCGGGCCCAGCGGGACCTTGCGCATATGGACCTTCAGGATGTGCTCGCGGCCGTTGATGTCCGGGTTCGGCACCACGATCTGGCGGTCGAAGCGGCCCGGGCGCAACAGCGCCGGGTCGAGCACGTCCGGGCGGTTGGTGGCCGCTATAAGGATGACACCTTCATTGGCCTCGAAGCCGTCCATCTCGACCAGCAGCTGGTTCAAGGTCTGCTCGCGCTCGTCGTTGCCGCCGCCGAGGCCAGCGCCGCGATGCCGCCCGACCGCGTCGATTTCGTCGATGAAGATGATGCAGGGCGCGTTCTTCTTGCCCTGTTCGAACATGTCGCGGACGCGGGATGCGCCGACGCCGACGAACATCTCGACGAAGTCCGAGCCGGAGATGGTGAAGAACGGCACGTTGGCTTCGCCGGCGATCGCGCGGGCGAGCAAGGTCTTGCCGGTGCCCGGCGGGCCGACCAGCAGGCAGCCCTTCGGGATCTTGCCGCCCAGGCGCTGGAACTTCTGCGGGTCCTTCAGGAACTCGACAATCTCCTCGAGCTCGCCCTTGGCTTCCTCGATGCCCGCCACGTCATCGAAGGTGACCCGGCCGGCGCGCTCGTTCAAAAGCCGCGCCTTCGACTTGCCGAAGCCCATGGCCTTGCCGCCATTGGCCTGCATCTGGCGCATCACGAAGATCCAGGCGCCGGCGATGATCAGCAGCGGCGCCCAGTTGATCAGGATGGTAAGCAGAGGATTCATCGAATCGTCCTCCGCCTTGGCGGTGATCTTCACGCCCTTGGCGGTCAGCATCTCGACCAGCCGGGGATCCTCGGGCGCGTAGGTGCTGAACGGCGTGCCGTCGCTGAGCTTGCCGCTGATGTTGTGGCCCTGGTTCTGCGAGGTCATGATCGTCACCTCGCTCACCTGGCCCTGGTTCACCTGGGTGAGGAAGGTGGAATAGGGCGTAGGCTCCCGGCCGCTGCGGCTGCTGCCGCTCTGGAAGACCTGGAAGAGGACGATCAGGAGCACCATGATCGCCGCCCAGATGATGAGATTCTTGCCCAAATTCACTTTTCAGTCCTCGTCCAGTCGGTGCGGCCCAGCATGACCATCAGGCTTCTTCTAAACGGCGCCTTTTAAACGCTAACGGGCTCCCGGCGAAGCGAGCATTCCCGCACGCCCAGAAGCCCTCATCTCACGGTCCAGTGCCAAGACCTTACATAGTGTGCGTCCGTAATTAAGCAACTGTAAAGCCACCAGATGCCGCGCCCCGGGCCGGCCGGAACCGGGTCTCGAGGCCGGTTCCAAAGCCGAGATGGGGCACCGCGATCAGCCGGTCCTCGTCCCAGAGGGCCGGCAGCGCCTTGCGCCCCGGCTCTGGAATGCCGGACTCCGCCTGAGGGTGGCCCAGCCGGCCCAGCTCCCGCAGCCCGTGCTCGCCCAGTCGCCCGATCGTGAAGCTGGAACCGGACGACAATTCGGGCGCCGCCATGACAGTGAAACGACCGTCCCAGTGCCCGGAAGCTCCCGGCGCCAGGGGTAGCCGGTCGCGAATGGCACCCCAGTCGCGAAAGATCTGCAACTTCGCGGTCTTGCGGCGCAGATGACAGCCACCGAGCGTGAAATCGGCGCTCCCTTCCGCCCGCAGCCGGTCCAAGGCTTCCAGCCGGCGATTCTCCGCAACCGGATAATCGTTGCCGCCGAGGCTCTGCAGCAGCCCGCCCAGGGCGAGGCTGGATGCCTGGTCCGCGGCCAGATCGTCCAGGTCGAGTTCCGCCCAGCCCGCTTCATGGATGACCAGGCTTGCGGCGAGAAGGGCCGCGGCCTCGGCTTCGCGCCGCCGGCGTTCCAGCCCCAAGCGGTGCAGCGTCGCGGCGTCGCGCACTGCCGTCTCCGGCGTCCCCGAGCCGCGCAGGCGGACCCGTTCGAAGCCGGGATCGTCGTTGCTGGGATCCGAGACCCAGGGCTGACCGCGCGCCTCGAGCAAGGCGACGAGCTCGACCTTGGCGACGCCAAGCAAGGGGCGGAGCAGCCGTACGCCGTCGAGCGCGCGCACGGCGCTCATCCCCGCGAGGCCGAGCGCGCCGCTGCCATGCCCGGCCCGCAGGCGGTAGGTCTCGTGCTGATCGTCGCGATGATGCGCGACGGCGAGATGCAGGATGGACCGATCACAGCAGAAGTCGGTCATGAGGCGATAGCGGGCTTCACGCGCGGCGGCCTGGATGCCGCTCGCGGGCTTCGGCGCGGTCCAGGGGAGGATGTGGTGCGTGACGAAGGGCAGCTTCGCCAGCCAGCGCCCGACCGCTGCCGCCTCGGCCGCGGATTCCGGCCGCAGCCGGTGATCGACCGTCAGCGCCGCGACGCGGCCGCCGCGGCTCGAAGCCCATTCGGCGAGCAGCAGGGTGAGCGCCATGCTGTCGGGGCCGCCGGAGACGCCGACCGCAAGCTGCGGCGCGCGCTCGAACGGACCGAGGCGCGCCATCAACCCGGCAAAACGCTCCGGCGGGAATGCGGGCTTGGCCGAAGCCGCCAGCACGCCCGGCCGCCGGATCAGCCGGCGCAGCCGTAGCGCTGCTGGGCCCGCGAGGCGCGGTCCTTGATTGCCGCCGAGGCGTTCGGGAATTGCGCGTTCAGCTGCTTGAAGGCAGTGCAGGCGTCGTTCTTGCGGCCGGTCTGGCCGAGCGACATGCCGAGCTTCAGCAGGTTGTCGGGTGCCTTCGCGCTCTTCGGGTACTTCTGGTAGCCCTCGGCAAAAGCGATCGCCGCGCTCTTGTAATCGCTCTGGGCGTAGTAGGTCTCGCCCAGCCAGTATTGTGCGTTGCCGGCCAGCGGATCCTTCGGATGCTGGGCGACGAAGGCCTTGAAGGCGAGGCCGGCTTCCGGATAGGCGCCACGCTGCAGCAGGCCGGTCGCATATTCATATTGCTCCTGCGGCGAGTTGCCGGGGAGCTGGATGGTGCTCGGGTCCTGGTCGACGACGGCGGCGGCCTGGCTTTGCGCGGCGGCGGCCGCAGCCGCCTCGGCGGCGCCGGCCGGCGCCTGCGGCAGCGGCGTGTCCGCGGCGATGGTGCCGAGCGTACCCGGCGCGGTCGGCTCGGTGGGCTGGGTCGTGCCTTCCGGCCCGGGCAATCCGCCAGTGGCACCGGCGTTCATCTGATCCGCGGTCGCGGGCAGCGGCGCCGGGGTCGTGGCGGCGGGCGTGCCGGCCGGAGCCGCGGGCGCAGCGGCAGCGGTGCCGGCGGCCATGGCGCCGGTCGCGCCGGCACCGCCCTGCTCCAGCTCGCCGAGGCGGAACTGGGTGTCCTTCTGCATCTGCTCGAAACGCGTGGCGAGATCATCGATCTTGATGCCGAGCTGCTCGATCTGGCCCTGGAGCTGGCTCATCTGGCCGGTGAGCTGCTGCATGCGCACTTCCTGCTGCGCGGCGATGGTGCCGCCGCCCGACGCACCGCCGGCGCCGGCGCCGGGGATCTGGTTCTGCAGGTAGTTCATCTGCTGCTTCAGCTGCTGCACTTCCGCCCGGAGGTCATCGACCTCGTCGGCGTGGAGCGGCAAGGCCTGCGCGACGGCCAGGAAGCCGGCCAGGGCGACGCCCGCCAGCAACCGCGCGGCGAAGCTCAGATCGAACCGGGGGCCTGTGGAAGCATTCTCAAGTCTGGTCATGGATCGCTGCCTCAAACTGCGGGACGCCGCCAGGTCGGCGCGTCGCCTGTCAGGAAACCCTGCGAAGAATAGTTGGGTCGCTTCTGGGCGGAAATATGGCACCGCCTCCACACATTTCGGGGAGAACCCGACCGAGCTTCGGCCGGTTCCAGCCCCGCCAACGCCCGGCCCAGATGTGACAAGCGCCGCCGCCGCCCTTCGGGGCGACGGCAGCGCGTCATTTCCGCAGACCGGACGTCAGGCGATTACTGGTTGATCGCCGAGACGCCGCGACGGTTCTGCGAATAGCAGGCCTCGTTGGAATCGGTGCAGATCGGACGCTCCTTGCCGTAGGAGATCGTGCTGATCCGCGACTTGTCGATGCCCAGAGCCGTCAGGTAGTTCGCGATCGAGTTCGCACGACGCTCGCCGAGCGCCAGGTTGTACTCGCGCGTGCCGCGCTCGTCGCAGTGACCCTCGATGGTCAGGGTGTGCTGCGGATACTGCTGCAGCCAGGCCGCTTCCTTTTGCAGCTGGGACTGGGCTTCGGCGGTCAGGTCGTAGCGGTCGAAGCCGAAATAGACCGTGTTGCCGACATTCTGGTTGAAGTCTTCAACGCTGCCCGGGGTCACCGCTCCGCTGGAAGCCGCGCCGGTCTGGGTGGTGCTGCCCGCACCCTGGGTCGAAGCCGTTTCGACCGGCTCGTCCGAAGAGCAGGCCGCCAAGAGCAGCCCCGCAGCCAGGACCGACAAGATCTGGAGACGCATTTTCTTATCCTCTCATCCTCTTTTTGATTCCACAGGCCGCATCACGGATAAACCCCCTACCCCCGCCGGGTTCCGGGCCATCCCCCGCCTGATTCGCCGATTCTACAGGTGATTGTACTCGATTTCGGGCCGTAAAACCCTCTGAATCGGCGCGGAACATAGTGGATTATTGATTGTCAAGCAAGGGAGACCAAGCCGGATCGGAGCCGTCCACCGGGGTCTTCAAGATGCGCTCGTTGTAGCCGGTCAAGTCGATGCTGTGGAGCTTGGTAACCCCGCGCTGGTCCTGGGAAAAGAAAGCCAGGACACGACCGTTCGGCGCCCAGGTCGGGCCTTCCACCAGCCAGGCGGTGTTGAGGATGCGCTCCCCTGAGCCATCTGGTCGCATCACGCCGATCTGGAACTGGCCGCCGGCCATCTTGGTGAAGGCAATGAGGTCGCCGCGCGGCGACCACACCGGGGTGGCATAGCGGCCGTTGCCCTTGCTGATGCGCTGGACGTTGCCGCCGTCGGCGCCCATCACGTAGAGCTGCTGCTCGCCGCCGCGGTCGGAGTTGAACACGACCTTCGAGCCGTCCGGCGAGTAGCACGGCGAGGTATCGATCGCCGGATTGTCCGTCAACCGTTGCGAGCGGCGGGTGCGGATGTCCATGACGAAGATGTCGGTGTTGCCGCCCTGGGCCATGCTCATGATCACCTTGGAGCCGTCGGGCGAGAACCTGGGCGCGAAGGTCATGCCCGGGAAATCACCCAGGACTTCCTGCTGGCCGCTGTCGATGTTGAAGAGATAAACCCGCGGCTTGTTGTTGAAATAGGACATGTAGGTGATGTCCTGGGCCGCCGGCGAGAAGCGCGGCGTCAGCACCAGCACCGCGCCGTCGGTCAGATACTTATGATTCTCGCCGTCCTGGTCCATGATGGCGAGGCGCTTCACGCGCTTGTCCTTCGGCCCGGTCTCCGAGATGTAGACGATACGGGTGTCGAAGTAGCCGTCCTCGCCGGTGATGCGCTTGTAGATCTCGTCGGCGATCTTGTGCGCGACGCGGCGCCAGTTGTTGGCGGCGGCGGTGTACTGGAAGCCGGCGATCTGCTGGCCGCCGAACACGTCCCAGAGCCGGAACTGCACGTTGACCTGGCCGTTGCCGCGCGACTGCGCGAGGCCGCTGACCAGCGCCTGGGCGTTGATCAGCTTCCAGTCCTGGAAGCGCGGCCCGCTCTGCAGCGAGGCGCCGTCCTGGATGAAGGCCTTGGGGTCGATCGGCGCGAACAGGCCGGAGCGCTCGAGATCGTCGGAGACGACGCGTGCCACGTCGGCGCCGATCTGCGCATCGGGCCCGGCGCCGGCGAAACTCGGGATCGCGATCGGCATCGGCTTCACCTGGCCGCCGGTGATGTCGATCGTCAGTTCGGCCTTGGCGCCGAACGACACCGCAACGACGAAGATCGCGGCGAACAATCCAGTCAAACGCTTCATGAGCTTCAACCTTCTCTCCAGAACACCGCGGCTCGAGTCGACGGCCTGCGGCTTAATTGGGCGAATTCCCTAGCATTAATCGTTGATTCCTGCCACCGGCCGACACGCAATGGCACCTCACATCGCAAGGTGAGCCGTGTCGCCCAATCGCAACAATTCACAACCCCGTGCGGACGCAATGGCGCAGCGCACCGTAAGGTTCCGCCACATTCAACAGCCGCCCCGCGGCTCACAGATCAGTTTCATCGGCCAGCGCACGAAAATGGTTGGCTTGTATTCCTCCGGCGGAATCGGCAGCCGGCCGAGCTCGTTTTGAGTCATCAGGATCGCGCGCCGTGCGCTCTCGGCAACGCTGTTGCAGCCCGGTTCGTCATTCTCCTGCAGCACGTCGATCTGGGTCACCACGCCTTCCGGCGTCAGGTGCAGACGCAGGACGACGGTGCACTTCTCGACGTCGGACACACCGATCGGGATGTTCCAGTTTTTCTCGATCGCCGCGCGGAGATCGTCCTTAGCGGGCTCACTCACCGGAGCAGGGCTCGCGCAGGACGACAGCGCCAATGCGACAAGCGCGAAAGACCAGAGTCGTGTCAACAGCCGCCCCGCTGCTCGCAGATCAGTTTCATCGGCCAGCGCACGATGATGGTCGGGTTATACTTGTCCTGCGGAATCGGCAGGCGGCCGAGTTCGTTCTGCGTCATCCGGATGGCGCGTTGCGCGCTCTCGGCGATGGTCCGGAAACCCGGGTCGCTGATGCCATCGACCACCTCGATTTTGGTCACGATGCCGTCTGGGGTCAGGTAGAGACGCAGGCTGACGACGAAGCTGTCGATGTTCGCCATGCCGAGAGGGATGTTCCAGTTCTTCTCGATCGCCGAGCGGATGCCGTCGGTCTCCGCCATGGTGAGCGGGACGTCGTTGGTGAGTGCCGCCTGCTGGCCAGTGGTCGGCTCGGCCGCGGCCGGCGCCGCCTTCTTCTTCGGCTTCTCCTCGGATTCCGGTGCCGGAGTCTCCTGCGAGAGACTCTTCAGCAGAGCGTCCATGTCGTTCTTCTGCTCTTTCTTCTCCGGCTTCGGCTTCTCGGTCTTCTTTTCCTCTTTCTTCTTCTCTTCCGGCTTCGGCTCGGGCTTCTTCTGCTCCGGCGCCTTCTCGATCGGCTTGTCGGGAATGACCGCGGCCTGCTGCTCGGGCGCCGGCGGGGGCGGCGTCGAAGGCGTCGGCTGCGCCGGCTTCGGCGGCTCTTCCTTGGTCTCCTTCTTGGGTTCCGGCGCCGGCGGCTTGGGCTTCGGCTTGTCCATCGGCTTGCCGGCCTTGTCGACCTTGGGCGCCGCGGTGATATCGGCCAGGGTCGCGAGCTCGATGGTCGGCGGCGCCTCCAGGACTTCCGGCTCGAAGAAGGAGGGCACGCCGAGCACGATCAGCAAGGCGAGCAAGACATGGAAGATCACCGAGGCGAGGATGCCGCCGGTGATCGGATAGCTGCGTTCGGCCCAGACCAGCTGCATGGCCTAGATGAACCCCCGAAGATAAGGCGCGTTTCCGAGGCTCATTTCGGCTTGGGCTTGTCCGTGTTGTTGGCCGGCTTGGCGGGCGTCGTGTCGCCGGGAGCCTTGGAATCGGTCACCAGGCCGACCTTGTTGAAACCGGCCGCCTGCAGCTCGGCCAGCACCTGGGCGAACATGCCGTAGTTGGTGTCCTGGTCGGCGCGGACGTAGATCGTCGTGTCCGGCTTGTTCGCGGTGATCGCGGCGAGACGGGGGCCGAGCTCGTCGAGCTGGATCTCGGTTTCCTGCAGGAAGATGTTGCCGTCCTTCTCGACGCTGACGACGATCGGCTCGTCGGGATTGGTCATCGCCGCCGCCTTGGTCTTCGGCAGCTGCACCGGCACGCCCACCGTCAGCAGCGGCGCCGTCACCATGAAGATGACGAGGAGCACCAGCATGACGTCGACCATCGGCGTCACGTTGATCTCGGACATCGGGTGCGCCTTGCGGCGCGCGCCGTAGCCCCGCGCCCGCCCGTGGTGGCCGAGCTTTACGGCCATCAGTGCTTCTCCTCGAGCTGCCGCGAGAGGATGGCGCCGAACTCGCCGGAGAAGGCCTCGAGCCGGTTGCCGTAGCGGCCGATGTCGCCGGAGAGCTTGTTATAGGCGAGCACCGCCGGAATGGCGGCGACCAGCCCCAGCGCGGTCGCGAACAGGGCTTCGGCGATGCCCGGCGCCACCACCGCGAGGCTGGTGTTCTGCGAGCCGGCGATCGCGGCGAAGCTGTTCATGATGCCCCAGACCGTGCCGAACAGGCCGACGAAGGGCGCCGCCGAGCCGACCGAGGCAAGGAAGCCCATGTAGCGTTCGAGCTGATCCATCTCGCGGCCGAGCGTGATGTTCATGACGCGCTCGATGCGGTCCTGCAGGCTCTCCTTCAGGGAGTCCGTGGTGAGCAGGCCCTTGGCGGCGGAGCGGCGCCATTCGCGCATCGCCGCGACGAAGATCGAGGCCATGGGATCGGTCGGCCGGTTGGCGATGCGGTCGAACAGCTCTTCCAAGGAGCCGCCGGACCAGAAGGCCTCCTCGAACTTGCGTGCCTTGGCCCGCAGGCCGCGCAGACGGATCGCCTTGTCGAAAATGATCGCCCAGCTCCAGATCGAAGCCATGAGCAGCATGATCATCACGGCCTTGACGATCCAGTCGGCCTGCAGGAACAGGGCCCAGACCGAAAGGTCGTGCATGCCCGCGGCGCTCGGCAGCCCGGCGGCACCCTGCTCCATGGCGGCCGCGGCGGCGGCGGGGTCCAGCGCCCCGCCTTCGACCGGCGCCACCGGGACGGCTGATGGTGGTGTGTCTTCGTTCATCTCTGGTCTCGCTTTTTCTTTAACTTGCGCAACATTATGGTCAGTTTATGGCGATCGACCCTCACCCGACCGGTCGGCCGACCGCTTGACGCAGCCGTTCCGGCAGGCGGGTCGCTCGCCCTTCCTTCGTCACGCAGGCAATCGTGACAGTGATCTCGACCAGGACCTCGCTCCCGCGACGGACGACCTGATCAAGCAGAATTGATGCCCCGGCCAACCCGGTAACCCGGGTCTCGACTGCAAGTTCATCGTCCAGCCGCGCCGAGCGGTGATACTCGGCCGTGCAGCGCCGCACCACCAGCATCAGCCCGTCCTCGGCCACCATGGCCGCGTGGTTGATGCCTGCCGCGCGCAGCATCTCGGTCCGGGCGCGTTCGGCGAATTTCAGGTAGTTGGCGTAATAGACCATCCCGCCCGCATCGGTATCCTCGAAATAGACGCGGATCGGATGGAGGTGCGTCGGGGCGGAGTTCTTGCTTGCGGGTGCCCGCTCTCTCTGGCTCATGCGTCGCCGTCCTCGCTGCTCGAGGCGGCCAGCAGCTCGAGCTGCGCCTCGGTCGCCTTCGACGGCGTCAGGCCGAGGTGGCGGTAGCCGTTGAGCGTGAGCAGGCGGCCGCGCGGCGAGCGCTGCAGCAGGCCCTGCTGGATCAGGAAGGGCTCGATCGCGTCTTCGATGGTGTCGCGCTGCTCCGAGAGCGCCGCGGCCAGGGTTTCCACGCCGACCGGACCGCCATTGTAGTCGTCGGCGATCGCCTTCAGATAGCGGCGGTCCATCGCGTCGAGCCCGAGCTTGTCGACCTCGAGGCGGTTCAGCGCCTCGTCGGCGAGCTTGGCATCGACGCGGCCATTCTTTGCCACGGCCGCGAAGTCGCGCACCCGACGCAGCAGGCGGCCGGCGACGCGCGGCGTGCCGCGCGAGCGCCGCGCGATCTCGCCGGCACCCTCCGAGGTCAGGTCGAAGTTCAGCAGCTTGGCCCCGCGCCGCACGATCTCTTCCAATTCCATCGCATTGTAGAAATTGAGTCGCAGCGGGATGCCGAAGCGTTCACGGAGCGGCGTGGTGATGAGGCCGAGGCGCGTGGTGGCGCCGACCAGGGTGAATTTCGGGAGGTCGATCCGGACCGAGCGCGCCGCCGGGCCCTCGCCGATGATGAGGTCGAGCTGGAAATCCTCCATCGCCGGATAGAGGATCTCCTCGACCGCCGGGGACAAGCGGTGAATCTCGTCGATGAACAGCACGTCGCGCGGCTGCAAATTGGTGAGCAGCGCCGCGAGATCGCCCGCCCGCGCAATGACCGGGCCGGAGGTCGCGCGGAAGCCGACGCCGAGCTCGCGCGCGACGATCTGCGCCAGCGTGGTCTTGCCGAGACCCGGCGGACCGTAGAACAGCGCATGATCGAGTGCCTCGCCGCGATGGCGCGCGGCCTGGATGAACACGGCGAGATTCTCGCGCAGCTTCTGCTGGCCGATGAACTCGGTGAGTTGCAGCGGGCGCAGCGAGAGTTCCGGCGAATCCTCGGGCCTCTGCTCGGGGGCGACCATCCGATTCTCGGTCACTGCGAGAGCTCCCGCAGGCCGTGGACGATCAGGTCATTGAGTTCCGGGCGCGCTTCCTTCGAAGCCAGCGCCTTGGAGACCGCACCGTAGGCTTCGGCGCGGCGGTAGCCGAGATTGACCAAGGCGGAGACCGCGTCGTTGATGACGTCGCCGCCCTCGCTCGCTTTGCCGGCGGGCAACGCCACCACATTCGCGGCGGCGCCGAGTTCCAGCCCCGCGGCCTTGTCCTTCAGCTCGCTGACGATGCGCTGCGCCAGCTTCGGGCCGACGCCGTTGGCGCGCGAGACCGAGGCCTTGTCCTGCGATGCGACCGCGTGCACGAGATCGCTCGGCGTCAGGGTGGAGAGGATCGCCAGGGCAACCTTGCCGCCGACGCCCTGCACGCTGCGGAGCAGGCGGAACCAGTCGCGCTCGGCGTGATCCGCGAAGCCGAACAAGGTGATCGCGTCCTCGCGCACCTGGGTCTCGATCAGGATGCTCGCATTCGCGCCCGCAACGCCGAGCCGGCCGATCGTCTTGGAGCTGGCATGCACGACATAGCCGACGCCGTTGACGTCGAGCAGCAGACCGTCCTCGTTGAGACTGTCGATGACGCCGGTCAGCTTGCCGATCACCGCAAGGCCTCGCGGAAATCCTTCGCACCCCAGCGATCGAGCGTGCCCATGTGATGGGCGTGGCAGATGGCGACGGCGAGCGCGTCGGCCGCGTCCGGGCTCTCCGCCTGCGAGGCGGGGAGCAGCACGCGCACCATCATCTGCACCTGCTCCTTGCCGGCGTGGCCGGCGCCGACCACCGACTTCTTGATCAGGTTGGCCGGGTATTCGTAGACCTTGAGCTTGTGCAGGGCCGGCGTCAGCAGCGCCACGCCGCGCGCGACGCCCAGCTTCAGGGTCGAGGTCGGGTTCTTGTTGACGAAGGTCTCCTCGACCGCGGCGGTGTCCGGCTGATGCGCGTCGAGCACCGCCACCAGGCCGGTGTGGATCTCGACCAGGCGCTCGGCCAGGGGCTGGCTGGCGACGGACGAAATCCGCCCCGCCGCGACGAAGGAGAGCCGCGACCCGTCCTGGTCGATGATGCCCCAGCCGGTATGCTGCAGGCCGGGATCAAGGCCGATGATGCGCATCCCTTTCGGGCTGTCCCTTGGGTTATCGAGGTCCGGGTTACGCCGAGAGACGCTGCAGCGTCTCTTCGGAGACTTCGTAATTGGCATAGACGTTCTGGACGTCGTCATTGTCTTCCAGAGCGTCGATCAGCTTCATGAGCGACTCCGCGGTGTCGTCATCCACCAGGGTGGTGTTGAGCGGGCGCCATTGCAGCTTGGCTTCCTGCGCTTCGCCGAACTTCTTCTCCAGCGCATCGCGCACGGTGGAGAAGTCGTCGACCGCGCAGGTCACTTCATGCGTGGTCGCGTCGCTCTCGACATTGTCGGCGCCGGCGTCGAGCCCGGCTTCGAACATCGCGTCCGCCGAGGCCGCCGTCGCGGGGTAAACGATCACGCCCTTGCGCTCGAACATGAAGCTCACGGAGTTGGTCTCGCCGAGATTGCCGCCGGCCTTGGCGAAGAGCGTACGGACTTCCGAAGCGGTGCGGTTGCGGTTGTCTGTCAGCGCCTCGATGATGACGGCGATGCCGCCCGGGCCGTAGCCCTCGTAGCGGACCTCGTCGTAATTGTTGCTGTCCTCGCCGCCGGCGCCGCGCTTGATCGCGCGCTCCATGGTGTCGCGCGGCATGTTGGCCTGGCGCGCCGCCGTGATCGCCGCGCGCAGGCGCGGGTTGGCATTGGGGTCGGCCTGGCCGGTCTTGGCCGCAACCGTTAACTCCCGGATGATCTTGGTAAAGACCTTGGCGCGCTTCGCATCCTGCGCGCCCTTCCGGTACATGATGTTTTTGAACTGTGAATGACCAGCCATGGTCGGCCTCGAACACCCTAGAAATTGACCTGTCTCACAAAAATCCTACCATATCTAGGGGATTTCGCCGCCCCGCGCGGAGGCTGGAGGCTGGGCCGCAAATATGGCAGCAATTTGACGCCTTCTAACATAAGTCCCCGCGTCGACCAGCCTCGAAAACGTTGCATTTCGGGGGTTTTCGGCGGGCGAAGGGTTTAGGATTTACCGATCCTTTACGGTTTCCGGAGGAGTATCCTCCCCATGGAGCGGCTCAACGCTCCCAAATCTGGGATGACGACCATGGCCCAAGCGAACCCGATTGTTCTGCCGGAAAACGCCGAGACGGCGCAGTTGCGCGCCGAGATCCAGCGCATGGCCGACATGGTTTCGGGCGTGGTGCGCCAGACCGCGATCGACGGCATCAACGCCGCGATGGCCGTCGCCGCCTCGGGCACCCAGAGCGCGCCGAAGGATGCCGACAAGGTCGCGCATCAGATCCTCGAACGCGCCACCGTCATGCAGAGCGAGATCGATCGCTTCCTCGCGATCGCCAACGGTCGCCACGCGGCGTAAGTCGCCGCGTCCGCGTCTCACCCATTCTCGATAGACATTTCAGGCTCCGTATGCCGGGACTTGGTCCCGGCATCCACGCCTTTGCATCGTGCGGCTTCCAAGGCGTTGATCCCGCGACCTAGTCGCGGGATGACTTCGGTCTAGGCGTCGACTGAAGTCACCTTGGGCAGCATCTGCGAGAGCTTGCCGCCCAAGCGCACCGGCTCGACGCGCTTCGCCAATCCCGTCGCGTCGTCGGTTTCGACGAAGGTGCCGCAGAGCGTGCCCGGGCCCATCGCCGCCGACAAGCGCTCAGTTGGCATCTTCTTGGTGAAGCGGGCAACCGGGATCGACTTCTCCATGCCGATCACCGAGTCATAGTCGCCGCACATGCCGGCATCGGTCTGATAGGCCGTGCCCTTGGCCAGGATCATGTGATCGGCAGTCGGGACATGGGTGTGGGTCCCGACCACCAGGCTGGCCCGGCCGTCGCAGAAATGCCCCATGGCCATCTTCTCGGACGTCGCCTCGCCGTGGAAGTCGATCAGGATGGCATCGACGTTGCCGCCCCCTTGTGGACTTGGGAGGCGGTGCGCCTTCAGCAGCTGGTCGACCGCGCTGAAGGGATCGTCGAGCGGGTCCATGAACAGCCGGCCCATGACATTGGCGACCAGCACCTTCTTGCCGCGCGCGGTCTGGTAGATGCCGCTGCCCTTGCCGGGGGTGCCGGCCGGGAAGTTGACCGGGCGCAGCAACCGCGGGTCGGAACCGATGAAAGAGATGGTCTCCTTCTGGTCCCAGACATGGTTGCCGGTGGTGATGCAATCGGCGCCGGCCTTGTAGAGCTCGTCGCAGATCTTCTGCGAGATGCCGAAGCCGCCGGCGGCGTTCTCGCCGTTGACCACCACCAGATCGAGGCCGAGGTCGCGGCGCAGGGCCGGCAGGCGCTCGATCACCACATCGCGTCCCGAACGCCCCACCAAATCGCCGCAAAACAGAATGCGCATAACTCTACTTTCTCAGCAAAACTTCCGGGCCGAAGCCTCGGTCACAATCCAATCCAGCGGCTGGTCAAACGGCCCGCGCGGCAGGTTCTCGGTCTCCTGGGCCGCGAAGGCCGTGCCGATGGCCACAATCGGATGGCCAGAATGCGCCTCGTGCCGGCGCTTTTCCAGGGTCCGGTCATAGAAGCCGCCGCCATAGCCCAGCCGGTAGCCCGCCCGGTCGAAGGCCAGCAACGGGACGAGCAGCACATCGGGCTCGATTTCCGGCGCGCCTTCCGGCGGGGTCAGCACCTTGAAGCTGCCCTGGACCAGCGCCATGCCCGGCTGCCAGCGCCGGAACAGCAGCGGCTGGCCCTTGCCTTTAACCACCGGCAGGCCGATCGGATGGCCCCGGTCATGGATCTGGTGCAGGAGCGGGCGGATATCCAGCTCGCCCGCCAGCGGCCAGTAGCCCGAGACCACAGCACCCCGCGGCAGATGCACGGAATCCTGGAAGTGGCGTGCGAGATCCTCTCCGGCATTCGGGTGCGCCGCAGAGGCCGCCGCGCGACGTTCCGCCGCGGCACGGCGCTCGCGCTGTTTCCAGTCGGCGATTTCGGGGGTTTCCATCCTCTCCCTAGACACTCCGGACGGAACGAGTGGGCGGCGCCCCATGGGCCGGTGGCTCGTATGAATCCTCTGTGGCCTGCTAAAGCAGGTGGGCGCCATGTGCCGAAACCACGGTCTCGGTAGGGACAGCTCCCGAGAGGTTTAGAATTGGCCTCAGGGATTACCCGGCCTGTCGCACCTAAGAGCGACCGCCCACCGCTTACTTAGGCTGCTTCGACCCGGGCGGCAAGGGTTTCGACCCGGGCGGCCAGGGCCTCGATGGTGTCGGCCAGAGCCACTTCCCGCTTCAGCGAAGCCTCGCGGCCTTCGTCCTTCAGCTTCAGGGCTTCGCGCTTCTTCTGGTCGAGCTCGTCGGCCAGGGTCAGCGCCGTCATGACGAAGGCCATGCCTTCGCTCAAGGTGCCGGCGTTGCGCGTCAGGTTCTCCATGCGGCGGCGGATCTCGCCGGCGAGTTCCTGCACGCGCGGCTCTTCGCCTTCGCCGACCGCGAGATCGTAGTTTCGTCCGTTGAGGGCGATGGTCACCGTCGGCATCTCAGTGTCCCCCGAAAATCCTAGCGGCGAATCCTAGCGGCATCCGATCAGAGACTTCCCGCCACCACATGCTGCAAACGACCGACCGCGTGGTCGAGACGATCGGAAACGACCCGCGCCTCCTCCTGCAGCAAGGCATGCGTGCGGCGAAGCGCTGCCAATTCCTGTTCCATGGAGTCGCGGCCGCGATCGCCACGCTCGGCGCTCATGCTGACGGCGGCATCAAGCCGGGCCATGGCGGCATCCAGGCGATTCATCGCCGTTTCCAAGCGGGACATAGAAAGGATCGTTGCCTCTGTCTGAGGTCCCCCATGAGGACCGCGTTCTTCTACGTTGATTTCAGAGATTAAACCGGTGATCCACGAACGCGTCAACACGGCATCGGGTTGCATGATGTGCGCCAGCTCACGTCAGCCACAGGGTTCAACCGCTGGGTTGATTTTGCCGGGTCGAGCGGGCATCTTCGCCGCCTGCAAGCAAATTCAGGAAAATGCGATGGAAACCGCGACCGCCCGCACATCGGCCAACCCCAACGATGGCGCGGCAATTGCGATTAACCACAAGGACATGGCCAACGCGATCCGCGCGCTGGCGATGGACGCGGTGGAGAAAGCCAACAGCGGACATCCCGGCATGCCGATGGGCATGGCCGATGTCGCCACCGTTTTGTTCTCGCAATTTCTGAAATTTGATCCGCAACATCCCGAATGGCCGGATCGCGACCGCTTCGTGCTTTCCGCCGGCCATGGCTCGATGCTGATCTACGCGCTGCTCTATCTCACCGGTTATCCACAGATGACCATCGATGAGATCCAGCGCTTCCGCCAGATCGACAGCAAGACACCGGGCCATCCCGAGCACGGCCATACCCAGGGCGTCGAGACCACCACCGGTCCGCTGGGCCAGGGCGTCGGCAACGCGGTCGGCATGGCGCTGGCCGAGCGCATGCTGAACGCGCGCTACGGCGACGCGCTGGTCGATCACTACACCTATTGCATCGCCGGCGACGGCTGCCTGATGGAAGGCATCAGCCACGAGGCGATCTCGCTCGCCGGGCACCTGAAGCTCAACAAGCTGATCCTGCTGTTCGACGACAACCACATCTCGATCGACGGCTCGACCGATCTCACGGTCTCCGACGACCAGGTGGCGCGCTTCCAGGCCTCGGGCTGGAACGCGACCCGGGTCGATGGCCATGATCCGAAGGCGATTGCCGACGCCATCGCCGCGGCGAAGAAATCCGACAAGCCGAGCATGATCGCCTGCCGCACCATCATCGGTTTCGGCGCGCCGAAGAAGCAGGGCACCGCGGCGACCCACGGCTCCCCCCTCGGCAAGGAAGAGATCGCCGGGGCCCGCGAGCAGCTCGGCTGGAAGTATCCGCCGTTCGAGGTGCCGCTCGACATCCTCGGCGCCTGGCGCAAGATCGGCGAGCGAGGCCAGGGCGCGTTCGCCGATTGGAGCAAGCGCCACGGCGGCGCCGCCAACCGCGCCGAGTTCGACCGCACCCAGAAGGGCGAGCTGCCGGAAGGCTTCGCCGCCGCGATCAACGACATCAAGAACGCCTTCGCCAAGGAAGCGCCGAAGCTTGCCACCCGGCAGTCGTCGCAGCGGGTGATCGATGCCCTGAGCGCCGCCGTGCCCGAGCTGATCGGCGGATCGGCCGATCTCACCGGCTCCAACCTGACCAAGGCCAAGGCCGCCAATCCGGTGAAGCCGGGCGACTATGCCGGCGGCTATATCTATTACGGCGTGCGCGAGCACGGCATGGCGGCAGCGATGAACGGCATCGCGCTGCATGGCGGCTTCATTCCGTTCGGCGGCACCTTCCTCTGCTTCACCGATTATGCGCGGCCGTCGATCCGGCTCTCGGCGCTGATGAACCAGCGGGTCGTCTATGTGATGACCCATGATTCCATCGGCCAGGGCGAGGACGGGCCGACCCACCAGCCGGTCGAGCATCTGGCCAGCCTGCGCGCCATCCCGAACATGCTGGTATTCCGCCCCTGCGACAGCATGGAGACGGCGGAATGCTGGGCGCTGGCCCTGAGCGCAAAATCCCAGCCCTCGATCCTGGCACTGACCCGCCAGGCGGTGCCGCATCTCCGCGCCGATGCGGCGGTCGCCAACCACTGCGCCCGGGGCGGCTACGTCATCCGCCCCGCCCACGGGGAACGGAAAGCCACCATCCTGGCGACCGGCTCCGAGGTCGCTATCGCTGTCGAGGCCCAGGCCATGCTGGAGAAGGAAGGCATCGGCACCGCGGTGGCTTCGCTGCCTTGCTGGGAGCTGTTCGACCAGCAGTCCGAGGCCTATCGCAACGAGGTGCTGGGCTCCGGCGTCCGGGTCGCGGTGGAAGCGGCTGGGCCGTTCGGCTGGGAGCGCTATGTGGGCCCGATCGGACCGAAGGGTGGCGGCTTCGTCGGCCTGCATGGCTTCGGCGCCTCGGCCCCCGGCCCGGACGTTTACAAGCATTTCAACATCACCCCCGCCGCCGTGGCCGAGGCCGTGAAAGCGCGACTGTAACGGATGGCAGCCATGCGCGGGCTTGATCCCGCGGGGGTGGCATTGCAGTTTAATGGGTGAGTTTCACCGGACCGGTCCGGCCGCTTCCCCGCGGCGAGCCGGTCCGGCAAGACCTTGAATCAACGACTCCCAGAAGAAGGATAGAGAAATGGCTGTTCGTGTCGCCATCAACGGCTTCGGGCGCATCGGTCGCCTGGTGCTCCGCGCCATCATGGAATCCGGCCGCAAGGATATCGAGGTCGTCGGCATCAACGACCTCGGCCCGGTCCCGACCAACGCGCACCTCTTCAAGCACGACACGGTCCATGGCGCCTATCGCGTGCACGAGGTGAAGGTGAAGGACGACGGCATGGATGTCGGCGGCGGCTTCATCAAGATCACCGCCGAGCGCGACCCGGCGAAGCTGCCGTGGAAGGAGCTTGGCGTCGACATCGCCTTCGAATGCACCGGCATCTTCACCGACAAGGCCAAGGCCTCGGCGCATCTCACGGCGGGTGCCAAGCGCGTGCTGATCTCGGCGCCGTCGGCCGACGCGGATCTCACCGTGGTCTATGGCGTCAACCACCAGAAGCTCGACAAGGCGCATACCATCGTCTCGAACGCCTCCTGCACCACCAACTGCCTGGCGCCGGTGGCGCATGTGCTGCACCAGGCGATCGGCATCGAGCGCGGCTACATGACGACCATCCACTCCTATACCGGCGACCAGCCGACGCTGGACACGCTGCACAAGGACCTGCACCGCGCCCGCGCCGCCGCGCTCAACATGATCCCGACCACCACCGGTGCGGCCAAGGCGGTCGGCCTGGTGATCCCGGAGCTCAAAGGCAAGCTCGACGGCACCTCGATCCGGGTGCCGACGCCGAACGTCTCGGTGGTCGATTTCAAGTTCACCACCGCCAAGCCGACCAGCAAGGAAGCGGTCAACGAGGCGATCAAGGCGGCGGCGAACGGCCCGCTGAAGGGCATCCTCGCCACCAACAGCGAGCCGCTGGTCTCGATGGACTTCAACCACAACCCGGCGAGCTCGACCTTCGACCTGCCGCAGACCCAGGTGATCGACGGCGTCTTCGTGCGCGTGCTCTCCTGGTACGACAACGAATGGGGCTTCTCCAACCGCATGGCGGACACCGCCGTCGCGATGAGCAAGCTCGGCTGAAGACCGTCACCGTCCGCAATCTCGCCGAAGCCCGCGCCGCACTCGCTGCGGCGCGGGAAGCGGCCGAGGCTATCGCCCTCGCCTCGCCGCCGGACGCCGCGATCCAGTACGGCGTCCTGTTCTATGTAGAACTCTCGGAAGCCCTGGCGGCGGAATACCCGGAACTCAGGCCGGTCATCGCCGTTGATTGCGGCGACCGCGCCGACCTCGCCCATGACGCCATGCGCTTCGGCCTGAAGAGCATCGTCTTTCGCGGCGACCCCAGAACGGCGGATAGGCTCGCGGATATCGCGGGGACCCTGGGCGTCAAATTTGAATCACACCCTGCGTAGATCCGTCCGATTGAACAAATCCCCGGTTCTGGGCTAGAAGGCGGCGGGCGCCCGAATACAGCCATTTCTTCGTTAACCAGCAGGACCATCCGCATGAAGATCTCGCGCAAGGTGAAGGAAATCCTCTCGAACTATGAGAGCGACAATCCGGGGACGAAGGCGAACCTCGCCCGCATCCTGATGGAGGGCCGCCTGGGCGGCACCGGCAAGCTGCTGATCCTGCCGGTGGACCAGGGCTTCGAGCATGGCCCGGCCCGGAGCTTCGCGCCGAATCCGGATGCCTATGACCCGCACTATCATTTCCAGCTCGCGGTCGATGCCGGGCTCTCCGCCTACGCGGCGCCGCTCGGCATGATCGAGGCCGGCGCGGATACCTTTGCCGGGGCGATCCCGACCATCCTCAAGGTCAACAGCTCGAACAGTCTCGCCAAGGCCAAGGACCAGGCCGTCACCGGCACGGTCAACGACGCGCTGCGCCTCGGCTGCGCGGCGATCGGCTTCACTATCTATCCGGGCTCGGACTACGCTTTCGAGATGATGGAAGAGATCCGCGAACTCGCCGAAGAGGCGAAGGCGGCAGGCCTCGCCGTCGTGGTCTGGTCCTATCCGCGCGGCGACGCGCTCTCCAAGGACGGCGAGACCGGCATGGATATCTGCGCCTATGCCGCGCATATGGCGGCGCTGCTCGGCGCGCATATCATCAAGGTGAAGCCGCCGACGGGCCACCTGGAGCAGGCCGAGGCGAAGAAGGTCTACGAGAAGGAAAAGATCGCGATCGGCAGCCTCGCCGAGCGCATCCGGCACGTGGTGCAGGCCTGCTTCAACGGCCGCCGCATCGTCGTCTTCTCGGGCGGCGCCGCGAAGGACCTGAACGGAATCTACGACGAGGCCCGCGGCATCCGTGACGGCGGCGGCAACGGCTCGATCATCGGCCGCAACACCTTCCAGCGCCCGCGCGAGGAAGCGCTGAAGATGCTGGACACGCTGATCAAGATCTACCAGGGCAAGGAGTAACGGTCATCGTCGACCGCGAACCCTGCCGACTCACCCTGACCACGCCGCCCGAACTGGTTTCGGGCGGCATTCTCTTGCGCGACTTTCTGCAGCAGTTCGAGCGCGCGCTCGATGTCGCGGATGTTGCCTGTCTGATCATCGCAACACCGTCCGGGGCGGATGACCAGGCTGTCCGACCCGTCGCCGAACCGCTGATCCGCGCCGCCCAGGCGCGCGACGTCGCCGCACTCCTCGCCGGCCGCGCGGCGCTGGCGAAGGCACTCGGCGCCGACGGCGTTCATCTCGATCTCCGCACCATCCCGTCCGGAGATGCGATGCGGGCCTATCGCGAGGCGCGCAAGGCGCTCGCCGACGACGCGATCGTCGGCGTCGCCTGTCCGCCCGAGCGCCATCTGGCCATGGAGCTCGCCGAAGCCGGCGCCGATTATGTCGGCTTCGATATCGCCGCGCCGGGCGCCGCCGAGACCCTGGCCTGGTGGGGCGAGATGATGACCGTCCCCTGCATCGCTTTCGGCCGGCCTGAGCCCGCCGCCGCGGCGGCGCTGGCGCGCGACGGGGCGGATTTCATCGCCCCCGAACCAGATCTCTGGAACCGCGTTGATCCAGCCGGTGAGCTCGCTGCCCTGCAAACCGCAATCCGCGCTGGATAGCCTCGGGCTCGCGTGTTAACCTCCGCCGGTTAGCCTGAAACCGACTATTTTCGTCGATTCCGCGCCAAGAGCAGACGAGGCCAGGGTGAATTTTCTGCATGAGCGACAGCTGCGCCGCCTGGATGCGCACAGCTCTTCCCGCAAGGTCGAGGCGCCGCCCCGGGTGAGCTTCGAGTTCTTCCCGCCGAAGAACCCGCAGATGGAGACCCAGCTGTGGCAGACCATCAAGGCGCTGGAGCCCTTGCTGCCGCAATATGTCTCGGTGACCTACGGCGCCGGCGGCTCAACCCGCGACGCGACCTTCGAGACCGTCCGCCGCATCGTCGACCACACCCACCTGCGCCCCGCCGCCCACCTCACCTGCGTCGGCCATGGCCGCAAGGACATTGCGCAACTGCTGGAGCGCTATTGGGAAGCCGGCGTCCGGCACATCATCGCGCTGCGCGGCGATCTGCCGGCAGGCGGGGCGGCGACGCCGCCGGACGGCCTGGCCTACGCCGCGGATCTCGTTACCTTTATCAAGTCTGTCGCCGATTTCGAGGTCAGCGTCGCCGCCTATCCGGAGATGCATCCGCAGGCTCAGTCCGCCGCCGCGGATCTCGACAACCTCAAGCGCAAGCTGGATGCCGGCGCGACGCGGGCGATCACGCAGTATTTCTTCGACAGCACGGCCTTCCTGAAGTTCCTGGAGCGCGCGCGCCGTGCCGGGATCAGCGCGCCGATCGTGCCCGGCATCCTGCCGGTCACCAATTTCGCCCAGGTGGTGAAGTTCAGCGCCATGTGCGGCACCTCGGTGCCGGACTGGCTCAAGGAGCTGTTCGAAGACCTCGACGACGACCAGGACACGCGCAAGCTGATGGCAGCCATGGTGGCGACCGAACAGTGCCGCGCGCTGCAGGCCGAGGGCGTCACCGACTTCCACTTCTACACGCTGAACCGCGCCGACCTGACGCTCGGCATCTGCCGCCGCATGGGCTTGAAGCCGGCGCCGCTGCCCGAGAAGAACGACTTCGCCGACGCGCCGACCCCGGTGCAGCGCGACCCGGAGATGCCGGATTAGATACTCGGGCCGCGACCGGCCGGCTTCATCCGCAGCCTGAGCACGATCAGCAGAATCAGCAGCGCCAGCAGGGGCACGCCGACCGGCTTGCCAGGCAGCAGCAGCAGCAGCGGCGTCAGCACCGCGATCAACGTGCGCTCGCCGGGAATGAAACCGCCCTCGCCGCCGTTGGACGCGATGCCGAGACTGGCCAGGAAGATCAGCGCCACGGTGAGGATCGGCAGGTCATAGCTGAAGAGATAGGGCGTCGCGATCAAGGCCGCCGCCACCAGGCTGGCCGCCTTCAGGCGGAAATCCACCGGCCGCAGCCAGAGCCAGGCGCTGAAACCCGCGGCCGCGGCGGCAACGGCGATGTGCAGGATCGCGGCCAGCGCATCGCCCCCACCCAGCAACCGGACCAGCGCATGCACGCTTTGCTGCTTGGAGAAGGCGACTTCACCGCCGAGCACGACCCCTCCCTGCTCGTGCAAGGCCGCAAAGAAGGCGGTCCAGGCTTCCAGCCCGAAGAACAGCACCGATAACGCGCCGAGCAGGACCGTGGTCGCCGCCGCCGCCGTGAAGACGCGCCATCGGCCGGTCAGAATGAGGATGAGCGGAAACAGGATTCCAAGCTGCGGCTTGCAGGTGAGAAGCCCGAGCAGGATGCCGGCGACGATCGGCCTGCGATCCAGCAGAACCAAGGTCCCGGCGATCAGGGCCGCAGTGAGAAACGCGTTCTGCCCGGCAAAGAAGTTCCAGAGCACAAAGGGCGAGACCAAAGCCGCGAAGACGGTCGCCTTGCGGGGCAGGATCGCATGGACCGCGACCAGATAGGCGCTGAGCGTGCCGAACAGCCAGATGAGCGTCGCCGCTGCATAGGAGAACAGCCCGAGCGGCGCAATCAGCAGGAAGTAGGTCGGGGGATAGGCCCAACTGTAGCCGCCGCCATACTGGCCGACGCCGGCCAACTGCTCTCGCGTGAGAGCGGCGAGATCGTAGGCCGCGGCAGCCTGCCCGGCGACCGCCAGCCGGGCGGCCGCCCAGGTCGGCAGGAAGTCGGTCGCCTTTCCGGTCCCGTCCGCATCGGTCAGCCAGAGCTGATTCGTGTAGCCCTTGGCCATGAAGACGGCATAGCCGAACAGCAGCACCGCGGCGTAGATCGCGACGCGGCGCGCGGTGAACACCCGATCTTCAAGTCGCCGCCAAGATTGCAGTTGCAAGCCCCGCCCCTCCCGCGGAGCCGGGGAGTCCCGGACTCCGCTGCTCCGCGGCCAGAATGCATGGGCTTTGCGGCACGGTCGAGATGCTTTGCTACATCGCGCGGACGCTCTTCAGGAAGTCATCGACCCGGATCTCGAGCTGGCCGGCCTGCTGCGACAGCGACTGCGCGACGTTGAGCACGGTCGAGGAGGAGTGACCGGTCTCCTGCGCCGCCTGGCTGACGCCGTTGATGTTCGACGAGACCTCCTTGGTGGCGGCCGACTGCTCCTCCACGGCACCGGAGATCGAGGTCGAGATCTCGCTCACCTGCGAGATGATCTGGCCGATCTCGCGGATCGCCGTGGCCGTGGTCTGGCTGGAATCCTGGATCCCCTTGATCTGCTGGGCGATCTCCTCGGTCGCCTTGGCGGTCTGGTTGGCCAGGCTCTTCACCTCCGAAGCGACCACCGCGAAGCCCTTGCCCGCCTCGCCGGCGCGCGCCGCCTCGATCGTGGCGTTCAAGGCCAGGAGATTGGTCTGGCTGGCGATGTCGTTGATGATCTGCGTCACCTCGCCGATCTTCTGCGCCGCGCTGACCAGGTCGCTCACCATCTGCTCCGACTTCTTCGCCTTGTTGACCGCGACCCCGACCACCCGGGTCGATTCCGCGATCTGACGCGAGATCTCGTTCACCGAGGCCGCGAGCTCCTCCGTCGCCGAGGAGACGGTGCTGGACTGCTGGTTGGTCTGCTCCGCGGCCGCGGCCAGCGATTGCGCGGTGCCTTCCATGCCCTTGGCCGAAGACGAGACTTCCTGGACCAGAGCCTTCACACCGTTCTCGAAATCGCTGGCGAGGGCGCGGTTCTGCTCCTTGCGCTTGGTCAGATCGGTCGCGAACTTCACGACTTTCCATGGACGGCCGTTGAGATCCATGATCGGATTGTAGGAAGCCTCGATCCAGACCTCCCTGCCGCCCTTGCCGATCCGCTTGTACTGCGCCGCCTGGTATTCGCCACGGTTGAGGCTGGCCCAGAACTCCCGATACTCGGCGCTGTCCTTGTAGCCCGCTTCGACGAACAGGCTGTGATGCTTGCCCTGGATTTCCGCCAGGGTGTAGCCGAGCGTCTGCAGGAAATTGTCGTTGGCGGTAATGATGGTGCCGTCGAGATCGAACTCGATCACCGCCTGGGAGCGACTGATCGCATCGACCTTGCCGCGCAGATCCGCATACTCCGCCTTCTGCTGCGAAACATCGGTGGCATACTTCACCACCTTGTAGACCCTGCCGCGCGAATCCTGCAGCGGATTGTACGAGGCCTCGATCCAGACCTCCTTGCCGCCCTTGCCGATCCGCTTGAACTGCGCGCGCTGGAACTCGCCCTGAGCCAGGCTTGCCCAGAACGCGCGATACGCCTCGCTCTTCTGATATGCGGCGTCCACGAACATGCTGTGGTGACGGCCGACGATCTCGTCGAGCGCGTAACCCATCGCGTCCAGGAAATTCGCATTGGCCCTGATGATGGTGCCATCCGGCTTGAATTCGATCACCGCCTGGGACTTTTCGAGCGCGGCGAGCTTGGCGGCGGCATCCCGTCCGCCGAACAGAGAGAGTGACATATTCATCCTTTGTTAATCTTGATGCGCTGAAGCCGTCTTCAATTGCGCATCAGATACGGATGAACCGGCAGGGTCGGATCACCGCACCAAGCGGGAGTCTCGCCACTTGCTCACACCGGAATGTCGATATCACCGCCCGCCCGCGGCGTCCTTCGTTTGCGATATCATTTCAGCGCGGCCGTCTCGTGGCGCGGATCGCATTGCATGCGCGACGCGCGGGCGCCGCGCGGAAGGGAATTCCCACCCGCGCGGCGGTGGTGCTTACATCGCGCGGACGCTCTTCAGGAAGTCGTCCACCCGGACCTCGAGCTGGCCGGCGCGCTCGGACAGGGTCTGGGCGACGCTGAGCACCGTCGAAGACGAGTGACCGGTCTCCTGCGCCGCCTGGCTGACGCCGTTGATGTTCGACGAGACTTCCTTGGTGGCGGCCGACTGCTCCTCCACGGCACCGGAGATCGAGGTCGAGATCTCGCTCACCTGCGAGATGATCTGGCCGATCTCGCGGATCGCCGTGGCCGTGGTCTGGCTGGAATCCTGGATCCCCTTGATCTGCTGGGCGATCTCCTCGGTCGCCTTGGCGGTCTGGTTGGCCAGGCTCTTCACCTCCGAAGCCACGACCGCGAAGCCCTTGCCCGCCTCGCCGGCGCGCGCCGCCTCAATCGTGGCGTTCAAGGCCAGGAGATTGGTCTGGCTGGCGATGTCGTTGATGATCTGCGTCACCTCGCCGATCTTCTGCGCCGCGCTGACCAGGTCGCTCACCATCTGCTCGGACTTCTTCGCCTCGTTGACCGCGACCCCGACCACCCGGGTCGATTCCGCGATCTGCCGCGAAATCTCGTTGACCGAGGCCGCGAGCTCCTCCGTCGCCGAGGAGACGGTGCTGGACTGCTGGTTGGTCTGCTCCGCGGCCGCGGCCAGCGATTGCGCCGTGCCTTCCATGCCCTTGGCGGAAGACGAGACTTCCTGCACCAGCGCCTTCACGCCATTCTCGAAGTCCTCCGCGAGCGCACGGTTCTCCTCCTTGCGTTTGGAGAGATCGGTCGCAAACTTCACGACTTTCCACGGACGGCCGTTGAGATCCATGATCGGATTGTAGGAAGCCTCGATCCAGACCTCCTTGCCGCCCTTGCCGATCCGCTTGTACTGCGCCGCCTGGTACTGGCCGCGGTTGAGACTGGCCCAGAACTCGCGGTACTCCGCGCTCTCCCTATAGGCGGGTTCCACGAACATGCTGTGATGCTTGCCCTGAATCTCCGCCAGGGTGTAGCCGAGCGTCTTCAGGAAATTGTCGTTGGCGGTGATGATCGTGCCGTCGAGATTGAACTCGATAACCGCCTGGGAGCGGCTGATCGCATCGACCTTGCCGCGCAGATCCGCATACTCCGCCTTCTGCTTGGAGACGTCCGTCGCATACTTCACGACCTTGAACGGCTTTCCGCCCGAGGTGAGCAGCGGGTTGTAGGAGGCTTCGATCCAGACCTCCCGGCCACCTTTGCCCAGCCGCTTGTACTGTGCGGCTTGAAACTCACCGCGGTTCAGTCCGGCCCAGAACTCGCGGTACTCCGCGCTCTCCCTATAGGCGGGTTCCACGAACATGCTGTGGTGCTTCCCCCTGATCTCCTCCAGCGTGTAGCCCATCGCGCTGAGGAAGTTGGCATTGGCGGTGATGATGGTCCCATCCATCTTGAACTCGATCACCGCCTGCGACCTGTCCAGTGCCGCAAGCTTGGCGGCGGCATCGCCGCCGAAGATTGAAAGTGCCATGACCTGATCCCCTTTTCGGTCTTTTTCACGGGCCGGCGGATCGCAGGCCTCGACAGACTGAATATGGGACTGTGCAGGTTCCAGTGCTTCGGCACAGGGTGCCGGGATTTGGCGTCGAGTGCCAAAATCCGCCCTCGGAGGACCTGACCCGATCGGGGGACATGCATCACGAGGAGTTTACTGCCGCTCCAAATGGTTGCTGATGCATCACCGGTTATGCACGCATCATGCGAAACCTGGGAGTGGAATCCTCTGAGGACCGCGGAAAGACTGGCGATCCGGCGCCCGATTAACACATTGTCAGCAATTTGAGCCGCATTCTCGACATCCAGGCTGGTGCATGAAAGGTCGGTTCTTGCTTTCGCATAACGCGCCACTCGATGGACACCCGGCATTCCGCGCGTCGCGCTTCGATGCGTTGCAGGAAGCCGTGGCGACACAGCTCTCCGCCAGGCTTGTCGAGCTTCCATCACAACCGGCGATTCTCGACGCACGCGCCAATCGGTTCAACCTGCCGAACAGCAGTCTCTGGTTCTGTGCCTACGGCGTTCCGATGGCCATTCGATTTCCGGAGCCGGACCACGTACGTGTGCAGTTCCATCACGCCGGGGTCGGCGCCACCTGGATCGGCGACACGCTCGTACCGGTCACCAGCAGCCAAGGCTGCGTCACCTCGACCGCCGCGGAGTTCGACTTCGGCAGCGATTTCCAGCAGGTGGTCTGGCGCGTCTCCAAGGACTTCCTGCGCAAGAAGCTGGCCAGCCTCACCGAGGCGCCGATCAGCGGCGAACTCGTGCTCCATCACATCCTGGATTTCAACCAACCCAAGGCACAGCTACTGGCCAGATTGCTGGATTGCACCCTTCACGCCGCCGAGACCGCGCAGGGCGAGCCGGGCGGGATCGTGCTCGTCGAGCTCGAGCAGGCGCTGGTCTCGGCCTTCCTCGCCGCCAGCGAGCATCGCTACCGCGCCCATCTTGAGGGTCGCGTTCCGGCCGCGGCGCCCTGGCAGGTACGACGCGCGGAAACCTATATCGCTGCCCATTGGGACAAGCCGCTGGAGATCGATACGCTCGCCGAGGTGACCGGTGCCAGCGTCCGGAGCATCTTCCGCGCCTTCAAGCAGAGCCGCGGCTACACGCCGTTCGAGTTCGCCAAGCGCATCCGCCTCGAGCGCGCCCGCCGCATGCTCGAGGACGCGGAGTCCGCCGGATCGGTGACCAGCGTCTGCTTCGCCTGCGGCTTCAGCGATCTCGGCCGCTTCAGCAAGGACTTCGCCCAGGCCTTCGGCGAGCGGCCCTCCGAGGTGCTGAAACGCTTCAAGGGCGCCCTGGCGGCGCTGCACTGACGGCTGGCGTCAGAGCGTCAATCCCGCCGGCAGCTCGGTCCCGATTGCGGCCTTGAGCCTTGCGAGCGTTGCGAGATCGCGCACCCACTCATAGTGCATGCCCTTGATCGTCGTGACCGTCACGCCGGCCGCGCGGAGCCGGGCCAAGCCCGCCGCGTGGTGCGGCGGCGGTGAACCGCATCCATCCTCCAAGACCGCGACGCGATGGCCGGCGCCCGCAAGACCCAGCGCCGAATGCGCAATGCAGACGTCGGTTTCCAACCCGACGAGAACGAACTCGGTTCGCCCGCCGGCAGTGACCGCGGCTCGGATGTCCGCCTGGTCATAGAGGCCGAACACCATCTTGTCGAAGACGGGCCGATCCTCGGGCAGCAAGGCCGCCAGTTCGGGGACCAGGGGTCCGTCCCGGGCGATGTCCTCGGCGGTGGCGACGATCGGAATCTGCAATGCGCGCGCGACCCGCATCAACCAGGCAATGCGCGCGACCAGGGGCATGCGCTGGTCGAACGGCAGCTTGTCCAGGAAATATTCCTGGACATCGATGACGATCAGGCAGGACCGCTGGCGATCGAACAACGGCTCGGTGGTCATCCGCGTGCGCTCCTGCTCAGTGCTTCGCCGCCTGGACCAGGTTGGCCTTGACAGTGGTCTCGCCCAGCGCCTTGCAGGCTTCGAGGCGATGCAACCCGCTGACCAGCACGTAACGCTGCTTGTCCGGACGCACCAGTATGGGCGATTGCTGGCCGATCTCGGCGATGCTTTCGGCGAGTGCGTTGACCTTGTCCGGGTCGATCGGGCCGCGCTTCGCGGCCGGCACATAGATTTCCTCGATCTTGACGATAACGTCCTTCATCCTGTTATCCTCGTTTCACCTCGTCCAGAATCCAGTCGCGGAAGGCGCGGATCTTGCGCGCCCCCTTGCGCGTCTCCGGATAGACCAGCCAATAGGCGGTGCCATCGCTCGCCATCAGCGCGAAGGGCTGCACCAGCCGGCCGGCGGCGAGATCGCCGGAGAAGAAAGCTGGCATCAGCATCGCGATGCCCTGGCCGGCGATTGCCGCCGTGCCGAGCAGCGACTGGACGTCGAGCGAGACATTCGAGGGCGCGGCGGGCGGAATCTCCGCGATCCCGGCCGCCTGCGACCACAGCCGCCACCATTCGTCATGCGCGTCCAGGCGCGGCGCCGTCAGCATCTCCGCCGGCGAGGCCCAGGGACCATGGCGCGCGAGGAAGTCGGGGCTGCAGAGCGGCGTGAAAGCGATCGGAATCAAAGGATCGGCGCGCAACCCCGGCCATTTGCCGCGCCCGCCACGGATCCCGATGTCGAACTCCTCCCGCGTGAAATCGACGTTGCGGCTGGAGAGATCGATCCGGACTGCGATCTCCGGATGCTGCTGCTGGAAGGCGCCGAGCCGCGGCACCAGCCAGTTGGTGGCAAAGGTATGCACCGCGGTCACCGCGAGCAGGGCGTCGTCGGTCTCGCGCAATTCGGCGAAGGCGGCGTGCAGTCCCTGGAACGCCGCGGCGACGGCCGGCGCCAGGCGGCGGCCGGTTTCCGAGAGCTCGACCTTCTTCGGCAGGCGGATGAACAGCGGCTTGCCGAGCCGGTCCTCCAGCAGCTTGACCTGGTAACTGACCGCGGCCTGGGTCATGCCGAGTTCTTCCGCCGCCTTGGTGAAGCTCTGATGCCGAGCCGCGGCCTCGAAGGCGCGCACCGCGGTCAGCGGCGGCAGGTTCGGGCTGAAGGGTGGCGCTGTTTCCTTGGGCATGCCGTCTATCCTAGGGGCCTACCATAAGGCCAGCTTATGCTCTTCCCCTGACAATCGCTTTGAGAAACAGGGCTGTCGAGGCCAATTTCCTCCCATCAGCATAAAGGCAGCTTTGGCTTGCCGGCGTTGGAGGATTGCAGAATGGCCGAGATGGTTGGACTTTCCCGTGGTGATCGGCACCGGACCGGGGCGGTCGGCGGCTTCGTCGCCGCACTGAAGGTGGGCCTTTCCCGGCTCACGGGCAGCAGCCGCTCAAACAAGCTCAGGCTGGAAGAATGGCCGGATTACCTGCTGCGTGACATCGGCCTCGACACCACCATCCGCGACCAGGCGGAGCCCCGCGGCAAGCCGACGGATTTTCTGATGCGCTAGACCAGGGGCGGGGTCAGGCCAGCACCTCGGCGATCGCGTCCAGCAACTGGCGGCGGGCAAAGGGCTTGTAGAGCACTTTCTTCGCACCCAGCCGGCCGGCAATGGCGAGAACATCGAGGCCGTTCTGGATGCCGCCGCCGGAGATTGCGATCACGGGGATCCTGGGTTCGCGATCCCTAAGCTCGTTCAGCATCTCGAAGCCATCGCCTTCCGGCATGAAGATGTCGGTGATGACAAGATCGGGTGAGTGATCCTTCAGCAGCGCGCTGGCCGACTTGGCATTGGCCGCCTGGACCACGCCGTAGCCAGACATTTCGAGGATCCGCGCGACGGTGACCCGTGCGTCTTCATTGTCATCGACCAGCAGGATGCTCGCGCTCTCGCTCATTGCCATCTCACGATTCGCGGCGCGCTCGACCTGAGCGCCGGAACGGACAGCCTGCTCTATGTCAAGGATGCGCTCAAGCCCGCGATTTCGCATTTCACCCGGCGCTTTCGGGTATATAACTATAATCGCTAAGATTTTTCCAATATCTCCCGCGCCTTGAGGCCGAAAGGGATGCCGCCTAGGGTAGGATGTCCTAGCGACTTTTCAGCCCCGCCGGGGTTGATAACGGGCCACAACGATTCCGGTGACGAGCAGCGATGGTCGGCGAGTCCGAAGCACTGAGCGGGCGGGATACCGGGAGCGGAACGGCGCTGTTCTCGCGCAGCTTTGCCCTGCCCTTCCTGGCCTTCGTCGTCATCTCCGCGGTTCTTCTCGGGCTCGGCCGCAACGAATACCCCGAGCTGCACACGATGCTCGACACCGGCATGTTCTTCCTGTCGGCGGTGCTGTCGGTCTTGCTTTGGGATATCGGGCGCCGGCTCGAACGTGGGTTCCCCGGCTGGCTCGCCGCCGCCTTCGCGGCGACGGCGTTGTTCGAGCTCTTTCATGTCAGCGCGACCATCGAGTGGTGGGACGACCTGGTGCCGGTACTGTTGCTGCCGGACTGGCTGCGCCCCACGACCTGGTCGCCGTCCGGCTACATCCTTCCGATCGGCATCAGCCTGGCGATGTGGCGGCTGCAGCGCGGCGAACGGCCGATGCCCTACTTTCTGCCCGGCCTGCTGCTGCTCGGCATGATGCTGTTCGCCGCCTTCCAGCTCGTTCCGGCAAACGTCTCGTTCAACCCGCTGGGCATCACGCGCCCCGCCCAGATCGGAATTCCGGCCTTGTGGGCAATCGTCATGCTGGTGGCTTGGCGAATGCGCGACCTGGAGCGGAAGCTGACACCCATCGCGGCGATGGCGCTGATCCTGCTCTGCGGAAACACCGTCTTCCTCTATTCGCAGTCGTGGAACGACGACCGGGCGATGGTGGCCCATCTCAGCCGTGTGATGGGCTATCTCGGCCTCATGCTGGCCGTGATGCGCATGGCCTCCCACGACATGCTGGAGCGCATCCAGGCCGAGCACGCCTTGAGCCGACTCAACGCCGACCTCGAGCGCCGGGTCGTGGAGCGCACGCTCCAGCTCGAAGAGACCAATCGATCCCTCACTGCGGAGAATGAAGAACGGCGGCGGGTCGAAGAATCGCTGCGCGAAACGGATCGCCGCCTGCGCCTGCATCTCGAACGGCTGAACCTGCTGCATCAGGTGACGCGGGCGATCGGCGAGCGTCAGGATCTCGCCAGCATCTTCCAGGTCGTGATCCGCAGCGTCGAGGACGAGCTTCCCGCCGATTTCTGCACCCTCTGCCTCTACGACGAAACGGATCAGGTGCTGACCGTCGCCGGCGTCGGCAACAAGAGTCTGGACACGGCGATGGCGCTGGCCATGCCAGAGCGCGCCCGGATCGAGATAGATGCCAACGGCCTCTCGCGCTGCATCACCGGCCGCCTGGTCTATGAGCCCGACCTGGCGCAGCTCCCATTCCCCTTTCCGCAGCGCCTGCTGCAGGGCGGGCTTCGCTCGATGGTGCTGGCGCCGCTGCAGGTCGAGAGCGCGGTGTTCGGCGTCCTGGTGGTGGGCCGGCGTGAGCCGGATTCTTTCTTCAGCCCGGAATGCGAGTTCCTGCGGCAACTGAGCGAGCATGTCGCCCTCGCCGCGCATCAGGCGCAGCTCCATGGCGCGTTGCAGAAGGCCTATGACGATCTCCGCCAGTCGCAGCAATCGGTCATCCAGCAGGAGCGGCTCAGGGTGCTCGGCCAGATGGCGAGCGGCATCGCGCATGACATCAACAACGCGCTGACCCCGGCATCGCTCTACACCGAAACGCTGCTGGAGGACGACAAGACCCTGTCGCCGACCAGCCGCGAGCTGCTCGGCGTGGTGCATCGCGCGATCGGCGACGTCACCCACACGGTCTCGCGGATGCGCGAGTTCTACCGCCAGCACGATGCCCAGATCAGCCTGGCGCCGATCGCGCTCAACGACCTGGTCTGCCAGGTGGTTGAACTGACCCGGGCGCGCTGGCGCGACATGCCGATGCAGCGCGGCGTCGCGGTCGGGGTCCAGCTCAATCTCGCGCCCGAGCTGCCGCCGATGCAGGGCGTCGCGAGCGAGATCCGCGAGGCGCTGATCAATCTGCTGATGAATGCCGTCGACGCCATGCCGAACGGCGGCTCGATCTCGTTCACGACCTCCGGCGAAGCGGGAACCCGGGAGCGGCCAGGGCGCATCCGCTGCGAGATCAGCGATACCGGCGCCGGCATGGACGAGGACACCCGCCGGCGCTGCCTCGAGCCCTTCTTCACCACCAAGGGCGAGCGCGGCACCGGCCTCGGCCTCGCCATGGTCTACGGCGTGCTGCAGCGCCACCGCGCGGAGCTGGAGATCGACAGCGCGGTCGGTCGCGGCACCACGATGCGGCTGATCTTCCCCGCTGCCGATCCCGCCACGATCAAGGCGAGCGGCGGCGACGGCGAGATGGTGCAACCGCCGCGCCTGCCGCTGCTGGTGATCGACGACGATCCGATCCTGCTGCAGACCCTGCGCAACATCCTGGAGAACGACGGCCATGCCGTCACCGTCGCGAACGGCGGCGCGGAAGGCATCGCCGCCTTCCGCGCGGCGATGGCCGCGGGACAGCCGATTGCCGCGGTGATCACCGATCTCGGCATGCCGAACCTCGACGGCCGCAAGGTCGCGGCCGCCATCAAGGCCGAATCGCCGCAGACGCCGATCGTCCTGCTGACCGGCTGGGGCCAGCGTCTGATCGACGACGACGACGCCCCCGCTCATGTCGACCGGGTGCTGAGCAAGCCGCCGAAGCTCCGCGATCTCCGCCAGGCTTTGGTCGACGTGACTCAGGCGAAGGGCTGAGCCTCATCCGCGCCAGTGCGGCGGATAAGTCCGGTCGTAATAGGGCAGCGCCTCGATGCGCGCGAGCCAGGCTGCGAGCTTGGGCGGAAGATCGGCCGGCTTGTAGCCCAGTCCCGGCGCCCGCTCCTCGACCCGGCCCAGCAGGCGGATCCAGGGAAACACTGTGTAATCGACCAGCCCGACGCCGCCGGCGAAGAAGTCGCCCTGGAGCGCATCGGCCCAGCGCGCCAGCTCGACATCGAGCTTCGCCCGCGCCTCAGCGATCTTCTTCGGGTCGCGCGCCTCCGGCTTGGTGTAGAGCGTCGCGTCGATGAAGGGATCGAGCGCCTTCTCGAGATCGCCGCCGGCTTCGGCGATCAGCCGGCGCGCGACGCCGCGCGCCTTGGGGTCCTTCGGCAGCAGCGGCTTCTCCGGATAGTGCTCGTCCAGATACTCGGCGATCGCGTTGGATTCCGAGAGCGCGAAGCCGTCATCGACGATCGCCGGCACCCGGCCGCGCGGGTTCACCTTCAGGAATTCCGGCGTCTTGGTCTGGTCGGGCTCGAAGGTGAGGCGCTTCGCTTCGTAGGGAAGGCCCTTGTGCTCCAGCGCCAGCCAGACCTTCCAGGCATAGGGCGAGCCGGAGCCGTAATAGAACGTCAGTGCCATGATGTTTGTCCCACTCCCATGAGAATCCGGGTGGAGTCTTAGCCGAGATGCCAAGGGCTTTCGCCCCTGATCTGCGTGGGGGCAAGCTCACGCTTTCTTTCGCAGCCGCGCCATGCCGTCCAACAGCAGCTCGAGTCCCTGCGCGAAGGTCGGCTCGAAATGCTGCGGCTTGAAGTAGGGCGCGACCGCGGCGAGGTTCGGGCAGTCGCGGGCAATCTCGGCATCGGAAGCCGGCGCCGCCGCCGAGGGGCCCTTTGCATAGCCCGCGGTCTCATCCAGCGCCGCGCCGGTGATGTAATAGCCGACCTCGCGGAACAGCCGCGCCGCCGTCGCATCGTCGAAACCGCCGTCGCGGAACATGCCGATCACCGCGTCGAGCTTGCGCACGCCGGTGGCCGTGTTCAGGCGATGCACCGCGAGCAGCGGATAGAGCTTCGGGTGCGCCAGCGCCATCGCCCGGTAGTTCCAGGCCGCCTTGCGCACCCGCTCGATCCAGTCGCCGCCAGGCGGTGGAACTTCCAGGGTACCGATCACCCGGTCGACCAGCGCGTCGATCAGGTGCGCCTTGCTGGGATAGTAGTGGTAGAGGCTCATCGCCTCGCAGCCGGTTTCCTCGGCGAGACGGCGATAGCTCAGCGCGTCGAGGCCTTCGCGATCCACCAGCGCCAGCGCCGCCGCGGCGATGCCGTCCCGCGTCAGGCCCTGGTGATAGGCGGGCTTGCGGGCCTTCCTGTGCGCGCCATCACGTTTCGGCGAGGCACGCCGTTTTGGGCCTTGCATTCGTACACCGTAAGGATAATCTCACGATATAAACTTACACCGTAAGAATGCGATCCCGCAATGGTCGCCGTGCGGCCTTGCGCGGCGTATGGAGGCTTGTCATGTCCGCGGTTGACCTGTTTGGCTTACTGATCCCGGCGACTTTCCTGGTGATGCTAGCGATCGAGGCCCTATTTCCGGCGCGCCGCTTCCCGCCGATCCGGCTCTGGCGATTGAAGGGCATCGGCTTCCTGCTGGTCGCCGGCATGCTGGCCAGCACCATTCCCCTCATGATCCCGGAAGACTGGCTGGCGCGGCACCGGCTCATCGACCTGACCGGCTTGGGCGTGATCGGCGGGGCCGCGGTCGGCTATCTCGCGGTCAGCCTGATCTCCTATGTCTGGCATCGCAGCGCCCATACCTTCCCGGTGATGTGGCGGCTGTTCCACCAGATCCACCACAGCCCGCAGCGCATGGACATGTCCGGCGCCAATCTCTTCCATCCGCTGGAGCTCACTGCCTTCATCCTGATCGGCACGCTCACCACGACTCTGCTGCTCGGCCTCGATCCGGTCGCAGCGGCGTTGACCGGCTACATCGCGCAGTTCTATGGCTATTTCCAGCATATGAACGTGCGGACTCCCGCCTGGCTCGGTTTCTTCATCCAGCGGCCGGAGGCCCATTGCCTGCACCACCAGCGCGACGTCCATGCCTGGAATTACGGCGACTTGCCGGTCTGGGACATCCTGCTCGGCACCTGGCGCAACCCGAGGGATTTCGACGGCGCGGTCGGCTTCGATGTGCCGGCCAACAAGCGGTTCGGGGCGATGCTCGCTTTCGTCGACGTCAACGCGCCGGCTTCCGGGCCGAACAGTCTCGGCCGGAAGCCGGGCGCCGACGCAACCGCATAGAGGGGATCGGTGCGGCTGGATACTACTGCGGCTTCTTCTCGTCCGGGCCGCGAAGCACCCAGCCGCCGCGGCGCCGGAGCACGAAGGCGTAATAGAGTGCCGCCGCCACCATGACGCCGACGGTGACGGCGAGGCTCGGCCGGCCGATCACCGGGTCCATGAAATTGAGCCAGCAGACATAGACCAGCACCAGCAAAGCCGCGATCGGCGGCAGCGGGAATAGCGGCATCTTGTAGGCGGCATGCGCGATGGTCCCGTTGCGCCGCCCGGCGATCACCGCGAGGCAGAGCGCGGCATAGACCGCGACCAGCGAGGTGCCGGTCACCACGAACAGCACTTTCAGGTCGATGAAGCAGGCGCCGGCGCTGAAAGCACCGCAGAGCAAAGTGGCGATCCAGGGCGTGTGGGTCTTCGCATGCGTGGCGGTGAGCGCATTGTTGACCGGCGCCCACCAGACCCGGTCGCGGCCGCTGCTGAACAGCAGCCGCGCGGTCAGCAGGATGATCGCGACCACCGCGTTGAAGATCGCCAGCGCGATCGCCAGGCTGATGATCGTGTTGATGACGCTGCCGCCGCGCGCGACCAGAAAATAGTCGAGCATGTTGGCACTGGAGAGCAAGGCCCTCAGGTCCGGCGCCCCCATCAGGATCGCCGCCAGGGGAATTGCTTCCGCCGCGACGGTGATCGCCAGCGCCCAGAGGATGGCGCGGGCGATGCCGCGATGGGCGTCATGCGTCTCCTCGCCGAAGAACACCGCCGAGCCGTAGCCGTTGTAGGAGAAGATCGCGATCGAGGTGGCGATGCCGATGGCGCCGAAGGTCGCCGGCACCAGGCTGCCGTCGGCCAGCAGCACCGGCTGCAGCAGCAGCTCGGTCACCGGCCGCTCGACATGCAGGAAGCCCAAGGCCGCGAGCACGACCAGGGCCGCCATCTCGATCGCCAGGAAGGTGCCGGTGACGACCGCGTTGAACTTGATGTCGAAGACCGCGATCACCGCGCCGAGCATGACCGCGACCGCCGCGACCACCGGCCCGTTCAACTCGGGAAACAGCACGCCGAGATAGGTGCCGACGCCGAGCGCGATCACGGCGATGATCAGGATCTGCGTCATCAGGATCAGCCAGAGCACCATCAACCCCGGCGCCTTGCCGAGCGTGCGGCCGATGATCGCGTATTCGCCGCCGGTCAGCGGATAGGCCGAGGAGAGCTCGGCATAGACGAAGGCCATGAAGACGCCGACCACCGCGGCGATGATGAAGCTCCACAGCGCACCGGTGCCGGCCAGCGCGATCACGCCGGGCACGATGATGAAGACCGACGAGGCCGGCGTCACCGCCGACAGGGTGATCAGCAAGGTCCCCAGCACATGCAGGCCGCGCTTCAAAGCCGGATGGCTGGCCGCCGGCTCCGCATTCTCATGGGCCGCCCCCGCGGCCTCCTCACGAATAGTCATTGCTCCCTCCCTGTGGTTTAGTTATTTTATACTTCATTGAAAAATGATTCCGAGGGACGGTCAAGTGGATTCAAATACCGCGTTATAAGCGGATAATTTCGTGATTCTGCCGATTCTGGGCTTTCAAGATAATATGAATATTGATTAAATAACGGCATGGCACGGCCGAATCGACAGAAGGAGCGCAGGGCGGAGCTGGTGGCCGCGGCGCGCGAGGCGATCATCCAGCGCGGCGTCATCGGGCTGCGCCTGAAGGACGTTGCGGAGCGCGTCGGGATGACGGCGAGCTCGGTCTTCTATTACTACCCGGCGATCGGCGATCTGTTGCGCGACGTGCTGCGCGACGCGGTCGAGCGCTTCTGCTTCGACCGCGCGGCGGCGGTCGCGCACATCGCCGATCCGGCGCTGCGGCTCGCGGCGATGATCCGCACCGGACTCCCGGCCGGTCCCGACGACGCACTGTGCCGGCTGCTCTATGAGCTGGGTTCGGTGGCGCGGCGCGACGCCGTGCAGGCGGCCCGCTATATCGCGCTCTACGAGCGGCAGGTCGGCATCTATGTCGCGATCCTGGAAGCCGGCGCCGCCCAGGGCCAGTTCAAGCTCAGCGAGAGCGCGCTCGCCATTGCGCGCAACTTCGTGACGCTCGAGGACGGCTACGGCCTGCATGTCACCATGGCGGTGCCGACCTTCACGCCGCAGGCAGCCGAGGCGCTGATCCGCAGCTATGCCAGCATCGCCACCGGCTGCAATATCACCGAGATCGATCTCGATTCCGACGCAGGGAACATCACGCGATGAGCGAAAGAACCATGAAGACTCCGTCCGGCAAACCGCGCGTGCGCAGTCTGGGCGTACGGCTGCACGGCAACCCCGGTCGGCACAACGCGATCACCGACGTGCCGGGCATCGCGGTCGGCTATGTCACCCTGATCGAAGGCCATGGGCCGATGCGGGTCGGCGAAGGTCCGGTGCGCACTGGTGTCACCGCGATCCTGCCGCGTAGCCGCGACGGCGTCGGCCTGCCCTGCGCCGCGGGATTCTATTCGCTGAACGGCAATGGCGAGATGACCGGCGTCTCCTGGATCGAGGAGACCGGCGCGCTCGCCTCGCCGATCCTGCTCACCAACACCCATGCGGTCGGCGCCTGCCATCGCGGCATCATCGACTGGACCGTCCGGCACCGCCCGCATCTGGCCGAGCAATGGCTGCTGCCGGTGGTGGCCGAGACCTGGGACGGCTACTTGAACGATATCAACGGCAACCACGTGACGCCGCAGCACGCGGTGGCCGCGATCGACGCGGCCGTCGAGGGCGCGATCGAGGAAGGCTCGGTCGGCGGCGGCACCGGCATGAACTGCTACGCCTTCAAGGGCGGCAGCGGCACGGCCTCGCGCCGGGTCTCCTTCGGCACCGAGAGCTACACGCTCGGCGCCTTCGTGCAGGCGAATTTCGGCGCGCGCCACGAACTCACCATCGGCGGCACCTATCTCGGCGAGATGCTGGCCGGCGACAACCCGATGGAAGACTTCTACGCCAAGCCCGGCGCCGGCTCGGTGATCGCGATCGTAGCGACCGATGCGCCGCTGCTGCCCGGCCAGTGCAAGGCTTTGGCGCGAAGGGTGCCGCTCGGCCTCGCGCGCACCGGCACCAGCGGCTCGCATTTCTCCGGCGATCTCTTCCTCGCCTTCTCCACCGCCAACAAGGGCGCACTCATCAGCCAGTTCTCGGCGGAGCCAAAGGGAGTGGCCGACCTCGAGCAGCTCACCTTCGTGCAGTGGGGCCATATGGACCACTTCTACGAGGCGACGGTCCAGGCGGTCGAGGAAGCGGTGCTCAACGCGCTCACCGCCGCCGGCGAGATGATCGGCCGCGACGGCCACCGCACGCCCGGCCTGCCGCGCGACAAGGTCGTGGAAGCGCTGCGCCGTTAGCTGCGCTTCAGCGACGCGGTCAGCAGGCCGGCGCCGATCAGCATGGTGCCGCCGGCGCGGTTCATGATCCGGATCGCGCGCGGCGAATCCATCACCCGCCGCGCCCGCGCCGTCATGAAGATGTAGAGCATGAGGCTGCCGGCGGCGAGCACCTCGAAGGTCAGCGCCAGCACGACGACCTGCGGCAGCACCGCGCGGTGCATGTCGATGAATTGCGGCAGGAAGGCCGCGAAAAACAACAGGCCCTTCGGGTTGAGCAGGGTGACCGAGAAGGATTCGGCGATCGCGCGGCGCATGCTGCGGCGCTGACCCCGGGTACTTCCATTGGGGCCCGCAGCCATTGCGCCGAGCGGCACCGCGGGCGCCCGCCAGAGCTTGATGCCGAGATAGATCAGATAGAGCGCGCCCGCCCATTTCAGCACCGTGAAGGCTTCGGCCGAGGCCGCCAGGATCGCGCCCAGGCCCAGCACCGAGCAGGCGATCGCCGTGAAATCGCCCAGGGCCACGCCCAGCAGGCTGGCCAACGCCACCCTGGTGCCGGAGCTCATCGCATGTCCGGTGACCATCAGAGTGGTCGGCCCGGGAATCGCGATGACGATCGCGGCCGCCGCCGCAAAGGCCAGCCAGAGATGAAATGAGATCATCGGCATGCTCCCCATCATTCTTCGGATTCCAGCAAAGACAGATGTCGGCGACCCGCGCAATCCCGTTCTCGTGAGCCCGCTCAGCGCTTCGTGATCGCCGAGCCGACGGCTGGCCGGCGTGACATTCCTGGGCAATGAAGGTGGAGGACCCGATGGAGAACAACCACAAGATCACTTTGTCAGGCAAGACGCTCCGGATGCCGCAGCTGTTGGCCACACTGCTGTTGACGGCAATCGGCCTCTCGGCCTGCGTGATCCCGGCGGATCGCAGCGATCGCGGCGGCTGGGGACGGCACCACCAATGGAACGACGACCGCAACTGGGACAACGGGCCGGGCTGGCAGGGCCATCACCACCACTGGAACGGCCAGCATTGAGAGGCAGTGACTGAAACGAACGGGCCGGCCCCGGGAGGGCCGGCCCGCCGTCGTTCGATCGAGCCGTCGCTTAGGCGGCGCGGACCTGGGTGAGGAAGGCGGCGATCTGCTGCTTCAGGCTGCCGGCATTCTGCACCACGCCGTCCGAGGCCGAGAGCACCAGGCCGGCCGACTGGCCGACCTCCTGGGTCGCGCCGCTGAGCTCGGTGATGGTCTTTGAGACGTCGGTCGTCGCATTGGCCGCCTGCTCGACGTTCCGCGCGATCTCCGCGGTCGCGGCACCCTGCTCCTGCATCGCCGCGGCGATCGCCGTGGCGATGTCATCGACGCCGCGGATTGTCTCCGCGATCTTCTTGATCGAGACCGCGGAACGGTCGGTCATGGTGCGCACGCCGTTGATCAGGGTCGCGATCTCCTCGGTCGCCTTGGCGGTCTGGGTCGCGAGCTGCTTCACCTCCGAGGCGACCACCGCGAAGCCCTTGCCCGCCTCGCCGGCGCGCGCCGCCTCGATGGTCGCATTCAGCGCCAGCAGGTTGGTCTGGCTGGCGATGTCGTTGATGAGGCCGACCACCGTGCCGATGCGCTGCGCGGAATCCGTCAGCGACTCGACGTCGGCATTGGCGGCGGTCGCCGCCTCGACGGCTTCCTTCGAGACCACGGTGCAACGGGTCACCTGCTGGTTGATCTCGCCGATCGCCGCAGTCAGCTCTTCGGTCGCGGCGGCGACGGTCTGGACGCTCTGGCTCGCCTCGTGCGAGCCTGCGGCGATGGTGGTCGCCTGCCGGGCCGCCTGGTCGGTCAGGCCGTTCATGCTGGTGGCAGCCGACTTCATGTTGCCGGCGGAATCCGCCAGCACGCCGACCAGCTTGGCGACCGAGCTCTCGAGATCGTCCGCCATGCCAAGCAACGCCGCGCGACGCTCTTCCTCGGCCTTGCGCTCGGCTTCCTCCTGCGCCTTGCGCATCGCTTCCATCTTCTGCGCATTGTCCTTGAAGACGCCGAGCGAGCGCGCGAGGTCGCCGACCTCGTCGCCGCGATTGGTATAGGGCGTGTCGATCGTGAGGTCGCCCTGCGACAGCCGGCCCATGCGGTCGGTGATCGCCTTGATCGGCCGCGTGATGCCGCGGGCGATGACGAAGGCACTGCCCAGGCCAACCAGCAGTACCACCGCCATGATGATCCCAAGCTGGATCGCGACATGACGGAACTCGGCATCGACATCGTCGATGTAGACGCCGGTGCCGACCATCCAGTTCCAGTCCTTCTGCACGGCGGCATACGACACCTTCGGCACGGGCACCTCGGAACCGGCGCGGCCGAAGCGATAATTCACGTAGCCGCCGCCGGCCTTGGCTGCATCAATCAGCCGCGCGATCAGCTTCACGCCGTCGGGATCGGTGAGATCGATCAGGTTCTTGCCGATGGATTCCGGCTTGCCGGCCTGGATCTTGGCCACGCCGTCGAAGTCATAGGCGAAGAAATAGTCGCCGTTGCCGTAGCGGATCTTGTGCACGATCTCGCGCACCTGGCTCTGCGCCTCCTCCACCGTCAGCTCGCCCTTCTTGGCGCGCTCGGCATAGGAGTCGAGCAGGCCCAGCACCGTCTCGACCTCCTGTTTCACCATCGTGCGACGGTCCTTCAGCAGGGTGTCGCGCAGTTCCATCAGGCTGACCGACATGATGGCGACCAAGCCGATGGTCATCAGCAGAATAACCGCTGCAATCCTGTGTTGAATTTTCACGCGCTTCAGCATGACGAGTCCTTCTCTCCGGCTCGGGACGAACCGATGCAGAACTCTGACTCTGTGGGGTTAAGAAGATGTTGCTAGGACATCGGCGATGCGGCGCAAGCCCTTGATCTCGATCATGTCCCGGCTCCTTCCACCCCGCGCTTTCCGCCGCCCGCGGATGGTAAGGCTCTGACAGAGCGGACCTATTTCACAAGCCGTGCGGCGGTGATCATTCCCTACAGAGACCGCAGCGGTCCACGCGCCGACGACAACCTGTCGCAGCGGTCGGAACGGGACTAGGTACGGGAGGCGACGTAATCGTCGATCAATTCCAGCATCCGCGCGCGGCCGAAGCTGGGGTCGTGCCCGCCGTGCACCACGCGGACCGGCAGCCCGCGCAACCGCTCCATGGTCCGGAGATAGTCCGGGACACTGCAGCCCGAAAGCTGGTCCAACAAGGGTCCGTCATAGAGCGCGTCGCCGGAGAACAACGTGCCGGTGGCTTCTTCCCAGAGGCCGATGCTGCCCGGCGAATGACCCGGCAGATGGATCACCTCGAAGCTGCGATCGCCGGTGTCGACGATGTCGCCGTCCTCCGCCGTCCGCACGCGCTTGGCCGGCTTCAGGCGATAGCGGTCGGGGTCGTAGCCGGCATGGGGGACCGCGGTGATCATGCAGCCGTCGGGGATCTCGTAGCCGGCCGCCGCCAGCTTGCGCCGCCCCTCGGCGCTGAAATAGACCTCGTTGCGCAGGCTGAGTTCGTACTCCGGCTCGGTCAGGGTCGAAACCTCGGCGGCATGCACCAGGCATTCCTCGAACTCGTGATGCCCGCCGGTATGATCGAGATGCGTGTGGGTCGCGACCGCGAGCACCGCCTTGTCGATCAGATGCCGCGTCGCGTCATGCAGGCTGGCGACGCCCATGCCGGTGTCGATCAGCAGATCGCGGTCCCGACCGCGCACATGCCAGATATTGCAGCGCATCAGCGGTATCACATGCGGCTCCCAGAGCAAGGTGATGCCGTCTCCAATATGCCTTTCCTCGAACCAGCGGTCCGCGATCTGCAAGGTCATGGTCGATACGCTCCCGTCGCATGCTTGACCCGCATGGAAGACAAACCCGCCGCGCTTGTCCATGAAATGATTCTGGGCCAGTGTGCGCCGCAATTTGAGGGGATGGATGTGGGCGCGCGGGAAGAATCCGTCAGCTGGCGCAATCTGATCGCGGCCTGCGCCGCGGTCTGCGTGTTTGCGTTCTCGCTCGGCGAGATCTTTCCGCTGCTTTCGCTCAACATGGAAGCGGACGGCGTCAGCCCGCGCATGATCGGCTTCAACACCGCGATGGCGCCGATCGGCATTCTGGTCGCCGGGCTGTTCATTCCGCGTCTGTCGCATGCCTTCGGCGCCAAGCGCGTCGCGCTGTTCATGGCCTTCGCGACCGGGGCGATCTTCATCCTCTATCCGACCATCGACTGGCTGCCGGCCTGGTTCGTGCTGCGCTTCACCCAGGGCATGACCGTCGCCACCTTGTTCGCCCTGAGCGAAGCCTGGGTGCTGACCAGTGCCGCCGGCAAGTGGCGCGGCCTGATCGTCGGCGCCTATGCGACCTGCATCTCGGCAACCTTCGGCGTCGGCGCCGCGGTGATCGGCTGGGTCGGCATCGACGGCTACCTGCCCTTCGTGATCGGCGCGGCCGTGCTCTGCCTCGCCGCCCTGCCGATGTCGATGCTGACCGCCCAGGCCAGCGAGGCCGACTACGAGCACGTGCCGATGCTGGACTTCCTGCCCAAGGCACCGATGCTGCTGGGCGCGATCTTCGTCCACGCCATCTTCGACGGCGGCATGCTCGCCTTCCTCTCGGTCTACGGCGTGCGCAGCGGCCTGAGCGTCGAGGCCGGCGCGGTGCTGATCACCGCCCTTTCGTTCGGCAACGTGTTCTTCCAGATTCCGATCGGCTGGATTGCCGACAAGGTCGGCAAGACGCAGATGATGATGGCCTGCTTCGTGCTCGCCATCATCGGTCTCGTGGCGCTGCCGTTTGCCATCAACTCGAGCCTGGTCTGGCCGCTGATGCTCTATCTGGGCGCCGCCGGTTTCGGCATCTACACGATCGGCCTCGCGCAGCTCGGCGACCGGTTCCAGGGCGCCGACCTGATCGCCGGCACCGCCGCCTTCTCGACCGCCTGGGGTCTCGGTGCCCTGGCCGGATCCGTGGCCTGCGGCTTGGCGATGAACCGGTTCGGACCGGACGGCTTCCCGAACGCACTCCTGGCAATCTTCGTCGGCTATCTCGTTGTCAGGATCGTAACGGAGTTCCGGCGCCGTGCGGCAAACCGGCTCCCGAGGACACCTTGACGCTTTCCTCTTCCTGACAGAAGAATCGGGAATTGGCTCTCGCTGCCGGCTTGCGGCGGGGGCCGTCACCGCGGGGAAGTCACTCATGCCGATCGATATGAACGCGATTCTGGCGGACCGATCGGCTGAAAAGTACGATCTTTACGACAGGCACCTCAATTCGCAGATGGTCAGGATGCTGAAGACCATCGGCTTCGACCGCGGCTACGTGCGGGGCAAGGGCGCCTATCTGTACGACCGGGATGAAAACCGGTATCTCGACCTCCTGAGCGGCTTCGGCGTGTTCGCGGTCGGACGCAATCATCCGACGGTGATCGGGGCGCTGCAGCAGGTGCTGACCGCGGAACTGCCGAACCTGGTGCAGATGGACGTGTCGCTGCTGAGCGGCCTGCTGGCCGAGCGGCTGTTGCCCAAGCTGCGCGGGCTCGACAAGATGTTCTTCTGCAATTCGGGCGCCGAGGCGGTCGAGGCGGCGATGAAATTCAGCCGCGCCGCGACCGGGCGCGACCGGATCCTGTTCTGCGACCATGCCTTTCACGGCCTGACCTACGGCGCGCTTTCGCTCAACGGCGACGATCATTTCCGAGACGGCTTCGGCCCGCTGCTGCCGTACTGCCAATCCGTTCCGTTCAACGACCTGATGGCGCTCGACCGCGCGCTGACGGCCGGGGACGTCGCGGCCTTCATCGTCGAGCCGATCCAGGGCAAGGGTGTCAACATTCCGGACGACGACTATCTCCGCGAGGCGGCGCGGCTCTGCAGGCGACACGGCGCCCTTTTCGTGGTCGATGAGATCCAGACCGGCATCGGCCGCACCGGCAAGTTCCTGGCCATCGACCACTGGGACGTCGAGCCCGACATGGTGCTGCTGGCGAAGGCGCTCTCGGGCGGCTTCGTCCCGGTCGGCGCCGTGGCGATGAAGAAGCCGACCTTCAACAGGATCTTCGACCGCATGGACCGCGCGGTGGTGCACGGCTCGACCTTCGGCAAGACAGACGTTGCCATGGCCGCCGGCCTCGCCACCCTGCAGGTGCTCGAGGACGAGAAGCTGATCGAGAACGCCGCCCGGATCGGCGAGGGCATCCGCGCCGATCTGGCGGCTCTGGTCGAACCCCATGAGTTCGTGAAGGCGGTGCGCGGCAAGGGAATGATGATCGCGATCGAGTTCGGTACGCCGAAGTCGCTCTCGCTGAAAGCCGCCTGGGCGCTGCTGGAGCAGGCCAACAAGGGGCTGTTCTGCCAGCTCATCACCATCCCGCTGCTCAAGCAGCACCGCATCCTCTCGCAGGTCGCGGGCTACGGCATGAACGTGATCAAGCTCATTCCGCCGCTGACGCTCAACGAGGAGGACCGCGCCTGGATCCGCCGCGGCTTCGAGCAGGTGGTGGCGGACAGCCATCGCGTGCCGGGTGCGATCTGGGATCTCGGCCGGACCCTCGCGGCGCACAGCCTGAAGGCGCGCAGCAGCGCCGCCTGACTTGGGTCCGCAGCGTTCTTTCTCGGGAACCGATCTCGGTGTGCTGGTCGGCGCGCCGTTCTTCACCCTGCCCGCCTGGTTCCTGCCCGAGCCCGTCTGGCCGGCGCTCGGCCGGCTCTTGAGCCCAATGGCGATCGGCGACCTCACCAAGGATGCCGCGGCCACGGCAGCCTGCATCCGCAGAACGCTCGGGGTGCGGCTGGCCGAGCAGCCGGCCAAGGCGATCCTGCGCGACATGGGAGCCGAAGGCATTCTCACTTTCTTCCAGCTGCTGAAATGCCATCGCCCCGACGGCTGGGAGCCGGCGGTGCGCATTGCCGGCCTCGAGCATGTCCATGCCGCGCTCGAAGCCGGACGCGGCGCGGTGCTCTGGGTAAGCCACGCCTTCCACGGCCATCTCGGCGCGAAGATTGGCTTTCGCCGAGCCGGGCTCGACGTCGTCCACCTGAGCACGCCGGCGCACGGCTTCTCGGCGACGAAGTTCGGCGTGCGATACCTGAACCGGCTGCAGACCCGGATCGAGGACCGCTATATCGCCGAGCGGGTGCTGCTGCCGCTGCAAGGCCAAAATGCCGCGTTGCAGACGCTGGCAAAGCGACTGAAGGCCAACCAGGTGGTGAGCATCACCGGGCAGAGAGGCACGGGCCGCACCGTCGATGCAAAATTTCTCGATGGCACCCTGCCGCTGGCGCCGGGGGCGCCCAGTCTGGCGCGGATGACGGGGGCCAAGCTGCTGCCGGTCTTCGCCTTCCGCGCCGCGGACGGCGTGGTCGAAGTGACGGTCGAGCCGGAGATTGCCCTCGATGGTGCGCGCGACGATGCGATCTCAGCCGCGGTGCAGGGCTTCGCCCGGCGCAGCGAGCCCTATGTGCTGCGTCATCCCGGCCAGTGGCTAAGCTGGGTCCAGCTCTGAGGCCATCGGCTCCGGTCGCCCCCCGATCAGCCGGTGCAGGCTGCGGCCCTCGATGAGCTGCCAGAGCAGCAGCGCCGGAACCCCGGTCATCAATTCCCGGGCACGGGTCGCGAGCGACAGCGCCAGCGCGATCTCGGGCTCGAGCCCGATCAACTGCCCGAGCAGGACATAGGCGCCTTCCTGCAGGCCCCAGCCGCCGGGGACGACGAAGGCGGCGGCGCGAAGCGTGCAGATGACGCCGATGAACATCACTGCGTCGGAGGGGGTGATCGGGTTGTGCATCAGCCAGGCGGCCACCCAGATCTCCACCGCCATCAAGCCGCGCGTCGCGCAACGGATCGCACAGGCAGCGGCGACGCGGAACGGCCGCGCATAGATCGCGCGGATCGTGCGGTCAAGATGCTGCGCGTTGTCGGCGAGCCCCTGCCAGCGCGGAGAGCGCAGGCTGCGCGCCCCCCACTGCGCCAGCTTGCCGAACAGGTTGGCGTATTGTGCATAGAGCATGCTGCCGATCGCCAGCGCGAGGAAGGCGGCGCCGGTGATGATCGGCCAGAACAAGGTCTCGTCCGGTCCGGTGACGACGAGCGCGCTGAAGCCGAGCAGCGCCCAGAATGTCAGCACGACGATCTGCACCGTCATATCGACCACTGCCAGCGAGGCGGCGTCGGCCGCGCGGGTGCCGTCGCGGATCAGCAGGCGCGCCTTCACCACCTCGGCGGCGAGGCCGCCGAGCGGCATCAGCGTCTCCACCGCGATGCCGATCCAGATCGCGCGCAGGATCTTCACGAAGGCCGGCCGCCGTCCTTCCGGAAAGTTCAGACTCCAGGATCCGGCCGCGCCGAAGTAATGCGGCGCATAGATCAGCGGCAGCAGCAGGACGCCGGCGCCAAGCGTACCCATGGCGACGGATACGGTTCCGAAGCCTTGCCAGGCGATCAGGGCGATCGCGCCGGCCAGTCCCAGCACGAACGCAATACAGGCAGCTGTCCGCACGTCTTCCCCTCAGCCCCTCCCCCCGGAGGCGCTAGTCTAGGTCTTCCCGCCTATGGTACCACGCGCACCGCGCCCTTGGCAGCACTCGTCGTCAGTGCCGCGTAAGCGCGAAGTGCCGTCGTCACCCGGCGGTGCCGCTTCTCGGCCGGCTGCCAGGCAGCAGCGCCCTTGGCGTCCATCGCGGCACGCCGCTTCGCAAGCTCGGCATCGCTCACCACGAGATTGACGGTGCGATTCGGAATATCGATCTCGATCCGGTCGCCTTCCTGGACCAGGCCGATGGCCCCGCCCTCCGCCGCTTCCGGCGAGACGTGGCCGATCGAGAGGCCCGAGGTGCCGCCGGAGAAGCGCCCGTCGGTGATCAGCGCGCATTGCTTGCCGAGGCCCTTCGACTTCAGATAGCTGGTCGGATAGAGCATCTCCTGCATGCCCGGCCCGCCCTTCGGCCCCTCGTAGCGGATGACGACGACGTCGCCCGGCTTCACCTGGTTCAGCAGGATCCCTTCGACCGCGGCATCCTGGCTTTCGAAGATCTTCACCGGGCCGGAGAATTTCAGGATCGATTCATCGACGCCGGCGGTCTTCACGATGCAGCCCTCGAGCGCGATGTTGCCGTAGAGCACGGCGAGGCCGCCGTCCTTGCTGAAGGCATGCTCGATATCGCGGATGACACCCTTGGAGCGGTCGAGGTCGAGGCTGTCGAAACGCTGGTCCTGGCTGAAGGCCACCTGCGTGGGCACGCCGCCGGGCGCGGCCTTGAAGAAGTGGTGGATCTTCGGATCGTTGGCGCGGGTCACGTCCCAGCGGTCGATCGCATCGCCCATGGTGGCCGAGTGCACGGTCGGGAGACCGCGGTGGATCAAGCCGCCACGCTCGAGCTCGCCCAGGATCGACATGATTCCGCCGGCGCGGTGCACGTCCTCGATATGGACATGGGAAACCGCCGGCGCCACCTTGCAGACGTTCGGCACACGCCGAGAGAGTCGATCTATGTCCTTCATGGTGAAGTTGACCTCGCCCTCATAGGCCGCGGCCAGCAGATGCAGCACGGTGTTGGTGGAGCCGCCCATGGCGATGTCGAGGGTCATCGCGTTCTCGAACGCCTTGAACGAGGCGATCGAGCGCGGCAGCACGCTCTGGTCATCGCCTTCGTAGAAGCGCTTGGTGAGCCGCACCACGGTGCGTGCCGCTTCGAGGAACAGCTCCTTGCGATCGGCATGGGTCGCGAGCGTCGTGCCGTTGCCGGGCAGGGCCAGGCCGAGTGCTTCGGTCAGGCAGTTCATCGAATTGGCGGTGAACATGCCGGAGCAGGAGCCGCAGGTCGGGCAGGCGCTGCGCTCGATCTTGTCCACCTCTTCGTCCGAGACCTTGTCGTCGGCGGCCGCGACCATCGCATCGACCAGGTCGAGCGCGTGCAGCTTGCCGTCCTTCATCACCAGCTTGCCCGCTTCCATCGGTCCGCCGGAGACGAACACGGTCGGGATGTTGAGGCGCAAGGCGGCCATCAGCATGCCGGGGGTGATCTTGTCGCAGTTGGAGATGCAGACCAAAGCATCAGCACAATGCGCGTTCACCATATATTCGACCGCGTCGGCGATGATCTCGCGCGAGGGCAGGCTGTAGAGCATGCCGTCATGGCCCATGGCGATGCCGTCATCGACGGCGATGGTGTTGAACTCCTTGGCGACACCCCCGTTGGCCTCGATCTCGCGGGCCACCATCTGGCCCAGGTCCTTCAAGTGCACGTGCCCTGGGACGAACTGGGTGAAGGAGTTGGCGATGGCGACGATCGGCTTGCCGAAATCGCCGTCCTTCATGCCGGTTGCGCGCCAGAGGCCGCGGGCGCCCGCCATGTTGCGGCCATGGGTCGAGGTGCGGGAGCGGTACTGGGTCATCTGCGGCAGTCTCCGTTTGGGGCGCCACCCCTGATGCGGCGCCAATCAGTCCAGAAGCCGGCTTCGCCGGAGGGGTTGGAGTTAACACAGTAAACCCTTGCCAACCAATCGGAATCAGGTATGGAAGCGGCGCGTTCAGAGCATGCATACGGGCCGGTTTACTGCACGGGGCGTTCCTGGTAGTTTCCGCGCCGATTTTCCCAAACAGATCAATCGAATGAGCGGATTTCTCCGATGAAGATCAACGGCAACTCCATTAAGCCCGGCAACATCATCGAGCACCAGGGCAAGCTCTGGCGCGCGGTCAAGACCATGCATACCCAGCCGGGCAAGGGCGGCGCCTATCTCCAGGTGGAGCTCAAGGACATCCGCACCGGTACCAAGCTCAACGAACGCTTCCGCTCCTCGGAGACGGTCGAGCGCGTGCGCCTGGACGAGCATGAATACTCCTTCCTGTTCTCCGACGGTGACGACTACACCTTCATGGAGCAGGAGACCTACGAGCAGATCACGCTCAACGCCGAGCTGATCGGCGACCCCGCGGTGTTCCTGCAGGAAGGCATGGTGGTGACCGTCTCGAGCTATGAAGGCTCGCCGATCTCGGTCTCGCTGCCGGAAACCGTCACCATGGAGTTGGTCGAGGCCGATGCCGTGGTGAAGGGCCAGACCGCTTCATCCTCCTACAAGCCGGGCAAGCTGGAGAATGGCGTCCGCGTCATGATCCCGCCGCATATCGCCGCCGGCACCCGCATCGTGGTCAACACCGCCGATGCGACCTACGTCGAACGCGCCAAAGACTGAGATAGATTCAAAATGGCGACCCGTTCCGCCGTCATCAACGTGATGGCCAAGGCCGCCGACAAGGCGGCGCGCGCATTGAAGCGCGACTTCGGCGAAGTCTCGCAACTCCAGGTCTCGACCAAGGGGCCGGGCGACTTCGTCTCCACCGCCGACCACAAGTCCGAGCGGACGATCCGGGAGGAGCTCCAGAAGGCCCGGCCGAACTTCGGCCTGCTGATGGAGGAAAGCGGCGCGATCCCGGGCAGCGATCCCGACCATACCTGGATCGTGGACCCGCTCGACGGCACCACCAATTTCCTGCACGGCGTGCCGCATTTCGCGATCTCGATCGCGCTCCAAGCCAAGGGTGAGATCGTCGCCGGCCTGGTCTTCGACCCGATCCGGGACGAGACATTCTGGGCCGAGAAGGGCGCCGGCGCCTTTTGCAACGACCGCCGCATGCGCGTCTCAGGGCGCAAGCAGCTGCCGGAATCACTGCTCTTCACCGGCATTCCCTTCATCGGCCATGGCGACCGCGCGAAGTTCGGCCGCCAGCTCGACGCCGCCATGCGGGAGACCGCGGGCGTGCGCCGCCTGGGCTCGGCGGCGCTCGACCTCGCCTATGTCGCCGCCGGCCGCTGCGAAGGCTATTGGGAAGAAGAGATCTCGATCTGGGACATCGCCGCCGGGATTCTGCTGGTCAGGGAGGCGGGCGGTTACGTCAGCGACCTGAAGGGCGGCCAGACCATGCTGCAGTCCGGTTCGGTGCTGGCGACCAACAACACCCTGCACGCCCCGCTCCAGGCCCTGCTCGGCAACGCCTGATTTGGATAACGTCATTGCCGGGCGTGCCCCGGCAATCTCGTGCCAATCTGGAGCGAGATGCCCGGATCAAGTCCCGGCATGACGAGGGGACTGGGCGACTCGGGGCGGTGGATGGGCGGGAAAACCCAAACCCGCCAAAGGGCTGAGCCTGCCGCAACATCGTTGTGGTTTTTCAAGGGCATGCGTTGTAGTTTTGTGCGCCTTGGTTAGGCCAAGGTCACGGGATGTCTCCTGGCAGGCAATGATGACGATTCGGGCTGGTCGCCGCGCTTTTTACCTAGGTTTCGTCGCGTTCTGCGGCATCGGCGGCAGTGCCCTGCCCGCCGCTGCGCAAACCTACCTCGCCGATAACGGCAGCAACGTCACGGTCGATTATAGCGTGATCGGTCTCGGCTCCGGACCTGGCCCGGTGACGCGTGGAGCGCTGCCGGGCTCCGCCCTTCCCGCGGGAAGCTGCAGCTGCGCCAACGCGCCCCTGGGCGTGATTGCCGCAGCGCCGCGCCCGACCTTCACCAATCCCTTCGGCGCCCAGGTCACCCAGGCACCGGCCGTGCCGCCGGGCTTCATGGCCTATTCGCAGGTCGCCGGATCTTCGAGCAGCGGCGCCGTGGTGCTGCGCGCGCCGAACGCGCCGACGCAGATGGCGGCCAGCGAGCCGGCGCCGGTGGAACAGGCACCGGCCGAGCCGTTGCCGTCCAGCACGGCGACCCAGAGCGACTCCTCCGGCGAAGCGGCACCGGCCGAGCCCACGCTGCCGGTGACCACGCCGACCCAGAGCGCGCCGAGCACGGCCACCGACCAGGCCATGGCGCCAAGCGGCGAGTCCAGCCCGCCGGCCCAGCCCGAGACCATGCCGACCGAAGTGCCCTCGCCCGTCGAGCAGCCGGCAGCCCAGCCCCCGGCGGCACCGGCCGAGACCACAACGGCTCCGGCTGAGACCCAGACGGCCGAAACGCCGCCGGAGACGCCGCCCGCCTCCAGCGCCGCCACCGGCACCGAGGCGCAGCCCCAGGGCGAGCAGCAGGCCGCCGTCGCCGCACCGGAAACTACGCCCGCCGCACCGGCCGAAGGCACGCCGCCGCCGGCCGCAGAAGGCACCGGGGCGCTGCCCGCCGGCGCCGCGCGCATTCTCTACACGGGCGAGTCCGATGATGTTCCGGCCGAAGCGACCGCCAGCCTCGACGCCATCGCCCAGGACATGCTGGCCAATCAGGACAAGCGCATCCAGGTCCTGTCCTATGCTGCCGGCACCGAGGACACCGAGAGCAAGGCGCGTCGGAAATCGCTGGCTCGCGGCCTCGCGATCCGCAGCTACCTGATGAAGGCCGGCGTGCCCTCGACCCGCATCGACGTCCGCGCGCTCGGCAACAAGGCCGAAGGCGGCCCGGCCGACCGCGTCGACATCATTCCGGCTTCCTGAACCCGGCGTGCGACCTCCCACCAATCCGGCCCCGAGGCATAGAGCGATCGCATGAGCCGACCGACCAGCCAGCTGTTGTGGATGATCGTCGGCCTGCTCGCCTCGGGCTTCGTCGCCGGCTGGCTCTGGGACCAGATCGTCCTCGCCTTCTTCCACAATCCGTTCCTCAACTCCTTCATCCTCGGCGTGCTGGCGGTCGGCGCGCTCTACCTGTTCTGGCAGGTGATCCAGCTCAATTCCGACATCTCCTGGGTCGAGAACTTCCGCACCGGCGGCCATAAGCTCAGCACCGCCCAGCCGCGGCTGCTGGCGCCGATGGCGGCGATGCTGCGCGACAAGACCGGCGGGAAGCTCAGCCTCTCCGCCTCGGCGATGCGCTCGCTGCTCGACGGCATCCAGTCGCGGCTCGATGAAAGCCGCGAGATCTCGCGCTATCTGACCGGCCTGCTGATCTTCCTCGGCCTGCTTGGCACCTTCTGGGGCCTCCTCAACACGATCGATTCCGTCGCGGCGGCCATCAAGGGGATGAAGGTCGGCACCAACGGCGATCCGGCCAGCATGTTCGAAAGCCTGAAGCAGAGCCTGGAAGGCCCGCTCTCGGGCATGGGCATCGCCTTCTCCGCCTCGCTGTTCGGCCTCTCCGGCTCGCTGCTGCTGGGCTACCTCGACCTGCGCGCCGGACAGGCGCAGGCGCGCTTCTTCAACGAACTGGAGGACTGGCTCTCGGGTCAGACCCGGATCACCTCGGGCAGCACGCTGATCGAAGGCGACCAGCCGGTGCCGGCCTATATTCAGGCCCTGCTGGAACAGACCGCGGAAAGCCTGGGCGAATTGCAGCGAACCATCGGCCGGGCGGAAGACAACCGCCATCAGCAGGGCGCCAACTTCAAGCTGCTGGCGGACCAGATCGGCCAGTTGAACGACCAGCTCCGCACCGAGCAGCAGGTCATGCAGCGCCTCGCCGACAGCCAGAGCGAGATGCGGATGTTCATGCAGCGGCTGGGCGAGCTCGCCTCCAGCGGAGGCTTCGGTCTCGACGCCAACAGCCGCAACCATTTGCGCAATATCGACGGCCTCCTGAACCGCCTGGCCGACGACCTCGCCCAAGGCCGCACCATCGCCGTCCAGGACCTGCGTTCGGAGATCAAGGTCCTGACCCGCACGATCGCCGTGGCGGCCGGCCTCGAGCGCACCCCCGGAAGCTAAGCCAGCATGGCGCTCGCCAGCCGCCGCCGTCGCAGCATGGAAGCCTGGCCGGGCTACGTCGACGTCCTGTCGACCCTGCTCATGGTCATCGTCTTCGTGCTGATGATCTTCGTGGTCGCACAGCTCTATCTCAGCCAGGCGCTGACCGGCAAGGACCAGACGCTCGCCAAGCTCTCGCAGCAGCTGAACGAGCTCTCCGAGATGCTTTCCATGGAGCGTGGCAATTCCCAGCAGCTGAAGGTCCAGCTCTCGCAGCTCTCATCTGCGCTCACCAAGTCCACGCAGGAACGCGACGCCCTGCAGAACCGCCTCACCGTGATCATCGGCGAGCGCGACAACCTGAAGGCGCAGCTCGGCGACGCCCAGTCGAAGATCGAGGACGCGCAAGCCAAGATCGCCGCGAGCCAGGAGAAGCAGAAGCAGCTGGAAGACGCCTACAAGACCATCGAGGCCGACCAGACCAAGATCACAGCCCTGCTCTCGGACATCGCCGCGCTCGAGAGCCTGCGCGACGACCTGCAGAAGAAGCTGCTGACCGCCGACGAGAACGCCAAGCAGATCACCAGCCAGTCGGAAGCCCAGGTGGCGTTGCTCAACCAGCAGATCCTGGCGATGCGCGAGCAGCTGGCACAGCTCGCTTTGGCGCTGGAGGCCTCCGAGCAGAAGAGCAAGGAGCAGCAGGTCCAGATCGCCGACCTGGGCTCGAAATTGAACTCCGCCCTCGCTTCCAAGGTCGAGGAGCTGGCGCGCTATCGCTCCGAGTTCTTCGGCCGCCTGCGCGAGGCTTTGGGCGACCGCCAGGACATCCGCATCGTCGGCGACCGCTTCGTGTTCCAGTCGGAAGTGCTGTTCGCTTCCGGCTCGGCCGAGATCGGCCAGGCCGGGCGCGACCAGCTCGACACGCTGGCGACCACCCTCATCCTGATCACCAAGGAGATCCCGGCGGACATCAACTGGGTGCTCCGGGTCGACGGCCATACCGACAAGCGGCCGATCACCAGCGGCCTCTATCCGTCGAACTGGGAGCTCTCGACCGCGCGCGCCATCGCAGTCGTGAAGTATCTCGCCAGCAAGGGCATCCCCGAGGACAAGCTGGCGGCGGCGGGCTTCGCGGAGTTCAGCCCGCTCGATCCCGCCGACAACGAAGACGCCTACACCAAGAACCGCCGCATCGAGTTCAAGCTCGACCAGCGCTGAGCCGCAGCTCCGCGATCAGATACCAGAGCACCGCGCCGAGCACGACGACCCCGCCGATCAGCGCGGCGCTGCCCGGCCGCTCGTCGAACAGCAGCCAGACCCAGAGCGGCGCCAGCACCACGTCGAGCATGCCGACCAATCCCGCCTCGCCGGACGGGATATAGCGTCCGCCGATCAGGAACAGCACATAGGCGCCGGCCGTGGTCGCGATGCCGAACAGCAGCAGGATGCCGAGCTGTTGCGCGTCGGGAACCTGTGCCGCCGCAAAGGGAAAGAAGACAAGCGCGCACAAGGCGGCACCGGCGCCGTTCACCGGCGCCATCTCCAGCATCGGATAGCGCCGCGCCATGACCAGCTGCGTCGCGAAGGTGACGGTCATCAACAGCGCGACGGCACAGCCCAGCACATCATCGCGGCTGGCCGAGGCACCGGCCATAATCGCAACGCCCAGAAAGGCTAAGGCAGCGGCGGCCAGCATGCGGCGACTGGGCCGCTCGCCGTTCCACAGGAAGCCGATGCCGGCGGCGATGAAGGGAACCGTCGCGTAGACGATCATCACGTTGGCGACCGTGGTCAGCCAAACCGCAACGACGAAGGACGTCATCGAGACCAGCGCGATCGGGATCGCGATCAGGCCGGGCCGCCCCAGGCGCCGCAACGTATCGAGGCTGCGTGAACGGTTGAAGGCAGCAATGACGGCGGCGAGGGCCAAGGCCGCAAACAGCGATCGCCAGGTCACCATGGTCCAGAGGTCGAGCGCCGCGAGCGCGCGCACGAACAGCCCGCCGGTACTCCACAGCACACCGGCCAAGGCCACCAGTGTCACGCCATAGGAGCGACTTCCAACCCAATGCATCCAGCTCCCCTGCTGCCTCGTGCTCAGCCTAGCGCGTTACCCGGCCCGGAATTGTCAGGATGCGTCGCGCGTTCGGAGTGGATCGTAGCTGTAGGACAACGCGTGATAAAGCGGCTCGGGACAGACCAGTCGCGAGGCGCCCGCAGCCAGCAGCGCCGTCGCCATCAGCGGCATCGCCATCGCCTTGTCGTTGGTCATCTCCAGCACGATCACGAAGGCGGTGAGCGGCGACTGCACCACGCCGGCGAAATAGGCGACCATCGCCAGCAGCGAAAGCGCCCGGATGTCCACCGCCGGCGTGAAGGCGTGGATGATGGACGCGAATGCGGCACCAACCGAAAGCGAGGGCGAGAACAGCCCGCCCGGTACACCGCTGACCGACGACAACAGCGTCGAGACCAGCTTCGCCGGCGCGTACCAGAACGGCTGGAGCGTACCGGTCTCGAGCGCGGCGCGGGTCGGCGCATAGCCGGTCCCGGTCGCAAACCCATCGGTCAGCAGGCCGAGGATCGCAACGGCGAATCCGCAGCCGGCGGCGAACAGGATGCGATGCCGTCGCAGCAGGCCGATCCAGCCGGCCTGCGATGTCGCGATGTGAATCACGCCACGGCTGAACAAGCCGCCGAGCCCGCCGCAAACCACGCCGCAGAGCGCAACCGCGCTCCAATCGCCGAGGGTCGCGAGATGCGTCGAGACCTGGCCGAAATAGCTGTAGTCGCCGATCAGGGCGAGGCTGGTCAGCCCGGCAATCACCACCGAGGCGATCACCAGCACGTTCATGCGCCGATCGAAGGCCTTCGCCATCTCCTCGATCGCGAAGACGATGCCCGCGAGCGGCGTGTTGAACGCCGCGGCGACGCCGGCCGCGGCGCCGGCGAGGATGAGCCCAGGTTGCCGCCCGATTCCGCCGATTCGTCCGATCGCGAACATGATCGCGGCGCCCACCTGGACGGTCGGGCCCTCGCGCCCGGTCGATGCGCCGACCGCGAGCCCGAGGATGGTGAAGACGATCTTGCCCGTGGTCACCCGCGCTCTCATCAACAAGCCGCGATGCGCCTCATCCTGGCTGCGCCGGGCGGCGATGGCCTGCGGAATGCCGCTGCCCTGCGCACCGTCGAACCAGGTCTTGGTCAGCCAGGACAGAAGCGCGAACCCGACCGGGGTGACCAGCAGCGGCGCCAGCGGCCACTGGCCGGCCATCTGCCGGAACAGCGACTGGGCGAGGTCTGCGCTCTTGGCGAAGCCGACGGCGGCACCGCCGACCGCGATCGCGCCGAGCAGGAACACCGCCCGCCGGCGCCACACGATCGGCGAGAGCAGCGCCGCGCGCGTCCGCCGCCAGCCGAGCTTGGGAAGCGGACGCCTGCTCTCAACCACGGAAGTGCCGCTCGTATTGCTCGACCCGCGAAGAAAGATCCGACCACGGGCGGCGCGAGCGCAGGAACACGTGTTTGAAGGTAACCCGCTCTGGCCGGATCCAGCTGGGGTCATCGAAAGCGCCGGCCGGGAGCGTGCGCAATCCGGGCGCCGCTTCCAGGGAGAAGCCGAGATTCGTACCGCAGGTGCGGCAGAACTCCACGTCCAGCCAGCGGCCGGATTCGTCGGAGTGATGCCGGTATTTCGCGGGCTCGCCGGTGAACGTCACCTGGACGCCTTCATAAACCACCTCGGTCCCGAAGGCGGTGCCGGTGCGGCGCTGGCACCAGGTGCAATGGCAGAGGGTGACGCGCAGCGGTGCTCCGCTCGCCGTGAACCGCACGGCGCCGCAGACGCAGCCGCCGCTGCGCGTCTCCTCCATCAGTTACTCGGCCGGGCCCGCTGTCTCGCGGACCTTGCCGAGCTTGGCTCGGTTGGCGGCCGAGACCACGGCTTTGAGGCTTGCCGTGACGATGTTCGGATTCATGCCGACGCCGAACACCGTGCGGCCGTCGCTGAGCCGGGTCTCCAGATAGGCGACCGCGGCGGCGTCGTTGCCGAGGCCGACCGAATGCTCGCGGTAGTCGACCACCTTCAACTCGATGCCGGAATGCTTCTTCATCGCATCCATGAAGGCATCGATCGGGCCGTTGCCGCGGCCGTTGATCTCGACTTCGGCGCCGTTCTCGCGGAGCTTTGCCGTCAGGTTCCGGATCTCGGTCGCATGGGTGTCGGTCAGGGTCTGCTGGTCAAGGAAGGCGTAAGGCTCTTCCAGACCGAGATACTCGTCGTTGAAGGCGCGCCAGATCACCTCGCTGGAAATTTCCTTGCCGGTCTTGTCGGCGATTTCCTGGACGATCTGGCTGAACTCGATCTGCAGTTTGCGCGGCAGGGTGATGCCGTGATCCTTCTCCAGGATATAGGCGACGCCGCCCTTGCCGGACTGGCTGTTGATGCGGATCACCGCCTCGTAGTCGCGGCCGACGTCCTGCGGGTCGATCGGCAGATAAGGTACCGCCCATTCGCCGCTGTTCGACTGCTTCATCGCGGCAAAGCCCTTCTTGATCGCGTCCTGATGCGATCCGGAGAAGGCGGTGAAGACCAGGTCGCCGGCATAGGGGTGACGCGGGTGCACTGGCAGCTGGTTGCAGTATTCGGCGGTCCGCATGATGTCGTTGATGTCGGAGAAGTCGATTTCCGGATCGACGCCCTGGGTGAACATGTTCAGCCCCAAGGTCACGAGATCGACATTGCCGGTGCGCTCGCCGTTGCCGAACAGCGTGCCTTCGATGCGGTCGGCGCCGGCCATCACGCCCAGCTCGGCGGCGGCGACGCCGGTGCCGCGGTCATTGTGCGGGTGGAGCGAGATGATGGCGCTCTCGCGGTTCTTCATGTTGCGGCAGAAATACTCGATCGAATCCGCGTAGATGTTCGGCGTCGACATCTCGACCGTCGCCGGCAGGTTGAGGATGCACTTCTTCCGCGGCGTGGGCTCCCAGACATCCATCACCGCCTCGCAGACCTCGATCGCATAATCGATCTCGGTGCCGGTGTAGCTCTCGGGGCTGTACTGGTAGACGAACTCGGTCGACCCGGTCTGCTTCTCGGCCAGCTCGCGCACCAGTTTGGCGCCGTTGACCGCGATCGCCTTGATGCCCGCCATGTCCTGGTTGAAGACGACGCGGCGCTGCAAGGTCGAGGTCGAGTTGTAGACATGGACGATGGCGCGCCGCGCGCCGACCAGCGCTTCGTAGGTGCGCTTGATCAAGTGATCGCGCGCTTGGGTCAGCACCTGGACGGTGACGTCGTCGGGGATGTGCTTGCCCTCAATCAGTTCGCGGCAGAAATCGAAATCAGTCTGCGAGGCCGAGGGAAAGCCGATCTCGATCTCCTTGTAGCCCATGCGCACGAGGGTCGTGAACATGCGCATCTTGCGTTCCGGGCCCATTGGCTCGATCAGCGCCTGGTTGCCGTCACGAAGATCGACGCTGCACCAGATCGGCGCCTTGGTGATGGTCCGGCTCGGCCATCGGCGGTCGGGCAAGTTGAACGGCTGGAACGGCTTGTACTTGGTACTGGGGTCAACGCGCATGGCGGACATCCTCAAATCCTGGCTCAAATATCTTCAACAACGATCGCGGCGTGACGTAAAAACCGGCCGCCGGCCGTCACCCTGGCCCCGGCGGCCGCCGCGAAGTCGCAGAGACGCCCTGAGCGAAAGGTTCAGAATGTCAGACTTCACTGCGGTGGGGAACATGGCTCAACCCGTTCAAGAAACTGGATAAAATCGACTTCTGGGAGGCGGGCTTCGAACGAAGCCCTGCGGCCGACGCGATCAGCGCGTCGGGGCGATAAGTCGAAGGAGCTCCAGGGCGAAACGGGTCGCGGTCATGAAATAAAATTAGCCGCACAGGACGGACCGGGTCAAGCCACCATTCTTGCCGGGTCAACGGCGCCGACCGGGCGGCTCTCAAGGAGCCGCCCGTGGAGGCGACGGTACGCTTAGCCTTCGCTTCGGAAGGCGCCTAAGCGACGGTCTCTGGTGTATCTGGGGCTAGCGGCCAGCGTGTCGCTGGTGGCCGAAAAGCTCGTCTTTTATCCGGAGCTTTTGCTTCTTGAGATCGTGGATGATCTCGTCGTCGGGGTGGGGCCTGCACTCTTCGGCGGCAATCTTGGCTTCGAGGTCTGCATGCTTGATCTTGAGGGACTCAAGATGAGGCTCTGCGTTCATTCCCAACTCTCCCGGTTAGACGTTGCGGTCGGACGCTGCGGTTTGCGTCGGTGGGACGTTAGAGGCACAATGCTAACTCCAATCCGCGACCGGAGTAAATGACAGAGCGAAGACGGCGGGCGATTCGCCGCGGCGGGCCGTCTCCGTTAAGCTTTCAGCAAGCAAAGCCCGCACCATTCCAGGAAACACGTCATCTCCATGATTTCCCGTCGATCTTCGGCTCCTCAGAGCCCTGCTCCTGCCGCGCATCATCCGCCCCGCCTGGTCATCGGGATTTCCGGCGCCTCCGGTGTTGTTTACGGCCTGCGGCTGCTCGAGCTGCTGAAGCCGACGGTGATCGAGACTCACCTGATCATGTCCCGTACAGCGGAACAAACCCTGGCCTATGAGACCGATCGGAAGCTGAAAGACGTCAAGGCGCTGGCCGACCAGGTGCATGGCGCCGACGACCTCGCCGCGCCGATTTCCAGCGGCTCCTTCCAGACCATGGGCATGATCGTGGCGCCCTGTTCGGTGAAGACCCTGGCGGAGATCGCAACCGGCGTCACCACGACCCTGATTTCCCGCGCCGCCGACGTCACCCTGAAGGAGCGCCGTCGCCTGGTTCTCATGGTGCGGGAAACTCCGCTCCATGCCGGGCATTTAAAGAACATGCTCCATGCCACCGAGATCGGCGCGATCATCGCCCCGCCCGTCCCCGCCATGTATGCGCGGCCGCAAAGCCTCGAGGAAATGGTGGATCACAGCCTCGGCCGGGTGCTGGACCTCTTCGGCATCGACAGCGGCCGCGTCAATCGCTGGGGCCAGGAGGCGCGGCGGCGCGGCAAATCGAAGCCGCAATGACCGCAGCCCCGCCGCGCCTGCCGCTCACCGAGACGGCCCTGTTCCTCGATGTCGACGGGACGCTGATCGAGATCGCGCCGACGCCGGAATCCGTGGTGGTGCCGCCCGACCTCGTGCCGCTGCTGAAGAAGCTGCATCATGCGCTCGACGGCGCACTGGCGATCCTGTCCGGCAGAACCATCGCCGTATTGGATGGGTTGCTGGGCGAGACCGGGCTGCCGATGGCCGGCGTGCATGGCGGCGAGTTGCGCGCCGTTGCCGGCGGGGCGGTCACCGAAATCAACCCGCCCCTGCCCGCGGCCCTGCAGGAGCGGGTCTGGGCGATCATCGACGACCTGAAGCGGCAATGGCCGGGCGTCCGTGGCGAAGACAAAGGCCCCGCCTTCTCTTTTCACTTTCGTCAGGCTCCGGAAGCGGAGCCGGCGCTGCGTGCGGCCATCGCGACGCTGCAGCTCGGCGCCGAATGGGAAATCCTCCCCGGGCATATGATCTACGAGATCCGCTCGCGCGGGCAGAGCAAAGGCGTCGCGCTGCGCAGCCTGATGCAGATGCCGGGCTTCGCCGGACGAAAGCCGGTCTTCGCCGGTGACGATCGCACCGATCTCGACGGCATCCGCGCGGCGGTCGAGCTCGGCGGCGCCGGCATCGCCGTCGCCGGCCTGGCGGCGGAGCAGGCGCGCTGGGCTTTACCCGATCCCGCGGCGGTGCGGGGCTGGCTGAAGAGCCTGGTGGATTAGGCCGCGGCTGCTTAGGCCGCGGCCCTTTCGCTGGTGTTGAGCGTGTCGAGGAAGCTGTCCGACCAGGTGGCAAGGTCGTTGCGCTGGAGCGCGCCCATCAGCTTGCGCCAGCGCTCCTGCCGTTCGGTCAGCGGCATGCGCAGAGCCTGGTCCAGCGCCTCGGCCATTTCCACCTGGTCGAAGGGATTGACGATCAGCGCACCCTTGAGCTCGCGCGCGGCACCGGCGAAACGCGAGAGCACCAGCACGCCGGGATCGTTCGGTTTCTGCGCGGCGACATATTCCTTGGCCACCAGGTTCATCCCGTCGCGCAACGGCGTGACCAGCCCGACCCGCGCCACGCGGTAGAAGCCGGCGAGCTGCCGGCGCGGGAAGACGCGATTGAGATAGCGAACCGGCACCCAGTCGATCTCGGCGTGGCGGCCATTGACCCGGCCGGCACAACCCTCGATCTCGCGGCGCAGCTTCTTGTAGCGGGCAACGTCGATGCGCGAGGGCGCCGCGATCTGCACGAAAGTAATGCGGCTGCGATAATCCGGCCGGGTCGAGAGCAACTCGCCCACCGCATCGATGCGGTTGAGGATGCCCTTGCTGTAATCCAGCCGATCGACGCCGATGATAAGCTGCCGGCTGGAGATGCTGTCCGCCAGGCGCCGCACTTCCTCGTCATTCTCGGCCTCCGCGGCGAGCGACTTCATCTCCTCGACATCGATGCCGATGGGGAAAGCACCGGCCCTGAGCCTCCGCCCGAACATCTCGATCGCGCCGTCCGACCGCAGCGAGCCGCCAGCCTCATACTGCGCGTAGTCGCGAAAGGCGCGCAGGTCGCTCTCGGTCTGGAAGCCGACCAGGTCGCATTCCGCCAGCGAGCCCATCAGTTGCTTGTGCGCCGGCAGGGCGCAAAAAATCTCCGGCCCGGGAAGCGGGATGTGCAGGAAAAAGCCGATGCGGTTGCGCAGGCCGCGCAGCCGCAGCTCGCCCGGTAGCGCCATGAGCTGATAGTCATGGATCCAGATCACGTCGCCCGGCCGCAACATCGATGCCAGATGATCGGCAAAGCGCGCGTTGATCCGCATATAGGCATCCTGGTGCTGGCGCGAATGCTCGACCAGACCGAGGCGATAATGCAGCAGCGGCCAGAGCGTGCTGTTGCAATAGCCGTTATAGTAGGCGTCGAACTCCTCGGCAGTGAAATCGATGGTCGCGTAGGTGATGCCGCCCGACTTTACGACCTTGGGCTGGGGCGCGGGAGACTCGCTGGTCTCGCCGCTCCAGCCGAACCATACGCCGCCGGAGCGCTTCAACGCGGAGAGCACGCCGACCGCGAGACCGCCGGCCCGCGCCGAGCGGTCGCGGGGCATGGCAACGCGGTTCGACACGACGATCAAGCGGGTCATGACGCTTCCTCCCAACTCAGACTCAGATTCATGGCGGAGTTGATCAGACCCACCATGGAATAGGCCTGGGGAAAATTGCCCCACAACTCACCCGTTTTCGGGTCCACGTCCTCCGAGAACAGACCAAACCGGTTTCTGTAACTCATGATCTTGTCGAACAGCGCGCGGGCCTCGACCGACCGACCGATCGCGGCCAGCGCATCGATGTACCAGAACGTGCAGATCAGGAAGGCCGTCTCCGGCTCGCCAAAGTCGTCCCCGACCACATACCGGTAAATGAAATCCCCGCGCTTCAGTTCCTGCCCGATGCGTTCGACCGTGGCGACGTAGCGAGGGTCCGAGGCCTGCACGAAGCCGATCTGGGCCATCAACAGCAAGCTGGCATCGAGGTCATTGCCGTCGAAGGTGGAAACGAAACTGTTGCGGGATTCGGACCAGGTGTGACGCTCGATGGTGAGCTTCAAATGCTCCGCTTTGTCGCTCCAGAACTCGGTGCGGTCGGTTCGGCCCATGATCCGCGCGATCCGTTTCAGCCGGTCGCAGGCCGCCCAGCACATCATGGCGGAGAAGGTGTGCACCGAGGCCGAGCCGCGCAGTTCCCAGGGCCCGGCGTCGGGCTGGTCGAAGGCTTCGACCGCGCGCTGGCCAAGGAACTCGAGCTGCTCGTAGAGCTCCTCATTGGCGGGCTTGCGGAGCAGGCGGTGGTCGAAGAACAAGTGGATCGCCGCCAGCACCATGCTGCCATAGACGTCGTTCTGCACTTGGCTGTAGGCGGCATTGCCGACGCGGACCGGCCCCATGCCGCGGTAGCCGGCCAGTCCCTCTGCAATCGTCTCGGTGAGGTCCGCCTCGCGCGAGATGCCATAGACCGGCTGGATCACGCCGTCGCGCGCGACGTCGATCACGTCGGTGATGAAGCCGATATACTGCTCCATGGTGCGCGTGACGCCCAGCCGGTTGAGGGCGCGGATGACGAACACCGCGTCGCGCAGCCAGCAATAGCGATAGTCCCAATTGCGGATCGTGTTCGGCGCTTCGGGAATCGACGTGGTGAGTGCCGCGACAATGGCGCCGGTTTCCTCGAACATGCAGAGCTTCAAGGTGATCGCCGCGCGGATCACCGCCTCCTGCCACTCGAATGGAATCGAGAGGCCGCGGACCCAGAGCCGCCAATGCGCCGTCGTGGTCTCGAAATAGCGGCGGCAGATGTCCTCGAGATCGGCATCGACCGGCTCGTCCGGCCCCCACAGGATCCAATGCTGCTGGTCGAGCCGGAAGTAGCGCTCCTCCATGATGTAGCTGACCGGAATCGTGGTGGTCATGCGCTGCCGCTGCCGGTCGCTGAAATAGACGATGTGGTGGCTGCCGCGCAGCGATTTCAGCGGCGTCCCGCCGTAGTCGCTCATCGGCCGCGAGACCACACGCACCATCGGCCGGCCGGAAACCGGGGTGATGCGTCGAACGATGACCGGCGGCCGATGGATCCGGTTGTGCCGGTCGTAGCGCGGCGCGAAGTCGACGATCTCGACCGCTCCGCCGTTGTCCTCGCTCAGCACGGAATGCAGCACGGCGGTGTTGTCGAGATAAGCCTGCTCGGACGACTTGAAGCCTTGCAGCTCGATCGAGAGCGTGCCATCCGCGGGCGACGCTCCGGCGGCATCGCCGCCGCGCAGCAGCGAACAGAAGACCGGATCGGAATCGAGGCGCGGCAGACCGGCGAAGACGATGCGCGCCTGGGCGTCGATCAGCGCCGCGACACTACTGTTTCCGATGACGGCGAGATCGAGGCTGCTCATCGTCGGGGTGTTCCATTCGGTAATTGCGTGAAACCCGGGCGGATCGCCCGGTTCGAAATACAACACCCTCCTGGCAAATTGGTTCCGCGACCGGCGGCCGCATCAACCCCCTGGAATCAAAGCGGTTCCAGCAGCGCGCTCAAATCTTCTGCGTCCTGCTCGTCGGGCGTGCCGACGACCATGTCGAGATAGGCCTCGAGCGCGGCGCTGGCGAGCTGCAGCGGGGTTGAGCCATCCTCGACCGCAACCACGCCGGTGGCGGCAAACGCAATCTTCTCCTGAGCCACGCGCTCGCATTCCAGCTCGACGGAGAGCATGCCGTGCTTGATCGCCTGGCGGTCGGACTTGGCAAGCTCAGGAAACTGGTCGGCGACCGCGCGCCTTGCGTTGCGGAGAGGTTCCAGCACGTCGCGGCGCCAAGCCTCCACCGCGGCCATGGCGGTATGCAGTCCGTCCCGCTCCACCTTCCGCCCCAGGGTGGCGAGCCAACAGCAGAACAGCAGGATATTCACGTCCGCGCCGCGCCGGTTCTGCAGCGAGAGGCAGGCGGCGGCGACGCGCTCACGGCTGTAATAGGCGAGGCTGAACTCCCAGAAGGCCCCGGGATCGAGACGTGTCACGCGACCGTATCGCCGAAGCTGATCCCGAGCCCGCGCGCCGCCGTCACCAGCTCGCCCTGCGGATCGACGGTCTGCGCCGCGCGGATCGCGTCCTCGATCGGGACGTCGATGACGCGGCGGTTGTTCCAGGCCACCATGCGGTCATACCGCTTCTCGGCGATGAGATCGACGGCGTGGACGCCGAAGGCCGAGGCGATCACCCGGTCGCCCGGCTCCGGCGTGCCGCCGCGCTGCACATGGCCCAGCACGGTGACGCGGGTCTCGGCGCCGGTCAGGCGCCCGATCTCGTTGCCGATATACTGGCCGATGCCGCCATAGGTCTGGGTGGCAGCCGCGCCGCCGCCATGGATGGCCGTCACCGACTCTCCGTTCTCGGTCTTCACCGCCTCGGCGACGACGACGAGCGCAAAGTTGCGACCGCGCTTCTTCAGCTGCTCCAGCTTCTCGCAGATGACCGAGAGCTTATAGGGAATCTCCGGGATGAGGATCACGTCGGCGCCGCCGGCGATGCCGGCCCAGAGCGAGATATGGCCGGCGTCGCGGCCCATCAGCTCCAGCACCATGACGCGGCTGTGCGAAGCCGCCGTCGGCTGCAGATGGTCGAGCGCCGAGGTCGCGGCCTGGACCGCGGTCTCGAAGCCGATCGAGGTCTCGGTCGCGCCGATGTCGTTGTCGATGGTCTTCGGGATCGAGACCAGGGGGATATTGCCCTGCTTCGCCAGCTTGCGGATGATCGCCATCGAGCCGTCGCCGCCGATCATGATCAGGGCGTCGAGGTTCAGCATGCGATAGCCCTCGATCACCTCGTTCGAGCGATCGACGAAGCTGCCGTCCTCCATCGGGAACTTGAAGGGATTGCCCTTGTTGGTGGTCCCCAGGATCGTGCCGCCCAGCCGCAGCAGGTCGCTGTTCAGGGCCCGGTCGTCGAGTTCCTCGGCCTGGACCGGCCGCTCCATCAGGCCGGCCGTGCCGTTGCGGATGCCCACGACGGTCCAGCCATAGCCATGATGCGCCCGCGCATAGACCGCGCGAAGCGCGGCGTTCAGCCCGGCGCAGTCGCCGCCGCTGGTCAACAATCCGATCCGCTTCATCGTCTCCCCTGAAACTTGCGTGAATCCATCATGGGTGAATCCCTGGCCTTGCAATTTTACGGAAGCACCCGACTATTACCATAGATCACGCAGCAGCCAAGCCATAGCCACATGAACGATACGGATTTTTTTGCGATCGACACATTCCGGAGCCCGGTCGCGGTCGAGGGTGAAGACCGACAGGCTTTCCTCCAGGGGTTGATCAGCAACGACACGCGCCGGGTGACCGAGACCCAGGCGATCTTCAGCGCCTTTCTGACGCCGCAGGGCAAGTTCCTGCACGACTTCAGTGTGGCGGAGGTGCAAGGCCGTTACCTCCTCGATCCGGAGGTCGAGCGGCGGGCCGATTTGATCAAACGGCTCTCCATGTATCGGCTCCGCTCGAAGGTGAAGGTGGTCGATGCGGCGGCCGACTGGGCCGTAGTGGTCTTCGCCGGGCCCGGCGCGCTGGCCAGGCTCGGCCTCGCACCGACCGCAGGCTTGGCCAAGCCCTTGGCCGGCGGCGTGGTCTTTGTCGATCCGCGGCTGCCGGCATTAGGCGCCCGCGCCTTCCTGCCGCGCGCCGAGGCCGAGGCGACGGCGCGGACCGTCGGCTTCAGCGCGGCGCCAATCGAGGTATACGAACGCCTCCGCGTCGCGCTGGGCGTGCCTTCCGGCAGCCGTGACCTGGTCCCGGACAAGGGCATCCTGCTGGAGAACGGTTTCGAGGAGCTGCACGCGATCGATTGGGACAAGGGCTGCTACATGGGCCAGGAATTGACCGCCCGGACCCGCTATCGCGGCCTGGTCAGGAAGCGACTGCTCCCGGTGGCGATCAGCGGCGCCGCGCCGGCCCCCGGCACAGCCCTGATGCTGGGCGAGGTGGAAGCCGGGGAACTCCGCAGCCTCGGGCCGGACGGCCAGAGCGGCCTTGCCATGGTGCGACTGGAACACCTCGATCGCGCGCGGTCCGAAGGCCTCACCGCGGGCGGGGCCACCATCCGCCCCAGCGTGCCGGACTGGATGCGCTTGCCTGAGCAGGTTGGCTAGCTAGACTGCGCCCCTGAACTCATCAGGGGGAATCATGGGAAAGCCGCGTTTGCGTGACCTCGGCATCAGCCTCGGGCAGATGCCGCCGGGACCGCTCAATGCCATCACCGATGTCGCCGGCGTCACCGTCGGCACCGCCACGCTGATCCGCGATACGCCGCATGTGGTCAGAACCGGCGTGACCGCGATCTGGCCGGCGGCCGACATCTACAGCAACGTCTGTTTCGCAGGCTTCCACAGCTTCAACGGCAACGGCGAGATGACCGGCACCATCTGGCTGGCCGAGCAGGGGTTGCTGACTTCGCCGATCTGCATCACCAACACCCATGCGGTCGGCGTGGTGCGCGATGCGATCTGCGCCGACGCGGACAAGCGCGGCATCGACGAGTCCTGGCTGCTCCCGGTGACCGCCGAGACCCATGACGGCTGGCTCTCCGATGCTTACTCCTTTCCGGTGACCCAGGAGCTGGCGCTGCAGGCCCTGGACAACGCCAAGGGCGGCCTGCCGCAGGAAGGCAACGTCGGCGGCGGCACCGGCATGATCGCGCATGAGTTCAAGGGCGGCACCGGCACGGCCTCGCGCAAGCTGCCGGAGGACCGCGGCGGCTGGACGGTCGGCGCCCTGGTGCAGGCGAACTACGGCAACCGCGCGATGCTCCGCTGCGGCAATGCGCCGGTCGGCCTGGAGATCGGCACCGACGAGATCCAGGGCGCCTATTGGGACCCCGACCCGGGGTCCGGCTCGATCATCGTCATTCTCGCGACCGACGCGCCGCTGCTGCCGATCCAATGCCAGCGGCTGGCGCGGCGCGCCACCACCGGTCTCGCCTGGGTCGGCGGCTTCGGCTCCAACAGCAGCGGCGACATCTTCCTCGCCTTCTCCACCGCCAACCGTGTGCCACTGCGATCGAAGATGACGGACGTGCGCATGCTCGGCATCGATGAATGCACACCGCTGTTCCAGGCCGCCGCGGAGGCGACCGAGGAAGCGATCTGGAACGCGCTGGTCGCCGCCGAGACCATGACCGGCTTCAAGGGCCGCACCGCACATGCAGTGCCGCATGACCGCCTGAAGGAAATCTTCGGCAGATACCGGGGGCCGAAATGAGGAAGACGCTGCTCGCTCTCGGCGGATTGGCATTATGCGCCGCTTCCGCTCACGCCGATCCGGTGATCAACGACCAAAAGGCCGCCAAGCAGCTGCTCGGCAAGCATCCGCTGACCCTGCAATGGATCGGCACCGGCGGCCATCTGAAGGATGCCGGGACCGCGGAGGTCAAGGCGGAGAACGGCGAATGGCGGCTGACCGGGCGCAACGACGCCAAGGAAGGCTTCGTCTCGCTCGACGGCATCGTGACCCGGGTCGACAAGACGACCTTCATCTTCAAGGGCAAGATCGTCACCAAGGTCGAGTTCATCTACGAAGGCAAGGAATGCGCCCGCGACGTCGAAGTCACCTTCGAGCGGAAAGGCGCGCGGAAATACTGGCGCATGTATCCGATCGACAACCCATGCGAGGCGGTCGCCGACTACATCGACATCTTCCTGCGCTGAGTCACTTCCAGGTCGGGTGCGGCGCCGCGGCGGCAAGCGCCGCTACGGAATCCTGCAGCGCCTGGGTAAAGGCCGGGCGGCTGCCGGTCCAGGCAACCGGTTCGCCGACGAAGACATCGACCACGACCGGCACCAGGGTGAACTCGCCCTTGGGCAAGGCGCGGCTCAGGCCCTGCATGTAGACCGGCACGACCGGCACTTCGGGATATTGCTCCTTCAGCCGCGCGACGCCGCCCTTGAACTTCGCCAGCGCCTCGGTCTCGCCGCGCGTGCCTTCCGGGTAGACCAGCAGGATCTCGCCGGCCTCCAGCGCCTTGGCGCAATTCTCGAGCGGATCCTCGCCGCGCTTGCCGACCCGGCTGCGATCCAGCGGGATCATGTTGATGATGTTGAGCGTGAACCAGGCGATCGCCCGATTGCGCAGGAAGTAATCGGCCGCCGCCACCGGCCGCAGGCGATGCAGCCGGCTCAACGGGAACAAGGTCATCAGCACGAAGGTGTCGAGATGGCTGTTGTGGTTGGCGACCACGATCGCCGGGCCCTGAAGCGGCAGGTTCTTCAGGTTGCGCACGTTGAGGCCCAGCACGACCAGGACCAGCGGCCGGCCAATCAGGATCCAGAACAGCAGGCGCAATGCGCGGATCATCAGTAATGCAGATAGTAGACGTAGTGGAAGAACAGCGGCGCGGTGAAGGTGAGGCTGTCGACCCGGTCGAGGATGCCGCCATGGCCGGGCAGGATGCTGCCGCTGTCCTTGATGCCGAGATCGCGCTTCACGGCCGAGACCGAGATGTCGCCGATGAAGCCGGCACAGCCGATCAGCAAACCAGCAATCGCCGCCTCGACCGGCGTCAGCGGCGTCAGATAGGGGCCGGCGAGAAAGGCGACCAGGGTGGTGGTGAGGATGCCGCCGGCCAGTCCCTCGAGGGTCTTCTTCGGGCTGACCTTCGGCACCACCTTGTGCCTGCCGAGGGTCTTGCCCCAAACATACTGCGCGACGTCGTTCAATTGGGTCAGCAGCAGCAGATAGAGCAGCAACCCGTCATTGCCGCCGGCCGGATTCACGCCCGCCGGCAGGGCCAACAGATAGGCCATGTGGCTCAGGCTGAAGACCGTGGTCATCAGCCCCCAATGCAAGGTCCCGGCGGCGCGGATGAAGCCCTCGGTCTCGCCGATCAGCACCATGCGCGCGGGCAGCAGCAGGAAGGCGTAGACCGGGATGAAGATGATGAACATCCCGTACCAGCCGTCCGCCGCCCAATAGTACTGCGCCGGGATGGTGAGATAGGCCCAGAACAGGACGCGGTGATCGGCGCGCCGGGTCGGGATCAGCGTGATGTATTCCTTGAAGGCGAGGAAGCTGACGAAGCCCAGCAGGCAGATGGCAAAGATCGGCGGCAGGGCGATCGCCAGCGCGAACAGGATGACGATGACCCACCAGGTGCGGATCCGGAGCTTCAATTCGGTGTAGTCGCGGTCGGGACGGCGCTGGGCGAGACTGAAGGCGACCCCGCTGGCCAGGATCAGCAGCCCGAAGACGCCCAGCAGCGCCAGCGCCGCGTTGTCGGTGATCTCGAATGGGATCAAGCTGCCCTCTCGCGTAAGGCAGCGCGCACCCGGTTGACGATGGTATAGGCGATCGCCGCCGCCATGAGCAGGATCGCCCAGGTCACATGGTTTGGCCTTCCAGCAAGCTCGAGGCCGATGAGCACAGCGATGACCCCGAAGGCAAAGGCACGGTCGCTCTTGCCCATCGGCCCGTCATAGCGACGCTGCGCCCCGACCTGGATCGCGACCACGCCGGCCATCTCGCTCAACCCCGCCAGCAGCACGGTGATGACCACGGCGAGACCGTTGACTCCGGGGATCAGGGCGAAGGGCAGATAGAGCGCCGCGTCGGAGATCACGTCGCAAAGCTCGTTCAGGAAGGCGCCGAGCGCGCTCTTCTGCCCGTGCTCGCGCGCAAGCATGCCGTCGATGGCGTTGAGTGCCATCCGTACGAACAGCACCACCGGCAGCAGGAACCAGACCGCGGGCCTTGCCGCATCGTAAGCCAGCACGACGCCCGCACCGACCGACAACAGCGCCGCCGCGACCGTCACCTGGTTGGCGGTGACGCCGCCGGCAGCAAGCGCCCGCACCAGCGGCCGCAGCAACGCCTGGAAGCGCGGCTTGATCTGATAGATGCTCGGCATAATTCTAGCGTGGCCCCCGGCGTTCGACTCCGCCACCTGCGATAGGGTTCCATGGGGGTCGATACCCGTCAAGTTAGCGGCAGGAAGCCCCATGAACGTCAGCGAGCTCATCGATCGGCTGCAACTCACGCCGCATCCCGAAGGTGGCTGGTTTCGCGAGACCTACCGCGCGTCGGAAACCGTCGCCGCCGCCGCCCTGCCCCGGCGATTCGGCGGCGCGCGCAGCATATCGACGGCGATCCATTTCCTGCTGGAGGCCGGCCAATGCTCGCGCCTTCATCGCATCAAGGCGGACGAAGTCTGGCACTTCTATGCCGGCGATCCGCTGGACGTGGTCGAGATCGACGCCGCCGGAAGCCTCAAGACCACGCGGCTCGGCGGCGATCTCCTCTACCAGCACGTCGTCCCGGCCGGGTCCTGGTTCGGCGCCAGCCCGGCCGAGGGCGGCCGCTTCTGCCTGGTCGGCTGCACCGTGGCACCCGGCTTCGACTTTGCGGATTTCGAGCTGGCCGACCGGGACGCGCTGCTGGCCGAATATCCGAGGCATCAGGACTGGATTCGCCGTCTGACCTGAGCGCCGGCCAGAGTTTTTAGCGTCCCCGGGCCGGGTCGCAATCGTTTACCTCCGCGACAAAGCCATGATAACCTTGACCGTTCGGTCCAGGGCGCGGGGCGTTCCTAACAAGCGCCAGGACTGCGTGAATCAGGGAGCCAAGACGATGAAACCGTTTGTACGATCGGCCCTCCTCGCCGTGGGGATGAGCGTCAGCGCCTTCACCTTTGCCATGGGCATGGCGCAGGCGGAGACGCCGAAAGACACGCTGGTGATGGCCTATGTGATCGACGACATGATCTCGCTCGATCCGGCCGAGATCTACGAGTTCACCAGCTCGGAATACATGGCCAACACCTATGATCGCCTGGTGGTGATCAATGCGGAGAAGCCGTCCGAGCTGAAGTTCCAGGCGGCCGAGAGCTATACCGTCAGCGATGACGGCAAGACCTTCCAGTTCAAGATCCGGCCCGGCATCAAATTCCATTCCGGCAATGAAATGACCGCCGAGGATGCCGCCTTCTCGCTGCAGCGTTTCGTGAAGATCAACGGCAACCCCGCCTTCATCATGAACCAGTTCGGCCTGACCAAGGACAACGCCGACAAGATGATCCGGGTGAAGGACCCGATGACCCTGGAGATCGAGCTCGATGCCGCCTATGCGCCGAGCTTCTTCCTGAACTGCCTCTCCTATACCAGCGTCGTCATCGACAAGAAGCTGGCCATGGAGCATGCGCAGGGCGACGACCTGGGCAACGGCTGGCTGAAGACCAACGAAGCCGGCTCCGGCCCCTTCTCGCTGAAGAGCTACAAGCCGAAGGAGTCGATGGTCCTCGAGACCAATGAGGCCTATTGGGACGGCGTGCCGAAGATCAAGCGCGTCTTGATCAAGAACGTGACCGAGAGCGCCACCCAGCAGCTGCTGGTCCAGAAGGGCGACGTCGATGTGGCGCGTAACCTGACCGGCGACCAGCTGAAGGCGATCGCGGGCGACAAGGCGTTGAAGACCGTGGCCTCGCCGAAAGCGACTCTCTGGTACATGGGCCTCAACGTGAAGAACCAGTACCTCGGCAACAAGGATCTCCGCCAGGCGATGAAGTACCTGGTGGACTATGACGGCCTGCAGAAGACCTTGTTCAGCGGCACCGGCATCAAGCACCAGACCTTCCTGCCCGACGGCCAGCTCGGCGCCGACAATGAGACGCCGTTCACCTTCGACGTCGCGAAGGCGAAGGAACTGCTGAAGGCCGGCGGTCAGCCGAATGGGTTCGACGTGACCATCGACGTCACCAACAAGTCGGAAGCCCGCGAGCTGGCGGCGTCGCTGCAAAGCTCGATGGCCAAGGCCGGCGTCAACCTGATCATCCGCCTGGCCGACAACAAGACCACGCTGACCAAGTATCGCGCCAGCGAGCACGATATCTATCTCGGCCAGTGGGGTTCGGATTACCAGGACCCGCATTCCAACGCCGACGGCTACCTGAATGCGCCGCTCGCCAAGCGCAACCAGTGGGTCTCGGAGGAGCGCGCCAAGGCGGTGAATGCCGCCCGCGATGAGCGCGATTCCGCCAAGCGGGCCCAGATGTACATGGACCTGCAGAAGATGGCGCTGGAAGAGAGCCCCTACGTCATCCTGTTCCAGCAGGTCGAGACCGCGGCCGTCCGTTCCGATGTGAACGGCTTCATCATCGGCCCGACCTTCGACCTCAATCTCTACAAGAACGTCGTGAAGAACTGACGTTTGGAACCGGCATCGGGCGACTCCCTTAGTCGGGAGTCGCCCGCGCTATTTCCGGCCTCAGTCATTCCCTCGGTTCGATGCTTGCGTTGAAATCCGCCAGCAAGGTCCTGCTGTCCATCGCGACGACGATGCTGGGCCTGCTCGTCGTCACCTTCGTCATCAGCCGGCTGCTGCCGGTCGATCCCGTGCTCGCCATCGTCGGCGACCACGCCTCGGAATCGACCATCGCCGCGGCGCGCACCAAGCTCGGCCTGGACCATCCGATCCCGGTCCAGTTCCTGCTCTATATCTGGAGCGTGTTCCAGGGCGACCTCGGGGTCTCGCTCCGCACCAGCCAGCCGATCCTGGAAGACCTCGCCCATGTCTTCCCGGCGACCCTGGAGCTCGCCACCTGGGGCATCGTGATCGGCACGGTGATCGGCATCCCGCTCGGGGTCTGGGCGGCCGTCGCCAAGGACACCGTCATCGATCACCTGATCCGCTTCGTCGGCCTGGTCGGCTATTCGATGCCGATCTTCTGGCTCGGCATCATGGCGCTGCTGATCTTCTACGCGAAGCTCGACTGGCTGCCCGGTCCCGGGCGCCTCGACTTCGGCTATGAGGACATCATCACGCCGGTCACCGGCATCATGACCATCGACACGCTGATCGCCGGCGAGACCGATCTGTTCTGGAATGCGGTGGCTCACCTGATCCTGCCGGCCGCCCTGCTCGGCTATTACTCGCTGGCCTATATCAGCCGCATGACCCGCTCGCTGATGCTGAGCCAGCTGCGGCAGGAATACGTGCTGACCGCGCGGGTGAAGGGCGTGCCGGAACGGCGCATCATCTGGAAGCACGCCATGGGCAACATCCTGGTGCCGCTGATCACCGTGGTGGCGCTCTCCTACGGCAACCTGCTGGAAGGTTCGGTGCTGACCGAGACGGTCTTCGCCTGGCACGGCATCGGCCTCTACATCACCGATTCGATCTTCGGCCAGGACCTGCCGGCGGTGATGGGCGGCACCATCGTGGTCGGCTTCGTCTATATCATCATCAACACCCTGACCGATCTCGCTTACCGTTTTCTCGACCCCCGAGCCAGATGATGAGGGCGCGCTGATGACCACAGGCACCACCGGCTGGGTCTTGAGCGTCACCCCGCAGAACTGGCGGCGCTGGCTGTTGACCGACACGCCGCAGTCGCGGCTGCAGGCCCGCGCCGGCCGCGCCTATCTCGGCTGGGTTGCGTTTGCAAAGAACCCGCTGGCGATGATCGGCCTCATCATCATCCTGGGCCTGATCGGCATGGCGGTGTTCGCGCCCTGGCTGACCCAGTTCAACCCGACCGAGGCCGGCCCGATCACCGACCGGCTGCTGCCGCCGGGCGGCGACCATTGGCTCGGCACCGACCAGCAGCAACGCGACATCTGGAGCCGCATCGTCTACGGTTCGCGCACCACCTTGCTGATCATCTTCATGGTGGCGGTCACCGCGGCGCCGGTCGGCATCGTCATCGGCACCACCGCCGGCTATCTCGGCGGCTGGGTCGATACGGTGCTGATGCGGATCACCGACGCCTTCCTCGCCTTCCCGAAGATCGTGCTGGCACTCGCCTTCGCCGCGGCGCTCGGCGCCGGCATCGAGAACGCGATCCTCGCCATCGCCATCACCTCCTGGCCGCCTTATGCGCGCATCGCCCGGGCGGAGACGCTGACGGTGCGCAACACGGACTATATCGCCGCGGCGCAGATGAGCGGCGCCTCCAGCTTGCGGGTCCTGGTCGGCCATATCATGCCGATGTGCCTGCCCTCGCTGATCGTGCGGGTGACGCTCGACATGGCGGGCGTGATCCTGATCGCCGCGGGCTTGGGCTTCCTCGGCCTCGGCGTCGCCCCGCCGCAGCCGGAATGGGGCTCGATGGTCTCCGACGGCCGCAACCAGATCCTGGACCAGTGGTGGATCTGCACCTATCCCGGCATCGCCATCTTCATCGTCAGCCTCGGCTTCAACCTGATCGGCGACGGGCTCCGCGACGTGCTCGATCCCCGGGAACAGTGACATGAGCAAGCCGATCCTCGACGTCGAGAAGCTCAACATCCGGTTCAACACGCCGACCGGCATCAACCACGTGGTGCGCGACGTCTCCTTCACCTTGGGGCGCGAGAAGCTGGCGATCGTCGGCGAATCCGGCTCCGGCAAGTCGCAGACCGCGCGGGCGATCCTCGGCTTGACGCCCGGCATGGTGAACGCGGAGAAGCTCGAGTTCGACGGAGAGAGCTTGCTTGGCCTGTCCAACGCGCAATGGCGCAAGATCCGCGGCCGCCGCATCACCATGGTGATGCAGGACCCGAAGTATTCCCTCAACCCGGTGATGCGGATCGGCGACCAGCTCATGGAGGCCGCCGCCCGCACCAATGCCAGGAGCGCGCTCAAGGCCCGCGCGCTGGAGATGCTGGAGGCGGTGAAGATCCGCGACCCCGAGCGCGTGTTCCGCGCCTGGCCGCACGAGCTTTCCGGCGGCATGGGCCAGCGCGTCATGATCGCGATGATGCTGGTGACCGAGCCCGAGCTGCTGATTGCCGACGAACCTACTTCCGCGCTCGATGTGACGGTGCGGCTGCAGGTGCTGGCCATCCTCGACGACCTGGTGAAGACCCGGGACATGGGCCTCATCTTCATCAGCCATGACCTCAATCTGGTCAGCACCTTCTGCGACCGCGTGCTGGTCATGTATGCCGGCCAGGTCATGGAAGAGCTCGATGCCAAGCACTTGAACGCGGCGCAGCATCCCTATACCCGCGGGCTGCTCGCCTGCACGCCCAACTTGGAGAAGCCGGTCGAAGTGCTGCCCACGCTCCAGCGGGATCCCAGCTGGATGGCCCCGGTGAGCCGATGAAGGCACCGTCTCCCATGGTCGAGGTCGAGAACCTCGAGGTCGACTTCTACACCGGGAAGCATCACGTGCGCGCGCTGGCCGGCGTCAGCTTCGCCATTGCCGCGGGGGAGAGCTTCGGGCTGGTGGGCGAATCCGGTTCCGGCAAGACCACGGTGCTGCGCGTGCTGGCCGGGCTCAACCCGGCGTGGAATGGCGAGATCACCGTCGCCGGCAAGCCGCTCGCCCGCGACCGCGATAAGGCCGCCAAGCGCGCGATCCAGATGGTGTTCCAGGATCCCTATGGCTCGCTGCACCCGAAGCACACGGTCGATCGCATCCTGGCCGAGCCGTTGCAGGTGCATGGCATCGGCGACATCGAGAACCGGGTGAAGGACACCCTGGAGCAGGTACAGCTCGGCCCCTCCTTCCGCTTCCGCTACCCGCACCAGCTTTCCGGCGGCCAGCGGCAGCGCGTCGCCATCGCCCGCGCGCTGATCCTGCGTCCGAAGCTGCTGTTGCTCGACGAGCCGACCTCGGCACTCGACGTCTCGATCCAGGCCGAGGTGCTGAACCTGCTCGCCAAGCTGCGCCAAGAGCTGGATCTCACCTATATCCTGGTCAGCCACGATCTCGCGGTGGTGGCGCAGCTCTGCGAGCGCCTCGCCATCATGCGCACCGGCGAGATCGTCGAGACCGCGGACAGCGCCAAGCTGGCCAAGGGGGAATTGCAGCATCCCTATTCGCGGCAGCTGCTGACCGCGAGCAAGGGCTTCGACCGCGCCGCCATTGCGGCGTTTGCGGATCTCTGACGCGCACAGTAGCGGAACCGTCAACCCCCGCCCCAACCCGCCCCCATCTTGGGGGCGGGGACGGATAGAACCGTCACTCGCCACAGCATCTTTATAAGAGTCCCTTCCCCCAAGATGGGGGAAGGCTAGGTAGGGGGTTGGCCTCTCCGCGTGAAGACTATCAGTCCGCGCGCGCCAGCAGCCCGAACGGCGCCGTCTCGGGTGCCAGCGAGATCGCGCCGAGCTTCTTCAGCCCCTCGCGACCGTAGCGGTCCTTGATCGCCTGTTTCAGCCAGTTCTCGGCCTGCAGGCGGCGGCGTTCGGCGAGATGGCCTTGGCGATGCAGCCAATGCCAATGCTCGGCGATCTCGGCCAGCAGCGCGCCGAGGCCCTCGCCCGAGGTGGCGGTGACGATCTTCACCGCGACCGTCCAATCGAAGCTGGGCTCCGCCGCCATGCCGAGCGCACCGACCACGTCCGCGCGCGCCCGCGTCGCCGCATGGCCCATGTCGCCCTTGGTCACGACGACGATGTCGGGGATCTCGACGATGCCGGCCTTCATGAACTGCAGGCTGTCGCCCGAGCCCGGCTGGACGCAGAACACCACGGTGTCCGCGGCCATCGAGATGTCGGTCTCCGACTGGCCGACGCCGACGGTCTCCACCAGCACGATGTCGTAGACCGCGCGCATCAGCACCATGGCGCCGAAGGTGATCTCGGCCAAGCCGCCCAGCTGGTCGCGCGCCGCCATCGAGCGGATGAAGACCCGCTGGTCGTCGGGATCGCTGCGCAACCGCACGCGGTCACCCAGCAACGCGCCGCCGGTGCGCCGCGAAGAGGGGTCGACGGCGATGACGCCGACGCTCTTGCCCTGCGCGCGGTAGGCCGAGATCAGCGCGCCGGCCAGGGTCGATTTGCCGACACCCGGCGGGCCGGTCAGGCCGATCACCTGCCCCACGGGTGCGAGGTAGGCCGCGGACAGCAGCGCCGTGAGACCGGCATCGTCGGGCGACGATTCCAGCTTGGCCAGAACAGCGGCAAGGGCCGGCTTGCCGCCGAGACGCAATTCCTGCAGGGACTCGGTCATTTCATGTGGGATATCAAAACGTGCAAACGAGACTCGAAATGTGACCCGGGATGGTATACGACCCGGCGGGATTTGCAGATTGAGTGGTGTAGACGTGAAAAAAGCAATCGTGTTGTTGCTCGCCCTGTTCCTGGCCGGCTGCGCCGGCGCGGAACTTTCCACCGAGGAACTGTCGGCGATCAAGCGGGTCGCCATCGTCTCGGCGGTCGGCGACGAACTCAGCGTGGTGGAAATCCCGCTGTTCCCGATCATCGTCGAGGACGATTTCGGCCCGTTCGAGGAATACGGCCTGGACCGTTTCATCACCAACACGATCGCGCAGAAGCTGACGCCGCGCTACCAGGTCGTTCCCTTCGACAGACCGGTCCGAATCACCCGGGGCGACAAGACCGACTGGTGGTGGCACGACGACAACTACACCCATATCGACCTGCCGGCCGGCGGCGATCTCGGCAACGGCAAGGTCGTGGACACCTACATCGTGATCACGCCCGGCACCGGCACGGTCTACGGCACCTCGCACCAGGTGCACGGCGCCTACCTGGCGCGCCATCCGAACGCCTTCGGCGCGGAGCACGGCGTTGGCGTGACCTATCACCTGATCGTCATCGACGCGAAGACCAAGGAAAAGATCAAGGACATCCACACCATCGCCGGCGCCGAGGTGGAAGCAGGCGTCTGGCGCGAGAAATACGCCGAGCTTAGCGACGCGCAGAAGCGGCAGGTGGAAGCCGGCATCGAGCATGCGATGGCAGTATCATTGGACAACGTCCTCCGGGCAGTCGCGCTGATCCCTGAGGAGTGATCACCCTTCGCCCTTGCGCCCGGACTGGTCGCCGGTTAGCGCGGCCTGCGCCGCGGCCAGCCGCGCGATCGGCACGCGGTAGGGCGAGCAGGAGACGTAGTCCAGCCCAACCTCGGCGCAGAAATGGATCGAGGCCGGGTCGCCGCCGTGCTCGCCGCAGATGCCGAGCTTGAGGTTCGCCCGGGTCTTGCGGCCGCGCTCGCTGGCGATCTTCACCAGCTCGCCGACACCTTCCGGGTCGAGGCTGATGAAGGGATCCTGCTTGATGATGCCCTGGCGCTCATAGGCCTGCAGGAAGCGGCCGGCATCGTCGCGGCTGAGGCCATAGGTGGTCTGGGTCAGGTCGTTGGTGCCGAAGCTGAAGAAGGCGGCATCCTTGGCGATCTGGTCCGCGAGCAGGCAGGCCCGCGGCAGCTCGATCATGGTGCCGACGGAATAGGGCAGCTCGACGCCGGTCTCCTTGATCACCTCGCGCGCCACGCGGTCGATCACCGCGCGCATCAACGAGAGCTCCTTCGGGATGCCGACCAGCGGGATCATGATCTCGGCTTCCGCGGTCTCGCCCTGCTTCTTCTTCACCGCGGCCGCGGCCTCGAAGATCGCGCGGGCCTGCATCTCGTAGATCTCGGGATAGGTGATGCCGAGGCGGCAGCCGCGATGGCCGAGCATCGGGTTCGATTCCTTGAGCTGGGCCGCGCGATGCGTGACCCATTCGACCGAGAGCCCCGAGGCCGCCGCGACCTCCGCCAGCTCCGCCTTGCTGTGCGGCAGGAACTCGTGCAGCGGCGGATCCAGCAAGCGGATCGTCACCGGCAGGCCGCGCATGATCTGGAACAGCTCGATGAAGTCCTGGCGCTGCATCGGCAACAGCTTCGCCAGCGCCTTTTTCCGCCCCTCGACATCCTCGGCCATGATGGTCTCGCGCATGGCGACGATGCGGTCGCTGTCGAAGAACATATGCTCGGTGCGACAGAGGCCGATACCCTCGGCGCCGAACTGCCGCGCGGTGCGGGCATCGAGCGGCGTCTCGGCATTGGTGCGGACCTTCAGCTTGCGGAAGCTGTCGGCCCAGGCCATCAGGTTGGCGAAGTCGCCGGAGAGTTCCGGCTCGATGGTCGGCACCTCGCCGAACATCACCTCACCGGTGCCGCCGTCGATGGTGATGATGTCGCCGGCGCCGATGGTCTTCCCGCGGACCACCATGGTTTTCTTCACGTCATCGACCCGGAGATCGCCGGCACCGGAGACGCAGGGACGGCCCATGCCGCGCGCCACCACCGCCGCATGGCTGGTCATGCCGCCGCGGGTGGTCAGGATGCCGGCCGCGGCATGCATGCCGTGGATGTCCTCGGGGCTGGTCTCGACGCGCACCAGGATCACGCGCTCGCCTTTGGCGGCGCGGTCCTCCGCCTCGTCGGCAGTGAAGGCGACCTTGCCGGAAGCGGCACCCGGCGATGCCGGGAGGCCGCGGGCGATCACGTCCTTCTTCGCCTGGGGATCGAGGCGCGGATGCAGCAGCTGGTCGAGCGAGGCGGGATCGACGCGGGCGACCGCGGTCTTCTTGTCGATCAGGCCCTCGTTGCAGAGATCGACCGCGATCTTCAGCGCGGCCTGCGCCGTGCGCTTGCCGTTCCGGGTCTGCAGCATGTAGAGCTTGCCCTGCTGCACCGTGAACTCGATGTCCTGCATGTCGCGATAGTGCTTCTCGAGCTGCGCGCGGACCTGGTCGAGCTGCTTGAAGACTTCGGGCATCACCTCTTCCATCGCCGGCAGCGTGGACTTGTTGGCCTTCTTGCCGTCGAGGGTCAGGTGCTGCGGCGTGCGGATGCCGGCCACGACATCTTCGCCCTGGGCGTTGACCAGATACTCGCCGTAGAACTCCTTGGCGCCGGTCGAGGGATTGCGGGTGAAGGCGACACCGGTGGCGCAGTCGTCACCCATGTTGCCGAACACCATGGCCTGGACGTTGACGGCGGTGCCCCACTCCTCCGGGATGTTGTTGAGCTTGCGATAGGTCTTGGCGCGCGGGATGTCCCAGGAGCCGAACACGGCGCCGATGGCACCCCAGAGCTGCTCATGCGGGTCCTGCGGGAAGGGCTTGCCCAGCTCCTCCTCGATCCGCGCCTTGTATTCGGCGATGACTTTCAGCCAGTCCTCGGCGGTCAAGTCGGTGTCGAGCTCGACGCCGCGGTCCTGCTTGTGCAGCTCCAGCGCCTCCTCGAAATTGTGATGCTCCACGCCGAGCACGACGTTGCCGTACATCTGGATGAAGCGGCGATAGGAGTCATAGGCGAAGCGCCGGTCGCCGGACTTCTTGGCCAGGCCTTCCGTGGTCTCGTCGTTGAGGCCGAGATTCAGGACGGTGTCCATCATGCCCGGCATGGAAACGCGGGCACCGGAGCGCACCGAGACCAGCAGCGGGTTCTCGGGATGGCCGAACTTAAGCCCGACCGCATTCTCGATATGCGCGACGCCGGCGGTGACTTCGGCCTTCAGCTCGGCCGGATACTCGCGCGCGTTGGCATAGAAATAGGTGCAGACTTCGGTGGTGATGGTGAAGCCCGGCGGCACGGGAAGGCCGAGCGACGCCATCTCGGCGAGGTTGGCGCCCTTGCCGCCGAGGAGATTCTTCATCTCCGCTCGGCCCTCGGTCGTCCCGGCGCCGAAGCGGTAGACCCACTTCGCGCTGCTGGTTTCCGGTTGCTTGCGAACTGCATTGGAGGCCACGGGGAAGTCTCCTCTTCAGCGGGGCGGCTCAGCCCTCGATCTTGGAAAAGTCCGCCACCGCGGACAGGGTCGCGTTGATCGCCGAGAGCATGCGCAAGCGGTTCGCGCGCAGCTTCGGGTCCTTGTCGTTCACGGTCACCTTGTCGAAGAAAGCATCGACCGGAGCCCGCAGTTGCGCCATGGCCGACATGGCGCCGGTGAAATCCTCGCGCGCGATCGCCGCTTTGGCGGATTCGGAGACCTTGGAGAGCGCCGTATGCAGCGCCCGCTCCGGCTCCTCGACCAGGGCCGCCGGATCGATGCCGCCGTCATGGCGCGCGCTGTCTTTCTTCTCCTCGATGCGCACGATGTTGGCCGCGCGCTTATGCGCCGCCAGCAGGTTGACGCCGTCCGGGCTCTCGACGAAGCCCTTCAGCGCATCGACCCGTGCGATCAGGCGCGTCAAATCGTCCTCGTCGCCGAGCGCGAAGACCGCCGAAACCAGATCGTGGCGGACACCCTGTTCCTTCAGCGCGACCTTCAGGCGATCGGCGAAGAAATCCATCAGCAGGCCGATCACCGGCTGCGGCGCGTTGCCGAGCGCGTAGCTCTTGTAAGACTGCTCCAGCACCGCGCGCAGGCCGAGCCTGAGCTTGTTCTCCAGGATCAGCCGGATGATGCCGAGCGCCGCACGGCGCAAGGCGAAGGGATCCTTGGAACCGGTCGGGCGCTCGTCGATGGTGAAGAAGCCGACCAGGGAATCGATCTTCTCGGCCAAAGAGACGGCAATCGAGACCGGCGCCTTCGGGCAGAGATCATTCGGGCCCAAGGGCTTGTAATGATCGGCGATTGCGTCGGCCACGGCGTCGGAAAGTCCCTCGTTCCGCGCATAATAACGCCCCATGATGCCCTGGAGTTCCGGGAACTCGCCCACCATCCCCGAGACCAGATCGGCCTTGGCGAGGTGTGCGGCTTGATCCGCAAGCCCGGCATCGCCGTTCGGAATTTTCTCCGAAAGCACGGCGGCAAGCGCGCGCATGCGCTTCACCTTGTCGCCGACGGAGCCGAGCTTGGCGTGATAGGTGATGCCGTCGAGCGCCGGCACGCGCTCGATCAGCCGGACCTTCTTGTCCTGCTCCCAGAAGAACTGGGCGTCGGAGAGGCGCGCGCGCAATACGCGCTCGTTGCCGGCGGTGATCGCCTTGCCGCCGTCATCGGCCTCGGTGTTGGCGACGACGATGAAGCGCGGCGCGAGCTTGCCGTCCGATGCCAGGACCGCGAAGTATTTCTGATTGACCCGCATGGTCGTGGTCATGACCTCGGGCGGCAAAGTCATGAAGGCGTCGTCGATGCGACCCATGAGCGCCACCGGCCATTCGATCAGACCGGTCACTTCATCGAGCAGCGCGTCGTCCTGCCGGACGGTGAGGCCTTCCTTCGCGGCCAAAGCCTGCGCCTGCTTCCAGATCTCGGCACGCCGCTCGGCAGGATCGAGGATGACCTTCGCGGCGCGCAGCTTCGACTGGTAATCGGCGAAGCTGGAGACCGTGATGACGCTCGGTGCCAGGAACCGATGGCCGCGGGTCTCGGCGCCGCTCTTCTGGTCGAAGTTGCCGAGCTTGAACTCGGCGACGATCGGCTTGCCGTCGAAGACGAAGATGATGCTGTGCAGCGGCCGCACCCAGCGGAAGCCGAAGCCGGCCCAGCGCATGGATTTCGGCCAGGGCAGTTCCTGCAGCACCTCGCCGATCGCGCGTTCGAGCACGGCGCTGGTCGCCCCGCCCTTCTTCTCGATCACCGCGAAGTAGAACTCGCCCTTGCCGGTGTCGCGCTTCTCGCATTGGTCCAGCGAAGCGAGGCCGGCGGACTTGAGGAAGCCGTCGATCGCCTGTTGCGGCGAGCCGACGCGCGGGCCCTTCTTCTCTTCCTTCACGTCGGGCTGTGCGGTCGGGAGACCGTCCAGGACGAGAGCAAGGCGGCGCGGTGTCGCGTAGGCGTCGGCACGAGTCCAAGAAAGGCCGGCGGCTTTCAGCTTCTCGGTGACCAGGCGCTTCAAGTCGTCGGCGGCGCGCGCCTGCATGCGCGCGGGGATCTCTTCCGAGAAGAGTTCGAGGAGGAGCTCGGCCATTACGCTTCGCCTTGCGTCGCGACGAAGGCTTCGCAGCAGCGCTTGGCCAGCGCGCGGACGCGGCCGATATAGGCCTGGCGCTCGGTGACCGAGATCACGCCCCGGGCGTCGAGCAGGTTGAAGAGATGGCTGGCCTTCAGGGCCTGGTCATAGGCCGGCAGCGGCAGCGCCTTGTTGCGGTCGAGCAAGGCCGCGCATTCCTGCTCGGCGTCCTTGAAATGCTGGAACAGCAGATCGGTGTTCGCGCATTCGAAGTTGTAGGCGGAATATTGCTGCTCGGCCTGGAGATAGACGTCGCCGTAGGACATGCCGTGGCCGTTGAAGTCGAGGTCGTAGACGTTCTCGACGCCCTGGACATACATGATCAGGCGCTCGAGCCCGTAGGTGAGCTCGGTCGAAACGGGATCGCATTCGATGCCGCCGACCTGCTGGAAATAGGTGAACTGCGAGACTTCCATCCCGTCGCACCAGACCTCCCAGCCGAGGCCCCAGGCGCCGAGGGTCGGGCTCTCCCAGTCGTCTTCCACGAAGCGGATGTCGTGGCGCGCAGGGTCGATGCCAATTTCCTTCAAGCTGCCGAGGTAGAGCTCCTGGCTGTCGGCGGGGGACGGCTTCAGGATCACCTGGAACTGGTAGTAGTGCTGCAGCCGGTTGGGGTTCTCGCCGTAGCGGCCGTCCTTCGGCCGGCGCGAAGGCTGCACGTAAGCCGCGCGCCAGGGCTTCGGGCCGAGGGCGCGCAAGGTGGTCGCCCAGTGGAAGGTGCCGGCGCCGACTTCCATGTCGTAGGGCTGCAGGATCACGCAGCCTTGGCGGGCCCAATAATTCTGCAGCTTCAGAATCAGGGTCTGGAACGAGGTCTCGGGGTTGGGTTGGGCGGGCATTTCCCCTGGTCGCCTGCTTTTATGGTGCGGCGCAAAATATCGGGCAGAGGGGGATTAATCAAGCTGAGCGGGAGCTAGGCCCCGGCACAGTCATGGCCGCCCTTGGCCGGCACGTAAGCGCCGCATTTCGGGCACTTAACCATGTCCTCGATGGCGCCTTCGGCCTTCTGCTTGGGAGTCCCGCGCGGCTGAGCCTGGGGCTTGCCGCCGATGATGTTGTGCCGCTTCAGGAGCCGCCAGGCCAGAAACGCGACGACCAGCAGCAGGAGGATTTTGGGCAGGGTCAAAGTCATGGCCGCCATTTAGCGGTGTGGGTGACATGGGGTCAAGCCGACGAGACCCGCATCGGCAGCGCCTTTCCGTCGCGCAGGATGCTGTCGGCCGCGGCGGTGAAGGCGCCGTTCTCTTCGTGCAGGATGAGATCGGGGAGAATCGCCAGCGGCTCGCCGGAGCCCAGTTGTGCGCGGAGGATGATGCGTTTGGCCGCGCGGCCCTGCTTCGGGTGGATGGGCAGGATCGCGATGCCGCCGAAGCTGCGGGTGACGCAGCCGAGCACATCGTCCAGGCGATCGGCGCGGTGGATCAAGGTGAGCACGCCGCCGGGCTTCAGCGCAGCGCGGGCGGCGGCGATCCAGTCGGCGAGCTTCGCTTCGCTCTCCGCCGTGGCGGCGGCTTTCAGCGGGTGGGCGGAGACCGTCGCCGTGCCGGCCTTGAGATAGGGCGGGTTCATCACGACCGCGTCGAACTTCCGCGGCAGCGCTGCGCGCAGGTCCGCTTCGATGATGTGCAGGCGCTCGGCCATGCCGTTGCGCGCGGCATTGGCGCGGGCGCAAGCGGCGAAGGCCGGCTCGCGGTCGAGGCCGGTCACGCGGAGATCCGGCCGACGCCAGGCGAGGCAGAGACCGACCGAGCCGACGCCGCAGCCGAGATCCAGCACCGCCGCACCCTCCGCCGCGTCCACCGCGGCCGCCAGCAGGACCGCATCGACCGCGACGCGATAGCCGTCGGCCGGCTGGGCGACCTCAACCCGGCCGTCCAGGAGGCTATCGATCGGCGCATCCAAGGCCGCGCTTTCCATCCCAACCCCGCGTCTTTCCGCCGCAGCAGGCCGCGAATGGCGGCCGGCCGGCGGCTTGACCCTCATCATTATGCTTCTATGCTGCGGCCTGAAACCACGCATGATTTGGTGTCGCTTTGGCAGTAGTCGTGAACCTCGATCAGGAACGCGCCGGCAGGGAGCCGGATGCCCTGGAGCGCTTGGCCGCCCTGGTCGATGCCGACATGGCGCGGGTCAACCAGATCATCCTGAAGCAGATGCAGTCGCCGGTGGCGCTGATCCCGGAGCTCGCCGGCCATATCATCGCCGCCGGCGGCAAGCGGCTGCGGCCGATCCTCACCCTCGCCGCCGCCAGGATGTGCGGCTATCGCGGCGAGCATCACCAGACGCTGGCGGCCTGCGTCGAGTTCATTCATACCGCGACGCTCCTGCATGACGACGTGGTGGACGACAGCGCGCTGCGGCGCGGCGAAGCCTCGGCCAACGTGCTCTGGGGCAACAAGCCCTCGGTGCTGGTCGGCGACTTCCTGTTCAGCCGCGCCTTCCAGTTGATGGTGATCCCGGGCTCGCTGCGGGTGCTCGAGATCCTCTCCAGCGCCTCCGCGGTGATCGCCGAGGGCGAGGTGCTGCAGCTCATCACCAGCAACGACACCGCGACCACCGAGCTCGCCTATCTCGACGTGATCAAGGGCAAGACCGCCGCCCTCTTCTCCGCGGCCTGCGAGGTCGGCGCCGTCATCGCCGAGCGGCCGAAGACCGAGCAGGAGGCGCTTTCCAGCTACGGCCTCAACCTCGGCATCGCCTTCCAGCTGATCGACGACGCACTCGACTACTCGGCCAAGCAGGAAGCCTTGGGCAAGACGGTCGGCGACGACTTCCGCGAGGGCAAGATCACCCTCCCCGTCATCCTCGCCTTCCTGCGCGGCGGAGCGGAAGAGCGCACCTTCTGGCAGCGGGTGATGGAAGCCCAGGAACAGCAGCCGGAAGACCTCCAGGAAGCGATCGCGCTGATGACCCGCCACGGCGCGCTCAAGGACACGGTCGCGCGGGCGGCGCATTACGGCGCCATGGCCAAGGACGCGCTCGGCATCTTCAAGGAGAGCCCGGAAAAGCGCGCCCTGACCGAGGTGGTCGATTTCTGCATCCAGCGCGGGCACTGAGTCTCGACGCCCCGAACCGATTCCGGCCGTCAAAGCACCGAGGCCTTTGAAAGATCAGGATAACCCTCCGAACCGGGGGCGGCTGAGCCTGGATTTCGTACATGCCCTGTACATGCAGGCCGCACGCCGATGTCTTGCCGCAGTGCACCGGCCAACGACGCAATGTACTGTTTTTGTTCTCGACAGTCAAGCCGCCACAACGGGCCCCCGAGCTCAATCCAGGCAAGCCGCCACGCGCCTCTCGCGCGCAGCCTGATCGCGTTAAGAGGCCGCTCGCGCGAACTCTGATTCCGTTAAGACGCCGCTTGCGCGGTGGGGGGGCGGACGGTATATAGCGGGTCCCTGCGCGGGGGCGACCCCGTACGAGCCAGCGTCGGAGTGTAGCTCAGCCTGGTAGAGCACTGTGTTCGGGACGCAGGGGCCGGAGGTTCGAATCCTCTCACTCCGACCATTTTTTCAAACATGCAGATTTGCTGGGTTTCAGCTGCGATCATCAGATGCGCAGGCTCCCGGCATCACGCAGGCCTCTTCGTAAAGCTGGTTCTTCCTCGGCCCAGCGGCTGGCGAAGCCGTCGAGCAGCAGGGTGGAGAGGCGCCGCATGGCGACAAGTCCGCGCTTCCGTTCTGCAGGTCAGCCGATCCAGAGCAACAGGCCGCAGTCCGCAGCGGCGGCTTTCAGGACGTAGTCCCGAAGTTCCGGGTAATAAGAACCCGCATATTCACGCATCCTGCGATCGTTCTCCTCCTGCGCCTCCGGACTTTTCTCCTCGCTGACGAGGTAGATCTTGGCCTTCAACATCTCCGATGTGTTCCAATGGGACAGGAGCTGCTCCACGGTCAGGCTTTGCAGAAAATCGGCGAACTTCTTCGTCTCCGCGATGCTGCGTAGATAGGGAGGGCCATAGCCGGCATCCACTTCCAGATCCGCATCTTCATCGGAGAGGAGCAGCTCGCTCGACCAGTCCTTCCGATCCGGAACGTCCTGACCTCCGGCCTTGTTCATCATGAAGCGCAGCAGATCCCAGCATTTGTCGAGGGAGAGCTGCTCGCGCAGGGGCTCATCTGCAAGCGTCGCCGATCCCGCCTCTGGCGGTCCGAAGATTACATCCTCAGCCATAGCGGGATCGTCGCAAAGCGCCGCGATTTGCCGGGCTGACAAAGCCTGCAGTTCACACACCATACCCATAGCGCAGACACTCCCCTTGCCGTTGGGCGGGCATCATAAGGAAACGGCCGCCACACGTCCAGCTTGTCAAGTTGTAGCCAATACAACCATTTATATTTAATTTTTCTACCAGAAGGGTCATCGCCACACGGCGAAGATTGACGCTTCGCACTGGCCCCCTTCGAGCCGAGAGAGCACATCGATAAGCGCTCGCGTCTCCGCCTCGGTCGCGCCGTTGCGAAAGGCCGCGAGTCTCAGGACTTTCGCTTCAATTTCTTCAGCGCTCAACGTGTTACCCGGATCGCCCTTCGGCTCATCGACCCGCGCGTCGAGCCGGCGCCCGAGCGTGCTGGTGGCGGTGAGCTTTCCGACCCAACGTTTGGGATAGAGCGAGTCAACTTCCGCGTCGCGCACCATGCGCACCTTGTTCCGGAACGCGGCAACCTTCGGATCGGTCAGCGCGTGGCGTTCGAACGCGTCCAAGTCGGCGACGCCATGTACCGCGATCAGGCCCAGCACCGTGCCCATGGAGAACTTGGCCTGGTGCACGGTCTTCGGGTCGGTGACGGGGCCGAGCACATCGATCGCGGCCTGATGCACGTGGCACGTCACCTCGGCGATGTCTTCGGCGCGGAGGTTCTCGCGCTGCATCAGGAGTTGCAGCGCGTCGGCCGCCGGATGGGTGTGGCGGCAGGCGGCGTGCCATTTGAAGCTGGTCTCCTCCGTGGCCCAGCGGGTGCCCAGGCCGTCGGTCAGCCGCGATGGATCGGCGTCGCGCGACATGCCGGCGGCGAGGCCTTGCTTGCCGGTGAGAATATGCGTCGCACCTTTGAAGCCGTCTCTGGCGAGATATGCGGCGAGCAGGCCGTCGCTCGCGGCCTTGGCGGTGTGGAGCTGTTTGGAATCCGCCGCATCGAGGAGGAATTCCCACAAGCCCGCGGCTTGTGTGCCCGCCGAGCCGAGCGCGTGGTTGAGCGCGGTCGCGTCGAGGCCGAGCAGCTTGCCGACCGCCATCGCGGCGGCGAGCGTGCCTGCGGTGCCGGTGGTGTGGAAGACTTCGTAATGCGAGCGGCCGAGGAATTCGCCGATGCGGATCCCGGTCTCGTAGCCGGCGATCGCGGCAGTCAGGATCTCGCGGCCGGATTTGCCTTCGGCTTCGGCGACGGCGAGGACCGGCGGGAAGATCACCGTCGCCGGGTGGAAGACCGAGCCGTTGTGCACGTCGTCCTGCTCGACCACATGGCTCGCCGCGGCGTTGACCATCGCCGCGAAATAGGGGCTGGTCCTGCGGCGGCTGGTGACGATGGTGCTGGGGCCGTCGCTCGGTCCCATGGCCGCGGCGAAGCGTTCGAGCGCCTCGACCGGCGGCGCGCCCTTCCCCGCCAAAGCCGAGCCCAGCCAGTCGATCAGCAATCCCTTGGTGAACTGGATCACACGCGGCGGAATCGCCTCGAAGCGGAGATCGGCGACGAAGCGGCACAATTGCACCTCGCCAATTTGGGGTGCTTGCCGCTCATGCCCTTGCCGAGCGTTAGGGGGGCGTGGTTCCATGCCGCCACTATATCGAGTCATCCTGGAGAGCGACAATGGACGGCGCCGAAGGCGCGCAAGGCTGGCCGGCGGAGATCCATCGCGTGCTGAAGGCGGCCGAGGTCCGGCAGATGGCGTATGTGCCGGATGCCGGGCATACCGCGCTGATCGACCTGTTCCAGGCCGACCCGGACGTGATCTCGACGGTGCTCACCAGCGAGGAGGAAGGCGTCGCCATTGCGGCCGGCGCCTGGCTCGGCGGGCAGCGTTCGGTCTTGCTGATGCAGTCGAGTGGGGTCGGGAATTGCATCAACATGCTGTCGCTGCCGGCGATCGGGCGCTTTCCGCTGCTGATGCTGGTGACCATGCGCGGCGAATGGGCCGAGTTCAACCCCTGGCAGGTGCCGATGAGCCGCGCGACCCAGCCCGCGTTGGAAGCGATCGGGGTGAAGGTGCTGCGCGCTGACGAAGCCGACGACCTGGTCGAGACCGTGCAGGCGGCGGCGGACTTCGCCTTCAACGCCGATCAGCAAGTCGCCGTGCTGATCGGCCAGCGGCTGCTGGGGCGGAAGAAATGGTGAGCGCTGCGCTGGAACGCCGCGCGGCCGTGGCCGCCTTGCTGAAGGACCGCGGCGACCTGCTGGTGGTGACCGGGCTCGGCTCGCCGACCTATGACGTGCATGCGGCCGGCGACCATGACGGCAATTACTATCTCTGGGGCGCCATGGGCGCCGCCGCCCTGGTCGGGCTCGGCCTGGCGCTGGCGCAACCGCAGCGCCGCGTGCTGGTGGTGACCGGCGACGGCGAGCAGCTGATGGGACTGGGCGGCTTCGCCACCATCGCCGCCGCGCGGCCGCGCAATCTCGCGATCGCGGTCATCGACAACCAGCATTACGGCGAGACCGGGATGCAGGCGAGCCATACCGCCAGCGGCATCGATCTCGCCGCCATCGCAAGCGCTTCCGGGTTTGCCTCGGCGGTGACGCTGCGGAGCCTGGAGGAGATCGCGGCGATCGTGCCGAGCCTGCACCAGGCGGCGGCCGGCCCGCGGCTCTTCGTCATCAAGGTCGCGGCGGAGAATCCGCCGCGCTCCATGCCGTCGCGCGACGCCGTTTTCATCAAGAACCGGTTCCGCGCGCATCTCGGCTTCGCCGCCGGGTAGAACGTGAAGTTGGCTCGAACCTTAGTGTGGCTCCCCCTCCCACCCTCCCCCGCAGACGGGGGAGGAGTCTTTTAATTGAAGGAATGAATATGGAGACGATCGGCTTTGTCGGGCTCGGGCGGATGGGCAAGCCCATGGCTTCCAACTTGAGCCGCAAGGGCTTCCGGCTGGTGGTCAACGACATCAACCGCGCCGCCGTCGCGGACATGGAGAAGCTGCAATGCCGCGGCGCGGAGACCGCGGCCGAGGTGGCGCAGCAGGCGCCGGTGGTCGTCACCATGCTGCCGAACTCCGCGGTGGTGAGCGAGATCGTCGGCGGCAAGGACGGTCTGCTGGCCCATGTGAAGCCCGGCGGGCTCATCATGGACATGAGCACGGTCAGCCCGGAGACCACCGATGCTTTGGCCAACGCGGCGGCGGCCAAGGGCGTCGGCTTCGTCGATGCGCCGGTCGGGCGCCTCGCCGAGCATGCCGATCGCGGCGAATCGCTGTTCATGGTCGGCGGGTCGGAGGCGGATTTCGCGCGGGTGAAGCCGCTGCTGGAAGCGATGGGCACCACGATCCATCATTGCGGGCCGGTCGGCAGCGGCACGCGGATGAAGCTGGTCAACAATTTCCTGGCGGTGGGTTTGTGCCAGATGAATGCCGAGGCGCTCGCCTTGTCGCAGCGCTTCGGGCTGGAGCTCGAGAAGACACTGGACGTGCTCTACGGCACCACCGCGACCAACGGGCAGCTGAAGATCAACTGGCCGAACAAGGTGCTGAAGGGCGACACCTCGCCCGGCTTCACCATCGATCTTGCGCACAAGGATCTCTCGCTGATCGTCGATGCGGCCAATGCGGCGAAAGTGCCGATGCCGATGGCGGCGGCGGCGCGCGAGGCCTTCAGCACGGCGCGGGCGACGGGCTTCGGCGGGCAGGATTTCTCGGCGATGGTCGATGCCTTGTGCACGCTGGCCGGGATCGAGAAGCCGCGGTTCAGGAAGTGACCGGCCCGGCGCTATCATATAACTGACCGAACATCCGGTCATTCGCGGCGAAGATCGACAGCAGGTCCGGATCGAACTTGGCCGGGCCGACGCGACCGTCGCCGACCAACATCTTCGCAACGACTTCCTCGTGAGAGAGCGCAGTCTTGTAAGGTCGGGTTTCGCGCAGGGCATGATAGACATCGCAGAGTCCGACCACGCGCGCCGGGTGCGGGATGGCCTCGCCTGCCAGGCCCTCCGGGTAGCCGGAACCATCCCAACATTCGTGATGATAGAGGGCGACGCTGGCGGCCAGCGTGATGGTTTCGTCGGCAGCTTTGCTGAGAATCGCATGCCCGAGCCGCGTATGATGCCGCATGACGTTCCATTCGTCGGGATCAAGCGGCCCTGCCTTGTTCAGAAGGGCGTCGGGGATGGTGACTTTGCCGACGTCGTGGAGCGCGGCGGCGCGCAACATGCGTTCACTGTAATTCCAGCCGAAGCCTGCGGCTTCGCAAAACGCAAAGCATAGCCTTCCGACCATGGATTCATGAGCATGCAGGACGGCAGAGCGGATCAGCTCAATCTCCGATAGACAGACCCTAATATCGGTCGAAATGCCCGCCACCGCGACTCCCCGGGAACGCTATGGGGGGCATATTGAGGCAATGATTCCTAAAAATTGGATAAGATCGGTCGCGGCTGCTAAACCAGCAGTAGCAGCGACCTTCCCGGCAGTTCCAGCGGGCCGTCGGGCAGGCCTTCCGATTTCGCGTCCGGGTTGGCGGTGTCGATGATCGGTTTCCAGGGATTGCCGTCGCGCTCCGGGAGCGTGAAGGGCACCGGACCGTCATGGGCGTTGTAGAGAATGAGCACGTCCGTCCATTGGGGTGAATCCTGCGGCGCGTCGGGATAGCGGAGGCGAAGGCCGATGGTCTTCGCGGTGGGGAGCGCCCATTGCTCCTCGGTCTGGTCGCCGCCGCCGGGATTGAGCCAGGCGATCACCAGCCCATCGCGGAAGCTCTGGCGGCGGAGGATCGGCTGCTCGCGGCGGTACCAGGTGAGCTTCCTGAGGAAGTCGGTGAGCGCCCGGCCCTCGTCGCCGATCTTCTCCCAGTCGATCCAGTTGGTCGCGTTGTCCTGGCAATAGGCGTTGTTGTTGCCGTCCTGGCTGCGGCCGAACTCGTCGCCGGCGAGAATCATCGGCGTGCCGTGGGAAAGCAGCAGGGTCGCGAGGAAGTTCCGCTTCTGGCGTTCGCGCACCGCGATGATCTCGGCGTCGTCGGTCGGGCCTTCGGCGCCGTAGTTGTAGGAGCGGTTGTCGGAATGGCCGTCGCGGTTGTCCTCGCCGTTGGCCTCGTTGTGCTTGTCGTTGTAGGAGACGAGGTCGTTCAGGGTGAAGCCGTCATGGGCGGTGACGAAATTGACCGTGGCCCAGGGCCGGCGGCCGCGGATGTCGTAGATGTCGCCGGAGCCGGTCACCCGCGCCGCGAAGTCGCGCATGATGCCCTCGCTGCCCTTCCAGTAGTCGCGCACCGTGTCGCGGTACTTGTCGTTCCACTCGGCCCAGCCGGGCGGGAAGCCGCCGACCTGATAGCCGCCGGGGCCGATGTCCCAGGGCTCGCCGATCAATTTGACGCGGGAGAGGACCGGGTCCTGGCCGATCGCGTCGAAGAAGCCGCCGCGCTGGTCGAAGCCGTTGGGCTCGCGCCCGAGAATGGTGCCGAGGTCGAAGCGGAAGCCATCGACATGCATCTCGGTCGCCCAGTAGCGGAGTGAATCCAGGATCAGCTGCAGCACGCGGGGATGCGAGGTGTTGAAGGTGTTGCCGGTGCCGGTGTCGTTGACGTAATAGCGCGGCTGGCCGGCCTGGGTGCGGTAATAGGCGAAATTGTCGATGCCCTTGAAGGAGAGCGTCGGCCCGAGCTCGTTGCCCTCGGCGGTGTGGTTGTAGACCACGTCGAGGATCACCTCGATGCCGGCATCGTGGAAGGCGTGCACCATGTTGCGAAAACCGGCCAGGCCCTGCGGCCCCACATAGCGCGCGGCCGGGGCGAAGAAGGCGATCGAGTTGTAGCCCCAGTAGTTGCGCAAGCCCTTCTTCAACAGGTGCTCGTCGTCGGGAAAGGCATGGACCGGCAGGAACTCGATCGCGGTGACGCCGAGGCTCTTCACATAATCGACGATCGCCTGGTGGCCGAGGCCTTCGAACTTGCCCCTGAGCTCCGGCGGGATCGCCGGATGGAGCTGGGTGAAGCCGCGGATATGGGTCTCGTAGAACACGGTCTCGGCCCAGGTAATATGCGGGCGCGGGTCCTCGCGCCATTCCTTGGCCTCGGGATCGATGATCCGGCATTTCGGCATATAGGCCGCGCTGTCGCGGTCGTCGAAGGAGAGGTCCTTCTCTCTTGCCCGAAGGCGATAGCCGTAATGCGCCGAGGACCATTTGACGTCGCCGACCAGCTCGCGGGCATAGGGGTCGATCAGCAGCTTGTTCGGGTTGAAGCGATGGCCTTGCTCCGGCGCGTAAGGGCCATGGACGCGATAGCCGTAGAGCGTGCCCGGCCCCAGGCCCGGGACATAGCCGTGCCAGATCTCGTCGGTATATTCGGGCAAGGTGATGCGCTCGACCTCGCGCTTGCCCTTGGCGTCGAAGATGCAGAGCTCGACCCGCTCGGCATGGGTGGAGAACAGCGCAAAATTGGTGCCCTCCCCGTCCCAATGCGCGCCGCGCAGGCGCGGATCGCCCGGCAGAATTTCGCGGGTGGGGGCCATCCGGTCTGCCATCGATCCGTTCCTCGCTGCTGGGAGACGGGGATAAACGGCCGAGCGGCGGGATGGTTGCCGACCTCCATCACGTCATCCCCGGGCTCGACCCGGGGATCTTTCGCCGCGCGGAGACAGATCCCCGGGTCAAGCCCGGGGATGACGCATGTAAATGAGAGTCGTCACTTCACCGCGCCCATCGTCAACCCGCGCACCAGGTGCCTTTGCACCAGCAAAGCGAAGATGACGATCGGCGCGGCGCCGATGACGCCGGCGGCGGACATCGAGGCCCAGTCGGTGTCGATGCGGCCGATCAGGGTCGCGGTGCCTCGGGGCATGGTCATGGCCTTGGGCGTTGCGGTCAGCGCCAAGGCGAACAGGAACTCGTTGAAGGTGACGATGACGGCGAAGATCGCGGTCGCCGCCAGGCCGGGCGCCGCCAGCGGCAGCGCGATCCGGCGGAAGGCGGCGAAACGGCTGTCGCCGTCGACCATGGCGGCTTCCTCGAGGTCGACCGGGATCTCGCGGAAGAAGCTCTCCATCATCCAGACGCAGAAGGTGATGTTGAAGGCGGTGTAGGTGATGATCAGGCCGAGCCAGGTGTCGAGCAGCTTCAGGCTCAGCATCAGCAGGTAGACCGGGATCAGGATCACCACCGGCGGCACGATGCGCAAGGTCAGGAGCGAGAGTCCGATCTTGCGTTCCAGCCGGTATTTCAGATGGAAGCGCGCAATCGCATAGGCGCCGAGCGAGCCGACGATCAGCGCCAGCACCACCGAGACCACGGTCGCTACCAGGGAATTGGTGAGGTAGTTGCCGAATTCCTTCTCCGAGAAGAGCCGGATGTAGTTGTCCAAGGTCCAGACATGCGGATAGAGCGTCGCGTCCTGGGTGATCTCGGGGTTGGACTTGAAGGAGGCCGCGACCATCCAGTAGATCGGCAGCAGCACGATGCCCAAAATGACGACGAAGACCGCGGCGCGGGCGAGGGAGAGTTTCCAGGTGGTGGTCATTCCGGCCCTGCCCGCTTCAGCATGCGCACCGCGAAGAGCGCGAAGGCGAGGATGATGAGGCCGACGGTGACGAACAAAGCCGCGGCATAGCCGGTCTGCTGGAACTTGAAGGCGGTGTCGTAGCCGAAGATCGAGACCAGCCGTGTGGCCTCGCCGGGGCCGCCGCGGGTCAGGACGAAGACCTGGTCGAAGGTGCCGAAGCAGTCGATGGTACGCAGCACGATGGCGATCGCCAGCACCGGTTTCAGCATCGGCAGGGTGTGATCGACGAAGGTGCGCCAGGCGCCGGCGCCGTCCACCCGCGCAGCCTCGAAGGGTTCCTGCGGCAGGGATTGCAGGCCGGCCAGCAGGATCAGGAACATCAGCGGCGTCCATTCCCAGACGTCGAGCGCGACGAGGCCGATGAAGGCCTTCAGGGGATCGCCGAGAATCTGCACCGGGCCGCCGCCCATCGCTTCGGAGAAGGCGGTCAGCATGCCGGCGTCGCTGGCGTAGATCAGGCGGAACACGATTGCCACCACGACCGGCGTGATCACCATCGGGATGATCAGGATCGTGCGGAGGACACGGATACCGTAGAACTCGCGCAGGCAGAACAGCGCCAGCGCGAGGCCGAGCACGGTCTCGATCGCCACCGCGAAGAAGACGAAGCGGACCGTGACCCAGAGCGCGTTCAGGAACTGGGCATCGGTCCAGAGCTGGACGTAGTTATCCAAGCCGACGAAATCGATCGGCTTGCCGTAGCGATAGAACATCAGGCTGGCGCGCAGGCCGTCCCAGAGCGGATAGACCAGGACGGCGAGCACGATCAGCACCGCCGGGGCGAGCAGCAGGTAAGGCAAGGCGAGATCGAGCCCTGCTCCCTGCAGCCGTTCCCGGCGGCGCATCGTCGCCTGCGGTTTGACCGCGTCAGTCACTTACTTGTAGTAGCCGGCTTGGGTCAGGTAGTCCTTCACCTGCTCCGCGGCGGCGTTCAAGGCGTCGCCGCCGCCGGAGCCGGCCTGCAGTGCCTTGTTGAGCTGGATGCCGAGCAGCTCCTCGACCTTCGCCCAGTCCGGCGTGCGGGGCCGCGGCAGGCAGCCGGCGTCGAGCTGCTGCAGGGCGACCGGGATCAGCCGGTTGCCCGGCTTCTCGGCCGCGAAGCCGCTGCGCTTCACCGGGATCGAGCCCGCGGTCGCCAGCGCCTTCTGGGCGTCGGCCGAGGTGTACCATTTCAGAAACTCGATCGCGTTGGCCTTGTTCGGCGCCGATTTCGGCACGCCGGCGATGAAGATGCCCATCTGCGAGATGGCCTTCACCTGCTTCGGCACCACGCCGAAGTCGAGCTTGCCCGGCACCTTGGTCTGCTTCGGATCGTCGGCTTTCAAGGCATTGCCGGAATACTGGATGATGGCGCCGGCATCGCCGCCGAGGATCGCGGCACCTTCCTGATCGCTGTCGAACTCGACCACGCCGGCCGCAGTGTTCGCCTTCATCGTGGTGACGAAGAAGTCGGCCGAGGCGCGGCCCGCCTCCGAGTTGAAGGTCGGGTTCCATTTGTCGTCGAAGAACTCGCCGCCGAAGGAGAGGAAGACCGGATACCAGGAAGTGACGATCGGGTTGCCGCTGACGCCGCGGAACACAACCGGGAACTTGATCTTGCCGGCGGCGACACCTTCCTTGCCCTTGGCGATGAGCTCGTCCCAGGTCGCGGGCGCCGAGCCGTAGACGTCGTTGCGATAGGTCAAGGTCTGCAGATCGCCGACGAAGGGCACGGTGATCAGCTTCGGCTCGGCGCTCTCGAAGCCCTTCACGCGGGGACCGGCGCGGGGCGGCCAGAAGCCCATGTCGATCATGGAGCCGATCCAGTCCTTGTCGTTGCCGTCGATGCCGCCGGCGCCGAGGTCTTCCAGCACGTCGGCCGCGCCGAACTGCGGCACCCAGGGATCGTCGAGCAGATAGAGGTCATACTGGCCGGCGCTGTTCTGCGCGTCGGCGAACCACTTTTCCAAGGTGACGCCGTATTCGTCTTCCAGGAACTGGATGTCGAAGCCGCCCTGCTCCTTGGCCAGCGGGATGATCTTCTCCTTGAACGGCGTCAGGCCGCCGTCGGCGAAGGCGCCGATGATCACCTTGCCGCCCGCGGCGCGGGCCGGGGTCGTCTTCACGATCGAGGTCATCAGGCCTGCCCCGACCGCGAGGCTGGCGCCGCTCTGCAGGACCTTGCGGCGAGTCATGCCGCGATTCTTCTTCATGCCGGTCATTGTTGCCCTCCCTTGTTTCGTGCGCGATGCACCTTGGTTGAACCCGTGGAATCGAAGAAGCAGCAGTCCGCCGCATCGAAGGCGACGCCGAGCGGCGCGCCGATGGCGGCGGTGAAGCCCTTGGGCGCGCGCAAGGTCAGGCGCTGCTCGCCGAAGCGGACATCGACCAGGGTCTCGTTGCCCATCGGCTCGACGACGTAGACCTCGCCGCGCAGCGGACTGGCCGCGTCGAGGCGGATATCCTCCGGACGGATACCGAGCTCGGTGATGCCGGCGGCGCGGCATTCCTGCTGGCGCGCGGGATCGATCGGCAGGCAAGCGCCGGCGACGTGGATGCCCTGCTCGCTGACTTCGGCTCGGAGCAGGTTCATCGGCGGGTTGCCGACGAAGAGCGCCACAAAGCGGTTGGCCGGACGCTCGTAGACATCGGTCGGCGGCGCCAGCTGCTGCAGCTCGCCCTGGCGCATCACGGCGACCAGGTCGGCCATGGTGAGCGCCTCGGCCTGGTCGTGGGTCACGTAGATCGTGGTGGCGCCGAGGCGGTGGCAGAGCCGCTTGATCTCGCCGCGCATGGAGAGGCGGAGTCGCGCATCGAGGTTGGAGAGCGGCTCGTCCATCAGGAAGGCGGCGGGATCGCGCACGATCGCGCGGGCCAAGGCCACGCGCTGGCGCTGGCCGCCGGAGAGCTGGCGCGGGTGGCGCTCCAGCAGCGCGTCGATCTCCAGGGCCTGCGCGACTTCGGCGATCTTCTTGGCGCGCGTGCCGGCGTCCACCTTGCGGATCCAGAGCGGGTAGCCGATGTTGTCGGCGATGGTCATATGCGGGTAGAGCGCGTAGGACTGGAACACCATGGCGACGTCGCGGTCGCGCGGCTGCAGCCTGGTCACGTCGCGCTCGCCGATCATCACCTTGCCGGCGGTCGGCGTTTCGAGGCCGGCAAGGATGCGCAAGGCCGTGGTCTTGCCGCAGCCCGACGGGCCCAGCAAGGCCAGGAAGCTGCGGTCGGGAATGTCGAGGTTGAGGGCGTGGAGCGCCGTGAAGGCCTCGAAGCGTTTCTCGATGCCCGCGTAGCGCACGCCGCTCATTTGCGTGGCCTTGCGGTGGTGGAGCGGACGACCAGCTGCACGTCCAGGAATTCGCGATGGCTGACCGGGCGGTTGCCGCGCGCCGCCTGGATCACCAGATCGACCGCGCGCCGGCTCATCTCGACCGCGTCGGAGCGGACCGTGGTCAGCTGGATGCGGCTGTGCCCGGCGAGCGGGATATCGTCGAAGCCGACCACCGAGACGTCGTCGGGCACCTTCAAGCCGCGGCGCTCCAGCCGGTCCATGGTGGCGATGGCCTGCAGGTCGTTATGCGCGACCACGGCGGTGGCGCCGTCGTCGATCGCGATCGGCACCAGCCGGCGCTTCTTCAGCGCGGCCTTGAAGCCGAGGAAGCGGCGCTCGCCCGCATGTTCGCGCAGGTGATCGGAAACGAAGGCGAGGCGGCGATGGCCGAGGTCGTAGAGATGCGCGACGATCGATTCCATGGCCGCGGCGTCGTCATGGTCGATCACACCGAGGCGCGGGTCGTCGAACTCGCCCAGGGAGGCGAGGACAACGGGCACATCGCGGTCGAGCAATATCTTCGGCAGGGTCGAGGACAGGGCCATGCCGCCGATGATGACGCCATCCACCCGCCGCTCGATCCAGGCCCGCGCCGCCTGTTCCTCGGTCTCGGGCAGGCATTCGGTGTTGGCGGTCAAGACCGCGTAGCCGAGCGCATTGGCGGCGCGCTCCACGCCGACCGCGAGCTGGGCGTAGAACGGGTTGGTGAGATCGGGAACGACGATGCCGATGGCCGAGCTGGTGCGGGCCTTGAGCGAGCGGGCGATGGCGTTCGGATGATAGCCGGTCTCGGCGATGGCGCGCTGGACGCGGAGCCGCGTCTCCTCCGCCACCATCGCCGTGCCGCGGATGACGTTCGAAACCGTGGATTTCGAGACGCCGGCCCGCTCGGCCACATCCATCAGGGTGGTCATGCCGCCTCGGCCAGCTGCGCGAGCGCGCGGGTGAGGCCGGCGGCGGAGCGCGATGTCCCCTCCTCGCCGCCGTAGCGCGGATCCTCGTGCTCGATCGAGATCACGCCGTCATAGCCGGCCTTGCGCAGCGCCTTCAGGAAGCGCACCCAGGTCGCATCGTCCTGGCCTTCGCCGCAGGAGACGAAATGCCAGGGCGCCTTGGCGGGGTCCGGCGGCGCGAAATGCAGCACGCCGTGCTTGCGGATGCGGTCGGGGTAGAGCTTGGTGTCCTTGCCATGGGCATGGCCGATGCGGTCGCCCCATTCCTCCACGACGTTGACCGGGTCGATGCCCTGCCACCAGAAATGCGAGGGGTCGAGGTTGAGGCCGACATTGCGGTCGACATACTTGGTGAGCTCGCCGAAGCCGGCGGCATTGAAGATGGTGACGCCGGGATGCATCTCCAGGCAGACCATGACCTTGGGCGCGGTGCGCGCGAGCCAGGTCGAGGTCCGGCGCCACCAGGGGCCGACCTCGTTCTCCATCTGCCAGTCGAAGATGCGCTCGTCGTCGGCGGAGGTCGCCCAGCAGGGGAAGATGCTCAAGGCGCCGCCGCCCTTGCCCGCCGGGCAGCCGCTCATGGTGATGACGCGATCGACCTTGAAATGGACCGCGAGATCGACCGCCGCCTCGAAGCGGGCCTGGGCATCGGCGCGCTTGGCGGAATCGGGGTGCAGCAGGTTGCCGGCGGCATTGATGGCGGAGAAGCGGATGCCGAACTCGCGCATCTCGCCGGCGATGGTGTCGCGCTCCTTGGCGGTGCCGACGGTATTGATGTCGAGATGCGGCCGCGGCCAGGGCCCCCAGGCGCCGACGCCGATCTCGATGTCGTTGAGGCCGCGCTCGGCGCACCATTGGAACATCGCGCGGCGGTCGAGATGCGGCAGCGAATCCGAATAGACGCCGATTCTCATGGTTCAGCCTTTCTGTATGCGGAAATCAGGAACTCGACGTCGCGCCGCGCCTGCTCGAGCGGCGTTTTCACCGGGCCTTCGCCGCAGGCCGCGGCGTGGAAGGCGCGCAGCTGCTCGCGGAACGCTTCCTCATAGGAGACCCGGAACTCCTGGGTCTCCAGCGCCTTGTCGCCGCCGTCCTTGCGCAAGGTCAGCTTGGTCGGAAAATGGCGCAGATAGGGCGACGGGAAGGTCAATTCAACGATGCGGTCGCTGCAGTAGATGGTGATGCGCTCGGTGTAGTCCGGCACGCCGGGGAGATTGAGATGAGTCATCGAAATGCGCCCGCCCCCGGGCAGGTCGGCGGCGAGCTGCACGCCGCGGCCGCCGTCGAAGAAGACGCCGTCGCTCGCCTGCGGCGGCAGGTCGTGGCCCATATGCAGCAGCAGGCCGTGCACCACGCCGACGTCATGCACCAGCGAGGAGAGGAAGCCGCCCGAGAGCGCACGGGCGCCGGCTTCGCTCGGCGTCCGGGTAGCGGATTCGGCGAGCTGGGCGGTATTCGCGGCCTTGAACTGGTCCTTGAGCGCAGCCGGGATGTCGGTCGGCAGGGTCATCGGCAGATGGGCGACGAAGGGATCCTGGTCCGGGTCGTTGCATTCGACCGAGATCAGCTTCACGTCGTCGATCATCTTCGGAAGCAACTCGAGCGCCTTCTTATAGGCGGGATCGTGGCGCTTCATATAGGCGACCTGCAGCACCTTCCCCGCCTTGTCGCGCGCCGCCTTGATGCGGTCGCAGCCGCTCAAGGTCAGCGACAGCGGCTTCTCGCAGAGGACGTGCAGCCCGGCGTCGAGCGCGGTCACGGCGAGATCGGGGTGGAAAGGATCGGGCGCCGCGATCACCAGGGCGTCGAGCTTGGCGGCCTTGATGAGACTGGGGAGATCGGCGTGCAGTTCCTGGATTCCGTAGCGCGCGCCCAAGGCGCTGCGCACGGCGGCGGAAGCGTCGGCCAGGCCGACAAAGTCAAAGCGCTCGCGCTCCTCCCAGAGGTAGAAGGCGTGCTCCGCCTGCCCCACCAGCCCCGCGCCGACCAGTCCCACCCGCAGCCGCTTCATCGCTTCCCCGTTCTTTCGCGGTCCAATTGGACCGACGAAATTTTCCAGCTTTCCGTCCTCTTGATTGGAACGTTCCAATTTTCCGCATCGAAGCACCGGAGATGCGGTGGTGTCAAGCGGGTTTGGATTTTGGGCGGAGTCGGCGGAAAGAGATCCGCGGGCCAAGCCCCGCGGATGACGACCTTTCTTTGTCGTCATCGCCGGGCATGACCCGGCGATCTTGTGCTGCCTGCCCGATGCAAAACGAAACGGGGCGCGGCTGCATCTGCAGCGCGCGCCCCGCTCCGCCGGGAGGAGTGGTTGGCTAGTTGTAGCCGCCGGCGGCGACGATGCGTTCGCCGGTGACCCAGCCCGATTGATCGGAGGCGAGGAAGACCGCGATCTTGCCGATGTCGTCGGGCTGGCCGATGCGGCCGAGCGGTGTCGCCGCCACCAGCTGCTTCTCGACCTCGCCGCCGATCATGCCGAGTGCCTGCGCGCCCTCGGTATTGACGCCGCCCGGCGCAATCGTGTTGACCCGGATCTTGCGGGGACCGAGTTCCGCGGCGAGCGCGCGGGTCAAGGCGTCGAGCGCGCCCTTGGTGCCGGAATAGACCGAAGTCTGCGGAAAGGCCTTGGTGCTGACCACCGAGCTCACGTTGATGACGCTGCCGCCCTTGCCGTTGAAATGCGCAACCGCTTCCTTGGTCGCGAGCAGCGGGCCGAGCACGTTGGTGTCGTACTGGCGGCGGTATTCCGTCTCGGTGAAGTCCTCGAGCGATTGGAAGGCGTAGACGCCGGCGTTGTTCACCAGCACGTCCACCGCGCCGAAGGCCTTGGTGGTCTCGGCGAAGAGCCGCTTCACGTCGGCCTCCTTGGAGACGTCGCCCTGCACCGCCACCGCCTTGCCGCCCTTCTGCTTGATCGAGGCAACCACGCGCTCGGCGTCGTCCTTCGCCGCCGCATAGTTGACCACAACCGACGCGCCGGCCGAGGCCAGCTCCTTCGCAATGCTGGCACCGATACCCTTGGAGGCGCCGGTCACCACCGCCACCTTCCCCGCCAAGTCACTCATGTCGCTCTCCTTGAGGCTGCTGTTTAAGTTCGATACTTAGATAAGTGTCGAAGTGACGAGTTCAAGGGGGCCAGATTTTCTTTCGGCGGACGATCCGATTCTTGTTGGGGTTGATCGGCTTGAGGGGGCCTGTGGGCTATATCTTCGCCAGCCGGTCGAGATAGGCCTTCAGCACATCGCGCTGGAGGATCAGGTTGGCGAATTTGCCTTCGCGCACGATCTCGATCAGGCCGGCGGTCTCCAGCTCCTTCATGTGGTGCGAAAGCGTCGCGGCGCTGATGTCGTGGCATTCGCCGATCGCGCTGCAGGCCAAGCGGCCGTCGGCGTCGCCGATCTGCTTCAGGATCTGATAGCGGCGGGGCTCGGCGAGGGCGCGGGCGATGCGGGAGAATTGCCGGTCGCTCAATTTGGAATCAGGCTTGGCCATAAGTGCAATGTAGCGATTGCGCCACAGCACTTAAAGCGCCGGTGGCAGAATGCCCTCATTCCAAAGATCTAGAGATCGTGGGTCGCGAGACCGAGTGCAGCTACACGCCCGGGCCGCCGGGTCGTCCTAAAGCCAAGTCGATGACGGCCCGGATCGGGCCGGTCACCGGGCGCGCGCTACAGCGCGCGCGGCGCCTGCAGGAAGCCTGGCCAGCCGCGATGGTGCTGCGCGTAGACCGGCGCGGTCTCGACCACACCGATCGTGCTCAGCGCCGTGGCGCGGCGCAGATAGAAGCCGACAAGCATCCCCAGAGGCAGTTGGGCGGCCAGCCACAACGTGATCGAAGCCGCCACCCATTCCGAGATTCCAAACGAACCGAACATTGGCACTTCCATCCCAGCGGTCTTTGTTTTCGACCTACTCTTTGTCGCTCAAGTCCCGCGCTGGACGCCCCTTGACATCGGCCATCGCGGTTTCGTCGACTCGGCGACTTATACTTATTGTCGCCGATCTCACTTAATAAAGCGTTATTTTTCTAAAATTTTCTCTTTTTCGCTCGAACGTCTGTAATGCGCCTGCGAGAAGGCGCCCGCGACACAGTGTTGCTTTTCAGCCTGATGATTTATTGAGCAGAAGAAGCGCTGGGAACGGGGCCCTAGGCCGCCAACTGGCGGAGCTTCTTCAGCAGGTATTCGAGGTTCTCGGCATCCATGTCCTCATATTGTGTGAGGACCCGCTCGATGACCTTGGAGGCAAAGCGCTCCCGGTCCTTTTCGCCGCCGTCGTATTCCGTCGAGCGCACCATGTCGAGTGCAGTGCGAAAGGCCGGATAGAGCGCGGTCGGCAGCTGAGTGCGCGCATAGAGCGACTGCAGGCCGAGCTTGCCCTCGTCGTGGATCAGCGCGCGGGCGTTGATGATCGTGGTGTTGGAGAGCACCGCCAGGCTGGCCTCGAAGAAGCCGAGATCGCCCATGCAGAGCGCGCGCAGGATGAGGCTCGCGGTCAGGCGCTGGTGGTCCTTCAGCTGCTTCACCAGATCGAGCACATCGGCGCCTTTGGAGCCGGGCGGCAGCAGGGCGACGGTGGCGCGTTCTCGCGCCTGCAGCACGAGGTCCGCCGCCTGGTCGGGCGAGAGTTCGCGCTTGGTGAGGAGATAATCGCGCAGCGATTCCGAAACCGCAGCGACCAGACGCTCGGCGATGGTCACCGGCAGGTCGGGGCGATGGGCGAGCGTGTTGCGCACCGTCACGTCGGTGCCGTGCTTCTCGATCGCCTTGTTGATGATGGACTCGTTGAGCTTGGCGCCCGGGTTGGACACCAGCGTGGCCACCACATGCGGGGTGCGGCCATGATCGACCAGGGCCTCGGCGACGGCGGTAGAGACCTGGAGGCGCTTGGCGATCGCCATCTGCTTGTCGGCGCCGGATACGCGCACGATCTCGATCAGATCGGTGTCGCTGAGCACGGTGGAGAATTGCAGCATCGGCAGCGCAACGGATTCCACGTCCTTGGCCAGGCTCAAGGCCACGTCCTTCGGCAGGTCCGGGTTTTCCTTGAGATTGCGCGCGAGGGCCTCGCGCACCATCACCTCGACGTCCTTCATCATGACGCGGAAGATCGCCTCGGCGAGCTCACGCTCCTTGGCGCTGAGCTTGGTCACGTCGAAGGCCACGGCGAGCTTTTCGGCGGTTTCGGCGCGGACGTCGCTGGATGGGCTCGCCATCAGCCGTTGCACATCCGCTTCGGTCAGCATGCCAGCCATCATGGGCCTCATCGGTGGTTCTCGCCTGTTTGCCCAGGCGGATGCCTAGGGAAATCTACCCGTTAATGCCGATAGGGTCGACGTGAAATCGCCCCGCTGTTCCTATTTAACGGGCTGGTACTTAAGGAAAAATTGACGAGGGTTCCGTCCCGCGAATGCCGCGCGAATGTGCGGCAAATGCCGCCGCACGTCGTCATGCGCGGGCTTGACCCGCGCATCTCGTTCCGCCTGGCACCAGATGGCCGGGTCAAGCCCGGCCATGACGGATGAATCAGGCCGTCGCCACCGCCAGCGCGGCGGCCAATTTGTCCACGATTTCGGCGGCTTGGGCCTCGGTCAGGTTGTAGGGCGGGGCCAGCACGATATGGTCGCCCTGTTTGCCGTCGATGCAGCCACCCCCGGGATAGCAGATCAGGCCCCGCTCCATGGCCGCCTCCCGGAGGCGCAGCCAGGTCTTGCGGGCGGGGTCGAAGGGGGCCTTGGTTTCCCGGTCGGCGACCAGCTCCAGCCCGAGGAACAGGCCCCGGCCGCGGATGTCGCCGACATGGGGGTGCTGGCCGAAGGCCTCCTCGAGGCGCTCCCTGAGCAGACCGCCCATGTTGCGGACGTTCTGCAGCAGCCCCTCCTCCGCGATCACATCCTGGACCGCGAGCGCCGCGGCGCAGGACAGGGTATGGCCGGAATAGGTGGTGCCGTGCTTCAGCACGCCAGACCCCGCGGCAATGGCATCGCGGATCTTGCGATGGGCGAGCAGGCCGCCGATCGGCGCATAGCCGCCGCCCAACCCCTTCGCCATGGTAAGGATGTCCGGCGTCGCGCCGTCCTCAGCGCAGGCATACATATGGCCGGTGCGGCCCATGCCGCACATCACCTCGTCGAAGATCAGCAGCACGCCGTGGCGGTCGCAGATCTCGCGCAGCCGCTTCAAGTAGCCGGGCACCGGCGGCGCGACCCCGAGACTGGCGCCGGTCACCGGCTCGGCGATGAAAGCGGCGACGTTCTCCGGGCCGAGCTTCCGGATCGCGGTATCGAGCTCGTCGGCAATGCGGATGCCGTATTGCTCAGCGCTCTCGTCGGCGCGACGGTCGCGGTATTCGTAGCAGTTCGAGATATGCTCGACCTTGGCCAGCAACGCCTCATAGGGCGCGCGCCGGGTGACGTCCTCGCCGAGCGCCAGCGTCGAGAGCGTGTTGCCGTGATAGCTGCGGCGCCGCGCGATGAAGAGCTTGCGCGAAGGCTCGCCGCGCTCGAGATGGTATTGGCGGGCGAGCTTGATCGCGCTCTCGACCGCCTCGGCGCCGCCGGCGACGAAGAAGGCGCTTTCGAGCCCGTCCGGCGCCTGCTCGACCAGCCGGTCGGCGAGCTGCTCCATCGCCGGCGAGGTAAAGAACAGGGTGTAGCCGTAGGCGAGCTCGGAAGCCTGCCTGGCAATCGCCTCGATCACCTTCGGGTGCGAATGGCCGAGACAGGAGACCGCGGGCCCACCCGAGGCGTCGAGATAGCGCCGGCCCGTGCTGTCGATGATGTACGCGCCCTCGCCCTTCACCGCGACGGGGAGGGTCTTCTTCAGGTCGCGGTGCAATACGTGTGACATGACGTTACTCAACTGGTGGCGAGGATTCCGGTGACGATCTTGCTCAAAGCCTGACCGAGCGCCGCTTCGAAGGCGACGACGATGGCGCCGAGATCCTTTCCTGCCGCCGGGACCGTCGTCTCGGCGGAGACGGTGCGGGTGATGCGGCGGTCGGGCATCTGCACCAGCTTGGCGATCAGGCGGATATGCGCATTCGCCGTACCGCCGGTGTAGTCGGCCTGGAAGTCGCGGAGATCGGATTGCAGGATGTAGTCGGCGCGCAGGCCCGCGGCATCGCGGCCGACCGCGACGATTGCGTTGGTGGATTCAAAGGCCTCGATCATCTTGGCCTGCACCATCTTCGGCGCGGTGTCGGACCAGTTGCCGTCGGCGAAATACTCGATGACGTTCGGTGTGCGGGTGAGCGCAATCCGGGTGGTGTCGATGTCGCGTTCGGCGGCGGGCTCGGCCACGACCAGCTGCCAGGCGACCTTGGCCGGCGGCTCGGCCAGACTGAGCTTCGGCTTCACGGTGTAGAGCGTCAGCGGCTTGTTGACGTCGGGCACGATCCCGCAGCCGGCAAGACCGGCGGCCGAGAGGACGAGGAATCGGCGCCGGCCCAATGGATTCAAGGGGGTCACTCCTTTGAAGGAGATCACTGGGGATTCACTCCCTTGTTGCGGTCGCTCAGGAAGAAGCGCGCCGGGTCGCGCTCGATCTCCTCGGAGATGCGGGCCATCGAGCCGGCGAGTTCGCGGAGCTGGGCGATCAGGTCGGTCGCCTCGTAGAGCGCACTGCCGGTGAACTGCTTCAGCGGCCCGCGGTTGTCGGCCACCAGGCCGTTCAGCTGATCGGCGGTCTGCTTGAAGGCCTTGGACATCTGGTCGAAGCTCTGGATGGCCTGCTTGGCATCGCCGGTCACGGCGCCGGCGCTCTTGTTGAGCTGGTCGGCGAGCTGGCGCAGCGAGACGCCCGCTTCGGCGAAATTAGCGACCGCGGTGTTGCCGGTATCGAGCAGGGTGTTGATCTGGTCCTGGTGGCTGTTGAGGTTGACCGAGAGATCGCGCAGATTGCCGAGGGTCTGGGTCAGCGCCACGCGGTTCTCGTCGCTCAGCATCTTGTTGAGGTTTTCGGCGATCGTCGTCAGCTTGGCGAGCAGGTTCGGCGCCTGCGACACCAGGCGTTCCAGCGGCGAGACGCCGCCTTTCACTTCCTTCCCCGGCGCCAGGAGGTCGGCATTGCTGCTGCCGCGGCTGATCTGCAGGCCGACGCCGCCGGCGATGCTCTGGATCTCGATGGTGGCCTGGGAGTCGGTGCGGATCGGCGTGTGGTCGCGCACCACGAAATCGACCCGGGCCAGCTCGGAATTCTCCGAGTCGATCCGCACGTCGGTGACGCGGCCGACCGGAATGCCGCCGAACAGCACAGTGGTGTCGACTCGCATCTGCGAGACCGAGCCGCTGAAGCGCGTGTAATAGGGTACGAAGGTCACCTGGCCGCTGAACTTCGCGACCCAGACCGCGAACAGGCCGCCACAGATGACGAGCACCATGACGAAGGCGCCCACGGCAAGGTGTCTGGCTCTGGTCTCCATCGCTCTTTCGCTCAGCTGGCCGGTTGCGGTTGCGGCGCGGCGCCGATTCCGGCGGCGCGTGCCCGTGGTCCGTGGAAGTAGGACTTGATCCACGGGTGATTGTCGCGCTGCAATTCCGCCAAAGTGCCGACCTTGATCTTCTTGTCCACCAGCACCGCGATACGGTCGCAGATCGCCGCCAAGCTGTCCAGATCATGGGTGATCATCACCACCGTCAGGCCCAGGCTGCGCTGCAGGCTCTGGATGAGTTCGTCGAACTCGGCGGCGCCGATCGGGTCGAGGCCGGCGGTCGGTTCGTCGAGAAACAGGATCTCGGGGTCGAGCGCCAAGGCGCGCGCCAGGCCCGCCCGCTTCTTCATGCCGCCGGATAACTCGGACGGGTACTTGGCGCCGGCCTCGGGCGCGAGGCCGACCAGGCGGATCTTCAACTCGGCGATCTCGCGGCGGAGTTCGGGCGGCAGGTGGGTGTGCTCTTTGAGCGGCGCCTCGATGTTCTCGGTCACGGTCAGCGAGCTGAACAGCGCGCCGTTCTGGAACAGCACGCCCCAGCGTTCCTCGATCTCGCGCCGCTCGCGCTCGTTCATTTCCAGCATTGACTTGCCGAGGACCTCGATCGAGCCCTCTGCCGGACGGTTCAGGCCGATGATGGTCCGCAGCAGCACCGACTTGCCGCTGCCCGAGCCGCCGACGATGCCGAGCACCTCGCCGCGCTGCACGTCGAGATCGACCCCATTATGGACCACCTGCTTGCCGAAGCGGTTGACGATGCCTCGGAGCGATATGATCGGCGGGGCGATCAGGGGTTCGTTCCAGTCCGCCATGGCTCAAAATCCAATGTAGGAGAAGAGGACGGAAAAGAAGGCGTCGAAGATGATGACCAGGAAGATGCCTTCGACCACCGAGCGGGTGGTCAGGCGGCCGACGCTTTCCGCCGAACCAGAGACACGCAGGCCTTCGAAACAACCGACCAGCGCGATCATCATGGCAAACACCGGAGCCTTGATGATGCCGACGAGATAGGTATTGAGGATGACGGCGTTGTTCAGCCGCGCCCAATAGCCGGCGAAGGTGGTGTCGAGCAGGCCGATGCTGATCAGCCCGCCGCCGAGCAGGCCCATGATGTCGGCGAAGAAAGTCAGCAGCGGCAGCGAGATCATCAGCGCCAGCACCCGCGGCACCACCAGGACCTCCATGGGATCCAGGCCGGTGACGCGCAGCGCATCCACTTCCTCGTTCACCTGCATGGCGCCGATCTCGGCGGTGAAGGCGGAGCCCGACCGGCCCGCGACGACGATCGCGGTCAGCAGCACGCCCATCTCGCGCAGCACCATGATGCCGACCATGTTGATGGTGTAGATCTGGGCGCCGAAGCGGCTCAGCTGGTCCGCGCCCTGGAAGGCGAGCACGACGCCGACCAGGAAGGAGATCAGGCCGATGATGGGAAGCGCGTTCAAGCCGGTGCGCTCGATATGCGAGACCACCGAGACCCAGCGCAGGCGCCGCGGGTTGACGATGATCCGCCCCAGGGTCTCGACCAGCGCGCCGAAGAAGGCCAGCAGGTCGAGCGATTCCTTCAGCACGGCTTCGGTCGCGGCGCCGAGGTCGACCAGCCAGTCGAGAAAGAAGACGCGCTGCTTCGGCCGCTCGGAGGTCTCGGGTCCCGCATCGAGCACGCGCTGAAACAGCGGCAGCAGCGCCTCCGGCGGCTGGATCCACTGGACCTGGGCGCCGCCCGCGCCCGCGCGCTCCGCGGTGCGCATGATCAGCCAGGCGCCGGCGGTGTCCATCGCATCGATCGCGGAGAGGTCGAGGGTGACGGCACCGGAAGCGGGCCGGAGCGCGGTCGTGGCTTGATCGAGCGCATTGGCATGGCTGAGCGTCCAGGCCCCGCCGAACTGCCAAGCCTGGCCATTGCTCCCGGGTCCTGCCTTCACCCATCCCGCATCGGTCATGTCAAATTCCGATGGCGTTCAGACGCTCGGTTCCGGCTTCGGCATGCAGCGATACAGCTCCGCCGTCTCGCCCTGCTTGGGATAGAAACTCTCTTCCGGATTGTCGCAGGTCTCGGTCGCCGCCTGCATGCCGGTGATCACCAGGGTGCAGCTCACCGTCACCTGCATCGACTCATAGCGCTGGCTGTAGCTGGCACGGTCCTGGCCGACGCTGACGTTGATCGCGGGCGGCGAGTAGAAGCCCCGGCGCGGATGGAAGAAGATGTCGTCGGCGGCGACGTTGATCACGTAATCGTCCACGCCGCACCACTGGCCGATGATCGGACGCTGCGCGCCGGCTTGCGCGACATGCGCGTCGAGCGCAAACGCGAGGCTCAAAGCCGCCAGGATCCGGAATTTTCGGCGCCGCATCGGGATGCCCGTACTGTCGCAAATCAGGGCCAAGACTATGGCACGGCGAAGACGGCCGCGACCAGCCCCAGGTCTAAACCTGGAGCCGGCGCGGCCGTTCCGAAAACCTTAGATGTAAATCGCCCGGAGCGGGTCGAAGCCGTTGAAATTGACCGCGGAATAGGTGGTCGTGTAGGCGCCGGTCGAATAGAGCCGGAGCCGGGCGCCGCTCGCAAGATCGGACGGCAGGGTGTAGCCGGCCTTGTCGTAGAGGATGTCCGCGGAATCGCAGGTCGGGCCGGCCAGCACGACCGGGGCTTCCGGGGCGTTGCTCTCGGCGACCGGACGGATGCGATAGCGGATCGCCTCGCCCTCCACTTCCGCCAGACCGCCGAAGCGGCCGACGTCGAGATAGACCCAGCGGCGGTCATCTTCATAGGACTTCTGCGAGACGAGAACGACTTCGGTCTCGAGCACGCCGGCATCGCCGACCATGTAGCGACCGGGCTCGATGATGATCTCCGGCTGCTTCGCGCCGAAGCTCGCCTTGAGCGCGCGCCGGATCGCGGCGCCATAGGCGGCGACGGTCGGCACGCCCGGACCGTAGGTCGCCGGGAAGCCGCCGCCGAGATCGATCAGGCTCAAGGTGACGCCCTGCGCGGCGGCACGGTCGAACACCCACTTCGCGTTCGCGATCGCCGCGCCCCATTGCGTCGGGTCGAGCTGCTGCGAGCCGACATGGAAGGAGACGCCGACCGGCTCCAGCCCCTGCGCCGCCGCCGAGACCAGCAGGTCGGCGGCCATTTCCGGGGCGCAGCCGAACTTCCGGTTCAAGGGCCAGAGCGCGCCCTCGCCTTCCACCAGGATGCGGCAGAAGACGCGGGCGCCCGGCGCGTGCTGGGCGATCTTGACGAGCTCGGCCGCGGAATCGAAGGCGAAGAGATCGACGCCCGCGGCATGCGCGAAGGCGATGTCGGCCGGCTTCTTGATGGTGTTGCCGAAGCTGATCTGCGCCGGCTTGGCGCCGGCGGCCAGCACCTGGCGGATCTCGCCGGCGGACGCGGTGTCGAAGGAAGAGCCGAGCGCGACCAGGCGGCCGAGGATCTCCGGCGCCGGGTTCGCCTTCACGGCGTAGAAGATTTCCGCGGCCGGGAGCGCCGCGCGCAGATCACCGTACTTGCCGGCGACGATCGAGAGATCGACCACCAGGCAGGGCGTCGCGGGCTTGTTGGCCTCGAGATAAGAGATGATCCGGGAATGATCCGGCGCCAGGGCTTCTGCAGCGGCGGCGACCGCCAGCTTCAGGTTCGAATTGGCCACCGCCGGGGCGTTGGTGGTCCGGCTGCGGGCGACCTTGGCGAGGTTGTTCTTCATCTCTCGTTATTTTTCCACTTCGTGACGTTGGAGGTTCGGTTTCGGGCTCTAAAAGAGAAACGCCGCCCGGGAGCGGTGTTTCCACCGTCCGAAGCGGCGATCATCATCTGATCTGGGGGTTAAAATAGTGTGGAAGGCCAAAGAGTTGCTGCCGATTTTGCCGCCCCGGCCAGGAGATTTACCAAGGTTAAGGGCGGAAACCGGAAGATTCTTCTGGTGGGGGTTTTTGGGGCGCTCCAGCTTTTCGGTGATTCTTACCCCCGCCCTGGCCCGCCCCGCTTCGGGGGCGGGGACTCTTCTCCCTCCCCGATTCGGGGGAGGGTCGGGGTGGGGGTGCGAGTCACGGCGGCGCGTGGCGTGCGCTCACTCCTTCGGCGGCGCCGGCTCCACCAGTTCCTTCACCGGGTAGCCGGCGAACTTCTTGGTCTCGGCCATGATGACGTTGGTGGTGACCGAGGCGATGTTCGGCTCCTGCTCGATCAGGTCGTGGTGCAGCGAGACATAGTCGCCCACCGAGCGGCAGATGAAGTGGACGATGTAGTCGAAATTGCCGGAGATCTGGTAGCAGGCGATCGCTTGCGGGGTTTCCTGGATCAGGGTCTCGAAGGCGCCCTGCTGCGCGCGGCCATGCTTGTGCAGGGTGACGAAGCTCAGGATCTCGACATAGTCGGTGAGCCGGGCCATGTCGATGTCGGCGCGGTAGCCGCGGATCACCTTCTGCTTCTCGAGATCGCGCTGCCGGGCATGGCAGGGGCTGGCCGAGAGCCCGACCTTGGCCGCGAGCTCGGTGTTGCTCATCCGCCCATCGGTCTGCAGCACAGACAGGATCTTGAGGTCCATCTTGTCGATCTTCTGGGCCTTCGCCATGCCGTTCCCGTACCCTCCCGCGAGCTTTGACAACACCGACAAATGGCTTATACAGCCTGCGCCCGGCGCATTTCCACCGGGCCTATTCTCCTGACCGGGATTTCGCGATGAAGCCAGAATTCGACCTGAAGGCGCATGTCCGGCACGTCCCGGATTTCCCGAAACCGGGCATCCTGTTCTACGACATCTCCACGCTGCTGATTAATCCCGAGGCCTGGCGCGAGACGGTGGATCGCCTGAAGACCGCGATCGAGCCCCTGAAGCCGCATAAGCTGGTCGGGATCGAGAGCCGCGGCTTCCTGGTTGCAGCCCCCCTCTCCTATCTGCTCGGCATCGGCTTCGTGATGGTGCGGAAGCGCGGCAAGCTGCCGGGCGAGGTCATCCGCCACCACTACGACCTCGAATACGGCCAGGACGTGGTCGAGGTGCAGGCCGACGCGATCGAGCCGGGCGAGCGCGTCGTGGTGCTGGACGACCTGCTGGCGACCGGCGGCACCATGGCGGCGGCGATCCAGCTGCTGCGCCAGGTCGGCGGCGATGTCGTCGGTGCCGCGTCGATCATCGAGCTCACCTTCCTCGCGGGAAGGGCGCGGCTCGACATCCCGTTCAGCACGATCTTGTCATACGACAGCTAGAGCCGCGAATTTCAGCAGCGCGCGGTCACTGCCGCGCGCGGCGATGAAGGAGAGCCCGACCGGCGCGCCGTGCACACGGCCAGCGGGAACCTGCACCTGCGGGACGCCGGTCAGGTTCGAGAGCGCGGTCAAGCTCAGGGTACGGTCGCGGAAGCGGAGTGATTCCGCGGCGGATTGGGTCTTCAGGGGCGCGATGTCGGCGGCGGTCGGGATCACCATCACCGCGCCGTCGGCCAGGTATTCATCCAGCAGCGAACGGATCTCCTCGCGCAGCTTCACCTCGCCCTGATCGGGCTTGGCGGCGGTTTCCTTGGCGAGGGCGAAGCGTTCGGCGATCTCCGGGCCGAAGACGGGTTTGCGGCTTTCGATCCAGGCGCCGTGCTGTCCCCAGATCTCGCGCATCTGAATGGTGCGGAAGGTAGTCCGCCAGACGTCGAGCCCGCCGGTCGGCCCGGCCAGGTCGATCTCCTGCCGCGGCGGCAAGACCAGGCGGTCGAGCGCCGCCCACAGGACCGCGCGCACCTCCGGATCCGCGAGCGCCCAGGCATCGGTCGGGATGAGGACGGCGCGGCCGAGCTGATCCTGGACACGGTCTTCGGGCAGCAGCACGTCGCCGACCTTGGCCAGCAGCGCCGCGTCGCGGGCGAACCAGCCGACGGTGTCGAAGCTCGGCGCCAGCGGCATCACCCCGCTGAGATCGGTGGCGCCATGAGTCGGGCGGATGCCGCAGATGCCGTTGAGACAGGCCGGTATGCGCACCGAGCCGCCGGTATCGCTGCCCAGCGCGAAATCCGCCGCGCCGTTCGCCACCGCCGAGACCGAGCCCGAGGAGGAGCCGCCGGGAATGCGATCCGGCGCGCCGCCGTTGCGCGGCGTGCCGTAATGGAAGTTCTGGCCGTTCAGGCTGTAGGCGAGCTCGTCGGTGATGGTCTTGCCGACCATGGTGGCGCCCGCCTCGACCAGGCGCGTGATGACCGGCGCGGTACGGGTCGCGGGCGCGTGACTGCTGAGCCAGTCCGGATTGCCGCAGCAACATGTGTGGCCCGCGACGTCGAAGATATCCTTGGCCGCGAAACCGAGACCGGCAAGCGGCCCGCCGGGTTTGCCCGGGATCCGGATGTCGACATGTTCGCAGAAGGCGTTGAGGGATTTACGGTCGGGTGCTGACGTCATTTCTTCTTATGGCAATCGCGGCAGATGCTGCAGCATAGCAGGCAAAAGCGTTTCGAGTATCGCGCTTCTGCCCTTTTTCGTCTCCGGCGCCGGCCCGAGCTCGCCGCCGAGTGCGAGATGGGCGAAGCCATGCACGATCGACCAGGTGGCCAGCAGAAAGCCCTGTCCCTCCGCGCTCAGCGGAGCATGGGACGCCGTGCCGGTGGCGGCCCGCACCGCGTCTTCCAAGACCCGGTAAGCGCGCCGCGCCTCGGCGACGAATTCCGCGTTGTCCTTGTCGTGCTTGTCGTGCCGGAACATGAGCAGGAACCGCCCCGGGAAATGCAGAGCGAAGGCGACATAGGCGGCGCCCTGCTCGCGCAGGCGAAGCAGCGGATCCGCGCCGCCGCGCCGATCCGCTGCCTCCAATGCATCGGCGAAATCGCGAAAGCCGAGCTGCGCCACCGCCGTCAGCAGGCCGCGCATGTCGTTGAAATGATGCGCCGGCGCCGCCGGGGAGACGCCGGCGCGCCGCGCCGCCTCGCGCAAGGTGAAGCCGTCCACCCCGCGCTCGACCACCAGCTGCTCCGCGGCGGCAATGAGCGCCGCCCGCAGATCGCCGTGATGGTAGCCGCGCCGCGCCGGCCGCTTGCCGCGCGCAATCTTGACAGTGTTCAAATCAACCCCTATCCTGCTTGACAGTGTTCAGATCGTAGCCCGGAGGATGGCCATGGGCCAGCACGTTTCCCGCATCGGCATGGCCGCGATGGCACTGCTTGCCGCCGGCGTCGCGCTGTTCTCGTTGCGCTTCGCCGCCGCGCCGTTCGGCGGCTGGCCCGGAATCGATCCCGACATCCGGGGCTTGATCGAGCAGTTCCCGCTGCGGACGCTGATCCACATGCTGGTGGCGCCGGTGGCGCTGCTGCTCGGCCCGTTCCAGTTCATGCCGCGCCTCCGCAGCCGATATCCGCAGCTGCATCGCGGGTCGGGCCGGGTCTACGTCGCCGCCTGCGTCATCGCCGGGGCGGGCGGGCTCGCGACCGCGTTCGAGGCGACCGGCGGCCCGGTCGCCGGCTTCGGCTTCGGGCTGCTCGCGGTGCTGTGGATCGGCGTGACGCTCGCGGCGTGGCGCGCGGCCGTCCAGCGGCGCTTTCCACTGCATCGCCTGCTGATGCGGTTCAGCTATGCGATGACTTTCGCCGCCGTGACCCTGCGCCTGCAAATCCCGATCGGCTTTGCGCTCGGCTATGAGAGCTATGCGGCGATGTCGCCCTGGCTCGCCTACACCGCCTGGCTACCGAACGTGATTGCGGTCGCGATCTACGCGGCGGCGACCCAACAGCGCCGGACGGCGACTGCGCCGGCCTGATCAGGTGCTGCTGGTGCCGTCGTCGTCGGTCTTCGGCTTTTCCGGCGCCGGCTCCTGCTTCTGAGGAATGCGGCGGATGATGATGTCGCCGTTCGGCAGCACTTCGGGCGCCGCGTATTGCGGCACCGACTTCACGAACATCTGCAACGCCTCGAGCAGCTTGCCGATGCCCTCGACGGCCTGTTTCTGTGCATCCTGCAAAGTGGAATCCTGCGCCTGGGCGGCGGAATGGGAGCCTGACAAGGCGAAGGCGGCGGCAACCGCAGCCGCGCGGACAGAGGAGACCCGGAACATGCGCTTCACTCCTGAGGAACGCCGAGATCGCGGCGGACTTGGCCGTTATTATGGCGCAAATTTCCCCCGCGGGCGGTGACGAAACGGTGAGTCCGGTCTTGCCCGGCTGCCTTAATCCTTAATGGCAAGTCCATGCCGAAGCAAAGCGCCGGATTGCTGCTCTATCGCCGGGGAGACCAGGGGCTGGAGGTTCTGCTCGCCCATCCCGGCGGGCCGTTCTGGGCCAAGAAGGATCTGGGCGCCTGGTCGATCCCCAAGGGCGAGTTCGCGGAGGACGAGGCGCCGCTCGCCGCCGCGCGCCGCGAGTTCGCCGAAGAGATCGGCGCCCGCGTCGAAGCCGAAGCGCTCGCGCTCACCCCGTTGAAGCAGCCGAGCCGCAAGGTGATCCACGCCTTCGCCGTCGAGCAGGACCTCGACGTCGAGCGGGTCACCAGCAACCTGTTTGAGATGGAATGGCCGCCCAAATCGGGGAAAAAGCAGGCCTTTCCGGAGGTCGATCGGGCCGCCTGGTTTCCCCTGGCGCTGGCGCGGAAGCAGATCCAGCCGGGCCAGGTGCCGATCCTCGACGAACTCGCCCGCCGACTCGATCGCGGATAACCCTTTGATCCGACATTTCAAGTTCGACCAAAGTCGGAATTGGTTTCGGCGTAGCGCAGCTTTTAGGACTTGATCCCAGTCAACGGATACCGGTTAGAATGACAGCGCTTTCAGCAAGGTGCCGGGGCAAGCGGAACAGAAGCCGGCCCAACTGATTGCTTGCTCGAAGGTCCGTCGAAGAGACCGCCAGCCAGGATTACGAATTTCGGGAGGAGCTTCGTCGGCCATCCGCTTGCGCGCGGGAACGCGTGCTCCCTCTCGAGCCGTCCCAAGAACAAACCACACGGAGGAAACGTCATGACGAAGTTCAGACTCACGCGGCGGCAGCTGATGCACGGCACGGCGGGCCTTGCCGCCGGCGCAGTCGGTGCCAGGCTGCTCGGCGGAAACCCGGCCTCGGCGCAGGACATGAAGATCACGCCGGAAGAAGGCGCCACGCTTCGCGTGACGCGCTGGTCGCCCTTCGTCGAGGGCGACGAGAAGCAGTGGCTGGCCAACACCGAAAAATTCTCCAAGGAAACCGGCATCCAGGTCCGCATCGACAAGGAGAGCTGGGAGGACATCCGCCCGAAGGCCGCGGTCGCCGCCAATGTCGGCTCCGGCCCGGACATCATGTGGGTCTGGTTCGACGACCCGCACCAGTATCCCGACAAGCTGCTGGACGTGACCGAACTCGCCGACTATCTCGGCGGCAAATACGGCGGCTGGTATGACGGGCCGAAGTCCTATGCGACCCGCGACGGCAAGTTCGTCGGCCTGCCGCTGGCCACCATCGGCAACGCGGTCGTGTATCGCAAGAGCATGATGAAGGCTGCCGGCTTCGACGAATTCCCGAAGGACACCGCCGGCTTCCTGAAACTGGTGCAGGGCTTGAAGAAAAACGGGCTCGGCGCAGGCTTCACCCACGGCCATGGCGTCGGAGACGGCAACAACTACGCCCATTGGCTGCTGTGGAGCCATGGCGGCAAGATGGTCGACGAGCAGGGCAACGTCACGATCAACAGCCCGGAGACGCTGGAAGCCGTCAAGTACGCGAGCGAGCTCTACAAGAACTTCGTGCCGGGCACGGAAAGCTGGCTCGACGTCAACAACAACCGCGCCTTCCTGGCGAACCAGGTCTCGCTGATCGCCAACGGCGTCTCGGTCTACTACGCGGCGAAGAAGGACCCGGCCCTGGCCGAGATCGCGGCCGACATCGGTTCGACCAATTTCCCGATCGGCCCGAGCGGCCAGGCCGCCGAGCTCTACCAGGTCACCTCGGCGGTCATCTTCAAGTATACGAAGTATCCGAAGGCGGCGATGCGCTATCTGCAATACATGTTCGAGCAGCCGCAGATGGATCCCTGGATCGAGGCCTCCAGCGCCTATTGCTGCCAGACCCTGAAGGCCTATGCGGCCAACAAGATCTGGACCGCCGATCCGGTCTTCGCGCCCTATGCCAAGGCATCGGAGACGCTGCGCACCAATGGCTATGCCGGTCCGCTCGGGCCAGCCTCGGCCGGTGTGATGGCGGATTACGTGCTGGTCGACATGTTCGCAGAAGCGGTCACCGGCCAGCGTTCGCCGGAAGACGCCATCGCCCGCGCCGAGCAGCGCGCGAAGCGGTATTACAAGAGCTGATATGGCTTCGACCTTGACCACAAATTCCGCCGGCCCCGCAAGGGCCGGCGGCTTCTCCCGTCTGCTGGAGAACCGCAACGTCCTCGGCGGCATCTTCCTGCTGCCGGCGGCGGCGATCCTGCTGCTGTTCCTCACCTATCCGCTGGGGCTCGGCGTCTGGCTCGGCTTCACCGACACCCAGATCGGCCGTGAAGGCATCTTCATCGGGCTGGAGAATTATGAATATCTCTGGTCGGATTCCGTCTTCTGGCTCTCGGTCTTCAACACGGTGCTCTACACCGTGGCCGCCTCGATCCTGAAATTCGCGCTCGGCCTCTGGCTGGCGCTGATCCTGAACGAGCGGCTGCCGTTCAAGGCCTTCTTCCGCGCGATCGTGCTGCTGCCCTGGGTGGTCCCGACCGTGCTCTCCGCGATCGCCTTCTGGTGGATCTACGACGCGCAGTTTTCGATCCTCTCCTGGTCGCTGATGAAGCTCGGGATCATCCAGACGCCGATCAACTTCCTCGGCGATCCCACCTTGGCGCGCGCGTCGGTGATCGCCGCCAATGTCTGGCGCGGCATTCCCTTCGTCGCGATCACGCTGCTCGCCGGGCTGCAGACCATCCCGCCCTCGCTCTACGAGGCGGCGATGCTGGACGGCGCCAACTCCTGGCAGCGGCTGCGCCATGTCACCCTGCCGATGCTCACCCCGATCATCGCGGTGGTGATGACCTTCTCGGTGCTGTTCACCTTCACCGACTTCCAGCTGATCTACGTGCTGACCCGCGGCGGGCCGGTCAACGCCACGCATCTGATGGCGACGCTCTCCTTCCAGCGCGCGATTCCGGGCGGGCATCTCGGCGAGGGCGCGGCGATCGCGATCGCCATGGTGCCGTTCCTGCTCTCGGCGATCCTGTTCAGCTATTTCGGCCTGCAGCGGCGCAAATGGCAGCAGGGAGGGCGCGACTGATGGCCGTGACCGAGACCACGGGCAAGAAGAAGCGTGCCGACGAGGGCGGCGCCACCTATCTTGAAAAGACGCCGCGGCGTCTGGTGACGATCTACCTGCCGCTGGCGATCTTCATCTTCGTGCTGCTGTTTCCGTTCTACTGGATGACCATCACGGCGCTGAAGCCGAACGAACAGCTCACCGACTACGAGAATTACAGCCCGTTCTGGGTGGTGAAGCCGACGCTGGAGCATATCCGCTACCTGCTGTTCGAGACCTCCTACCTCCCCTGGCTCTGGAACACGATCGTCATCTCGGCGGCGGCGACCTTCCTCTCGATCTTCGCCGCGGTGTTCGGCGCCTATGCGATCGAGCGGCTGCGCTTCAAGGGCTCGCGGCAGGTTGGCCTGGGGATCTTCCTGGCCTATCTGGTGCCGCCCTCGATCCTGTTCATCCCGCTCGCCTTCATGGTGTTCAAGCTCGGGCTCTATGACAGCAAATGGGCGCTGATCCTCACCTACCCGACCTTCCTCATTCCCTTCTGCACCTGGCTGCTGATGGGCTATTTCCGCTCGATCCCCTACGAACTCGAGGAATGCGCGCTGATCGACGGCGCGACCCGGCTGCAGATCCTGTGGAAGATCATCCTGCCGCTCTCGGTCCCGGGGCTGATCTCCGCCGGCATCTTCGCCTTCACCCTGTCCTGGAACGAGTTCATCTACGCGCTCACCTTCATCCAGTCGTCGGAGAACAAGACCGTGCCGGTCGGCGTGCTGACCGAGCTGGTGCGGAGCGACGTCTATGAATGGGGCGCGCTGATGGCGGGCGCGCTGTTCGGCTCCCTGCCGGTGGTCATTCTCTATTCCTTCTTCGTCGATTACTATGTCTCTTCGATGACGGGGGCGGTGAAGGAATAAGCGGCCATGCAGTGGCTGTTTGAGGATGGTGGCATCGACTGGGCCGAGCTGTCGGAACTCTATCGGATCGCGCCGCTCGGCAACAAATCCTCCGATCGACTCAAACAGACCTACGCCAACAGCCTGCGTAAATGCTTCGTTCTGGACGATGGGCGGATCATCGGTGCCGGCCGGGTCGTCGGCGATGGGCTCGACACGGCCTATCTCTGCGACGTCGTGGTACATCCCGAACGCCAGGGCGAGGGCCTCGGCAAGGCGCTGGTGCTGAAGCTCACGGAACTCTCCGCCGGGCATCGCAAGATCATCCTCTATGCCAATCCCGGCAAGGAGGATTTCTATCGCAAGCTCGGCTTCCGGCGGATGCTGACGGCGATGGCGATCTTCGAGGACCAGGAGGGAGCGATCCAGCGCGGGCTGCTGGAAGATGTCTGAGGCGCCCGTGAAGGGACGCGCCATCGTCGTCCTCGACTACGATCCGGCCTGGCCGACGACTTTCGAATCGATCCGCAGCCGGCTCGAGGCCTTGCTCGGCGACCTCGTGCTGGAAATCTGCCACGTCGGCAGCACCGCAGTGCCCGGTCTTTGCGCCAAACCGAAGATCGATGTCGATGTCGTGCTCAGGGAGAGTGCGGCGATTGCGATTGGCGCCGGCCGTCTGCTGTCGGCCGGCTACGCCGGCCACGGCGACAAGCACAAGGATGGCATGTGGGTGTTCACCACCGGCCGCGGATCGTATGGCGAACGGGTCTATCTCTGCGCGCCCGGCACGGCGACGCATGAAAACCGGCTGCTGTTCCGCGACTATCTGCGAGCGCGTCCCGAAGCCGCGGAGGAGTATGGCCGGCTGAAACGTCGGCTGGCCTCGGAAACGGTCCGCGACTGGGACCACTACACCGGCGGCAAGAGCGGCTTTGTCGCCGACATCGTCGCGCGCGCCAAGGCGGCCGGCTAGCTAGGCGGTCTGCAGCCGGGCGATCCGCTCGGCGGTCGGCGGGTGCGAGTGCTTGAAGGTCGAGTAGACCGGGTCGGTGGTGCTCGGCGCCGCATTGTCCTTGTGCAGCTTGAGCAGCGCCGAGGCGAGATCGGCGCCGTTGGTCTGGCCGGCGGCATAGGCATCGGCCTCGAACTCGTGCACCCGCGAGCGCCAGTTGGAGAAGCCGCGCAGCCAGCCGGTGAAGGCCGGCAGCACCAGCATGGCGAGGATCAGGCCGCTGAGCGGCATCGCCGCCGAGGCGCCGAAGGCCGAAGTGAACCAGGGCTGGGCGATCAGCCAGCCGATCACCGCGAAGCCGACCAGGCTGGTCAACAGCATGGTCAGCATGCGCTTGGCGATATGCTTCAGCTTGAAATGGCCGAGCTCATGCGCGAGCACGGCTTCGAGCTCAGCCGCCGAGAGGCTGGCGATGATGGTATCGAACAGCACGATCCGCTTGGAGGGGCCGAAGCCGGTGAAGAAGGCGTTGCCGTGGCCGGAACGCTTGCTGGCGTCCATCTTGAACAGGCCCTTGGAGCGGAAGCCGCAGCGGGCGAGCAAGGTCTCGATCTTGCCGCGCAGCGAGGCATCGTCGATCGGCTCCAGCTTGTTGAACAGCGGCATGACGAAGGTCGGGATGATCAGCAGCATGACGAGGTTGAAGCCGATATAGAGCCCCCAGCCCGCCAGCCACCAATATGCGCCGACATGGCGCAAAATGAAGTCGATCGCCAGGATGAAAGGCGCGCCGAGCACGACGCCGACCGCGGCACCCTTCACCAAGTCGGCGATGAAGAGACCCGGCGTGGTGCGGTTGAAGCCGAATTTCTGCTCGATCCTGAAGGTGCGCCAGATCGAGAACGGCAGCTCCACCACCGCATAGGTCAGCAGCAGTATCCCCGCCAGCAGCAGGCCGGCGAGGTAGCCGGTGCCGGCCAGGCCGGTGACCGTGCGCTCGAAAAAGGCGAACAACCCGCCGATCAGCAGCAGGGCGGTGAGCGCCGAGCCCGCGACGGAATCGATCCGCGCCAGCTGCAGCTTTTCGACCGCGTAATCGACCGCCTTCTGGTGCTCGTCCAGCGTGATCCGCCCGGCGAAGGCTGCCGGCACGCCCGCCCGATGGCCGCGGATCCAGCGGATCTGCCGGCTGTCCAGCCAGAGGTCGAAGACGAGCGCCGCCAGGATGGCGAGGCCGACGATCAGGATCACGAGAGAAGTCTGCAAGTTGGGTCCTCCGCTGCTCCCCCTTATTTAGGGCGAAGCGGGACCGAAGTGTAGGCCTACTCGACCTTGATGGTGACGGGGTTTGAGCTCAGGCCGCGATACGGGACCTTGGCTTCGAAGGTGTGGATCCCGGGCTGGAGCGGCCAGCGGGCGGCGGTCTCGCCCCGCGCCACCAGGAAGGGCTTGCCGTCCACATACCAGACGACCTCGGAGACGCCGGCGGGAAAAGCCGCCTTCAAGGGCAGGCTGGCGAGGTCCGCCGGCAGTTCCGGGTTGCGGATCACCCGCATGTTGTTGCGCGGGCTAACCACGCTCACCACCTCGGCGGCCCGGTCCGGCGGCGTCAGCTCCGCGAGGGCTTGGGGATCGACCACAGCGACGGGTTGCGCCGCCGTCCCGGTCCATTCCGGAATCTTCTCGCGATCCAGCCGATAGCCCGGTGGCGTCGGAAAAGCCAAGGCCGCGGCATCGGGCACGTCGCCGTGGAGCTTCAGCAGGATGGCGCGCGCCACCTCGGCCGCACTCCCCGCCCCGGTCACGTCGCGCATCGGGCCGGCATCGGAACGCCCGATCCAGACGCCGACCAGGTATTTGCGCGAATAGGCCATGGTCCAGGCGTCGCGATAGCCCTGCGAGGTGCCGGTCTTGACCGCCACCGGGAAGGGATACTCGGTCGAGCCCATGCGCGGGAAGCTCGGCAGCCGCGCCGAGGGATCGGCCAGGAACTGCGTCACCAGCCGCGCGGCATCGACCGACATCACGCGGGTGCCGGCGTCGCGCCTGGTGCCGCGCAGCCAGATGAGGTCGCGCATCACGCCGTCATCGGCCAGCGCGAGATAGGCGCGGGTCAGCTTGTCGAGCGTCGTCGGCAAGGCCCCGACCGAGAGCGAGAGACCGTAATAGGCCGCCGGCCGCTCCGCCTGGTTGACGCCGAGCAGGCGGAGATAGAGGAAGGTCTCGTCGAGGCCGATCGCCTTGGTGAGATTGGCGGCCGGCACGTTGCGCGAATTGGCCAGCGCGCGGCGCGGCGTCATCACGCCGAGAAAGGCGCGGTCGGCATTGGCGATGATGCCGGCGCTGAAAGCGGTGTCGAGCAGCTTGGTCTCGGGCGCTATGGCCCCGCGATCCAGTGCCAGCGCATAGATGAAGGGCTTCAGCGCGCTGCCCGGCGAGCGCTGGGTCTGCACGAAATCGATCGCGCCGGTGCCGTTGCGGAAATAGCCGGCGGAACCGACCCAGGACAGCACCTCGCCGGTCTCGACCTTGACCACGACCGCGGCGATCTGCTCGGCTCCGGACGGCTTCCAGCGCTCGAGATACTGCCGGGTGGTCGCCTCCACGTCGCGCTGGATGTCGCGGGCGATGGTGGTGGTGAGACGCGGGTCGGTCGGCTTCACATCCGCGGGCGCGATCATGCGCTGCAGGTTCAGGATGGCGTGCAGCGCATTCTCCGGCCGGGTATGGCGGTCGAGCAGCGGCAGGTCGTCGAGCTGCGCGGTGGCCAAGGCATGCTCGGTCTCGGTGATCACCCGGTTGGCGGCGAGCGCGTCGAGGATGCGATGGCCGCGGGCGATCGCGTCGGCCCGGCCGTCCAGCAGCAGTGGATTCATCCGGCTCGGCGCCTGCGGAATCGCGGCGAGGAAAGCGATCTCGGCCCAGGAAAGATCGGCGACCGGCTTGTCGAAATAGAAGCGCGCGGCATGGGCGATGCCGTGGCTGCCGTTGCCATAGGGCGCCAGCTTCAAATACTGCCGCAGCACCGCCTCGCGGCCGTAGCGGAGCGTCATGAAGAGAGCCGCCGAGGCTTCGCGCGCCTTGTTGAGATAGTTGCGCGCCGCCGGGTCCTGCATGCGCGCGACCTGCATCGCGAGTGTGGAGGCGCCGGAGACGCGGTCGCCGGTGGTGACGTTCTGCCAGAGGGCACGGGCGACCGCGACCGGATCGACGCCGGGATGCCACCAGAAGCGCCGGTCTTCCAGCGCCACGGACGCAGCGACCACGCGCGGCGGCAGCGCGGCGATCTCCCAATAGCCGTAGCCGGCATCGTTCGGCGCCGCGATCTGCGCCATGAAGCCGCCGTTGCGGTCGAGCAGGATGGGCGTCGGCTTCGGCGCCACCAGCGCGGCGCTGAACCAGCCCCAGGCGAAGAGACCGAGGGTCGCCGCGCCGCCCGCAACAGCGATGCGCCGTTTATTGCGCATCGGCCTATTGGCCATCCGCGGGGACGATCACGATCTTCGCGCCGGCGGAGTTTCCGTTGACGCTGCCGTCATACATCATCTCGGCGGTGGCCGCCGGCTGGATGAAGCTGCCGGGGATCAGCGCCCGGGTGCGGAAGGCGAAGCGATAGGTGCCCTTCGGCAAGGTGTCGTAGAAATAGGCCACGCGGTCGTCGAGGAAGGCGACGTAGGACGGCGCCAGCGTGGTCTCGCCGGTCGGCTTCGCCTCGGGCGGCGCGGTCGCCAGCGCCGGGTTCATCGGCTCCATGCCGGCGGCGAGCGGGATCACGACGGCGACATGGTTGCGGTCCATCGCGTTCACCAGCTCGACGCGGTCCTCGTCGATCTCGCCGACCTTGAAAGTGATGGTCTTGCCGGCGGCGTCGAGCGCGGTCTTGACCGCCGGGACATCGCCGGGCTGAACCTGGTGCACTTCGCGGCTGACCACGAACCCTTCCGCGTGCGGCGCTTGCTGGCTGCCATCGGCCAGCGGCACGTATTTCGCCTCGACCATGACGCCGAGCGGCTGTGGGCCCGGCGCGGTGAAGCTGAGCTTGGCGACGCCCGGATCGGGCAGCCGCAGCATCACGTTCGCGCCGCCGACCTCGACCTTGCTCGCCGCATCGCCGACCGCGACATCGACCGACTGGACCGGCGCCGTGGTGGGCTGGCTGTCGATGAACTTGGCCAGTGCCAGCAGCGCCTCGGCATTGGCGTTGGTGGTGCCCCAGCCATCGCCGCGGCCGAGCGTCACCAGGGCGTTCACCAGCAGCTGCTTCTTCGGCTCGTCGCCGCCGGTCGCCACCGCTTGCAGGACTTGCGCGACCGTGCGGGTCTCCGATGGGATGATCAGGCGATCGCCGGCGACGGCATTGCTCTGCAGCCCGCCATAGATCTCCTTGCCCTGGTAGAGCCGCAGCACGATGCCGGCCCAGGTCTTGGCCGTCAGTTCCGACAGGGTCTTGGGATCGGTCGAGGGCGAACGGCCCAGCGCCTCGGTCACCTGGGCGAGCGCTTCCAGGTTCATCCATTCGGTCTTGCGCGCCAGCTCGGCGGCATAGGCATCGTCCGCCTTGCCGGCCTGCGCCAGCGCGGTCAGCGCCCAGACCCGCTCGGAATATTCCAGGCCTGAGATCAGGTTGCCGTTGTCGGAGCGCAAGGACTGCCGCAGCAAGGTCAGCTGCTTCTCCAGCAGTGCGTCGTTGATGGCGAAACCGGCGTCGCGCGCCTCGACCAGGAACTGCACCGACCAGGCGGTCAGGAAGACATAGGGCTTCGAGCCCGGCCAGAACGAGACCATGCCGGCTTCCGAAGTCGCTTTCTCGACAGAGGCGAGGGTGTCTTTCACATCCTGGTCGAGCCGGTCGAGCTTGCCGCCGAGCATCAGAGTGTCGCGGAACTTGTGCAAGGCGAGCTCGGCGCGGGCGAGGCTGATGCGCTGTTCGGTGCAGCCGTAGGGATACTCCTGCAGATAGTCCAAGCCGGCGGCCATGCGCAGCAGGCCGGGCTGGCTCGAGAGCAGCACGCTGCGACTGAGCGTACCGCTGCGGATCTCCTCCGAAATCGCGGGCACCGTGAAGGGCGTGCCGGCGACGATATCCGCGAGGACGCGCAGATCGACCGGGCGGCGGTCGGGCTGGATCGGCAGGTCGATCGAGACCGCGTCGCGCGACTGGTCGCGGCTGCGCTCGACGCCCATCGTGACATTGACGGAGGTGCGCGCGAGCTGGCCGTCGCTGGTGTAGCCGGGTGTCGGCACGGTGACCGGGAAGTCGAGATGCACCGGCTTCTCGGTCCAGTCGAAGCCGCGCTTGGCCTCGCCTTCGATGTCGAGACCGTCGGCGCGAAGCTCGACCCGGCCAGGACCGCCCTCGCCTTCGATCAGGCGGCCGAGGCCGGCGAGGCTGAACTGGTCGCCGGGCCGGACGAAGCGCGGGAAGTTCGGCTGCACCATGACCGGGAGACGCACGCGGATGCTGCCGGTGGCATAGCCGAAACGGCTGGTGCCGTTCACCGCCTTGGCGCGGACCTTGAAGATGGAAAGCGAGTCCGCGAGCTTGATCTTCACCTCCGCTTTGCCATCGGCGCGGACCATGATCGCCGGATTGAAATACGGCACCGGGGTGAAGTTCTTGCGCACCGTCACGTTGTCGAACAGCGACTTGCGCTGCGCCTCGGCCTCGTCGCCGCCCGGCTCCTCCTCCAGCGGCAGCGAGCCGATGATGAGATTCCGGGTATCGCGCAGCTTCATGTAGCTGCCGCGATCGACGATGAATTCCGGCAGCGGGTCGAGGCGCTGCTCCTCGGCCAGGGCGAGGATCGCCTGGTCCACCAGCCAGAGCGTGACCTCGCCGGCGAGCGGCGCGCCGGTGTCGTCGGAGAGGGAGATCTTCATGGTGATCTCCTGGCCGGGCAAAGCCTTCTCCGGGTATTCGAGCTTCACATTGACGATGTTCTTGACCGGCTTGACCACCACCCAGTTGGTCGCGGCGAGCGTCTGCGGCCGGCCGAGATCGAGCTCATCCGGCTTCGGCAGCTCGCCCGGCAGGCGGCCGCGCATCAGCAGGAAGTGCACCGGCAGCCGCGGCATGTCGGTGGCGTCAATCTTATACTCGTAGCGGCCGACACCGTTGCGCACAGGCACCCATTCGTAGCGCATGCGGGCATCCGGCTGCTCGACGATCGCCAGGGCCTCGGCGTTCTGGAACGGGCTCTCCAGGATGAAGACCGCGGTATCGCCGCCCTTGTATTCCGGCTTCTCGGTCGTGACCTTGAAGACCTGGGCCGGCGGGCGCGACCAGGTGACAGGCTCGCCGCCGTCGGCGAAGAAGTCGACCGCAACGCTCTGCACCCGGCCCAGCGCATCGCGGCCTTCGACCTTGAGGATATAGACTCCCGCGCCGCTGAGCTTCAGGTCGAGCTTGCTGGGCTCGAAGCCGCTGACCAGCGGCTGTTCCGAGACCGTCTCGTCCACGGTCTCGGTCACGTATTTCGCCGCACCTTCGGAGAAGTCGCTGGCCTGGAGCTGTGAGATCCAGCGCCGCTTCATCAGCTTCACGTTGACGGTCTTGCCGGAGACCAGGCGGTCATCCAGCCCCTGCAGCAGCACCTCGATCGGCACCGTGCCGGCCACCTTGAGATAGCGCGGCACCTTCACGCCGATGGCGAAGGGCGGCAGTGCGGCGATCTCCTGGGTGCTGGTGACGGTCTGGTCGTCGTCGCCGGTGACCGTCGCCTCGATCACATAGCTGCGCGGCTGCGCGGTCGGCTCCAGCGCCGGGTTGAGCTCGAGGCTCGCGGCACCCTCGCCGTCGGTGGTGCCGTCCCGCTCCAGCACCGGCGTCGAGGCGAACTCGCCGATGCCGGAGAAGCGGGAATCGGTCGAATAGTAGAAGCCCTCGCGCTTGGCGACGGTCCAGTCATAGGGAAACTGGGTGACGCGCCAATGCACCGGCCGGTCCGCGACCACGCCGCCGGCATAATAGGTCGCCGCGAGCTTCACGGTGAAGGGCGCGTCGGACGGTGTCTTGGTCGCGCCGTTCAAATGCACCTCGAAGGTCGGCAGGCGATAGGCCTCTTTCTTGAAGCCGACCATGCCGAGCAGCTTCGGGCCGTCCTTGGCCTCGATCTCCAGCCGCACGGTGTAGATGCCGGTTGCGACCGTCTTCTCCTGGAAGAAGTCGTAGAAGCTGCCGGAATCGTTGATGGTGACCGGCCGGCGCCATTCGGCGTTGTCCGGCGCGGTGATGACCAGCGTCGCCTTCGGCTTCTCGAAAGCGAGCGCGCCGTCGGCATAATGGCGCAGATAGCCCTTGATATGCACCGGCTCTTCCGGCCGGTAGATCGGCCGCTCGGTGAAGATGTGGACCAGGTCGGCTTCCGGCGTGGAGCGGTTGTCGAGAAAGGTCTGGGTCCATTGCAGCCAGGTGGTGTCGCTGGCCATCCAGTTCTGATCGGCATAGGCGTCCGGCCCGCGGGTCGGGTCGAGCACCAGGGTGTCGCCGTCCTTGGTCACGACGAAGCGGCGGATGTTCACGGAATTGGTGCTCTGGCCCGGCGCCTGCCAGACGAGCTGGCCGAGGCCGTCGGTCTTGCCGCTGAAGGCGGTGACCCAGCTTTCGCCGCGCTGGCCTTCGATCCGGACCTTGGCGCCCTCGACCGGCTTGCCGGTCGCGAGCGAGGTGACGACGAAGCGCACGCGGTCGCGCTCATCGACCGCCGACAGGCTGAGGTCGGTCAGCTGCACCCGGACCCAGGCGCGTTCGCTGGACTGGTCGATGCGCCGGATGCCGACCAGGTAGCTGCCGGGCTGATCGGCGCCGCCGACCCGCGCGAAATAAGGCTTCAAGTCGATGCCGAACTTGGCCGCGGCGCCGCCCTTGCGGAGTGGCAGGTCAATGAGGTCGGAGATGCTCGGCGACCCCAGCGCCTTGATCTGCGCCGAGAGCTCGCTGGCGGAAATGAAGCGCTCGGCTTGGGTGTAGGGCTGCGGCTCCTCACCCGGCGCCGGCGGGATGGCGGATTCATCCACCGTCACCGGCTCGTTCGGGAAGGGCCAGAAGGTGCGGTTCAGGGGATCGATCTTGTGGATGCGGATGTCGACCTGCTCGAAGCCGCGGCCTTTCAGCGGCAGCATCTGCGGGCCGTAGCGCTCGACGATGCCGTTGCTGCTCAGCCAGTCGAGGAAGCTCTTGCGCTCGGCGAAGGAGAGATAGGCTTCGCTCGCCGCCGGCATCTGCAGCGGCCGGCCCTGCTTGTCGCTGAGCGCGGCCGGCTCGAGGCGCAGCTGGTAGAGCGTGCCGGCGGTGAACTTGCCGGAGACCGAAAGCAGGTTGTTGACCACGGCGTAGGAAACGCCCTCGACCTGCGGCGAGATGCGGATAAAGTTGCGCGCGTCGATCGGGCCGACCGGCGCAAGGTCGGCGGAAAAGGCGACGGTGATGCTGCGATCGCCGGCCGGGCATTTGATCGCGTCCTCGCGGTTGTAGCGGGCGCCCGACGGCGGAATCGGGAAGCTCTGCTTGGGGCAGCCGAGCTGGGTCACCCGGAACGGCTCCGCGGTCGAGAAGGCGATATCCTGGAAGCCGCCGTCGAGGCCGCTCTCCAGCGACAGCTTCAGATGCACCAGCGCGCGGGTGCCGCCCGGGATCGGGTCATGCAGGTTGACAATGTATTGCGCCGGCGCGTTGCGGTCGGCGCGCTCGACGGTCTTCACCTCGAAATCGGCATTGGTCAGGGTGCGCGATGCCTCGGCATCGACGCCGGGCAGCGGCCTGAGCTCGATGGTGATCAGCCGGGACAAGGCCTCGACGTCGAGCGGCTCGGGCAAAGTCAGCGCGATCGACTTCACCGGCTCGAGGCCGGTGGCGCCGTCGGAAGGCGTGCTCGCGGTCGGCGCCGACATCAGGGTCGCGAGATCGACGCTGCGCGTGCCGATCTTCAGCGTGAAGCGGGTCAGCGGCGGCCAGGGCTCGGCCGGCTTGAACTGCAAGGTGCGGGCGTTGATCCAGGTCGCGGCACCCGGCTGCAGCGGCGCCAGCGAGAAATACTTCTCCGGATGATCCTCCGGCCCACCGGCGGCCGGACCGGTATCCTGATCGAAGAAGACGGTGACAGGATCCCAGCGCCGCAGGAACTTCTCCGGCACCACGATGGCACCCTCGGGACGCACGACATCCTGCGGACCGGCCGGGATCTTCTCGTCGGCTTGCGCGATCGGGGACAGGAAGGCCGGCAGGGCGGCGAGCAGAACGGCCAGGGCCATTCCTCGCACGGGGTTCAACCACGCACGCGCCACGACGACTACTCCTGTTCCTTGGGTTTGAGACCGGCAAGCTCGAGATAGACGCGCTTCACTTCATCGGGCGGGCTCCCGTCCGGCGCCGTGACGCCGACCAGGGCCGGCTGCACTTCGATCGCATTGCCCTCGGCCGGCGCATCGACCGCCAGCAGATAGGTGCCGGCTTTCAAGTGCAGCATCTGCACCACGCCGTTGCCGATGACCTTACCCTCGGCGTCGAGCACGCGGCAGCGCGCGACATCGACCGCGCCGCGCACACCGACGCCGATGTCGCGTTCGTCCTTGACCGTGAAGGAATAGAGCCGGGACTCACCCGGTGCGAGGCGCACCTTCGGCCCCAAGCCCTCGCCGATCGGCGCGATGTCCATGAGCGACGCCTCGGCCAGACCGGAGAGCGGCCCCTCACCCGCCGCGCGCAGCACCACCGGCGTGGTGCCTTCCGGCAGCAGCAGGTTCAAGTCCGCGCCGTCGGGAAAGACGCGCAGGCGCTGCGCCGGTTCGAGCTCCGCAATCACCGGCGTGGTGGTCTTCAGGCGCAGGAACTTCGGCTCGGCCATCGTGAAGACGAGCTGCTGGGCCGCGCCGGCCAGCGGCACGGTCGAGGTGTTCTTGACCTGGATCCCCTGGGCGGCGGTGCCGAGCGAGGTCAGCGGATCGCCGCCTTCGATCCAGGCGACCACCAGGCCGGGCCCGTGGGCGATATCGACAATGGCATCCGAGAACTCGACGACATTGGTCGGCAGCACCTCGAGCTCCTTCCCGCGCAAGACCCGGCCCTCGTTCAGCAACGCGGCCTCGCGCACCGCGCCATCCACCATCAGCCGCAGTTTGGCGCCCGACTTCTTCTCGCCCTCCGAGAGGTGGACTTCCAGGCGCACCACGCCTTCCGCCGGAAAATACTGCTTGAAGATGCGGCCGCCGCCCGGCTCCGTCATCGCATCGTCGGGCCCGATCGGGGTGATAGAGATGCCGACCTGCGCATCCCCATCTAGGACGGAGAGGATCGTGATCTCCGCGGTGCTGCTGTCCAGAGTCACCGCGCGCGCCGCGTCGCCGGACCAGAGCGCGCGAGGCTTCGTTCCTCTGTCGAGGACCACCGCGGTCTGCGGCGGCAGCGCGAACGAGAGTCGCTTCAGCCCCGCCGGCAAGGCGTACATCACCGGCTGGCGCCGCTTCACGCTTCGATCCGCGATCCCCCAGGCGAGCTGCTCGCGCACCGGCTTCTTGAAATCGAAGCGCCGGATGCTGACCGGCAGCTCGGCGGTCCGATCGCCCGCATTACCGACATACAGGCCGGATTGCGCGCGGTCCTGTTGAAGCGCAATGGCGACCGCGGAATCGCGCGCGAAATCACCCACCAGATCCAAACTCGCGATCATGGGCTGGCCGAGGCGGGACTCGGCGAGCCAGAGATGGGGTACTTCGGCTGTTACCGTGGGATCTTGAATATCGGGGATGTCGCCACCCGCGGGCGGCACGACGATGGTCTGGGCCGTCTCGCTCAAGCGCAGTGGTCGGGCAATGATCGATGTCGCATCGTCGAGGCGCGCAGCAAACCAAAGCCTCCTGCCGCTGAAAATGATGCCATTGGGATCGGCTTTGACAGCGTCTCCCGGATCACGCGAGGACGCGATATCTACGCCGGGGCCGGCGAGGCGATAGGTGCCGGGCTCGAGTTCCTCGACCCGGACGACGCCAAGCGCCGGCTCGATCCCTTCAACCTGCCGCAGCGCGACGCCCTTGCCGGTCAGATGTTGGACGGTCTCCTCAGGCGGCGTCGCGATGCGAGCCTGCAGGCGGATCGGATCGGTGCTGCGATCGGCCGACCAGGCGCGTAGGCGATAGCCGCCCTTGGGCGAGCCCAGCGGCAGGGCGATCCAAGGCGAACGCGCGACGCTTTCGGAGAGCGTATGCCAGACGCCGTCTTCCAGCTGCTCCAGCGCAAGGCCAACCGCCGGCCCTCCCGCATCGGCGGCAACGACCAGCATGTCGTAGGGCTTGATCTTCAAGGACGCATCGCCGGTCAAAGGAACCAGGTGCACCTTCGGCCCGGAGAGCTCCATGTCCTGGCCGATGACGAGCGCCGGCGCGGTCTCGGCCTCGGGCTGATAGATCGAGATCCTGGTCTGGCCGGGGCCGGCTTCGGGTTCAGGTTCGACCTCTCCTTCGCCTTCCTCCGCATACTCGCCTTCTTCCGAGGACGCGCCGTCTTCGGAAGACGCATCCTCCTCGGAATACTCGGCATCGCCCGAGGTCATCTGGTCGTTCTCGCCGTCCTCGATCGTGTCGGTGATGGAGGGCTGTGCCCCCTCCGCAGCGATATCGACGCGGTCGGCCGGCCCGTCACCGGCTTTGGGGCCGAGGGCGATCACCGCAATCTGGGTGGAATGGACGCCGGCCCGCATCAAGTAGCTGCGGACCGCCAGGGCCCGGGCGAGCGACTTGCGTCGCGCCAAGCCCTCACCCTCCTCGGTGGCGGCTGCATAGCCCTCGACCCGGATGCTCTTTTCCTCGTTCGCCAGCATCTCCTGCGCGAGCGTGTCGAGCCGGTACATGCCGTCCGGCGGAACCTCGTCGGACTCGTCGGGGTAAAGCAGGCGTATCGCTGCCACCCAAGTGAACGGGTCGACAGCGGGCGATGTCTCCTTCTGCTCCGCCGTCGCCGAGCCCACCGCTTCCAGATGCAGGCGGTAATAGCCGGGCTGCAGGCGGCCGGCGATGGCGAAGTTCCAGTCGTTCGGGCGGTCGTCGTTGGTGGCGACCAGCTTGTTGTCGGCATCGTAGAGCCAGGCCCGGACGTCCACGCTGCCGAAGGAACCGATCTCCACCACCGAATCGCTGCCGATCGAAATCGGATAGTCCGCCGGCAGATTGGTGATCCGGTCCTGGCCGGCGACCAGCTCGGTCACATGGACCTCGACCCGGTAGTCGAAGCGGTTGTTCGGCTCGTAGGAAGTCGTGCGCAAGGTGTAGGTGTCGGCCGGCAGCTCGCCCTTCCAGTTGTCGCCGCCGATCACCTCGTTATGCACCGTCCCGTCCGAGCCGACGACATCGGCGCGCATGCCCTGGTTGAGCGTGATCTCGACATGCGCGGCCGCCGGCAGCTTGAAGCGCCACTGGTCGGGCACGCGTTCGGCGCCCTCCTCTTCCGGCTCGCGCCATTGGAAGTCCTGAGGACGGTTCAGCACGAGATCGTGCGGCCCGTGGCCTTCGATGGTTTGCGGCTCTTCGATCCGCAGCAGCAAGGTTACGATCTTCGCTTCGACCGGCTGCGGCAGGATCACCACGCGGTACTCGCCGGGCTTGAAGTCCATGGTGAGGTCGGCCGGCGCGTTGGGGGTGATGATCGGCCAGCCGTCCTGATCCTCGAGCCGCATGGTGAAGGTACGCCCAAGGCCGAGCGACTGCAGCTTGTACTGTCCCGCTTCCTCGATCTTGAAGGTATAGACCAGGCCGTCACCGGCCAGGATGGTGTCGCGGGCGGGCACGTCCAGTGACAGCGCGCCGCCGTCCTTCATCACGGTCGGCGCCGCCGTGACGCCCATGCGGCCGTGCGTTTCGCCCTGCGCCGCGACCGAGACCTGGTAGCTGCCCTGGCCGAGATATTGCTGCAGCAGGAAGTTGCGCCCGGTGCCGTTGCTGGCCTGGCGGTCGAGTGAGAGCACCGTGCGGGTGCGCATGTTGCCTTCCGTCTGCAGCAGGCCGCTCGATTCCACGCGGTACAGGCCCGCTTCGGCGATATCGAGCGCGAAGGTGCGCTGCTCGCCCTTGGCGATGTCGAAATAGGTCGTCTGGCGCGGCTCCAGCAGCGGGAATTCCGGGACCGCCGCCAGGATCTCCGGCGCCAGCTTCGGCAACGGCGTGTCCGGCGCGAGGGATTCCGGCGTGAACTGCAGCGAGGCCATCATCGCCTTGTCGTTCGGATTCTCGATGGTCAGTTCGTGCTTGGCGCCGTCACCGCGCCATTCCGTCACTTCGTCGTCGCCGTCGATGCTGAACGTGAGCGGCTTCGCGTCTTCCGCGACCGCGCGCAACACGCCACCGGAAGGCACAGTCACCGGAATCTCGACTTCCTTCCCGGCTTTCAGCGTCAGCGGCAGTCCATGCGCGAGATCGATCGGCAGCTTGCGCAGCACCACGCCGGTTTGAACGCCGGCCTGGTTGTTGAGATAGAGCGAGTAGTTGGTGCCGCTTTCGAGCCGCTGCTCCGGGAACAGCACGGCGGTCTCCTTCGGGTGCTTGCCGCCGCTGCCGGCGACGCCCTGGGCGGAGATGCGCAGCTCGGCGATGCCCTTGGCATCATTCTTCGGCATGCCGACCAGGACGTAATAGCCGCGATCGAGCTTCCAGGGCGTGCCGGCCGGCTGGAATTCCGGAACTTTGTAGTCCTCCGGCAGTTGCCGGATCATCGGCTCGAAGCGATAGTCGCCCTTCGCGGTGCCGCTTTCGGTGATGATGTAGGTCTCGGGGCTGGTCACCTGGACATAGAGCGTGAACGGCTCGATGAAATTGAAGCGCCCCAGGTTGAAGGGCTGCAGCCGGTTCAGCTTCGGCACGTTGTCGGCGATGATCCTCTCCGGGACATCCGACTTGTATGAGGTGAGGAGAGCCGTCGCATCGACATTGTCCTCGCCGTAGCCGGAATGCAGCGTGGCGATCCAGTAGTCGCCGTCGCCGTTGAAGGAGTAGCGGTCGACCGCCTTGAACTGCTGCAGCACATAAGGCTTGCCGGCCTCGCGCCGGATCGTCACCAGCTTGAAGCCCTGGCTCTCGCTCGACCCGAAGACCTCGGCGATTGGCGGCACGCTCTTCTTGGTGATCTCCACGCCGGCTTCCGCCGCGAAGGGAGCCTGCTCGTCGTAGGCCTGCACGGAGATCGTCGCCGGCTCCGCCTCTGGCAACTCCATGCGGAAATAGCTGGCGCCGGCCGGCACCAGGAAGCGGTCGATGCCGAAGGGACTCGCGGTGAAGGCCTGCCGCCCCGCTTCGTCCAGGGTCGGAATGCCCATGCGGAGATGCAGCGGCTGCGCCGGCGAGGTCTTGGCCCAGGGCAATTCCGGCCCGCCATAGGCGGCGAGCAGATAAAGCCCAGGCTCCAGGGTGGTCACGATGCGACGGACGGCGAGCGGCTTGCCGGATACCGGCTCGATCTGGTCCGTGCTCGGCGTCGCATCGACCAGCCAGTTACCGTCGCGCCAGAGCCGCATATCGGTGAGGCTGCGCCCGGCCGCTTCGATCGCGACGAGGCGGCGCTGCTTGATCTCCAGCCAGTAGGAGCGCTGCTGGAAATCGGCGAGATCGGTGTCGATCCGCTTGACCTCGGGGAGACGCGGCAGATCCGACCCGTTGAGCTCAGCATAGGGATGCAGGGTGAGGGCGGCCTCACCGGAGCCTTCCTCGCTGGCGTGCAGCAGAATCTTGTAGAGGCCGCGGTCGAGGAAGGCGTCGATCCGCCCGTCGCTGGCGCCGGCGACGCCTCGGATCTCGCCCGGCCCCGCCTTGCGGTCGACCAGCTGCAGGGCGACGCCCTGGGCGCTCTTCACCGTGATCGCGTAACGGCCGAATTGCGCGACGGACAGGATCGACTGCTGCTCGCCGGTCGCCGGCAGGGTCTTGCGGTCCAGGCCAAGCTGCGTCGGCAGCGCGTTTGCCACCGGGACCACGGTCGGACTGGCCGCGTCTTCCAGTTTCGCCAGGGCCGACGTGCGCTCCTTATATTGGCCGATCAGGCAAGCCGCCGCCTTGTCTGCCTCGGCCGGCGGCGTCTTGCCGGTCGCGGGAATCTTGCAGGTCGCGAGGCGCGTCTTCAGCCATTGCCGCTGCCCGGCCAAGAGATCGGCTTTCGCCTTTTCGTCGAGCAGATCCTGCAGGCGACGATAGAGCGCCGCGAGACCGGCATCGGCCTCGGCGAGTTCGTCATTGCCGCAGATCAGGATCTCAACCGGCGCCGCCGCGGCGGCGCAATCGAAACTCGGCGTGGCGGCCAGAGCCGGTCCGCGCCATGGCGTCGCCAGCGCGATGAGCGCCACCAACGCACAAACCCCACCCCGCCACGCCATCTGAGCTGACGCCTTCCCGCGCTCGGACGGTCCCACGCGAACCGGCCGAAATGATCGTTTACACGCTAAAGGTGTCAGAATCATGGCGCATCGGCAAGCATGCCAAAGTCGCAAAACCTGCGTGTCGCGGGCTTGGTCGCGGCAGCGCGCCGGAAGGTTCGATTGCGGCCGCCAGAGCTATCGCGGCGGTTGCTGGCCGTGCCTCCTCCGCTTCTGCTAAGAAGGGTGCAAGGGGTGGTCACGTGCTCATAGAAACGAAACTGCGCCCGCCGGTTTTGCGCACCGGCCTGGTCGATCGGGAACGCCTGTTGAAGGCGCTCGACGGCGCGCTCTCGACCCGGCTGCTGGTGGTTTCCGCCCCGGCCGGCTTCGGCAAGAGCACCGTGCTCGGCCAATGGCTCGGCACCCTGCGCGAGCGGGGCACACCCTTCGGCTGGCTAGCGCTCGACCAGGGCGACGACGAGATCGGCCGCTTCCTCACCTATCTGGTGGCGGCCTTGCGCCGCGCCGATCCGGATCTCGCGCGCGGGGTGCCGGCCTTGCTGGAATCCAGCCCGATCCTGCCGGTGGATTCCGTGCTGACCACCATCGTCAACGATCTTACGCCGCGCACCCAGCCGCTGTTCCTGATCCTGGACGACTGCCATTTCCTCTCCGCGCCGGAGATCGGCCGCTTCCTGGAATCGCTGCTCGCCTATGCGCCAGCCTGTTTGCACCTGGTGGTGGCGACGCGCGGGCCGGTGCCGTTCCAGCTCGCCAACATCCGGGTCAAGGGCCAGCTGATCAAACTCGACGACACACATCTCCGCTTCTCGCTGGAGGAGACCGAGAGTTTCCTGAACCAGACCCAGGTCCTCGACCTGCCGATGGCGGATGTCGTGACCCTGCAGCACCGCACCGAGGGCTGGGCGGCGGGATTGCAGCTCGCCTCGCTGTCGCTGGAGCAGCGCCAGGAGCGGGCCGAGTTCATCCGGCATTTCTCCGGCAGCCACCGCGACGTCGCCGAGTTCCTGGCGCATGACGTGCTGGCGCGGCAGTCGCCGGCGATGCTCGACTTTTTGCTGGAGACCTCGATCCTCTCCCGGGTCTCGGCGCCGCTCGCCGATGCCGTGCTCGAACGCAGCGACGGCGCGGCGATGCTGCATGCGATCGAGGCGGCGAACCTGTTCCTGATCCCGCTCGACCGCGAGCGGACCTGGTTCCGCTATCACCATCTCTTCGCCGAGTTCCTGCAATCGATGCTGCGCCAGCGCGCACCGGAACGGCTGGTGGAATTGCATCGCCGCGCCGCGGCCTGGCTCTCGGAGCAGGGCCAGACCTCGGAAGCCGTCGCGCATGCGCTGGCGGCCGGCGACGCGGATCGCGCGGCGGCACTGGTCGAAGACTGCGCGATGCCGCTGATCATGCAGAGTCATCTCACCCTGGTCCGGCAGTGGCTGAACCTGCTGCCCGCCGATCTCATCGCGCGCCGGCCGAAGCTGCAACTGGCCCAGGTCTGGATCCAGTTCCACATGAGCCGGCCGCAGGAAGGCGCGCGCACGCTCAAGGCGGCGAAACAGTCGATCGCGGCGCTCGCGGCCGCGGGCAGCATCAGCGCCAAGGAGCGCGATGCGCTCAGGGCCGAGCTTTGCACGCTGACCGTCGGCGTGATCAGTGCCGCCGATCGCTCGCGCACCGCGGCGCGGCTGGCCGGGAGCTGGATGAAGTCCTTGCCGGAGGACAAACCCTTCTTCAAGGGCACGCTCAGCAACATCCATGCCTTCTGCTGTTACTCCCTGGGCGACATGGAAGGGGCGCGCACCGCCAGCACCAAGGCGCGCGATGCCCATGCCCAGGCGCAATCGGTGTTCGGCCTGGTCTATTGCGATCTGATCTTCGGGTTGATCGAGAAATCGACCGGCGAGCTCGGCGCGGCGCATCGGCATTTCGAGCATGCGGTGACCTTGGCGCGGGAATCGCTCGGCCCCGGCTCCTATGCCGAGGCCATGGTGGCAATCTTCCAGGTCGAGCTGCTCTATGAATGGAATGAACTCGCGGCCGCGGAGCGCCTGCTGCACACCCACCGCCAGATCATCGAGGAATGCGGCTTGGTCGTACATGAGATGGCCTGCAAGCTGCACATCGCGCGGCTCGCTGCCGCGCGCGGCCGGCATGACGAGGCGATCGCCGTGCTGGAACGCGCCGAGCGCCAGGGCCTGGAGAAACGCTATCAGCGCCTGACCGCGAGCGCGCTCAACGACCGGGTGCGGCTGCTGCTGGCGCGCGGCGATGCCCGCTCGGCGCGCCGGGCCTTGCGGGCGCGCGGCATCGGCGAGGATGCCGAGATCGGCAGCATCGCCACCGAGCTCGAAGCCATTGCGCTGGCCCGTGTGCTGATCGCCGAGGAGCGACCCGATGCCGCCATGCGGCTGCTCGACCGCGTCGCCGCGCGGGTGCGCCGCGACGGCCGGATGCGGCGGCTCGCCCAAGTGCGGGCCTTGGCGGCAATCGCTGCCTTCCGGGCCGGCGATGCCCTCTCCGCGCTGGCGGCCGCGGTCGATACCGTGTCGCTGACGGCGCCGCAAAACGCGATCCGCGGGTTGATCGACGAGGGCAGCGGCATGCATGACGTGCTCGCTTTCGCGCGCAGCCGCATGCCGACCTGGTCGGGCGACACCCAGACCGGCCGCACCATCGACAACGTGATGCAGGTGTTCGCCAAGAGCGAACGCGCCGCCGCCGCCGCGATCTCCCGCCGCAACCCGCGCTTCAGCCAGCGCGAGGCCGAGGTCGCGCGGCTGCTGACGGCGGGCCACAGCAACCGCGACCTCGCCAAGACCCTCGGCATGGCGCCCGATACCGTGAAGTGGCATCTGAAGAACATCTTCGGCAAATTGGGCGTCGCCAACCGCACCCAGGCGGTGCTGCGGCTGCAGGAGATCGGCTTCCGCGCCCACGCCACGCCGCCGCAATAGTCGGTGAGACCCGTCGCCCCCTCACCCCGACCCTCTCCCGCAGGGGGAGAGAAGGGGATTATCTCCGCGCTCCGCGCGTCAGTCATTGATACCGTCATGTGCCGCAATCAATAGAGTCCCCTCTCCCCTTGCGGGAGAGGGCTAGGGTGAGGGGTCGCTCGGTCCCACCGAGACAAACGCTTCACCTGATCGGGTGGGCCAATCTTTCACCCGGCTACCCGTCGGGGGCGGGACAGCTGCCGGCCCCTTCGTCATGCTCTTGAAAAAGGCGGGGATGGCATGGCGACGGGATTCGTCTGGCACGAACTCTATATGTGGCACAACACCTGGAACTGGGCGCAGGTCTTCGCGCCCGGACTCACGATCCAGCCGGGTGAACATGCCGAGAATCCGGAGACCAAGCGCCGCTTCCGCAACCTGGTCGAGGTCAGCGGGCTGATCGATCACCTCACGCCGATCAAGCCGCGCTATGCCACGGAAGACGAACTCGCGCGCTTCCACGACCGCGACTACATCTCGAAGATCAAGAAGCTCTCGGCCGAGAATGGCGGCGATGCCAGCAGCCTGACCCCGTTCGGCCGCGGCAGCTTCGAGATCGGCCAGCTTTCCGCCGGCGGCGCCATGGCCGCTTTCGACGCCGTGCTCGAAGGCAAGGTGAAGAATGCCTATGCCCTGATTCGCCCGCCGGGACATCACGCGATCCGCGAATACGGCATGGGCTTCTGCCTGTTCGCCAATGCCGTCATCGCCATCCTGCACGCCAAGGCGACGCACAAGCTCGGCCGCGTCGCCACGGTCGATTGGGACGTGCATCACGGCAACGGCACCCAGGCCGCCTTCTACGACCGCGGCGACGTGCTCACCATCTCGCTGCACCAGGACAATCTCTTCCCGGCGAATTCCGGCGGCTTGGCCGAGACCGGCGAGGGCGAGGGCAAAGGCTTCAACCTCAACATCCCGCTGCCGCCCGGGTCCGGCGATGGCGCCTATCTCGCGGCCTTCGAGCAGGTCGTGATTCCGGCGCTGCAGCGCTACCAGCCCGAGCTGATCGTGGTACCGTCGGGTTTCGACGGATCGGGAGTCGATCCCCTGGGCCGGATGATGATCACCTCGGAAGGCTATCGCGCGATGACGCGGATGCTGATGAAGGCGGCGGACACGCTCTGCGGCGGGCGCATGGTGATGACGCATGAGGGCGGCTATTCGCAGACCTACGTTCCCTATTGCGGCCTCGCCGTGCTGGAAGAGATGACCGGCATCAAGACCCATGTCGACGACCCCTGGGCGCCGCTGATGGCGAACTGGGGCGGCATGGGCCTGCAGCCGCATCAACAGGCGGTGATCTCGGAAGCCGCCAAGCTGGTTCAATCGATCGCCTGAATAAGAGACCTAACAGGGAGCCATGAACATGACCAAGAAGCCCAATCTGGCCAAGCCCAACGTCATCCCCAGCCGCCGCGTCTTCATCAAGGGCGCGGCGGCATTCGGCGCCGGCGGTGCCGTGCTCGCCGGCCTCAACGACGGCGCCCGCGCCGACGGCGACCCGATCCCGGTCGGCCAGGCCGCGCCGCTGACCGATTTCGCCGCGGCGGACGGCGTCGAGTTCAAGAACGGCCTGACCCTGGCCTGCGAGGAGATCAACGCGCTGGGCGGCATCCTCGGCCGGCCGCTGGAGCCCTATTTCGAAGACACCAAGCAGATGGGCGATGCGACCAACGTCCAGGCGGTGCAGCGCCTGATCGACCGTCACTCGGTGCACGCGATCCTCAACGGCTACAACATCGGCTCGGGCGCGGCGATCCAGGACGTGATCGCCGACAGCGGCATCATCTACATCCACTACGACACCACGATCGGCCACAACAACCTGATCAAATCGGACCCCGAGCGCTACTTCGGCTCGTTCCAGGGCGATCCGGCGGAATACTGGTACGGCCCGGGCTTCCTGAAATTCGTCAAGGACCTGGAGGCGAACGGCCAGTACAAACGCACCAACAACAAGATGGCGGTGATCCTCTCGGCCGGCGTCTATGCCGCCAACATCGCCAACGCGATCAAGGAGCAGGCGCAGAACTACGGCTGGGAGATCAGCCTGTTCGAGACCGTGAATGTGCCGATCTCGGAATGGGGCCCGACCCTGGCGAAGATCCGCCAGGATCCGCCCTCGGTCATCGCGGTCACGCATTTCCTGCCCGCCGATCTCGCGCAGTTCATGGTGCAGTTCGTGCCGAACCCGACCCAGAGCCTGATCTATATGCAATACGGCCCCTCGATCCCCGCCTTCCGCGAGATCGCCAAGGAAGCCTCCAACGGCGTGCTCTACGCGACCGTGGTCGGCGCGCTGCAGGACGAGATCGGCAGCGCCTTCGAGAAGCGCTACAAGGCGAAGTTCGGCGAGAATGCCGGGCACAATTCCGGCGCGCAGTCCTATGACGGCGCCATGGTCTGGGCGACCGCGGCGGCCTTGGCCGGCGGCAGCGGCGAGCCGGGCAATGACGCGCAGAACCGCAAGGTTGCCGCGCGCATGCGCTCGATGATCCACCGCGGCGTCACCGGCACCACGCGTTTCATCGAGAAGGAGCAGGCGGCCTATACCTATCCGACCCAGGTGAACGATTCCTCGCTTGGCATGCCGCACCAGTTCCTGCAGATTCAGGATCACACAAAGGGCGGCGGCCTGATCGCGCCGGCGCCCTACAACACCGCGGCGTTCAAGCTCCCGCCGTGGATCAAATCCTAGGCGATCAAGGCGTAAAGGCTCTCATCGGATCATGACCGCCGCCGCCCTGCTCTCTTGCGTCAACTTGAGCAAGTATTTCGGGGCACTGGCGGCGGTCCATGATCTCTCTTTCGATCTCCGGCCCGGCGAGATTCTCGGCATCGGCGGGCCGAACGGCGCCGGCAAGACCACGCTCTTCGAACTGATCTCCGGCCTCAATCCCGCGAGCGAAGGCCGGATCTTGTTCGAGGGGCGCGACATCACCCGGCTCGCCCCGGAGGCGATCTGCCACGCCGGCATCGCCCGCACCTTCCAGCTCAATGCCAGCTTCGACAAGCTGAGTGTCCGCGACAACGTCCGGGTCGCCGCCTATTTCGGCCGCGACAACCGGATCGTTCCGGGGCTGCGCATGGGCCGCGAGACCGAGAGCCATGTCGATGCCGCGCTCGATTCCGTCGGCTGGCGCGGCGACCAGCAGATGCTGGCCGGACAGTTGCCGGTGCTGGACCGGAAGCTCTTGATGCTGGCCGGCGCCTTGGCGACGCGGCCCAAGCTGCTGCTGATGGACGAGCCGGTCGGCGGACTCAACCCGCAGGAGATCGAGCATATGATGGCGACGGTGCGGCGCATCGCGGCATCGGGCGTCACCATCATCCTGATCGAGCATGTGATGCGCTTCCTGGTGCAACTCTCCGAGCGGGTGATGATCATGCATCACGGCGAGAAGATCTACGAAGGCCCGCCGCAAGGCCTGGTCCAGGACCGCACCGTGATCGACGTCTATCTCGGCGAAGGCGCCAGCCAGCGCTTGAGCGCGCTGATGGAGAGCGGCGCATGACCGCCCTGCTCTCGCTCTCCGGCATCAGTTGCGGCTACCGCGCCAACCAGGTTCTGCGCGGGATCTCGCTCGAGGTCGCCGAAGGCAGCCTCACCGCGATCATCGGTCCCAACGGCCATGGCAAGACCACCCTGCTGCGCACGATCTCCGGCCTGGTGCCGCTGCGCGAAGGCAGCATGCAGTTCGCCGGGCAGAATATCTCGCGCAAACGGCCGGACGAGATCGTGGCCGCGGGCATCGTCCACGTGCCGCAAGGCGACTTGCTGTTTCCCGAGATGACCGTGCTCGACAACCTGCAGATGGGTGCCTACCTGCCCGAGGCCGCGAAGCAGATGAGGCGGCGGCTCGACGAAGTCTTCGCCCTCCTTCCGAAGCTGAAGGAGCGCCGCGGCCAGGTCGCCAGCACCCTCTCCGGCGGCGAGCGGCGCATGGTCGGCATCGGCCGCGGGCTGATGGCCGGCGGCAGGCTGTTGATGCTCGACGAGCCGTCGCTGGGCCTGGCGCCGATCGTCATCGATCAGATCTACGACGTGGTCTGGCGACTGACCGAGACCGGCCGCACCATCCTGCTGGTCGAGGAGAACGCCGCGCGCGTCGCCGACAAGGCGGCGCAGGTCGCCCTGCTCGACAACGGCACGTTTGCCTGGACCGGCGCCGGCGCAGAGCTGATGGCGCGGCCGAAAATCCTCGAAACCTATCTGGGGGCCTGAGATATGGATGTGCTGGTCCAGGTCCTCGCCTCCGGCCTCACCCTCGGCGCCATGTATGCGGTCGCAGCGATCGGCCTGGCGCTGGTCTATGGCTCGCTGAACATGCTGAACATGTCGCATGGCGCGCTGATGGCGCTCGGCGGCTATATCTGCTTCTACGCGATGACCGCCCTCGGCCTGCCCGCCCTGGCGGGCGTCGCCGCGGCGATGCTGGTCTGCGGCGTGGTCGGGCTCTTCATCTATCTCGCGGCGGCGCAGCCGATGCTGCGCTCGGCCAATTTCGAGACCCAGATCTTCATCGCCACCATCGGCATCGGCGCAATTCTCGAGAACGTGATCCTCCGCGCCTTCGGCCCGCAGCCGCAGCCGCAGTCCTTGAATCTGACCGGCGCGCAGGTGATCGGCGCGGTGCATATCCCGAACCAGAACATCCTGATCCTGGCCGTGGCAATCGGCCTCATGGTAGCGCTCTCGTTGCTGCTGCAGCGAACCCGCCTCGGCCGCGCGATCCGCGCCACCGCGCAGAACCGCGAGGCGGCGCAGCTGATGGGTGTCCGGGTCGGCGTGATCTATGCCCAGGTCCTGGCGCTCTCCGGCGCGCTGGCCGCGATCTCCGGCATCATGGTGAGCTCGCTTTCCGGCTTGCTGCCGAACATGGGCGGCGACCCGATGCTGAAGGCTTTCATCATCTGCGTGGTGGCCGGGCTCGGCAATGTCTACGGCACGGTGGCCACGGCGATCGTGCTCGGCCTGCTCGAAGCCCTCATCCAGTATGTGCTCGGCGTCCGCTACAGCTTCGCCTTGCTGTTGCTGCTGGTGATCGTGGTGCTGATCTGGCGGCCCTATGGATTGTTCGGCCGCCGCCAGGTGGTGCGGCTGTGAAGAACTTGACCGGCATCCGCCGCGATCTGCTGATCGGCGGCATCCTCACCGCGCTGGCGATCGCGCTGCCGTTCCTGACCGGCACGCGCTATGTCGTGACCCAGACCACCCTGTTCTTCATCTGGGCCATCGTCGTCACCCAGTGGAACCTGGTGCTGGGCATCGGTGGCATCTTCTCGCTGGCGCAGATGGCGCTGTTCGCGGTCGGTGCCTATGCGACCGCGATGCTCGGCTACTATTTCCAGATGCCGATGGTCGTGGCGATGCTGCTGGCGGCGCTGGCGACCGTGGTCGTCAGCGTGCTGATCGGCCTTGCCTGCCTGCGGCTGCGCGGCCCTTACGTGGCGTTGCTGACGCTGGCCGTGGCGCAGGTATTGTTCCTGCTGATCACCAACGACACCGACTGCTTCACCAATCCGGAATCCGGCTGCATGCCGCTGTTCGGCGGCGTGCGCGGCTTCACCCGCTTCGGCGATCTCGGCTTCCGCGCGATCCTGAAGTCGAAATTCTACATCGGCCATTACTATGTCGGCCTCGGTCTGCTGGTGCTGGCGACGGCTTTCGCCATCGCCATCATCCGGGGTCCCGCCGGCCTCGCCTTCCAGGCCTTGCGCGACAATCCCGGCTACGCGGTCTCGCGCGGCATCAGCAAGTTCAAGTACCAGCTCTGGCTGTTCGGCCTCTCGGCCTTCTTCACCGGCCTCGCCGGGGCGTTCTACGCGGTCAACTTCGCGGCCGTGGGTCCGATCGTATTCTCGATCTCGATGCTGCTGTTCCTGCTCTCGATGATCGTGGTCGGCGGGATCGGCACGGTCTGGGGGCCGCTGCTCGGTGCGGCGCTGCTGATGCTCTCCGACGAGGCGATGCGCGAGTTCGGCGACTGGCGCGACATTGGCTTGGGCCTGATCCTGGCCGGCTTCGTCGTGCTGCTGCCGCGCGGCCTTGCCGGCCTGCGCTTCCGGCTCAGGGCTCCGTCTTCAGCGCGCGCAGAGTCCGGGCAATCTCGATAACCTTGGCATTCGCCGGATCGGAGAGCTCGGCGGCGCTGGGATCCCAGCCGGGCACGCCCTTCATGTCCGGCAGCTGATGCGCGATGCCCTTGTGGCAGTCGATGCAGGTCTTCTCGCCGGATGCCAGATAGGTGCTGTGGGCGGTCGCGGCACGGGAATTCTGCCGCGTGAAATCCATATATTCGAAGTTGTGGCAGTTGCGGCATTCCAGCGAATCGTTGGCCTTCAGCCGCGCCCATTCGTGCTCGGCCAGCTCGCGGCGCTTATCCAGGAACTTCTCGCGGGTGTTGATGCTGCCGAAGATCTTGCCCCAGACCTCCTTCGAGGCCTGCATCTTGCGGGCGATCTTGTCGGTCCATTTGTGCGGCACATGGCAATCGGGACAGGTCGCGCGCACGCCGGAGCGATTGGTGAAATGGATCGTGGCCTGGAGCTCCTGGTAGACGTTGTCCCGCATCTCGTGGCAGGAGGTGCAGAATTTCTCGGTGTTGGTGACTTCGAGCGCGGTGTTGAAGCCGCCCCAGAACACGACGCCGGCGATGAAGCCGCCGATCACGAGGAAGCCGAGGCTGAAGTTGACGCTCGGCTTGCGCAGCACGAACCAGATGTCGAGAGCGAGCTGCCAGCCCCAGCGCCACAGCCGACCGATCATGGCTGATCCTCCGCCGGCGCCGGCGCGGTCTCGCCGCTGCCCTGCTTCTGCCGCAGCATGCGCAGGATCTCCTCGATCGGCGCGAAGTCGTTCTTCACCAGGTCCGGCGCCTCAGCCTGCGTCACATGGCACTGGGTGCAGAAGTAGCGCCGCGGCGTGACCGTCGCCAGGATCTGGCCGTCGCGGTCCATGAAATGCGTCACGCTGATCATCGGCGCCTGGGACTGCGCGGTGAACTCCCGGGTATGGCAGGTCAGGCACTTGTTGGCGTTCAGGGTGATCGGGTAGTCGCGGATGTTGTGCGGGATGACCGGTGGCTGCTCCGGATAGTTTCGGGCCCGCCGCATGTCGTCGTTGATCTCCTTGTAGATCGGGGGCGGCGCGATCTCCTCGGTCGGCGGGGTGTCGCCGCGGAGATCGGCGACCGGCGCGTCCGCGTCCTGGGCCCAGGCCAGCGATGCGCCGAGGCCGAAGGCCGCCGCCGCGATCAGGATGAAGCCGCGCGCCCTCATGACGTCACCTTCTCGATCCGGACCGCGCATTTCTTGAAGTCGGTCTGCTTGGAGATCGGATCGGTGGCATCCAGCGTCACCTTGTTGATCAGGCGCCCCTCGTCGAACCAGGGCACGAAGACCAGGCCTCTCGGCGGCTTGTTGCGGCCGCGGGTCTCGACCCGGACCCTGATCTCGCCGCGCCGGGAAATCACCCGCACCTCATCGCCGCGGCGGATCTGCTTCGCCCGGGCATCCTCGGGATGCATGTAGCAGAGCGCGTTCGGCACCGCGCGGTTGAGCTCCGGCACGCGCCGCGTCATCGAGCCGGAATGCCAGTGCTCCAGCACGCGTCCGGTCGAGAGCCACATGTCGTATTCGGCGTCCGGCGCCTCGGCCGGCGGCTCATAGGGCAGCGCGAAGATGATCGCGCGCTTGTCCTTGTTGCCGTAGAATTGCACGCCGCTGCCCGCCTCGACGTAGGGGTCGAGCCCCTCTCTGTAACGCCAGCGCGTCTCCTTGCCGTCGACCACCGGCCAGCGCAGCCCGCGCACCTGGTGATAGGTGTCGAACGGCGCCAGATCATGGCCATGGCCCCGGCCGAAGCCGGCATATTCCTCGAACAGGCCCTTCTGCACATAGAAGCCGAAGGCCTCGGATTCGTGGTTGCCGTAGCCTTTCTCGATGTCCGAGACCGGGAACTTGTCCACCGTGCCGTTGGCGAAGAGCACCTCGAACAGGGTCTTGCCCTTGAACTCGGGGTGCGCCGCCAGCGTTTCCGGCGTCCAGACCTCGTCGGTGGTGAAGCGCTTGGAGAATTCCATCAGCTGCCAGACGTCCGATTTCGCCTCGCCGGGCGCCGTCACGAGTTGGTGCCAGAAATGGGTCCGGCGCTCGGAATTGCCGTAGGCGCCTTCCTTCTCCACCCACATCGCGGTCGGCAGGATGAGATCGGCCGCGAGCGCGGTCACCGTCGGATAGGCATCGGACACCGTGATGAAGTTCGCCGGGTTGCGGTAGCCGGGATAGCCCTCCTCGTTCATGTTGGGGCCGGCCTGCATGTTGTTGTTGACCTGCACCCAGTAGGCGTTGAGCTTGCCGTCCTTCAGCATGCGGTTCTGCAGCACGGCGTGATAGCCGGGCTTCTCCGGGATCGTGCCCTCCGGGACCTTCCAGACTTCCTCGACATGCTTCCGGTGCGCCGGGTTGGCGACCACCATGTCCGCCGGCAGGCGATGCGAGAAGGTGCCGACCTCGCGCGCGGTGCCGCAGGCCGAAGGCTGGCCGGTCAGCGAGAAGGGCGAGTTGCCCGGCTCGGCGATCTTTCCGGTCAGCAGATGGATGTTGTAGGCCATGTTGCTGCACCAGACGCCGCGCGTGTGCTGGTTGAAGCCCATGGTCCAGAGCGACATCACCTTGACCTTCGGGTCGGCATAGAGCTCGGCCAGCTCCAGCAGCCGCTCCTTCGGCACGCCGGAAAGCTCGGCCACCTTCTCGACCGGATAGTCGGCGACGAAGGCGGCGAACTCGTCGAAGGTCATCGGCGTCGAATCGTTGGCGGTGGCGGCGTTCTTTGCCTTGGCCTCGGTCGGATGCTCCGGCCGCAAGCCATAGCCGATATCGACCGTGCCGCGCTTGAAGGTGGCGTGCGCATCGACGAAGGTCTTGTTCACCCGGTTGGTCGAGATGATGTGGTGGGCGATGAAGTTGAGGATCGCGAGGTCGGTCTGCGGCGTGAACACGATCGGGATGTCGGCGAGGTCGAAGCTCCGGTGCTCGAAGGTCGACATCACGCAAACCTTGACATGCGGGTTGGAGAGCCGGCGGTCGGCGATGCGGGTCCAGAGGATCGGGTGCATCTCCGCCATGTTGGAGCCCCAGAGCACGAAGGCGTCCGCCGCTTCGATATCGTCATAGCAGCCCATCGGCTCGTCCATGCCGAAGGTGCGCATGAAGCCGGCGACCGCCGAGGCCATGCAGTGGCGGGCGTTGGGGTCGAGATTGTTGGTGCGGAAGCCGCCCTTCATCAGCTTCAGCGCGGCATAGCCTTCCCAGATCGTCCACTGGCCGGAGCCGAACATGCCGACGGCGGTCGGCCCCTTCTCCTTCAGCACCCGCTTCCACTGCGCCGCCATCTCGTCGAAGGCGCGCTCCCAGGTGACCGGCTGGAACTCGCCGTCCTTGGCATAGGCGCCGTCCTTCATGCGCAGCAGCGGCTGCGTCAGCCGGTCGGCGCCGTACATGATCTTGGAGAGGAAGTAGCCCTTGACGCAGTTCAGGCCGCGGTTGACCTCGGCGTGGATGTCGCCGTGGGTCGCGACCACGCGGTTGTCCCGCACCGCGACCATCACGCTGCAGCCGGTGCCGCAGAAGCGGCAGGGCGCCTTCGACCAGTCGAGCCGCGCCTCGTCGCCCGGAATGATGCCGTTCGCGGCCTGTGCGCCGGGGATGCCGGCGACGGTCGCGGCGATCGCGGCCGCCTTGGCCTTGATCATCTGGCGTCGGGTCAGTTCAACCATGGTGACTCTCCTCGGAAATCGCGTCGATCTCGTGATAGATCAGCGACGCGGCAATCGTGCCCTGCATCTCGTTGATCGCGGCGATGCGCGCCATCGTCTCGGCTTCGGATTCGGTCTCCAGCACGACGACCAGCTTGCCTTCTTCCGTGCCGGCATGGACCTCGGCCCCGACCAGCGCGGCGATCTCGGCGCGCAAGTCCGCGCAGCGGTCCGGCCGCACATGGACCACCAGGCTGGAGATATGGACGCTGTCAGGCATCGGCGGCCTCGATCCGATGGATCTGGATCGCGGACGCCGGACAGGGTGCGACGCAGCCGCCGCAGCCGGTACATCGCTCGAGATCGACACTCGGTTCGGGAATGCGGCCGGCCGCATAGACGAAGCGGATGGCGCCGTCGCCGCAGGCGTCCTTGCAGGTCTGGCACATGACGCCGTCATGGGTGAGACAGTCGGCACCGATGCTGATGCGCAGAGTCCAGGGCGGCGTCGTGGCGCGCGCCGCGGGGGCGACGAAGACCGGCTCCGGGCAGATCTCGGCGCAGGCGCCGCAGAAGCTGCATAGCCCCTCGCCGCGCCGGAAGTCGACGACGGCGCGATTGCCACGGTCCAGCGCAACGATTCCTTCGGGGCAGGCTGGCATGCATTCACCGCAGCCGGTGCAGAGATCCGCAAAAACGTCGCGCAAAGCCCAGGGCGGCCGGAATGCCGGGTCGATATGCGTTTCCGCTTCCGCGCCGAACAGGAAGGCGCGCCGCGAACGGTCGACCGTTGCCCCGCCCATGCCCACCCCCCCTCAGGAACCCGGGGGGCCAGCGATGATTTGGTACATCCAGACGGCGAAGCCGTAGCCGCCGACGATGGCGACGGCGAGAATTGGCGCCAGAAACACCGTGAGAAACAGAAACGTCAGGACCTCGCTGCGCCGCCGAGAGCGGCCGCTGCCCATCATCTCGGTACCTGACATATCCACACCCCCGGATTGCCCTTAATGGCCTAAGGATATTATAGGACGCTTCGCCTAGCCGTAAAGGCCTCGTGTTGCGATACGATGTCCGGCGCCGGCACCAAGCAGGGCACCTTTTTCCGACCTGACTGTTGTTAGGGAGAGAGAAACGTGTCGGGACCGAAGAGTGCGCGCGCATCAACCCTGTCCAACCCCAGACCCAGCCGAGACGGCGGAAGCGCCACCCGACTTTTGGATCCCGGAGCCCTTGCGGCCCGGGCGCGATTGCTGGCGCGTGGAACGGGCGGAGCGCGCCGCCGTCCTGATCGACGCGGAAGCCTACTTCTATGCGCTGCGTGCGGTGCTGCTGAAGGCCGAGCACAGCATCCATATCGTCGGTTGGGACATCGACCGCCGCATGCCGTTTCCCGGCTGCGCAGAGGACGTCGCACGCCTCGAGTCTCTCTCCTATACCGACGGGCGGGAGATCGCCGCCGACGGATATCCGCTGCGGCTCGGCGACTTCCTGGCCGAGCTGGTGAAGCGCAAGCCGAACCTCTGGATCCGGATCCTGCTCTGGGATTTCTCGCTGCTCTACGCGGCCGGACGCGAGCTCCGCCCGGCGATGGCGCTGGCGCTGCGCTGGAAGACGCCGCGCCGGCTCGACCTCTGCCTCGACGACGAAATCCCGATGGGGTCCTCGCATCATCAAAAGCTGATCGTAGTGGACGATGCGGTGGCGTTCTGCGGCGGCATGGACCTTTCCTGCGGCCGCTGGGACGCCTGTGGTCACGCAGCGCATGACACGCGGCGCCGTCTGCTTGACGGGGCGCCTTATTCCCCGGTGCATGACGTGCAGGTCATGGTCAGCGGTCCGGCGGCGCAATGCATCGGCGAATACGTGCGGTCGCGCTGGAGCCGCGCGGCCTACGAGAAGATCGGCCGCCTCGCGCCGCGTCATCCGGAGCAGGTCTGGCCGCAGATGGTGGAGCCGGACTTCCGCGACATCGCCGTTGCGCTGGCCCGGACCGAGCCCGGCTTTGCCGGCGCGCCGGCGGTGACCGAGGTCGAACGACTCTTCATCCGCATGATCCGCGACGCCAAGCGCAGCATCTATATCGAGAATCAGTATCTGACCCTGGAAACGGTCGCGGAAGCGCTGATCCGCGCGCTGAAGGCCAACCGCGATCTGGAAGCGGTGCTCGTCTCCAGCAACAGCTATCCGAGCTGGGTGGAGGATGCGGCCATGATCCCCGGCCGCCACCGCTTCATGCAGCGGATCAGCGAGAGCGGAGTCGGCGACCGCGTCCGGTTCCTCGCGCCGAGCAACGGCGCGACGGAACGCGAGGCGGAAATCAAGGTCCATGCCAAGGTCATGGTGATCGACGACGCCTATCTGCGGATCGGGTCGGCCAACATCTGCCGGCGCTCGATGGGCGTCGATACCGAGTTCGACCTGACGATCCTCGGCGAGGACGAACGCAGCCGGTCCGCCATCGCCGCCATTCGCAACACGCTCATCGCCGAGCATTGCGGCACGGAGCCGGCGCGGGTCGCGGCGGCGATGGCCGAGACCGGATCGATCCGTCAGGTCATCGACCGGCTGAACGGCGGAGCCGCGCGGCGGCTCGAACCGATCGCGCAGGGCGAGCATCCGGACAGCGTGCCGGAAGCGCTGGCCGCCATCGCCGATCCGGAGAAGCCGATCGATCCGACACTGTCGCTGTCCGGCCTGTCGACGCTGGCAGGCAACGAGAGCAACGGGCGCATGCGAAAGGGTCCCTGGATCTGGCTGGCGCTGGCGGCCCTGGTGCTGATGGGCCTGGCGGCGCTCTGGACTCTGACACCGCTCAGCGCCATCGCCCAGGTCGAGAACTGGGAGCGGATGCTCAGCGCGATCCGCGGGCCGTGGGAAGTGCTGGCCGTGCTCGTGGTCTTCGTGCTCTCGGGCCTGGTGGCGTTTCCCGTCGTCGTCCTGATCGCCGGAACCACCGCGGTGTTCGGCGTCTGGCCCGGCATGCTCTATGCCGCGCTCGGTGCCATGGCGAGCGCGCTGGTCACCTACTCGATCGGCTGGTGGTTGGGCCAGCGACGCCTGCGACGCTACTTCGGCCCGCGCGTCAACCGCATCAAGCAGAGCTTCGAGGGCCGCGGCATCGTTACGGTGACGGCGATCCGGCTGATCCCCGCGGCGCCCTATACATTGGTGAACCTGGCGGCGGGCGCGCTCAAGATTCCGCCGATCGAGTATGCGGTCGGCACGGCACTGGGCCTGGCACCCGGCATCCTGGTGATGTCGCTGCTCGGCAGCACCATCGTCGGCATCATCGCGCATCCGACGGTGGGCGGCATCGCCTTCATTGCCGGTCTGCTGGTCGGCACCATCCTGCTCTCGCTCGGCCTGCAGCTGGTGGTGCGCCGGTTGCAGCGCCTGTTCGGATGAACGCGCCGGTCCTGAGGGCGCCAGGTGGGGCGCTTCCCGACTCCGCTCGCATCCTCACCTGGAACATCCACAAGGGGATCGGCGCCGACCGCCGCTATGATCTGGGGCGGATCATCGATCTCGCGCGCCGGCACGCGCCCGATATCGTCGCCTTGCAGGAGGTGGATTCGCGCGGCCGCGATCCGACCAACCTGCCGCTCGCGGCGCTGAAGCAGGCGCTCGGCAGCCACGCGGCGGAGGCGCGCACCATCGTCGCCGAGGACGGCCATTACGGCCATGTGCTGATCAGCCGCTGGCCGCTGGAAACCGTGATCCTGCACGACGTCAGCATCGGCCGCCGCGAGCCGCGCTGCGCCATCGACGCGGTGATCCGGACGCCGCGCGGGCCGTTCCGGGCGATCGCCACCCATCTCGGCCTCGGCTTGGGCGAAAGGAAGCGGCAGATCGGCAAGCTGGTTGGCCTCGCCCGCGCCGCGGATCCGACCGAAGGCCTGGTCATGCTCGGCGACTTCAACGACTGGCACGGCGAGGTGCGGCGTGCGCTCGACCACCTGCTGCCGGCCTGGAGCTTCCTGCGCACCTTCCCGGCCCGGCGCCCGATCTTCAAGCTCGACCGCATCTTCTGCCGCCCGGCCGGCGCCCTCACCCAATGCTGGACCGATGCCGAGGCGGCCCGCGCCTCCGACCATCTGCCGGTGATCGCCGATCTCGCCCTGGAAGCACTGACGGCCCGGGATCCGGCCCTGTCACTAGGAGTGACATAGCCCGGGATTGCGCCTTCCTGGAAAACATGCGACCCGTTGATGGTCTGCCGTACAGTTCGGGTACCGCCATGGCTTTCACGCTTTCGCTCAATACCAATCCGCTGGTCAACCGCTTCGCCGAGCCCGAGGACCTGATCGAGACCGTCGCGCGGCAGATCCGGATCCGCGACCTGCAGCTCACCCATGAGTTCATCAACCCGTCCTGGCCGGTGCCAGTGATCCGCGACCTGACCCGGCGCATGAACGCCGCGCTGCGCCGCACCGGGGTGCGCGTGACCTCGGGCATGACCGGGCCCTATGGCCGGCTCAACCATTTCGGCCATCCCGATGCGGGCGTGCGGCGCTACTACATCGACTGGTTCAAGACCCAGGCCGACATCACCGCCGATCTCGGCGGCACCGCGATCGGCACCCAGTTCGCGATCCTCACGCACCGCGACTACAACGACCCGAAGCGCCGCGAGGAGATGATCAAGATCGCGATCGACTGCTGGTCGGAAGTCGCGGAACACGCCAAGGCCGCCGGCCTCACCTATCTGTTCTGGGAATCGATGTCGATCGGCCGCGAGTTCGGCGAGACCCTCGAGGCCTTCCGCAAGCTGCAGGACCGCCTGACCGCGGCGAAGATGGCGATCCCGATGTGGGTGATGGCCGACATCGACCATGGCGACGTCACCAGCCCGAACCCCGACGACTACGACCCCTACGCCTGGGCCCGCGCGGTGCCGCGCTTCTCGCCGATCATCCACATCAAGCAGTCGATGATGGACAAGAGCGGCCATCGTCCCTTCATCGCCGAATACAACGCCAAGGGCCGCATCCAGCCGGAGCCCTTGCTCAAGGCCTTTCATGAGGGCGGCGGCAAGGACAACGAGATCTGCCTCGAGCTCTCCTTCAAGGAGCGCGAGCCGACCGACCGGCTGGTGGTGGCGCAGATCGCCGAATCCGTCGCCTTCTGGGCGCCGCATATCGACAGCGGCGTCCAGGATCTCCGCGTCGAGCCGGCCCAAGGGACGACCAGGGGCGCCGCCGAATGAGCGATCCTGTCGCCTGGATCGGCACCAGCTGGAAGATGAACAAGACCCTGGCGCAGGCGAAAGCCTTCGCCGAGGCGCTGGCGAAGGCGGATGCGGCACGCGATCCGCGGATTCAGCGTTTCGTCATCCCGCCTTTCACCGCCGTGCGGCAGGTGAAGGAGATCCTGGCCGCGACCTCGGTCAAGGTCGGGGCGCAGAACATGCACTGGGCCGACCAGGGCGCCTGGACCGGCGAGATCTCGCCGCTGATGCTGAAGGACTGCAACCTCGACCTGGTCGAGCTCGGCCATTCCGAACGACGCGAGCATTTCGGCGAGACCGACGAGACCGTCGGTCTCAAGGTCGAAGCCGCGGTGCGGCATGGCCTGATCCCGCTGATCTGCATCGGCGAGACCCTGGCCGACCGCGAGAGCGGCCGCGCCGACGAAGTGCTCGAGCGCGAGGTCAAGGGCGCGCTCGGGCGGCTGGCCGCGGCGCAGCGCCAGGCCACCATCCTGCTCGCCTATGAGCCGGTCTGGGCGATCGGCGAGAACGGCATTCCCGCGACGGCCGACTATGCCGATGCGCGCCAGCGCGAGATCATCGCCGTCGCGAAATCCGTGCTCGGCCGCCGCGTGCCCTGCCTTTACGGCGGCTCGGTCAATCCCGGCAACTGCGCCGAGCTGATCGCCTGCCCGCATATCGACGGCCTGTTCATCGGCCGCTCGGCCTGGGAGCCGGAAGGCTATCTCGACATCCTCGCGCGCTGCGCCAAGGCCCTCTGAGCGCGGGCGCTGCGCCGGGCGGGAATGCTTATTCTGTCCGGGTCCAGTCCGGGTTGGCGGCGGGTCGAGGCCGTGACGGCAATGGATGTTCCGGTCCGGGTCGACCCGGACGGCGAAGTTCCATTGCCGGTGGGAATGCTGCTCCCGTCTGCGTCCGGTCTGCGTGGGCGGCGCGCCAAGACCCTGACAGAAAACGATACCTTGGTCCGGGTCGACGCAGACGCCGAAGTTCTGCGCGCGGCGGGAATGCTTATTCTTTCCGGGTCCAGTCCGGGTTGGCGGCGCGGCGCGGCGCTGACGGCAACCTATAATCTGGTCGGGGTCGACCCGGACGCCGCAGTTCCGTTGCCGGTGGGAATGCGTCTCCTGTCTGCGTCCCGTCTGCGTGGGCGCCGCGCCAAGATGCTGACCGAAAACGAAAGCATGGTCGGGGTCAACGCAGGCGCCGAAGTTCTCCGCGCGGCGGGCATGCCTCTGCCGTCCGGGTCTCGTCCGGGTTGGCGGCGCGATTTCCTGGGACGCAGCTTGCTCCGTCGCGGCGGTGAGGAGCGGCGCGGGTTCAGGCTCGGCATCGGGCAAGGTGAGGAGGTTTTCGCCCTCATCCGCCGCATGGAGCGATTCCATGTCCGCGGCGACTTCAAAAAGGCGCAGGACGGACTCGTGCGAGCCGGGTGCGGCGGGAATTGTCTCGGTCGGCGTGAGGGGCGTGGACATGTGGGGACGTTCGCCGGGGACGGAGGCACGACGCATCGTCGCCCGCTGGGGTTGAGCAGAAATGGCTGAGCGAGCGGTGTCGGTGCGCCTGCCACGCTCCGCAGCACAGCGAAAGCTCATACAATAATGTAGCTTATTTCCCCGCCCGATGCTAGAATTAGTTTCCGATTGCAGATAGGCGGAAGCCGGGCTGTTTCATCCGGCGACCGAGACGTCTGAGCGGAGATCGGAGCTTGTCCGCCTCTGACACAAAGCGGACATGGAGACGCTGGTCTGCAGCCCTTCGCAACGTGAGCCGGCTCGAGGAGCGCATGACGCTAAAGGAACTCAGAGCGCAACTCGCGTCGGAAGTCGGCGTGAAGTTGAAGGACTTTGGTTTTCGAAAGAGGGACCGATCCTACTTCCGAAAGATGGAAGGAGGGCGGCAGGCTTTCTACCTTGCCTACATCAATCACGAGACGGATTTTGACGTGACTGCCACACTCGCCATCAGATTTGATGCGGTGGAAAACCTGGTGCATGCAGACGCGCCCAATAAAGACACATCCACGATGGGCGTCGAGATCGGGAATCTCACGCAAGGGGCGCAGAAGCGGTGGACGATCGAAGTAATCGAAGATGTACCCATCGTGGCAGAGTCGATATTCGAAGACTTTAAGCGATTTGGCCTTCCGTACTACGAGAAGTTCTCCGATCCTCGCGCTGCCTTCGCGGCATTATCCCCGACAAATCGATCTGCATGGATGCATTTCCCGCTCCACAATTACCGTGCAATGAGCACCATTGCTCTTGCCGTGATATTGAAGATGAACGGCAAGATTGAAGACCTCATCGATGAACAAGAGCGCTATTTGGTTTCATTGAATGACCCTATGATTGAAGTATTCCGGCGGTTTGCCGATCGTTATCGGTAGGGCTTGGTCCGCTATTGACCCAAAGCAGACATCAATCAAAGAAGGCAGATGAAACCTAAGAACGGGAGCATTGTCGAAGATCCCGTCAGCTGGGTGCAAAAGCTCGGCGGACTTCACGACGTTCGTATAGAGAGTGCTGAGTTCATTACGGATGCACAGTCGTTAACTCTCACACTGAATGACTTGAACGGAAATTTCACGGGTCTCCCCGAGTACGAAGGCTTTAGACCGGCGGCGCTAATCTTTCGAGAGGCTAAATCGCTGTTCTTCGACATCGACCTCACCGATGGTGGTGTGAGGATATCAAATCTTCTAATTGAGAAGACTGTCGCTGGATTCAGGCTGGGGATTCAGCTGAACATAGGCATTGGTTCGGCGTCTGAAGTGCGGCCAAGCATAATCTCCGAGTTCACCGCGCTGGTTATCAGAGATCTTCAGGACCAGAATGTCCGCTCCTGACCCAAAGCGGACATTGACGCTTAGAGAGGGCGAGATCGGCGTATCTCCGAGGGCAGACCGCGCCGATGATTTCAGGCATCATGCCCGCCGGGGATTCGCGGTTCGGAAGGGGTGAGCGGCGGTGCACAAAGAAGCCTTCGTGATGGCGGTCTACAGCGACTTCGCCGGCCAGGTGCGCGGCAAGGGGTATCCCGCGCGGGAGCTCGACGAGCGCTGGGACAAGGGCGTCGGCTGGACGCCGACCAACGTTATGATCAACTGCTTCGGCGCCATCCCGGCGACGCCCTGGGGTGCTTCCGGTGACCTGCTGCTGCGGCCGGACCGCGCCGGCGATTGCGTGATCGATTTCGGCGACGGCAGCCCTGTCGAGCGCTTCATCCTCGGCGACGTCGAGGAAATGGACGGCCGGCCCTGGGCCTGCTGCCCGCGTTCCTATCTGCAGGCGGCGATCAAGGAACTCGCCGACGACTTCGGGCTCACCCTTCGCGTCGCCTTCGAGCACGAGTTCACCCTGGTTGGGCTGGAGCCGCGTCTCGGTTCCGCTTATGGGTTGGAGGCGATCCGGCAGATCGACGATTTGCCGGAAGTGATCCTCGCCGCCATCGACCGCGCCGGCCTGGAGCCCGATACCTTCCTGCCGGAATATTCGCCGGGCCAGTTCGAGGTCACGATGCGCCCGGCCCTGGCACTCGAGGCGGCCGATCGCGCCGTGAAGCTGCGCCAGATCGTGCGCGCCGCCGCGCGGCGCAAAGGCTGGCGCGCAACCTTCACGCCGATCATGAGGCCCGGCGGCGTCGGCAACGGCGTCCACATCCATTTCAGCCTGGAAGACAAGAACGGCAAGCCGCTCTCCTACGATGCCAATGGCCCTCACGGCGTCTCCGCCGCCGCCGCGCCCTTCGTCGCCGGCATCCTGGCGCAGGGCCGCGCGCTCTGCGCGGTGACGGCGCCGAGCCGCATCTCCTATGACCGGCTGCGGCCCAATGCCTGGAGCGCCTCGGTCACCAACCTCGGTGCCCGCGATCGGGAAGCCCTGGTGCGGATCTGCCCGGTCTCGGAGAAGCCCGGCGCCAAGGTCGAGAAGAGCTTCAATTTCGAATACCGCGCCGCCGATGCCGCGGCGACGCCGCACCTGGCTTTGGGCGCGATCGTGCGCGCGGGATTGATGGGACTGCGGGGCAAGCTGGCGCTGCCCAAGGCCGCGACGGTTATCGACATCGCGAAGATGTCGGAAGCGGAGAAGAAGGCCAATGGGATCGAAGCGCTGCCGAGCAGCCTCGGCGACGCGCTCGACCAGTTGGAGCAGGCGCCCGCCGCCTTGATGCCCGAGGGATTGAAGATGCCCTATCTCATGCACAAGCGCGGTGAGCTGCAATTCACCGCGGAGATCGAGCGCGAGACCCTGTTCTCGATGTATGCCCAAGTCTACTGATCGGATCATCACGCATGTCGGCACCTGAATGGAACGGCTTCGTGCCGGGCGATCCCGATCCCGTGCTCAGCCACGGCGCCGAACGCCAATCGCCCTTCCTCCTGGTCAGCGATCACGCCGGCAACGTGGTGCCCAAGGGTCTCAACGACCTCGGCCTTTCCGCCGCGCATCTCCATGACCATATCGCCTGGGACGTCGATATCTGGCCGATCGCGATCGCGGTCGCCGACGCACTCGATGCGCCGCTGTTCGGCCAGGCCTATTCGCGGCTGGTCATCGACAGCAACCGCAAGCCCACCGCGCGCGACAGCATCGCCAAAGTCAGCGACGGCGTCCTCGTGCCGGGCAATGCCGATCTCACGGTCGACGAATGCAAGCGGCGCTACGAGTTGATCATGCGCCCCTACCAGGACCGCATCGCCGCCGAGATCGCCCGGCGACCGAAGCCGCTCTGCATCGTCGCGATGCACAGCTGCACCGCCCAGCTCTCCGGCGGCAAGCTGCGGCCCTGGCATATCGGCGTCATCAGCGGCCCGGACGACCGCATGCGCCGGCGGGTCTTCGACCTGCTCGCGGCGGATTCCGGCGGCCTCGTGATCGGCGAGAACGAGCCCTATGTCGTCAGCATGGAGAATGACTACACCCTCCCGGTCCACGCCGAGGCCGCCGGCATTCCCTATGTCGAGTTCGAGATGCGCAACGACAGCTACAAGGACCAAGCCAGCCGGAAACGGGCCGCCGTCTTGCTGGCCCGGGCGCTCAGATCCGCCTTTGCAGGCCTCTGAACTTGCCGCGACTGGAACATCGATAAACTCTTGCTTTCCTTGGATGGGCCGAAGAGGACGTTGCCGTTCACGGGCGCGGCTTGTCCGCTAAGCGCCGACAGCGGACCCCGCCCCAGTCGCGTCCGATCCTCAATGCACCGCGGCGTACATGATGCGCTGCTCTGTGGCGCTTTTGCTGTCCATTTCCTCGACGATGCGGCCTTGCCGAGCGACCAGAATGCGATCGGACAGGGCCAGGATCTCCGGGAGATAGGACGAGATCACGATCACCGCCATGCCGGTATCCGCGAGTTCGTTGATGAAGCGGTGGATCTCGACGATCGAGCCGACATCGACGCCGCGGGTCGGCTCGTCGAAGATGATCATCTTCGGCTTCTGCACCGCCGATTTCGCGATCACCACTTTCTGCTGGTTGCCGCCGGACAGCTCGATGATGCGGGCATTGGGGTCGATCGCCTTGATCGCCAGCCGCTCGGTCCATTGCCGGGCCATCGCCCGCGCCTCGGCCATGGAGATGACGGCCAGCGGGTTGACGCCCTTGGCGACGGTGCCGAGCTGGATATTGGCGGCGATCGACATGGTTTCGAAGAAGCCCTCGACCTTGCGGTCCTCGGTCACGTAGACGATGCCGTCGCGCACGGCAGGCCGCGGTGTGCGATAGCGTACCGACTGGCCGTTGAAGCTGATCGTGCCGCCGTGGAAGAAGTCGCGCTTCAGGACGCCGCTCACGATCTTCATGGTCTCGGTGCGGCCCGATCCCACCAGGCCAAAGAGGCCGGTGATCTGCCCCGAGAAGACCGAGAACGAGGTGTTGCGGACCACCGTGCCCATGGAGAGGTTCTGGATGCTCAGCACCTTCTCGCCATAGGGTCGCGGGGTGCGATCCTTTCCGCCGCCGCTGTAGAGCTCGTCGGTCAGGCTGCGCCCGACCATGGCCTGGATGATGCGGTCGCGGGTGAAATTCCGCGTCAAGTCGCTGGCGGAGACCTTGCCGTCGCGCAGCACGGTGATCCGGTCGGAAAGCTCCAGCGCCTCTTCCAGCGCGTGGCTGATGAAGATGATCGAGACACCGTCGCGCTGCAGCCGGCGCACCAGGTTGAAGAAGTGGAACTTCTCCTCCGGGGTCAAGGTCGCGGTCGGCTCGTCGAAGATCATCAGCCGCGCCTTGTGGTGCACGGCGCGGGCGATCTCCACCATCTGCTTCTTGCCGGCGCCCAGGGAGGAGACCAGCGCCATCGGATCGACGTAGAAGTTCAGCGACAGCAGGAAGCGCTGGGCCTGGATGTAGAGCCCGCGCAGCCGGTTGAACATCTTCTCGTCGCCGAGATAGATGTTCTGCGCCACCGTCATCGAGGGCACCAGGTTGGTCTCCTGGAACACCATGGCGATGCCCTGGTCGAGCGCATCGGCGGGAGAAGCGAGTTGCGCCGGCTTGCCGTCGAACAGCATTTCGCCTTCGGAGAGCTGATAGACGCCGGCCAGCACCTTGGTGAGCGTCGACTTGCCGGCGCCGTTCTCGCCCAGGATGGCATGGATCTCGCCCTTTTCCAGGGTGAAGTCCACGTCCTTGATCGCGGCGACGCCGCGGAAATCCTTGGTGGCTTTCCTGAGCTCCAGCAGCGCGGTCATCGCACGGCCCCATCCTGGAGACGCACGATCGCACCCGACCCCTTGGCGCCGGCCAGCAAGACGCCGTCCACCTCCACCAGCGAGGTAACGCCATGGATGCTGCCGTCGGCGCGGCTGTGGAAGCTTTCCAGCGGGCGCATGTTCGCGTCGCAGCGCACCACCAGGCCGTAGGACCAACTCGGCGACCAGGGCTTCAGCATGTTGAGCTTCTTGCGCGCGCCGCCCTGGATCGGCTCCAGGAAGCTCAAGCCGCTGGAAAGCGAGGGCGCAATCCAATAGGCGGGATCGATGGTCGCGACCATGCGGCGGCGATAGTCCTCCTCGCGCAGGACGAACTCGATCAGCTGGTTGCGCGGCGCGAAGAGCGCAAGCCAGAAGCCGCCGCCCGCGGCCGGTGCGATCCGGGCCGGGTAGGCCGGCAGGTCGGAGAACACGGCGCGCGACCTGCCGGCATCCAGGGCGACGATGCGGTGACGCCAGGATTCCGCGGCCAGGATCGTGCCGTTCTCGCCGAGCGCCAGGCCATACGGAAAGGCGAGATTGCGGGCGAGCGGCGTCGCTTCGCCGCTCTTGGCGAGGGCGATCCGCCAGACGCTGCCGGTCGCGCGCCGGTTCATCAGGTCGCGCTTCCAGTCGGACATCCTGTATTCGGCGGAACCGTTTGCGACGACCAATGTGTCCGGATCGAGGAACGAGGCCGCAGAAGGCGAGCGCAGCGGCACGCCGCCGGCCGCCTTGATCTCGACGCCGTCATGGCGGCCGCCCTGGACCAGGATCCCCTGCCCGTCCAGGCCGATCGCCAGCGCGCCGGCCGCGTCGGCAGCGAGGCAGGTGATCTCGCTGGAGAAGCTGCGCACCCCCGAGGCCTCCAGGGCGGCGCCGGCGGCACGCAGTCGCATCAGCGCCGCGCCGCCGGAGCAGACCAGGCCGGCGGGCGTCGCGGTCAGATTGTCGATGCCGGCCATGCGCAGCACCACGCTTGCCGCGTCGAGCGCGTTGTTCGGCTTCAGCGGCCCGTCCATCATCGGGACAGTGCTGCCGGGCTCGTCGAAGCCGCGGAAATTGGCGTAGAGCCGCTTCAGGGCTTCCATCATTCGGGGCCCCAATAGAAGTCCTGGGCGGTCCAGTTCGGATCGGCGTCGGGGAGTCTGTAACGCCCGATCCGGTTGTTCGACACACCGCCCAGGTAGAGATAGCCCTTGTGCTCGCGCATCGAGGTTATCATCGGGTGGTTCTGGCCGCCGAGATCCCAGAGCGCGTCGAGAATGTTGCCCTGCTCGTCGAATTTCACGACGCAGCCGGTGTTGATGTTGGGATAGAGCCAGAGATCCGGCGCCACGCGCCGCGCCATGCGGCGGCGGAAGGCGGGCATCGACAGCGCGAGGTCGAGGGCCGGCGTGCGCATGCCGAGGAGGGCCGCCCAGTAATTGCCATCCGAGGCGCGGTTGATGTTGTCCGGATAGCCGGGAAGATTCGAGAGGACGGTCTCGATCCTGCCCTTCTTCGGCCCGTCGAAATAATAGCGCTGGATGGTGGCGATCCAGCTTTCGGCAAAGAAGAAGGAGACGCCGTCATTCGCCATGCAGACGCCGTTCGGGAAGACCCGGCGGTGGATCTCCGTTTTGGTCGTGCCGTTGCGCGGGTCATAGACGATGATGCGGCCGTTGCCGCGGCTCTCCAGCGCGTCGGTCGCCCATTCCTCCTGCTCGTAGCGGACAGTCGCCTCGCTGAAATAGACGCGCCCGTCCGGCGCGATGTCGAGGTCGTCGGCAAGGCGCAGGCGCGAATCGTCCACCACCGAGAGGAAGCTGCGGTTGGTCTCGTCGGTGAGTTTCACCACCTCTTTCTGCGGCGTGACCTTGTAGAGACCCATGCCGCCGATGCAAACCAGCAGGTTGCCGTCGCGGTCGAACTGCATGCCGAGCGGATGGCCGCCGATATGGGCGAAGACCTCATGGCGTTTGTGGTCGGGTCCGAAGAAGCGGACGATGTCGCCGTGCCGCGTGCCGCAATAGAGGTTGTCGTCGCGGTCGAGGATCACATCCTCCGGTCCGTCGATCTGGCCGAGACCGATGATCTCCACCGAGCGCAGCCGGTCGTTGAGTGCATAGGGTGATTGGGGATCTGTCGCCGAGGGTGGCGGCGGGAGCTGGAGATAGGCCGGCGAGACATACATCTTCGACAGCCATTTGTGCCGGTTGCGCAGCCAGCGCATATCGACGAAGACCGCGGCGATCAGCACGCCGCCGAGGATGGTCGAGTTGACCGGGCCGGAGATGCCGAAGTTGGTGAGGTTGTTGCTGAGGATCAGCACGAAGAGCGCGCCCATCGCCGCTTTGGCGACCGAGCCGCGCCCGCCGCCCAGCGAATTGCCGCCGAGCACGGCGGCCGTGAGTGCGGAGACTTCGAGGCCGACGCCGGTATCCGCGCCGGTGCTGCCGATGCGGGCCGCGAACAGGAAGCCCGCCAGCGCACTCAACGCACCCGACCAGACATAGGCGAAGAACACCGTGCGCCGGACGCTGATGCCGGCATTGTAGGCCGAACGCCTTGCGCCGCCGACGGCGGTCAGGCGCCAGCCGGGCCGCATGCGCGAGAGCACGATGTGCCAGGCGATGGCGATGACCGCGGTCACCCAGAGCGAGAAGGGAATGCCGAGCACCGTGCCGGTGCCGATGAAATAGAGGAGATCGGAATCGGAATAGCCCGCGACGATCGCGGTCGACATCCGCAGGAACAGGATGTCATAGATCGAGCGGAAGATGATCAGCGTGACCAGGGTGGTGAGGAAAGCGCGGAGCCGCAGGAAGCCGATCAGGTAGCCGTTCATCGAGCCGCAGACCACACCCATCGCCACCACGCCGAAGCAGGTGAGGCCGACCGAGAGGCCCTGGACATTGGTGCCGATCAGCGAGGCCAGCACCGCCAGGGTGAAGACCGAGGCGACCGAGAGATCGATGCCGCCCGACATCAGCACGATCGAGAGGCCGAGCACGATCAGGCCGAACTCGGCCACCTGGAAACCGAGATCGGTGATGCTGGACGCGGAGAGGAAGCCCGGCGAGATCGTGCCGAACACCGCCACCAGCACGATCAGGGCCAGGAACGGGACCGCGTTGTCGATCCAGCGCTTGGCCAGGATCTCCCCGATCAGATGATCGGGGAGATACCTGTACCGGATGCGCGTGAGCGTATCGCTAGTCATGGTCTCTTTACGCCGATGCCAGTGCCTACTTCAGCTGGTCCAGGGTCCAGCAGTTATGCGACGCGACCCATTCCTTGGTCTGCAAGGTCAGCGGCGTGAAGTAGGTGGTCTGGATCTCGCCCGCCTTGGCCGGGGAGAGCAGGAGCTCGACGATCGCCTGGTTGAGCGCATTGCCCTGCAGCGGCACGTCATAGCTGACGATGAGATCGAGCAGGCCCTTGTTGATGTTGTCGCAGCCGGTCTGGCTGCCGCCGCCCGAGGTCACGATATAGACCTGGTCGGACTTGCCGGCCGCCTCGACCGCCGCACCGGCGCCGACATCCTGGTTGTCCCAGTTGCCGACGATGCCGCAGAGATCGGGATGCTGCTGCAGCACCGTCTCGGTGATGGCGCGCGCCTTGGCCGGGTCGTAGGTCGCGGCCTGGTCGGCCACCACCTTGATCTCCGGGTTCTCGGCGAAGATCTTGTAGTAGGCATAGAGCTCATAGAGGTTCGAGGCGGCGGTCGGCTGGCCTTCCAGGATCGCCACCTTGCCGGAGGTGCCGGAGCCCTTGCCGCACTTCTTCACCAGCGCGTCGGCCTGGATCAGGCCGACCTTCACCCAGTCGGCGCCGACATAATAGTCGGTCGGCACCGTGGTCTCGAGATTGACCTGCAGCACCTTGATGCCTTCCTTGACCATGCGCTGCTCGAGCCGCGCATAGGATTGCAGGTCTGGATTGTGAATGATGGCGAGGTCCGGCTTCTCGGCGATGATCGCGGTGATCGCCCGGGTGCCGGCGTCGGTGCTCCAATTCGGGTCGCGGATCTCGAAGCTGTAGCCGAGATCCTCGGCCTGGCGCTTCATGATCGCCGCCCAGCCTTCGGTCAGGTCGAAGCCCATGGCGAGCGGCACGAACACGACCTTCTTTCCCTTCAGGCTTTCATAGTAGGGATCGCGCTTGGCCTTGTTGTCGAGCCCCTTCTGTTCCTGCGCCATGGCGCCGGAGAAGACCGATGTGCCGAGTGCCACGGCGAGCGCCGCCGCGATGATCTTGAACGTCCTCATGATATCCTCCGCCTCCTGGTTCTTATGGTCGTTGTGTTCGTCTTCAGATGTCGCCCTGCTCCTGCTGCGCCGTCTGCTCGTCGCGCGGGTTGATGATGCTGTCCACGACGATGGCGCAGAGCAGGATGATGCTCTTGATCAGGTTCTGCTCGATGTAGGGCACGTCCATGATCGTCATGCCGTCGAGCAGCACGCCGACCAGCAGCGTGCCGACCAGAACGTTGCGCACGCCGCCGCGCCCGCCGGAGAGTCCGATGCCGCCCAGCACGACGACCAGCAGCACGTCATAGATCATGGTGGAGTTGTAGACCCGGGTGCTCATCCCCGATGAGGCCGCCGCCATCACCAGGCCCGCCGCATAGGCGATCAGCGCGGTGATAACGTGCTCGGCGACGATCATCGGCCGCACCGGCAGGCCGACGATGCGCGCCGCCGCGGGATTGTCGCCCATCGCATAGACGAAGCGGCCGAAACGGGTCCAGCGCAGCACCGCCCAGGTGATCAGCGCCAGGGCGAAGAAGGCGATGATCAGCATCGGCATGCCGAGGATCGTGGTGCGGCCGAGGAAGTTGAAGAAAGCGGAATCCTGTGGCGTGTTCTGCACATCGACCTGGAACAGCCAGCCGCGCCCCACGCCGTAGACCACCAGGCCCATGGCGAGCGTGGTGAAGATCGCGGGGATGGTGGCATAGGCGATCAGGATGCCGTTGACGAGCCCGATCAGCACCACGAAGCCGGCGCCGAGCGCCAAAGCCGGACCGAGCTCCCAGCCGGAATTGGTGGTGAGCGAGAGTACCCAGGAGACCGAGACCACCATGGTCGCGATGAGCGCCAGGTCGATGCCGCGGGCGATCACCACCAGCGCCATGCCGAGGCCGAGGATGCCGAGGATCGAAACGCTGCGCACCAGGGCGATCAGGTTGCCGCTGGTGAGGAAGTTGGGCAGGGTGATCGCGAAGACCACGCACATGGCGACGGCCAGAGCAAGCACGACGCCTTCCTGCGTGAGTCTGATCTTGCGCACCCGGCCTCCCACCATCCGAACCGGCGCTGCCCCATGATCGCGACGAGGAGGGTCTTGTTCGCTTGCGCCGAGCGGCGCCGACGCTCGCAACGGCCGGCGCTTTTCCCCCGCCACAATCGTCAATTTCCGCAGGCGGGCAAAGCCGCTGGGTTTGAATATCAGTTATGATAGGCGCAGCAGCCGTTCACGCGCGGGACGTCGGGTTGTATGCGTAGCGCCTGGAAGATTCAGACAGCCGAAGGAATACCGCCCGTGCCGCGAACCCCCGGAAACGCCCTGATCACCGGTGCTGCCAGCGGAATCGGCCGCGCCATCGCCAAAGCGCTTTCCGATGCGGGCCATCGCGTGGTGTTGACCGACCTCGATCTCGCAGGTGCAACGGAACTCGCGAAGGAGATCGGCGACAAGGCCGCCGCCTTGCAACTCGACATCACCGACCGCGCCCGCGTTGACGATCTTCCCAACCTGGTTCCGCCCGGATTCGGGCCGATCGACATCCTGGTCAACAATGCGGGCCATGACATCGGCGGCCGCACGCGCTTCGACCTCGGCGCCGCCGACGATTGGTCCAGCATCATCGACACCAATCTGAACGGGCTGATGCGGGTCACGCGCGCCATGCTGCCCGGGATGGTGCAACGCAACAGCGGCGACATCGTCAATATCAGCTCGATCAGCGCGATCCGGCTGGTGCCGGACATGGCGGCCTATACCGCCAGCAAGGCCGGTGTCCGTGCCTTCACCGATATCCTGCGCGGCGATCTGGCCGAGACCGGGATCCGCGTGACCGAGATCCTGCCCGGCCTGACCAAGACCAACATCATTCTGAAGCGCCATCGCGGCGACAAGGCGGCCGAGCAGGAATATTTCGAGCGTTTCAAGATCGCGCTCGACCCCGAGGATATCGCGCGCAGCGTGCTTTTCGCGCTCGACCAGCCCGAGCACGTGCAGATCGCCCAGCTCTACATCCTGCCGGTCAACCGGTGGTGAGAGACTGAGTCTGCGGCACCCCCACCCTAACCCTCCCCCGAAGACGGGGGAGGGAGAAGAAAGGGTGGCTCCCCCGAAGACGAGGGAGGGGATTCTCTTTAGTACATCACCATGCCGCCGTCGGCGACCAGTGTCGCGCCGTGCACATACGATGCTTCCGGCGAAAGCAGCCAGGCGATCGCGGCGGCGATCTCCTCTGCCGAGCCAAGCCGGTTGAAGGAGGTCATGCCTTCGATCCGCTGCTTGATGCTGGGATCGCCGAGCGGGCCGGCGGCGAAGGGCGTGTCGATCATGCCGGGGGCGATGGTGTTGACCGCGATGCCCTTCGGCCCCAGCACGCGCGCGGCATTCTTGGTCAAGGCGAGGATCGCGCCCTTGCTGCTGGCATAGGCGGCGGTCCCGGCGAGGCCGCCGCCGCGCAAGCCGGCGACGCTGGCGACGGTGCAGATCCGCGCCCCCGCCTCCATCGCCTTCGCGGCCTCGCGCATGCAGAGAAAGGTGCCGATCACGTTGACATCATGGATCCGGCGATATCTCTCGGCGGTCAGCTCGAAGAACGGCGTCGTGTCGTAGATGCCGGCGATGGCCGCCAGTGCATCCAGCCCGCCCAGGGTCCTGCGCACCTCGTCGAAGGCGCGGACCACCGCCGCCTCGTCCGCCACATCGACCGCGATCACCGGATGGTCGCCGACCACCTTCCTAGCCGCGTCGGGATCGCGGTCCATCGATACGACCTGCCACCCACGCTCGATCAGGAGTGTCGCCGTCGCGGCGCCAATGCCGCTGCCCGCCCCGGTCACCACCGCACGCTTCTTATGCTCTGCCATCATCTTCCAATCCGAGACTCGCCGCGATCAGTGGACCGCGGCATACATGATCTTCTCCTCGGTCGCCTCGTCCGCCGCGAATTCCTCGACGATGCGGCCCTTGCGCGAAACCAGGATCCGGTCGGAGAGGTTGAGGATTTCCGGAAGATAGGAGGATATGACAACCACCGCCATGCCTTCGTCGGCAAGCCGGTTGATGATCGCATGGATCTCGGCGATCGCGCCGACATCGACGCCGCGGGTGGGTTCGTCGAAGATGACCAGCTTCGGCTGCTGCACCAGGGCCTTGGCGATCACCACTTTCTGCTGGTTGCCGCCGGAAAGCTCGACCACCGGCGCATCGGCCGAGATCGCGCGGATGCTCAGCGACTTGGTCCAATGCTCGGCGACGTTGCGCATCTCCGTGCCGCTCACCACTGCACTGCGGTGCTCGGCCGAGGCCAGCAGGCCGGTATAGATGCTCTGGGCGATCGACATCGTTTCGAAAATGCCCTCGGACTTGCGGTCCTCGGTCACATAGGCGATGCCCTGGCGGACGGCCGGCGCCGGCACGCGGTAGCGCACGATCTTGTCGCCGAGGCGGGTCACGCCGCCATGGAAGAAGTTCCGCTTCACCACGCCGGCGACGATCTTGGCGCTCTCGGTCCGGCCCGAGCCGATCAGGCCGAAGATGCCGGTGATCTGCCCGGCATAGACCGCGAAGGAGCTGTTCCGCACCATCCGGCCCATGGAGATGTTCTGCACGCTCAGGACTCGCTTGCCGTAGCCCCTGGTCTTGCGGCCGGCGGCATGGGCGCCGTAGAGCTCGTTGGAGAGGCTGCGGCCGACCATGGCGCGGATGATCTTGTCGCGGTCGAAATTCGCGGTGACGTCGCTCGCGACCAGCTTGCCGTCGCGCAGCACGGTGATCCGGTCAGAGATCGCCAGCGCCTCTTCGAGGGCGTGCGAGATGAAGATAATGGCGCAGCCGCGCGCCTTCAGACGCACGACCAGGTCGAAGAAATGCTGCTTCTCCTCCGGGGTCAGGGTCGCGGTCGGTTCGTCGAAGATGATGATCCGCGCGTTCTTGCGGACCGCGCGGGCGATCTCGACCATCTGCCGTTGTGCCGCTCCCAGGGAGGCGACGTTCAGGGTGGGATCGACCGGGAAGTTCAAGGATTGCAGGAACTGCTGCGCGGCGATGGTCAGCGGCCGCAGCCGGTTGAACGCCTTCTCGTCGCCGAGGAACAGGTTCTGCGCCACGGTTAAGGAGGGCACCAGGCTGGTCTCCTGGAACACCATGGCGATGCCATGCCGCAGCGCCTCGGCCGGCGAGGCGAAGCTGACCTCCTTGCCGTCGAGCAGGATGCTGCCGTGGGTCGGATCGACCACGCCGGCGATCATCTTTGTGAGCGTCGACTTGCCGGCGCCGTTCTCGCCCAGCAGCGCATGGACCTCGCCGGCCTCCAGCGACATCGAGATGTCCTGGACCGCCGCGGCGCCGCGATATTCCTTAGTGATCTCCCGGACCTCGAGCAGGGGCGCCATCGTCAGACCTCCCGCTCCTGCGCCAGGTCGACCGAGACCAGCGCGTTGTCGCCCTTGCAGGCGACGATCAGCTCGCCGCGGGTCTCGAGGCAGCTGGTGACGCCGTGGCGCTTGCCGTCGGCGCGGCTGTGCAGCGAGGTGGTCGGGATGAAGTCGCCGTCAAGCTTCACCGCAAGCCCGTAGGAACGCGATGGCGCCCAGGGCTTGAAGATGCCGAGCGTCTTCACCGCGCCGCCCTGCATCGGCTCCTTGTATGAGAGGCCGGCACGCAAGCTGGGCGCGATCCAATGCGCGGGCTCGATGGTCTGCATCATCCAGTGGCGATAGCGGTCCTCGCGCAGCACGAACTCGACCAGCTGGCTGCGCGGCGCGAAGACCGAAAGCCAGGCGCCGCCGTCCGGCGCCGGCGAGAGGCGCCCGGGATAGCCCGGCAGGTCGTCGAGCAGGACCCGCGGCGCGCCGCGCTCTTGCGTCGGGAAATCGAGCAGGCGATGGCGCCAGGCCTCGGAGACCGCGATGCGGCCGCCGTCGCGCAGCAGCAGCCCGTTCGGGAAGGCGAGATGCGCGGCGAGGCAGACGGGATCGCCGCGCTCCAGCGGCACCCGCCAGACCGCACCGGCCGCGCGGTGCTCGAGGAGATCGCGCCGCCAGTCCTCGGCGCCATGGATGTCCGACCCGACCGCCACGAAGAGCGTGTCCGGATCGGCAAAGCAGAGTGCCGTCGGCGCGATCAGCTTCCTGTTGCCGAGCCCGGCGATGGTGCGGCCGTCATGGGCGCCGCCGACGATCGCGATGCCCGAGGCGCCGAGGCCGACCGCGAGGCTGCCATCCTCGGCTGCGGCGAGCGCGGTGATCGCGCTGTCGAATTGCAGGATCTCCTCGGGCTCTGCGCCCTCATGGTGCAGGCTGTCCAGCAGCAGCACGCGCTTGCCGCTGGTGAACAGCAAGTGATCGTCCTGCCAGACCAGGTTGTCAGGCGCCGGGCATTCCGCCAGCAAGGCCGCCTCGTCAAGCGCCCGGTTGGGACGCAGCGCGCCGTCCATCGACGGCACCGTCGCCGGCGGCCGCATCCAGGGCAGCACTTTGCCAAGCGCGCCGATCATGCTTTGCCCCAATAGCTCGTCGTGGCGCTCCAGGCGGGGTCCGCCTTCGCCAGGACATGCTTGCCGATCCGGTTGTTGAGGATGCCGCCGAGATAGAGCGCGCCCTTATGCTCGCGCATCGAGGTGATCATCGGATGGTTCTCGGCGTGGAGATCCCAGAGCGTCTCCAGCACCTTGCCCTCGCCCGATATCTTCACCACGCAGCCGGCATTGATGTTGGGATAGAGCCATTCGTCTGGCGCCACTTCCAGCGCCATGCGGCGGCGGAAGTCAGGCATGCGCAGCGCCAGATCGAGGGCGGGCGACCGCATGCCCATCAGTGCCACCCAGTAGTTGCCGTCGGAAGCGCGGTTGATGTTGTCGGGATAGCCCGGCAGGTTCTCGATCACCCGCTCGACCTGGCCCTCCCTCGGGCCGGCGAACCAGTAGCGGCTGATGCGGCAGGCCCAGCTTTCGGCGAAGAGCAGCGACTGGCCGCCGGTCTCGGCGCAGACGCCGTTCGGGAAGACCAGCCGGCGCAACACGGTGCGGGTCGTGTTCTTCGCCGGGTCGTAGCAAACGATGCGGCCGCTGCCGCGCGATTCCAGCGCGTCGGCCGGCCAGGTCTCCATGTCGTAGCGGGTCGTGGCTTCGCTGAAGAAGACCCTTCCGTCGGGCGCGATGTCGAGATCGTCGGCGAGGCGCATCCGCGAATCATCGATGATCGAGAAGGGCGAGCGGTTGGTCTGGTCGGTCGCCTTCTCGGCGCGGCCATCGGGATGGACGCGGTAGAGGCCCATGCCGCCGACGCAGACATAGAGGACGCCCGCCGGGTCGAAGGCCAGGCCGAGCGGGTGGCCGCCGATATGGGCGAAGACCTTGCCTTCCTTGTAGTCCGGCGCGTCGAAGCGCACGATGTTGCCGAGCCGGTCGCCGCAATAGAGATGGTCATTCGCGTCGAAGATCACATCCTCGGCGCCGTCCAGCCGGCCGAGGCCGATCAGCGAGACATCCGCCAGCCGGTCGTTCCGCGCATAGGGCGAGGCGGACTGCTCGGCATCGGGCGCCTCGGGCAGACGGAAATAGGTCGGCGACATGTAGAGCCGCGACAGAATCTTCTCGCGGTTGCGGATGAAGCGCACGTCGATCGCGATCGCCAGCAGCAGGATCAGGCCGAGGACCAGTTGCCCCGCCCCGCTCTGCAGCCCCATTTGCACCACGCCGAGATTGATCATCAGCACGATGATCGAGCCCATCAGCGCCTTGGCGACCGAGCCGCGCCCGCCGCCCAGGCTGGTGCCGCCGACGATGACGGCGGTCAGCGCGAAGATCTCCATGCCTGCGCCCGGATAGGAGCCGCCATTGCCGAGCCGCGCGGCATAGAGGAAGGCCGCGAGGCCGGCCAGCGCGCCGGAGAGAACGTAGGTGAAGCAGACCGTGCGCTTCACCGAGATGCCGACGTTATGCGCCGAGCGGCGCGAGCCGCCGACCGCCATCACGTGCCAGCCGAGCCGCGAGCGCGAGAGGAAAAGATGGATCGCGATCGCGACCACGATCAGCACGACCAGGCTGGTCGGGATGCCGAGCGGGCTGCCCATGCCGGCGAAATCCCAGATCGTGGAATCGTAGAACCCGGCCGAGATATCGACCGCGAATTCCAGCAGCAGCACATCGACCAGCGCACGGATCGTGATCAGGCTGACCAGGGTGGTGAGAAAGGCCCGGAGGCGGAAGTAGCCGACCAGGATGCCGTTGATCAGGCCGGCGAAGGCGCAGACCGCGATCACGCAGGGCAGGATGGCGATCACCGGCCAGTCGAAGAGATTGGAGAGCGCAAGGGCCGTGAAGTTGCCGAGGGCGAAGATCGAGCCCACGCTCAAGTCGATGCCGCCGCCCATGATGACGATCATCATGCCGAGCGCCACCAGGCCGAACTCGCCGAGCTGCCTGCCGCCGTCCGAGATATTGGCGCCGGTGAAGAAGCCGGGTGCGGCGATCATGAAGCAGCCGATCACCAGCACCATGAAGGTCGCGGGCACGGCGCTGTCGATCCACTGCTTGGACATGATCTCGCCCAAGACGTGGCTCGGCACAAGCCGCGCGCGCCACTTGACCAGCGCCTCGAAAGGATAGCGCGACGCCGACCGCTTCGAGGCGGCCGGCGCGGCGGCGAGAGTCTCGTCCATGCTCGTCATCTGCAATCGCGGAAGCGGACCGGCCGGGGCCGGCCCGCTTCCACTGCGTGCTTACTTGAAGGAATCCATGGTCCAGCAGGAGCTGGGCGTGATGTTGTCCTTGGTCAGCATCACGCCCCGGGTCGGCAGCGTGAATTTGAAGGCGTCCGGCGCCGGGTTGGTCTGCAGCAGGATGCGGATCACGGTGTTGATGTCCTGGGCCTGGCCGCGGACGTCGTAGCTGAAATAGGCCGAGTAGGTGCCGTCCTCGAGCCGGTCGCAGGCCGCTTCCTTGTAGCCGCCGCCCGATGAGACGACGAACACCTTGTCCTGCATGCCCGCTTCCTTGACCGCCGAGCCGGCGCCGATATCCATGCCGTCCCAGAAGCCAATCACGCCGCAGAGATCGGGATGTTGCTGCAGCACGGTGCGGGTGATCTCCTGGGCCTTGCCGGCATCCCAGTTGGCCGACTGGTTGGAGACGACCTGGATCTCCGGATGCTTGGAGAAGACCTCGGTGACGCCGCGGATCTGGTAGGCGCTGGCGGCGGAGGTCAGGATGCCCTGCACGATCGCGACCTTGCCGGAGCGGCCGGAATCCTTGCCGCATTTATCGACGATATACTGCGCCTCGGCCATGCCGTTCAGCTGCCATTCCTCGCCGATGTAATAGCTCGGATAGGCCGACTTGATGTTGACCGAGATGAACTTGATCCCCGCCTCGGTGCCGCGCTTCAAGAGCTTGGCATAGGATTGGAGATCCGGATTCTGCAGCACGATGATGTCGGGCTTCGAGTTGATCAGCTGGTCCATCGCCTGGACGCCGACGTCGGTGTTCCAGTTCGGGTCGCGCACGATGATCTCGTAGCCGAGCTCCTTGGCCTGGATCTCCATGCCGGCGAGCCAGCCCTTGGAGAGGTCGTAGCTCATCGAGAACGGCACGTAGCCGATCTTCTTGCCCTTCATCGATTCGAAATAGGGCGCGATGGTCGGGTCGTTGATGCCCTCGACCTCGGTCTCGGCCGCAACCGGGCGGATCGCGGTCAGCGACAGGATCGTCGCCAGGCTGAGCAGGCCGATGCCGGCCGCCTTCTTCAGATTGATCATGGTTCCCTCCTCAGATGTCCCCTTGTTGCGATGTCTGCTCGTCGCGCGGATTGATCAGCTGGTCGATGGCGATGGCGGTCAGCAGGATCAATCCCTTGATCGCGTTCTGCGCGGTGAACTGGATGTTCATAATGGTCATGCCGTTGAGGAACGTGCCGATCAGCAGAGTCCCCACCACGACGTTGCGCACCCCACCCTTGCCGCCGGAAAGGCCGATGCCGCCCAGCACCACGACCAGGATCACCTCGTAGATCAGCAAGGTGTCGGTGATGCGGGTGTTCATGCTGTTGATCGCGGTCGCCTGCACCAGGCCGGCGATGAAAGCGACGATCGCCGAGACGGTGTATTGCATGACCAGAACGGGGCGCACCGGCACGCCGGTGATGCGCGCGGTCGCGCGGTTGTCGCCGATCGCATAGGCGAAGCGGCCGAACTTGGTCTTGTTCATGACCAGCGCGATTGCCGCGGCGATCACGGCGAAGACGATGACCGGCATCGGCAATCCGTAGACGCGGCCCTTGCCCAGCTCGTCGATCCAGCCGAGATTCTTCGGCAGGTAGACCGTATCCTGGCTGATCAGGCCGAAGCGGCCGAAGCCGTAGATGCAGGCAGCGGTCGCGAGCGTCGCGAAGAGCGGCGGAATCTCGATATAGGCGACCAGGAACCCGTTCAGCATGCCGACCAGGATCGCCGCGCTGCAGCCGATCAGCATCGCCGTCGGCACCGGCATGCCGTTGTTGATGAGCTGCAGCGCCCAGGCAACCGACATCGCCATCAGCGCCACCATGGAAAGATCGATGGCGCCCGCGATGATCATGGCGCCCATGGCGACACTCAGGATGCCGAGCACCGAGACGCTCTGCAGCAGCAGGGCGACGTTGTTCGCGGTGAGGAAACCGGGCAGGAACAGCGAAAATCCGAGGAACAGCAGGACGAAGATCCCGAAGACGATCTTCTCCTGCGTGATCAGCCGCCTTCTGCCACCATCCCTTATTGCGAGCGCGGCGCGAGTCAAGGCTGCATTGCTCCGCCCGGGGCGGGCAACGGTGCAGTTCCGGCAATCATGTCATCCTCCCGGCTCCGCCCTTTCGATGCGCGATTCCACGCGCCGCGAACGGTTCGCCAGGGTCGTTCTTAGGGGAGAAGGCTGGGGAAAGGCAGTCCCGGAGTTCTCATAGCAGTTATATCGAATGTGGCGCGGCACGCTGGGGTGTGCCGCCGGCGCCCCAACACAAGCACGAAATGTGTGCGAGATGCCGGTTGACCGCGCGGCCGATCTGCAAGCACAATTGTGACTGGGCTCTGACAATTGGTCGGGGCCAGCGAAACCGGTTCCAATAACCCAGAAGTCAGCCGCAGCCGAAGGCGCGGAAAACCGGTGTCAGGGGTCGCATGGAACTGAAGCAGCTCAAATATTTCCTCTGCGTGGCGGAGCTCGGCAGCTTCTCCAAGGCCGCCGTGCAGCTCTCCGTCGCGCAGCCGATTCTCAGCCGCCAGATCCGTTCCCTGGAGCACGACCTCAACGCCGAGCTGTTCTACCGCAACGGCCGCGGCATCGTGCTGTCCGAGGCCGGCAAGCTGCTCGAGGCCTATGCCAAGGAGATCGTGCAGACGGCGGGCAAGGCCAGCTTCGAGATCATGGCGATGAAGTCCTCGCCGCGCGGCCGGATCACCATTGCCATGCCGCCCTCGATCGGCTGGGTGCTGACCGTGCCGCTGGTCATGCGCTGCCGCGGCGAGTTCCCGATGATCGCGCTGCACGTGGTCGAGGGCTTCAGCGGCCATGTCACCGAATGGCTCTCCACCGGCCGGATCGACATCGGCGTGGTCTATAACGCGCCGCGCCTGCCGTCGCTGCTGACCGAGCCGTTGCTGGAAGAGCGGCTGGTGCTGCTCGGCCCCGCCGACGACCCGGCCAATGTCGGCAGCGGCCCCGTGCCCGCCACGCGGCTGGAAGACATCCCGCTGATCCTGCCGGCACGGCCGCACGGCCTCCGCCTTTTGATCGACCGTACGCTGGAGAAGCTCGGCATCGTTGCGAATGTCCAGCTCGAGCTCGACGCCATGGCCTCGACCCTCGGCCTGGTCGAGGAAGGCGCCGGCTATACCATCTTGTGCGATGCAGCGGTGCAGCCGCTGGTGCGGGCGGGCCGAATCAAGTCCTGGCCGATCGACGCGCCGAAGATGACGCGGCAGCTGATGTTGGCGACCTCGACGCAGCGGCCGACCAGCGTCGCGACCCGGGTCGTCGCAAAGCTGATCCGGGCCCAGGTGGCGGAGCTTTTCGCAACCGCACGCGAGACCCAGGCGGCCGAATAGCGCGCCGCATATCGAAAAGCGACAGTCTGTTATGCCAATTAGACGTATGGCGCTGCCGCGCGCGACTGCCTGATAGTGCCTCTCGATTTTCACCAGCATTTCGAGATCATCGTGACAGGCAAGCATTACGGTTTCGTCGGCGTCGGACGGATGGGCGGTCTGATGGCCGGCCGCCTGCTCGACGCCGGGCATACGCTCAGCGTCTTCGACACCAGCGAGGAGGCCCTCGCGCCCCTGCTCGCGCGCGGCTGCCATCGTGCGGATTCGGCAGCCGTCGTCGCCTCCGAGGCCGAGATCGTCTTCGCCAGCCTGCCGACCCCGGCTATTGTCGAGAAGGCGGCACTCGGCGAGACCGGCGCGATCAAGGGTTCGAAGATCAAGACCTTCATAGACATGTCGACCAGCGGCCCCCGCGCCGCCCAGCGCGTGGCGCAGGGCCTTGCCGAGAAGAAGATCGTCGCGGTCGATGCCCCGGTCAGCGGCGGCCTCGCTGGCGCGAAGAACGGCACGCTCGCCGTCATGGTCTCCTGCCCGAAGCCGACCTACGACGCGCTGGAATCGACCCTCAAGAACTTCGGCAAGCTGTTCTTCGTCGGCGAGAAGCCGGGTGCGGCGCAGACCATGAAGCTCGCCAACAACCTGCTCGCCGCCTGCGCGCTGGCAATCTCCTCCGAGGCCATGGTGATGGGCGCCAAGGCCGGGCTCGACGCCCAGACCATGCTGGACGTGATCAACGTCAGCAGCGGCCGCAACAGCGCCACCCAGGACAAGTTCCCGAAATCGATCCTGCCGCGCACCTTCGACTTCGGCTTCGCCACCGGGCTTTCCTACAAGGACGTCTGCCTCTGCCTCGACGAGGCGGAATCGCTGGGCGTGCCGATGATCGTGGGTTCCGCGGTGCGCCAGCTCCTCGCCGTCACCAACGCGCTTTACGGCCCGGAATCGGACTTCACCTCCATCTGCCGGAGCGTCGAGCAGTGGGCGAAGGTCGAGGTCCGCGGCTGAGCCGCCCCTGACCATGGCGCAATCGCTCGCCCGGCGGATCGCAACGGCGGCAGCCGCGACGCATTTCGAGGACTTCGCGCCCGAGGTCGTCGCGAAAGCCAAGCTCTGCCTGCTCGACTTCTTCGCCTGCGCCTTCGAGGCCCGCGACCTGCCCTGGAGCCAGCGCGCCGCGACCGTCGCCAGCCGGCAGCCCGGCACCGCGACGGTGCTCGCGACCGGCGCCACGGCGACGATCGGCGCCGCCGCCTTCGCCAACGCCGTCGCCGGGCACGGCCTGGTGCGGGAAGACATGCACGCCGGCAGCGTCAGCCATCTCGGTGTCGTGGTCCTGCCGGCCCTGCTGGCGCTGAGCGAACGCCACACTGTGCATGGCCGCGATTTCCTCGCCGCAGCGATCGCCGGATACGAGACCGGCGCGAAGCTCGGCCGCGCGCTGATCACGCCGGAGTTCGCGCGCCTCTTCCGGCCGACCGGCTTCACCGGCCCGCTCGCCGCCGCGATCGCCGGCAGCCGACTCATCGGCAGCGATGCCGACCGCACCACGAGCGCCCTGGGCTTCGCCGCGAACACGACGGCGGGCCTCAACCAATGGCCGCACGAAGGCAGCGACGACATGTTCTTCCACCCGGGGTTTGCGGCCCGCAACGCCATCGCCTGCATCGAGCTGGCCGCACTCGGGGCGCAGGCCTCGGAAGGCGCGCTGGACGGACCGGCTGGCTTGCTCACCGCCTATCTCGGCGGCAAGGCGATTCCGGAGATCAGCCTGTTCGACGGCCCGCCCGAGCTGCTCGCGGTCTACAACAAGCCGGTGCCGGCCTGCAATTTCGCCCAGACGCCCTGCCAGGCCGCACTCGCCGCGGTGGGCGGGCAATCCCTGCCGGTCGACCGCATCCGCCAGATCCGCGTCGCCGCCTCCTATGCCGCCGTGCATTACCCGGGCTGCGACCATGTCGGGCCGTTCACGAGCCGGCTGCAGGCCAAGATGAGCATCCAGTTCGGCGTCGCCGCGGCGCTCCGTTACGGCAAGGTGGCCGAAGCGAACTATGCCGCCTTGAACGATCCCGAGGTGATGCGGCTGGCGAGCCTGGTCGAGCTGGAAGCCGATGCCGGCTTCACCGGCGCCTTTCCGGCACGCCAGGGGTCGCGCGTCGAAATCGAGACCACCGACGGCCGACAGCTTGCCGCCAGCCTGCCCGACGTCATCCCCGCAACCGCGGCGGAGATCCGTGCGCGCTGCCATGCCTCGGCGGCGGAAACACTCGGCCCGGCCGGTGCCGCAGAAATCGAACGCCTGGTCGATGACCTGGAGAATATCGCATCGGTCGGCAGCCTGCCGCGACTGGCGCAATCCCGGTCGGCCTGGCGTGCCGCCGTTCGCTAATCACGCAACAAGACAGATCAAGGAGAGAATCATGGGCAACCCGGTCTTCGAGAAGGGCATGGAAATCCGCAAGTCGGTGCTCGGCAAGGAATTCGTCGAGAAGTCCTTCGCCTCGGCCGACGACTTCAACATGCCGATGCAGGAGCTGACCACGGAATACTGCTGGGGCGCCGTCTGGGGCCGCGACGGCCTGCCGAAGAAGACCCGCAGCATGCTGAACCTTGCCATGCTCTGCGCGCTCAACCGTCCGCATGAGCTGAAGATGCACCTCAAGGGCGCGTTGACCAACGGCGTTACCAAAGAAGAGATCCGCGAGATCCTCCTCCAAGTGGCGATCTACTGCGGGATTCCCGCCGGTGTGGACGCCTTCCGCATCGCCCGCGAAACCTTCGCCGAACTGGATAAGGGGGCGTAACGCCCCCTTCTTCTTTCTGATAGAGTGCGACCGTGACTGAAAAACTGCCCGAATACGAGCTCTTCGCCATCCGCTACGCGACCCGCGACGGGCGGCGCCACGAGCATTTCATCGGCGGCGATCCGCATGACGCGCCCATGCCGATGGACTATTTCACCTGGGTCGCGATCGGCAAGGAGCGCACCTTCGTCATCGACACCGGCTTCACCGAGCCGGTCGGCACGCGCCGGAAGCGCAGCTTCCTGCGCTGCCCGGTCGATTCGCTGAAGCTGCTCGGCGTCGATCCCGATAAGGTGCAGGACGTGATCCTGACGCATCTCCATTACGATCACGTCGGCAACTTTCACAAGTTCCCACAAGCGCAGTTCCACCTGCAGGACCGTGAGCTCAACTACGCGACCGGGCGCTCCATGCGGCATTCCTACTGCTCGCATGCCTTCGAGGTGGAGGACGTGGTCGGTATCGTGCGCTTGAACTTCGGCAAGCGGGTCACCTTCCATGACGGCGATGCAGAATTGGCGCCCGGCATCTCGCTGCACCTCACCGGCGGACATACGGCCGGGCTGCAATTCGTGCGTGTCCACACCAGGCGCGGCTGGGTCGTGGTCGCCTCCGACGTCGCGCATTACTACGAGAACATGGACAGCGTCCGGCCCTTCACCACCGCCTATCACATCGGCGACATGCTCGAGGCCTATGACAAGGTGAAGGCGCTTGCGCCCAGCCGCGACCACATCATCCCGGGCCATGATCCGCTGGTGATGCAGCTCTACCCGGCGCCGCGGCCGGAACTGCAGGATGCCATCGTGCGATTGGACGTCCCACCCCGCAGGGACACATGACCGGCCGTGTTTATCTCGCCCCATTCTTCGAACATCAAGAGAGCCGTCCGCAGGCGCTCTGAAATGAGAGCCCTGAGGATTCCCAACAAGAGAAATGAGCGGTCCGACACATCGGTGACACTTTCCGCGGTTTAGCGTGGGGGGCGTCGATGCCTTGGAAGGAGTGTTCGGTGAACACCCGCGCTCGAGACCAGCCGGCCGCAATGTTGATGCGCTTGGCGTCTGGGAAGTAGTCCGGGCAGCCTGCGATGACCAGGCGCCCAGACATGAGCTCAATGGACGCTTCAACCACATGATCCCAGTCTGCCAGGTCGTCATGCGGTGTTTGCTCACGAATCTCGACCACCACGGGGACGTCCATGTTTCTGGCTGTGCCAACGCCGATTGTCCCTGGAGCCACCGCCAGTAATCGAGCAGTCGCCGTGTCATCCCAACTCTCAGACAAATCGCCAGATACCCCTTTCGTCCTGAACACAGAGCTGGAAGTGGTCGGCAAAAAGTGAAAGCTCAACTGACTGCATTTGAGATTTTATCGTTCATTCAACGTCGCGTCGGATGTCCGCTCAGGATCACGAGCGGACACGACTTGCTGCTGCTATCTCTTCGTCACGGCTTAGAGTTGGCCTTCCGCCAAGCTTCGTACTCGTTGTTGGCGTCCGGGTGCAGCGGGTAGTAGCGCTGCAAGGGCGCACCCTCGGTCAGCTTCAGGCGCGAGAAGACTTCCCACTCGTGGTGCTTCTGCGATTCTGCGATCACCGCCGGTGCCATGGCGACCGGGAGCACGACCACCCCGTCGTCATCGGCGACGATGATGTCGCCCGGGATCACCGTGACATTGCCGCAGGCGATCGGCACGTTGACGGCGTTGGGATAGATGCTGGTCTGCACATGGTAGTTCGGGGTCCAGCCGCGCAGCCAGAGGGCGAGATCGAGCTTTTCGACATTGGGCCGGTCGCGCATGCAGCCGTCGATGACGATGCCGGCACCGCCCCGACCCCTGAAGTAGGTCGACATCATGTCGCCGAAGACGCCGGAGCTCATGTCGCCGCGGGCATCGACCACGACCACATCGCCCTCCTGGACGTGATAGAGCACATGGCGATGGAGCTGCGTCTCCGGATCGGCATATTCGCCCTCATTGAAGAGGTCCGGCCGCTGCGGCAGGAATTGCAGGGTCAGCGCCGGGCCGACGATCGACTTGCCGTGGTTCTGCGCCACCGGCCCCACCATGTGCGGATTGCGGTAGCCCATATGACCGAGCGTGCCGGCGACCGTTGCTGCGCCGATATCCCGGAGCGCTTCGATCAGCTCTTTCGGCGGTCGGGTGATGTCGGGTGTATGCGTCATCATTCACTCCAGCTTGAAATGCTTCACCAGTTCGTCACCGAGCCGTCAGGGCGCCTGAGATGCGGCGCTTCCCAGAAGCGAAAGCTCTCCTTCTGCACGGCGGCTTCATTGACCTCGACGCCGAGGCCCGGCAGGTCGCTGACCGGGTAGTCGGTGCCGTCGAGGCGCGGCTGCACGGGAAAGAAGTCGGCGTTGTCGAAGCCGAGCCTGACTTCCGGTGCGCGCGTCTCGAGCCATGCAAAGTTCGCGACCGCCGCCGCCAGATGCACGGTGGCGGCGGTGCAGACCGGGCCCAGCGGATTGTGCGGCATCAAATCGACATAATGCGCCTCGCTCCAGCCGGCGACCTTCATCGCCTCGGTGAGCCCGCCGACATTGCAGACATCGAGCCGATTGAACTGATGGATGCCGCGCTCGATATAGGGCAGGAACTGCCACTTGCTGGCAAATTCCTCGCCGATCGCAAACGGGATCTCGGTCATCTTGCGCAGGGATTCATAGGCCTCCGGCGTTTCGTCCCGGATCGGCTCCTCAAGGAAATCGAGCACGCCGCGGCCGAGCTTATTGCAGAAGCTCGCCGCCTCCGCCACCGACAGGCGATGGTGATAGTCGATGCCGAGGACCACCTCGCCGCCCAGCGTCTCGCGCGCCTTGTTGAGCATCCTGGCGGTCGGGCCGATCGATTCCCGCGGATCGAACACGTCCTTGCTGCTCTGCCCGAGGGGAAAGAAGCGGATTGCCGGCCAGCCTTGCGCACGGAGTTCCTTGGCCTTTTCGATGGCCGCATCGCCCTCGGCCTCGTCGCCGGTGGAGGCGAATGTCGGAATCCGGTCGCGCTGCTTGCCGCCGAGCAAATCGTAGACCGGCACGCCGAGCGCCTTGCCCTTGATGTCATGGAGCGCGATATCGATCGCGGAGATGGCCGCCTGGAGCACGCGCCCGCCTTCGAAATACTGGCTGCGATAGGTCTCCTGCCAGATTCGCCCGATCTGCATCGGATCCCGGCCGATGAGGAATTCGCGATAATGCTCGATGGCACCGGTCACTGCCTTCTCCCGGCCGCTGAGACCGCTCTCGCCCCATCCGAAGATGCCCTGGTCGGTCTCGACCTTGACCAGCATCTGGTTGCGGATCCCTACCCAGACCGGATAGGGCTTGATCGCGGTGATCTTGAGCTTCGGAATCATCAATCAGCCTTAAGCGCCATTTCGGTTTCTCCGTCGAAAAGATGCAGGCGCTCCTGGTCGAAGGCGAGCCAGATCTGCTCATCGGGCTCGACCGCGATGCTCGGCGGCACGCTGATGTTGACGATGGCGCCGGAGAGAAAGGCCTGCACGAAGGTGACGTCGCCGGTCGGCTCGACTGTATAGGCCTTGGCCGGAATGGCGCCGGGGACGGCGCTCTTGTGCAACGTGATGGTCGAATGGCGCGCGCCCAGCACGATCTTCCTGGTTGCCGCGTTCTCGACCTTGCGGGCATTGCGCGGCGACAAGGGCAAGCTCCAGCCCTCGGCGCCGGTCAGCACCATGGTTCCATCGGCGATCGAGGCTTCGAGCGGGATCAGGCTCATAGCCGGGCTGCCGATGAAGCTCGCAACGAACATGTTGACCGGATGCGCAAAGACCTGGGCCGGCGAATCGTATTGCTGCAGGTAGCCGCCGTTCATCACCGCCATCTTGTCGGCCATGGTCACGGCCTCGAGCTGGTCGTGTGTCACATAGATGATCGTCGCCTGCAGATCGTGGTGGAAGCGCTTCAGTTCGGAGCGCATCTGCACCCGGAGTTTGGCGTCGAGATTGGAAAGCGGCTCGTCCATCAGGAAGACGGCCGGGTTGCGCACCAGCGCCCGGCCCAAAGCCACGCGCTGCTGCTGTCCGCCGGAGAGCTCGCGGGGCCTGCGCTCGAGGAGATGGGTCATGTCGAGGACCCGGGCCGCTTCCTGAACCCGGCGGTCAATCTCGTCCTTAGGGAGCTTGCGCATCTGCAACGGGAAGGCCAGGTTCTTGTAGACCGACTTCTGCGGATAGAGCGCGTAGTTCTGGAACACCATGGCGATGTCCCGGTCCTTGGGATCGAGATCGTTGACCACCTGCTCCCCGATAATGATGTCGCCGGAGGTGATCGGGATGAGGCCGGCAACCAGGTTAAGCGTCGTCGTCTTGCCGCAACCCGAAGGTCCGACCAGGGCCACGAACTCGCCGTCGTTCACCGTCAGCGACACGTCCTTGACGGCATGGAAGCTGCCGTAGCTCTTCACTAGATCTTTGAGAACGACGCTGGCCAATGCTTGACCTCCCTAATGCTTGACCGCGCCTTCTGTGAGCGCGCGCACGAAGTATTTCTGCAGGATCAGGAACAGCACCACCACCGGCACGCTCATCATGAAGCTCGCGGCCATCAGGCCGGGGAAGTCGGTGGTGTTTTCCGAGAAGAAGCGCTGGATGCCGACCGGCAGGGTCAGCTGCTCGTTCTTGCTGAGGAAGGTGTAGGCGTAGATGTACTCGTTCCAGGCGCCGATGAATGAATAGATAGCGGTGGCGATGATGCCCGGAACCGAAAGCGGCATGACGATCCGCACGAAGGCCTGGAAGCGCGTCGCCCCGTCGATGCGCGCCGCCTGCTCGAGCTGGATCGGGATATTGTCGAAGAACCCCTTCAAGAGCCAGATCGAGAGTGGCAGGCCGAAGGTGAGATAGGTCAGCACCAGCGAACCATGGGTGTTCACCAGCCCGAGCCAGCGCATCAGGATGAACAGCGGCACCAGGAAAATGACCGCCGGAAACATGTTGCGCAGCAGCACGGCGAAGAACAGGAAGTTCCGTCCGGGGAAGGTGAAGCGGGAGAAGGCATAGGCCGCCGGCACCGCGACGACCACGCCGAGGATCGTGGTCAAGATCGAAACGACGAGGCTGTTCCAGAAGAAGCGCAGGAAGTCCTGGCCGACGCTGTTCTGCGGATCCAGAAGCTTCTGATAGCTGGCGAGCGTCGGTTCGGAGGGCCACCATTGCGGTGGAAGCTGCATCGCCGCGAAGCCGGACTTGACCGAGGTGAGCAGCATCCAGAGCATCGGCACGGCCGTGTAGAACAGCATCAGCACCAGAAAGATCCGCCCGCCCCAGCGCCAGCCGTCCACGCGCTTGCGGCGTCGGGTCGGCGTCGAGGTCACAGCACCAGGCCCGGTCATGTGCCCTGCTCCTTCTTCTTGTCGCCGCTCAAGGCGCGCACATAGAAGTAGCCGAGCGTCATCAGGATGACGAAGAGCAGCACCGAATAGGCCGAGGCAACGCCCCAGCGCTGGCGGCCGAAGGCGAGTTCGTAGATATGGGTGATCCAGATATGCGAGGCGTTGGACGGCCCGCCCCCCGTCATGATCCAGGGGATGATGAAGGAATTGAAGTTGGCGACCGCGAGCAACAGGATCGTCACGGTCGAGACGTTGCGGAGATGTGGGAAGGTGACGTGCCAGAAGCGCTGCCAGGCGTTGGCGCCATCGACCTGGGCGGCGCGCAGCAGTTGATCAGGCACCGTCTGCAATCCGGCCATGATCATGATCATGGCGAAGGGGAATTCGCGCCAGATGTTGACCACGATCAGCGACGGCAAGACCGTGCCGACGCTGTCGATGAAATTGGGCGGCCGGTCGGTGATGCCAAGACCGACCAGGATCGCGCCGATGACGCCGAAATCGGAGTGATAGATCCATTTCCAGATATAGGAGGCGGCGACCGCACTGATCACCCAGGGAATGATCAGGATGGCGCGCAGGATTCCCCGCCCCATGAAATCGCGGTGCAGCGCCAGCGCGGTGGCAAATCCCAAAGCGAAGGAGATGATCGTGGAGGCGAGGGTCCAAATCAGCGTGTTCACGGTCACCCGCCAGAACACCGGGCTGACCAGGATGGCTTGGTAGTTGTCGAGGCCAACGAAGACCTTGTCCTTGAGTTGCAGCGCCGCCGGCGTCGCATAGAAGGAGAGATCGACCGTGTAGTAGATCGGATAGGCGATGACGATCAGCATCACCACGATCGCCGGGAGCACATAGGCGTAGTCGGCGCGATGCGCCCAGACCCGGCGCGGCAGGCCGGATCGTGCGAGTTTATGGGGAGCTTCGGCCTGGCCGGTCGCAATCGTCACTGCGGCGTGCCCCTGCTTTTCGGGAAGACGCCGGCTGCGCCGTCAGCGCAGCCGGCGATCCGTTGGATACGACAGCGTAGGATGCGACGGCTTAGAGTCCGCCACCGGCCATCAAGTCCTCGACCTTCTTGGCCGCATCATCGGCGGCCTGGTCGACGGTCATCGCCCCGGTCAATGCGTTCTGCAGCATGTCCGGAACAATGATGTTCATGATCTCCGGCGATTCCGGCAGCGCCGGGAAGGGGATGCCGTAGGGCAACATGGAGGTCGTCACGTCCAGGAACTTGATTTTGTCCAGACGCTCCTTCATCCACTTGGTCTTGAAGCCGTTGAGATTGCCCGGGTTGGAGCCGGCATAGGCCATCTTCAGCGACCATTCGGGGCTGGTCCAGAAGCAGATCAGCGCCTTGGCGGCCGCCTCGTCCACCTTGCCGCCGTCCACATATTCCGGCTTCAGGATGTGGATGTTGGAGCCGCCGAACACCACGGCACGCTTGCCGTCCGGCCCGGTCGGAATGAGGCCGTAGCGCATGTTGTCGATGACGGTCTGCGCCTTCTCCTTGTCGGCGCCGGTCGCCTTCTTCTGCAGATCGAGCATCACGTTGTAGTCTGAAGGGTGCGAGATCATCATGCCGAGCTGGCCGCCGAGGAAGAGCGGCTGGTTGTCGGCCTGCTGGTTGGTGAGCGCCGAGACCGGCACCGACTTATCGCGGACGTACATGTCATAGGACGCCTGCAGCGCCTTCTTGCTCGCCGCGCTGTTGAGCTGCACCTGCTTGTAGGTCGGGCTCGCGGTCGCTTCGTCGAAGACGCCACCGCCGTAGCCCCAGAGCTGTGGCATGAAGCGGTAGGGCGTGTTACCGGCATTCTTCCGGGCGACCAGGCCATAGCCGGCGATGCCGAGCTTGTCGTGGATCTGCTTCGAATACTTGACCACGTCGTCCCAGGTCGCCGGCGCCTTGTCCGGATCGAGCCCGGCGCGCTTGAAGATGTCGGCGTTCCAGATGAAGGCCATGGTCTCGTTGTTGGTCGGAATCCCGTAGGTGACGCCGTCCCAGGTGACCGCCTTCATGGCACCCGGCCAGAAGTCCTCGGTCGACCAGCCCACATCCTCTGGCTTCAGCGGCTGCAGATAGCCTTTGGCGGCGAACTCGGTGCCCCCCAGGATCTGCAGGCGGACCGCCATCGGCGCGGCATTGCCCAGGAGTGCGGTGCGAAACTTGTCGAGCAGATCGTTATAGGTGAGCGCCTGTTCCTCGAGCTGGATGTTCGGGTAGGTCTTGCGGAAGGTTTCGAAGAAATCTTTGTAATACTGGCGCAGCAGGTCGGGATCGCCTTCGAACACGCCCTGATACCAGAAGGTCAGGCGCCCCTTGTAATCGAGCGGCGTGATCTTTCCGCATTCCTTCGCGGTGTCGAATTCCGCCGTGCCGGCGATGGACCGGACGTATTCCGGCGACCATTTGCTCAGGTCGACCGGCGGCTCCGCCAGGACTGGCGTCGACACCAGCGATGCGATTGAAGCGATAACGACGGTGCCACGCAGGATGGCACCGCAGCCGAGTTTCTTCCTCGTCATCAGTATCCTCCCAGGTTCTTCTCATTGCGCGCTGCTTCGAGGCAGGCGTTTGGTCGATTGATCGCAAGCTACGGCGACTTAATTCTTATGTATTCTTTCGACGAGTTCGTACGTTTTCAGATCACAGCTTGTGTGTCAACGCGTTTAGATCGTACATTGTAGGGAGAGCCGCGCGCTGATAACAGCGTCCTGGTCCCGAAATCGTTCCCTGGACGACAATGAGCACCTTCAAAGCCAAGCCCCCCGCCGGCACCGACCTCATCGGTGCTTCCAAGGAAGGCGCCTCACTCTATGAATTGATCCGGGAAGACATCATCGAGGGTCGGCTCGCCGCCAATGAGCGACTGGTGGTCGCCGACCTCGCGCGCCGTCACGGCACCTCGACCAATCCCGTGCGCGAAGCGCTGCAATTGCTGCGCGGCGAGGGCTTCGTCGTCTTTTCTCCCAACCGCGGGGCGCGCGTCAGGCCGATCGACCAGGACTTCGTCCGCGACATCTACGAGATCGGCGTGCTGATCGAGCCGGCGCTGACGCGCTGGTTCGTCACCATGGCGACCGCCGAGGACATCTGCGAGCTGGAACGCATCCAGGGCCTGATCGAGGAGAACAATTTCGCCGACCAGTTCCGGCACAGCGAGCTCGACACCGCCTTTCACATGGTGATGTACGAGCGGCACTATAACCGCCACGCCACCGAGCTTTGGTGGAAGCATCGCGAGGTGCTGCGCGCGGTCGCCCGGCGCTTCAACTTCACCCTCGCCCGCCGGGCCGCGATCATGAACGAGCATCGCGCGCTGATCACGCTGGTGAAGGCCGGCGAACCCGACAAGGCGGCCGAGCTGGTCGCGCGCCATGTCGAAGGCTCGGGCCGGCATGTTCTCGAGCACATGCGGGCACGCAACGCGGCCCAGGCCGGATAGAGCGGAGGTCGTTCCACCTCGCCCACGCGACCATTTTCATACGGGACAGGAAGATGAAAATCACAGGCGTCCGGCCATGGCTGATCGAATCCAAGGCTTCCTATTGGGGAGAATTCTTGTTCGTCGAGGTGACGACCGACGCGGGTATCAGTGGCTGGGGCGAGATCACCACCACCACCAGGCTCGCCAACCGCGCCCTCTGCACGATCCTCAAGCAGATCGGACTCGGCGTGACGGGCGAGGATCCCGCCCAGATCGAGTATCTCTGGCACAAGATCTTCCGCAGCTTCACCTATATGGGCAGCCGTGGCGCCGCGGTCGAGGCCTTGAGCGCGATCGACATCGCGCTCTGGGACATCCGGGGCAAGGTGCTCGGCAAACCGATCTATGCGCTGCTCGGCGGGCGGGTGCGGGACGAGATCGCGCTCTATACCCATCCCGACCAGCGCAAGTTCACCAGCAAGGAAGGCGTGATCCGGGAAATCAAGGACATCCTGGAATCCGGGCACACCGCGCTCAAATTCGATCCCTTTCCGCACCAGCGCAAGGACAAGGGCGAGCTGCAGGACGGCTATCTCGACGGCAGCATGGACCGCAAGGACCAGCGCAAGGCCGCCGAGCTCACCGCCCTGATCCGCGAGACGGCGGGGCCGGATGTCGAGATCCTGATCGATGCGCATGGCCGCTTCGATGTCCCGACCGCCATTCGCCTCTGCAAGAGCCTTGAGGAAGCCGGCCAGATCGACTGGTTCGAGGAACCCTGCCCGCCGGAGAGCCTGAACGCGCTTGCGCAGGTGCGCAAGAAGGTCAGCGCACCGATCTCCTGGGGCGAGCGCGGGCATACCCGCTGGGACTTCGTGCCGGTCCTGGAGCAGAAGCTCGCCGACTACATCATGCCGGATGTCACCTGGACCGGCGGCATCAGCGAGCTGAAAAAGATCTCCACCTTGTGCGAGGCCTATTACATCCCGGTCTCGCCGCACGACGCGGCGGGGCCGATCAACGTGGTGGCCGGCGCGCAGGTGATGATGACCGTGCCGAACTTCTACAAGCTCGAAACCTCGGAGTGGAACCTGAGTAAGTACGATCACCTTATAGACCGGCCGCTCGACAATTCGAACGGCAGCCTGAAGCTCAGCTCGGCGCCGGGCCTCGGCATCGAGATGAACCGCGACTACCTGCAAGCCCACGAGATCCAGCTGGGCTAGCACTCGACCCTGAAGCATCGGCCATAGTGCCAACCAGCGGCGGTAAATCGGCCGCCCATCGGGAAGAGGACCAGCCATGTCGAAGACGCGCCGCGAAGAATCCGTCCTGAACCAGGTCAACACGAACTCGAGGCCGTCGGAGCTTCGCATCACCGACATGCGCGTCGCCGAGATCGTCGGCGCCCCGTTCACCTCGGCGCTGCTCAAGATCTACACCAATCAGGGCATCGTCGGCCTGGGCGAAGTCCGGGACGGCGCCAGCGCCACCTATGCATTGATGCTGAAGAGCCGGCTACTCGGCGAGAACCCTTGCGACATCGACCGCCTGTTCCGCCGCATCAAGCAATTCGGCGGCCACGGGCGCCAGGGCGGCGGCGTCTCGGCGGTGGAGATCGCGCTTTGGGACCTGGCCGGCAAGGCCTATGGCGTGCCGATCTACCAGATGCTGGGCGGCCGCTTCCGCGAGCACGTGCGCTGCTACTGCGACACCGATGCCAGCGTGCCGAGCGGGACCGCGACCGGCAAGCGCCTGAAGGAGCGCATGGACCTCGGCTTCACCTTCCTGAAGATGGATCTCGGCCTGATGCAGATCGCCGACATCCCCGGCTCCGTCGTCGCCCCGGCCGGCTCGCTCGAAGGCTACCGGGTCCGCCCCGACCGCGGGCCGATGAAGACCTTGGAGGAACGGCGCACCCGCAATGCAGTCTATGACGTCCACAACGTGATGCATCCCTTCACCGGCCTGCATTTCACCGACAAGGGGCTCGACCTGCTGGAGCAGTATATCGCCGAGGTTCGCGCGGTGATCGGGATGGAGATCCCGCTCGCCATCGACCATGTCGGCCATATCTCGCTGCAGAACGGGATCCGCCTCGCGCGCCGGATCGAGAAATACGTCCCGGCCTGGCTGGAGGACGTGATCCCCTGGCAATACACCGACCAGTACCGGCAGCTCCAGGAAGCGACCACGGTGCCGATCTGCACCGGCGAGGACATCTACCTCAAGGAAGCCTTCGAACCGCTGCTGAAGAACGGCGGCGTGTCGGTGATCCACCCGGACCTGCTGACCTCCGGCGGCATCCTCGAGACCAAGAAGATCGGCGACATGGCGCAGGATCACGGTGTCGCCATGGCAATCCACATGGCGGAAAGCCCGATCGCGGCGATGGCGGCGGCCCATGTCGCGGTCGCCACCGAGAACTTCATGGCGCTCGAATATCACTCGGTCGAGGTCCCCTGGTGGGACGACATCGTGACCGGCCTGCCGAAGCCGATCGTCAAGGACGGCTTCATCCATGTCCCCGACAGGCCGGGCCTCGGCATCGACGACGTGGTCGATGAGGTGATCGCCCAGCACCTGCAGCCGCACGCCACCGGCATCTGGCAGCCGACCGATCGCTGGGACGACGAGTATTCCTGGGATCGCACCTGGAGCTGAGTGCCGAGCATGAAGATCACCGATCTCCGCTGCGCCGTCATCGGCAAGCACCCGATCGTCCGCATCGTCACCGACGAAGGACTCTATGGCCTCGGCGAGGTCGAGTTCACCAAGACCTATCTCAAGCCCTGGGTGCTGCATTTCAAGGAGGCGTTGATCGGCGCCGACCCGACCGATGTCGAGCGCTGCATGCTCCGGATCCGCCAGCGCGGCAGCTTCAAGCCCTACGGCGCCGCGGTCAGCGCCATCGAGCACGCGCTCTGGGACATCGCCGGCAAGGCCCTCGGCGTCCCGGCCTACAAGCTGCTCGGCGGCAAGGTGCGCGACCAGGTGCGCACCTATAACGGCTCGATCCGAAGGAAGCGCACCGGCGACCGGCCGGAGGACTATGCGGCCGACGTGAAGTGGATGATGGAGCGGCCCGAAAAGTTCTTCATGGTGAAGCAGGGGATCTCCTTCCACTCCAACATGAAGGACACGGTCCCGGACTTCCATTACGGCGTGCGGCAGGGCCAGTCCGGCTATCACGGCATGATGGACCAGGGGGTGATCTCCGAGCGCGGCTTCAACCATATGCTCGATTGCGTCGCCGCCATGAAGGAGGTGCTCGGCGACAAGGTCAGCCTGGCGCTCGATTGCGGGCCGGGCTGGATGCTGCCCGACGCGATCAAGTTCGCCCGCGCGGTCGAGAAGTACAACCTGATGTGGCTCGAGGACATGCTGACCGGCGACTATGTGCCCTGGGTCAATCCTCAAGCCTATCGCGAGCTCACCCAATCGACCTCGACGCCGATCCATACCGGCGAGCAGATCTACCTCCGGCACAACTTCAAGGATTTGATCGAGAACCAGGCGGTGCGGGTGATCGGCCCGGACCCGGCGGATGTCGGCGGCATGGCCGAGCTGAAATGGATCGCCGAGCACGCTTATATGCACTCGATCCTGATGGCGCCGCATGGTACTGCCAATGGCCTGCTGGGCCTGGGCGCGCTGATCAACGTCTGCGCCACCCTGCCGGCCAATTACATCGCCTTCGAATACCCGAGCGCCTCAGACCCCTGGTGGGAGGAGATCGTGATCGGCCTCCCGAAGCCGATTGTGAAGGATTCGATGATCGACCTGATCGAAGCACCCGGTCTCGGCCTCGACATCGACGCCGAAGGTGCCAAAAAGTACCTCATGGAAGAAGACCGGGGATTCTTCGACTGACCTAGCCCGCCCCGCGCGCCGCCCAGAGCGCGCCGCGCTGGAACAGCGTGCGCATCTCCGGCACCTCGAACTCCTTCGCCACATGGCCGAGCGAGGAATAGAAGACGCGGCCCTTGCCGTGCCGCCGCTTCCAGGCGACCGGCATCACCACCCCTTCGACCCAGGGCAGGATGTCGCCGGAGAAGGTGGTGGTGGCGAGCACCTCGTTCGACGGGTCGACATGCATGTAGTACTGCTCCGAGCGATAAGGGAAGCTCTTGAGCCCCTGGCAGATCGGGTCCTCCGGCTTGGCGATATCGACGCGGTAGTCGATGATGTTGCCGGGATGGGCGACCCACTGCCCGCCGCACATGAACTGGTATTCGACGGATTCGCGGAAGGCATCGCCCATGCCGCCGTGCCACCCGGCCAGGCCGACGCCGCCCTCGACCGCCTTGGAGAGGTTCTGCACCTCTTCCTTCTCGATCTTGGACATGGTGATGATCGGCACGATCAGGCTCAGGTCCTTGATCGAAGGATCGGCGAATGCCTCGGTCGTATTCTCGACGTAGACCTTGAACCCCTCGGTCTCGAGCATCTCGGCGACGATCTTGGAACATTGCTCCGGCTCGTGGCCGCTCCAGCCGCCCCAGACGATCAATGCTTCGCGCATTCCTCCCTCCATCCCGTTCTTGTTCACGCCGCGAGCTTGCGCCGGACCAGGCTTTGCTCCAGCGGCGCCGGCCGCTCCGGCCGCGTGGCGATCGCGATCGCCTTGCCGCTCTTCGCCGAGCGGTTGAAGGCTTCCATCACTTCCAGAACATGCAAAGCCAGGGCGCCGCTGGCGCGATGCGGGCGCTTGCTCCGGATCGCATGCGCCATGTCCGCAAGCCCGATCGAGCGGTAGTTGCCGTCGGCATAGGGCATGTCGGTCTTCAACGGCACCCACTTGTCCTTCTCCGCGGCGAACTCGATCTCGCCGCCGAAGCGGTTGGGATCGGGCACGACCAGGCTGCCCTTGGTACCGTAGATCTCGATCGGCAGGTGTCGGTGCGCCGGCACGTCGAAGCTCATCGACATCTGTATGAGCGCGCCCGAGACGAATTCCAGCACGCCCGCGGCATGAGTCGGCACCTCGACCGGGATGCTCTCGCCCGAGCGGGGCTTCGAGGTGATGGTGCGCGTCTTCCTCGGCATCGCCGTCATCGCCGCGACCCGCGCCACCGGCCCCAGCAGGTTCACCAGGTCGGTCACGTAGTAAGGCGCCATGTCGAGCACCGGCCCGCCACCCGCCTGGTAATAGAAATCCGGCGCCGGGTGCCAGCGCTCATGGCCGGGGCACATGAAATAGGCCGTGCCGCCGACCGGCGTGCCGATCTTTCCGGCATCGATCAGCCTGCGGCAGGTCTGGTGCGCCCCGCCGAGGAAGGTATCCGGCGCGGAGCCGACCCGGAGCTTCTGCCGCGCCGCGCGCTCAACGAGTTTTTTGCCGTCCTTGAAGGCGACCCCCAGCGGCTTCTCCGAATAGACATGCTTCCCGGCATCGAGCGCCTGCAGGCCGACGGATACATGGGCCTTCGGGATGGTAAGGTTGAGGACGATCTCGATCGCGGGATCCTCGAGCAATGCTTCGACCGTCATCGCCTTCAGCCCGAACTCCTTGGCCCGCGCTTGCGCTGCCGCCGGGTTCATGTCGGCGAGGCCGCAGATGTCGAGGATCGGAAAGCCCTTGGCCGCGGCGAGATAGGCGCCGGAGATGACGCCGCAGCCGATCACGCCGATGCCGACCTTGTTCATGCATCCTCTCCGTCGCTGCCCTGTCTCGGTTTCGCCGGCCCGGTCGAGCTCCAGGGCGCGCCATAAAGCTGCTTCAGCGCCGCGGCCGCGGCGCCGCGGGCCCAATCCGTATCGTCCGCCTCGGCGTCGAGCGCGATTTCCGAGACGTCCCCGAGCCAGGCGGGCAGCGTGCGGTCGAGCGCGCTGCGCAGCGCGGTCATCAGCGGCTCGCCGAGCGCAAGGGTGGAGCCGACCAGCACCACCCGCGGCGGCGCGAACAGCGTGATGAGATTGGCGATCGCGAGGCCGAGCACTTCGCCCGCGCACCGCGCCGATGCGGTCAGGGCGTTGTCGCCGGCGGCGATCAGCTCGGCGGCCAGCGGCATGGCGCGGCCGAGCCGGATCGCCTCGCGGAATCGCGCATCCCCGGCGACCGGCGAAAGGATGGCGAGCTCGGTCGCCTGGTCGGCGAGGCGCGAGACCGCGGAACCGTTGGCGGCCATGGCGAGATCACCCAGGTTGAAGCTGATGCCCCTGGCGCCGCGGAAGAACTCGCCGCCATGCATGACACCGAGGCCCAGCGCGTGCTCCGCCGTCACCACCACGAAGTCGTCGAGATCGCGGCAGAGCCGGAACCAGTGCTCGCCGATGGTGATGGCGTTGGCGTCGCTCTCGATCAGGGTCGAGAGCCCGAGCCGCTGGAACAAGGCCTTGCTGAGCGCGACATCGGAATCCTTGAGGATCGGGCTGTGCCGGACCACGCCGGTCGCATGCTCGACGACCCCGGGCAAGGCGACGCACAGGCTCTCGACCCGGTCGAGTGTCAGCCCTGCATCGGCGACGCAGCGCCGCACGCCATCCTCGACCAGGTCGGCGATCACCTCGGCCGGCTGGCGGTCGACGCGCACAGTCTGGGCAAGGGTCGCCAGCACGTCGCCCTGGAAATTGGTGACCACATGGACGATCCGGCTGGGCGCGATCTTCACGCCGACCACCCGCGCCGCATCGGGGTTGAGCTCCAGCTGGACTCGCGGCCGACCCCGCCCGGCATCCCGGACCGTGCCCAGCTGGCGGGTGACGATGAGGCCGTCGTCCAGCAAGGCGGCGGTGATCGCCGAGACCGTGGTCGGGCTCAGCTCGGTTCGTTCACAGATCTCCACCCGGGCAATCGGTCCGTGCCGCCGGATCGCGTCCATCACATGGAAGCGATTGATCGCCCTCATAAATTCTGGGTCGGCCGTCTTCATCGCTGAGGTCGCGTTTAATTCGGGTCACTGATTTATTCCCGCAAGGCACCCTCACCTGTCAATGGCGGAGATCACCGAAAACGCAGATCCGACCAATTGCCGACTTGACAGAGATCAGTCTCGGAAGATGATTTAATCCGTGTCACAAAAAAATATAGGTCCGGAGCCAATCCGCCGGCCAACCCTGCGCAACGAAAAAAATGGGAGGAAACTGCGATGCGTATCAACAGCCTTGGGTTTCTGAAGGCGCTTGCCGGCGCCGGGCTTGCCCTCGCCCTCAGCGCGACAACTACCCTCGCCCAGGACGTCATCGTCCGGATGCTGCATGTGAACGAGACCGGCGATCCCTTCTGGAAGAAGATCGCCGAGGACTACAACGCCACGCATAAGGGCGTGAAGGTCATCGTCGATTACATGGAGAACGAGGCCTACAAGGCGAAGCTTCCGACCTTGCTGCAGTCCGACGACCGGCCTGACATCATCTATTCCTGGGCCGGCGGCGTCATGCGCGCGCAGATCGAGGCCGGCTACATCCAGGACATCAGCGCCCACAAGGCTGAGTTCGATCAGGTGATCTACCCGGCGCCGCTCGGCGCCTATGAAGTCGACGGCAAGCTCTACGGTGTCTCGGTCCAGCTGAGCGAGGTGCTGCTGATCTACAACAAGGCGCTGCTGGCCAAGGCCGGGGTCGATCCCGCCGAGCTGAAGACCTGGGACGGTTTCCTCGGCGCCCTGAAGAAGACCAAGGGCGCCGGCGTCACCCCGCTCATCATGGGCGGCGCCGACAAATGGCCGATGCACTTCTTCTATTCCTATCTCCTGATGCGAATCGGCGGCGCGGACGTGCTGACCACGGCGGAGACGACCGAAGGCGGCTTCAAGGCCCAGCCCTTCATCGATGCCGGCGCGAGGCTGAAGGAGCTTGCCGCGCTCGAGCCGTTCCAGGAAGGCTGGCTCGGCACCAAATACCTGCCGAGCCAGGGCCAGTTCGGCGACGGCAAGGGCATGATGGCGCTGCAGCTCAACGGCTTCATCCCGGGCCAGCAGAAGAACGCGACCGACGGCAAGGGCATCGCCAACGACCAGATCGGCCTCGCGCCCTTCCCGGAAGTCCCGGGCGGCAAGGGCAAGATCACCGACACCTTGGGCGGCGTGCAGGGCTTCCTGGTGACCAAGGATGCGCCGAAGGAGGCGATCGACTTCCTGAAATACTTCGTCTCCGCCGAGGCGCAGAAAGCCGCCGCGGAGGCCGGCGTCTATGTTCCGGCCACCAAAGGCACCGACGCCTTCATCAAGAACCCGCTGGTCGCGGAAGTCGCGCGCGCGATCTCCAGCTCGACCTGGCATCAGAACTTCCTGGACCAGGACCTCGGGCCCTCGGTCGGCCGCGTCGTCAACGACGTCTCGGTCGCGATCGCCGCCGGCGATATGACTCCGGAAGACGGCGCCCAGCAGATCCAGGACGCCTGGGATCAACGGTAGCCTCGGCCTGGGAGGGCTCCGGCCGCGGCCGGGCCCTCCCCCCTTTTTTTGACGCAGGATCGCGAGCAGCATGGCTGACACGACCGCGCCTCCGCCAGGCAAAGCGAGCTACACCCGCAGCGGCGGACTGACGGCGCTGATCTTCCTGCCGCCGGCGCTCACCCTCTTCACCGTCTTCGTCATCCTGCCGATCGGCGAGGCGGGGTGGTACGGCTTCTATAATTGGAACGGCCTGGCCGCGCTGGAGAATTTCGTCGGGCTCGAGAACTACCGCCAGCTTCTCGGCAACAAGACTTTCCATCAGGCCTTCGTCAACAATCTGCTGATTATCGCGGTCTCGCTGGCGGTGCAGCTGCCGCTGGCGCTGGCGATGGCGGTCCTGCTGGCCGACCGTCTGTTCGGCGCGGTCACCTTCCGCATGCTGTTCTTCCTGCCCTATATCCTGGCCGACGTCGCGGCGGGCCTGATCTGGCGCTTCATGTTCGACGGCGATTACGGCCTGATCTCGCAGACCTGGCAGGCGCTGGGCGGCGACCCGCTCTACATCCTCGCCGACCGGAGCTGGGCCTACGTCGCCGTGCTCACGGTCATCGTGTGGAAGTATTTCGGCTTCCACATGATGCTCTATGTCGCCGGGCTGCAGAGCATCGACCGCAATCTCTACGAGGCCGCTGCGATCGACGGCGCCAGTCCCTGGCAGCGCTTCCGCTACATCACGCTGCCGGGCTTGGCGCCCATGATCAAGCTCTCGGTCTTCTTCTCGCTGCTGGGCTCGCTGCAATTCTTCGACATGATCGTGTCGCTGACCGGCGGCGGGCCGCTGAACTCCAGCCATACCATGGTCTCGTTCCTCTATTACTTCGGCATCGGCCGCATGCGGATCGGCTTCGGCTCGGCCGTCGGCGTCATTCTCTTCATTCTCTGCGCCAGCGTGGCCTTCGGCTACAAGCGCTGGCTGATGCGGGACCAGGATGACTGAGACAGCGCTGCAGCCCCGCCGCTCCCGGAAGCGCGCGCCGGCCCTGCCGGGCAGCGACGTGGTGCCGGCCTCGCTGACGGCGCCGGTCACCGGGCTGCCGCGTCTCCTCATTCTCTGCTTCGTCGGGGCGCTGGTGATCGTGCCGTTGCTGGCGACGGCGATCGGCGGGTTCAAGGAGCTGGGCGAGCTCCGCACCAATCCCTTCGGCCTGCCCAGGGTCTGGCAATGGGAGAACTACGGCGGCATCCTGGCCAGCGCACGCTATTGGCGGATCCTCGGCAATTCGCTGTTCATCTCCGCAGTGACCGTCGCGCTCACGCTGGCGGTGGCGGCGCCGGCCGCTTTCGCCTTCGCGCATCTGCGTTTCTTCGGCCAGCGCTTCCTGTTCAACTACTTCATCCTCGGGCTCACCTTCCCGTTCGCGACCGCCATCCTGCCGCTCTTCATCAAGGTGCGCGATCTCGGCCTGCTCGACACCCATTGGGGCATCATCCTGCCGCAGGTCGCGTTCAGCCAGGCACTCAGCATCCTGCTCATGCGCAATGCGTTCCGGCAGCTGCCCTCGGAGCTGCTCGACGCCGCGCTGGTCGATGGCTGCGGCTATGGACGGTTCTTCCTCTCGATCGTGCTGCCGCTCTCGCGCCCGATCCTGGCCACGGTCGCGGTGATCACCTTCGTCGTAAGCTGGAACAACTTCCTGCTGCCGCTGGTGGTGATCAACACCAATGCCAAATACCCCTGGACCCTCGGGCTGATGGATTATCAGGGCGAGTTCATCGTCGCCTGGCAGCTGATCCTGGCCTTCATCACGCTGACCATCGTGCCGGCCATTCTGATGTTCATGCTGGCGCAGAAGCACATCGTCTCCGGTCTGACCGCAGGCGCCGTCAAGGGCTGACGATGCGCATGACATCGCTGTCCGTCTCATAGGTCAGGTCCGCTTCGCGCCATCAGCTGACGCTCGGCGGGGCGCCCGAAAGCTCCCGGCGGGCGCGTTCGTCTCACAATCGCAGTTGGTGGAATTGACCGGCGTGCCCGTGGCGCCGTTGCGCGATGCCCTGCGGACGCTGGAAGCTGAGGGCGTGCTCACCATTCACCCCCAAGCCGGGATTCAGTTCATCAAGCCGGGGATGGAACTGGCGCGCTCAACCTATCAGTTCCGCGGTATCATCGAGGCGGCCGCTGTCGCTGTCTATGCCGAGACCGCAGACGACGCCGCCATACTCGACCTTCTGCGTCGCCACCGCGAGGTTGAGCTATCCCTTGAGCGCGACGGGCTGACTGCGCAGAGCGCCGCAGACTTGGAACTGCTGGAAGAGTCGCTCCAAGGCACTATTGTGGCGAGCCTCAATAACCCGCTGATCGATACGAGCTATCGGCGCATTCGAAACTACCTGAGACTGCTTCGTCTCGACCGGAAGGTGACCGTGCCGCTCGCCCTGCGTTCGCTGCGTGAGCACATGGTGGTGCTGGAAGCCTGCCGCGCGCGCAACCCCGCGGCGGCCGTTGCCGCCATCCAGGCCCATTTCGCGGCTGCTTTGCAGCGCAATCTCGGGCTCTACTAGGGGTGTGAAAAGACGTTCAACAGTGCCCGCAGGACGAAATCATCAGACCGGGTGATCGCAGGAAAATGCACTGCCGTCGCCCAACCCGGATTGACGGCGCTCGCGCCTATAATTCCGACATCGATTCGGTCCATCACACCGTCGCTGTCTGCGGCGCTAAGTGCGGCCCATGGCCGCGACGACCTCGTCCGTCGAGAGCACGGCATGGGCCAGGAACCGATAGTTGATCATCGCGGCCTGGTAGCCGTCGCCCCAGACCGGATGCCGCGGCCCGGCGGTCGCGTCCTTGACCACGGCGACTTCGAAACCTTGCTCGAGGAACTCGCGCAAGTGCGATTCGACGCACATGTTCGCCAGCATGCCGCCGAGGATGATCTTGCTGATCCGGCGCTTGCGCAGCTGGAGCACCAGGTCGTTGGTCTGCGGCCCGAACACCTTGTGCGGGCTCACGACCACCGTCTTGCCGTCCTCGATATAGGGCTTGAACCGGTCTACCCAGTCGGCGCCGGAGTTTGCGAATCCTTCCAGCGAGAGCGGTCCCGTGCGCTCGAACGTGTGCGTATGGAATTCATCGGATTCGAGCGGCCCATTGAACGCCCAGGCGCTGTCGGTCGGATAGAAATAGTGCGGCGAGATGAACACGTGATAGCCGCCGGCTTTCGCCGCCTTGAAAAGCCGCTCGATGTTCTCGACCGTGTGATTCTCGGTGACGCTGGCGCCGACGGCACCCCAGTTTTTGCCAGTCTCGCTCAACACGTCGTTTTGCGGGTCGATGATCACGACTGCGGTGTCGCCGGCCTGAACCGTCAGGGCCTGGGGCTCGGCCGCCGCAGCCGAGCGCCAGAGCGCCAGCCCGGTCGCCGCACCGACTCCGCCGATCAGGAGACTGCGGCGCGATGGAGACGGAGGATCGTCGTGGTTCGTCATCGTGGGATTCCTTGCCTTTGGTCTGCGGACGGGATGGGTGGAACTAGTCGGCCTCAACCTGATCCCAGCGCACCTCGATCTCACGCATCTTCACAGCGATGTCGGTCGGCGAGAGGATGCCTTTGCGCAACAGGATGTTGGAGAACGCGACGATCCACCGCTCGTAATAGGTCAGCTTCCCGACCATCTCCGCGCCGAGCGCTTCGACGCCACAGCGTTTCTCCTCGGTGTTGATGATCTTGTGGAAGTCGAGCACGTCGGCCAAGGCGTGGCAGCGCTTCTCCCATGGCTCCAGTTCATGGTCGATCTGCCGGATTCGATCCGCCCCGAGCCCGCCGATGTCGTTGGGCAGCCGCTTAACAAGCTCTTCGGTCCGGCTCATCGTTCGGCTCCTTGCGGCGGCAGCGTGGCCGGAATGACGCCGATCATGGTATCGCGCGTGACCAGCGCGGCGAGCTCGACCTCGTTGAAGGTCTCGGTGCCGGCGGGACGCTGCGGCAAGACCAGATAACGCACCATGGCGGTTGAATCGTGGACCCGCACTTCGACGTCGTCGGCGATGATGGTGCCGAACTCCGCCAGGACGGCGCGTGGCTCCGTCACGGCGCGGGCGCGGTAAGGCTTCGCCTTGTACCAGTCGGGCGGAAGTCCGAGCACCGGACGTGGGTAGCAGGAACACAGAGTGCAGACGATCAGGTTGTGCACCTTGTCGGTGTTTTCGATGACGATGAGCTGCGTATCATCGTAGAAGGAGATGCCGAACTCCTCGCAGGCGGTCCGGCCATTGGCCAGAAGCCGTGCCTTGAAATCCGCGTCGGTCCAGGCCCGGGCGACGACCTTGGCGCCGAGCGCCGGATTGCGGGAATCCAGGACCTCGATCTGACGCCGGATCTCGCCGGCGCTGAAGTACTTCTTCTCGATCAGCAGTTCCCGGATCGCCGTCTCCAGCATGTCGTAGTAGCCGGGTCGTCCGGCCGGAGCGACCTCGGCATGGGGATGATCATGGTCGTGTTCGTGATCTGCGCTCATGGGTCAGGCCCCTTCCAGCCAGGTTTCGTAGACCTCGACGCGCAGCCCGTCCCGTGGCGAGCCGATATAGTCCGGCCAGATCTCCGTCATCGCGATCGCCAGGCGGTAGTAGTGCAGCTTCGCACCCGCGTTCCGGCCGTAGCCTTCTTCCTCGTTGTCGATCGCGACCGGCTCGATGATCGACTCGACCGTCGCCGCTTTGCCGCGGAGATAGATGGGGACGCGGTAATGCCCGATCGGCGCGCGCGTCTCGATCCGGACCCGATCGCCGGGCTTGAAGATCGGGGCCTCGCCCGTCGCCGTGGTAAGCCCAAGGGCGGCACTTTTCTCGCTCAAGGCCTGATTGGCCATCGGTCGCTCCCTCCGCAATGCAGACGCACCCTAGTGCCCTGCCGCTGCTGGTTCTTTCGGCTTCGCCGGGCGTATTGCCGGTTCGCACGGCCGGCCTCGCATTTCAGGATTTTTCAGGTCCAGCCCAATGACGCCGGGGCCGGCACGGCGAGAGATTCGGGGCCCAGCAGGGAGGGCTCTATGTCGGAAACGTCAGTCGATTGCGGGTTTCCAACCCGGTCCGCCACCGAGCCCTGGCTCGGGACCGACAGGCCGAAGAGTTTCGTGACCGAGGAGAACTGTTGGCGCCTTCCGCCCCAAGGGTACCCGGCGGTCACCGGATCGCAAATCCAGGCCACGCGCTGGCGGAGCCTCGACCGCCGGCCCCGCGACTGCAGCGCCGATGCATCGGACGCTTGTCACGTGGTCAAACTGGTGCTGCGCAGCACGGATATGTACCTGGCGGTCGGCGCAAAAACGGTCCAGGACGGGATCGCCGCCCCTGGCATGTTCCATGTCACGGAGCCGGGGACACGTGCCGCTGCCTTGTTTCGCGGCCCGTACGATGCGTTGCATCTTTATGTTCCCGATCGCCTGATGCGCGAATGCGCTGGCAGCCTGCATCGGGATGGCTCCTCGTCACTTCCTTCTATGGCGGCACTCGCCAGGGATCCGGCTGTGGATTCGCTTGCGCGCGCGCTCATGAATGCCGAGCTGTCCCAAGGAGAGGTCAGCATCCTCTATGTCGATTGCATCAGCATCGCCCTCGTCGCGCGGCTCCTTCATACCGCCGTTCCCTCGACGGGATCCAAGCGGACGAAGGTGGCGGAGATGGCGCGCTGGCGGCTGAAGCGGGCCATCGAGTTCATCGAGACCGGCTTGGAGCAGACCCTCAGTCTCGCCGATATCGCGGGTGCATCGGGTCTTTCACGGATGCACTTTGCCGCGCAATTCAGGGCTTCCACCGGGTTGCGGCCTCATGAATACGTGCTCAGGCGACGCGTCGAGCGGGCGCAGGAAATGCTGGCCCGGACCGAGAGGCCGATCGTGGATATCGCCATGTCGGTCGGCTTCCAGACCCAATCCCACTTCACGACAATCTTCAAGCGGTTCGCGGGGCAGACACCGCAGGCCTGGCGACGCAGCTTTGCGGGTTCGTAGAAGCCACGATTGGTCTGCATTATCGCGCCGCTAGGCGCCCGCAGCCGCTCTTGCCATCTTGTCGAGGCCGGCGGTCATCGTGGCGACAATTGCGTCGAACGCGGGCCCCAGACCATGGCGTCGCGCGAGCCAGCCAGGCTGGTTGTAAGACAGCCAGGTCACCCCGTTCTCGTCCTGCCAAACCAGAGTCCTTAAGGGCAGATCGACGGCGATGCTCTGCGCGGCCTCCATCAACGGCGTTCCGGTTCTGGCGATCCCGAAGATGAGCAGGTCGGTGGGTCGCAGGGACAGTCCGGCGTTGGCGGCGCCGGCCGCGTGATCGATATGCGTGAACACCGTCATCCCACTGGCGCGGACCTCCGCCTCGAAGCGATTCATCGTCTCCTCGGGACCGAAGGTGCTCCTGATCGTCGTCAGCCCGTCTACCACCGCCATCCACCCATGCGCATGCTGCGTCTCCCCGCCTCCATCATGAACCGATGGCGGCAGCCGTCTTTCGAGATCGCACGAGACGCGATACTGCCGTTGTCGTGTGAACTGGGAAGACTGCGCCATCGCCCCCCCAGCATGCTGACGGCAGTTCTGTCGAAGAGGCGGGGATGAACGAATCACCGAAGATGCGGGCCCTCATCGTTTCGGCGAGCCAGGGTGGCTTCGAAGAACGGCTGGTTGCGCGTCCGACCGCCGGCAGCGGAGAAGCCCTGGTGCGCATCGCCGCCAGCGGAATCAATCCGCTCGACACCAAGATCCGGGCCGGCGCGGCAGCGCATGCGCGGCATCCTCTTCCCGCCGTTCTGGGGCTCGATCTTGCCGGGACCGTCGTGGCGGTGGGTTCGGGCGTATCCGCCTTCAAGCCGGGCGACGAGGTCTTTGGCATGACGGGCGGTGTCGGCGGCATTCAAGGTTCGCTGGCCCAGTTTGCCGCGGTCGATGCGCGGCTGCTGGCGTTGAAGCCGCGCAATCTCTCCATGCGAGAGGCGGCCGCCGTTCCCCTGGTCTTTATCACCGCTTGGGAAGGGCTGGTCGACCGTGCCGCCGTGACGGCCGGTCAGAAGGTCCTGGTGCATGGGGGTGCGGGCGGGGTCGGACACATGGCGGTGCAGATCGCCAAGGCCCACGGCGCCGAGGTCTTCGCCACCGGGTCGGCGGCAAGCGCGGAGTATCTGCGCGCGATCGGGGCGGTCCCGATCGACTATCGCAGCGAGACGGTCGATGCCTATGTGGCGCGCTGCACCGGCGGCAACGGCTTCGACCTGGTCTACGATACGGGCGGCGGCGCCATACTGGATGCAAGCTTCGCCGCCGTCCGCCGCTTTGGTCATGTCGTCAGCTGCCTTGGATGGGGCGCCCATGCCTTGGCACCGCTCTCCTTCCGCGCGGCCAGTTATTCCGGCGTCTTTACGCTGCTGCCGCTGTTGACCGGCGAGGGTCGGGACCACCACGGCGAGATCATGACGGAGGCGGCCCGGTTGATCGAGGCCGGAAAGCTGAAGCCGAGGCTCGATCCCCGCAGCTTCACTCTTTCGGGCGCGGCCGAAGCCCATGAGGCCGTCCAATCGCAAACCGCGAAAGGCAAGGTTGTGGTCGATATCTCTCCGGCCGATGACCGGCTCGACGAGGCACTGGAAGAGACCTTCCCGGCCAGCGATCCGATCTCTCCCGCGGTCCCGCGGTGAGACGCAGCCCCCAGCAAAAGGAGCCCGCATGCCATTCGTCAATGTGAAGCTGATCGACGGAGTCTTCTCCCCGGAGCAGAAGCACGAACTGGCCAAGGCTCTGACCGACGTCATGGTGCGGTTCGAGGGTTCCGAAGCTTTCCGCGAGGTGGTCTGGGTCCTGATCGAGGAGCTGCACACCGATGGCTGGCATATCGGAGGGCGTCCGTTCGCGGGCCCGAAATCCCTCATGGAGATGCTCGGCCGTACCAAGACCGTCTATGAGGCGATCGACGGCCACCCGACCACGCGCTCCGAGTTCGCAACGGCGGCGCCGGTGGTCGACTGAGGCGCGCGCAGGGGTCATTGAGCTGTTCTGGAGAAGGATGCAAATGAGCACAGTCGATCTGACCGCGCTATCGCGCCGCACCATGCTCGCAGGCGCAGCCGGCGTCCTGGCGGCCGCGCCACTTGCCGGCTGCTCGACACCAGACAAGCAAAGCAGTCTCACGCCGCCTCCGGCAAATCCAAGCAATGGAGATCGACGCATGTCGAAGATCGTCACGAAGGACGGGACCGAAATCTACTACAAGGACTGGGGCTCGGGTCAGCCCGTGGTGTTCAGCCATGGATGGCCGCTCACATCCGACGCTTTCGAGGACCAGATGTTCTACCTCGCCTCGAACGGCTTCCGGGCGATCGGTCATGACCGGCGCGGCCACGGGCGATCCAGCCAGCCATGGCACGGCAACGATCTCGATACCTACGCCGACGATCTGGCGGAGCTGGTGACCCAGCTCGATCTCCGGGACGCCGTGCATGTAGGCCATTCCACCGGGGGCGGAGAGGTCGTGCGCTACATCGGTCGCCATGGCAACACCCGCGTCGCGAAGGCGGTCATCATAGGCGCCATCCCGCCGTTGATGCTGAAGACCGCGGCCAACCCGGGCGGCACGCCGATCGAGGCCTTCGACAAGATCCGCGCCGCGGTCGTCGCCGACCGCTCACAGTTCTGGAAGGATCTCTCCATGCCGTTCTACGGCTATAATCGGCCCGGGGCGAAGGTCTCCGAAGGAGTGCGCGAAGCCTTCTGGCTGCAGAGCATGATGGCCGGCTTTCCCGCCTCCTATTTCTGCATCAAGGCCTTCTCCGAGACGGACCTCACCGAAGACCTCAAGAAGATCGAGGTGCCGACGCTTATCATCCATGGCGACGATGACCAGATCGTCCCCATCGCGGATTCGGCCCTGCTCTCGGTAAAGCTTGTCAAGCACGCTCGGCTCATCACATATCCAGGGGCGCCCCATGGGCTTTGCAGCACCGAGAAGGATCGCGTGAACCAGGACCTCTTGGCGTTCATCAAGGCCTAATGACTCTGAGCAGGACCAGCTGGCGGCCGCCAAGCTCTTCAAGTCCGTGCCACATATTGCTAAGCTGCTCCGGGGCTATTCAAATACTGCTTTGTCGCCGCGGAGTTCTACTTGGCTCGGGACCTGCAAATCGACTACGGCCGGCGACAGCTCCGACGCGGGGGAACCCCTGTTGCCTTGGGCGATCGCGCCTTCGACGTCCTGGCGGTACTCGCGAAAGCCGAGGGGGAGATCGTATCGAAAGACGACTTGATGTCCCTGGTCTGGCGCGGCTCCGTTGTCGAAGACAATGCTCTTCAAGCCCATATATCGGCGATCCGAAAGGCGCTGGGACCCGACCGAACCATCCTGAAGACGATTTCCGGACGCGGTTATGCTCTTCAGCCTATTGGCTTGAAGACGGCAGTAGACGTGGATGGCCGGCCGGATCCTTCCACGTCTCACGCTCCGGTTTCACCGGCCAGCAATCTGCCAGTCACCGGTTCCGCTCTATATGGCAGGGATGAAGCCGTCGCCAGCCTGAAATCCATGATGATGCAGTATCGCGCGGTGACCGTCACCGGACCCGGTGGCATTGGAAAGACCGCGCTGTCTCTGAAAACAGCGCACCAGCTGCACTCCTTACTGCAAGCCAGGTCTAGTTTCGTCGATCTGGCCCCTATTGTTGAGCCGTCGCTGGTCGCAAGTGCGGCCGCCAGCGCGATGGGTCTGCACATGGGCGCCGAGACGATCTCCGGCGAACTTGTCGCCGCAAGGATCGGCGGCAGCAGGATCCTTTTGGTTCTCGACAATTGCGAGCATCTCATTTCCGCGGCAGCGTCTTTCGTTGAAGCGCTGCTCCGCCTCTGCCCTCAAATATTGATTCTCGCGACCAGCCGCGAGCCTCTCCGCGTCGCGGGCGAGTATGTCTACCGGCTCTCCCCATTGGACGTTCCCTCTTCAGAGGCCTCCGATCCGGACGTGATTCATGCCAGCGCTGCCGTGGAGCTCTTCGTTGATAGAATTCGCGCTGCGGACTCGACGGCCACGATCTCGGCGGGGCAAATTCAGGATCTGGCGACCATCTGCCGACGGCTCGATGGCATACCCCTGGCGATCGAGTTCGCCGCCGCGCGCGCGGCCGTTCTGGGGGTTACGCAGGTTGCAGAACATCTCGATGATCGATTCAGGCTCCTGACGGGAGGCCGAAGGGCCTCACTGCCGCGACAGCAAACCCTGCGGGCCACGCTGGATTGGAGCTATGAACTCCTGCCGGCGTCCGAGCAGCGACTGCTGCGGCATCTTGCAGTGTTTCCCGGCGGGTTCGCCGTGGACGCCGTCGCAGCAGTGCTGGCCGATTCCGCGGCCAGCCCAGTCGTGATTCTCGATGGCATCGGCAATCTTGTCGCCAAATCGCTCGTCGTCGCCGACCGGACGCCCGGACGCTGGCGTCTGCTTGAGACCATCAGGGCCTATGCCATGGAAAAGCTGGCGGAGGCCGGCGAGTCGCTGGGGGCGGCCCGCCGGCAGGCGCAATTCCTCTGCCGACTCTTCTCCAGCGATGTCGCCGAAGGGCTCGGCCCGCTCAGCAAGGCCAATGTCGCCCGCTTTGTCGCGGAGATCGACAATGTGCGTGCGGCTCTCGATTGGTGTTTCTCGGCGGTGGGTGATGGAGCGACGGGTGTTGCGCTGACGGCTGCCTATTCGCCCGCGTGGCAGCACTTGGCGCTGATGGCGGAATGCGGCCATCGTGTCGGCGTCGCCATAGAACGCCGGGACCCCGCTCGCGATCTCGATGAGCGTCTCCTGATGCATCTTTCGTTGCATCAAGGTGTTGCCTTCGGTTACGCGTTTCAATCGCACGAGAAGACTCAGCGTGCCGCCTTGACCGCGTTGGCGCTTGCCGAGCAGTTGGGGGATAGGCCGAGCGAACTTCAGGCTCGCCACTTGCTTTTCTCCACATACATCCTGAGCGGCAACGTCAATGCCGCGTTGCCTGTTGGGATGCGACTGCGCGACGTGGCGCGGCAGGCGGGCGACGATCTTCGAATTGCAGCGGCGGAGCGACTGGTTGGCTTTGCAATTCAGATGAAGGGCGACCTCCGTGAAGCCGAGGCTGCATTTCGCCGTGCGCTTTTGACGGCGCCCAGGCAGGAAATCGACGACTACTCGTGGTCCAGGTTCAACGAGCGGGCCATGGCACGGGCGATGCTGGCCAAGGTGCTTTGGCTGCAGGGAAAGGTCGACCAGGCCGTGGTCGAAGGACGGCGTGCTCTGGAGGAAGCCGCGGATGAGCCTAACGCGGCGACACGGTGCAATCTTCTCCGGCACTCCTTGTGTCGGATAGAGATGATGACCGGTCACCTCGATGCAGCAAGACGCTCCGTGGCGCTCCTGAAAGAGTTGTCGGAGCGTCTGGGCTATCGAGTCTTCGGTATGACGGGGATCTGTCTCGATGGCGCGTTGCTGATAAAATGCGGCGACTGCGTGGACGGAACCCAAGTTCTCCGCGCCTCCCTGGCCACATGCGCGGACAGCGGCTGGACCGGCTGGTTCACGGAGTTTCTGGCTATCCTCGCGGAAGGCCTCGTCGCGATCGAACGCTACGATGAGGCATCGGCGGCTGTGGACGAAGCACTCGAGCGATCCGCCCAGGGGGGCGAGCACTGGTATCTGCCGGAGCTCCACCGGCTCAAGGGCCGATTGGCATTGCACCAGAGGGACGAGGGGCGAGCTGAAGCCTGCTACCGCCGCTCCTTGCAGATCTCCTTGGATCAGGGTGCTCGCTTCTGGCAGCTGAAGACGGCGCTTGACCTGGCCGAACTCAAGAGGCGCCAGGAGCTGAAGGCCGAGGCCCGCGCCGTCCTCGGACCGGTCTATCAGAGCTTTACCGAGGGGTTTGGAACGCCGGATCTCAGGGCGGCCCGCACGCTCCTGAGCGCCCTACACTGAGGACGGAATCCGGTCTTCAGCAGCCGCTCTTGGTAACCTTGCAATGTTGCAGACAGAAGGCCGATGGTCGAACGCGCTGACGCTTTGAAGACGAGTGTAAGGATGACCGCCCGACCGGGCTTTCTGCTCCTGGTCCTCACCCTTTCATACATGCTGGCCTTCATCGACCGGCAGATCCTCAGTCTGCTGGTAGGGCCAATCCGGCAGGATCTCGGTATCAACGATGTCCAGATAAGCCTGCTGCAGGGCATGGCGTTCGCGCTCCTCTACATTCTCTGCGGCCTGCTCGCCGGTCGCCTGGCGGATCGACATAATCGATCGATCATGATTGCGGCAGGGATCTTCTTCTGGAGCGCGATGACGATGGCCTGCGGCTTCGCGCGGGGCTTTGGCAGCCTATTCATCGCCCGTGCCGGCGTGGGTGTCGGAGAGAGCGTGCTGGCCCCGGCGGCCTATTCGCTGTTGGCGGACGCCTATTCCCCCAAGGACCTTCCGCGCGCGGTTGGGATCTACACGATCGGCGGGATCGTCGGAATCGGCCTCGCTTATCTCGTGGGCGGCCTGGTCATTGGCTATGTGACCGACGCTGCCGCCAGCGCCGTGAACATTCCGTTTGTCGGCGATCTCAGACCTTGGCAGGCCGTGTTTGTAATCGTTGGCCTCCCTGGTCTGCTGGTCGCGGCTCTCGCAATGACGATCCGCGAGCCGTCGCGTCGCGCACTGCTGCGTGACTCTCACAAAGAGGTCGTTGCGAATGTCTCGACGACCGACGTGCTCCGGTTCATGGCGAGGGAATGGCGCACCTATGGCAGCCTCATTGCAGGCGTTTCGTCACTTTCGATCCTCGGCTACGGTTATTTCAGCTGGTTTCCCACGTTTCTGATCCGCTGCCATGGAATCAGCGCCGCCGACGCGGGGGTCCAGCTGGGGCTCGTGGTCATCGTCTTCGGACCGATGGGCGCGATCTGTGGGCCGAGAATCGCAGCGCGCCTGTCGGAACGCGGATGGACGGATGCGAATGTCCGCACCGTGCTCTTCCTTGCCCTGCTGCTCGTTCCTCTTTCATCCGGCGTGCTGGCGCCGAACAACGCCTTGGCAGTCGCCGCCTGCATTCCGACGGTCGCCATTCTCGCCGGCTATCTCGGCCTCTCGATTGCCGCGCTTCAAATCGTGACGCCGAACCAGATGCGTGCCTTCGTCGCGGCGATCTTCCAGCTCTTCGTGACGCTCCTCGGGCTGGGGCTCGGCCCCATGGTTGTCGCCCTGCTTACCGATCGGGCATTCGCGGATGACCGCGCGATCGACAAGTCGCTGACGATCGTCATGTCAGTCTCGGCGCTTCTCGCTGCCATGTTTCTAGGGATCGGACTTCGATCTTATCGCGCGATGCTGAAGAAGGCCGAATTGTGGACGCGCGAGCCGAGCTGAAGCAGAGCTTGCAACCGGATGGCCGCTTTGCGCCGCCAGAAGCGGACATTGCCAGAGATGATCTGCGTGATAGGCCGCCACTACATCCGCAACGGTTTTAGGGGGGTTCGTTAGGTCGAAGAGGCGGCGACTCTCGGCATCACTGACAGTATGGAAGAAATCCTCGCGTCTTGATCTGGGCATTCGGCCACCACAGAAGAAGCAATGATAGATCGTCGCCTTCGCGCCGTCTGCGCCGACGATGTGCCACTCCTGCATCTTCACGTCGTAAGTGATCGGAAAATTCGGCTCCGCGGCCATATGGGCGATTACCGAGCATTCACATTCCGGCGCCATCTTGTTGGGCATTCGCCGCACTCCCGGCGGTTGAGTATCATCGCTGGAATGTACTAAGTTCGAGATAGCGATCCAAGAGATTGGAGCCCCTGCATATCCGCTCCTGACCTAAGCGAACCGAAGGGCATGCGATAAGAGGCCGAGGCTGCGGCGGATTTCTTGGACCGGTAAGAAAGACCCCTCCCCCGAGATCGGGGGAGGTGAAGGTTGAAAGCCTTCGTGATGATCGATGGCGCCGCGATCCAGCTACGCCTTCACCGCCAGAACGGACATGCAGTCGCCGGTCTTGACCAGGCCGGGGAAGTGGCGGGCGGCGGCGAGGCCGGACATTTTCGCGCGGTACTCGGCGGGCTTCACGCCGGTGTGGTCGGTGGGCCAGATTCTCGCGATGAGGTCGCCCTTGGCAACGCTCTGGCCGAGGTCGATGCAAGGCTCGATCAGGCCGTCGTTCTCGCTGAAGGTGAAGCAATCGCGGTCCGGCATGTCGAGCATTTGCGACGGTTGACGCTCGATCTCGCCCTTCATCGCGCCGGCATGGATGAGCAGGTTGCGGACGCCGCGCCTGGCGATGGCGACGGTGCGGGCGGTGGTCGTGCCGCCGCCGCCGAGCTCGGTGGAGATGAAGGTCTTGCCCATCGCCTCGGCCGCGGTGTCGTACATGCCGACACTGTCGATCTCCAGCAGCATCATCGAATAGGGCGCATTGAAGGCCTCCATCGCGGCGATGCAGGCCTGCTCATGGCGCTTGTCGGGCAGGCGGTGGGCGCAGCAGAACGGCACGAACTCCAAGGTCTTGCCGCCGGAATGGATGTCGAGCACGACGTCCGCCAGTGGCAACAAGGTGCGCTGGAAATAATCGGCGATCTTCTCGGTGACGGTGCCGTCGGGCTTGCCGGGGAAGGTGCGGTTCAAGTTGCCCTTGTCGATCGGCGAGGTGCGGGTGGCGGCACGGAACGCCGGGAAGTTCATCGCCGGCACGATGATGACCCGGCCGCTGAGCGCCGAAGCCTCGATCGTGGCGGCGAGATCCATCAACGCGACGGGGCCCTCGTATTCGTCGCCGTGATTGGCGCCGGTCAGCAGCACGGTCGGCCCCTTGCCGTTCTTCGCGACAGTGATCGGGATCATCACCGCGCCCCAGGCGGAATCGTCGCGGCTGTAGGGCAGCCGCAGGAAGCCGTGCTGCACGCCGTCGTGCGTGAAATCGACGGTGGCGGAAATGGGATTGGCCCGCGTCTCTTGTTCGGACACTGCGATCGACTCCGGAATACTCAGTGGGACTTGCGGTCGGGATACTGCTTCATGCGCTGGACGCTCATGGAGATGTGGCTGCGGCGGATATGGCCGACCGCCTCGAGGTCGCCGAGCTCCATCGCCGCCAGGATGTCGGCCACCTCGCGGCGGAAGACGATGATCTCGTCCTTGAAGTTGAGATGCGGCACCGATTTCAGCCAGATCCGCGTGGTGAGATAATAGAGTCGCTCGGAAATCTCGCGTAAGGGCGCGTTGCCGATCATCGCGCTCAGCTCCTGGAAGAAATCCATGTTGAGCTGGGCCACGGATTTGGCATCCGGCGCCTTGTTCTCGTCGCAGCGCGCCAGGATCTTGCGCACGCGCGCGAGATCGGCCGGGCTGCGCGGGATCGGGTCGAGCTTGCCGATCAATTCGGCCAGCTCCATGCGCAACTGGTAGACCTGGGACAAGGCGTCGATATCGACGTCGGTCACGAAAGTGCCGACACCGTGGCGGCTCTCCAGCAGGCCTTCGCTCTCCAGGCGCGACAGCACGCGGCGGATCGGCGTCCGGGAGACCTCGAACTCGCGCGCCAGTTCTTCCTCGCCGAGGCGTTCGCCGGGCTGGTATTCGAGCAGGCAGATGCGGTCGCGGATCGTCTTGTAGATCCGCTCGAACCGCCCGCGCGACATGCTGAGCGGCCGATCCTGGTTGTCGTCGAGCGGGTTCATACCGAATCCATCACCGCGCGCAGGAACTGTTTCGTGCGTTCGTTTTGCGGCGCGGCGAACAGCTGTTGCGGCTCGCCCTGCTCGCAGATCTTGCCCTGGTAGAAGAAGCAGACCCGGTCGGCGAATTCCTTGGCGAAACCCATCTGGTGCGTCACCATCAGCATGGTCAGGTCGTGCTCGCTCCCCAATTTGCGGATTACCTGCAGCACCTCGCCGCAGAGCTCCGGATCCAAGGCCGAGGTCACCTCGTCGAACAGCATCACCTTCGGCCGCATGGCGAGCGCCCTTGCGATGGCGACTCGCTGCTGCTGGCCGCCGGAAAGCTGTGCCGGATAGTGCCCCTTCTTGTCGGCCAAGCCTACCATATCCAGCAGCTCGGCGGCGCGCTCTTCCGCCTCGCGCTTCTTCATGCCGAGCACGGTGACCGGCGCCTCCATGCAATTGGCGAGCGCGTTCATATGCGGGAAGAGATTGAAATGCTGGAACACCATGCCGATCTTGGACCGCACCCGCCGGAGGTGCTTCGGGTCCGCCGGCGCCATGCCGCCGCCCTTCTGCATATGGGTCATCGGTTCGCCGTCGACCCAGATCACCCCGCCGTCGATTCGCTCCAAGGTCATCAGCATGCGGAGCACGGTGGTCTTGCCGGAACCCGAGGGACCGATGATCGCCACTTTCTCGCCGCGGCCGACCTCGAGGTTGAGATCGTCGAGCACGGTCAAGGCGCCGTAACGCTTGGTGACCTTCTCGAACCGCACCATGGGTTGATGGCCGGCGGATTCGTTCATCGCACCCTCCTGAGATTTAGGCGCCGCTCCAGCCAGCGGATACCCGCCGAGGTGACCAGGCTGAGAATGAGGAAGATCAGCCCGACGATGGTCATCGGCTCGGTGTAGCGGAAATTCTCGGTGCCGAGATTCTTCGCAGTCTGTACCAGTTCCAGCACCGCGATCGCGGAGAGCAGCGGCGTATCCTTGAACAGCGCCACCAGATAGTTGCCTAGCGCCGGCACGATCGGCGGGATCGCCTGGGGCAGGACGATGTTCTTGAAGGTGTTCCAGCTGCTCAAGTTGAGCGCGGTGCAGGCCTCCCATTGCCCGCGCGGCACGGCTTCCAGCCCGGCGCGGTAGACTTCGGAGCAATAGCAGGCGTAGTGCACGCTGAGCGCGATGATGCCGGCGGTGAAGGCGTCCAGCGTGATGCCGAAGCGCGGCAATACGAAGTAGATGAAGAAGATCTGGATCAGGAGGGGGGTCGAGCGCACGAACTCCACGAAGGCGGCGGTGAGCCAGCCGACCACCGGGCCGCTCATCCGCATGATCGCCAGGATGAGGCCGAGGATCGCGGCGATGATGAAGCCGAGGAATGTTGCCTCGATAGTGACGATGGCGGCCCTGGCGAGGATCGGCAGAACTTCGAGCGCGTAGTCCCATCTCCAATCCATGGCCTATCCCCTCCCCCGCGCCATGCCGCGCGTCGCCCGCCGCTCGACCCAGCGCATGAAGATGGTGATGCAGAGCGAAACCACGAGATAGAGCAGCAGCGCCAGGGTGAAGATCGGGATGGTCTGCATCGTGGTGTCGTTCATGGTCTTCGCCTTGAACGTGAGGTCGGTCATTGTGATGGTCGAGACCAGCGCCGTGGATTTCAGTAGCTCGATGAAGAGATTGCCCCAGGGCGGGATCATCGCGACCAGAGCCTGGGGCAGGATGATCCGGCGCAAGGCCTGGACCCGCGTCATGTTGAGCGCGGTCGTCGCCTCCCATTGTCCGCGGGTAACGCCCTGGATCGCACCGCGCACAACCTCGGCGCCATAGGCACCGACGTTGAGGCCGAGGGTGACCACCGCCACGGTGAAGGCTTCGAAGTTGAGGCCGAAACCGGGCAGGACGAAGAAAGTCCAGAACAGCTGGACCAGCGCCGAGGTGCCGCGGAAGAACTCGATATAGCCGATCGCCAGCCAGCGCAGCGGCTTCGTTCCGTAGAGCGTGGCCAGCGCGGAGAGGGTCGCCATGACGACGGCGATCACGCAGCCGACCGCGGTGATTTGCAGGGTCAGCCACAGGCCTTCCATGAGGCCGGGCATGAAGATCGCGTTGCCGCCGCTCAAAGCCAGCGCCGCGATCGCGAGCACCGCCGCCACCAGCATGGCGGCCAGCGAGGGGATACCCATGGCGCGCCTTTTCTAGAGAAACGCGGGGCGGATCCAGGGGAGAACGACCGGAACCGCCCCGACGCGGGAGGCTATTCGCCCTTGCAGAGCTGATCCATGGTCTTGTTCGGCAGGTAGTCCTTGCCGAACCCGATCGGCGTCACCAGGGCGATATGCTCGGGCGAGCCGATGAACTTCTTCAGCTCGGCATTGAAGGCCTCGTAGAGATCCTTGTCTTCCTTGCGGAAGCCGAAGCCGCCATGGCCCTTCACCGACTTGCCGGCGACCTCGCCGAACGGCGTCGTCGACTCGACGCCCTCGCCCTTCTTCGCCATGTCGGCGATCGAAAGCGCGGTCAGCGAGGCGGCGTCGGCGCGGCCGGACTGCACCGCCTGCAGCAGGCTCGACTGATCGGGCAGCATGACGAGCTGGCTCTCCGGGACACCGGCATCCTTGGCGTAGCCGACCTCGACCGCGCCGGACATCACCGCCAGCTTCAGGTCCGGGTTGTCCTTGATCGAGGCATAGTCCTTGATGCCCTTGGGATCGCCGGCCTTCACCAGCATGGCTTGGCCGATGCCGTAGGACGGTTCCGAGAAGGCGATCTCGGCGCAGCGCTTCGGGTTGATGAACATGCCGGCGGCGATGATGTCGAAGCGGCCGGCCTTGAGCCCCGGGATCAGCGAGCCGAACTCGGTCAGCACGCCATCGACCTGGGGAATTCCGATCTTCGCCAGCACGGCTTTCGCGACTTCCGGCGCCTCGCCGGTCAATTTTCCATCCGGCGTCGCATAGCCGAAGGGCGCCTCGTTGGCGAAGCCGATACGGATGAATCCGTTCGCCTTGGCGCGCTCGAGGGTGGTTTCCGCGAAGGCGAGCCGCGACGTGCCGCCCAGAACGCCGGCGGTAGCGCCAAGACCCGCAGCGGTCAGCAACAAGCCGCGCCGCGTCAGCTTCATATTCTGGTTCATGCCTGACCTCCTCTGTTGCCTGGCCGGAAGTTTCTGCTGTTTCGAACGCCGGGAGGGCCGGACCAGCAAACCTTCCCGAAATCTTCTTCTTGGCTTGTTGTATACAACTTATCTTTCCTTGTCGCAACCAGCGAGATAGTATCCGCTGAAACAAGATATCTTGCCGACAGGGAGGCCAAGGCGTTCCTCATGATGTGTACAATAGACCATGAGCGGACCTGACCGCGCGCCGGACCTGGCGGCGATCCGGGAGGCGGCGGCCGCGAGCGTCGGCGCCGTCCTCAGGACGCCGCTGGTGGCTTCACCCGCGCTCTCCGCAGAGGCCGGACACGAGGTGCTGCTGAAACTGGAGAGCCTGCAGGCTACCGGCGCGTTCAAGCTGCGCGGCGCGACCAACGCCATCCGGCGCTTGAGCGACGATCAGCGCCGGCGCGGCGTCGGCTGCTGCTCGACCGGCAATCACGGCCGCGCGGTCGCCGCGGCGGCGAAGAGTGCCGGCATCCGCGCGATGGTGGCGCTGTCCGCACTAGTGCCGGCGACGAAAGTGCGCGCCATCGAAGCGCTCGGCGCCGAGGTGCGGCAAGTCGGCGTCAGCCAGGACCAGGCCCAGGTCGAGATCGACCGCCTGGTGAACGAACAAGGCCTGACCGACATCCCGCCCTTCGATCATCCGGACGTCATCGCCGGCCAGGGCACGATCGCGCTCGAGCTGCTGGAAGACCGGCCGGACCTGCGCGTCATCGTGGTGCCGCTTTCCGGCGGCGGCCTCATCTCCGGCATCGCCATCGCCGCGAAGGCGCTGAAGCCGGAGATCCGCATCATCGGCGTCACGATGGAGAACGGCGCGGCGATGGTCGAGAGCCTCAAAGCCGGAAAGCCGGTCGAGGTCGAGGAAGTCGCGTCGCTGGCGGACTCGCTCGGCGGCGGCATCGGGCTGCAGAATCGATACACCTTCGAGACCTGCCGCGAGCTGGTGGACGATACGATCCTGGTGAGCGAGGCCGAGATCTACCGCGGCATGCGCTTCCTGTTCCGCGAGCAGCGGCTGGTCACCGAAGGCGGCGCCGCGGTCGGGGCGGCGGCCCTGCTCGCCGGCAAGCTGAAGCTCGACGGACCAGCCGCGTTCATCGTTAGCGGCAGCAATGTCGATCCGGACCAGTTTCTGGCGGTCGCTTCCGGCGCGGCGGTGAAGATCGGCGATCAGATCGTGAAAGGCTGAACATGCGCGACATCTTCGTCCTGACCGAGCGCGACCTGCGCGGCTGCGTGAAGCTCGACGGCACGGCGATCGACGTGGTCGAGCGGGCCTTCAAGGCACTCGCCTCCGGCAAGGTGGTGATGCCGCCGATCCTCTCCATGGACCTCCCCGAGGTGAATGGCGAGGTCGATGTGAAGACCGCCTATATCCCGAGCTTCGCCGGTTTCGCCATCAAGGTCAGCCCCGGTTTCTTCGACAACCCGAAGCGCGGCCTGCCGAGCCTCAACGGCTTGATGATCCTGTTCTCGGCCGAGACCGGTTTGGTCGATGCCCTGCTGCTGGACAACGGATACTTGACCGACGTCCGCACCGCGGCGGCGGGCGCCGTGGCGGCGCGGCACCTGGCGCCGCGCAACGTCACGACAGCGGGCGTGCTCGGCACCGGCGTGCAGGCGCGGCTGCAGATCATCGCCGCGCACCAGGTGCGGAAGTTCGAGCGGGTGCTGGTCTGGGGCCGCGACGAAGCGAAAGCCGCCGCTTGCGCCAATGACATCGCGGCGGCGATCGGCGTCGAGGCCGTCGCGACCGGCGATCCCGCGGCCCTGGTGCGCGAGAGCCAGCTCGTGGTCACGACGACGCCGGCGCGGGAGCCGATTCTCAAAGCCGAATGGCTGCATCCCGGACTGCACATCACCGCGATGGGCTCCGACCAGGCGGGCAAGAACGAGATCGATCCCGCGGCCGTGATGAAAGCCGACCTCTTCGTCTGCGACCGCATCAGCCAGAGCGAGAAGCTGGGCGAACTGCGCAGCGCGCGCGAAGCCGGGTTCAAGCCCGTGCCGCCGGAACTCGGCGAGGTCGTGGCCGGCGCCAAACCCGGGCGCCGCGCCGAGAGCGACATCACGATCTGCGATCTGACCGGCACCGGCGCGCAGGACACCGCCATCGCCACGCATGCGCTGGCCGCCGCCCGCAAGGACGGCGCCGGCGCCGTCATCCAAGCCTGAGAAAGGAAGAAAACCATGGCCGCCTTCGACAAACCCTTCACCCAGGCCGAATACGCGGCGCGGGTCGCCGATACCAAGAAGCGCATGCAGTCGGCGGGCTTCGACCTGCTGGTCTGCCAGGACCCCGCCAATATGGGGTGGCTGACCGGTTTCGCCGGCTGGTCGTTCTACGTGCCGCAATGCGTGCTGGTCCATGTCGAGGAGGAATGGCCGATCTGGTTCGGCCGCGCCCAGGATGCGAAATGCGCGCATGTCACCACCGACCTGCCGGCGAAGAACATCGTCCCCTTCTCCGAGCGGCTGGTGCATCACCCGGTCGAGCATCCCTATGACGAGCTGGTGAAGCTGATCGAATCCCGCGGCTGGAGCAAGGCGCGGATCGGCGTCGAGATGGACGCGCATTACTACACCGCGCGCTGCCATGCCCATCTCACCAAGGGCCTGCCCAACGCGAAGTTCTCTAACAACGGCGACTTGGTGAACTGGGCGCGGCTGGTGAAGTCACCGGCGGAACTGAAGCTGATGCGCGAGGCCGGCAAGGTCTGCACCGAGGCGATGAATGCCGGCATCGCGAAGATGAAGCCCGGCGTGCCGCAGCATCATGTCGTGGCCGAGATCTACCACGCGCAAACCATGGGCGTTCCAGGCGGCGCCGGCGGCGACTACACCGCGATCTGCCCGCTGATGCCGGTGGGCGAAGGCACCAGCACGCCGCACCTCACCTGGACCGACACGCCGCTGCCCGCGGACACGCTGGTCATGCTGGAGATCGCCGGATCGCGCCGCGGCTATCACGCGCCGCTCACCCGCACGGTGCATCTCGGCAAGCCGCCCAAGGAAATGCTCGATGTCGCCAAGGTGGCGGTCGAGGGCGTCGATGCCGGTCTCGCGATGGCAAAGCCGGGCTCGACCGCTGAACAAGTGGAAGCCGCCTGGCAGGCGGTGCTCCGGCGCAACGGCCTCAGCAAGGAAAGCCGGGTCGGCTATTCCGTCGGACTCTCCTTCCCGCCGGACTGGGGCGAGCGCACGGTCAGCCTCCGCCCCGGCGACAAGACCGAGCTCCAGGCCGGCATGTGCTTCCACATCCAGGCCGGGCTCTGGCTGAAGGATTGGGGCGTCGCGATCTCGGAATCCTTCGAAGTCACCGAGAAGGGCGGCGCGCGGTTCTGCGACGTTGCCCGCGAGCTCATCGTCATCGATTGATTTAGGGTATGTTCCAGCGGCTCTAAGCCGCATCGCATTCGCAAGGGAGTTCATCAATGCTGCGCAACGACCAGCTCGACCAGTGGGATCGCTCGGCCTTCTTCCACCCCTCGACCCATCTTTGGCAGTTCGCGCGCGGCGAGATGCCTAACCGGATCGTCAGGACCGGCAAGGGCGTCTATATCCAGGACCGCGACGGCAACAAGCTGCTCGATGCCTTCGCCGGGCTCTATTGCGTCAATGTCGGCTACGGCCGCAGCGAGATCGCCGAGGCGATCGCGAAGCAAGCGAAGGAGCTCGCCTATTACCACGCCTATGTCGGCCACGGCACCGAGGTCTCGATCACCCTCGCGCACATGATCCTGGAGCGCGCGCCGAAGAACATGTCGAAGGTCTATTTCGGCCTCGGCGGATCGGACGCCAACGAGACCAACGTCAAGCTGATCTGGTACTACAACAACATCCTCGGCCGGCCGAACAAGAAGAAGATCATCTCGCGCTGGCGCGGCTATCACGGCTCCGGGCTGATGACCGGGTCGCTGACCGGGCTCGAACTGTTCCACAAGAAGTTCGATCTGCCGCTTGCGCAGGTGATCCATACCGAGGCGCCCTACTACTTCCGCCGCCCCGATGCGGCAATGTCAGAGGAACAGTTCTCCGCCCATTGCGCCAAGAAGCTGGAGGAGCTGATCGCGCAGGAGGGCGCGGAGAACATCGCTGCCTTCATCGGCGAGCCGGTGCTCGGCACCGGCGGCATCGTGCCGCCGCCGAAAGGCTATTGGGCGGCGATCCAGACTGTCCTGAAGAAGCACGACATCCTGCTGATCGCCGACGAGGTGGTGACCGGCTTCGGCCGACTGGGCTCGATGTTCGGTTCCGACCACTACGGGATCGAGCCGGACTTCATCACCATCGCCAAGGGCCTGACTTCGGCCTATGCGCCGCTTTCGGGTTCGATCGTCTCCAAGCGGGTCTGGGAAGTGCTGGAGCGCGGCACCGACGAGCTGGGGCCGATCGGCCATGGCTGGACCTATTCCGCACACCCGATCGGCGCCGCGGCCGGCGTCGCCAATCTCAAGCTTGTGGACGACCTCGGCCTCATCAAGAATGCCGAGGAAACCGGCGCCTATTTCCTGAAAAGCCTGCGCGACGCAATCGGCGACCATCCGATGGTCGGCGACGTACGCGGCGAAGGCCTGCTGGCTGCGATCGAGTTCGTCGAGGACAGGGCCGCCCGCAAGCTGTTCGATCCGGCGAAGAAGGTCGGACCGCAGATCGCCGCGGCGCTGGCGAAGCGCAATGTCATCGGCCGCGCGATGCCGCAGGGCGACATCCTCGGCTTCGCGCCGCCGCTCTGCCTCTCCCGCGGCGAGGCCGATATCGTGGTCTCCGCCGCGACCGAGGCGGTAAGAGAAGTCGCGAAGCATCTCTGACCGCCTTCCGGAAACCGGACCCCTCGGCAATATGCCGTCGGGGATTTTGGCGGAAGGAATGAGCAGCCGTGCATAAAGAAGCCTTCGTGATGGCGGTCTACAGCGACTTCGCCGGCCGGTTACGCGGCAAGGGATTTCCCGTGCGCGAGATCAAGGAACGCTGGAAGAAGGGCGTCGGCTGGACGTCGACCAACGTCATGATCATCCCGGCGACGCCTTGGGGCGCCTCCGGGTGAGAGTCAAATAGAGCGAGATCACCGAGACGCAGTGTTCCGCGCGATTCTTGATGCATCAGAGAGAACAATTCAGCTAAAGAAACCATCGTCCGCTAGTTGCGCCAGTGAAGTGACTGAGTCAGCTATGCGCCAGAAGCCGACATCGCACTATGCCGCAACATGTGGATCACACGACGCGAGCGGCAAATTGGTCTCTTGCCTTCTGGTGGAGAATGTCGCGCGTTGCCGCCCTCTTGCGTCGAGCTCAGAAGTGAGCTGCCCAGACAGGATCACGCGCCAGCCAGATCCTTGGGAATGAGATAGCGTGCAGCGATCAGCACCAGCACCGTGGTCAGCGCCAGGATGATGGCCACCAGCGCATTGATGTCCGGCGTGAAGCCCAGCCGCATCATCGCCCAGAGCCGCAAGGGCAGCGTGTTCTGCGTCCCGGTCACGAGCAGCGTGATCATGGTCTCGTCGAAGGAGAGCGCGAAGGCCAAGACACCGGCACCGATCAGGGCACTCTTCAAATTCGGCAGCAGCACATAAAAGAAGGTCTGCGGCGCGCTGGCGCCAAGGTCGTAGGAGGCTTCGATCATGCTGAAGCCTATCCCCTGCAGCCGCACCAGGATGGTGCGATAGACCAGGGCGAGCACGAAGACCGTATGGCCGATGATGATGGTCAGTATCGACCGGTCGATATCCACCTCGCGGAAGAAGATCAGCAGTGAGAGGCCCGAGATGATCGGCGGCATCAGGAACGGCAGGAAGACGATAAACTGCAGCAACGCCCGTGACCGCGACTTGCCGCTGTTGCAATGGAGCGCGATGACCGTGCCCAGCACCAAAGAAGCCGCCACGGCCGAGAGCCCCACGATGAAGGTGTTCTCGACCGCCTCGATGACGCCTTCATTCTCGATCAGCTTGCCATAGGCATCGAGATTCATCTGGCTCCAATCGACCGAGCCGTATTTTACGGTAAAGAACGAGGTCACGATCGGAATGAAGATCGGTCCATAAAGCAGAATGAAGACCAGCAGCGTCACGCCTGACAGCATCAGAGTCGCGAACGGATGGCGTTTCATCGTTGTACCGCCGCCTTCTCGGCCCCAAACCGCGCGCCGACCACGATCGCGACAATCACCAGCGCCGCCAGGATCACGCTCAAGGCGGAGCCGAACGGCCAATTGAAGGCGGTGCCGAACTGGCTGTAGATGATCCGGCCGAAGGTGAAGCCGCTCTGCCCGCCTACCATCTGGGGCGTCAGGAAATCGCCGATCGCCAGCACGAAGACGAAGGTCGCGGCGCTGATCACGCCGGGCAGGCTCAAGGGGAGGATCACCCGGAAAAAGGTCTGCCGGTTGGAGCCGCCGAGGTCGGCCGAGGCCTCCAGCAGGTTGCGCGGAATCCGCTCCAGGGAGAGAAAGATGGGCAGGATCGCGAAGGGCAACAACAGCGCCGTCAAGGTCAACAGCACGGCATTCAAGTTGAACACGAAGAAAGTCAACGGCTGATCGATGATCCCGAGCGCGATCAAGGTCCGGTTCAGGAACCCGTTGCCGCCGAGGATGCTGCGGATCGCGTACATCTTGATGATGTAGCTCATCAGCAGCGGCACCAGGAGGAGCATCAGCAAGGTGTATTTCTTCCGCCCCCTGAGGCCGGAGAGGAAATAAGCGACCGGATAGCCGAAGGCGATGCAAAGCCCCGCCACTTGCAGGCACAGCACCACGGTTTGCCGCAGCACCGGGATATAGATCTCATCGTTGAAGAAGCGGTGGTAGTTCACCAAGGTCAGGTCGTAATGCAGCTCCGTCCCCTCGACCCAGAACAGCGAGTAGACCAGGAACCCGCAAAGCGGCAGCAGGATGAAAAAGATCGGCAACCCGTAAGCCGCGAGCAATGCGACCGCCCGCAGGATCCGATCGCCGTCGATCGGTTTCGCGGTCATGCGGCGACCAACCGGCAGTCTTCAGCGCGCCAGCCGAGCTGCACGCGATCGCCGGCCTGCATCGGCGCGCCCTCGGCGCGGCTCGGCAGCTTCACCCGCAGCTTCACGCCGGCGACATCCACCACCGCCACTGTCGCAGCACCGCCGAAGCTGACACTGCTCACCTGCCCGGCGACGATCGTATCGGCATTCTCGCCGCCGATCCGGATCGCTTCCGGGCGGATCACCGCGAAGGCTCTGGCACCCGCCGGCACCGTTCCGTCCGCTGCGCAAGCCAGCGTGCCCAGCGGCGTTTCGACGCCACGATCCCGCGCAACGCCTTCGATCAGATTGTTGTCGCCGAAGAAGCGGGCGACGAACTCGGAGCGCGGCCGGTAATAGACCTCGGTCGGCGAGCCCAACTGCAGGATCTTGCCGTAGTTCATGACGCAGATCCGGTCCGCCATGGCGATCGCCTCCTCCTGGTCGTGGGTCACGAACAGGAAGGTGGTCTTGATCTCGCGGTGGATGTCCTTCAGGAACTCCTGCATCTGCTTGCGGAGTTCGACGTCGAGCGCCGCCAGCGGTTCGTCGAGGAGAATGAGACGCGGCTGGCAGATGATCGCCCGTGCCAGCGCCACGCGCTGCCGCTGCCCGCCGGAGAGTTGGGCGGGATAGCGGCCGGCGAAGGAACCCAGCTGCACCAGATCCAGCACCTCGCCGACCCGCTGCTTGGTGAGCGCGCTCGCTGTGCCGCGCACCTTCAGGCCATAGCCGACATTCCCGGCCACGGTCATATGCGGGAACAAGGCGTAATCCTGAAACACCGTGTTGAACGGCCGCCGGTTTATCGGGTCCTGCGCGATGTTTCGGCCGTCGAGCAGGATCGCCCCGCTGTCCGGCTGGGTGAACCCGCCGATCATCCTGAGGATCGTGGTCTTGCCCGAACCGGACGGACCCAGGATGGTGATGAACTCCCCGTCCTCGACCGCAAGGTCGATCTGCTCCAGCACCTTGGTCGCGCCGAACGCCTTGCCGACCCCTTTCAGCTCCAGAAGAACCGCCATCGCCCCCCCAAAATCGAACCGGCCCGCCCCCGCGTCAGGAGACGGGCCGGCCAGAACACTCTACCCTACTGCGCGGCTTTGATCTCGTTCCAGAGGTCGGCCCGCTTGGTCGGATCCTCGACCGTCTCGACATAGACCAGTTTGTCGTCCGGCTTGGCATTGCTGGACGGCGCGGTGGTGCTGCCGAAGCCGGTGCGCTCGGTCAGCTGCGCCCCGATCTCCTTGGTCATCAGGAAGTTGATCCATTGCTCGGCTAGGTCCTTGTCCTGAGCGCCGACCGTGACGGCCCAGGTGTCGAGCCAGGAGAGCGCACCCTCCTTCGGATTCACGTAAGCGACATGGGCGCCGGCATCCTGCAGCGACTTCACCTGCTGCTGGCCATAGTTCGCCCAGATCAGCGCCACGTCGTTGCTCTTGTAGATCTGCGTGGCCTCATCGGCGGTGGTGTAGAAGCTCAACACATTCGGCTTCAGCTTCAGCAGCTTGTCCTTGGCCGCCGCCATCTGCTCGGGCGTGAGATGGAACGGATCCTGGACACCCTGGGTCAGGGCGGTGAAGGAAAAGTTGTGCTCGCCGTTGTCGTAGGCGAGGACCTTGCCCTTGTATTGCGGGTCCCAGAGCACTTCCATCGAGGTCGGCGGGGTCTTCACTTCATCGGTGTTGTAGATGATGCCGATGGAATCGAAGCAGAACGGCACCGCATAGAGCTGGCCGTCCCGCGTCACGCCCTTCACTTTGGTGAGGTCGTTGAAGATCGGCAGCTGGTTGGCCTTCTGGTTCGGCACCTTCGCAAGATCGATCGGCTGCACCAGCTTGGCGTCGATGTAGCGCTGCAGCTGGCCGGTGTTGACGGCCATCACATCGAAGTCTTTGCCTTCGGAGCCCTTGATCTTGGCCCAGATCTCGTCGTCGCTGCCGATGAAGACGACCTTCACGTCGGCGCCGCTCTGCTTCTCGAACTCCTTCACCCAATCGTCGTCGGCATAGCCCTGCCAAGCCAGCACGCGCAGTTCCTTCGCCATGGCCGGCGACCAGCTCGCCGCCAGGGCCGTCGCCGCCACTGCCAGAACCGGCAGAGTGGCCCGCATCACCGATTTGAACATAGTGGTCTCCTTCTCCCTGTTTGTCGTTAATCCACCGCCGGCTTATTAGAGCGGTGTCACCGTCACCAAGCCCTCATCGGGCTCCAGTTCCATGCGGTTGCGCAAGGGCTGTCCGAAGGCCGGCACGTCGATCTCGAACGTGTCGCCGACCTGCGTTTTCACACCCGCGCCATAGCTCAGCACCGCTGCACCCATGAAATAGGCGTGCAGATCGCCCGGACGCCGGAACATGCGATAGCGGAAATGGAAATGTTCCAGGTTCGCGATCGAGTGCGACATGTTCACTTCGCCCAGCAGCACTTCCTCCTGCCACAGCACCTTGCCGTCCCGGATGATGCGGGAGGCACCCTTCATATCCTGTGGCAGCTCGCCGATCATGAGCTCCGGTCCCATGGAGCAGGCGCGCAGCTTCGAATGCTGGGTATAGAGATAGTTCTGCGCCTCGGTCACATGGTCGGAGAACTCGTTGCCGAGGGTGAAACCGACCCGGCGCGGCTGCCCTTCGCCGTCCACCAGGTAGAGGCCGACGACTTCCGGCTCCTCGGCGCCGGCCAGGGCGAAGGCCGGCAGCGGCATCGGTGCCTCCGGCGCCACAATCTCGGTGCCGACGCCCTTGTAAAACCATTCCGGCTGGACGCCGATCTTGCCGGCGCCCGGCTTGCCGCCCTTCAGCCCCATGCGGAAGATCTTCATGGAATCCGATTCCGGCGCGTTGGAGCCGTGGGTCGTCACATGCATCTTGTTGCGCGCATCGGCGCTGCCGAGATGGGTCAAACCGGTCCCGGTCAGGAAGAACCGCGCCGGCTCCGGATGCTCGATCGGCGGCAAGACCTTGCCCGCCTTCAACAGCGCCAGATAGTCGACCGTCTCGTTTGCGGCCGCCGCCTTGACCAGATCGGCCAGCGGGCGCTTTTGCGCGATGGCCACCTCGGCCAGGCGAAACACGCTCTCTACGCCCTCCAGGGGGTGCGCCCGCACCCCGTCTTCCGCGACCAAGCCGACGGCGCGCTTGCCCTCCGCGGGCTTATACTGAATGAGCCGCATATTGCCGGTCATACCCAACCACCATCCACAATGAAATTCTGAGAGCTGCACATGCGGCTGTCATCCGCCGCCAGGAACAAGGCCATGCGCGCGATATCCGGTGCGAACAGCCGATCGGGCAGGCATTGCCGTTCCGCGATCTGCTTTTCGCCGGCCTCATTGAGCCAGAGCTTGACCTGCCGCTCGGTCATCACCCAGCCCGGCAGCATGCAATTGACCCGGATCCGCTCCGGCCCGAACTCGCGCGCGAGCGCCCTGGTCATGCCGGTGATCGCCGCCTTTGAGGTCACATAGGCGGGGCAATCGCCGTCGCCGACCAGCCAGGTGATCGAACCGAACATGACGATCGAGCCGCCGCCCGCATCGCGCATCATCGGCCGGACCGCTTGCGCCGCGAAGAACTGATGCCGCACGTTGACCGCCATGCGGTCGTTCCAGTAGTCGACCGTCACGTCGGCCGTGGCATGGCGATCGTCGTTTCCGGCGTTGTTGAGCAGCGCGCGGATCGGCCCGAGTTCCTTCGCCGCCTTGGCGACACAAGCCTTCAAGGCGTCGATATCCCGAAGATCGCATGGCATGAACAGCGGCTTCGGATCGCCCTTGGCGGCAATCCGCTCGGCCAGCGCCTTGGACGGCGCCTCGGCGATATCGACGAAGGCGACCTTGGCGTCCTGCGCGCAGAAATGCTCGACCAGGCTCTCGCCGATCCCGCTGCCACCCCCGGTCACGAAGACGACCCGGCCTTTGAGGCTCGGATAAACGGCGGGCTGGTCGATCAGCCCATTTTTCTCGTTGCTCAATGCGACTGACGCGGAATCGCCGCGCCCCTCTGCCCCACCAGGAAATCGAAGTCACAGCCGCGATCCGCTTGCAGCACATGGTCGACATAGAGCTGCTGATAGCCGCTCTGCATTGCATGCTGCGGTGGCGACCAATCCTTGTGCCGCGCCTCGAGCTGCTCGCGCGAGACCTCGAGCTCGAGGCGCCGCCCCGCGACGTCGAGCTCGATCCAATCGCCGTCCTTGACCAACGCCAGCGGCCCGCCAACCGCTGCTTCCGGCGCGGTGTGCAGCACCACGGTGCCATAGGCCGTCCCACTCATCCGCGCATCCGATATCCGCACCATATCGCTGACGCCCTGCTTCAGCAGCTTCTGCGGCAGGGGCATGTTGCCTACCTCGGCCATGCCGGGATAGCCGCGCGGCCCGCAATTCTTCAGCACCATGACGCTGTCCGCGGTGATGTCGAGCGCCGGATCGTCCACACGCGCGTGATAGTGCTCGATGTTCTCGAACACGACCGCGGGTCCCCGATGCTGCATCAGCTTGGGTGTCGCCGCGGATGGCTTGATCACCGCGCCACTGGGCGCAAGATTGCCGCGCAACACCGCGATTCCGCCTTGCGGCGTCAGCGGGTTGTTGAGCGGCCGGATGACCTCTTCGTTGTAGTTGGTGACGCCGTCCACCAGCTGCCCGATGGTCTTGCCGCTGACCGTCATCGCATCGAGATGCAGCGCGCCGGTCGTGCTGATCGCGCGCATCACCGCCTTCAGACCGCCGGCGTAGTAGAAATCCTCCATCAGGAACCGGCCCGAGGGCATCAGGTCGACGATGGTCGGGATGTCCCGACCCAGCCGATCCCAATCGTCCAGCGAAAGATCGACGCCGAGACGCTGCGCCACCGCGATCAAGTGGATGACGGCGTTGGTCGATCCGCCGATCGCGCCGTTGACCCGGATCGCATTCTCGAAAGCCCGTTTGGTCAGGATCTGCGACATCCGCACATCCTGGTTGACCAGCTCCACGATGCGCCTTCCCGCCAGTTGCGCGAGCACGCCGCGCCGTGCATCGACCGCGGGAATGGCCGCGTTCTCCGGCATGCCGATGCCGAGCGCTTCCACCATGCTGGCCATGGTCGAAGCCGTGCCCATGGTCATGCAGCTGCCGGCCGACCGGCTCTGCCCCTGCTCGGCCGAGAGGAAGTCCTCCAGCGACATGCGGCCGGCCTTCACGTCCTCGTGGAATTTCCAGACATGCGTCCCGGAGCCGATCTTCTGGCCGCGGAAGTCGCCGTTCAGCATCGGCCCGCCGGAAACGACGATGGTCGGGAGATCACAGCTCGCGGCCCCCATCATCAAGGCCGGCGTGGTCTTGTCGCAACCGACCAGCAGGATCACACCGTCCATCGGATTGCCGCGGATCGACTCCTCGACATCCATACTGGCGAGATTGCGGAACAGCATCGCCGTCGGGCGCATGTTGGATTCACCGGTGCTCATCACCGGGAATTCCAGCGGCAGCCCGCCCGCCTCATAGACGCCGCGCTTAACATGCTCGGCCAGGCCGCGCAGATGCGCGTTGCAAGGCGTCAGTTCGGAGAAAGTGTTGCAGATGCCGATCACCGGCTTCCCGTCGAATAGGTCGTCGGGAATGCCCTGATTCTTCATCCAGCTGCGGTGCATGAAGGCGTTCTTGCCCTCGCCGCCGAACCACGCACTGGAGCGCAGCTTCCGCCGCTCTTTTGTCATGCCACCGCCCTGCTTCGCCGCGGTTTGGAGTTTTTAGTATTACCAAACCATGTTTTGTATCGCTACACTAGATCATCCGGTGAAGGTCCGCCAAGAGGGAAGTTCGGCAATGGCGAAGCAAGACGATCAAAATGCGCAGGCCGAAGATCAGCGCTATAGGGTTCAGAGCCTCGGCCGCGGTCTTGATCTCATCGACATGGTTGCCGCACGTGGAAATGACGGAGCGCGCCTCACCGACTTGGCGCCTGAACTCGGGATGTCGAAGGCCGCTGTCTATGCCCTCCTGCAGACGCTGCTGGCGCGCGGCTTTCTGACCGATTTCAGCGAGGGTGCGAACCGGCGCTATCGTCTGGGCTTCAAGCTGGCCCTGCTCGGCGACATGGCGCTTGCAAACGTCGCCATCGCGGACATTGCGATGCCGGAACTCCGGAAACTCACCGCCGATCTCGGCATGACCTCGCGCCTGGCCATCCTTGATGACGGCTATGCCGTGGTGGTGGGCCGCGTCGATGCGCCAGGCTCCATTCGCTTTGACGCCGCCCTGGGGCGCCGGGAGATGCCGCACTGCTCGGCCGTCGGCAAAGCGCTGCTGGCCGCGATGCCGCGGGATGAAGTGCGGCGAATCCTGGAGCGCGCCGAATTGCCGAGGCGTACGCCCCGCACGATTACCGACGTGCCGCGGCTGATGAAAGACTTGGCCCTCAGCCTGGAGCGGGGCTATGCGGTGGACGATGAAGAGGACACCGAGGGCGTTGCCTGCGTCGGCTCCTTTGTGCTCGGGCGGGGCGGAGCGGTCGCCGGCGCCATCAGCGTGACCGGCTTGAAGCCCCGTGATTGGCGCACCCGCGTCGTGGAGCTGGGCGATCGGGTCAGGGAAAGTGCGAGCACCGTCTCGCGCCAGCTCGGCTATACCGGTGATTAGAGCGCTTACACACGCCTTGCTCCGCCCAGGCGCTGTGACCGGTAAGCGCCATCAGCTGCCATTACCTTGCTTTAGCAGGGAGGCCGCTTGTTTCTGCTGCTCCACTGGTACATAGCCACTAAGCCGCACCAACGAAATCGGTCCCCGCGGTCAAATTGACGTGATCCTTCATCCCTAGTCCGTCACGCCAGCGGCAACATCAGATCACCCCCATAGCCTGCTGAGCTACTCCATCCGGTCGCGCTCTTGGCAGCCTTAACCGCCCTCGCGGTTGTTGACGTCGTACTCCACGATGGTCTTTCCCCCAAATAGGAATTGAATGCACCTTAGAGGATCGAGGGTGACAGAAAGCGAGGACGGCGCGCTCGCCGTGGACTGGCGGGCGAAGGCCACGCCCTTGAAAAAGACAATGGTGTTCTTGTCGCAGTGCTGCGCCAGGAAGCGGACGACTTCGCCGTATGGGTCGCGCTGGGCTTTCAGCGAGGTCCAGTGACACGCGTGTTCCGCCACAACAACACCCTGTTTCCAATCATCGCTATTGTGATGCAGTAACGACCATTTACCATTCGGCTGCGCCGCAATTGCGCGACGCGAGCCGATGAGGATGCATTGCGAGAGTCACGGTACGACATCCTGTTCGAGCCGGTGCGGATCGGACCGCTGGTCGCGCGCAACCGGTTCTACCAGGTGCCGCATTGCAACGGCATGGGCCATCGGGCGCCGTCGGGGATGGCGGCGATGCGCGGCGTCAAGGCCGAAGGCGGCTGGGCCGTGGTCTGCACCGAGGTCTGCGAGATCCATCCCTCCGGGGATATCTCCCCACATGCGGAAGCCCGGCTGTGGGACGACCGGGACATCCCGGCACTGGCGCGCGCATCCGATGCGATCCATCGGCACGGCGCCCTGGCCGGAGTCGAGCTGGGGCATCACGGTTTTCGCGCAACCAACCGGATATCACGCGAAGTGCCGATCGGACCTTCGGCCCAGGTGGTTGCAGCCTATGACCCGGTGCAGGCACGGGCGATGGATCGCGAAGATATCCGGAATCTGCGCACTTGGCACAAGGCCGCCGCCCGGCGCGCCAGGACGGCAGGCTTCGACATCGTTTACGTCTATGCGGGCCATGGTCTCGTGACGCCGATGCAGTTTCTTTCGCGCCGCTACAACCAACGCAGCGATGAGTATGGCGGCACACTCCCGAACCGCGTCCGATTGCTCCGGGAGTTGATCGCAGACACCAAGGACGCAGTCGGTGCGCATTGCGCGGTCGCCGTGCGGATCTGCGTGGACGAACTGGCCGGGCCGGACGGGATCTGCGCCGACGGTGAAGGGCGCGACGTCATCGCGATGCTCTCCGACCTGCCTGACCTATGGGACGTGACGGTCGGCGACTGGGCAAATGATTCGATGCCATCCCGCTTCGGCAGCGAGGCCGGGCAGGAGGACTATGTCTCCTTCGTCAAATCGGCAACGAGCAAGCCTGTGGTCGGCGTCGGCCGCTTCACCTCCCCGGACATGATGGCGTCGCAGATTCGGCGCGGCGTCCTCGATCTGATCGGCGCCGCCCGCCCCTCGATCGCAGATCCGTTCCTGCCGCGTAAGATCGAGGAAGGCCGGCTCGACGATATTCGCGAATGCATTGGCTGCAACATCTGCGCCTCCAGCGACATGACCTTCAGCCCGATCCGCTGTACCCAGAACCCGACCATGGGCGAGGAGTGGCGACGCGGCTGGCATCCGGAGACAGTGCCGGTGCAGGACAGCAAGGATCGGATCCTGGTGATCGGCGGCGGACCCGCCGGCCTTGAATGCGCGGTAACGCTCGGCAAACGCGGGTATGAAGTGGGGCTGGCGGAGGCGGGCGATGTTCTCGGCGGCCGCGTACTACGGGAAGCCCGGCTACCCGGTCTGTCCGCCTGGGGACGGGTGCGTGACTATCGTCTCGGCCAGCTCGACAAGCTGCCGAATGTGCAAGTCTTTCCCGGCAGCCGGATGACGGCTGCCGACGTTATGGACGCCGAATACGACCGCATCGTTCTGGCCACCGGCGCTTCCTGGCGGCGCGACGGCGTCGCACGCTACCATCGGCTGCCCATTCAAGATCTCGATGATGCGCGCATCTTCACGCCCGATGACGTGATGTCGGATCAGGAGATCACCGGACCGGTCGTGGTGTTCGACGACGATCATTACTACATGGGCGGGGTGGTGGCCGAGAAGCTCCGCCGGCAAGGTCTGGACGTCACCATCGTCACGCCTGCTCCTCTGGTCTCGCAGTGGACCGTCAACACGCTGGAGCAGGCACGCATCCAGGCGCGATTGATCGAGCTGGACGTCGCCATCGTCGCCAATCAAGCCTTGGTTCGATTCCGCGATGGGGAAGCTACGCTCGCCTGCGTCTTCACCCGCCGCCTCACGATTCTGCCGGCAGCTTCCGTCGTCTTTGTCACGTCCCGCATCGCGCAGGATGGGCTCCATCGCGCGCTCTCGGAGTCGGACCGGCTGGGCGAAGCCGGTATCAAATCGGTGCATCGTATCGGGGACTGCCTGGCGCCCGGGACGATCGCCGCGGCGGTTTTCGGTGGCCACCGCTGCGCACGCGAGCTCGAAGCCCCCGGCAGCGAGAGCGTCCCGTTCAGGCGCGAGCTGCCCGAACTCGGCGAACCGGTTTAGGCCGCACCATACCCGGTGATCGCCTTCAACTCGAGAAACTCGGCGATGCCCCAATCGGCGTATTCGCGTCCGTTGCCCGACTGCTTGTAGCCGCCGAAGGGCGAGAAGGCGTCCCAGGCGGCGTAGTTGAGCTTGACCTGCCCTGCTCGGATCTGCCGCGCGACGCGACGCGCCCGTTCCACGTCCTTGGAGACGACGCTGGCGGAGAGGCCGTAAACGGTGTCGTTTGCGATCGCGATTGCCTCCTCCTCCGTCTGGTAAGGAAGGATCGCCAGCACCGGCCCGAAAATCTCTTCTCGGGCGATGGTCATCTGCGGCTGCACGTCGCCGAACACGGTCGGACGGACGTAGAAGCCGCGATTCAATCCCTTTGGCCGGCCCAAGCCACCGGTGACGAGCGTGGCTCCCTCGGCGATGCCCGCCTCGATCAGGGCCTGGATGCGGTTGAACTGGCGCTCGTTCACGACCGGTCCCAGGTCGGTATCCGGCGCCATGGGATCACCGACCGTCATCGCTTCGGCCGCCTGCTTGGCGACGGCGAGCGCATCACCGTGCATCTCGCGCGGCACCAGCATCCGGGTCGGCGCATTGCAGGACTGGCCGGAATTGCTGAAGCAGACCTGCACGCCTTTCGTGACCGCCCATTCGAGGTCCGCGTCATCGAGGATCACATTGGGCGACTTGCCACCGAGTTCCTGGCTGACCCGCTTGACGGTATCGGCCGCATTCTTCGCGACCGAGATGCCGGCCCGCGTCGATCCGGTGAAGGAGATCATGTCGAGGCCGGGATGCCGTGACATCGCCTCGCCGACGGTGCCATCGCCGTTGATCATGTTGTAGACGCCGGCCGGGACACCCGCCTCGTGCAGGATCTCCGAGAAGATGATCGCGGTCAGCGGCGCGAGCTCGCTCGGCTTCAGCAGCATCGTGCAACCGGCGGCCAGAGCCGGCGCCACCTTGCAGGCGATCTGATTGAGCGGCCAGTTCCACGGCGTAATGAGCCCCACCACCCCAATGGCCTCGCGCGTGATGCAGCTGGTGCCACGGATCTCATCGAACGCGAAATCGCGGAGCGCCTGCAAGGTCGCCTCGAGATGGCCGAGCCCGATCGTCACCTGGCTGCCACGCGAAAGGCCGGCCGGCGCCCCCATTTCGCTGGAAAGTGCCAAAGCGAGGTCGTCCATGCGCCGGCGATAGCAGGTGACCACGCCGGCCAGCAGTTCGATGCGCTCACTCTGCGTCGCGCTCGAAGCGCGCGGGAAGGCATCGCGGGCGGCGGCCACGGCCCGGTCCACATCCGCCACCGAGCCGAGCGCAATCGTCGCAATCGACTCCTCGGTCGCGGGATTGATGACATCAAGGGTCCGAGATCCGGCCGGGTCGACCCATCTGCCGCTCATGTAGAATTGACGATGGTGCGACATGCTCTTGCCGCCTAATGCGCCGACTGCGCCTCGGCGGCGACGGGAATCCAAGTCACTGCGGTGATCTCACTGAACTCGCGCCACTCCTTGGCCCAAGTCTGTCCGCCGTCATTGCTGCGGAAGAGATGGCCGTATTTCGTGCCGGCGAAGATCAGATCGGGATCCGCGTCATTGGCGCCGAATGCCCAGACGCAGGAATTGGGGTTGCTCGGCAACGGCATCGGCTTCCAGGTCTTACCGGCATCGTTGGAACGCAGGATGACGCTGGTCGTGCCGGGCGTCCCGTCGGAGATGCCGAGGAGCACGTTGCTGCGGCTCTTGGGCTGGGCGAGCAGGACGCGGGCATAGCGGAGACCAAAGGCGTCGCGCGACACGCGCATATCCCAGGTCTTGCCGCCGTCGACACTCCGGTGCAACGCGTTGACCACCAGGACGAGGATCACCTTGGGTTCGCCGGGCACAATCACCACGCTGTGGATGTCGGTGTTCTGGATCCCGCCATCGGGCGCGTCGACGCGGTTCCAAGTGTCGCCGCCATCGGTACTGCGGAACAGCCCGGTTTCCTCGACACCGGCCCAGATCGACTTAGGGTCGGTGGGGTCGATGGTCAGCGTGACGAAACGCGGCCGGCCCACGCCTTTGCAGCGCTCCTCGAGATCCGGCGTGAGCCGTGACCAAGTCGCCCCCCGATCCTTCGAGCGATAGAGTGCCGCCCGCGTCGGCGAGCCGGTGCCGGCGAAAATGGTGTTCGGATTGGTCGGATCGAAGGCCAGCTGCCAGATCGTCTGATCGTTCAGGATCGTGTCGATCCGTTTCCAGTTGACGCCGGCATCGGCGCTGCGACAAAGGCCGCGCTCAGTGCCCGCAAAGACGACGCCTGGATGGTCCGGATCCGGCGCCAGGCAACGCACGGTGCCGTCGAAATCGATGTCCTGCTCGGTGTCGAGACGCTGCCAGGATTTGCCCTGGTCGGCGCTGCGCAGGATACCCTGGCCGTCGGTCGCCACGAGGATCGTCATTCCGTCTTTCATGCTCTGGCACTCTGCAGCTGTTCGGACACGTGAGCGCGCCGGCTCACATGTAGATCCCGCGGGTGTAACCGCCATCGACCGCGATCGATTCCCCAGTCACGGCATCCGCGAGGGGCGAGCACAGGAACAGGATCGTGTGGCCGATCTCCTCCGGTTCCAGCAGCCGCCGGATCGGCGTGTCGGCGATGTCCGGCGCCATCATCTCGTCGCGCGAAATGCCCTTCTTGCGCCCAAGCTCCTCATACATTTCGAGGATATGCTCGGTCGCGGTGATGCCCGGATGGATCACGTTGACGGTGATCCCATCCGGACCCAGCTGATCGGACAGGGTTTTCGTCATGTGCACGATCGCGGCATTGCGCATGCCGCTCAGGGCCTCGGTACTGCGGGCGGTAAGGCCGCCGATATGGATGATGCGGCCCCACTTGCGGCTGCGCATATGCGGCGCCGCCGCCTTGCTGCAGCGGAAGTAGCCGACAACCTTGGTGTTGATGTCGTGCAGCAGCGCCTCATCGCTGGCCAAAGCGAGATCGCTGCGAACGGCACCGCTCGGCGCCGCCGCGCTGTTGATCATGATGTCCAGCCGGCCGAATCGCTCGACCGTCTGGGCAACCAGCCGCTCGACCGAGCCCCAGTCCGTGGTGTCCGCCACGACCGGCAGGACGCTCTTGCCGGTCTTCGCCTTGAGGTCCTTCTCGGCGGCGGCGAGCACTTCCATTCTCCGGCCGCAGATCACGACCTCGACGCCTTCGAGCAGAAGCTGACCGGCGACGGTCTTGCCGATGCCGGTCCCGCCGCCGGTGACGACCGCCACCTTGCCGTTGAGTTTAAGGTCCATGGTTCCTTCCGAGTTGCGATGGCTCAGGGCCGACGCGTTGCTAGAAACTGCCCTCGAGCGCGATCTCGGCGATCGGCCGGCGGTCGGACGGGGTCTCCATCTTCTGCAGTTCCTCGTCCATCGCAGCGGCCGAGCCGGGGCGGCCGACGGCGACCATCGCCTCGACCGTGAAGTCCTCCGGGACGCGCAAGGTCGTTCGCGCGGTGTCGTAGTCGAAGCCTTCCATGCCATGGACGACCAGACCCATCTTGGCGCCCTGCAAGGCGAGGTTCTGCCAGGCGGCGCCGGCGTCGAAGGAATGGGTCCGTGCCGGGTTGCCGTCCCATTCGAAGGTCTTGCGCGAGACGACCACGATCAGCACGGCGGCCTTGGTGGCCCAGCCCTTGTTGAAGTCGTCGAGCAAGCCGCAGAAACCGGCCCAGGTCTTGGAGTCGCGCCGGGCATAGACGAAGCGCCAGGGCTGGCCGTTGTAGGAGGACGGCGCCCAGCGCGCCGCTTCGAACAGGGTCATCAGTTCGCGGTCGGTGATCGCCTCGCCTGACATGGCGCGCGGCGACCAGCGATGAAGGATCATCGGCTCGACCGCATACTGGGATTTGCGAATGTCAGCGACCGAGGATTTGACCAGATCTGAAGTTGCCGTCACGGAACCACGCTCCAACTGCTTGCTCACGGAATTGCTCGAACGGCGAAGAATCTCCGCCGGTGGAACTCGCGTGGAAGCATGAGCAAAAGCACCGTTCGCTACAATGTAGCGAAACAGCGATAGACTGTTGCACGTGCGGAACTATGCAGCGGGGATGAAACGCGTGGTGGCTAGCGATGCAGCCAGCCGCCCGTCTTCAGCGTCTCCCGCAGGAGATCGACGAAGGCCCGCACCTTGGCGGAAGATCGCCGGTTCTGCGGAAAGACGGCATAGATCGGATAAAGCGCGTCGAGATACTCGGTCAGGAGAGGGCGCAGCCGTCCAGCCTTGACGTCATCATGCACCAGGAATGACGGCAGGAAGGCCAGACCCTGGCCGGCGACGGCGGCGGCCCGGGCCATTTGGCCGTTGTTGGTCCGCAGCCGTCCGTTCACCTTGATGGCACGACCCTTGCCGAACATCCAGACCGCGTTGGAATCGTCGGAGGTCTCGATGATGCATTCGTGCTTGGCGAGATCCGAAGGCTTCGTCGGGATCCCGTGTGCCTTCAAATAGCGCGGCGCGCCGCAAACCAAGAGCTTGCAGTCGCCGAGATGCAGTGCCACCAGTGACTCATCCATCGGATCGCCCAGCCGCAAGGCAACGTCAAAGCCCTCCTCGAGGAGATCGACCTTGCGGTCGCTCAGCATGACGTCGAGGCGGAGCTCCGGCATCTGCTCGAGCATCCGCGGCACCAGCTCGCCCAGTTGCAGCACTGTGAAGGCGAGCGGCAGCGTGGCGCGCAGCATGCCCTTCGGCTTGGAGTCGAGCGCCGTCACTTCCGACTGCGCCTCCAGATAGCCTTCGATGATCGTCGCGCAGCGGCTGTGGAACTCTTTGCCGGCGGGCGTCGGCGCGATCGCGCGGGTGGTCCGCTGCAGCAGCTGCACGCCGAGCCGCTCCTCCAGTTCCGCGATCTGCCGGCTGATCGCAGCCTTCGATCGGCCGAGCGCCTTGCCCGCCGCGGTCAGGCTGCCGCGATCCACGGCAATCGCGAAAGCGACCATGGCCGGGAGATTGTTGAGGTCTCGGTAGTTGCTCATATGCAACAACATGTTGACATACGCGGCTATTGTCAACGCTGCTCGACAATCTAAACTTCGAAATGGCGAAGGGTGTGGCCGCGTTCCAGTGGTGCGCGCGTCATCCACGAAGAAGAGTCGCGTGCATCAAAGCACCGCCAGGGAGGCTGCCCGTGTTGTTGATCGTCGCCGGTACAGGCGAGCGCGATGGCTAGCGTGCCAGGTCGGACGGTGGAGTTGGTTCGCCACGCGCCGCTGCGGAGCTTGTGGACGCGATGCCTGCGGCCGGCGACGCTTCGCGGCTATATGCTGCTGGCGCCTACTCTGCTGATCATCCTCGCGGTGCTGATCCTGCCGGTGACCGACCTGCTGCGCAGCAGCTTCTGCACCCAGGTCTACCTGAAGATCGATTGCTCTTTCACGCTGGCGAACTACGCAGCGATCTTCGCGCCGAGCGGCGAGATCGGCTACTTCTTCGGCTTCATTCCCTACCCCAAGCTCGAAACGCCGATCTATGCCGTGCTGCTGGCACGATCGCTCTGGATCGCCTTTGTGGCCACCGTCGCGGTCATCCTGCTCGCCTATCCGATGGCCTACTTCCTGGCCTTCCGGCTTCACCGCAACAAGATCCGATGGATCATCCTGATCACCGTCCCGTTCTGGACCAGCTATCTGCTCCGGGTCTTTGCCTGGAAGATCATCCTCGGCTTCGGCGGCGTCATCAATTCCGGCCTGATCAAAGTGGGCCTGATCCGCGAGCCGCTGCAGATCCTGCTCTACAACCCGGTCGCGGTGATCATCGTGCTGGCGCACGCCTGGCTGGCCTTCGCTGTGCTGCCCATTTACGTCTCGCTGGACAAGATCGACCGCTCGCTGCTGGAGGCCGCCACCGATCTCGGCGACAACCGGTTCGAGCGCTTCTGGCATGTGACCCTGCCGCTCTCCATGCCGGGCGTCCTGGCGGCGAGCCTGCTGGTCTTCATCCCTACCGTCGGCGACTACATAACGCCGTCGCTGGTGGGCGGGAGTTCGGGCATGATGCTGGGCAGCGTCATTCAGTCGCTGTTCGGACAGGCGAACAACCAGCCGCTCGGCGCCGCGGTCTCTGTGACGATGATGACCATCGTCACCCTCCTGGTCTGCCTCTACCTGAAGTTCGCCGGCCGTCCCGCCGTGCCCAAGGAGGCTTGAGGGATGGCGAGGCGTCCGATCCGACTCCTGAGCATCTACGCCGTGGCGTTTGTCGCCCTGCTATATGGTCCTTTGCTCCTCTTGCTACTGTTCTCATTCAACGACAGCCTCTATGTCGCCTTTCCGTTCAAAGGCGCGACCCTTAAATGGTACGCCGGCCTGTTCGACTACCCGGGCTTGCTGGCCGCCCTTGGAAACAGTGTCAGCGTCGCCATTCCGGTTTCGATCACATGCACGGCGGTGGGATTGCTGGCCGCCCGAGCCTTGACGCGCTATCGGCTGCCCGGACGCCGCGCGATCACCGGCCTGATCATGATCCCACTGGTCGTTCCGTTCATCATCCTCGGCATCGCGCTGCTGACCACCATTCGCAAGACGCTCGACCTGCCGCTGTCGCTGTGGACTGTCGGAATCAGCCATCTGCTGGTCTGCCTCCCGTTCTCGGTTCTGGTCCTGCTGTCGCGGTTCGAGGGCCTCGACCGCAGCCTGGAAGAGGCCTCGCTCGATCTCGGTGAGAGCGGATGGATGACCTTCTGGCGGGTCACCTTTCCGATCGCCCTGCCGGGCGTGATCTCGAGCCTGCTGCTCTCGTTCACGGCCTCGCTCGATGAGTTCCTGCTGGCCTTATTCCTCAGCGGCGACCGACCGACGCTGCCGATCTACATCTGGAGCCAGCTGCGCTTTCCGCAGAAACTGCCGGGCGTGCTCGCTCTCGGCAGCTGCATCCTGGCTTTCTCTTTCTCGCTCATCATTTTCGCCGAGTGGATCCGGCGCCGTGGCAATGCTGCGGGCAACGTTCAACACAGCGCAGGGCCATGACGCAACCAGACGATACCTACATCGCCATCCAGAATGTCTCGAAGCATTTCGGCCCGCTCTGCGCCGTCAACGACATCTCGTTCGGCATCCGGCGCGGCGAGTTCTTCTCGCTGCTCGGCCCTTCCGGCTGCGGCAAGACCACGCTCTTGCGCATGCTCGCCGGCTTCGAGGCGCCGGATAGCGGCGAGATCCTGATCGATGGCGAGCGGATGTCGCATGTCCCGCCGAACGCGCGGCCGACCAATCTCGTGTTCCAGAACTACGCGATCTTCCCGCATCTGACCGTCGGGCAGAACATCGCCTACGGACTGCGCAAGAAGAAGCTGTCTAAAGCCATGCTGACTGAAACCGTGGAACGCGCGCTGGAACAGACCCGGCTGGGTGGCTACGCCGGTCGCTATGCACACCAGCTTTCCGGCGGACAGCGGCAGCGCGTCGCCTTGGCGCGCGCCATCGTTTGCCGGCCCAAGGTGCTGCTGCTGGACGAGCCGCTTGGCGCCCTGGACAAGAAGCTGCGCGAGGAGATGCAGATCGAGCTCCGGGAGCTGCAGCGCTCGCTCGGCATCACCTTCGTCTTCGTGACCCACGACCAGGAAGAAGCGCTCGCCCTCTCCGACCGGATCGCCGTCATGTCGCGCGGCGAAGTGCTGCAGGTGGACAATGCCTCGCGCCTCTACGAGGCGCCGACCAGCCGAGAGGTCGCAGCCTTCATCGGCACGATGAACTTCTTCGACGGCATGATCACGGAATGCGCCGGCGGCCGCGCCGTGGTCGAGGCCGGGCCGGCGGGGCCGCTGGTTGCCCAATCCGGCCAGCGGCACTTCGATCCGGGCGCGTCGGTGTCCGTCGCCGTCCGCCCGGAGAAGCTGGGCCTGCATTGGCAGGAGCCGAAGGACTACGTCAACTGCATAGCCGGCACCGTGGCGGCCGAGGCCTATTTCGGCGATCGCAGTCACTATTACGTGGCGATCGACGGACGGGACCAGCCCGTCGCCGTCGCTCTGCAGAACGCGCAGCGCGCGATCGACGTTACCGAAACCCGCGGGCGCCGCGTGTGGCTGGTCTGGTCAACGGAGTCCGCGGTCCTGCTGCCGCGTTGACGATCCGTTGCCTTGTGGCGGTCATTTCTCGCGCTGAAAAGCGAAAGCACCCGGGCCGGCGAAAATCAGATACAGGAAGAAGAAGCAGTAAAGGATCGCAGCATCGCCGCCATTGTTGGCCGGATAGAAGCTTGCGGGCGCATGGTACATCCAATAGGCCACGGCCATCTGGCCGCTCAGGATGAAAGCGACCGGTCGCGTGAACACGCCGAGCAGCAGCAGAAGGCCTCCGAGCAGCTCCAACGTGCCGGCGAGGCCGAAGAAGGACATCCACTCCACCATGCCGTCTTCGCCGGCCGGAAAATTGAACAGCTTCTGGGTGCCGTGCTCCATGAAGATGAGCGCGGCGACGATTCGAACGATGCCTAGCGCCTGGGGCGCCAGACTGCTGAGACGTTGGACAAGAGCTTCCATGGTGCAGTTCCTCGTTGGATGAAAGGATTATTGTTCTTCGCCGGCGCCCCTCTTCACGCCTCGGCGAGGAAAGCGGCATCTTCGCGCACTTCGATGAGCGTCGGGCGATCGGTTGCAAACGCCGACCGAAGCGAGTCCTGAAACTCCGCAATGCTGCCCGGCCGCGCGGTGTGGCAGCCGAAGGCTTCGCCGAGCTTGAGGTAATCGGGGTTGCGCAGGCGAACGCCGATCTCCGGAATGCCGCGCTCGTTCATACCCTCGGCGATCTGGCCCAAGGCATCGTTGTTCCAGAGCAGAATCGCCATCGGCAGACCGAGCTCGACGGCGCTGGCCAGCTCCTGCACCGTGAACAGCAGACCGGCATCGCCGACGATCGAAACCACCGCGCGCTGCGGCATGGCGACCTTGGCGCCGATTGCCGCTGGCAGACCATAACCGAGCGTCCCATAACCAACCGGATGGAACCAGCATCGCGGGCGCGCGCAAGGAAACAGATAGCTGCCGGTATAGGCAAGCTGGGTCATGTCCGTGGCGACGATCCCGTCCGGCGGCAGCACCTGCCGCAGCGCATCCAGCAGCTTCAGATGCTTGCGCTGCAACGGCGGCTGCGAGCCGATGATCCGGTTTCGGAGCGACGAGACCTCGGCGTGATCGATCCGGCCATTGGCGCCGGTGACGGCGGCCCCGAGCGCCGCGAGAGCGAGGCCGGCATCGGCGTGTATGGCGATCTCCGCGGGATAGTCGCGATGCAGTGCCGCGGGATCGATGTCGATGCGAACGAGCTTGCCCGTGATCGGCAGGCGATCGATCCAGACATCCGCCTCGCCGCCGAGCTCCGTGCCGATGGCGATGACCAAGTCGGCGGTAGTGAGGAATTCCTGCACCATAGGAAAGGAAAGCGTTGCATTCAGGCTGAGGGAATGGCTGTCTGGCATTGCGCCCTTGGCGGCGATGGTCGGGATCACGACCGCACCGGTCTTCTCAGCGAGATGAGTCAGCGCCGCGCCATGATCCACCACGCCGCCGCCGGCGAGGATCACCGGCCGGCGCGACGCCGCAATCAAGGCGGCGGCCTTGGCGATCAGGTCGGGATCGGCCGCCCGTCGCGTCTCCGGCGGCGCGGCTTCGAGGCGGCGGGGTGCCGGGCCTGCGAGCACATCCAGCGGCACCTCGATATGCACCGGGCGGGGACGCTCTGCCGCGAAAACCCGGAAGGCATCGGCATAGGCGGCCGACAGTTCTTCCGCCGCGTGGATGGTGCGGCTGAACGCGGTCAACGGGGCCATCGCCGCTTGCTGCGACGTGAGCTCATGGAGGCGCCCGCGTCCCTTGCCGAGATCGCCCGTGGCGGCGACGCTCGAGAGGATGAGCATCGGAACCGAATCGGAGAAGGCCTGGGCGATCGGCGTCGCTGCGTTCGTGAGACCGGGCCCGCTGATCAAAACGCAGACGCCGGGTTTTCCGGAGGCGCGGGCGTAGCCGTCGGCCATGAAACCGGCGCCTTGTTCATGGCGGACCGAGACGTGTCGGATGCTACTGCCGATCAGGCCGCGATAGAGTTCCAGCGTATGCACTCCGGGCATGCCGAACACGGTGTCCACGCCGTAGCCTTCCAGCAACGCGATGGCCGCCTGGCCGCAAGTTCTGTTGGCTGTCAAAATTCCGTTCCTGTCCGAGCGAAGGCAAAAGTCCGGGAGAAGATGGCGCGCGGCGGCGCCACGTTCTCCCGATGAAGTCTCTCTGAGGGTGAGGGAGAGCTCAGAGGCCGGCCTGGACGTCTTCCCAGAGCTTGATGTAGCGAAGATCGACTTCGGGCTTGAGCGGCCGGAACAAGGTGCTTTCCTTCAACATTGTCGCCGGGTCGGAAAGGGCCAGGGATTCGAGGCGCTTCTTGTCGACCAGCTGGTAGGCCTTGCTGTTGGAATGCGCGAGCCCGTAGGTCGAGAGCAGGAACTGCCCGACCTCAGGTGAGATCCAGTTGTCGATCAGGTCGTAGACGGCCTTCTCGTCCGCCGTCCCGCCCTTGATCCGCACCAGGCCGGAAACCCAGGTCCAGATGCCCTCCTTGGGCTTCGCATACTTGACCGGCACGCCCTGCGCCATCAGGTTCGACAGGGAATTGTTCCAGGCATGCATCAGCACAACCTCGCCCGAAGCCATGGCCTGCTCCGCCTGGGTCGGATCGTCCCAATAGAACCGGGTGAGATCGCGCTGCTTGCGCAGGAGATCCAGCACCGGGCCGCGCAACTTGTCGTCGGGCACATTGAACATGTCGAGGCCGAGGATCGCCGCCGCGGCATAGACATTGTACTTCTGCCGCCACGGGCTGATCCTTCCCTTGTAGCGCTCGTCGAACAGCATGGCCCAGCTCTCCTCTCCCTCGTAGAGATCGGAGCGGTAGAGAATGGAGGCATTGCCGAGGTCGGCCGGGATCATCAGCATCTTGCCGTCGAAGCTGGTGCCGCCGAGATTCTGCAGGTCGGGGAACACATCCGGCCAGTTCGACAGGCGCGATGTGTCGATCGGCTCCAGGATTCCGGAATCGTGCCACTTGATCATGTCGTCGACCGAGGGATGGCCGACATCGACCACATAGCCGGCCAGCATCTTCTGCAAGGCCTCCTCCTGGTTCGCCATGATCGCGACCCGAGGCATGCCGCCGTGCTTTGCCACGTAGGGTTTGAAGAGGTCGGGTGCGTCATAGCCCGACCAGGTGTAGAACAGCGGCTCATCCGCCGCATGCGCCAGCCGCGCGACCGGCATGCTGACGACCGCAAGCCCGAACGAGGCCATCCACCGCGTCATCTGGCGCCGGCTCAGCTTGCCGTCGCGGAACCGCTCCACCATGCCTTTTGGATCTTTGTGCATTGCTTCGCCTTCCCTGTTTCGAGACGCACCGCTGCGTCTCGGGCGTCCGGTTCTTCAAGCGAGGCGCCGACGCGCCTCGGTTCACTGCACACAGTCGCGAAATGTTAGACGCGACCATGGGTCGCAACAATAACGACACTTGAGAAGAACTGTTTCGCCACCAAGACAATCCCCACTTACCCGGCGACGGCGCTAAGGAACGCGCTCACTTCGCGGTTGTAGTCTTCCGGATTGTCGTCGTGCACATAATGCGAGGCGCGCGCGATTTCGACCCAGCGGAGATTCTCGTTCCGCTTGGCCATTTCCTCGGCCGTCGCACGGCTGAGGAAATCGGACTCCGCGCCGCGCACCACCAGCGTCGGGCAGCGGATACCGGAAACATAGGGCCAGAGATCGACCTGCAGCGAGGGATCGAGCCGCGCCCGCCGAATCCCTTCCAGATCGTAGCGCCAGGTGAGCCGTCCATCCGCCTGCACCCGAAGCGTATGCTCCATGCGCGCGCGCACCGCCTCTTCCGGTGCGTTCGGGCGCCGCGCCCGCCAATAGGCTTCGGCTTCGGCCCATGACGCGAATGACTCCGGCGTGCCGCCGAGCTCGCTTCTGATCCGGGTCGATCCATCCGACGAAGTCGAGGCACCCGGCCCCATATCCTCGATCACCAGGGCGGCGACGCGCTCGGGATGCCGCGCCGCATAGACGATCGCATTGGCGCCGCCCATGGAATGCCCGATCAGTACGAACTTGCCGAGGCCAAGCTGGTCGACGAAGGATTCCAGATCGGCGACGTATTGCTCAACCCGGTATTCCTGCCAGGGACCCCATTCGCTGCCACCGCGACCGCGCTGATCCAGCGCCAGCAATCGGAACCGGTTGCCGAGCGAATCGCTGAGCGACTCCCAGGTCTCGGCATAGCCGCGAAGGCCGTGCAACATCACCGCCGGGATGCTGCTCCGTCCTTCCCAGTCGATGTATCGCAGTCGCAATCCGTTGATGCGCAGATAGCGTTGCGACGGTGATTGCGTGTGCCGGCTCAACGCAGCCCGTCCAAGCCGACGATCTCGTCGGCCCGGAGCCCGCCGAGCCGTGCATGGAGCCGGCCCCGGGTCGCCACCGCGACGCAGACCACCACTTCATCGGGCGCCGGCGCATCGGTGAAGGTGGCGGTGATCGTGTCGTAATGCGAACGCACATAGAGCGCGTCCTTGTGCGCGAGCGGAATGTCGATCGCGGTGCCGGCCGAGCCGCGCTTGCCGGTCGACGGAAACCAAGACTTTCCGCCGCCGACGGCATCCCGGATCGGATCGGCAAAGGCGTTGGTCAGGAAGGCGTTGCCATGCTCGTACTCGCCGGCGGCGCCGACGATGGCGGCCTTGCCGTAGCTCTCGACCGGTTGACCCGCGAGCGCTACGGCGAACCGGCGGCCGAACTCCGCGCCCAGCAGAGCCGACTTCGCGACGATCTGGTCCAGGGTCTCACTGAAGCTTCCTGCATAGGGGTTGTGGATCGCGGCGGCGATCACGACCTTGCGGAGCGGCGTGCCGTCGGCCAGGGCGCCCGACTCCAGCGCATGTGTCTCCTCGACGAAATGATACCATTTCCGGACGTGATAGCCGTGGCAGTTTGCCGGCTTCAACGCGTCCGAGCCGCCGGGTTTCTGCGTGCTGTTCATTTCGGGGCGATCGATTCGATGGTGATCGGGCGGGCGGGCGCATTGAGGTCGTGCAACAAGCGGCGCGCCTGCTCGCCATGCGCCAGGCGGGCGAAGACTTCGAGCTCATTGCCGTCCAGGTCCAGGAAATAAACTCCCCAGGCGATGCCATGGTCGGCGATCTCGGTGATCTTCACGTCGTTCGCCAGAAGGTGCGCGTAGTGAGCCCGCAGCTCCTCGGCGCCGCCTTCGATTTCCATCCCGACATGCTGGAGCCCCAGCTTGCTCGGCTGCGCGCCTGGCGGCGCGGAGAACAAAGCGATGTCGTGATCCTGTTCGCCGAACGAAAGGAAGATACCGCCTTCGCCGCGTGCCGTCTCGATCATGCCGAGCACGTCCTTGTACCAGCGGGCGGATGCTTCGGGGTCCCGCACATTCAAGACGACGTGCCCCACTTTCTTCACGGCCCGGGTTTTCGACATGCAGCATCTCCTTTGCGCGCGACTGTTGCCGATGAAAGGATGGAAGCTGCCCCGCCTGCGGACAATACGCCTGGGAAGCGATAGACTGTTGCAGCCACGGAACTATTGGGCCGCACGGCGATCAATCTCTGCGGGCGCCGTTGCGCTGAAGGAACAGCCTGTTCCCGAAGCTCCGTATTGTTATGCGAGACCCAGCCTCTACCATCGCCGGACCGCCTGGCCCGGAGAACCTGGATGAGCTCGCGCAACTACCCCAACGCCTTCCTGCACCCGTTCTCGAACCTCGCCACGCTCGCGGAGTCCGGGCCGGTCATCGTCGATCGTGGCGCCGGCATCTACATCTTCGACGACCAGGGCAATCGCTACATCGAGGCCAATTCCGGATTGTGGAATGCGGTGCTCGGCTTCGACAATGCCGAGCTCATCGCAGCGGCACAGCGGGCCTATGCCAAGCTGCCGGTCTATCACGCCTTCTTCGGGCGGGTCGCGCAGTCGGCACTGGACCTCTCGGAGCAGCTGGTCAAGATGGCGCCGATGGAGGCCGGGAAGGTCTTCTATGCGAACTCCGGCTCGGAGGCGAACGACACCGTCGTCAAGCTGCTCTGGTTCCTGGCTGAATCGGAGGGAAAGCCGCACCGCCGGATCCTGCTCAGCCGCCGGAATGCCTATCATGGCATGACCGTGGTTTCCGCCAGCCTGACCGGCAAGGACTACGTGAAGTCGGCTTCCGGCCTGCCGATCGCGGAGGTGCGCCACCTATCCTCGCCGCATCACTGGCGCGAGGCGAAGCCGGGCGAGTCCGAGGAGGCCTTCTCGTTGCGCCTCGCCGACGAGCTCGAGCAGACGATCCGCAACATCGGCGCCGATTACATAGCCGGCTTCTTCGCCGAGCCGGTGATGGGCGCCGGCGGCGTGATCCCGCCGCCGCGCGGCTACTTTTCCGCCATGCAGCCGGTCCTGAAGAAGTACGGCATTCCCTTCATCGCCGACGAGGTGATTTGCGGCTTCGGCCGCACCGGCGAGTTCTGGGGCTCGATCAAGTACGACATCAAGCCGGACATCGTGGTTGCCTCCAAGGTCATCACCGCCGGCTTCTTCCCGATGGGCGCCGTGATTCTCTCGACGGAGATGGCCGATCGCGTTGCGAAGGCTTCGGCCAAATATGGACAGCTGCCGACCGGATTCACCACCGGCGCGCATCCGGTAGGATGTGCCATCGCCATCGCCGTGCTCAAGCAGCTGCTCGATGGCGGCAGTTTCAAGGCCGCACAGGCCGCCTGTGTTCCCTTCCAGGCCGCCTTAAGGGCCATGGCGGACCACCCGCTGATTGGCGAGGCACGCGGCGTCGGCCTGATGGGCGCCCTGGAGATTGTGGCGGACAAGGAGACCAAGGTTGCGCATGCGCCGGCTTTAGATGTCAGCGAGCGGATCGCGCGGCAAGCCCTGCGCAACGGTTTGATCTGCCGTCCGCTCGGGCCCGCCATCGTACTGGCGCCGCCCTTCATCATAGAAGAGGGCGAGATAGCCGAGTTGTTCCGACTGCTGCGCTTGACACTCGACGAGGTTCACAGAGATCTGCGCTAACGACAGCAGACGCGACACGCCCGCTTCGAATCCAACTGATTCATTGATATTCTGGCGCACCCGATACGATTCGAACGGACGACCTTTGCCTTCGGAGGGCAGCGACCACCCGCGGCGCGCCTCTCCAGCACAAGTTCAAAATCATTCCTGCGCGCATCAAGCTACCGGTGGCTTAGCATAGCGATCCAGGAACGGCCGGATCGCCATCGCTACAGGCTCGGCATGGGTCTTCAGCAGTAGATGGCCAGCACCGGCAATCTCTGACACCCAGAAAGGACCCTCGTAGGTCTCACCGATCCTCAACTGGTCCTCCGCTGAGAAATAGGCGCCCGGTTCCTCCGTTTTCTGACGATCCCACGCTTTGCGACTGCCAGTGACCATCATGAGGGGCAGTCTTAGGCCCTCCAGGCAATGAAAGAACGTGAGCGGTGTCAGCGTGCGCCGCGCGACATCGAATCCGAAAAAACTTGCGCTGAGGCCAGCAATCGAGTGTCGCTGCTCGACACTGGCTCGATGATATTTCTGGAACAAGACAGCGAGAGAGTCCGACATGCGCAGGTTGTCGAACGGCGTGTCGAGCATCACGAGGCATTGCAGCCGCGGTAAGAGTCGCGACAGTTCCACTGCGACAATGCCAGAGAAGGATGCGCCGATCACCGCGAAGGGGGCATCACCAAAGTTGGCCGCTATCGGTGCCACGAGATCGGCAGCCAGTGCGGCTGGTTCATAGCCGGAGGCTGTCATGTCCGAGTGCCCATGGCCCCGAAGATCGCAGAACATCAGATTGAACCCTGCTAATCGGGGACCAAGGTGCAAGAGGCGTTCGGAACTGCCAAGTGCTCCGTGCAATACGACAAGGTTGGGCTGCGTCGCCACAGGACGAATCGCATAGCTTGCGATCGGACCGGTCTTCGTCTGAATGAACTCCATGCTTCAGCTTAAAATGCTTTGGCTTCCAAGCGATAGATAGCATCGCCCGCAATGAACCCAAACCTTCGCTTCCGCGGCAAGCCGCGCCAGTTCGCGTAACTGCCAGCTGCGACCGTGCTCCTTTGCTTGCTTGAGTCTTGGCAGTGACGAACAACCAGACGGGCTACCCCATCGGCAGCCTGAATCCGATCGAGCTTGTGGTCGTTGCCTCCGTACCATTTCGAGATGATGGCACTGTCGAGGGTGCCGCAGATTGACATGATCATCGTCGTTGCTACGCGCAAACCAGATCTGGTCGGTAGCCGCTGGCGCAGGGGGGGTCGCTTCACCTCCCGCCGGCTCATTTCAATATTGAGGGTCGCAAAGCGGCCTCAACCTGCCCGAGCAACTGGGATGGCCTGCACTTGTGCCGATCTCTTTCGGTGATCTGGTTGCTCAATATATTGAGCATGCCGATAAATATCTTGACCACGCCCCCTGGCCTTCGCTTATATCCCTGGCCCAAGCGATCCGCCCTCGCCGTGGACCGTCGCTGACCTATATTGCCAATCCAAAATCCGAGCACCCGGGAGAGCGCATCATGAGATCCATCCATCATTTTATCGGCGGCCAGGAAGTCCAGGGGAAGAGCGGCCGCACGGCCGAGGTCTTCAACCCGGCGACCGGCGAAGTCCAGGCCAAGGTGGCGCTCGCCTCGAAGGCCGAGCTCGACGCCGCGGTGAAGGTCGCCGCCGCCGCTTTCCCCGGCTGGGCCGGCACGCCGCCGCTGACCCGCGCCCGCATCATGTTCAAGTTCAAGCAGCTCTGCGACGAGCGGGCCGATGAGATTGCCGCGGCGATCACCGCCGAGCATGGCAAGGTCATCTCGGACGCCAAGGGCGAGTTGACCCGCGGCCTGGAAGTGGTCGAGTTCGCCGCCGGCGCGCCGCAGCTCCTGAAGGGCGAGTTCTCGGAGAATGTCGGCACCAACGTCGATTCCTGGGCGATCCGCCAGCCGCTCGGTGTCGTCGCCGGCATCACGCCGTTCAACTTCCCGGCCATGGTGCCGATGTGGATGTTCCCGATCGCGCTGGTCGCCGGCAACACCTTCATCCTGAAGCCGTCGGAGCGCGATCCCGGCCCGACCCTGCTGATCGCCAAGCTCCTGAAGCAGGCCGGACTCCCGGACGGCGTCTTCAACGTGGTGCATGGCGACAAGGAAGCGGTCGATGCGATCCTGGAGAATCCGGAAATCCAGGCGGTGAGCTTCGTCGGCTCGACCCCGATCGCCGAGTACATCTATCACACCGGCACCGCCCATAATAAGCGGGTGCAGGCTTTGGGCGGCGCCAAGAACCACATGATCGTCATGCCGGACGCCGACATGGACCAGGCCACCGACGCGCTGATGGGTGCGGGCTACGGCTCGGCCGGCGAGCGCTGCATGGCGATCTCGGTCGCGGTTGCCGTCGGCGACAAGGTCGGCGACACCATCGTCGACAAGCTCGCGCCGAAGGTGCGCGCGCTGAAAGTGGCGCCGGGCACCGACCCCGAGGCCGAGATGGGGCCGCTGGTCACCAAGCAGCATTTCGAGAAGGTGAAATCCTACGTCGATCTCGGCGTCAAGGAAGGCGCCAAGCTGGTCGTGGACGGACGTTCGCTGAAGCTGCAGGGCTATGAGAACGGCTACTTCCTCGGCGGCTGCCTGTTTGACAACGTCAAGCCGGAGATGCGGATCTACAAGGAAGAGATCTTCGGCCCGGTTCTCTCGGTCGTGCGTGTGCCGGATTACGCCAGCGCGGTGAAGCTGGTGAACGAGCACGAGTACGGCAACGGCACCGCGATCTTCACTCGCGACGGCGACGCCGCCCGCGACTTCGCCTCGAAGATCAAGGTCGGCATGGTCGGCGTGAACGTGCCGATTCCGGTGCCGATGGCCTTCAACAGCTTCGGCGGCTGGAAGCGATCGCTGTTCGGCGATCACCACATGCACGGGCCGGAAGGCATCCGCTTCTACACCCGGCTGAAGACCATCACCTCGCGCTGGCCCACCGGCATCCGCGCCGGCGCCGAGTTCGTCATGCCGACCATGAAGTGATGGTGCGCCTCTCCCGCCGCACGCTTCTGGCATCGCTGGGTGCCTCGCTGACGCTGCCGGCGTCGGCGGCCCCCGGCAGCGGCGGCGAGATCGTGTTTGCGACCTGGGGCGGGACCGAGATCAAGAATCTCACCCGCGCCTTCGCCACCCCGTTCCAGAACGCCGGCGGCCCGACCATCGTCTTCGACGGCACCGGGCCGACCGAGGGCGCCATCCGCAACATGGTCGATTCCGGGGACGTGGGCTGGGATGTCTGCGATGCGGATGGATATTCGGCGATTCGCCTCGGCCGCACCGGTGCCCTGAGCGCGATCGACTATTCGATCGTCGACCGCAATCTCATTGAAACGCCCTTCGCCTTCGACCACGGCGTCGGCGGCTACACCTATGCCTATGTGCTGGCCTATGACACCGAGCTCTACAAGGAGCATCCGCCCCAGAACTGGGCCGACTTCTGGGACGTGAAGCGCTTCCCCGGCAAGCGCGGCCTCTGGCGCTGGATGAACGGCGGCTTCGAGGCGGCGATGCTCGCCGCCGGTGCCCCGCGCAACAAGGTCTACCCGATCAACCTCACCGTGGTCATGGACCGGCTGAAGCAGTTGAAGCCGCATCTCCAGACCTGGGAGAGCGGCGCGCAGTCGAAGCAGATGCTGGTCGATCGCGTGGTCGGCATGTCCTGCATCTGGCATTCACGCGCGGTGCAGCTCGCCGCGGAAACCAATGGCCGGATTGGTTGGACCTGGGCCGACGGCATTCTCTATCCCGGCGTCTGGGTGGTGCCGAAGAACAACCCGGCAGGGTCGCAGGCCTTCAAGTTCATCGCCTCGATGCAGGAGGCGCAGCGCCAGGTCAACTTCACCGGCCTGCAAGGTGTCGGCCCGTGCAATCCGAACGCCACCAAGGCGATGCCGGCTAGTCTGAGACAGCTGGATCCGACCCAGCCGGAGAACCGGTCGCAGCTGGTGACGGTCGACAGCGCCTGGTGGGCGGACAACTACGACCTCGCCATGAAGCGGTTCCAGGACCTGCTGAACCAGGCGTAACGCCCGGTCTTTGCCCGCAAATCTTCCGGTCAGGCAAAATCCCGCACTGGTCATCGGGAACACCTTCCTTTACCAATACAGGTAAATCGACCTAAGTCGACCCGCCTGCGCTAGCCCGAGACCTTATGGACCTGCCGCTCCATCTTCTGCCCGCGACCCGTCTGCTTGAGCTTTACGCTTCTCGAGAACTCTCGCCGGTCGAGGCGACCAAGGCCGCGCTGGCGGCGATCGACCGGCATAACCCGCGCTTCAATGCTTTCTGCGTGGTCGACCCGGAATGCGCGCTGAACTACGCGCGGCAATCGGAAGCGCGTTGGAAGGCCGGGGGAACCCTGGGCCCCTTGGACGGTGTTCCCACCACCGTCAAGGACCTGATCCTGGCTCGAGGCTGGCCGACTTTGCGCGGCTCCCGCAGCGTCGATCCGGATCAGGATTGGGCCGATGACGGCGTGCTGGTCGCCAGCTTGCGGCGGTCCGGCGCCGTCCTGCTCGGCAAGACCACGACACCGGAATTCGGCTGGAAGGGCGTCACCGACAGCCCGATCCACGGCATTACGCGCAATCCATGGAAAGCGGAGCTGACACCGGGCGGCAGCAGCGGCGGCGCGGCGGTGGCGGCGGCCTGCGGCATGGGTGCCTTGCATGTCGGCACCGATGGCGGCGGCTCGATCCGGATTCCCGCGAGCTTCACCGGCGTGGTCGGATTCAAGCCGACCTACGGCATCGTGCCGCGCCACCCGCCTTCGCCCTACGGCACGCTTTCGACCGGCGGGCCGATCACCCGCAGCGTCGCCGATGCGGCGCTAATGATGGAAGTCCTGACCGAGCCTTTCCCGGCGGACTTCTATGCCTTGCCGCTCAAGGACCGCGCGTTTCGCGCCGGCCTCGCGGGCGGAATCAAGGATTGGCGCATCGCCTTCTCCCCAACGCTCTCCGGCGCCAGGGTCGATCCGGAAATCGCCGCGATCGTCGCCGCCGCGGCCAGGCGCTTCGCCGAGCTCGGCGCCGAGGTGGTCGAGGTGCCGCCGGTGTTCGAGGACAGCCTGCTCACCTTCCAGCACCACTGGTTCGTCGGCGCCGCGCTGCAGGTCCGGGGCATGACGGCGGCGCAGCGTCGGCGGCTCGATCCCGGCTTTGCCTATATCGCCGAGCAGGGCAGCCGGCTGCCGGCGGTCGAATACGCCGCCTCGATCAAGGCGCGCGAGGCCTTGGGCTCGAAGATGCTGGCCTTCTTCCAATCCTGGGACCTGCTCATCACGCCGACCATGCCGCTCGCGGCCTTCGCCGCCGGGTCGGATTATCCGCCCCAGGCCGGGCGCGGCGAGTGGAACGACTGGAGCCCTTTCACCTATCCCTTCAACCTGACGCGGCAGCCGGCCATCTCGGTTCCCTGCGGCTTCACCAAGGCCGGCCTGCCGGTCGGGCTGCAGATCGTCGGCCCGATCCTCGGCGACCACCGCGTGCTGCGCGCCGCCCAGGCTTTCGAGCAGATCCAGCCGTTCCGGATGCCGGAACTCTGAGGCCGCGGACGGCAACCCGGCAGCGGCTGCGGGGTTAGTGGGCTATGCGCTGGCCCCGGGGTAGACCAAGGTAGCCGCGCCCTCCCCTCCCATCGGAGCCGCGCGTGCGCTTACGCCAGATCGCGATCGTCATCCTCTCCCTGCTGCTGGTCGTCGTGCTGCTGGCCGGCGCCGGCGTGCTCTGGGCGATGAGCCTCGACTATCGCAGCTACGCCGAACGCGAGGGCAGCGAGGCGCTCGGCCGCAAGGTCACGATCGGGGCGCTGCAGATCGGCTGGGGCGATCCGCTCCACGTCGAGATCCGCGACCTGCGCATCGCCAATGCGCCCTGGGGCACGCGCCCGGAGATGGCCAGCGTCGAGCATATCCTGGCTCAGGTCGATGTATGGCCGCTGCTGGAAGGCAAGATCCGCTACCGCCGCCTGGACGTGACGCGCCCCGACATCCTGCTCGAGCGCGACGAGAAGGGCACCGGTAACTGGAAGTTCCCGAGCAGTGCCGGCCCGGGCGGCCTCGCTCTGGTGCCGAAGGACCGGACCGAGTTTCCGACCTTGCTCGACTTCGCGCTGCAGGACGCGACCATCACCTACCGCACCAGCAGCGGCAAAGCGCTGGTGATCGCCTTGAAGCAGGCGACGGTGCAGTCAGCGGGCGACGACCGGCCGGTGATGGTCGCCGGCGAAGGCGCCTATAACGATCTTCCCGCGACGCTGAAAGCGACGACGGATTCCTTCGACGCGCTGCGCGACGGCTCGGTCCCCTTCCGCGAGGAATTCACGCTGTCCAACCAGGACAGCATGGTCGCCTTCAACGGTTCTCTCATGAACCCGCTGGACTTCGACGCGATCGACCAGGCGGCGCTCGCCATCGAGGCGAAGAACTTCGGCAAGCTGCTGGAAGCCTTCGACGCCGGCCTCGCCGCGGGTTTTCCGGTGAAGCTCGACGGCACCCTCTCCCACCAGGGCAGCCACTGGCAGATCGATGCGATCAAGGGCGCGACGGCGGAGAACCCCGTGACCGGCAGCTTCGCCCTCGACGAAGGGCCGCGCGGCGGCACCGACAAGATGGCGGTCACGGCGCGCTACGATACGCTGGTGCTCGACCGCATGCTCGGCGAGCAGCAATCCGGTACCGACTGGAAATCGATCGCGCTCCAGCTGCCGGAAAAGACCGCGCCGGCGATAGCGGCCGACCTCGCGGCCAAGAAACTGAAATACGGCAAGACGACACTGACGGGTTTCGCGCTGGTCGGAAATGCCGCACCGGGCGCGGTCGATATCGACAGCGTCAAATTCGCCATGGCGGGCACGACGTTCGAAGCGAACGGCACCGCGAAGAGCAAGGGCAAGGCCACGCGCTTGCACCTCAATGCCGGGCTGCCCGGGGGCGATCTCGCCGATCTCCTGAAGGCATTCGGCGTGGCGACCAGCGAGATCGCCGGCAAGATCAGCGCAAGGATCGCGCTCGACGCGAACGCGGCCAGGCTCGGCGAGGTCCTGTCGCAGGGCCAGGGCAGCGCGGTCTTCGCAATGACCGAGGGCAAGGTCTCGCGCGACATCCTCGAGAAGGCCTCGGTCGATCTGCGGACGATCTTTCGCAAGGGAAAGGGTATGTCCGCGGTCAGATGCCTGCTCGGCGTCGCCACGGTGAAGAACGGCGTCGCGCAGGTCTCGCCGCTGATCCTGCGGACGCCCGATGCGACGCTCACCGGCGGCGGCAGCATCGACCTTGCGAAGAACAGCGTCGATCTCACCATCCGCTCGGATCCGGAATCGACCGGCTTCTTCGCGCTCGACATCCCGATCCGCATTTCCGGCGCTCTCGACGCGCCCAAGGCGGCTCCGGATTCGAAATCGGCGCGCGAGACCAGCCTCGCGCTGCCGGAACTGCCGAAGCCGATCCGCAAGGTGGCGGAAGAGAGCCGCTGTGTCGAAGGATAGAGAGCCTAGTTGGCGACGGCCTTGTCGCGCTTCAGCAGCCGTTCCATGCAGGCATCGGGGGTGAGCGGCTTGCCGAACAGCCAGCCCTGGCCGTATTCGCAGGACAGCGCCCGCAACAGCTCGGATTCCTCGTTGCGCTCGATGCCCTCGGCCACGACCTTGAGACGGAACAGGCGTGCCAGCTGCAGGATCGCTTCCACCATCCGCACGCCGGCGGAATCGACGCCCATCGAGGAGACGAAGGAGCGGTCGACCTTCAAGGTGTCGATCGGCAGCCGCTTCAGCAACGAGAGCGACGAATAGCCGGTGCCGAAATCGTCCAGCGACAGGCCGGCGCCGATCGCCCGCAGGCGATTGAGCAGGCCCAAGGTCACCTCGAAATCGCGCATCACCGCGCTCTCAGTGATCTCCAGCTTCAAGCGCGCCGGCTCCAGCCGGTTGGTCTCGAGCGCAGAGCGCACGATGTCGGGCAGCGACGGCCCGTCGAGCTGGCGGCTTGAGACGTTGACGCTGACGAAGAGCTCGGGATTGGCGCCGGCATCGATCCAGGCCCGCGCCTGGCGGCAGGATTGCTGCAACACCCAGGTGCCGATCGGCACGATGAGCCCGGTCTCCTCGGCGATCGGGATGAAGTCCATTGGCGAGACCATGCCGCGCGTCGGGTGGTGCCAGCGCACCAGCGCCTCGAAGCCGGAAAGCTCGCCGGAATTCAGGTCGACGATCGGCTGGTACAGCACCAGCAGCTCCTCGCGCCGCAGCGCCTGGTGCAGGTCGGCTTCGATCCTGAGGCGATCGCGGGCGCGGCGCTGCATTTCAGGGTCGAACACGACCTCCTGGCCGCCGCCCTCGTCGCGCGCCTTGTTCAAGGCCGCGGTCGCGTCCTTGATCAGCTCGTCGGCGATCTCGTGATGCGGCTGCGCCTGGGCCATGCCGATCGAGAGCGTCAGCATGACCGATTCCTCGCCCATGGTGATCGGCTCTTCGGCGGCTTTCTTCACCCGGTTGGCGACGCGCACGAGATCGGTGTCGTCGCGCATCACATCGACCAGGATGCACATGGTGTTTTCCGACATGATGGTCAGCGTGTCGGTGGTGCGCAGCGTGCCGATCAGCCTTTGCGCCACCGCCTTCTGCACCAGGTCGCAGAATGCCTGGCCGTAGGCCTCGCGCATCGTCTCGTAGCGGTCGATCTGCAAGAGGATGATGCCGAAGTTGGCGGCCGGACCGGCGCTGCCGGCGGCGCCGGCGCGCCGCTTGGTCTTGATGATCGACTGGTTGATGCGGTCATAGAGCACGATGCGGTTCGGCAGGCCGGTCATTGCGTCGGTCAGCTTGCGCTCGCTGATGTCGCTGATCGACCCCGCGACCCGCCAGGCCTTGCCGTATTCGTTCCTGAGCGAGGTGCCGCGCACCAGGAACCAGCGATAGGTCATGTTGGCGTGCTGGATCCGGCATTCGATCTGGAACGCCAATGAGATGCCTTCGAGATGGTTCCGGAGCGCCAGCTGGAACGCGTCCACGTCGTCGCGATGCAGCATGCCGACCCAGCTGTCCATCGTGTCGACCGCCGCGTCGCGGTCGAGCCCGAGCAGCTCGAGGCAGCGCGGCGAGAAGTAGAGCTGGTCGCTCTTCATGATCCAGTCCCAGATGCCGTCGCTCGAGCCCGCGACGGCGAGCGCGAAGCGCTCCTGCTCGCTCTTGTTGGCGGCAATCGCCGCGCAGCGCGCGAGATGCGAGCGGATCCGCGCCATCGCCACGGGGAGATGCAGCGGCTTCGAGACGTAATCGTCGGCGCCGTCATTGAGCGCGCCGGCGACCAGATCGTCCTCGCCGACGTCGGACATCATGATGATCGGCAGCTCGTCGGGCCGCAGCACCTGGCGCACGCGGTAGAGCACCTCGAGCCCGCCCATCTCCGGCATGCTCAAGTCCAGCATGACCAGGTCGAAATGCTGCGCATCCAGAAGGTCGAGCGCCGCCTGCCCGCCGGCCGCGGCCGTGACGGTATAGCCCGCCTGGCGCAGCTGCTGTCCGAGCTGCGTCAGGCCGGCAATATCGTCATCCACGCAGAGGATATGCGCGATGCTCACCCTTCAATCCCCGATAGCCCAAGAATCCCGTGCTCCGCATCATATACGCGATTCGTACCAAATTCTTAATTTCTTGGGATAAATGCGGGAATCCGGATGCAGCGGCGCCGAGGACTCCGCGCCTAAGCCGTTGCCCGGGAAGGTTTGAAAGCCTTGCTACGCCTGACGTCCCAGGCGATGCAGGGCGAGCACCGCGCCGCCGGCGACCAGGCCCCAGAAGGCCGCGCCGATGCCGAAGACCGAGAAGCCGGACGCTGTGGTGACGAATGTCACAAGCGCTGCGTCACGCTCCTTCGCTGCGCTGAGAAAGGCGAGGCTCGACGAACCGAAGGCGCCGAGCAGCGCCAGGCCGGCCACCGCCTCGATCAGGATCGGCGGCGATGCGGTGATGAATCCGGCTGCGAACGGGGCCAGGATTCCCATCGCCACGTAAGCGACACCCGATGTGACCGCGGCGATGTAGCGCTGCTTCGGATCGGGATGCGCATCGGGCCCGGCGCAGATCGCCGCGGTGATCGCGGCAAGATTGACCGCATGCCCGCCGAAGGGTGCTGCCATCAAGGTCGAGACGCCGGTGCCGACCAGCAGCGGCGCGGACGGCGGCTCGTAGCCGTTGGCGCGCAAGACTGCGAAGCCCGGAATATTCTGCGACGCCATTGTGACCAGGAAGAGCGGCAGCGCGATCGAGACCACCGCCGACCAGGAGAAGACCGGCGTCACCCATTCGAGCGACGGCCACTGCCAGCCGCCGGCGAGCGGCGCCACCGCGGCAGACTCGCTGCCCGGCAGCAGGCCAAAGGCGGCCAGCGCATACATCAGCACCGCGATCACCACCGCGGCGGGCGCCGCGTAGAGCCGCGCGAAGCGCGCGACCACGACCCAGCCGATCACCACGGGCAGCGCCATCATCGGCACTTCGGCGACGGCCTTGACCGGCGCGATGCAGAAGCTCAGGAGCACGCCGGCCAGCATCGCGTTGGCGAGCGGCGCCGGGATCGCCAGCACCGCGCGGCCCAGCGGCTTCCACAGGCCCGCGACAACGACCAGCGCGCCGGCGACGATGAAGGCGCCCACCGCGGCGGCAAAGCCGCCCGCGATCACCCCGGTTGCCGCGAGCAGGGCCGCGCCGGGCGTCGACCAGGCGATCGCGACCGGCATGCGGTACTTCAGCCCGAACACGACCGCGGCGAGTCCCATCATGGTGCCGACGGCCAGCAATCCGGATTCCGCCTGCGCCGGTGTCGCGCCGACGCCGATCAGGCCCTGCAGCACGATCGCGAAGGAGCTGCCATAGCCGACCACCGAGGCCAGCAGGCCGGCCAGGATCGGCGGCCAGGGTCCGACCGCCTTCGCCGGCACTTCGCCGCCCATCGTCTCTGACCCAAGGCTCATCGCACTTCCCCAGCAGCTAGCGGCGGCATTGCCCCCGTCTCGGCCTCTAGCTATACTGAAATTGGATCCAATCGACAAACAGATATTAATAAGGAATTTCAATCTATTGGCCACGCTCGCCAAATTGATCGATGCCCGGCAGCCGCGTTTCCGCACGGCCACGGAATATGTCGAGAGCACTTTGAAGGAGGCGATCCTGACCGGAGCGCTGCCCGGCGGCACGCCGTTGCGACAGGAGGATCTCGCCGCCGAGTTCGGCCTCTCGCGGATGCCGATCCGCGAGGCGCTGCGCCAGCTCGAGGCACAGGCGCTGGTCGACTTCTATCCGCACCGCGGCGCGGTGGTGACGGAGATCTCGGCCGCCGAGGGCGCCGACAATTACGCGATCCGCGGAGCACTCGAGCCCGCGGCCTTGCGCCTTTCGGTGCCGCATCTCACCAAGGAGGATATCAAGCGCGCGCGCGAGATCGTCGACGAGATGGACGCGCAGCAAGGCCAGTCCCGCCTGGGCGAATTGAACCGCCGCTTCCACATGACGCTCTACGGCCGCGCCGGACGGCCGCGCCTCTTGACCTTGGTCGACCAGCAGCTGGCGGCGGCGGATCGCTTCCTGCGCTTTCACCTGGCGGCGATGGGCCGCAATCATCTCTCTCAGGAAGAGCACCGCGGCATGATCGACGCCTGCTCGGCGCGCGACGCCGACGAAGCCTGCGCCATCCTCACCCAGCACATCGAAACGGCGGCGCGGAATCTCCAGGAGTTCTTCGCACCGCGCTAACTCTGCATAGGCGAGCGCACCGCTGCACCCCCTCTCCCTACGGGCGAGGGAGTGCAGCGGAGCACTTGCCGACAGAGAGTCCTCGCTACCCCCAGAGCTCTGGCGCGTTCGGGTGCATGGTGCTGCCGGTGAATTTGAAACCGTGCGGGCGATCCTCGGCGAGGAGCAGCGGGCCGTCGAGGTCGACGAATTCCGCGCTCTGCGCCGCCAGGAAGGCTGGGGCCATCGAGAGCGAGGTTGCGACCATGCAGCCGACCATTACCTGGAACTCCAGCCGCCGCGCCTCGGCGACCATGGCCAGTGCTTCCGTCAAACCGCCGGCCTTGTCGAGCTTGATGTTCACGCACTGATAGCGGCCGTGCAGCGTCCGGAGCGACGAGAGGTCGTGGCAGCTCTCGTCGGCGCAGACCGGCACCGAGCCCTTTACCGCCAGGATCGCGAGATCGTCCTCGGCCGGCAGCGGCTGCTCGATCAACACCACGCCCAGGTTCTTCAGCAGGGGCGAGAGCGCCTTGTAATCGTCGATCGACCAGCCCTCGTTGGCATCGACCATCAGCTTGGCATTGGGCGCCGCCTGGTGCACGGCTTTGACGCGCTCCAGGTCCTCCGGTCCGGCGAGCTTCAGCTTCAGGAACGGCCGGCTGGCATTCGCCTTGGCCGCCTCCGCCATCTTCGCCGGCGTGTCGAGGCTCAGGGTATAGGTCGTCACCACGTCATGGGGCTTTTCCAGCCCGGCCATCTCCCAGACCGGCTTGCCCGACAGCTTGGCCTCGAGATCCCAGAGCGCGCAGTCGATGGCGTTGCGCGCGGCGCCCGGCTTCAAGAGGTTGCGCAGCCGCTGCCGGCCGACGCCGCCTTCGATCGCGTTGCGCATGCTTTCGACGATCTCGGTGACGCTGCCGACGCTCTCCTTGTAGCGCGCATAGGGCACGCATTCGCCGCGGCCGGTCTTGCCGTCCTCCTCGATCTCCACCACCACCACTTCAGCCTCGCTCTTCGAGCCGCGCGAGATGGTGAAGGTCTGGGCGAGCTTGAAGCTCTCGGACCGGATGGCGAGCTTTCGCGTCATGACAGCCGATCGGCGATACGGCCGACTCCCGTGCGGATTGGATCGACGGTGGGCAATCCGATCTCCCGCTCGACCTTGGCGAGATAGTCGTTCGCCGCCGCTTCATCGAGCCCCTTGGTGTTGATGCTGGCGCCGACGAATTTCACATTGGGATTGGTGAGCTTCGCCGCGGCGAGGTTCGCTTCCATGCAGGCCTTGAGATCCGGCAGCGGATAATGCGGCAGGCCGCGCATGTGCTTCCGCGTCGGCTCATGGCAGAGCACCAGCGCATCGGGCTGCGCGCCGTGCAGCAGGCCGAGGCTGACGCCGGCATAGGAAGCATGAAACAGCGACCCCTGGCCCTCCACCAGATCCCAATGGTCGGCGTCGTTGGCCGGCGAGAGCCATTCGACCGCGCCGGACACGAAGTCGGAGACCACCGCGTCGATCGAGACGCCGGAGCCGGCGATGAAGATGCCCGTTTGACCCGTTGCGCGGAAATCCGCCTTGGCGCCGCGCTGCTTCAGCTCCTTCTCGAGCGCCAGCGTGGTGTACATCTTGCCGACCGAGCAGTCTGTTCCGACGGCCAGCAGGCGCTTGCCGGAACGCTTGGCGCCGGTCCCGACTTCGAACTCGCGGGTCGGGTGGCGGACGTCGTGGAGTTCCCGGCCGAGCCGCTTGGCGGTCTCGACCAGCTGCGGATGATCGGAGAGGCGCTGGTGCAGCCCGCTCGCCAAGTCCATGCCGAGCTCCATCGCGCCGGCCAGCATGTCCACCCAATCCGGCGACAGCACGCCGCCGCGATTGGCGACGCCGACGATCACCGTCTTCGCCCCGGCCTTGGCCGCCTCTTGGAAATTCATGTCCTTGATCTTGAGGTCGGCATTGCACCCTTCGAGCCGCATCTGGCCGAGGCACCAATCCGGACGCCAATCGAGGATGCCCTGGGCGGTCTTGGCCGCCAGCTGGTCCTTGGCGTTGCCCAGAAACAGGAGATAGGGACGTCGAATCTCAAAGCCGGTCACGGGTAAGCCCTTCTGTGCAGACCACCGGGAAATACAGTGGATCGGGGGAATTTATCGAAGATCTCTGGTCTTGTCTCGCTGCCAACCTCTATAGTGTGGGCGGTTTCGGGGCGCAATTACTCCATGTCATCGTCCGATTTGCCGCAACTCACGGCCACCCTGTCCTCGGCATTCCCGGGGCAGGCCGTGCCGCCGTCCTTGAACCGGCGGATCTGGTCGATCGCCTTCCCGGCGATCATGGCCAACCTGACCACCGTGCTTCCCGGCCTCTGCGACATGGCGTTCATCGGCCGCAGCGGCGATGCGGTCGAGCAGGCCGGCGTCGCGCTCGGCGCCGCCTTCACCGCCCTGACGCTCTGGGCCTTCGGCTTCCTCAGGATGGGCACCACGGGCATCACGGCCCAGGCCAACGGCGCCCGCGACCTCCGGGAAATGCGCGAGGCACTCACCTGGTCACTGGTGCTCGCCGTCGGCATCGGCCTGCTGCTGATCCTGGCCGCCTTTCCGCTGGCCGCGATCGGCCTGCCGATCTATGGCGGCCCGGCCCAGGTGCAGGACTACGCCGCACAGTATTTCCACATCCGCCTGCTGGCGGCACCCTTCGACCTTTCGCTTTATGCGATGATGGGCTGGCTGATCGGCATGCAGCGCGCCCGCGTCATGTTCGCGCTGCAGCTCCTCCTGAACGGCCTCAACATCGCGCTCTGCTATCTCTTCGTCGTTGAGCTCGACTATGACGTGATCGGGGTCGCCAGCGCCACGGCGCTGGCGCAGGCGACGACCGCGCTCATCGGCTTCCTCTGGACCCGCCGCATCTCGAAGAAGCTGGGGCCCCTGCTCTCACGCGGCACCACCTTCGCCTTCGAGATGCTGGGGCGGCTGGCCCGGATCAACCGCGACATCTTCATCCGTACGCTCGCGCTGATGCTGGTCTTCAACTACTTCATCCACCTGAGCGCCCGGCAGGAAGAAGTGACGCTGGCCGCCAACCAGATCCTGATCGGCTTTTTGGGCCTGATCGCCAACGCGCTCGACGGCTTTGCGCAATCGGCCGAGACCCTGGTCGGCGAGGCGGTCGGCGCCAAGGACAGGAAACGCCTCTCGGCGGCGCTCTGGGCCAATCTCGGCTGGAGCCTCGGCCTCGCCGCCCTGCTCGCCGTCCTGCTCTGGCCGGTCGGCGCCTTCATGCTTCCGGTCTTCAGCGCCAATGCCGAGGTGGTGGCGGCGGCCGAGAAGGTCTTCCCCTGGGTGATCGTGGCGCCGGTCGTCTCGGTCTGGTGCTTCCTGCTGGACGGCGTCTTCATCGGCGCCACCCGCGGCCGGGAGCTGCGCGACGGCATGCTGGTCTCGGCCGCGCTCGGGCTGGTGGCGCTGCAATGCGCCTTCTGGTTCGACGGCAATGCCGGATTGTGGGCGGCGCTGACCCTGTTTTTCGGCATCCGCGCCCTGCCCTTGGCCTTCTGGTACCGTCGGATTCCGGCTGCGTTGGCAAGCTAAGCCGCTTTGTGGCAGAGTCCCCGGCCGCTGAACGAGGTTCTCCAAATGCCGTCCTTCGACATCGTCTCCAAGACCGATCTGACCGAGATCGACAACGCCATCAACGGCGCCCGCCGCGAGATCGACACCCGCTTTGACTTCAAGGGCTCGAAATGCACCATCGAGCGCAAGGAGGAGACGATCACGCTGCTGGCCGATGACGACATGAAGCTGCGCCAGATGCAGGAGCTGCTCCGCGGCTATGTCACCCGCCGCAAGCTCGATGCCGGCGCGCTGGAGTTCAAGGACGAGGAGCGGGCCTCGGGCAACGCCGTGCGCCAGCAGGTCATCGTCAAGCAGGGCATCGACCAGAAGCTCGCCAAGGAGATCGTGAAGGCGATCAAGGACGCGAAGCTGAAAGTCCAGGCCTCGATCCAGGGCGACGAGCTCCGCATCACCGGCAAGAAGCGCGACGATCTCCAGGACACCATTGCCATGGTCCGCGGCCTGAAGATCGAGCAGCCGCTGCAATATGTGAATTTTCGCGACTAAGAGACAAAGAGATGCCGAAGAAGAATCCGCTGAACCTGAACGCCCTCCAGCTGAAGACGCTGACCTTGTTCCAGGAGCTGGCCAAGATCGAGGGCTTCGCCAAGCCGGCCGACCAGCCCGGCCATATCATGATCACCGGCATGCCGCGCCCGCACGGCAACCACTTCCACCTCGGCAACTACGTGCTCTCGTCCAAGGACGCTTCGGGCCTCTCCAACGAGAGCGCCTGGATCGCGCTCGAGCGCAAGGGCCTGGTGAAATCCTTCTGGCCGCAAGCCTGCCAGATCACGCCGGAGGGCCTGAGCTACGAAACCGGCATGCGCGACGAGATTTTGCACGAAGGCGGCCATCACTAACTCAGCGCCGTCATCGCCGGGCTTGACCCGGCGATCTGTTTCCAGCGGGCGCGAGATGCCCGGATAAATCCCCGGATCAAGTCCGGGGACGGGCATGACGGAGAATGAAATGATCCTCTATCGCTATCTCACCGGCGTGGACGACGCCGCCTTCTGCCATCGCATCACTGCGTTGCTCAACCGAGGCTGGCTGCTCTACGGCCAGCCGACGCTGACCTACGACGCCGAGCAGAAGCGCGTGGTCTGCGGCCAGGCCATCACCAAGGACGTGCCGGATCGCGAGTATGATCCGGGGATGGATCTGTCGACGTTTTGACCGCCTGTCCCTTGTGAAGTCGGGTCGCTGGCTCGATCAGTTTTCCTGAGCGTAGTCAGGGCAACCTTCGTCAGCGCAGTTGTGAGTCGAATGGTGATGGAACTGCATCTCTATGCCACCGGCGCTAAAGTGCTGATGCGGATTTCCCAGAAAGATAACTCGATAGCAGTATTTTGTTACATGTAGGCGTGTTCCAAAAATATCCCGATACCGCGCCCATCCCCATACGTATAGGTACTTCTTTCCATCACGAACGTCAGCAAGATCGGTAGCATCGATGGATATTGCCTTTCCGCTTACGGAAGCCTTTGGCCCAATGAAGGTTGGCGTCGGAGACCCGATTGAAGGAAAATTGTAGTCGGTTGGGATATCGGTGACGTCAAGCCACCGCCCCGACATAAGGTACACTTCCTTTGTCGGCGTATTTCCGCTGTTCTCCCAACCTGGATGTATCGACCACCAGTATGTGCCACTCAAGGGGTCGTGATGCGACAGATAGGCTGGCCCGTTTGGAAAGACGAATGCGCGATTCGTTTTCAATGCCAAATCAGCTGAACTTTTTGCTGCTTCAGCTGTCAACCTAGCCGTTTCGTCGGCTGAGTTTAAAAAATATAGCTGCAGCAAGGCGCCGCCGGCCAGGACAGCTGTTACGATGACCAACCATTTTGTATACTCAGCGATTGCTTCATCTGCCGTTTGAGCCTGTTCTTCGGTAGGTGATGGTGGAGGAGAGTCGGACTCGCCGCCACGTCTGTCGGCCAATACTGCGGACAACGCCACAGACACGAAAAGTACAATCCAGAACCCCGCAACGAGACGTTCCTTCGTTCTGCTAGAAAACATTCGTCATCCCCGATGACATAGTAGTTGACCTAGTGGCTAAGCCGGCACCTTCGCCCGCACATATTCATCCAGCCAGGGCGTGCGATAGCCGTCCTCGCGCCAAAGGATGGGGAAGTAGCTCTCGTCCATCGCGGTGTCGCCGACGCGTTTGTAGCGGTTGTAGATGTAGGAAATCTTCGTCGGGTGGAACTTCGCCGCCGACGACATGCAATGCGTGACCGCCGAGCGGCGCGGGCGTTCCGCGGCGTTGGCGCCGGAGCCGTGCCAGCACCAGCCGTGATGGAAGGCGCAGCCGCCGGCCGGCACTTCGACGAAGGCGATCTCCGGCTCCTTCCCCAGGCTGTGCGCCGCCGCGACCATCTCCTTGCGATAGTCTTCCGGCGCGTGGAACTGCTTGGCCGGCGGGAAGCGGCCCCATTTGTGCGAGCCCTTCACGTATTCGATCGTCCCGCCCGCGGCACTGGTGTCGTCGAGCGCCACCCAGCAGGTCAGCATGTTCGGCGGGTCGATCCAGTCGTTGTAGGAATTGTCCTGGTGATAGCCGAGCGACTTCGCTCCGGGCGGTTTCCAGATCACGTTGTCCTGGGCGATCCGCGCGCCCGGCCATCCCGCGAGCTGGGCGCAGAGCTTGCCGATCTCGCGGCGCAGCACCAGCGAAGCGACGGTGCGGTCGGATTTCCAGCCGTTGCAGATCTGCCGGGTCCGGTCGGGGCGATCGCGGCCTTCCTGCCAGTTCCATTCGTCCGGATAGAGACCGGTCTCGAACTTGCCCTTGAACAGGCCCTCGAAACGCGCGGCGACTTCTTCCGCCTCATGGCGCTCGATCAGCTTCGGCAGGATCAGGAATCCGTCGGCGTTGAAGCGCGCGACCTGCTCTTCGCTCAATGTGTCGATCATTGCTGCCTCCCGAGGCGGCATGATAATCAAGACATACTCAACCGTCATCCCGGCACTTGGTGCCGGGATCCACGCCTTCTTCTCGAGCCCAAGGCGTGGATCCCGCGACCTAGTCGCGGGATGACGGCGGAGTAGCGGTGAAAGCGAAATCAGCTCTGCGGGAATTCCCATGGCCGACCTCGAACTCAGCTACACGCCCGCCCATGAACTGGCGGCGCGGATCCGCAACGGCTCGCTGAGCCCCGTGACCATCGTCGAGAATGCGCTCGACCGGATCAAGACCGTGAACGCGAAGCTGAACTGCTTCTGCTTCGTCTATCCCGAGGAATCGGTGGAACTGGCGCGGGCGATGGAAACCGAGGCCAAGGCCGGCAAGTTCCGCGGGCCCCTGCACGGCATCCCCTTCGCGATCAAGGACCTGACGCCGACCAAGGGCAAGCGCACCACGCTCGGCTCCTATGCCTATGAGCATTGGGTGCCGGACACCGACGCGCCGATCGTCGAGGCGCTGAAGAATGCCGGCGGCATCATGATCGGCAAGACCACGACGCCGGAATTCGCCTATTCGAGCTTCACCGAGAGCCCGCTCTGGGGCATCACCCGCAACCCGTGGAACCCGGAGCGCTGCGCCGGCGGCTCGTCGGGCGGCTCGGGCGTTGCGGTCGCCACCGGTTGCGTGCCGTTTGCAGAGGGCTCGGACATGGGCGGATCGGTGCGTATCCCGGCGAGCTTCTGCGGCGTGCTTGGGTTGAAACCCTCATTCGGCCGTATCCCCTTCACCATCCTGCCGAGCCAGTTCGACCAGATCTCGCACTTCGGGCCCTTGGCGCGCAGCGTCCAGGATCTCTGCCTGTTCATGCAGGTGACGCAAGGACCGGACGAACGGGACATCCAATCGCTGAAGCCGGCGCTCGACTTCCTGCAGCCGAAGCCCACCGACCTCAAGGGCAAGCGGCTCGGGCTGCTGCTCGATTTCGGGAAAAGGGTCTGGCATCCGGATGTCGAGGCGGCGATCCGCCGCGGCGCCGAGGTCCTGCGCCAGGCCGGCGCCGAGATCGAGGAAATCTCGATGTCCTGGAGCCTCGACCAGGACGAGCTCTGGTCGAAGCATTGGGAGGTCTATCTCGCCACCTTCTTCGGCCATGTGCTGCCGGAGTTCGGCAAGAAGATGGACCCGATCGTGCGCGGCGTGATCGAGCGCGGCCTGAAACAGTCGGCGGTCGAGTTCAAGAAGCTCGAGTTCGGCCGCACCGAGATGTGGAAGGAGCTGTCGCCGATCCTGCAGAAGTTCGACGCCATCCTCTGCCCGACCATGGCGCAGCCGGCGCCGACCCATGGCCGCAGCGACCAGGATTTCTGGCGCCTGGACGACCAGGGCCGCTACATGGCACTCGACGTCACCTCCTGCTGGAACTTCGTCAGCCAGTGCCCCGCCCTCTCGATCCCGGCCGGGTTGACAAAGGACGGCCTGCCGATCGGGTTGCAGGTGATCGGCCGGCGCTTCGACGATCTGACGCCGATCAATATCGCCGCGGTGCTGGAAAAGCGCCAGCCCTGGGCCCAGCAGCGGCCGCCCATTTGACCTCCATTTGACCCTGGGCCCTCCGGCGCGGTAATTCAGCGCCAGAGACTGTGGGAGCGGATCATGTCGGGATTGCGAACGGGCGGCCAGGTGCTGGTCGATGCCTTGAAGAGCCATGGCGTCGATATGGCCTTCGCCGTGCCGGGCGAGAGCTATCTGGCGGTGCTGGACGCGCTGCATGACGCCAGCAACCAGATCCGCCTGATCACCTGCCGCCAGGAAGGCGGCGCCGCTTACATGGCCGAGGCCTATGGCAAGCTGACCGGCAAGCCCGGCATCTGCCTGGTCACCCGCGGCCCCGGCGCCAGCAACGCGACCGTCGGGCTGCACACCGCCTTCCAGGATTCGACGCCGATGATCCTGCTGATCGGCCAGGTCGCCCGCGACCAGGCCGAGCGCGAGGCCTTCCAGGAAGTGGATTTCCGGCGCCTGTTCGGCCAGGTCACCAAATGGACCGCGCAGATCGAGGACGCCCGCCGCATCCCCGAATATATGAGCCAGGCCTTCCACCGCGCCATGAACGGCCGCCCTGGCCCGGTGGCCTTGGCACTCCCCGAGGACATGCTGACCGACAAGGTCGCGGTCAAGGACGCCGGCCATTACATCACTGCGCGCGGAAACCCGAGCGCCGAGCAGATGGAAGAGCTGCGCGTGCGCCTGGCCAAAGCCAAGCGGCCCTTCGTCATTCTCGGTGGCGGCGGCTGGGACAACCAGGCGGTCGCCGACATCCAGGCCTTCGCCGAGAACAACAACCTGCCGGTTGGCGCCTCCTTCCGCTGCCAGGATTTCTTCGACAATGACCACAAGAACTATGCCGGCGATGTCGGCATCGGCATCAACCCGAAGCTCGCCGAGCGGGTGAAGAAGGCCGATCTCCTGCTGGTGGTCGGCGCGCGCCTCGGCGAGATGACGACCAGCGGCTACACCTTGCTGGAGCCGCCGGTGCCGCAGATGGATCTGGTCCATGTGCATGCCGCACCCGAGGAACTGGGCCGCGTCTACCAGGCGGCGCTGCCGATCAATTCCGGCATGCAGGGTTTCGCGAAGATGGCGCGGGCGATGAAGCCGGTCGATCATGCCGCCTGGGATGCCGAGACCAAGCAGGCCCGCGCCGACTACGAAGCCTGGCAGAAGCACGATGCCAATGCCGGCGCGGTGCAGATGGGCGAGATCCTCGCCTATCTCCGCGACAAGCTGCCGAAGGACGCGATCGTCACCAACGGCGCCGGCAACTACGCGACCTGGTGGCACCGCTTCTACCGCTGGCGCTCCTACCGCACGCAATTGGCGCCGACCAACGGCTCGATGGGCTACGGCGTGCCGGCGGGGGTCGCCGCGAAGCTGGTGCATCCGGAGCGGATCGTGGTCTCGGTCAACGGCGACGGCTGCTTCCTGATGAACGGCCAGGAAGTCGCGACCGCCGTGCAGCACAATGCCAATGTGATCTTCCTGGTGGTCAACAACGGCATGTACGGCACCATCCGCATGCACCAGGAGCGCGAATATCCCGGCCGCGTCTCCGGCACCGACTTGAAGAATCCGGACTTCGCCGCCCTCGCCCGCGCCTACGGCGCCCATGGCGAGACCGTGAAGGAGACGGCCGAGTTCGCGCCGGCCTTCGAGCGCTGCCTGAAAGCGGGCAAGCCCTCGCTGATCGAGATCCAGCTCGATCCCGAGGCGCTCACGCCGCGGCTGGGGCTTTCGCAGATCCGCGCCAACGCCCTCAAGGCCAAATGAGCGAAGGCCGCATCGCCACCGAGCTCTGGGTGATGGCGCATATCCGCCAGTGCAGCGCCCAGGGCATCATGGCGACCGTCGTCAAGCGCGGCGACGACTGGGGCGGCGCGGTGATCGTGAAGCTGAACCTGCTCGGCCCCGGCTTCAAGGTGCTGACCCAGAGCCGCGACATCGACGGCAACATCGCCTGGCTGCAGGCCAAGGACGGCGCCGTCCTCAACGAGACCGACGCCGACGACTATATCGCGCGCCAGACCGCGCGCGATCCCGATCTCTGGGTGGTCGAGATCGAGGACCGCAGCGGCAAGATTCCCTTCGCCGGCAAGCTGCTCTAATCCAGAATGTAGATGTGGTGATCGAGCTCGGGGCGCGGCCCGTTCGCGACCACCCGGCGGGTGACCGCGAAACCGGCTGCGCGCGCCAGTTCCTCGAAGCCTTCCGACCGAAAGCCCGACCACAGCAGCACGCGGCCGTTCTCGTTGAGCGCGCTCCGCAGCAGGTCTAGCCCGGCGCGATCATAGAGCGTCGCATTCGTGGCGCGCGTGAAGGGCTCGGGACCGTTGTCGATGTCCAGCAGGATGAGATCATAGCGCGCGCCGGACTTGAGATGCGCGATCGCATCACTCTCGAGGATCTCCACGTTCTTCGGCGTCTCCGGCAGCACCGAAGCGCGGACATGGCGCTCGAACCAGCCGATCACCGCGGCTGAGAATTCGGCGACCGTGATCCTGCCGCGCACCCCGAGCGCCGCAGTGGCCGCGGCCAGCGTATAGCCGAGCCCGAGGCCGGCGATCAGAATGCGGGGCGATGCGTTGGGCGCCAGTTCGGCGACGAGCTGGCCGAAAGCGGTTTCGGAGTCATGGGCGAAGCCGTTCATCAACTCCAGCCCATTGGCGCGGATCATGTAGACCCCGTCCTTGGCGTAGAGTTCGAGATGGCTGTCTCCGTCCCGCGCGGAATCGATCCGTTCCCAAGGCATGCCGGCGTCCGCTTCGACCCGCTACTGGCTCTGGGCGAGTGTCCCCGCCTGATGCATTTCCGCCACCAATGCGGCGATCCGGTCTTCCACCTGGAACAGGGTCTTGAAGTTCTGCAGCTCCAGCGTGATCCGGTATCGAATATAGAGCGAGAGCAGGTTGATCTCGCGCGCATCGGCCTCGGCCGTCGGCGCGTCAGGGTCGAGCCGCGCCGTCGGCCAGCCGACGCCGAGGGCATCCGTGGTGTTGCGCATCAGGCAGTCGCTCACCCGCCGGGTCCGCGTCGCGGTCGAGCGCACCACCACCACGGCTGCGGTCATGAGGCTGGTCGCCGGGTCGGTGGCGGTCTGTCGCCAGTCGCAGTCGATCTGCGCCTGCGGCAACGCGGCCTGCGTCAAGGCCCGCCAGTCGGCAGGATCGATAGCATTGCCGATGAGAAAGTAGGTGATCGCCGGCTTCACCCGCCCGAGGCAGGGCTCGATCCGATAGGGCAGCCGCGCATTGAGCTGGGCGATGACGCCGGACAGCGTCGCCTCGCCCACGGCGCCACGCGCATTGCCGAGCTTGTAGCAGGGCGTCTCGGCCCAGCGTGCGACCTGACTGACGCCCCGCAGGGTCAACGGCAGCCGCACCGCGTTCAGCACTTCATCCTGGACGCGGTCGAGCGAAAGCCCGTCGATCGTGAACACATAGCTGCCGCTGCGATAGGTGTCGGCGCGAGCACCCGAACACGCCGCGATGCACGCCACCCCGACAGCGAATGCCGTCGCCAGCCAACATCCGTTCGAGCGCCGCATCCCCGATGCTCCAGAAACCGCGACTCAGACCGCGTTCCGAGGATAGCAGAGTTTGACCAGTTTATGACGGTGACATGAATTTTACGAGTTTATGGCAGTCGGCGCGCAATTCATTGCCCGAGCTTCTCGATCACCAAATCGAGGAGTCTTCGCAGGCGCGTCAACCGCTTGAGGTCGCGGTGATAGCCGACATGGGTGTCTCGGCCCGGCGGCGCCTCCGGCAAGCGCAGTTCCTGCAGGGTGGAGTAGGACCGCGCCAGCGGCCTCGGCAGCACGGCAATGCCGGCGCCTTCCGCGCAGAGCCGCGCCTGCGCATCGCGGTTGTTGCTGCGGGCGCCGGTCTCCGCCTTCGGGAAGGTGCGCCGCAGCCAGGCGACATCCGGCAGCCCTCCGAAAGCCTCGTCCATGGTGACCAGGCGGAACCCCGCGCCGTCGCCCGCCTTCGGCCGCTTCGCGCCCCGGGCGATGTAGGCGCCATAATCGACGTGCAGGAGCTTGCGCGAGATCACGTCCGGCTCCTTGAACGGCGTGATGCGAAAGGCGAGATCCGCCTCGCGGCGCGAGAGGTTGACCTGGCGAGCGTCGGTGATGAGTTCAACCGTCACCTTGGGGTTCGCGCGGCTGAACGCGGCGATCACCGGCGTCAGCAGATGCGCGCCGAACCAGTCCGACGACGAGACCCGGATTGTGCCGCTGAGTTCCGTCTCCTGGCCGGTGACGATCCGCTGCAGCGACAGCGCCTCTTCTTCCATGCGCTCGGCATAACCCAGCGCCGCCTGCCCCTCGTCGGTCAGCACGAAGCCGTCGGCGGTGCGCTGGAACAAGGTCTGGCCCAGGGCCTGCTCCAGCGTCTTCAGACGCCGCCCCATGGTCGGCTGGGTCTGGCCGAGCGCCCGCGCCGCCGCTCCCAAGGTGCCGCGGCGCGCAATCGCGAGGAACACCTCGACGTCGTTCCATTCCATCGGACTCGCCCATGCATTTATGCATGAGTATTGAACATGATCTTTCATTCTCATGCAACGCTGCCGCGCCCATTCTCACTGCAGCCAACATGCAGGAGACTTCGATGACCACGATGCAGGCCGCCATTCTGGAGCAACCTGGCCAGCCCTTGCGCCTGGCCGCGATCGGCCGCCCCAGGCCCCAGGCCGGTGAAGTGCTGGTGCGGGTGAAAGCCAGCGGAGTCAATCCGCTCGATCTGAAGATCAAGGCGGGACAAGCCGCGCATGCCCGGCAGCCGCTGCCGGCGATCCTCGGCATCGATCTGGCCGGGGTGGTCGAGGCGGTCGGCGCGGACGTCGCCGGGTTCCGCGCCGGCGATGAAGTCTATGGCATGACCGGCGGTGTCGGCGGCGTGCCCGGCTCGCTGGCGGAATACGCCGCGGTCGATGCGCGCCTGCTGGCGCCGAAGCCCGGCAACCTCACGATGCGCGAAACCGCGGCCCTGCCGCTGGCCTTCATCACCGCCTGGGAAGGCCTGGTCGATCGCGTGAAGCTCGATCCCGGCACGACCGTGCTGGTTCTGGGCGGCGCCGGCGGGGTTGGCCATATGGCGATCCAGATCGCGGCGGCGCGCGGCGCCAAGGTGTTCGCGACCGATGGAAAGTCGAAGACGGAGATCCTGCGCGGCTTCGGCGCGGTGCCGATCGACCGCGACCAGCCGATCGAGCGCGCGGTTGCCGCGCATACCGGTGGCAAGGGTTTCGCCGTCGTCTATGACACGATCGGCGATTTCGACACCGCGTTCACCGCGGTCGCAAAGCACGGCCATGTGGTCAGCAGCCTCGGCTGGGGCACCCACGCCCTGGCGCCGCTCTCCTTCAAGGCCGCGACCTATTCCGGCGTGTTCACCCTGCTGCCGCTGCTGACCGGCGAAGGCCGCGCGCATCACGGCGAGATCCTGCGCGAAGCCACGCGCCTGGCGGAAAGCGGCGCGTTGGCGCCGCGGCTGGACCCGCACGCCTTCTCGCTCGCCGAGGTCGAAGCGGCGCACCGCCTGGTGGCGGCGCGGCAAGCGGCGGGGAAAGTGGTGGTGTCGGTTGGTTGACCCCTGCCCCACGCGCGCGGGAGGGGCCGCTTCCCTTACCCGACCAGGCCCATCATCGGCGGGCGGCCGTTCGGGCCGGCGCCGAAGCGCGGGGCTTGAGCAGCGGAGTCGTCCTTGTCCTCGCCCATCGCCTTGAAGTCGCGGCGGAGGCGGAACTCGGATGAGGTCACCAGGGTCTCGGCCGCGCCGGTGCGCTCCTCCAACTCGCGGAACTTGTCCTTGAGCGCGGCGAAGCGGAGCTCCGGCGGCAGCTCTTCTTCCGCCGCCTTCTCACGTGCGGCCTGCTGCGCCGAGCTGCCGGCGTTGACCTCCGACGCGCCACCGTCGGGACGCGGCTCCGGCATCGGCTTGATCAGCCAGGTCGCCAGCGCGTAGCCGCTGATCGTGAGGAACGGGTTGATGAAAGCGCAGACGATCATCGCGATGCGGATGAGCTTCAGGTTGATGCCGTAATAGCCGGCTATGCCGGCGCAGACGCCGCTCACCCGGCCGCGATAAGGATCGCGCCGCAGGCCGCTCAGGATCCGGAAGTTGCGGCCGCTGAAGCCGCCCTCACCCCAAGTCGCGGAAGACGCCCCGCCGCGATTCCAGGGACCGCCGTGCCAGCCGCAGCCGGCCCCGTCACGCTTCCAATGCTTGCGGCTCATAATGACTTCCCTCGCCAGCCCGGCGCCTCGGCGTCGAGCAGTTTTTCCAAAGCCGCCACCCGGTTCTCCAGGCGGCGCGCGGTCTCCCACATCGTGTTCAGCGCGCCCGGGTCGGCGCGGCCGGCGTTGCGCTGGGTCTTCCAGACGGTGACGTAATGGAAGATCAGCCAGAGCGGCGCCACGATGACCATGAACAGCACGGCCGGGACGAACAGCAATTCGAGCAGTTGAGCCATCTGCAATCCTTAAGAACTCGACAGGTCCCCGCCAGACCGGAGCGGCGCCATGATAGATGGCGCAGGTCCGACTTGGCTTCAAGCAGCCGTCCAGGGGTTTCCAGGCTACTTGTTCAGCCGCTGCTTCAGGGCCTCGAGCTCGGCTTCGAGACCGTTCTCGGCCTCGAGTGTCGCGAACTCCTCCTCGAGCGACTTGGTCTTGCCCATGTCATAGACCTCGGCCTTGCCCTCGAGCTCGTCGATCCGGCGGTGCAGCGCCTCGAAGCGCGCCAGCGCGTCGTCGACGCGGCCGTCGGCATAGGACTGACGCATCTGCACCCGCTTCTTCGCAGTCGCCATGCGGATGGTGAGCGCCTTCTCCTTGGCCTTGGCTTCGGCGAGCTTCGACTGCAGGCGCGCGAGATCCTCGTCGTGGCGGGCCAGCGCCTCCTCGACCGCCTTCTGCTCGCCTTCCATCTGCTTGGCGGTCTCGGAGAGCTTGCGCTTGGCCAGCAGCGCGCCCTTGGCGAGATCGTCGCGGCCCTTGGAGATCGCGAACTCCGCCTTCTCCGCCCAGTCGGCCTCGGCGGCGGCGAGCTGCTCCAGGCGGCGCTGGATTTCCTTCTTCTCGGTGATGGTGCGAACCGCGGCCGAGCGCACCTCGACCAGCGTGTCCTCCATCTCCTGGATCATCAGCTTCACCATCTTCTCCGGGTCCTCGGCGCGGTCGAGGAGCGCGTTGATGTTGGCGTTCATGATGTCGGTGAGGCGCGAGAAAATACCCATGGCGTCGGTTCCTTCGGGGGATGTCGGATGCGGGTTCTGGGAGGGGGGTGGCGCGCTGCTTAGAAGAGGATCGCGCCGAGCACGATGCCGGCGGCGAAGAAGCCCCAGTCGGCGGCGGTCCTACGGCTCAGATAGCCGCGCACGCGGTCGATGAAGCTGTCGGCCTCATTGGCGAAGCGGTAGTAGCGGTAGTGGCGCGTCTCGTCGGACATGATGCTCTCCAGGTGAAAGACGCGCTTCTATTGGCAGAAGTCGTGCCAACTACCTTCGGTAATGACTTCAAAGGGTTAGCCTGCATTCGCCCTGTCTTATAGCAATTTTAGCTGTACATAATCGCCAATATTGGCGATTATCGCCATCATGGCAGACAACCTCAACCCGCCGCCGAGCCTGATCGGCGCCGACCCCGCCTTCCAGGCGGTGCTGGAGCAGGTCTCGCGCCTGGCCCCGCTCGACCGCCCGGCCCTCGTCATCGGTGAGCGCGGCACCGGCAAGGAGCTGATCGCCGAGCGCATGCACTTCCTCTCCAAGCGCTGGGACGGGCCCTTCGTGAAGGTGAATTGCGCGGCCTTGAGCGAGACCCTGCTTGAAACCGAGCTGTTCGGCCATGAGGCCGGCGCCTTCACCGGCGCGCGCGCCCGGCACCGCGGGCGGTTCGAGCGCGCCGACGGCGGCACCCTGTTCCTGGACGAGATCGCGACCGCCTCGGCGCGGGTGCAGGAGCAGGTGCTCCGGGTGATCGAATACGGCGAATACGAGCGGGTCGGCGGCGAGCGTGTGATGACCACCGACGTACGGGTCATCGCCGCGACCAATGTCGATCTGCCGGCGCTGGCGGCCAAGGGCGAGTTCCGCGCCGACCTGCTCGATCGCCTCGCCTTCGACGTCGTGACCCTGCCGCCGCTCCGGGCACGGCCGGCGGACATCCTCGATCTCGCCAATGCCTTCGGCCTCGCCATGGCGAAGGCACTGGGCCTGCAACTCTTCCCCGGCTTCTCCCATGACTGCGAGGCGAAGCTGCTCGCCTATGCCTGGCCCGGCAACGTGCGCGAGCTCCGGAACGTTGTGGAACGCGCGGTCTATCGCGCGGAAGGCGAGGGCCCGATCGAGACCATCACGATCGATCCCTTCGAATCACCCTGGCGGCCCGGAGCTGCCGTTGCGACGGAGCAGGCCGAGGTGCGGCTACCGAAGGACTTCGCTGCAGCAGTTGCTGCGTTCGAAAGCGACCTGGTGCGGCGCGCGCTGGCAGCGACCGGCGGCAGCCAGAGCGAGGCTGCTCGGGCGCTCGGCCTAGGCTACCACCAGTTTCGCAGGCTGCTGCGGAAGTATGGGTGACACTACAGCCAGCCGGCCTTGCGGAAGCGCCAGTACAAGCCGGCGCAGATGATCGCGATGAAGACCATGGTGGCGTAGAAGCCGTAGGTCCAGTCGAGCTCCGGCATGTGGACGAAGTTCATGCCGTAGATGCCGGTGACGGCGGTCGGGACCGCCAGCATGGCGGCCCAGGCCGCCAACTTCTTCATCACCTCGTTCTGCCGCATGGCGTTGAGCAGCATCTTCGATTCGACCACGCCCTTCACCATTTCGCGCAAGCTGTCGATCCGCTCCAGCATGATGTGGCTGTGGTCAAACACGTCGCGGAAATAGGGATGGGTGTTGGCGTCGATGATCGGCACGTCGTAGCGCATCAGCCTTTGGCAGATGTCGGGCAGCGGCGCCACCGCGTGGCGCATCTCCAGGAGGTCGCGGCGGAGCTCGGCGATCTCCTCCAGGGCGTCGCGCTCCTCCTTGCCGGCGAAGACCCGCTCCTCGAGGTCCTCCACCAGCTCTTCCAGATGGTCGATGATCGGGAAGTAGCGGTCGACGATGAAATCCATGAGGGCATAGACGATGAAGTCCTCGCCCTTCTTCAGCTTCTCCGGCGCGTTCTCGCAGCGGGCGCGGACGTCGGCATAGCCCATGGAAGGGCCGTGGCGGACCGAGATCACATAGCCCTTGCCGACAAAGAAGCAGGTCTCGCCCATGGCGACATGCTCGCCGACGAACTGGCCGGTCTTCATCACCACGAACAGGGTGTCGGCGTAGACCTCGAGCTTCGGGCGCTGGTGGGCGCGGTAGGCGTCCTCGACCGCCAGGTCGTGCAGGCCGAAATAGCCCTGCAGCTTGATCAGCACGTCCTGGGTCGGCTCATGGAGCCCGATCCAGATCACCCGTCCGGCCTTGGGCTTCATCTGCTCCGGGTCGTTGATGTCGAGGTCGGTGACCCGGCGGCCGTTCTCGTAGGCGGCGCAGTTGACGACAGTGGCCATGGCAGGGCTCCGCAGGACGGCGTTACGGGCCGGTGATTAACCCAGCCCGGAGAGGACGGCAAGCCGGTTAAGACCGCGGCAAACCGGCCAAAAAATGGACAAGACCCCTGCCCTCGGCTAGCTTCTCTGGGTTCCGGGCAGGGGCGATGAGCCACCTGCAACCCAGGCATATCAGGCATTTATGAAGAAATTCCGGCAAAGCTTACATTTTCCGGAACCGGATCGCCGGTTCGGGCGACGGACAGGATGAAGATGGCCGGATCGCGGGGGAAAAGCGGGGACGGCGCCGCCGATGTCGCGCTGCTGCAGCGCGTCGCGGCGGGAGACCGCAACGCCTTTTCGGAGCTCTATCGCCGCCTGCAGCGGCCGCTCTTCGGCTACCTGATGAAGCTGGTACGGGAGCGGGAGATGGTCGAAGACGTCCTCAACGAGACCATGATGGAGGTCTGGCGCCAGGCGTCGCGGTTCGAGGGCCGCGCCTCGGTGAATACCTGGGTATTCTCAATCGCGCATCATCGCGCGGTCAGCCGGTTGCGCAAGAAGCGCGAGACGGCGCTGGACGAAGAGCAGGCAGCGGCGATCGAGGACGAGGCGCCGACGCCGGACGAGAATGCGATGACCGGCGACATGAGCCGGCTGATCGGCGCGCTGATGGAGCAGCTCTCGTTCGAGCACCGCGAGATCCTGCATCTCGCCTATTACCAGGAGTTTTCGGTCCAGGAGATCGCGGAAGCGCTGGACCTGCCGGCCAACACGGTGAAGACGCGGATGTTCTATGCGCGCCAGCGGCTGAAGGCGCTGCTCGAGAAATCCGGCGTCGAGGGAATGGTGGCATGACGAACCAAACCGCTAGAGTCGAATCCCTGACCGACGAGGACGTGCTGGAGCTGCTGCCCTGGTATGTCAGCGGCAAGACCACGGCCGCCGAAAGCGCGGCGATCGCGCAGAGGCTCAGCAGCAACCCGCGGCTGCAGGCGGAGGCCGATCTGGTGCGCCGGGAGAAGCAGGTGTCGGTCGAGAGCGTGAAAGCGCTGGGCGAGCCCGGCCCGGATCTCCTCAACCAGATGCTGGGCCAGCTCGACAACGTCCGGCAGCTGCCGCCGATCGCGCGCGACGAGCCGGAGAAGGCGCCGGGCTTTTTCGCGCGCCTGTTCGGCTTCACGCCGACGCCGGCCCTGCGCTTCGCCATGGTCGCCGCCTGCCTCCTCATCGTCGCCGAGACCGCCGCGCTGCTCAAGCTGACCACCGGCGGCGAGCAGGCGGGCTTCCAGACCGCCTCGGCGCCGGAAGCGGCGACCGGACCGGAACTCATCGTGCGCTTCCAGCCCGATGCGAAGATGAGTGCCATCACCATGCTGCTCTCGGATCTCGACGCCACGGTGGTCAGGGGACCGATGCCGGACGGCGCCTTCGTGATCGGCCTGCAGAAGGACGCCGATCCCAATGCGGCGATCACGGTGCTGCGCGGCCATGCCGACCTGGTGGCCGGCGTCGATCAGGGATCCTAGAGCGATGCGCGGCGCGCCGACCGTGACGATGCGGTTGGGGCTGCTGCTGATCGCGGCCGCGGCGCTGTGGCTGTCCGCGGGGATCGCCGAGGCGCAGCCGCGCACCGGCGGCTCCACGCCGGGCACGGCGCCGCGCCTGCCGACCACGCCGCTGATCGGCGATGAGCTGCCGGGCCTGCCCGGCGGCGCCCCGGGCGTCCAGCCGAACGGCAACGCACCGCATGCGCCGGATCTGCTGGTCGCGGTGTTCCGGCCGGATACGCCCGACGAAACCCCGAATGCCTTTGCGGAATCGCTCAATCTCCAGATCGAGCGAAGCTATGAGATGGCGGGCCTGCGCCTGCGCGTCTTCCTGCTGCGGATTCCCGCCGGCGGCAATGCGGATACGATCCTGCAGCAGGCGAACAACGACCGCCGGCCGCTTTGGGTGCAATTCGACTTCGCGCACCGGACGATGGACGGTGCCAACGCGGCGGCGAGCCAGCAATACGCGCTGGCCAAGATCCGCGCCGACTCCCTGCCCCAGGCGGCGCGCGGCCAGGGTGTCAGCGTGGCGCTGATCGACAGCGGCGTCGCGCTTGAACATGAATCCCTCAACCGCGACAACATCACGGCGATCGACCTGGTCGACGAGAAGAAGACGCCGCCGGGCGAGACCCACGGCACCGTGGTCGCCAGCATCATCGCCGGCTCCGGCAAGGTGAAGGGCCTGGCGCCGGCTGCCGAGATCATCGCCATCCGCGCCTTCAGCGAAATCGACCCGAAGAGCGGCGCTTCGACCTCGGACTCCTATCACGTCTCGCAAGCGATCTCGGTCGCGCTCGAGAAGAAGGCGCGCATCATCAACATGAGCATCGGCGGGCCGAACGATCCGCTGGTGCGGATGGTGGTGCAGCAGGCGGTGCTGACCGGCGTCGTCGTGATCGCGGCCGCGGGGAATTCCGGACCCGATGCGCCGCCCTGCTATCCGGCGGCCCAGCGCGGCGTGATCGCGGTGACCGCCACCGACGACAAGGATCGTCTCTTCAGCGGCGCCAATCGCGGCGACTATGTCGCGGTCGCCGCACCGGGCGTCGCGGTGATCGCCGCGAAACCGGGCAAGGGCGGCGGCAGCGCCTACGATTACTTCACTGGCACCTCGATGGCGACCGGCTATGCAACGGGCTTGGCCGCGGTGCTGCTCTCGGCCGATCCCAAGCTCACCTCGATCGACATCCGGCGCATCATGGAGAGCAGCGCCACCGACCTCGGCGCGCCGAAGAAGGATCCCGAGTTCGGCTGGGGCCGCATCGACGCCGCCGCCGCGTTCTCCTCCACGCCCAAGATCGGCGCGGCAAACTAGCTGCCCCGCGATCGTCATGCCCGGGCCCCGTCCGCGAATGCGGACATTCGTCCGCGGGACCCGGGCATCTGGTTCCGGCCTTGGCGCGAGATTGCCGGGTCAAGCCCGGCAATGCCGAATTTCACCAGGAACCGATCAGACGCTTGCCGGCGAGCCGCCAGATATCGCGTGGGCTGGCTTCGATGCTGCGCGGATCGAAGAGATCGTGACCATGCTCCCGGAGGCGCGCGAGATGCGCGCGCGCCAGCGTGCCGATGCGCAATGCCGGCAGCAGCGACTTCGGCGCAGGCAGGCGCCGGGCGGCATCGAGATGGCCGCGCGCGGTCGCGGCGAGCTCGGCGATGGCCGCGTTCAATCCGGGTTGCGGCTTCAGCTCATAGAGCTGGTCCAGCGAGACGCCGTGCTTCCGTAACAGACTCACCGGCAGCAATGTCTGCCGTCGCCTGGCGAGATAGAGCGTCGCCCGGGCGATGCCGGTGAGGCCGAAGCCGATGCCGACGTGGCGAATGAGAGCAGCGGTCTCACCCGATCCGGGATCGATTCCGGCGGACTCGGCCGCGAGACGCAAAAGATCGCCGGAGGTCGCATCGGCATAGGCCTGGAGGGCTTCGAGGTCGGCCGGAAGGGCGTCGTCGAACTCGGTCTCGCGGGCGTCGATCAGGCGCTCGAAGTGGACCCGGCTGAGCGGCGCGCGCGCATGCAGGGCGGCGAGGCTTTCCAGCACGGCGTGGCGCCGCGGGCGGCCTTCGTAGAGCTCCGCCAGCGCCTCGCGCCACCATTGCAGGCGGATGCGGCCCAGCATCGGCTCGGTCACCGAGTCGCGCACCAGCGCGATCTCCAGGTTGAAGGCGTAGAGGACGGCGAGGTCGGCCGCGGCTTCCCGCGGCGCCGCGAGCACCGTCAGGGTCCGGTCGCGGTCGTAGCGCCGGATCTGCGCCAGGCAGTATTCGATGCCGGATTCGTCGGTCACGCGCAAAGCCCTAGAACATCAGGGGATTTCTGTAATCCCGTTGTCACCCTTAGCCCATTCTGTAGAATGCCGCGAGCGCCTGCCGCGCCCGACTCCGTGATGACCGGGGCAGTTTTTCGGGCGGCGAATGCGCCATCAAGGGGGAGTCACATGGGTAAGATTCTGGAAAATCTGCACCGCACCTTGGGCCTCGGCCTGGTGCTGGCGATCATCGTCGCGGTCCTGCGCCATCCCGATTACCTGGCGACCGAGGCTTACTGGGCCGGCATCATGCGCTGGGTCCATGTCTTCTTCGGCATCCTCTGGATCGGCCTGCTCTACTACTTCAACTTCGTGCAGATCCCGACCATGCCGAAGATCCCCGCCGAGCTCAAACCCGCCGTCGGCAAGCATATTGCGCCCGCCGCGCTGTTCTTCTTCCGCTGGGCCGCCTTGCTGACCGTGGTGTTCGGCATCCTGACCGCCGCCGCCAGCCGTTACATCGTCGAGGCGCTCAGCTTCCAGAGCGGCTTCGCGACGATCGGCATCGGCATGTGGCTGGCGCTGATCATGGCCGCCAATGTCTGGTTCGTGATCTGGCCGAACCAGAAGAAGGCGCTCGGCATTGTCGAGGCCACCGCAGACCAGAAGACCGCGGCCGCCCGTCTAGCCATGCTCGCCTCGCGCACCAACACCATGCTCTCGATCCCCATGCTCTATTGCATGGTGATGCAGAAGATGGGCTGAGACCCGGTCCTCACCGCTCGCGGAAACGGCGCCGAAAGGCGCCGTTTCTTTTTTGGCCTGAAAGCGACTGCAGTTTTCCTCTGCCCGGCCACACCCCGGCCACTTTGCCCCCGCAGCCTTTCCAGCTGAAGCATTGGGGGAAGGCAGGCATGTTCTGGGTTTTCATCTTCGCGCCGGCGGTCGTTCTGTTCGTGATCCCCTGCCTGCTGTCCCGGCGCTGGCTCGGCGTGTTCGCCCTGGTGGCAGGCATCGGGCTCGCCTTGCTCTGGCAGAACAGCCTGGCGCATCGCGGCGAGGGCAATGGCATCTCGGAGGCCTTTGCCCTCTTTTCCCTCCATGTCATGACGGCCGCAGCCCCCCTCGGTATTGCGACCCGTGCCCTGATGCTGAGGCTGCGCCGGTGGAAATTGCGCTGGCGGTACGCCTGGCTGCCGGCGCCGATCGCACTCGCGGGCCTGGTCGCATGGCCCTTCGCAATGGAGTGGTACCAGGACTGGACGCGCCGTCCGCCCTCCGATGCCTGCCTTGCCGCGACGTATCCGATAACGCTGGCAGGGCGAAATCTGCGCATTCCCATGGCCCCGGTCATCGTCCTCTTCGGTCGCAGCGAAGCCGACAAGATCTACAGTCTGCATATTGGAAGCTCGGCCCGGGCCTTCTGCGCCCAAGCCACGGACGGAGCGCCGATGGACACCCGCTTCCTTTGGCTAGAGTTCGAACCATACATCCTGCGCAACCGCTCGCTCTGGGGTCCCGTGCTTTGCGACAGCATCACCCATCGGCCATGGCTGCACACCTTTTGCGCGGAGCCGGTCGATGCGACCGCCGCGCATTATCCGCGGCGACTGGAGCTGCAATCCTTCGATGATGCGGGACGAGACCCGGGCTTCCGCGATCTCGCAGCCCTGCTTCGGTCCGAAGGCCCTGCGAAGGATCCGAAGGTCCGGCGATTGGAGACGGCACGCGGACCGCTGATCGTCTTCTGCAAGGGCGGCGCGGTCATGTGTCGCGCGGCGCTCGAACCTCGACCCGGTGTCGCGGCCGTTTTCGAGTTCGTCGCGGAACCGGATCAAGGCGAGCGTGAAGCCGTGGCGATCGCGAACACGGTCGCCGAAATCATCGACGACCTGTTCGGTCGGGAATAGCCGTCAGTCCTCGTTGGCAGCCGGCAGGTTGTAGGTGCGGGCGGTGGGCTTGTGTCCGTGGGGTCGGCGAGGCCTATCGTTCTCGCGAATGGATGGTCCAGCTCATGCCGGGGCCGAAGACACCGATGATCTCGATCTCGCGTCCGGATTCACGGACGAGGAAGATGTAGCCCTCCTTGGTCACCTTCCTGGCACCGGCTACCGGCGATTCCGGCCAGCGTCGCGGCTCGATCGTCTCAGCGAAATCGAGCAACCAATGGCAGACGTCGTCCGCCCTTTCAGGGCTGTTCCATCGCTCTTGATGTCGCCAGATGGCATCGAGGTCCATCTGCGCTTCAAGTGACCAGGTCGCCACGTCAGCGTGAACTCAGCCGGCGTCCCTTCGCTTTGGCACGATCATGCTGCCGTTGGCGCAACTCGTCACGGAGCTGCTGGGTGGTCTTTCCCGCTCCGGAGTCGAGCGAAGCAATGCGGCGTTTGACGTCCGCTTCCAGCTCCAGCTGGGTGACGCCAAATTCCGGCAGGATTTCGTTTCTATCGCGCTTGTCTTCCTTGCCCATGGGGCATCTCCAGAGCCGCTTTGCCAAGATACTGGCATAAGACCGCCTTGACTTCGAGATGTGGTCGATAACGGCCTGTTTCCAGGGCCTTATCGGACTCAGACCGCGATCAGCGCGGCGGCGACCTTGCGGCCTTCGGCGGCCAGCACGTTGTAGGTGCGGGCGGCGGCACCGGTGTCCATCGGCTCGATGACCACGCCGTGGCTCCGAAGCGCGGCGCGGAGCTTCTGCGGGATCAGCGACATCCGGGGACCGCAGCCGATCAGCAGCAGCTCGATCATGCCCGCGTCACCCGCGGCGGCGATGCCGGCGAGGCTTTCCTCGGTGAGCGCGTCGCTGGTCCCGACCGGCCATGCCACGGTCTTGTCGGGATAGACCAGGACCGAACCCTGGTGCACGGCGCCGGTGACGCGGAAGCGGCCGTCGCCGTAGCTCTCGATGATCTGCCGGCCCTGCGGGACGAGCGGGGTCAGATCCATTGCGGGTCAGGCGCCTTGCTGCGCGGGCTTGTCAGTTTTTTTTTGATCCGAACCGGGCTTGCTGTCCTTCTCGCGGATGCGGTGGAGATGCATGTACAACAGCAGCGGCGAGGCGACGCAGATGGTCGAGTAGGTGCCGATGACGATGCCCCAGATCATGGCGATCGAAAAACCGAACATCACCTCGCCGCCGAACAGCGCAAGCGCCAGCACCGAGAGCAATGTCAGGCCGCTGGTGACCGTGGTGCGGCTCAAGGTAGTGTTCAGCGCCAGATTGAGCAGATCGGCCATCGGCATGGTCTTGTAGCGCCGCATCTCGTAGCGGATGCGGTCGTAGATCACGACCGTGTCGTTCACGGAATATCCGGCGATGGTGAGCACCGCGGCGACCGTGGTGAGGTTGAACTCCAGCCCGGTCAGCGAGAAGAACCCGACCGTGGTCAGGCAGTCGTGGAACAGCGCCAGCACCGCGTTGATGCCGAACTGCCATTCATAGCGGAACCAGACGTAGCCCATGATGCCGAGGATCGCCAGGATCGAGGCCCAGACCGCGCTCGACTTCAGCTCGGAGCCGACCTTGGGGCCGACGGTCTCGGTGCGGCGGTAGTCCCACTGGTCGCCCAAGGCCGTCTTCACCTTGCCGACCGCTTCCTGCGTGGCGCCCTCGCCGCCGTGCTGCTGCGGGATGCGGATCAGCACGGTGTTCGGCGCGCCGAAGGTCTGCAGCACGATCTCGCCGATCTCGAGGCCGTCGAGCTTGCCGCGCATCGCGCCGAGGTCGACCACCTGCTCCTGCTTCGACTGCACTTCCATGAGCACGCCGCCCGCGAAGTCGATGCCGTAGTTCAGGCCCTTGGTGAACAGCAGGATGATACTGCCCACCACCATGATGACCGAGAGCAGCAGCGCCGGCTTGTGGTAGCGGATGAAGTCGATCTTGGTGTTGGCGGGGACGAGGTGAATGGGCTTGTACATTTTTCCTGGCCTCAGAGCGGCAGTGCCTTGGGCCGCGCGCGGCGCAGCCAGACCGAGGTCATCAGCCGGGTCACGTAGACCGAGGTGAAGAAGGAGGTGACGACGCCGATCAGCAGCGTGATGGCGAAGCCCTTGATCGGCCCCGAGCCGAACCAGAACAGGAACAGGGTCGCGATCACGTGGGTGACGTTGGCGTCGATGATGGTGGCCTGGGCCTCGCGGTAGCCGGATTCCATCGCCGTCACCGGCGAGCGGCCGTACCGCATCTCCTCGCGCACGCGCTCCAGGATCAGCACGTTGGCATCCACCGCCATGCCCAGCGTCAGCACCAGGCCGGCGATGCCGGGGAAGGTCAAGGTCGCGCCGAGCGCGGAGAGGCCGGCCAGGATCAGGATCGCGTTCAGGACCAGCGCCACGTTGGCGATCAACCCGAAGAAGCCGTAGAGCACCAGCATCGCGACCACGATCAGCACGATGGCGATGATGCAGGCCTTCTTGCCGGCCTCGATCGAATCCGCGCCGAGGTCGGCGCCGACGGTGCGCTCCTCGATCACGGTCAGGTCGGCGGGCAGTGCGCCGGCCCTGAGCAGCAGCGCGAGATCGCCGGCGCTCTGCACCGTGAAGCTGCCGCTGATGATGCCGCTGCCGCCGAGGATCGCGTCCTTGATCACCGGCGCGGTGATGACCTTGCCGTCGAGGATGATGGCGAATCGCTTGCCGACATTCTGCGCGGTCACCTGGCCGAACTTCTTGGCGCCGATGCTGTCGAACTTGAAGGACACCACCGGCTGGCCGCCGCCTTCGAAAGTCTGCTGCGCATCGGTCAGGTTCTGGCCCGAGAGCAGCGCAACCTTCTGCACGATGAGCTGGGTGGCGCCGTCTTCCCGGGGATTGGCGACCGGGACCACCATGTCGGTCGGCGCCGGCTGCCCGCTCACCTCTGCGGCCTCGTCCACCATGTGAAACGACATCTTCGCGGTCGTTTTGATGATCTTCTTGATCTCCTCCGGCTCCTTCAGGCCGGGGAGCTGGATGACGATCCGATCTTCACCCTGGCGGATGATGGTCGGCTCCTTGGTGCCGGTCTCGTCGATGCGCTTGCGGATCACCTCGATCGACTGCTCGATCAGCTGGGCCTTCAGGCGCGCCAGGGTCTGGTCGGTATACCTGGCGACCACCTTGCCGTCGCTGGAGATCTGCAGCTCCATGTCGGTGGTGGCCTGCTGCAGCAGCGGCCGCGCGGCGTCGATCTGCGTCGGATCGCGCAGGGTCAGGGTCACCGCATCGGCGCTCGCCTGGAGATTGAGATAGCCGAACTTGGTCTCGCCCTTGGTCAGCTTGTCGCGGATGTCGTTCTCCACGGCATCCAGGCGCTCCTTCAGGAACTTCTCGGTATCGACTTCATAGAGCAGGTGCGAGCCGCCCTGGAGATCCAGCCCGAGGCTGACCACCGTCTTCGGCACCCAGCTCGGCAGGCTGTCCAGCTTGTCGCGCGGCACCAGGTTGGGCGCGGAGAAGATGACCCCCAGCAGGATGATGCCGAGGATGATGGTGACCTTGAATTTGGAGAACTGGAGCATCGCGCCTTGCTTGGGGTCTTGCGAACGCGCCGATCAGGCGTCGTTCGCGCCCTCCTTGGTTTCCTTGCTGTCCTTGGCCGCCGGCTTCGCCGCTTCCGGATTGCGGTTCATGATGTCGGCGATGGCGTGGCGCATGACGCGGATCTTCACGTCCTTGGCGATCTCGACCTCGACGTCGTTATCGGCCTCGTTCGCCTTGGAGATGGTGCCGATCAGCCCGCCCGAGGTGACGATGCGGTCGCCGCGCTTGGCCGCCCGGACCATCGCCTGATGCGCCTTCTGCTTCTTCTGCTGCGGCCGGATCATGAAGAACCACATGACGATGAAGACGAGGATCAGCGGCACGAAAAAGCCGATATCGCCCATCGGGCTGGCCGGCGCGGCGGCACCGGCGGTCTGCGCTAAGGCCTCGGAAACAAACATTTTTTCATCCCATATCGTTGGCGGATCGCGGGGGCGGACGCCGCGGCCGGGACTATACCGATCAGTCCCGGAAAAGCAACGCGGATGACGGAAGTGTTAACGCAGCAGAGCGGCGTCAAGTGGGGCCACGTGGAGTCAGTCGGCGCCGCCGTGCTGCAGGTAGTCGGCGAGGATGCGGCGGAGATGGATGGCGCCGAAATCGGCGCGCTGGCGGGCGAGGTCCGGCGAGACGCCGGCGGGTGCGGCACCCGGGGCCCAGTCCAGGATGTTGGCGACGGCGACGCTCCGCATGCCGAGCGCGCGGGCGATGATCGCCTCGGGGATCAGCGAGACGCCGACCATCTCGGCACCCTGGTCGCGCGCCGCCGCGGGCGACGCCGCGCCCCAGCCGAAGCAGCCGGCGGCGAGCGGCACCTCGACCCGCGCCGAGGCCGCGACCAGGCGCTCGGTGAGCACCGGCTCATAGGCCGCGTGCCAGTCGATCGGATAGCGGGTGCCGAAACCCTGGCTCAAGGACATCGGATCGCCGAGCATGGCATGGCCGGTCACCAGCGCCAGGCGTCCGGGGCCGAGATCGGTGCGCAGCGAATGCGCCGCCGCGGTGAGCAACACCTTGCCGCAGCCGAGTGCGGCCGCAACTTCCAACGGCTCGCGCATCGCATCGACCCGGCCGGCGCGATAGTAGTCCTCGTGACTCTCCAAGAGCGCCACGCTGTGTCCCGCCAGCTTGCCGAGCAGCAGGCGGCCGCGATGGCTGGCGACGGCGCTTTTCGGAAAGCCGGGCAGTTCCGCATAGGCGAAGACGGTCGGATCCTCGACATCGCCGTCCACCGCCTGCAGGCCGGTCGAGAGCACGATCGCGAGTTTCGGCTGGCGGTGACCGATCCGCTCGAGAATGCGTTCGACCGTCGCCGCGGTGCTCATCAGACCGAAGGCTGCCGGCGCAAGGTTTCAAGCAGCGCCTTGTTGGCATAGCCGTCCTGGGGCAGGCCGACCTTGGCCTGGAACAGACGCGCCGCCTTGCGGGTCTTCAGGCCGAGCACGCCATCGACCTTGCCGACGTCATAGCCCTGCGCGGCGAGACGCGTCTGGATCTCCTCGCGCTCGGCAAGATTGAGCGGCGGCTCGGACGTCGGCCAGGCCGCCTGCACGCCCGGCCCGCCCAGGATGCGCTGGCCGAGATAGGCGACCGAGAGCGCATAGGAAGTCGAGTTGTTGTAGCGCAGGATCGCCTTGAAATTCTTGGTGATGAGGAAGGCCGGGCCCTTCCAGCCCGTGAGCACGATGATCGAGGTGCCGCCGGGATATTCCGGCAGCGGCATGCCGCTCACCGTCTTCACCCCGAGCTGGCGCCAATGGGCGATCGGCTGCTCGAGATCGAGCTCGGCCTCCTGATAGGGGAAGCCGGCCGGCAGCTTCACTTCCATGCCCCAGGGCACGCCGGCGATCCAGCCGCCGCCGGCCTTGGTCAGGTGGTTCGCGGTCGAGGCGAAGACGTCCGGCATCGAGGTCCAGAGATCCGGCGCGCCGGAACGATCGGCATCGACACCGAGCTCGATATAGTTGCTCGGCAGGAACTGGCTGTGGCCCATGGCGCCCGCCCAGGAGCCGATCATCTTATCGACCGGAATCTTGTCGCGGTTGGCGATGGTCAGCGCCGCGGCCAGTTCCTTGCAGGCGAAGTCGGTGCGCTTGGCGCCGTAGCCGAGGTTGGAGAGCGCCTCGAACACGTTGACGTCGCCGAAGTTGCGGCCGAAATCGGTCTCGATGCCCCAGATCCCCATCAGCGTCCCGGAATCGACGCCGTATTGCCGTGCCGCCTGGTCGACCACGGCGCGGTTGAGCAGGTATTGCTGCTGGCCGCGCGCCACGCGGTCGTCGGAGACCGCGCGCGATAGATAGGTCCAGACCGGGGTCACGAATTCCGGCTGCTTGGCCTGCTTCACCGTGATGTCGGGATTCTCCTTCACCTTCTCGAAGGCGTCGGCGATCAGCTCCTTCGGCTGGCCGTTCTTGTAGGCGAAGGCCTCGTAGCGCTCGACCCACTCGACGAAGCTCTTGGCCTCGGTCGGGCAGGTCTTCTGGTCGATCTTGGTGAAGGCGTAGCGGTCCTTGGCGGGAATCGGCCCGGCCGGCTGCACCGGCGCCGGCGGCTGCGTGGCGCAGGCGGCGAGCAGCAGCAGCGCGCCAAGCAGTGCAATCTTTCGCATCGGAACCCTTCTTCCCGGTCGATTCCCCAGGCCGGCAGGATAGTCTGGAATCACCGCTAAAAACCATGGGCGAATACCAGCCAGAGGCCGCGCCCGAGATAGGCGGCGCCGACCCCCAGGACCAGCCGTCGACTCCAGCGAAGGAAGGTCTGGTTGGACAGGCGATCGAGCACGATTCTGGCCGAGCTGGTGCCGACGAACGCTGTTCCGACCGCCGCGGCATAGACCGCCAGCGGCAGGACCGGATCCGCGGGATCGTTGCCGATCACCAGTGCGAAATAGCCGAACTTCCAGAGATGACCGAGGGTCTGGATCATCGCCTTGGTGGCGACGATGGCGCGGCGGTCCAGCGCCGTGCGGACGAAGAAGACGTCGAGCGCCGGCCCGGACACGCCGGCGAGGACGCTGAGGCCCATCACCAGAAAGCCGACCAGCGTCGGCGCGCCGCGCCGCTCGATGTCAAGCGCCCAACCCCGCGGCAGCGCGGCGGTGGCGAAGGGCAGCGTGCCGAGCGCGAGATAGACCGCTGCTGTCGGCGGCGAGAGCGCGATCCAGGCGAAGAGCGCGAAGGCCGCTGCCGAACCGGCGAGATAGCCCGGCAGCACGTTCCATTTCACGTGGTCGCGCCAGAGCAAAGCGCGCCAACCGTTCGACGCCATCTGGGTGATCGCGTGCAGGCTCATGGCCAGCGGCACGGGGAGGAGCATCAGCAGGACGCCCATCAGGATCAGGCCGCCCACCATGCCGAAGATGCCGGAGAGAAACGATGTCGCGAGCACGCTGGGAAAGACCGCGCCCAGCAGCAGCCCGAGAGAGATCCCGATCGAAGCCATGCTCCAACCCACCCAAGTTCGGGTCGGAGTGTTGCGCGTCGCGCTGCTTGCCCGACAGCGCGGTTATGGCAGAATAGCCTGAGGAAAAGTTGGACAAACCTATGAATCTTCCAAGTTTAAAGGGGCTTAGGGCCGTCGAGGCCGCCATCAGATTGGGCAGCTTCACGCGGGCGGCGGACGAGCTCAACGTCACCCAGACGGCGATCAGCCGGCTGGTGCGCGAGGTCGAGCTCTGGCTCGGCCATGCCCTGTTCGAGCGCCGCGCCAACACGCTGGAACTCTCCGAATCCGGGCGGGTGTTCGGCCCGCGGCTCTCCGACGCCTTCCGCGAGCTGGAAGCCGCGGTCTCCAGCCTGCAGCGGAGGCCCGGCGGACCCGCGGTCACCATCGCGGTCGGGCCGACCTTCGCCATGCGCTGGCTGATCCCGCGCCTCCCCGGCTTCCAGCGCGCGCATCCCGGCATCGAAGTCCGGGTGGTGACCGCGATCGGCGATCCCAGCGAGCTCCGGCCCGACTGGACGGCGACCATCCGCCTGGCCGACGGGCCCGGGGCCGGCCATGCCGGGCGGCAGCTCTTCACCGCCGCCCTGTTCCCGGTCGCGGCCCCCGCGCTGGCCGCGCAGTTGAAGAAGCCGGCCGATCTCGCGCGGCAGACCCTGCTCGAGGTCGAGCATTCGCCCCAGGACTGGCCGCGCTGGCTGGCGGCGGCCGGGGTCGATCCGGCCAAGCTCAGGCGGCGCCTGTCCTTCGACTATTCGGCCTTTGCGTTGCAGGCGGCGCTGGATGGATTGGGCGTCGCCTTGGCGCGGGCGCCCTATGTGGCGGACGATCTCGCCGCGGGCCGGTTGGTGAAGCCCTTCGACCTCACCGTCGCGGAGGAGCGGCGCGCCTGGTATGTCATCCACCGCCCGGGCGCGGAGAAAGAGGCGCCGTTCGCAGTTTTTTTGGAATGGTTGGCGGCGGTGGTTTCTTCCGGTGCGTGATGGCGCTGGATCGATCGGCGCGTTTCATCCTCAAGAACCACGGCTGCAATCAACCCCCACCCTCACCCGCCCCCATCTTGGGGGCGGGAAGAAGGTGAGAATCTTCGCATTCAGTTTGAACAGCGCCTTCATAGATCCCCCGCCCCCAAGATGGGGGCGGGCCGGGGCGGGGGTTGATGCAGCCGTGATGTAGCCAGTACGACCACGACACTAGAGCCAGCGCTCCAGCGCCTCGCATATCAGCCATGAGCCGCCGCCGCTTGCGGCCCCACTGCCCTCGCCTGCTAATCTCCGCCGCGGATTTTCAGGGGTGAGAAATGCCGGGCGCGATCGAGGCGCATCGCAAGGGTGCCATTCTGGTTCTGGGTGCGGCCTTCTGCTGGAGCAGCGGCGGGCTGATCGCGCGGCATATCGAGGCCGACATCTGGACCCAGGCGGCGGGGCGCGGCTTCTTCGCCGCGGTCACCCTCCTGCTGTTCCTGCTGGTGCGCGACGGGCGCAACACCTGGGCGCTGTTCAAGGCGCTCGGCGTGCCGGGCATCGTGGTTGCCGGCTGCTTTGCCGCCGCCTCGCTCTCGTTCATCGTGGCGCTCAAGGAAACCACCGTGGCGCTGATCCTGGTGATCCAGAGCACGGCGCCGTTCATCGCCGCCGTCATCGCCTGGGTCTGGATGCGCGAGCCGCCGGGCTGGATCCGCAGCCTCGCCATGCTCGTCGCATTGTTCGGAGTCTGGTACATGGTCTCCGGCGGCGAGAGCCGCAGCTCCAGTCTCGGCATCGCGCTGTCCTGCGTCATCGCGCTCGCGATCGGCGTCGCGACGGTCATGGTGCGACGCTACCACGCGATCCGCATGACGCCGGCGATGTGCCTGGCCACGATCATCATCATGCTGGTCGGCCTGGCGGTGCGCGACCCGCTGCCGGTCGCCGTCGACGACATCGGCCTGCTGTTCCTGTTCGGCGCGATCCAGCTCGCCATCGGCCTGATCTGGTTCTCGACCGGCGCGCGGCTCATTCCCGCCGGCGAGGCGGCCCTGCTCGGCCTGCTGGAATGCGTGCTGGGGCCGCTCTGGGTCTGGCTGTTCCTGGACGAGGATCCCGGCACGCAAGCGCTGATCGGCGGCGCGCTCACCCTGGCCGCGGTCGCCGGCAACACGCTCTACGACATGGCCCGCGCCAGCCGCGCCGCCCGCAGCCTGGCGAAAAGCCCGGTCGGCGGGTCGGTTTGAGGAGGGCAAGGGGCATGCACCCGTCGCCCCCTCACCCTGTCCCTCTCCCGCAAGGGGAAAGGGAAGGACGCTGCTGCGCAAGCCTTCCAACCCAGGCAAATCCATCAATCGACGCAGCGAATAGTATCCCCCTCTCCCCTTGCGGCAGAGGGCTGGGGTGAGGGGTCGAAGACTCTCACCGCGGTTGTCCCCTGACATGGCGCCAAGTCAGCAGCACCCTGGCAAAATCACCCCCCGCCTGATCGCCGGCGTGATCCTGCCGTTTTCCTGCGGCTACCTGATCTCCTATCTCTTTCGCACCGTGAACTCGGTGATCGCGCCGGACCTGATCGCCGAGCTCAAGCTCGACGAGGCCGGGCTCGGGCTCATCACCTCCTCCTATCTCTACGCCTTCACCTTGTTCCAGCTGCCGCTGGGGCTGCTGCTCGATCGCTACGGACCGCGGCGGACGCATGCGGTGCTGCTCGCCATCGCCGCCTTCGGCAGCCTGCTCTTCGCCCTGGGGCCGGATCCCCTCACGCTCACGCTCTCGCGCGCGGTGATCGGGATCGGGCTCTCGGGCGGCTTGATGGCGGCCTTCAAGGCGAACGCGCTCTGGCTGCCCGCGGCGCGGGTGCCGCTCGCCAATTCGGTCGTGGTCGCCTTCGGCGGGCTCGGCGTCTTCGCGGCGACCGGCCCTTCGGACTGGATGGCGAGCCAGTTCGGCTGGCGCAGCCTGTTCTACCTGCTGGCGGCGGTGACCCTGCTGACGGCGATCCTGGTCTACTGGCTGGCGCCGCACGGCAACGGCCACGCGACCAACGCACCGCGAGGCTGGCGCGCGCAACTGAAGGACATCGGGCCGATCCTCGCCACCCCCACCTTCTGGGGCATCGCGCCGATGGTCGCCTTCGTCACCGGCGGCTTCATCGCGATCCAGAGTCTCTGGATCGCGCGCTGGCTGACCGATGTCCGGCTGCTGGATCGGGCGGACGTCGCCGGCGACCTGATGGCGATGGCGATCACCTTCTCGAGCGGATCGCTGATCACCGGCTTCGTCGCCGACTGGGCGCATCGCAACGGCATCGGCCTGAGGGCGGTGATGATCGGCTGCTTCGTCATCCTCGCTTTCGCCGAGCTCGGCATCATCCTCGATGTACCGCTGCCCGCCTGGCTGCTGGTCGGCGTGCTGGGCCTCGCGGGCTCCGGCGCGAACCTCGCCTATGTGACCCTCGGCGATCAGTTCGGGCCGGCGCTGGCCGGCCGCGCGCAGACCAGCCTCAACCTGCTGCTGTTCCTGGCCGCGGCCTTGATCCAGTCCGGCATCGGCTGGGCGCTCGATCTCTTGACCGCGATCGGTTTCGGCGCCGGCGCGGAGACTCGCTACACCACCGTGCTCGGGCTGATGCTGGCGGTGCAGGTGCTCTCGGTGATCTGGTTCGCGAAAACGACGCATGAGCGGCGCTGACGTCGCGATCCGCCCGGCGCAGCCCGGCGACGCACCAGCCCTCGCCGCACTGCACGTCGCGGTCTGGCGCGCAACCTATCGCGAGCTCGCGCCGCCGGATGCGGTCAGCATCCTCGACCTCCCTTATCGCCTGCCGCGCTGGGTCGCGATGCTGGAAGGCGGCGCGCGCACGGTCCTGGTGGCGGAGCGCGCTGGCCGGATTGTCGGGATTGGCACCGCCGGTGCGCCGACCGTGCCGGAGCTCGGCGGGCACGGCGAGATCCTCTATCTCTACGTCGATCCCGCCCATGGCCGCGGCGGGATCGGCAGGGCGCTGATGCAGCGGCTGGCGCTCGCCTTGCAGGCAAAAGGTTACCGGAGCGCGGCGTTGGGCGTGGTCGAGGGCAATCAGCCGGCGATCGACTTCTACAAGAAACTGGGCGGACGGCTGGCGGGTTGCTACATCGATCCCGGCCCGGTCTGGCGGTCGCGGAACCGGATCGTCGTCTGGGACGATATAGAGACGCTCATCGACCGGACGCGCTGAAGGGCCGGCGCCGCGCCGCGACAGGTTCCGCTCATCCCAGCCTCAGTTCGCCGTCAGGCATTGCGTCTATCACTCGGCACTCGATCAAACCTATGGAGATGCTCATGACCCGTCCCTCCCGTATTCTCGCTCCCCTCGCACTCCTTGTCGCGGCGGTCGCGGCGGCCGGTGCCGTCCGGGCGGCCGAAACCAGGACCGTCACGATGGATCTGATCTCGCCGGACGGCGTCGGCGCCGCGATCGGCACCGTGACGCTGGAGGATTCCGCCGGCGGGCTGCTGCTGAAACCGGCCCTGAAGGGCCTGCCGCCCGGAGAGCACGGCTTCCACCTCCACATGAACGCGAGCTGCGCGCCCGGCATGCAGGACGGAAAGATGGCGTCGGGCATCGGCGCCGGCGGCCATTTCGATCCCGACGCCACCAAGAAGCATCTCGGCCCCGACGCGATGGGCGGCCATCGGGGCGATCTGCCGGTTCTGAAGGTGGCGGCCGACGGCACCGCGACCGGTTCGCTGCTGGTGCCGCACCTGAAGCTCGCCGACATGAGCGGCCATGCGCTGATGATCCATGCCGGCGGCGACAACTATTCGGACCAGCCGAAGCCCCTCGGCGGCGGCGGCCCCCGCATCGCCTGCGGCGTGGTGCAGTAATAGATTCCGTCATGCCCGGGCTTGACCCGGGCATCTGGTTCCGGCCTGCGCAAGATTGCCGGGTCAAGCCCGGCAATGACGGGCTTCTTATGAATGCGATCAGTCCGGATACACGATCAAGAGAATCTCCAGCTCTTCGGGTCCGCTGGGCGTGCGCACGGTGACGGTGTCGCCGACCCGCTTCTGCATCAGGGCGCGGGCGACCGGCGAGGTCCAGCTGATGCGGCCGGGCGCGAAGGTGGTCTCGTCGATGCCGGTGATGGTGACCGTTGTCTCGCTGTCATCCTCGCGCACATAGGTCACGGTCGCGCCGAAGAACACCTGGTCGCGCCGGGTTTGGCGCGCGGGATCGACCGGCACCGCGGCGGCGAGCCGCTTGTCCAGGAAGCGCAGGCGGCGGTCGATCTCCCGAAGCCGCTTCTTGCCGTAGATGTAGTCGCCGTTCTCCGAGCGGTCGCCGTTGCCCGCGGCCCATTCGACCACCCGGACGATTTCCGGCCGGTCCTGGGTCCAGAGCTGGCGCCGCTCCGACTTCAGGCGCTCGAATCCCTCCGGGGTGATGTAGTTCTTGCCGCCGGGGACCGACTCGGTCTCTTCGTCATCATCGGCGGCGGCGTTGGTTTCGCTGGCCATGCGCGCTCTGCGCTCCTTATCTTCCTAGACCCCTTTGCCAAAAACCCCCGCCGGGGACAAGTCCGGGCTATATCCTTGCTTCTTATGTGCAATTCCGCGCCAAGGATTAAATTTCTGTGTCGCCCGTTGCTTAAATCCGCTGTGATTGGCGGTTTGCAGCGGTTCCAGTAAAGTGAATTTCTGCTAGGGTGGGGGCCATGGGGACGATTGTTGCGACGCCGGAGGCCAGCCGAAGGCTGGGGGATTTCAGCCTGCTCGAGGAGCTGACCGAGCAGGAGAAGCGCGCCATCGAGCAGCGCTGCCACAAGCGCACCTATTCCCGGAACGAAACCATCCTCGACAAGGGCTCGCAGAGCCGCGAGGTCTTCTTCGTCCTCAAAGGCTCGGTCTCGGTCATCACCTTCTCGCCCGCCGGGCGCGAGGTCACCCTGGCCGCGGTCAAGGCCGGCGACTTCTTCGGCGAGCTGGCGGCGATCGACGGCCAGCCGCGCTCCGCCAGCGTGACCGCGATCGAGAAGAGCGAGATCGCGATCATGCCGCCGGAAATGTTCCTGGAGGTCGTCCGCGGCCATCCGACCGTCGCCTTCCAGCTGATGCAGCGCTTGGCGCGCATGGTGCGGGCGAGCGGCTTGCGCATCCTGGAGCTTTCGACCCTGCAGGCGGCGCAGCGCGTCTACGCCGAGCTGCTGCGCATGGCGCAGCCCGACGCCGCGGTGCCGGGCCTGTTCGTGGTACGGCCGCTGCCGCCGATGCACGAGATTGCCAGCATGACCTCCACCACGCGCGAGACGGTCAACCGCGCGATCAGCCAGCTCTATGACAGCGGCGTGCTGAAGCGCAAAGGCCGCAACCTCTACATCATGGACCGCTCGAAGCTGGAAGAAATCGTCCAGTCGCTGCAGGCCCATCACCTGCACCGCTGAGGGCTGCAGTCGCTGGATCTTTGTTCAGCGCTCTTTCTGATATTTCACAGCTGCACGTCCCCCCATCCCTACCTTCCCCCTGAAGGGGGAAGGAGTTCGGTCGTGCAGGCGCGCGGCTAAAGCCATCGCTACCAAGAGCAGCAGCCTCTTCCAAGAGTCCCTCCCCCCAAGATGGGGGGAGGCTAGGTAGGGGGTTGATGCAGCCGTGACGCTTCCAATCCCGCGCGCTCAACGATCCAGCGCTCGCAATCAGATCAGAGATGATCCGCGTCCGCGTCGTTGACTGGTGACGCGGCGGTCGGCATCGGGCGTTGCTGCTGCAGGCGGCGATGCGACGCGACGCTCAAGGGGATGCTGCCGATATAGGCGAGCAGGATCAGCAGCAGCGTCGCGAAGGGCTCGGCCAGCGCCAGGGCGGTCAGCACCGCGACCACGATCATGGTCGGCAACACCAGCGCCTGGCTGATCTTCAGGCGCTTGAAGGAGAAGGTCGGGATGCGGCTGACCGCGAGACCCGCGACCGCCAGCATGACCGGGCCAACCACGTAGGGGCTGCGCAGGATTTCGAGATCCGGGAACTGCAGAGAGGCGACCAGCGGCAGCAGCACCAGGCCGGCCGCGGCCGGCGCCGGGACGCCGGTGAAGAAGCGGCTGTGCCAGGCCGGCAGGTCCGCATTGTCGAGCTTGGTGTTGAAGCGCGCGAGGCGCAGCGCCATGCCGGCGCTGAACAGCAGCGTCAGCGCCCAGCCGATGCCCTTCACATCCTGCATGACCCACATGAAGAGCACGACCGCCGGCGCCACGCCGAAGCTGACGAAGTCGCTCAAGGAGTCGAGTTCGGCGCCGAACTTCGAGGAGGAGTCCAGCAGCCGCGCGATGCGGCCATCAAGCGCGTCGAACACAGCGGCGAACAGGATCGCCAGCACCGCATGCTCCCAGCGCTGGTCCATGGCGAAGCGGATGCTGGTGAGGCCCGCGCAGAGCGCGAACAGCGTCAGCATGTTCGGGATCAACCGGTTGATCGAGTGATCCTTCAGCCGGTTGCGCCGCATCCGCATCAATCCGTCCTTGCGCATCTTCTCTTCTCCAGCCGCTTTCAGCGGCGTTCGCCCGGCCGCTCTCAGCGACGTTCGCCAAGCCGCGTCGGCTCGTCGGAATTCAGGTCGGCGATCACGGTCTCGCCGGCCAGGGTTGTCTGTCCCACCGCCACCAGCGGCTGCACGCCGTCCGGCAGATAGACATCGACCCGGCTGCCGAAGCGGATGATACCGAACCGCTCCCCGGCCCGCACCCGCATTCCGGCGGTCAGGTCGCAGTGGATCCGCCGCGCGACCAGCCCGGCGATCTGCACCAGACCGACATCGCGACCGTCGGCCAGGCGCAGATGCACCGATTGCCGCTCGTTCTCCTCGCTCGCCTTGTCGAGCGAGGCGTTCACGAATTTGCCGGGGCGATGCGCGAGGGTCACGACCTCGGCATCGACCGGAATCCGGTTCACATGAACATTGAACACATTCATGAAGATACTGATCCGCATCAACGGCCGGCCGCCCATATTGATTTCCGGCGGCGGCGAAGCGGGCTGGATCATCTGCACGATGCCGTCGGCCGGGCTGATGACCAGCCCCGGGCGGCTCGGCGTCACGCGGTCGGGGTCGCGGAAGAAATAGACGCACCAGGCGGTCAGGATCACGCCCAACAGCCCCAGAGGGGTCCAGAGCCACCAGAGCAGCACGCTCGCCGCGGCAAAGACCGCGATCAGGGGCCAGCCCTTGCGGTGGATCGGGGTTAACACGGTCTCGAACAATGGCGCCTCTCTGGGTCGGTGTTCTCGGCTGTCAGGAATATGGGGAGGACCCCCAAGTCCTTCAAATGCCACACTTCGCCCCATTGGTCACCTGCGACCAGGCGCTTCACCGGGGAACGGCAACGCGCTTTACATATCGTTAAGAGGGTACAGGGTACTTTCCCAGTCCAGAAATTAGCACCCGGCATACCCTCGTGAACCTGAAAGCCCTCCCGTTGCTGAAGCTGCAACAACTGCCACCGGAAGAGCCGCGCTTGCGGATCAATGCCGATGGCTCGCTGCAGATCGGGCGCAAGGACGGCCAGATCGAGTTCGCCTTCAATTATCTCGGCATCACCTTCGAGGCCAACACGCGCCCGACCGCCCACGGCACTGTGGTTCAGCTCGCCGCCGAAATCGCCCCGCTGCCCTATTCGGCCGAAGGCGTCGCCACCCGGCGCGCGGTCATCGCCATCATCGACGCCTCACAGACGCTGCACGAGGCGCGGCTGGTGATCAGCAAGCACCGCTGGATCTATTGCATCGGCAAGGCTGCACTGCCGGGCCATTGGGAGCCGCAGGACGTCATCACCGCCGCGACCCGCCTCGTGCTCGAGGTGAAGCCCTATCTCGTGATGCTGCAGGAAGCCCTGCCGCCGCGCCCGCAGACGGCGCACTGACTCCGTACCCTGTGAGCCGTCATTGCCGGGCTTGACCCGGCAATCTCGCTCCGATCGGCACCGGATGCCCGGGGCAAGCCCGGGCATGACGATTCAAGTCAGTTCTGCTTCTTCGGCAGGTTGAAGATCTGGCCCGGATAGATGAGATCGGGATCGCGGATGTGGTCCTTGTTGGCTTCGAAGATCACCGTGTACTGGACGCCGCTGCCGTAGGTGCGGCGGGCGATGCGCCAGAGGCTGTTGCCCGGCTGCACGATGACGCTGTCATCGCTCAAGGCGATGGTCGAGAAATCCGGCTGCGAGAACGGCACCTCGACGCGGGCCTGCACCTTGCCGGCAGCGTCGACCAGGTCCACCCGCAGCTTGTGGTCGCCGGCCGGCGCCTTCTGCTCCGGCACGAAGGTCCAGCGGCCGGAGCCGTCGGCCTTGGCGTTGCCCATCGTCCCGTTGTCGAGATAGAGCAGCAGGTCGCCGCCGGGCAGGGTGTGCCCGCTCAGCATGGCGCGGCCGTCCTGGGTGTAGTCGATGGTGTCGAGGCTCAAGGGCGCCGTCTGCGGCTGGGCGGCGGGGTTGTCCTGCGAGGCCGCGGTGACCGGGGCCGGCGGCGTCGCCGATGCCGCGCCCGGCGAGTTCAGGAGCTGGGTCGGCCCCTCCCCCTCCTTCGGCACTTCGATCGCGAGCGCGCCGGATGGACGCGTCACCGGCTGGCCGGCGATATCCTCGGCCGGCTTCGGCACCACGACGATGACTTCCTTCTCGGAATCGAGGCTCTTGCCGCCGTCGTCGGTGGCGCGCACCGAGAATTTGTGCTGGCCGGGATCGACCGCGGAATCCGGCAGCAGCACCCACTCGCCACGATCGTCCGCTTCCGCCGAGCCGACCGCCTTGCCGTTGTCGAGCAGCGTGATCTTGGTGCCGGGGGCGGCACGTCCGGCGATCACCGCGTCGCCGTTCGGGTTGACGCGCACCACGTCGAAGCTCGGCTTGATCTCCGGCGCCGGTGCCGGCGCCGGATTCTGGGCGGCCGAGGCAACCTGCTCGCTGCCGGCGGCCGGCGGTTGTGCGGCCGGCGTCTCGGTGGTCGCCGCCTGGCTCTGCGGCGGATTGATCGGCTGCGGCTCGGTGGCGCCGGTGATGGACGATTGCGGGACGGGCTGCTCGCCGGCCCCAGCGGGCGGCTGCGCCGCCGGCTCTCCGGCGGGAGCGGAGGACGGCTCGGCCGGCGCCGGATTGGCGGGCGGGCTGGCCGGCTGCGCGGCGGGCTGCGCCGGTTGCACCTGGGCGGTGGGCTCGGGGGTGTCGTCCACGTCCTGCTTCGACACCGCGTAGATCAGGCCCAGGATCGCCGCAACCAGGACGGCACCGATGGTTGCGACCAAGGTCAGCCGGTTCATGAAAATCGCTCGATTCGTCTCATTACAGTTCCGTCACACCGTAATGCGGAACCCGAATCCGCGCAATCAAGGGGGTTCCCTTAGCCCATTTGCCGGGTGTCCTACCCAGCGGTTTTATGGGTCTCCCGCGGCGCAATATCGGGTTGACGGCATTCGGAATAGGCCCCAAAACACCCGCATTGAAAAGGTTTAAAAACCCCTCCTTTCCCGGCTCTCCTGGCCCCCCTTTGGGCGCCACGCAAGCTGGGGCCAAATGGGCCTCTCCAAATCCATGACCTTGATTAGATCCATCTGTGTCTATTGCGGCTCGGCGCGCGGCCGCTCGCCGCGCTACGTCGCCGCCGCCCGCGAACTCGGCGAAGCCATGGCCGAACGCAAGATCCGCCTCGTCTACGGCGGGGCCCGCATCGGCATGATGGGCGAGGTCGCCGACGCCGTGATGAAGAACGGCGGCGAGGTGATCGGCGTCATCCCGGAGCATCTGCAGACCAGCGAAGTCGGCCATTCGGGCATCACCGAGCTCAAAGTCGTCGAGAGCATGCATGTCCGCAAGAAGCTGATGTTCGATCTCTCGGACGGTTTCGCGGTGCTGCCCGGCGGCTACGGCACCCTGGACGAGCTGTTCGAGATCGTGACCTGGCGGATGCTTAAACTGCACGACAAGCCGGTCGTGGTGCTGAACATCGACGGCTATTGGGATCCCTTCCAGAAGCTGATCGACCAGCTGATCGGCGAGGGCTTCGCGCGCGAGGATTCGCGGCAGTATTTCTCGGTGGTGAACTCGGTGGGGCGGATGTTCGACCTCCTCGACCAGCCCGCCGACATCCAGGTTACGGAACACCCGGAACGCATTTAATTCTTGAAACGGAGGATATCGAGATGGCGAAGATCAAGGTCAAGACGCCGCTGGTGGAGCTGGACGGCGACGAGATGACCCGGATCATCTGGGCCTTCATCAAGCAGAAGCTGATCCTGCCCTATCTCGACATCGATCTGAAATATTACGATCTCGGCGTCGAGAAGCGCGACGAGACCAACGACCAGATCACCATCGATTCCGCGAACGCGATCAAGCAGTACGGCGTCGGCGTCAAATGCGCCACCATCACCCCGGACGAAGGCCGGGTGAAGGAGTTCGGGCTGAAGCAGATGTGGAAGTCGCCGAACGGCACCATCCGCAACATCCTCGACGGCACCGTGTTCCGCCAGCCGATCATCTGCAAGAACGTGCCGCGCCTGGTGCCGAACTGGACCCAGCCGATCGTGGTCGGCCGTCACGCCTTCGGCGACCAGTACCGCGCGACCGACTTCATCGTGCCCGGCAAGGGCAAGCTCACCATGAAGTTCGTGCCCGAGGGCGGCGGCGAGCCGATCGAGAAGGAAGTGTTCAACTTCCCCGGCGCTGGCGTCGCCATGGGCATGTACAACCTCGATGACTCCATTCGCGGCTTCGCCCGCGCCTGCTTCAACTACGGCCTGACGCTCGGCTGGCCGGTCTATCTGTCGACCAAGAACACCATCCTCAAGGTCTATGACGGCCGCTTCATGAACATCTTCCAGGAGGTGTTCGACAAGGAGTTCGCCGACCAGTTCAAGGCCAAGAACATCCGCTACGAGCACCGCCTGATCGATGACATGGTCGCGGCCGCGCTGAAATGGTCCGGCGGCTTCGTCTGGGCCTGCAAGAACTACGACGGCGACGTCCAGTCCGACACCGTCGCGCAAGGCTTCGGCTCTTTGGGCCTCATGACCTCGGTGCTGCTCTCGCCCGACGGCAAGGTGGTCGAGGCGGAAGCCGCGCACGGCACGGTGACCCGGCATTATCGCGAGCACCAGAAGGGCAAGGAGACCTCGACCAACCCGATCGCCTCGATCTATGCCTGGACCCGCGGCCTCTATTACCGCGGCAAGTTCGACAACACCCCGGACGTTCAGAACTTCGCCGAGACCCTGGAGCGGGTCTGCGTCGAGACCGTCGAGAGCGGCTACATGACCAAGGACCTGGCGCTGCTGATCAGCCCCGACCAGAAATGGCTGACCACCACGCAGTTCCTCGACAAGCTGGACGAGAACCTGAAGAAGGCGATGGGGTAACCGCCATGAACGTCACCCGCCGCTTCGTGATCGCCGCCGCGCTGGTGCTCGGCGCGGCAATGCCGGCCCACGCTCAAGATGCCAACACGCTCTATCTCGACTTCAAGGACGGGCGGGTGACCATCCAGCTCGATCCGGTCGCGGCGCCGAAGACCGTCGCGCATATCCAGGACCTGGTCCGGAAGGGCTTCTACACCAACACGCCGATCCACCGCGTCATCCCCGGCTTCATGGCGCAGATGGGCGACCCGACCGGCACCGGCGGCGGCCCCGGCTCCGGCACCACCGTCCCCGCCGAGTTCGGCCCGACGCCGTTCGAGCGCGGCACCGTCGGCCTGGCGCGGACCGAGGACCCGAACAGCGGCGACAGCCAGTTCTTCATCATGTTCGCGCCGAACGACTATCTCAACGGCAAGTACACCGCTTTCGGCAAGGTCGTAGACGGCATGGATGTCGTGGACAAGATCAAGGCCGGCACCCGCGAGAACAACGGCGTGGTCGACAACCCGGACAAGCTCCTCAAAGCCACGCTCGGCGATATGCAGTAAGCCGCTGCTAGGCGGCGGCGGACTTCCGTCGCCGCCAGCCGACCAGGCCCAGCCCGCCCAGCGCCGCGGCGAACAGCGGCAGTGCGGCGGGCAGCGGCGTCGTCGCGACGGCAACCGGCGTGGCCGTGATATGCGCGATGCCGTGATAGGTCTCGTAGAGGCCGCCGTAACCCGCCTGCATGTACATCGCGTAGATCGGTTGGAAACCGCCGAGCGAGAAGTTGGAGATATCGAAGACCAGGTCGTCGGTGCCGACATGGATGCCGCTCACGCCGCCCCCGTTGGCGAGCCCGCCGATCCGCAACTGGTCGAAGAAGTAGAAGTAGCCCAGCGTGCCGACATTGAGGTTGATGAAGCTCGCGTCCACCGCCCCGCTCGCGAAGTTCACCAGGTCGGCCGTGAACTTGAACTCGGCCAGCACGGCCGGGGCCGGCAACGGGTCGGCGCCGCCGAGCACGTCGGTGAAGTCCCAGGCCGAGAAGGTCACCGTGTAGTCCATGGTGGTGGCCGCCGCCGGGCGCGCCACGCCGGCCAGCAGGACAACGCCGGCGAGCGCCAGCAGCAGACGCCTGATCATCGATTCACCCCATTTGATTCAAATGCCCGGCGCGGATCTTAAGATCAACCCCCGGCTGCAACAACCGCAATGATGGTATGGCGTCGGCGAAACAGGGTTAAGGTCGGCAGCGCCGAACGACCGGCAACCGCGCGGCGGCGTCAGGCGGCGGCGGATTTCCGGCGCCGCCAGCCGACCAAGCCCAGACCGCCCAGCGCCGAGACCAGCAGCGGCAGCGCCGCCGGGATCGGCGTCGTCGCCACCGCCGACTGGGTCACATGGACCAGGCCGCTGGCAGCCCCGAAGACATTAGGGACGCTGGCCTGTTCGTAGAGCAGGCTGCCGAACAGCGGCGTGCCCGAGGTGAAGTTCAAGACGACCAGCGAGAAGTCGTCGATGCCGAAGGTAAGCCCGGCGGCGCCGCCCGTGGTGCCGCCGATGGTCAGGGAATCGGTCCCCGCGCTGTAATTGAACGACAGCGAATCGCTGAAGACGAGCGGATCGATGAAATCCAGCGTGGCGGTCGAACCTTCGATCACATTCGCCGTCGGGTCGAAGGTCAGGTTCAAATGCCCAAGCACGAAGGGCGCCGGCGCCGCGCCCGGCCCGAACAGGCCAGTGAAATTCGAGGCGCCGAAGGTGACGTCGAAGTTGATCGGCGTGGCGGCAGCCGGCTTGATGGCGGCGAGCGCCATGACGGCACCGCCCAATGCAAACAGCCAGTTCCGGATTTTCACGATCTACGCCCCCGTCCTGAAGAATTGACTCAACTTTTAGGCATCGCCGCGCCCTCTTGGCAAGCGACGATCGGTGACACCGGCGGCAAACAGCGTTAATGCGAGGAACGCCGGCCTATTCCCAGCGATTTGCCGCGCCGCCGGGCCCCGCGTTCGGCCATGCCGACAGGTCTCGGCGCTACTGCTTGAACCGCACCAGGATGCCGAACAGCGCCAGCATCGGCGAGAACAGCAAAGCCACGGTGGCGATCACGCTGGCGCGGAGCTCCGCCGGCGAGACCTGGCTCAGGTCGGTCGGCTGCGGCTGGTCCTGCATCTGCATGCCGGCGATCACCAGGGCGACGATCGAGGCGACCAAGCCCATGCCGCCGACGATGATGATGACGTCGCCGATCTTGCGACAGCGCCGGCGCAGCGCGAGGTGCCGCTCGAAGGCCTGGCGACCGGCCTCGCCCAGGTCGGCCGCATTCTGGGCCGCGTCATATTCGCGGCCGCAAATCCTGAGCTGGCGCACGAACAGGATCAGCGCGCAGACCACGACGCCGAGCACGCAGGGGATGGCGATCGGCAGCGCCTGCATCACCGTCTCCGGCTGGATCTGCTCGGTGCGGAAATATTCCAGCAGCGGCCGCACCAGGCCCCAGTCGAACAGCGAATGCGCCAGCGCCGCGACCGCATAGCCATAGAGGATGAAATCCCAGCGCCGCCAGCCGCTGCGGACGAAGGCGGCGATGAACGTGCCCATGAACATCGCCATCATGCCGTGCACGAAGCTGGCGACGATGCCGCGGCCGAGCGCGATCCATTCCGCCGCCTCGGGCAGCGCCCGCGCATATTGCAGGTTCTCCAGCGCCGCGAAGCCCAGCGCCACCACCAGCCCGGCCTGGAACGCCTCGGCCGGCGTCAGGCCGCGGCGGAACAGCAGCAGCACGATCATGGTGGCGAGCAGCTTCACCGCCTCCTCCGGGAGTCCTGCGGCGAGCGCCATCGCCTTCAGCGCGCTCCAGGCATCGACGATGCCGACCAGGCGATCCTCGGCCGGCGGCAGGATCGCCGCATAGCCGGCGGTGATCGCCATCCCCGCCACGAAGGCGGCGCCGATCAGCAGCCAGCGCGCCGGCCGCGGAAACAGCCACTGATAGAAGCCGGTGAGCAGCCCGGCGCAGGCCAGCACCGCGACGATGGCCAGGATCGGAGGCAAGCCGGCGGGATGGGGCAAATCTGTCTCTTTTGGTTCTAGGTTCTAGATGGAGAGACTTGGCGCTGGATCGAATGCATCACGGCTGCATCGACCCCCACCCCAACCCGCCCCCATCTTGGGGGCGGGGGATCTTCTAGACCGTCATGTGCCGCAGAAAAAGAGTCCCTCCCCCCAAGATGGGGGGAGGCTAGGTAGGGGGTTGATGCAGCCTGAGCGCTCAAGATCCAGCGCGCCGCCGTCCCCCCGGCCAATCTCAAGCCGCCTTGATGCGGTCGCCGATCGCGGCTTCGATCGCGGCGATGGCGTTCTGGGCGTTGGCCGCGTCGGGACCGCCGGCCTGCGCCATGTCGGGACGGCCGCCGCCGCCCTGGCCGCCCAAGGCAGCACTCCCCGCCTTCACCAGGTCGACCGCCGAGAGCCGGCCGGTGAGGTCGTCGGTGACGCCGACCACCACGCTGGCCTTGCCGTCCGCGGTGGCAATCAATGCCACCACGCCGGAGCCGAGCTGCTTCTTCAGCGCGTCGGCCATGCTCTTCAGCTCCTTGGCCGGCACGTCGGGCAGCAGGCGCGCCGCCAGCTTGATGCCGTTGATGTTCTTCGCATCGCTGCCGGCGTTCGAAGCACCGCCGCCGCTTCCACCCACCGCAATCTGCTTCCTGGCCTCCGCCAGCTCGCGCTCCAGCTTCTTGCGCTCTTCCAGCAGCGACACGATGCGCTGCCCGAGATCCTGCGGCACCGCGCGCAGGGCTGCCGCCGCCTCATGGACGATCTTCTGCTGCTCCTCGACGAATTTCTCGGCGGCCGCGCCGGTCACCGCCTCGATGCGGCGCAGCCCCGCGCCGACCGCGCTTTCGCCGACGATCTTCAGGAATCCGATATCGCCGGTCCGCCGCACATGGGTGCCGCCGCAAAGCTCGGTCGAGAACTCCTTCACTTCCTCCTCATCGCGACCGCCCATGGAGACGACGCGCACTTCCTCACCGTATTTCTCGCCGAACAGCGCCATGGCGCCGGCCTCGATCGCGGCATCGGGCGTCATCAGCCGGGTGCCGACATCCGCATTGGCGCGGATCCGGCGGTTCACCTCATGCTCGATCCAGGCGATATCCTCGGGCGTCAGCGCCTTGTTGTTGCTGAAGTCGAAGCGCAGCCGGTCGGGCGCCACCAGCGAGCCCTTCTGGGTCACATGCGCGCCCAGGCGCCGCCGCAGCGCCTCATGCAGCAGATGCGTCGCCGAGTGATGCGCGCGCAAGCCCGAACGGCGTTTGCCGTCGACCTTCATCTCGACCGCCTCGCCTTTGCTGATCGAGCCCTGCACGACCTTGCCCAGATGCACGAACAGCTCGCCGAGCTTCTTCTGCACGTCATGCACTTCGATCACGCCGCCCTCGGCCGTGGTGATGCGGCCGGTATCGCCCATCTGGCCGCCGCTCTCGCCATAGAACGGGGTCTGGTTGGTGACGATCGCGACCTCGTCGCCCTTGCCCGCCGCATCGACTTCCTTGCCGGCCTTGACCAGCGCGGTGACGATGCCCTGCGCGCTCTCGGTCTCATAGCCGAGGAACTCGCTGGCGCCGACCTTCTGCTTCAGGTCGAACCAGATGGTCTCGGTCGCCGCCTCGCCGGAGCCGGCCCAGGCAGCGCGCGCCGTCGCCCGCTGCCGCTCCATCGCCGCGTCGAACTGCGCCTGGTCGACCTCGCGATTCTGGCCCTTGAGCACATCCGCGGTGAGATCCAAGGGAAAGCCGAAGGTGTCGTAGAGCTTGAACGCGACCTCGCCGTTGAGCTTCTGGCCCGGCTTCAGCCCCGCGGTCTCCTCGTCGAGCAGCTTCAGCCCGCGCTCCAAGGTCTGCTTGAAGCGGGTCTCCTCGAGCTTCAGGGTCTCGGTGATGACCGCCTGCGCGCGGCCGAGCTCCGGATAGGCCTGGCCCATCTCCAGCACCAGCGCCGGAACGAGCTGCCACATCAGCGGCTCTTTGTAGCCCAAGAGATGCGCATGCCGCATCGCGCGGCGCATGATCCGCCGCAGCACATAGCCGCGGCCTTCGTTCGAGGGCAGCACGCCGTCGGCGATCAGGAAGGCGGAGGCGCGCAGATGGTCGGCGATCACCCGGTGCGAGACCTTGTGCACGCCGTCCGCCTCGGTCTTAGAAATCTCCGCCGAGGCTTCGATCAGCTTGCGGAACAGGTCGATGTCGAAATTGTCATGCTTGCCCTGCAGCACGGCCGCGAGCCGCTCCAGCCCCATGCCGGTGTCGATCGAGGGCTTCGGCAGGTTGATGCGCTCGGTCTTGGTGACCTGCTCGAACTGCATGAAGACCAGGTTCCAGATCTCGACGAAGCGATCGCCGTCCGCATCGGGCGAACCCGGAGGCCCGCCGAAGATCTTGTCGCCATGGTCGTAGAAGATTTCCGAACAGGGCCCGCAGGGCCCGGTATCGCCCATGGACCAGAAATTGTCCGAGGTCGAGATGCCGATGATCCGGCTGTCCGGGAAGCCGGTCACCTTCTTCCACAGCGCCCGCGCCTCGTCGTCCTCGGAGAAGACGGTGATGGTGAGCTTGTCCGGCGAGAGCCCGTATTCCTTGGTCAGCAGGTTCCAGGCGAGCGGGATCGCCCGCTCCTTGAAATAGTCGCCGAACGAGAAGTTGCCGAGCATCTCGAAGAAGGTGTGATGCCGCGCGGTATGGCCGACATTCTCGAGATCGTTATGCTTGCCGCCGGCCCGCACGCATTTCTGCGCGGTTGTCGCCCGGCTATAGGCGCGCTTCTCCTGCCCGGTGAAGACGTTCTTGAACTGCACCATGCCGGAGTTCACGAACATCAAGGTCGGATCGTTCCGCGGCACCAGCGGCGACGAAGCCACGACCTCATGCCCCTCCTTGCGGAAGTAGTCCAGAAACACGCGGCGAATTTCGTTGGCGGTATGCATAGGCAGAAGCGTCCGATCTCGATGGTTGGTCAGTGGGTTAGCGGATGGTTGAAGGTGCAGCACATCGCCCGGAAAGGTATCGCGAGCGCGGTCTGTTAGTATTTAGGGTTTTTTCTGGCGGGGCAAGGGGTTGCTCCCCGCGGAAGCGCAGGCTCCATCCCTCCGGCCCGCGCCAGACCCGCGTGGCAGCGCATGCCTCGGCCTGGTGCACCGGTCCTGTGTCACGGCTGCATAACGATCGCCATGGGATCTGGTCCACGGGGACATTCGCAGGAGGGACAGATGGCATCGACATTCTTGAAAGAAATGATGGCGAGATCGGAGGTGACCGACACCGAAGCCAAGATCCTAGCCACGGCCGACGTGACATCGGCAGAGGACCTTGACGCCTTGCTCCGGGCCTTTCCATCCCTGGCATCGCAAGGAATCGGCCGACAGCGGCTGGCGAGTGCCGTGGCATCGCAATTGAAGGCCGCGTACAGCGCGGTGACCGGCATTGGCGAGGCGCCGCCACATCCCGCGCCGCTTGGCGCCCTTCCACCGCCGAGCGCCACCTTCAAGCCGGGCGACCGGGTGCCACTGACGGCGATGGCACCGATGGGCGGCGTCGCCGCACCACCTCCGCCGATCGATCTGCGGCTACCGCACTGGCCGGTCCGCGATCAAGGGCAGCGCGGAACCTGCGTTGCCTTCGGCGCAACGGCATGCTCTGAGCACCTGACGCAGGTGCCGGATCTTTCCGAGCAGTTTCTCTATTGGGCGATCAAGGACCACAGCAACGATCCGTATCACGGCAGCGATGGCACCTGGCTCGAATACGCCAGGGACATGCTGGCGCAGGACGGGATCTGCACCGAACCTCTTTGCCCCTATGTGGGAACGCCGGTGGTGCCGGTTTCCGGAGCAATACCCTCGGCCGCCGCGAAGGCCGATGCTGCCGCCCGCAAGATCACGGCAACGACCTGGGCGCAGACGCCGGCCAATGCCGCCAGCGGGCTCCTGCAGCTGCTCCAGCGCGGCCGACCAGTCGGGATCTGCCTCCCCGTGTTCGGCGATCCGAGCACGCCGAACGGACCGACCAACTGGACCACCAATGTCGGCTGGGCCTATGGACGGGTGCTGAATCCTCCGCCGACCGCACAGGTCGTGGGCGGTCACTGTGTCTGCGTCACCGGCTTCGCGCCCGATCCCAATGAGCCTTTCGGCGGCTACTTCATCATCCGCAACAGCTGGAGCATCGCCTGGGCGAACCGCGCCCCGGCGCCCGGCAACAGCCATTCCCCCGAGCCGGGCTACGGCGAGGTTTCCGCCTATTACGTGAACGCTTATTGTTGGGAGATCCTTCAACTCTGACCTAGGCTGGCCTTGATGAAGCCGCCTTCGGAATGAAAATGGCGCCTCTCAGGATTCTGCCCTATGACGTGAGCAGCCGTCGCGGCGACTTCCAGGCGAAGCTCTCCGAGGACGCCCTGCTCCTCCCACGCGAGGTTTCGGATGCCGCTGCCCAACAGGGCATCCGAACTGCGGAGGATCTCTTGTCTTATTTGCAGGCCTTCCCCACCGCTATCGCCAGCCAACTGCAATGGCGGAACGAAGACGTGACACTAGCCACCCAGCGTCTGCGACAGCAGCTTGCCGGCCGCGTGAACCCGGTCCACCTGGACCAGACACAGCGTCCCAACCCGCCCTTCGGTGCCCGCCCGCCGAGGGGCAAGCGCTAGCCCCGCGCTCGATGCGGCTGCACTCATGATCTCCGTCGCGCGCGCAAGCCGTCGACGCCGGACGTATCCTTCTCCCAAGGTGAGAAGGGATGCCAGCTACCGCCCCTCCACCCCCCGCGCCGGCAGATCCGGCGCTCCCGCCGGCACCGGATTGCGCTCAAGGTCGGCGATCAGCTGCTCCATCTCGCCGATCTCCCGCACCTGGGCCTCGATGATGCCGTCGGCGAGTTCGCGCACGCGGGGATCGCGGATATGGGCGCGGGCGCTGGTCATGATGGCGATCGAGTGGTGCGGGATCATCGCCTTCATGTAGGAGACGTCGTCCACCGTCTCCTGGCTGCGCACCAGCCAGAGCGATGCGGCGAAGACGACGACCGCGCCCGCGGCGATGCCGGCATTGGCGCGGCGGCTCGGGTACATCTTCAGCATGAAGCCCAGCATGACGACCGCCATCACCGCGCCCATCAGCAGCGCCATCCACGCCCGTGTCTGGCTGAACCAGACATGGTCCAGCGCGAAGGTGTTGAGATACATCAGGCCGTACATGACCACGGTCGAGGTCGTGATCATCGCAGCGAAACGGGCATAGGACATGGCTCACCTTTGTCGGAGCGTTCCGGGGATAAGAGGGGAAGCCCGCATCCGCCCCCTCGTTCCGAAGTCGGGCACCGCCCGGCTTGATCGCGAGGCCGGGACTGCGCATCCTGGAGCCAGGTTCCGCCCGCAGATCCTATCCGACGAAGGATGCCGCCCATGGCCGCTTCACCCTCCCCCACCGACATCGCCTTCAACACCCCCGCCCCCGCCTTCTCCCTCCCCGCCACCGACGGCCGCAGCTACACGCTCGACGACATCGTCGGCCGGAAGGGCACGGTGATCGTCTTCATCTGCAATCACTGCCCCTATGTGAAAGCGGTGGTCGACCGGCTGGTGGCGGATGCGAAGCTGCTGCAGGCCGAGGGCATCGGCGTCGCCGCGATCTGCGCCAACGACGCACGCACACACCCGGAAGATTCCTTCCCGAAGATGAAGGAATTCGCGCGGCTGCACGGCTTCACCTTCCCCTATCTGCATGACGAGAGCCAGGCGGTGGCGCGCGCCTACAACGCGGTCTGCACGCCGGACTTCTTCGGCTACGACGGCGCGCGCAAGCTGAAGTATCGCGGCCGGCTCGACGAAGGCGGCCGCGCCACCCCGGCGCCGGGCGCCAAACGCGAGCTGGTCGAGGCAATGCGCGCCATCGCCGCCGGCCGCGATCCGGCTGAGCAGACGCCGTCGATCGGCTGCTCGATCAAGTGGAAGGCGGCCTGAGCGCGACTGCGACCCGACGACCTGGACAGGCGGGCACCCTTAGGGGGATGTCCCCTTCTGTATAAAATCGCTCCTCCGAATCTTCGGAGGTGGCTCGCACTCCAGCCGATAGCGTTCTTCTCCGGAATACTTGACGGAGCTGCATTGCAGCATCGTGCCGGTCCAATGGTCCAGCATGAAGGTTCCGCCCATCGGAGAGGAGACCATTTCCCAGCGGCCGATCCAGAGCACGGCACCGGCAATCGCGGTGGAGCCAATAACGACGGCAACTGAGATCTTCATCCGCAAACGATGGGCCACACGGCCCGATCGGGTCAAGGCTGCGCTGGACTTCGGACCGCGATGCTGCCCTCAATACATCCCACCCCGCGCCAGACGGGGACATCCTGGGAGAGCCGCCATGCCAGACGACAAGCCGCAGGCCGCACCGGTCCCGAGCGGCCGGCCCGATCATGACCGGGTTACCGCGGACCAGACCTACGAGATCGAAGCGCTGATGGCCAAGCACCATAAGACGCAGAAGCAGGTGCTCGAGGCGATCAAGAAGAAGGGGCCGCTGCGGGTGCAGATCGAGCGCGCGCTGCGGAAGTAGCCCCCGCGCCCTGCCCCTCACCCCCCGGCCGAGGGATGTCCGCGATCCGTTCCAATTCGGCGCGCGCCCGCCCGGTTCAGAGGCAGCGGATGACGCCGAGGTGGAAGTATTTCGGCTTTATCGCCGCCGGCGTCGTCGGTTCCGTCTGGATGACGAAGCCGCCCGGGATCTCGCCGGAGAATCCGGAATAGTTGGCCTCGGCGTAAAGCTGCGGCAAGCGATTGAGATCGACGTCCGGATTGAGCTTCAGCAGATGCAGCGATCCGGTCTCCGCCGCAATGGCGCTCATCGTGCCGGTCGGCGCCGAGTTCGGTGTGTTCGCCGGCGCGCCGCTGAAGGCCATGCGCAGCGCCACCGCGCCGAGGGTCACGCCGCCGACGGCCAGCGCCTTCTTCATCTGCTCGGCGGCCACCTCCCGCGCCAGGGCGCGCGCCGTGGCCTTCTCGATCTCGGTTTGCGCCACCTGCTTCAGCTGGCGCTCGGCCAGGACCCGGACCTCGCGCTCGGCGATCCGCCGCCCGGCCTCCTCCGTGATGGTGGTTGCCGATTTCTGCAGCATCTGCTGCATGGCCTTCTCGCCCATCGGCAGCGCCTCCTCGACCATCGGCAAGGCGGCATCCTTGATGGTTTCGCCGGCGAGCCCGCGCGCGAGGCCGGTCCCGAGCGGCGTCTGCAGGCCGGCACCGGCCGGCGCGCCCGCGCCCGCTGCGGATCCGGCCGCCGGCGCTGCGGCGAACAGCGCGCCACCGGTCGCAACCGTGCCGGCCACCACCAGCGCCGTGCCGTAAACCACGGCGCCGCCGATGACCAGCGAGTAGGCCGGATTGGCCTCCAGCCAGCGCTGCGCGGCGCGGAAGTTTTCGGGGCTGTGGAACAGCTCGAACGGGCTGTCCGCTACCTTGGCGACGACGTAGAGCGCCGCCAGCATGTAGCTCATAGGCACGGCGATGCCGCCGGCCAGTGCCAGCGCGCCCTGGACCGGAATCGGCGGGCGGACCTGCAGGTTCTTCAGGAGCTTGCTCTGGCGAACCTTCTGCGGCAGCTTGATCTCGTTCTCGAGAAAGGTCTCGTCGCAGCAGACCAGGAACTGCTCGCCCGGCAGGCCGCGCAGCCGGCTGAACAACGCCTGGCCGAGCGCGCTCAGCATGTTGTCGAGCTCCGGCACCAGGTTGATCTTGTCGACCCGGAACTGCTCTTCGGCGTCGAGTGCCCGCACCACTCTGGGATCCGGCGGCGGCTCCGGAACCGGCTTGCCCTGCTTGTCCATCACCCGGTAGCTGGCGGCGACGTTGAGCTCGGCGATCCTGCGCGCGGTCTCCGCGGTCTCGGTCAGCGCCTCGTAGAGCCGGCGGATCACCCGCTGCGCCACCTTCTCCGCGCCGTCGAAGTCGAGGTCCATCTTGACGCAGATCTTGTAGTAGAGAAGCCCCGCGGTGCGCCGCTCGATCTCCAGGAGCACGCTGTTGATGCGCAGCGTGGCGCCGAGCGCCCGCATCGAGCTCATCATGCGCCGCAGCCGATACCAGAAGCTCGCCTCGATGTAGGGCATCTGGTCGAAGGACACCTGCTTGCGCGCAATGACATCGGGCCCCGCCGGCGCCGGGTACCAGGAGCCGAGCTTGTAGCCGCGCAGCCCGAGGTCGCGATGGTTGTCCTCGATGCCCTTGAGCTTCTCCAACCCCTTGAGCATGCCCCAGGCGGAATCCGGCTTGATCTCATAGAGCTCGTTGCGATCCGCCGGCCGGGTTGGATCGATCGCCTTGTTGCGCTGATGGATCCCCTTCCAGGTCGAGATGTCGGGAATCTTTAGCCGCTTCATGCCCCGCAGCTGCTGCTCGTTGATGCCCGGATGGTGCCGCTCCAGCAGGATAACCTTGTAGTGCTCGCGATTGCCGGTGTCCCACCAGTCCTCCTTGGTCGCCTGCGGGGACTGAAACCGATTGGGCGGCGTGCGGGAGCATTCGTTGAAGTAGTCGCGCAGGATGGTTTGTTCGACCACGCCGCCCATGGTCGAGGCCTCGCCGCGGCTGAGCGCGACGCTGGGCGCCATGCAGATCTCGACGCTGCGGACGACACCCATGCCCAGGCTTTCAGGCGATGACGGCCGGGGCGGTGTTGGCTTCGATGTCGATGCCGCTTGTCGGCGTGTAGTCGAACCAGCTGCTGATCATGGAGGCGCCGGCCGCCGAGGATATGTCGGCGTCGATATCCTCGCCGCCTTCCGCGCCGTCGGCTCCGAGCGATATCAGGTCGTAGTCGTTGCCGCTGCCCGGCATCTTGTAGACCAGCGGATTGCCCCACGCGTCGTTGGTGTCGAGCGGGCCTGGAATGTCGCTGAGCTTCTCCGGATAGGCGCCGTTGTCGGCGAAATACTTCTCGATCGCCGCGATCACGACCTGCATCTTGTCCCAGCTCTTGCGCTGTTGCGGATAGAGCTGCGGCCTGGCGTGCTTCTCGGGATTGGCCGGTGGGATGCCGGCATAGTTGGTGTGGGCGAAATTGGCGATCTCCTGGGCGATCGGAATATAGGGCGAGCTGCTGGTGCCGCCGAGCATGCCGCTCTCCATCAGCCTGGTGAAATCCTCCTCGAAGCCCGGGCGCACCGTCACGACGACGCGCGCATAGCCCGCCCGCACGAAGTTCTGGTGCTCGGGATCGGGATGCTCGAACAGGAACTTGTCGGTGGCCTGGGTGTCGGAGCCCCAGAAATACGGATAGAGGAAGTAGAGCAGGTTCTCCCATTCGATGGCCTGCTGCAGGAACCTCACGGTCTCGCCGAACAACAGCGAGCGCGACCATTCGCTGGAGCTCAGGTCGACGAAGGTCGAGATGTTCGCGCCGTCCGCGATCTTGCGCTCGGCCTTGAGCAACTCGTCGATCGCCGCCTCGACGTCGGCCGGCGCGGTCGAGAAGCCGGAACCCGGGCCGAACAGCCACATGCAGATCAGGCGCAGCAGTTCCTCGCGCTCCAGCCGGCGCAGCGACAGCGTGTCCTTGCTGGCGAGCAGCCGATAGAGCCGGTCGCGGCGCTCGCGCAGGCGGCCGATCTCCTGGTCGTACTTGGCCTGCGCCGCGTTGCGGAAGGTGGTCCAGGTCTTCAGGCGCCAGGCCTCGAACAGGTCGCTGCGCCGGTGCGCGTTCGAGGTGAGCACGATCCAGAGCCCGAAGTCGGCCGGCTCGCGCAGCACGGTGAATGTCGCCTTCTGCCCGCCGGACACGCCTTTCAGCGCCACCTTGAAGACACCCGTGCCCGGTCCGGTCGGCGTCAAGGTCGCCGTGCCGCTCATCGCATAGATCATGTTCGGCTGACCCGGAGGGCCGGAATAGGTGATGCTGCCGGCCGCCTCGCCGGTCGCCAGGTATCCATCCGGGAAGGCGAACTCGAAGATCCCGTCGCTGTTCTTGCCAATGTCGTAGGTGCGCGAGATCTGCTGCTTCACGCCTTCGGGCATCGGCGCCTCGACCACGGCGCCGTACTTGGCGGCAAGCGCGGGCCAGGTCGCATCGGTGATATCCTCCGGCTTCAGGTCGAAGGCGAAGGGTGTGGCGATCAGGGCGTCGAGCTGCTCGATCTTCTTCCAGTAGGCCCAGAAGCGCAGCCCCGGCGTCGGGATGGTGATGTCGTAGGTCATCCGCAGGCCGTAGCGGAAGAGGTCGGTGCGCCACTTGCGCATCATGCGGTAGTAGTCGATCCGCACCGCGGCATTGGTCGGGTTGGTGATGGTCTTGAAGCTGCTGTCCTCCGTGCCCTTCTTGGTCTCCAGCTTCATGCTGACCTTGTGCTCCTGGCGGGAGCGCGCGGAGGCCTTCTCCGTCACCTCGCGGTTCTTCGACATCGATTCGGTGACGGACTGGCTCTGCTCATTGGCGTTGTTCAGGCCAAAGTTGGTGGTCATCGAGACCGGGCCGTAGGAGGCCGAGACGCTGGCGCCGAAGTTGAGGGTGCTGGAATGCTTGGCCTCGTTGGTGGTGGACATCGAGGCGTCGGTCTTCTCGGCCACGCCGCGCTCGCTGTAGCTCTCGAAATAGTCCTGCACGATCTGCTCGAACTCCTGCGAGCTGGTGGACCATTCCTTGTGCGAGACCGTCTGCGTCTCGCCGGGTGCCAGCGGCACGGTATAGACCAGCTCGCCGCGCTGGATGCCGACCGGGTACATCTCGATCCGCTCGAGATAGAGCCGGCCGATCGGCGAGATCGTCTGCTGGGCCTCGAAGCTGTCGATGGCCGGCGCAAGCGCCGCCCCATGGTCTGAGATGCCGACGGCGAGCTTGGCGAAGGCGACCAGCGCGGCGTCGGGAATCTCGGCGACCTTCTGTGCCACCGTCAGGTACTGCTCGGGACGCTGCTCCAGGGTCTGCGACAAGTTCGCGACGCGCTTCACCGTGTCGGCGTCGAGCGCCGGATCCGCGATCCGTTCTGCCGCGGTCAGGCGCTGCAGCGCCTCACGGTTGAGGTTGAGCGATTTCAGGAAGGACGCCTTGCGGAAGGCGCCGGTGGGCTTGCCGGCCTGATGCCTGATATCGGATGGGGAGAGCTTCGTGGCCACATGACTGGCCGTGAAGAGCAGACGCTTGCTGTTCACCAATTCCATGACCGCCTCCGGTGGCAATTGGGACTAAAGCTCGAGGCAAGCGTATGCGAAGCGTGACGCCCTGGCGCGCGCAAACACGGCCGCACATGACCAACGTCACTCGGGTAAGAGTTGGACGGCGAACATCCAGCGGGGTGTGGGATCGGCGTTCAGCAATGCCGTGCGAGATTCTGCATCCGGTCTGACGCTCATGCGCGTAGATCTCCGGCCACGGCGGCGTCCTGAATACGCGCTTGTGATAGCGATGCGCATAGCCGTATGTGCCCAACGCCGGCGCGCCAGTCACGTGCTCCAGAGCCGCCGCGGCGGCAAGGCCGTGCCGCCGTGCGCCGTCTCTTCACGGACGATGCGGCGGCCGGGCTCCTCTGCCGTGGCAGGACCGCGGCGGGCGAGCTCTTCGCGCAAACTGGACTTGGCGCCCGAGCAGCCGGAAATCGCCACGAGGCGTTGCATCTCCACCTCGCTCCACGCTTGATCTTCGAGAGAGGAGAGCTTACATTTATGTGTGATACTCGGCCTGGATTCCGAGAACGTGAGTATTTTCAGATGTTGCCGGCAAGGCAGCTACGGGCCGGCCTTTACAGAATCCGCCAGCATGGACCGGACCGTTACCAGACACGCGAACCCAACTTGAGACTTGAGAAACCCGTCTGTGTCGACCGCGCCCTTAACTGATTGCGGCGACCGGATTTTTTGTTCAACCCACGCAGACAGGACGCAGACAAAAGCAATATTTTCTCGCCCCGCGCAGACCGATCCGCCCAGGCAGACAGGACGCAGACGAAACTTCAAACCCGGACAGGACCCGGACGGATCAGCCAACGCAGGCCGGACGCAGACACCTTTAAGCAGGGCCGGCCCGGACATTGTTAACCGGCCGCGAACAGCCCATCTTGCCGTCCGGCCCTGGTGCCGGGGCGCTGCCGTGGGCACCTTCGACCGACCCTGCATAGACCCAGCATGTACGAGGACGAGGCGATGAGCACCCATCTGGCTGAAGTCGAAACCGGCACCGAGCGCCGCGTGGTCGCGGTGATCCGCGGCGTGCCCACTTCGGACGGCGCCGGGGTGAAGCTCACCCGCGTCATCGGCCAGCGCGCCCTCCCCGACCTCGATCCCTTCCTGATGCTGGACGAGTTCGGCTCCGAGAAAGGCGCCGACTATATCGGCGGCTTCCCCGACCACCCGCATCGCGGCTTCGAGACCGTGACCTATATGCTCGACGGCCGCATGCGGCATTGGGACAACAAGGGCAATTCCGGCCTGCTGGTCCCGGGCTCGGTGCAATGGATGACCGCCGGCAGCGGCCTGGTGCATTCCGAGATGCCGGAGCAGGAAGACGGCCTGATGCGCGGCTTCCAGCTCTGGATCAACCTCCCCGCCAAGGACAAGATGTGCGCGCCGCGCTACCAGGAATACGCGCCGGAGCAGATCCCGGTCGCCCAGCCTGCGCCCGGCGTCGCGGTCAAGGTGATCGCCGGCGAAGTCGCGGGCATTCGTGGCCCGATCGGCGGCGTCGCCACCGATCCCATCTATCTCGACATCTCACTCGAGAAGGGCGCCCGCTTCGCGCATCGCCTGCCGAAAGAGCACAACGCCTTCGCCTATATGTTCGAGGGCGCCGGGATGATCGGTGTCAAAGCGGTGGAGAAGCAGCAGCTCGCCGTGCTTTCCCAAGGCGAGATCTTCAACGTCACCGCCGACGAAGGACCGGCGCGGCTGATCCTGGTCGCCGGCAAGCCTTTGCGCGAGCCGGTGGTGAAATACGGCCCCTTCGTGATGAACACCGCCGAGGAAATCCACCAGGCCGTCGCCGACTTTCAGGCCGGGCGGCTCTAATAAATCCCCCTCTCCCCCTGCGGGAGAGGGCTGGGGTGAGGGGTCGACGGGTCTATCCGCGCTGGTTCCTCCGCCACAGCTCGACCACGCCGAGCGTGACGAGCCCGAGCAGCAGCGGCAGCAGATAATAGAGCGCGCGGAAGGCGAGCAGCGCGCCGACCGCCGGCGCCGCGAGTGACGCGGACGGCGCCATCAGCAGCAGCACGCTGGATTCGAAGACGCCCAAGCCCCCCGGCACGCTGCTGGCGATGCCGAGAGTGAGCGAGACCACGGCGATGCCGAGCACGGTCGCGTAGTCGGCATTGAGGTCCGCGGGCAACAGCGCATAGGCCGCCGCGGCGAGGCAGGCGATGTCGAGCACCGAGCAGAGGACTTGCGGCAGGACGGTTCGGAACGGCGGCGTCTCGATCTTGCGGCCGAGGAGATGGAACGGGCGCGCGCGCAACGTCGCGGCCAGGAGAGTGAGCGAGACCAGCGCCAGGCCGATGCCGATGTCGCGCGTGAGGCTGTGCGGCAACAGGATCTCATGATCGAGAAGTCCGGGATGCAGGATCATCGCCGCGGCGATCTGCAGGCAGAGCGCCAGCGCGAGTGTGCCGCTGAACGAGGCCTGCACCTTCGCCACCTCGGCGAAACGCGCGCCGAACATAGAGTAGAGCCGATAACGCAACCCGCCGCCGACCGCGACCGAGAAGCCGCTGGAATGCCCGATCGACTGCGCCATGAATCCGCCGAGCGCCGCCACCGGGAAGGCCAGCGGTCGCCCCGCGGTCTGCAATGCGAAATACTCCTGGCCGGCGATCGCGAGGAAGCTGCCGCCGGTGAAGAGCAGCGCGATCACGATCTCGTGCAGGCGCAGGCCACGCAATGCCTGCAGCACCTTGTCGAACTCGACATGGCGCAGCGCGCCATGCAGGCCATAGAAGGCAAGACCCACTACCGCCAGCGAGAACAGCAGCGAGGCCGGTCCGCGCAGGCGCTGGAAGAGTCGATGCTGCAGTGATGTCATGCCAACCTTAAGCCAACCTGAAGGAGCCGCCACCATAGCGGCCGCCCCATGCCGATCAAGGGCTGACGCGGATCAAGCGTCGAGAGGACGGTACCGACGCAGGGACAGTGTGCGGTAAGTCCCCGCCGTTAGCATCCTGGCCATCGACAACAAAGCGATGGCAGCGATGCGCCGCAATTCGAGACCCCAATCCGATCTCACCCTCGCCGAACATGGCGCGCATGATCGCGCGGCGGTGACGGAGTTCATCCGCAACCGCTTCATGCAGGATCACCAGGCGCAGCTCACCCACCTGATGCCGCGGCTGTTCTCGCTCAGCACAGCGGCGGGACAAATGATTGCCGGCTTCGGCCTGCGCGAGGCGGCGCAGTCCCGGCTGTTCATGGAATGCTATCTCGACGAGCCGGTCGAGGCGCGGATCGCCCGGCTCGCCGGCCGCACGGTCGCCCGCGGGGGCATCGTCGAGGTCGGCAACCTCGCCTCGCGGCCGGGCGGCGCGCGGGCGATGATCGCGCTGCTGACGCGGCATCTCCACGAGCACGGCTTCGAATGGGTGACCTTCACCGGCGTCGCCCGGCTGCGCTCCGCCTTCCACCGCCTGGGCCTGCATCCGCTCGAGATCGCGCGGGCGACGCCGGACCGCCTCAGCGAGAGCGAGCGGCGCGCCTGGGGTCGCTATTTCGAGAGCCGGCCGATCGTGATGGCGGGGCATGTGCCGAGCGGCTTCCGTGCGCTGTTCCGCAGCCAGCCGCGCGCGCTGCCTTGCGCGGCGGCCGAGGCAACCGCACCATGAGCGCGGTCCTGCAGGCGCTGCGCCGTCACGCGGCCGAGCGGCCGCATGCTACGGCGATCATCGGCGGCGACCGCGCGCTCGATTATGCCGGCCTCGCCGAGCGCGTGCTCAGCGTCGCCTCGACCTTGCTCGCCGGGCGCAGTCGCCGCTGCGGGCTGCTGCTCGACAACGGCATCGGCTGGGCGGTCTGCGATCTCGCCGCCCGCTGGACGCGCACGCCGCTGGTGCCGATCCCGACCTTCTTCAGCCCGCAGCAGCTTGCGCATGTGATCGCGAGTTCGGGCATCGACAGCCTGATCACCGACCGGCCGCTGGCGGAGTTGGAGACGATCCGGCGCGAGGAGATCGGCAGCCTGATCGGGCAACGCGCCTCCTGCCTGCGCCTGCAGCCCGCGCGCGCCACCGTGCTGCCGGGACGGACCGCGAAGGTGACCTATACCTCTGGGACGACCGGAGCGGCGAAAGGCGTCTGCCTCGCCGATGCCGCGACCGATCGGGTCGCGCAGTCGCTGCTGGAGGTAAGCCGGGGCAGCGCGGAGGACCGTCATCTCTGCCTGCTGCCTTTGGCGACCTTGCTCGAGAACATCGCCGGCATCGACGTGCCGATCCTGGCCGGCGCCGCCACCGCCATCCCCAGCCTCGCTGAAGTCGGCCTCGGCGGCTCGTCGCAGCTCGACACCAGGGCGATGCTGGCGGCGATCGAGAAATACGCGCCGACCAGCATCGTCACCGTGCCGCAGACCTTGGCCGGCCTGCTGTTCGCGATCTCCCAGGCGGGCCGTCGCCCGCAGCAGCTGCGCCTGGTAGCAGTCGGCGGCGCGCCGATCGCGCCGGCGGTGTTGCAACAGGCGGATGCGCTCGGCGTGCCGGTTTACCAGGGCTACGGCCTCTCGGAGCTGAGCTCGGTCGTCGCCTTCAACGGACCCGGCGCCAATCGCCTGGGCAGCGTCGGCAGAGTGCTGCCGCATGCCGAGCTGCGCCTCGCCGCGGACGGCGAGATCCTGGCCAAGGGCGCGGTGTTCGAAGGCTATGTCGGCGGCGCCGAGGCGCAGACCACGGACGGCTACTGGCCGACCGGCGATATCGGCCATCTCGACGCGGACGGCTACCTCCATCTCGACGGCCGCAAGAAGAACATGTTCATCACCGCCTTCGGCCGCAACGTCGCGCCGGAATGGGTCGAGTGCGAGCTGACCGCGCGGCCGGCGATCGCGCAGGCTGCGGTGTTCGGAGAGGCGCGCCCCTTCAACGCCGCGGTGCTGGTGCCGCGGAATGCCGCATTCACCGCGGCGGTGGAAGCTGACCTCCGCAAGGTGAATGACAGTCTGCCCGACTATGCCAGGGTCGGTCGCTGGATCGTCGCGGACGAGGCCTTCTCGCCGCTGAACGGCATGGCGACGCCGAATGGCCGGCTGCGACGCGAGGCGATCTTCGCGCGCTATCGCACGCGGCTCGAAGGGCTTTATGAGGGCGAGGCAATCCATGTTTCATGACGAGTTGGTGACGCAGACGGCCACGGACCGGAATACGCTGCTGGCAGCGCCGATCATCCAGTTGGCGCTGGCCGGCCGGGTGACGCGCGACCAGTACATCGCGTTTCTGACCGAGGCCTACCACCACGTGCGGCACACCGTGCCGCTGCTGATGCTCTGCGCCGCGCGGCTGCCGGAGCGGCTGGAATGGCTGCGCAAGGCCGCGGTCGAATACATCGAGGAGGAGATCGGCCACGACGAGTGGATCCTCGCCGACATCGCGGCCTGCGGCGCCGATTCCGAGGCCGCGAGGCGCGCCGGCCCCGGCATGGCGACCGACGTGATGGTCGGCTATGCCTTCGACACCGTGCAGCGCCGCAACCCGCTCGGCTTCTTCGGCATGGCGCATGTGCTGGAAGGGACCAGCGTGGCACTCGCCACCCGCGCCGCGGCTGCGCTGCAGGCGGCGCTCGACCTGCCCGATCAGGCCTTTACCTATCTCAACTCGCACGGCGTGCTGGATATCGACCACACCGCCAACTTCGCACAGCTGATGAACCGGCTGGAAGACGACGACGATCGCGCAGATGTGATCCGCTCGGCGAAGACATTCTTCCGGCTCTATGGCGACATCTTCCGGTCGATCGCATGACGAGGGCCATGGCCGAGACGCCGCGCCATATCCTGCTGACCGGCGCCAGCGGCGGTATCGGTGCCGCGACCGCCGCAGCCCTGGCCGCACGCGGCAGCCGGCTGACTTTGGTCGCGCGCGATCCCGCGCGGCTGCGGCGGCTGGCAGATCGGCTGGCACCGCGCGCCGCCGGCACGGCCGTGATCGCCGCCGACCTCGGCGTCTCCGGGACGGCGGCGCGGGTGATCGCGCAGGCGACGGAGATGCTGGGCGGCATCGATGTCCTGGTCAACTGCGCCGGCGTCAATGATTTCGGCCGCTTCACCTTCGCCGCGCCGGAGCGGATCGAGGCCCTGATCGCGACCAACCTGCTGGCGCCGATCCAGCTCTGCCGCGCCGCGCTGCCGGGCATGCTGGCACAGGGCCGCGGCCGGATCGTGAACGTGGGATCCGTGATGGGCGGCGTCGGTTTTGCCGGCTTCGGTGTCTATTGCGCCAGCAAGTTCGGCCTGCGCGGCTTCTCCGAGGCGCTGCGCCGCGAGCTGCGGGGCAGCGGAGTCTCGGTCACTTATGTGGCCCCGCGCTACACGCGGACCGCGCTCAACACCGACGCCATGGATCGCATGGCGCAAGACGTACGGATGAATACCGATGCACCGGAGACCGCGGCCGGCGTCATTGCCGCCGCGGTATTCGGCACCAAGACCGAGCACACCATCGGCGCCATGGAGCGCCTGCTGGTCCGCCTCAACGGGCTGCTGCCCGGCGTCGTGGACCGTTCCCTCGCCACGCTCAATCGCCGCATGCTCGACCATGCCGATGAAGCGGGCGGGATTGTCGAGAGGAGAGCCTGACCATGAAGAAGCGCGTATTGTTGGCAACGATCGGCCTGGCCACGCTGCTGCAGATCAGCGGCGCCGCTGCGGCCGATGAAATGGGGACCGGGATCTCCGAGCTCGGCCATGCCTGGGCGAAGGTCTATTACCAGACCCCGGAGAAGCAGCAGGAAGCGCAATATCCGGCCCTGGTCGCGCAAGCCGACGCGCTGGCCCGGCAGTATCCCGCCAAGGCCGAGCCGATGATCTGGCAGGCGATCATCCTCAGCTCCTATGCCGGCGCGAAAGGCGGCCTGGGGGCCCTCGACCTGGCGGAAAAGGCGCGCGACATCGCCATGGCCGCCGCCAAGATCGACGAGAAGGCGCTGGACGCCGGCGCGCTCACCTCGCTGGGCGTGCTCTATTACAAGGTCCCGGGCTGGCCGATCGGCTTCGGCAGCGACAAGAAGGCGAAGCAGTATCTCGATCGCGCCCTGGCCATCGCGCCGAGCGCGCTCGACGTCAACTTCTTCTACGGCGACTTCATGATCGAGCAGGGCGAGAAGGAGAAGGCGCGGACCTTCCTCGAGAAGGCGTTGCAGGCGCCGGCCCGGCCCGGTCGCGAGGATGCCGATATCGGCCGCAAGCAGGAGATTCAGGAGGATCTGGCCAAGCTGAACGGCTGACGCAACGAATCGGGACTTTTGCTACCATCGAGCGCCGCGCGCGCCGGTTCCGCGCCCGGCGAAATAAATAAATTTCCTGTTCTACATCATGCCCGCGGTGTTTGATTGCCGCCGCTCAATCACGCAGCCGCGGCGTGAATGCAGTGCGTTTCGCTAAACGGATGGAGTCTCAGCGCATTAGCACCTAGCCGTGATTCCGGCCACGGCTCCCCGCCGGAGTTCTCGTCATTCGCTGAGCCCCGTGCTAGGAGCAGCATCCTCCGACCTGCTATCGATGATAACAAGTTGTTAAGATTCGTACCCCTAGCCTGACGGGCGCATCGAAGACAACCGCGGCGGGTCCCCCGATGGAAGCAGCCGGCCAGAATCGTCCCATCACCCTGATCGTCGATGACGAGCCCGGTATCCGGAATTTCGTGCAGCACGTCGCCGAATCCGTCGGCATGCAAGCGGTGGGCGCGGTCTCCGGCAGCGATGCGCTCAACAAGCTGAAGACGCTCTCGCCGACCATCATCGTCATGGACATGCAGATGCCCAATGGCGACGGCGTCCAGCTGATCCAGGGCCTCGCCGGGCTCGGCATCCAGGCGAAGATCGTGATCATCTCCGGCGCCGACACGCGCCTCCTGGAGGTGAGCGCCGAGATCGCGCGGCAGCGCGGACTCGACATCGGCGCGGTGCTGCACAAGCCGGTGCGCTTCGAGGAACTCCGGCGCACGCTCTCCGATCTTTACAGCACCACCATGCCGTTCTCGGCCGCGACCCTTCGGGGTATCATCGACGGCGATGCGCCGATCCTGCATTACCAGCCGAAGATCCGGTTGAGCGATGCCGCCTTCTGCGGCGTCGAGGCGCTGCTGCGCTGCCGCGACGCCGCCGATCGGCCGGTGGCACCGGAGCTCGCGATCTCGATCGCCGAGGAGGCTGGGTTGATGCCCGCGCTCAACGACCGCATCTTCCGCGCGGCGATCGAGCAGCGCCGCCAGTGGAGCGAAAGCGGGCGCGAGCTCGACGTTGCCATCAACCTCTGCGCCAGCGTCTCCTTCGAGCAGGATCTCCCCGATCGCCTGGCCGCGATCTGCGCCGAGCACAAGGTTCCCAACACCGCGATCACCCTGGAGATGACCGAGCGCGCGCTGGAGCGCGACAATCTGGTGGCCATGGAGACCATGACCCGCCTGCGGCTTATGGGTTTCCGCCTCTCGATCGATGATTTCGGCACCGGCCATTCCTCGCTGGTGCGCCTGCGGCAGATGCCGTTCTCGGAGCTCAAGATCGATCGCTCCTTCGTCATCAAACTCGAACGCTCGGCGGAGAACGCGGTGATCGTGCGATCGCTGGCGCAACTCGCGCAGAATCTCGAGATGCGCTGCGTGATCGAGGGCATCGAGGATGCCTATGCGCTGAAGTTCGCGACCCAGCTCGGCTGCAACGAAGCCCAGGGCTTTCACATCGCCCGGCCGATGGCGCCCTCGGAGATTCGCGAGTTCGAGCTGACCTGGCGCTGGCGGCGGTCATCGATCGAGACGCCGGTCGACCATCCCGCTGCCGCCCAGGCGAAGGCCGAGGGACTCAAGCCGGGCGCCTGAGGCCGGCCTTCATAACGTCTTCATGAGTGCGCGACTCTCGCGGTCGAGCTCCTGCAGCAAGCGGTGCACCTTGCGCTTGGCGGCATGGAAACCGGCGAGCGCCGGATTCGGCGCCGCGATCTCGCCGATCTTCGACATGGCGTGCATCGCGGAATCGAGCGAGGGATAGACGCCGCCCGCAACCGCACCCAGCATCGCCGATCCGAGCAGCACCGGCTCGGGCGTCGCCGGCAGCGCCACTGCGAGGCCGGTGGTGTCGGCCATGATCTGCCGCACCAGCGGGCTCTTCGCGGCGCCACCGCTGATCACCATCAGGCCGCACTGGATCTCCTGCGCGCGCATCGCATCGACCACGTCGGCCAGGCCATAAGCGAGGCCGCAGAGGCCGGCGACATAGAGCTGTTCCAGGCTCTCGATCGTGCGCTCGAGGTCGAGGCCGGCGATGATCGCCCGGGCGTCGGGATCGGCGAAGGGCGAGCGGTTGCCGAGAAACTCCGGCAGGACATGGTATTCCCTGGCCAGCCGCGCAGCGTCCGAAAGCGACGGACTCCGCGCCAGCACCCGGTGCTCGAGAAGCTCCAGGATGCCTTGTCCCGCCTTCTCCGCAACGGCCTCGGCTTCGCCGAAGGCCGGATGCGCGCGCACCAGATGGTCGATTCCGGCGCCGGCCGCCGACTGGCCGCCTTCGTTCAGCCAGCGCCCGGGCAGCATCGCGGAATAGTATGGCCCCCAGACGCCCGGCACGAAACGCGGCTCGGCGGTCGAGGCCATGATGCAAGCCGAGGTGCCCATGATGTAGGCGAGACGATCCAGTGCATCGACGGTCTCGTGCCCATGGCCGCAGACACTGCCGCCGATCGTACCGACCGCGCCGGCATGGGCGTCGATCAGCGAGGCGGCGACCGGCGTGCCGGCGCTTAAGCCGAGATCGGCGGCGGCCTGCGCCGTCAGACCGCGCCCAAGCGCCGTCGCCGGCTCGACGATGCGGTTGCCGATGCGCGCGTGGTTGTCGGTGATGAGTTCCGCGAGGCCGACTTCACGGAAATAGTCGTCGTCCCAGCCGTCGTCATGAGCGAGATAGGTCCATTTGCAGGTGACGGTGCAGATCGATCGGGCGGCATCGCCGCTGGCGCGATAGGTGAGATAGTCGGCGAGATCGAAATACTGGGACGCGGCGGCATAGGTTTCCGGCAGCTGCTCCTTCAGCCAGAGCAGCTTCGGCGTCTCCATTTCCGGCGAGATGATGCCGCCGACATGGCGCAGCACCGCGTGGCCGGTCTTGCTGATCCGCTCCGCCTGCTGGGTCGCGCGGTGATCCATCCAGACGATGACGTTGCGCCGTGGATCGCCGGAGCGGCTGACGGTGAGCGGCCGGTCGCCGTCGGCCAGGGCGACCAGCGAGCAGGTGGCGTCGAAGCCGATGCCGCCGATGGCATCGGGGGCAAGCTTCGCTTCGGCCATGGCGGCTCGGATCGCGGTCGCACAGGCCCGCCAGATGTCCTCGGAAGACTGCTCGACGATGTCGCCGGGCTCGTGCCAGATCAGGATTGGATGCTTCGCCGTCGCCAGCAAGCTGCCGGCTCCATCGAAGATCCCGGCTCTCGCACTTGTCGTGCCGACATCGACGCCGATGAAGGCTCGCCCGCTCTCCCCCACGCCTGCTTCCCCTCGACCCGGTTTGTTGCGCCGATCTTAGAGGGTGTAGCGGCGGGAGGGAAAGGGCGCTTGCGGCGCCTACCAGCAGGTATAGCCGCCGTCGGCCAGGACGATGCTGCCGGTCAGCAGGCTGGCGGCGTCGGAGGCCAGGAACAGCACCACCGAGGCGATCTCCTCGACCTCGCCCAGGCGCGCCATCGGCGTGCCGCCGATCCAGGCGTTGTACATGTCCGGCTTGGACTTCACGAACTCGTTCAGGGGCGTCGCGATATAGGTCGGGGCAACCGCGTTGACCCTGACGCCGCGCGCACCCCACTCCGCCGCCAGCGACTTGGTCAGGTGATGCACCGCCGCCTTGGACGCGTTGTAGTAGGACTGCTCCTGCGGCTTGTTGACGATGAAACCGGACATCGAGCCGATGTTGACGATGGTGCCTGACTTCCGCGCCAGCATATGCTTGCCGAACTCGCGGCAGCACCAGAAGGTGCCGTTCAGGTTCACGTCGATCACATTCAGCCAATGCTCGTCGGTGACCGTCTCGGCCGGGGTCTCGCTGCGGGCGATGCCGGCGTTGTTGACCAGGATGTCGATCTTGCCGTGCCGCTTCACCACGTCGTTGGCGACCTTGCCGACCTGGTCGGTCTTGGTCACATCCATCAGCACCGTTTCGACGTCATAGCCCTTGGCCTTCATCGCCTTCTGGCCTTCGGCGGCCACCGCGGCATCGAAATCGGCGATGATGACCTTGGCGCCGGCCTCGGCCAGCGCCTCGACGCAGGCCAGGCCGATGGCGCGGCCACCGCCGGTCACCAGGGCGTTGCGTCCGTTGAGCTTGAATTTGTCGAGATACATGATGCTTCTCTTATGGCTTCGGGGAGTAGTTCAGCTCATCCAGTTGCCGCCATCGACGTTGAGCGTCTGGGCGACCACGTAGTCGGAATCGGATGAGGCGAGGAAGACGGCGGCGCCGGTATGGTCGTCGGGCAGACCCATGCGGCCGAAGGGCACAGCCTCGCCGACCAGGCGCTTCTTCTCGCCGATCGGACGTCCTTCGTATTTCGCGAACAGAGCATCGACGCGCTCCCACATCGGGGTGTCGACCACGCCCGGCGCGATGCCGTTGACATTGATGCGGTGCTTGATGAGGCCGAGGCCGGCGGACTGGGTGAGGCTGATGACCGCCGCCTTGGTCGCGCAATAGACCGCGACCAGCGGCTCGCCCCGGCGGCCGGCCTGGGAGGCGATGTTGATGATCTTGCCCCGCCGTTCGGGCGCGGCCTCGTTCTGGGCGATCATCCGCTTCGCCACGGACTGCAGAGTGAAGAACAGACCCTTGGTGTTGACCGCGAACTGGCTGTCCCAGCTCTTCTCGGTCACCTCGACGATCGGCCCCATGTCGAAGATCGCCGCGTTATTGACCAGGATGTCGATGCCGCCGGCACGAGCCACGACCGCATCCACCATGGCCTCGATCGAGGCGATGCGGGTGACGTCGACCGGCAGCGAGAAGGCATCTCCGCCGATCGCCTTGGCCGTTGCCAGCGCGTCGTCGGCCAAGAGATCGGCGATCACAACCTGGGCGCCCTCCGCGGCGTAGCGCGTTGCGATGGCGGCGCCGATGCCGCGGGCGCCTCCGGTGATGACGGCGACCTTGCCCTCCAGCTTCATGCGGCGAGTGTCCTGCCCTCGGGGTCGAAGCGATGGATGCGCCGTTCGTCGGGGCGCAGCCGAATGCGGTCGCCGACCCGGATTCCCATCTCGCCGACGGTGCGCGCGGTGAGCGTCCCGATCTGGGGCACGTCCACATAGACGAAGGTGTCGCTGCCGAGATGCTCCGCCACGCCGACCGTGCCTTCCCAACCGTCGCCATCACGCCCCACCGTGATGTGCTCCGGGCGGACGCCGATGGTGGCCGCACCGAACTGCCCGGCCACCTGCTTGCCGATGAAGTTCATCTTCGGCGAGCCGATGAAGCCCGCGACGAAGAGATTGGCCGGATGCTCGTAGAGCTCCAGCGGCGAGCCGTATTGCTCGATCCGGCCGGCGTTCAGCACCACGATGCGGTCGGCCATGGTCATGGCCTCGACCTGGTCGTGAGTCACGTAGATCGCCGTGGTGGCCAGTTGGCGCTGCAGCCGCGTCACCTCCTGGCGCATCTGCACGCGCAGGGCAGCGTCGAGGTTGGACAGGGGCTCGTCGAACAGGAAGGCCTTGGGTTCGCGCACGATGGCGCGGCCGATCGCGACGCGCTGGCGCTGGCCGCCGGAGAGGTCGCGCGGCTTGCGCTCGAGATAGGGTGTCAGATTGAGGATCGAGGCGGCGCTTTCGACCTTGCGGTCGATCTCCGCCTTCGGCGTCCCGGCCATCTTGAGGCCGAAGGCGATGTTGCCGCGGACGCTCATATGCGGATAGAGCGCGTAGGACTGGAACACCATGGAGAGGCCGCGCTTGGCCGGCGGCACATTGGTGACGTCGGCGCCGTCGATCAGGATGCGGCCGCCGGTAACGTCCTCCAGCCCGGCGATCAAGCGAAGCAAAGTGGTCTTGCCGCAGCCCGAAGGGCCGACGAAGACCACGAAGGATCCGTCGTCGATCTCCAGCGAGGCGCCCTGGATGATCTTGGTGGCGCCGAAGGCCTTCTCGACGTTTTCCAGAGTGATGCTGCCCATCTGCCGGTTCCCCTGTGTCTTCTTATTTCACGGCGCCGAAGGTGAGGCCGCGCACCAGCTGCTTCTGGCTGAACCAACCGAGAATGAGGATCGGTGCGATGGCCAAGGTCGAGGCGGCCGAGAGCTTGGCCCAGAACAGACCTTCCGGGCTCGAATATGAGGCGATGAAGGTGGTGAGCGGCGCCGCGGCCGAAGTCGAAAGGTTGAGCGTCCAGAAGGCCTCGTTCCAGGCCAGGATCACGTTCAGGAGCAAGGTCGAGGCGATGCCGGGCAAGGCCATCGGCGTCAGCACGAAGAAGAGCTCCTTGGCGATGGTGGCGCCATCCATGCGTGCCGCCTCGAGGATGTCCTTGGGGATTTCCTTGAAATAGGTGAACAGCATCCAGATCACGATCGGCAGGTTGCCGAGGCAGAGCACGACCACCAGGCCGAATTTGGTGTCGAGCAGGCCGAAGTCGCGGTAGATGAGATAGATCGGCACCAGCACGCCGACCGCCGGCATCATCTTGGTGGAGAGCATCCAGAGCAGGATGTCCTTGGTGCGCTTGGTGGGCGCGAAGGCCATGGCCCAGGCGGCCGGGATCGCAATCAGCATGGCGACCAGCGTCGAGCCGCCGGCGGTGACGATCGAGTTGATCGCATGCAGCATGTAGTCGCTGCGCTCCTGGACCACGCCGTAGTTCTCCGTGGTCCAGTGGAAGAACAGGAATTGCGGCGGGATCGCGAAGGCGTCGAGCTCGGTCTTGAAGCTGGTCAGCATCATCCAGAGGATCGGGAAGAAGATGATGAAACCGACCAGCCAAGCCGCGGCGGTGCTCACCACCATCCTGGTGCCGGTGACTTTGCGTGCCATGGCTCAGGCCTCCAGGTTCCGTCCGACGATGCGGACCAGGAAGAAGGCGAGGATGTTGGCGATCACCACGGCGACCAGACCGCCGGCCGAAGCACTGCCGACGTCGAATTGCAGCAGGGCCGCCTGGTAGATCAGGAAGGCGAGATTCGTGGTCTGCAGGCCGGGGCCGCCGCCGGTGGTGACGAAAATCTCTGCGAAGACCGTCAGCAGGAAGATGGTCTCGATCAGGATCACGACCGTGATCGGCCGCGCGAGGTGCGGGATGGTGATGTAGAAGAAGGTCGAGATCGCCCCCGCCCCGTCCATCTCCGCCGCTTCCTTCTGCTCCTCATCGAGCGACTGCAGGGCGGTCAGCAGGATCAGGGTTGCGAAGGGCAGCCATTGCCAGGCGACGATCAGGATCACCGAGAGCATCGGCACCTCGGCGAACCAGTCGATCGGCTCCAAGCCGACCAGGGTCATCAGCCAGGCGAACAGGCCGGAGACCGGGTGCATCAGCAGGTTCTTCCAGACCAGCGCGCTGACGGTCGGCATGACGAAGAAGGGCGCGATCACCATCAGGCGCACGATATTGCGGCCGTAGATCGGCAGGTTCATCAGCAGGGCGATGAAGGTGCCCAGCACGATGGTGATCAGCAGCACCGAGCCGACCAGAACCAGCGTGTTGAACAGCGCCGTGAAGAAGGCCGGGTCGGTCAGGAAGTATTCGAAATTGTCGAGGCCGGCGAAACTCTCCTCGCCGGGATTGAGCAGGTTCTTGTACTGGAGCGAGAAGTAGATCGTCATTGCCAGCGGGACGATCATCCAGACGAAGAGCAGCCCGACCGCCGGTGCGATCAGGACCCGGCCCAAGGTGCGTGTCTGTTGTGTCGCCATGACAGAAGTTCCCCTGGGCTTCGTCACCGAAACAAGGCGGCCATCCGACCGGGTGCGTGGTCGGTCGGATGGCCCTAGGTCACCGGGTGGAGTTTACCCGGTCCACGATGAAGTGGGAGGCTTGCCTTACTTGATGTAGCCGGCACGCTTCATCTCTCGCTCCACCGCCTTCTGCGCCGCCGCGAGCGCTGCATCGACGGTGGTGGCACCGCTGAGCGCCGCGGAGAATTGCTGGCCGACGGTGGTGCCGAGGCCCTGGAACTCCGGAATGGCGGCGTATTGCACGCCGACATAGGGCACCGGCTTCACGGTCGGATGGCTGGGATCGGCCGAGTTGATCGAGTCGATGGTCATCTTCGCGAAGGCCGCGGCCTTGGTGTATTCTGGGTTGTTGTAGAGCGAGGTGCGGGTGCCCGGCGGCACGTTGGCCCAGCCTTCCTTCGAGGCGACGAGCTCGGTGTAGCCCTTGCTGGTCGCCCAGGCGACGAACTTCTCCGCGGCTTCCGTCTTCTGCGAGCCCGCCGGAATGGCGAGGCTCCAGGCCCAGAGCCAGTTGGCGTTCTTGCCGAGGCCCTTGTTCGGGGCCAGCGCGAAGCCGACCTTGTCGGCGACCTTGGAATCCTTCGGGTTGGTCACAAAGGAGGCCGCCACCGTCGCGTCGATCCACATGCCGCACTTGCCGGCATTGAACAGCGCGAGATTCTCATTGAAGCCGTTGGAGCTGGCGCCCGGAGGGCCCGCTTCCTTCATCAGGTTGACGTAGGTGGTGAGCGTGTCCTTCCATTCCGGCGAATTGAATTGGGGCTCCCACTTCTCGTCGAACCAGCGGGCGCCGAAGGAGTTGGACATGGCGGTCAGAAAGGCCATGTTCTCGCCCCATCCGGCCTTGCCGCGCAGGCAGATGCCGTAGACGTCATTCGCCTTGTCGGTCATCTTCTTCGCCGCATCGATGACGAAGTCCCAGGTCGGGCTGTCCGGCATCTTCAGGCCGGCCTTCTCCATCAGGTCGGTGCGGTACATGATCATCGAGCTTTCGCCGTAGAACGGCGCGGCGTAGAGCTTGCCATCGACCGAGAGCGCGTCGCGGATCTTCGGCAGCAGGTCATCGACGTCGTAATCGGCCGGCAGCTTGTCGAGCGCCACCAGCCAGTTCTTCTTGGCCCAGATCGGCACTTCATAGGTGCCGATGGTCAGAACGTCGAACTGCCCGCCCTTGGTGGCGATGTCGGTGGTCACCTTCTGGCGGAGCACGTTCTCCTCCAGGGTCACCCATTTCACCTTGATGTCGGGGTTCTTGCCCTCGAAGTCCGAGGTCAGGCCCTGCATGCGGATCATGTCGCCGTTATTGACCGTGGCGACGGTCAGCGTGGTTTCCGCGAAGGCGGGCATTGCCGCAAGCAGCGCAGCCGCACTGAGTGCGGCTCCGATCAACCGTTTCATTTTATCCTCCCAGTTACCGTCGTGAGTGTTTGCTCCGACATTGAGCATACGCTCACACCCCGGCGCAGCGGAGTCAATGGCAATTCGATGACGCGCCGCAGCATAGAAAAAGGCCGGTGGATCGCTCCACCGGCCTCCGTGCTGGCACCGGACCCGCGGGTCAAGCCCGCGGGTGACGGCCTATTTCGTCATGCGCGGACTTGATCCGCGCATCTCGCGCGGGCTACTGCGCGGCCTTCAGCGACTTCGCGGCTTTGAGCTGCTGCGCAACGAAGTCCCAGTTGACGATGTTGTTCAGCACCGACTCGGCGAACTTCGGGCGTGCGTTGCGATAATCGATGTAATAGGCGTGCTCCCAGACATCCAAGGTCAGGAGCGGCGTGACACCGTCATGGACGACCGGCGTGTCCGCGTCGTGGTAGGAGGTGACAGCGAGCTTGCCGTCCTTCACCACCAGCCAGGCCCAGCCGCTGGCGAAATGGCCCACCGCCTCTTCCTGCAGCTTCTTCAGCAGCGCTTCCAGCGAGCCGAAGGTGTTGTCGATCTGCGTCTTCAGCTCGCCCTCGGGCTTCTTGCCGGGGGCCGCGAGGCAGTTCCAGAAGAAGCTGTGGTTCCAGATCTGCGCCGTGTTGTTGAACAGCGGCTTGTCGCCCGCCTTCGCGGCCGCGCGGATGATCTCCTCGAGCGGCTTCTTGGCGAGATCCTTGCCCTCGAGCAGCGAGTTCGCCTTGTCGACATAGGCCTTGTGATGCTTGCCGTGGTGATATTCCAGCGTCTCGCGCGACATATGCGGCGCGAGGGCATCGATCGCGAACGGCAGCGGGGGAAGTTCGAGGGCCATGGATGATCCTTTCCGGGAGCTGTGGTGGCAGGAACACAGTCGCGGCAGCCTTCGGGGGACGATGAGGGCTGCGCGATCCAAGCGTCCTAGCCCAGAGATAAGTCAGCCACAATCACCCGAGGGTATCAGTCTCGGCATGGCTGCGATGCATCAGGGTGCCAGCAACTGGCGCGGGACTTGAGCGGAGCCTAGGCTTTCAACAGGGCCTGCGCCGTGGCCTCGTCGGTGATGAGGCCGTTGACGATGCGGCCGATGAGTGCGGCGCGGATCGGCACGACTTTGGAGGCGCCGAGCGCCGCGGCAACTGTCAGATTCTTGGCCGGGATCGGCAGCGGCATGCTGGTCAGGCGCTTGTTGGTGCCGCCGTTGATCACCCGGCCCTCGGCATCGATTGCCCAAGCCGTCACCTCGCCCACCGCGCCGAGCCGGAGCATTTCCAGCAGCTGGTCGCGGGTCACAAAGCCGTCGCGGTAGACCTGGGCATCCTGGTCGAGCTGGCCGATGCCGACCAGGCGCAGGTCCGCCTTCTCGGCGAGCGCGCGGACCCGCGAGACCGGCGCGATCTTCAGAACCTGCTGGCGTTCGGCGTCGGATGCCAGGAACACCGGCAGCGGCACCGGATAGTGCCGCGCCTTGGTGAGGTCGGCGAGCCGCGCCAGGGTGTCGAAGAAGCTGGCCGAACCGTCCGGCGAGATGTTGCCGACCAGCGAGACCAACTGATGGTTCGGGCAGTCCATCGGCGGCACTTGCTCGACCGCGGCCCGCATGGTGCGGCCGGTGCCGATCGCGATGATGGCCGGCTTCTCGGCGCGCAAGGTGGATTCCAGCAGAGCCGCGGCGCGGTTCGCGACCCCGGTCACGGCATTGGGCGCGACGGAATCGGTCGGCACCACCTCGCAGAGGCGCAAGGTATATCTTTCGGTGAGCCGGGCCGCCAGCTCCATGCAGGCCGCGATCGGGTGTTCCAGCTTGAAGGTGATAAGCCGCTCGGAGAGACAGAGCGAGACCAGGCGCTGGGCCGTGGCCCGGCTGACCTTCAGCTTCTTGGCGATCTCGTCCTGGGTATTGCCGGCGATGTAATAGAGCCAGCCGGCGCGCGCCGCGTCTTCGAGCTTGGATCGTTCGTTGTCGGCCGCCATCGCAGGATCACGAGGTCAGAGAGCGTTTGAGGTCGCTCATCTTATCGAAGACCTGCGCGGCACCGGAAGCCTCCAAAGCGGCCCGACCCTCCCGGCCCGCATAATGGGCGCCGCCGGTGAAGCCCCAGACGGTCATGCCGGCCGCCTGGGCGGCGATGACGCCGGCGACGCTGTCCTCGATCACCAGCGCGCGTTCCGGGGCGACGCCCATGACCGCGGCGGCGTGCAGGAAGAGATCCGGCGCCGGCTTGCCCCGCTTCACCATCTGCGAGGTGAAGACATGGCCGCCGAAGAACTCGGTCAGCTTCGCCAGCGAGAGCGAAAAGGTGACGCGGTCGAGATCGCTGGATGAGGCGATGCAGACCGGCGTCTGCAGGCTCTTCAGGAGATCGATCACGCCCGGCATGGCCGCGAGCGAGGCCGAGAAGGCCAGGCGGATCGCCGCCTCCCACTTCGCGCGGAAGTCCCCGGGCACCGGCTCGTTGCGCCAAACGCGATACTGATCGGCGACGGTCTGGAAATTGCGCCCGAGGAAGCGCTGATAGACCTCGGCGAGGTCGATCTCGATGTCATGCTGGCGCAACAGCGTGAGCAGGCAGCCGCAGCTCAGGATCTCGCTGTCCACCACCACGCCATCGCAATCGAAGATGATGAGATCGAACCCGCTCATAGCCTCGGGCGCCCCCTTGCCCGGCTTGTTCCCGCGCGGAATTAGATCATATGCCCAAGAGCTGGGCAATCACCCGTGAAAGTTCATCGGCAGGGAAAGCGCTCGGTCATCGCGGTGACGATTCCGGAGATTGCGGGTTTGGCCTTTTCGCCCGGATTGGTCGACTCCCAGAGACGGAATGCGAGGCTCATGTCGTCGGCGCTGAGACCGCTCTTGGGATAACAGAACGGGATCTTCGCGCCGTATTGCATCGCCGAGGTCTTGAAGGCGTCCATGACGCCGAGCAGGTAGGAGCCGCACATCTGTCGATCCGGAAGCTCGTGGCTCTTGCAGATCTCCGCCAGCATGTCGACGGTCATCTCGGCCGACGCCGGGCGGGCCAACACGATGGAAGCGGAGAGGCAGAACAGGGTGACCGTCGCGATGCGCCGCATCATGATTGCACCATGGACCAGTCGAGGGGCTGTCCGCGCTTCAGCGCCTTCGCCGCCTTCTTGCCGAGCACGGCTTCCAGATGCTTGGGTGCGAGACCTTTGCCGGGCCGGATCGAGCGGACATGCGCCTCGGTGATCGGCTCGCCCGCGGCAAGATCCTTCACCACATAGAGCGAACGGCGCAACGGCCGGATCGCGCGCTCGCTGGGCGAGACCTGATAATGGACGCGGCCGAGCGCCTCGAAGGCGGTGCGACAATCCTCCACCAGTCGCTTCAATTCCTCCGGCTCGAGGCTGAAATCGGAATCGACGCCGCCATCGGCGCGGCGCAAGGTGACGTGTTTCTCGATCGCACAGGCGCCCAATGCCACCGCGGCGACCGGCACCGCCGTGCCGTAGGTATGGTCGGAGAGCCCGACCAGGCAGTCGAATTTCGCCGCCATATCGGGAATGGTGCGCAGGTTGCTCTCCGAGGCCGGGGTGGGGTAGCCGCTGGTGCATTGGAGCAGGATGAGATCCTTGCAGCCGCCGGCGCGGGCCGCCGCGACCGCCTCCTCGATCTCCGAGATTTCCGAAGCGCCGGTCGAGACGATCATGGGCTTGCCCGTCGCGGCGATACGCCGGATGAGCGCGATGTCGCCGGTCTCCAGCGAGGCCACCTTGTAGGCGGGCGCATCCAAGGACTGCAGCAGGTCCACAGCGGTCGCGTCGAAGGCGGAGCTGAAAATCGTGATACCGATCTCCTTCGCGCGCCGGAACAGCGGTGCGTGCCATTCCCAGGGCATGGCGGCGGATTGATAGAGCTCGTAGAGCCGGCGGCCGGCCCAGAGGCCCTCGTTCAAGAGAAACTCCGGCCCGTCGTGATCGATGGTGATGGTGTCGGCCTTGTAGGTCTGCAGCTTGATCGCATCGGCGCCGGAGGCCTTGGCCATGTCGACGATCGCCAGCGCGCGGTCGAGGCTGCCGTTATGGTTGGCCGACATCTCGGCGATGATATAGGGCGGCTCGCCGGGGCCGATCTTGCGCCCCGCGATTGAAATCGTGCCCATCGGTCTCAAACCTCCCAAGCCCTAGTCCAGATTGCCCAGATGGAAATAGCCGTCCGGCCCCAGGGCGTAGCCGCAACCGCGGAATAGCGCAAGCGACGCCGCGTTCTCGGCCAGGACCTTGGCATAGAAATGCGCTCCCGGCGCCAGGCTGCGCGCCGCCTTCAGCAGGGCCGAACCGATGCCGCGCCCCTGCTGCCCCGGGGCGGCGGCGATCGAGACCACGTATTGGGAGCGATCCTTGTCGGCGCCGAACCAGTCGAGCCGGACGAAGCCAGCTGGCTTGTTTCCGGCTTCGCCGATCAGCAGCAGGTCGCGTCCATTCTCCAGCTTGGCCTTGAGCCAGCGGCCATGGTCCTCGAAGGAGAAGGGCATCCGGTTCAACGCAAAGCGCCGCGTTTCCGGCGCCTGTTGCCAATCATAGAGCATTTGCGCATCCGCCATCTCGGCCAGCCTCAGATTGAGCGGCGTACCATCCCTCAGGCGCGCGGCCGGCACGACGGCGGCCGCAAGGCGCAGGGCACCGCGCCCATCGCAAAGCGCGAGGGCCGCCTCATGCAGGCGCCGGTAGAGATCGGGATCATGGCGCAGGCGGTCGAGCTGGGCGCGCAATTCGGCCGCGACCTTGTCCTCCGCGTCGGCCGGCAGGAAGCCGCAGATCAAAGCCGCGCCCCGCGCCGCCACCGTCTCGGCATTGATCTTCTGGTTGGGGGCAATGCCGACCAGCAGGCTCGGCAGGCCGAGGCAGGCGCGCTCCCAGGTCCCGGTCCCCGGCGCACCGATGACGAGATCGGCCTTCGCCATGGTCGTCGCGACCTCGGCCACGTCGAGCAGCATGTGGACGCGGCCGCCCATGCGCGAGGCCTGCGCGCGGACGGCATCAAGATGAGCGGCCTTGGCGCCCAGCATCACGTCGACGTGCTCGATGTCGGTCGGCTCGAGCGACTTCAGTGCGATTCCGGTGCCGTTTGCCGGATCGGTGCCGCCGAAGGCAATCAGCACGCGCGCGATCCTGCCTTGTCCGGCGATGCGCCCCGCGGCTTGCGAACGCGCGGCGGCAAACTGCGCGCGCAGGAGGGCGTTCCCGGGCCCGAGCAGGAAACGTGTCTCGGGCCGCGCGATGGCGCGATAGGCCTCCGGCAGGATGTCCGGTGCCGGGTTGAGGATGATGTCGGCGTCGGATCGCGCCGCTATGAGGTCGTCGAACACAGCAACGGTCGCACCGGCGCGCGCCATCGCGCGTTCGAGGTCGAGCGTCGCGCCATAATGGTCCACCACCAGGAGTTCGCAGCTGCCGCCGCAGGCCTGCAGGATGGCGGCCGCCTGCTCCTCCGCGGCACCGCGGGTCACGTCGATGATCGCGCCGGGCGGGGTGCTTTCCTTGAGGAAGGCGGCGGAGGTTTCGGACAGGGCCCAGAACACGCGCCAGCCGAGCTGATCGAGCAGGCTGGCGAAGGCGTTCGAGCGCATGGCATGGCCGACGCCGATCGTCCGGTCGGCCTCGAAGCGGAAGACAGCGGCCGGCGCGGAAGCCGGCTTCGCGCCGGGGCCGCCGATGCGGCGATGGGCGTTGATCGCGACGATCTCCGGATGGGCGGCGAGGATTCCGAGCACCTCGTCCATGCCGGCGATACGGTCCTGCGGCAGCAGCGGGAAGAGCGCCGCGAAGAAGTCGTAATCCTCCGGGAAGTCCAAAGTCCAGCGCTGCTGCACGGCGGGCCAGCCGGGGCCGATCAGGCTGGTCCGCCTCACGTCGGCCGTGCGGCGCAGCCAGGGCGTCACATGCTCGCGGTCGTAAGGCGCGGTGGCCGTGGCATCGGCTCGTTCCAGCGCGGCGCGGGTGAAGACCTCGCAATCCAGGCCATGCGGGTAGAGCCGCGGCATGTTGTTGGCGGCGTAGTCGGCACCGGCCTCGTCACGAAGCCGGACCACGCGGTCGCAGATGCCAGGATCGATCAGCGGGCAGTCGCTGGTGACGCGCAGCACGACATCGGCTTCCGCCAATTTCGCCGCGCCAGCATAGCGGGACAGCACATCCTCGGCCGAGCCGCGATGCACCAGCGCGCCGGCCCGCTCCGCCGCAGCGACGATGGCGCCGTCTTCTTTGCGTTCGGTGGTCGCGATCACCACCGCGTCCACCGAGGGAATGGCGCGGCAACGCCGGATCGCGTGGTCGAGCACGACGCCCTTCCCCAGCGGCTTCAGCACCTTTCCCGGCAGTCGCGTCGAACCGAAACGCGCCTGGATGATGGCGACGGTCTTGGTCATGGAGCTTCAGATACAGCGACGCCGGTCCGGCGTCACGTCCCCGTGCGGAAGTCGTAGAAGGCGCCGGCCAGCGAACGGCGGAACCGGACAAAGGGCGCCATGCGGTGGTTGCTGATCAGCAGCACCTTGCTGCCGCAATACTCGACCTCGGGCATGAGGTCGATGCCGAGCGCCTTGGCGATCTTCTGCAGCCGTCGCACCACCGCCTCGCGATCGAGGCTTGGAAAGAGCTCGGCGCGCACATTCTTGTCCGGGATGTGCCAGCGGTAGTTCTGGTCCGGGCGCCAGGAGCTGGCGCTGCCGGGCGCGCTGAAGGCCTCGCGGCGCTCAACGGCATTGACCAGCTGCTCGATGATGATCTGCGCGCCCAGCCGGTCGTCCTCGAACGACATGGCATGGTGGAAGGTATCGACCATCTGCGGCGTGTAGAGACTGGCGACGCTGCCCGACAGGATGCGCTCGGCCAGCGCCAACGTCTCCTCGACCGAGCGCGCCACCGGATTGACGCGATTGGAGAGATAGCGCTGGCAGATGGCGTTATCGAGCGGCATCACGCAGATCGCCGGCTTGCCGAGCGCGATCGCCTCGGTGCCGGTCGTGCAATTGGTGTGCACCAGCAGCGTCGAAGCCAGGATCCAAGGCACGGCGGAGCCTTCGCGGATCACCTTGATCCTCGCATCGCCGGGGAAAGCCTCGGTCCAGGTCGCAATGCGCTCGCTCGGGTGCGGGCGGATGACCAGGGTGCGATCGGGATGTGCCTTCCGGAGACCGGCCACGACCTCGATGACCGCCGCCTTGTTCGCGTTCTCCATCTCGACGATCGAGTTCACATAGGCCATGTGCTCGGTGTTGGCGGGATCGATCTTGCCGAGCCGGACCTGCTCCCTGAGGATGTCGTCCTTGCTGCCCTTCTCGGAATTGGTGAAGCCCTGGTTGGTGTTGACCAGGATGAAATCGCCATACGCACCGCGGATCTGCGCAACTTCCTCGTCGAACATCGAGCGTAAGGTGCTGCGCAGCAGGTCCCAGCGCGGGTTGAGCGCCATATGAACCTTGGCCTTGGCGGCCGGGAAGCGGGCCATGAAGGACTGGGTATTGCCCTCGCCGGCGATGAAGATCGCTTCGCTCTGTTCGACAGCCTCGGGTGCGATCCAGCGCAATTCCTCGGGCTTGGTCACCAGGCCCGGCATTTCCTCGTCGATCGCCGCCGGGAAATAACCACGTGCGCGCGCCTTGGCAAGGCTCTCGGCATCGCGGCGCGTCATGGTCTTGGAAAGATAGATGCCGCCGGGCATCCGGCGAATATTGCTCTCGATCAGCCATTTCTGGCCGATGACGACTTCGAATCCGTAGGTCAGGGCGATGACGGAAAGCAGCAGCCGGGAGTCCAGCTCCCGTGAGGCAATTTCCATCGGTAGATAGAGGAGTCTATTCATCCTGCCGAGAACGCAACCCGGAATCGTTGAACAAGTACACCGCAGTCTCTCCCCGAGCGGCGCAGCCGGGTTCGGGCACTAAGTGACTCTACCGAGCCGAACCCCGGTTTGCCATGCACTTCTTACTGCCTAAGCCATCCAGACAAAAGGGAAAAAGCCCGCAAGAGTGGTGTCAGGAAGCCGCACCTGAGGGGCATCTTAGCCAATTGCCGCGGCGATTTGTTGCCGGATCGGCGGGTCGAATCGGGGGCGCCGGCTATTCGGAGACAAAACGGGGCCGGGCAACCAGCCCGACCCCGTTTGAAGAACCCCTGCTTCGCGGCCTCAGTGATTGTCGCGGGGCAGGCCTTTTTCCTGGGCGACCTTCTGGTATTTGATCGCCGGCTCCAGGACCATGCCCTGGTCGAGCTGGGCGACGATGCCGCGCTGGATCTCCTGCCAAGGCGTCTGGTGGGCCGGGTATTTGTAACCGCCGGCATCGAGCAGGGCCTGGCGACGGCTCTTGATCTCGGCTTCGGAGATCAGGACGTCGACCTTGCTGTTCTTGAGATCGACGCGGATCTTGTCGCCGTTCTTCAGGATTGCGAGGTTGCCGCCCGCGGCCGCTTCCGGTGCGCAGTTCAAGATCGACGGCGAGCCCGAGGTGCCGGACTGCCGCCCGTCGCCCATCGTCGGCAGCGAATGGACGCCCTGCTTGATGAGGTAGGCGGGGGCCCGCATGTTCACCACCTCGGCAGCGCCCGGATAGCCGATCGGCCCGGCGCCGCGGATCACCAGGATGGAATCCGCCGTGATGCCGAGCTTCGGGTCATCGATTCGGTGGTGATAATCCTCCGGCCCGTCGAACACGAAGCAAGTCACCTCGAAGGCATCGGGGTCCTTCGGATTCGAGAGATAGCGCTTGCGGAACTCGTCGGAAATCACGCTGATCTTCATAATGCCGCTGTCGAAGATGTTGCCCTTCAGCGCGACGAAGCCGGCGGCTTTCTTCAGCGGATTGTCGAAGGTCTTGATGACGTTCGGATCGACGATCTTGGCGCCGCGGCAGTTGTCGCCGATGGTCTTGCCGTTGACGGTCTGCGCTTCTTCTTCGATCAGGCCCTGCTTCATCAGCTCGGCCACCACCGCCGGCACGCCGCCCGCGTGGTGATAGTCCTCGCCGAGATACTCGCCGGCGGGCTGCAGGTTCACGATCAGCGGGATGTCGCGGCCATAGGTCTGCCAATCCTCGACATCAAGCCGGACACCGAGATGGCGGGCGATGGCATTGAGGTGGATCGGCGCGTTGGTCGAGCCGCCGATCGCGGAATTGACCCGGATCGCGTTGATGAAGGCCTTCTTGGTCATGATGTCGGAGGGCTTCAGGTCCTCCTTCACCATCTCGACGATGCGACGGCCGGTTTCATAGGCCATCTGCTGGCGCTCGCGGTAGGGCGCCGGGATCGCCGCCGAGCCGGGGAGCTGCATGCCCAGTGCCTCGGCCAGCGAGTTCATGGTGGTCGCCGTGCCCATGGTGTTGCAATAGCCGGTGGACGGCGCCGAGGAAGCCACCAGCTCGATGAAGCCCTTGTAGTCGAGTTCGCCGGTCGCCAGCAGTTCGCGCGCCTTCCAGACGACGGTGCCGGACCCGGTGCGCTCGCCCTTGAACCAGCCGTTCAGCATAGGTCCAACAGACAGCGCGATCGCCGGGATATTGACCGTCGCGGCGCCCATCAGCATGGCGGGCGTCGTCTTGTCGCAGCCGATGGTCAGTACCACCCCGTCCAACGGATAGCCGTAGAGCACCTCGACGAGGCCGAGATAGGAGAGGTTGCGGTCGAGCATCGCGGTCGGCCGCTTGCCGGTCTCCTGGATCGGATGTACCGGGAACTCGATGCATATGCCGCCCGCCTCGCGGATGCCTTCGCGAACCCGCTTCGCCAACTCGATATGGTGGCGGTTGCAGGGCGAAAGGTCGGAGCCGGTCTGGGCGATGCCGATGATCGGCTTGCCGCCTTGCAACTCATCCAGGGTGAAGCCGTAGTTCAGATAGCGCTCGAGATAGAGCGCCGTCATGTCGACGTTGTCGGGATTGTCGAACCAGGCGCGCGACCGCAGCTTGCGCGCCGCCGTGTCGTGACCGTTGGCCTTCTTGCTGGACATGGGATGCTTTCTGGCAGGGGTGCTTTAACCGATTTTAAGACCTTGAAGTATTTCGCCCAAGCGGGGCACGTCAAGAGCCCATTCCGGGTATTTGTACGAGAAATAGACCTCTCCCGCAGTGCAGCGAAAACCGCGTCGCTTGTGATAGGCTGAATGTGACAGTTCGCGGCGGCGCAAGATCGGCTTGGGACCGCCGGAACTCTCCCGATTGTCTTCCATTGGCGCTGCATGGACCCGGACCGAGCCGCCCTCACCGCAGCCTTGAAGCTGCGCCTGATCTGGATCGCAGTCGCCGGTCTGATTGTCGCGGGCCTGGCCGTGGCTATGCTGGCGGCGACCGGGCCGGTCACCTTCCATCTCGCCGCCGCCGTGGTCCTCGGAGCTTTCTTCACCTTTCTGCTCGGTGGCGGGCTGTTCGCGCTCTCGTTCTACAGCGCCCGCAGCGGCTTCGACGCCGAGGCCGCGCAGCCGGATGACGAGGATCACACGCGCCGCGGTTGACGGAGATTAAGCGGCCGACCAAAGTCCTCCGGCATTGGCGATCGGGGGCATGCGCGATGATCCGGCTGTTCGGCTTTTCTGTCCTGCTGCTTGCGTCGGCGCTTTGGCATCGCCCGGCGGCGGCCAGCTTCGACATGTGGTGCGAGCCGTCATGGACCCTGGTGCACCGCGACCTGACCGGATGCGACGACACAGCGATTCTCGGGCCCGGCAACGACACGCGGGTGAACCTGCTGCTGCTCCTGCTCGACCAGCGCGGCAAGGCCATCGAGGCGCCGGCGGGCACCGGGACGCCCGACCCCTTCGCCGAATGGCCGCTCTTCGCCCACCGCTTCACGCTCGCGCCGGCCGATGAGGAGGGCAACGACGAATACGCCTATGGCGAGGGCTCGCGCTGCCGCAGCAACGAAGCCGGCACCGCCGCCTTCGTCGCGCAGGTGAATGCCGCCACCGAAATTCCGGAAGCCGAGCGCGCGACCCTCATCGCCGCGCGCCAGGGCCTGCACCCGGATTGCGCGGCGGCGCCTGCCGGCGGTGCGGCGCTGGCGGAAGCGCTGCAAGCGGTGCAGTCGCCGCTCGGCCAGAGCTTCGCCGCCTATCTCCAGGGCGCACAGGCTTTCTATGACGGCGATTACGATGCGGCGAAGACGCAGTTCTCCGGTCTCACTTCGGTTGCCCAGCCCTGGCTGGCCGAGACCGCGCGCTACATGCTGGCCCGCGTCGAGGTGAACCGGGTGCAGATCGATGCCTTCGACGAATACGGCTATCGGAAGGATGAGCCCATCAATCCGCAGTCGATCGACGCGGCAGACGCCGCGTTTCGCGATTATCTCGGCGCCTATCCGCAGGGTGCCTATGCCGTCTCGGCGAAAGGCTTGCTGCGCCGGGTCTACTGGCTCGGCCGGCGCGCCGACCTGCTGGAAGGCGCCTATGGGGAGATGCTGGCAGCCCCGGCATCCTCCGGCCCTGGCGGGCCTGGGGACATCGCGCTGCTGGACGAAGTCGACAACAAGCTTCTGTTTGGCGAAAACCCGGCCAAGGAGCCGATCCTGCTCGCGGTCGAGGATCTGCGACGCATGCGCAGTGGCGGCAAGCAGCTCGAGCGCGCCGAGATCGAGGCGCAGCGTGCGCGCTTTGCATCAAATCCCGCGCTCTTTGAATACCTCCTGGCCGCCCACGACTTCTATATCGGGAACAAGCCCGAGGCGGTTTTGGCCGCGATCCCGGCCGTGACGGCGCAGGCGCCGCTCAGCTATTGCGAATTCAGCCGGCAAATGCTGCGTGGCATGGCGCTCGAAGCGCAGAAGGATGTCGGTGCGCGCGACCATTGGCTGGCGCTGCTGCCGGCCGCGACCCAGCCGATGCAACGGCCGGCCGTCGAGCTGGCTCTGGCGATGCATGACGAGCGTAGCGGCGCGCTCGACAAAGTGTTCGCGGCGGATTCCAAGGTCACCAATGCCAGCATGCGCGAGATCCTGCTCCGCAAGATCGCCGATGCGGATCTCCTGCGGCGCCAGGCCAAGGACGAAACCCTGCCGCAGCACGAGCGCGACACCGCGCTCTACGTGCTGCTCTACAAGGAGGTGACGCGCGGTCACTATGCCGACTTCGTGAAGGATCTTGCGCTGGTCCGCGCCGATGCGCCGGTCGAAGGCTATACCGGGGGCTTGAGCACCAGCGAGCCGGCGCCGCTCGGCATCTTCACCCAGACGACGACGCTGGGCGACTACGGCTGCGGACCGCTTAAAGAGACGGCGGCGAAGCTCGCCAAGAATCCGAAGGCGCCGAAGCCGCTGCTCTGCCTCGCCGATTTCATGCGGGCGAACGGGTTCGACCAGAACCAGCTCGACTGGCAGCCAGAGGCAGACCAGCTCGGCGGGACGAAGTCGCTGTTCGAGGGCGAGCCCTATGCGCGGTTCGACGTCTACAAGTCGCTGATCAAGAGCAGCAAGACGCCGCCCGAGGACAAGGCCTATGCGCTCTACCGCGCGGTGCGCTGCTACGCGCCGGCGCAGATCAATTCCTGCGGCGGCGAGGACGTGCCGGAGGAGCAGCGCAAGGCCTGGTTCCGCGAGCTGAAGAAGCGCTATGCCAGTTCGAAATGGGCAAAACAGCTGGAGGGTTACTGGTAACGCCGATGCGCGCCATCCTGGCGGCATTGATGATCGTGCTGGCATCGCCTGCCTTGGCGGCGCCGACCGACGCCGCCGACTACGACGCCTTCTTCCTCTGGGCCGGCGTGAAACCGCAGTCGGTGCTGGCCGAGGCGCGCAGCCTCTATCTGCTGCAAGGCCAGGTCGGTGGTAGCGATCCAGTCCGGCTGGTCTCCCAGCGCCCTGCTCTGCCGCGTGTGGCCAATGCCGATGTCTGGATGGTGGTGCGCGTCGAGACGCTCGACTGGCCCGACGAAGTCTATAAGCAGGTGCTGGCGACGCTCGCGCGCTGGCGCGCCGCTGGAAACAAGGTCGTCGGACTGCAGATCGATTTCGACGCGGGCACGCGGCATCTCGAGAACTACGCCGCTTTCCTCGCCGACCTGAGGAAGCGCCTGCCGAACGATACCCGCCTCTCCATCACCGGCCTGCTCGACTGGAGCAGCAACGGCGATCCGGCCGGTCTCGCGGCGCTCGGCGGCGTGGTCGATGAGGTCGTGCTGCAGATCTATCAGGGGCGGCGCGTGATCCCGGGCTATGCCGGCTATCTCGCAGCGCTACAGCGGCTGGAGCTTCCGTTCCGCATCGCCCTGCTGCAGGGCGGCGACTGGGAAGCGCCGGATCACCTCGCCGGTAATCCCTGGTTCCGCGGCTACGTCGTATTCCTGGTCAACGAGTAGCGCGCGCCAAGCCGCCGGCTTGCGGTTTCCGCAAGGTGATGAAGGTGGTGGCGCAGGCCAGGATCGCGCAGAGGGCGATCAGGGCGACCATCGGCTTGGCACCGGCCTCGGCGAAGAGACCGCCGAGGGACATGATGACGGCCCCGGTCATCATGCCGAGCGCGCCGCCCAGCGCCGAAGCCGCGCCGGCGATCGATCCGTGATGCTCCAGGGAGAGCACGCCGGCGGTCGGCAAAACCAGGCCCAGAAATCCGTAGCCCATGAAGAGGCCGACGATCATCACCGGCAGGCTGTCGAAGCCGGACAGCATGACCGCCGCCAGGATCGTCATCGCCACCGCCATGCCGGCGACCGCGGCCCGGACGACCGGTACAAGGCCGAAGCGCTTGGTCAGGGTGCCGGTGAGCTGGCTGAAGCCGAAGAAGGATGCGGCGTTCAGGGAGAAACAGAGGCTGAAGCCCCACTCCGAAAGCCCGTATTGCTCTTTCAGCACGAAGGGCGAATTACCGAGATAGACGAAGAAGGCCGAGAGTCCGAAGGCGCCGACCATCGAGAGCCCGACGAAGCTCCTGTCCTGCATGAGATGGATATAGGCGCGGAAGGCGCCGCCCCAGCTGCTGCCGCGGCGGGCCTCGTGCGGCCGCGTCTCCTCGAGCGCGATGACGGCGAGCAGGATGGCGATCAGCGCCGCCACGGTCAGCGCCCAGAACACGCCGCGCCAGCCGATGACGGCGATGACGCCGCTGCCGAACAGCGGCGCCATGATCGGTGAGACGCTCATCACCAGCAGCAGGAGCGACATCAGCCGGGTCGCCTCATGACCGGTGTGGAGATCGCGCACGATCGCCCGCGGCACCACCATGCCGGCGCAGGAGCCGAAAGCCTGCACGACACGGAATGCGATCAAGGTCTCTATGTCGGGGGCGAGCGCGCAGCCGACGCTGCCGATCGCAAACAGCACCAAGCCGGCATAAATCGGCAGCTTGCGGCCGAAGATATCCGCGAGCGGACCGTAGAACAGCTGGCAGACGCCGAACACGATGAAGAAGGACAAGAGACTGGCCTGGACGCCGGCCGTGCTCGCGTTCAGGCTGGCGCCGATCGTGGGCAGCGCCGGCAGATACATATCGACGGCGAAGGGACCGACCGCGGTGATGAGACCCAGCACCACGGCCATGCGCAGATAGTGATTCATGATTTGGCCGTGGTGATCTGGTGTTCGGTGATCTGGTCTACTGTGCGGCGGCGACGCGGTCGAGCGTCGGGTAGTCGGTATAGCCTTCCGCCCCTTGGGTGTAAAACGTTTCGGGGTTCGCCGGGTTCAACGGCGCGTTGGCCTTCAGCCGGGCGACCAGATCGGGATTGGCGAGGAAGGTGCGACCGAAGGCGATTGCATCGGCGCGGCCCGAGGCGAGTGCCGCGCTCGCATCCTCGAGGTGATAGTCGGAGTTGATGATCAGCTTGCCGCGATAGGCCTTGCGGATCTGCGGCACGAGATCGCGCGTGCCCGGGCGGAAGGTGCTCTCCGGTCGCGAGGCCCGCATCTCCAGGAAGGCGAGATTGAAATCGTTGAGGGCGGTCACTGCGGCGAGGAACAGAGCCTCCGAATTGGAATCGCCGCAGCCCTGCGGATCGTCATTCGGAGAAAGGCGCACCGCCGTGCGCTCGGCGCCCACGATCTCGACCAATGCCTGGGTCGCCTCCTTCAACAGGCGGATGCGGTTCTCGAGCGGTCCACCATAGGCATCGGTCCGTTTGTTGGTGCCGTCGCGCAGAAACTGGTCGATCAAGTAGCCGTTGGCGGCATGGAGCTGCACGCCGTCGAAGCCGGCGGCGAGCGCGTTCCGCGCCGCCTTGCGATAGTCCTCGACCACGCCGGGGATTTCGTCTTGCTCCAGGGCGCGTGCCTCGGCATGGGGCACCTTGCCTTCATAGGTCCGGATCTCGCCGGGCGCGGTGGTCGCGGAAGCCGAGACCGCTTTGGCGCCGCCGAGGAAGTTCGGATGAACGATCCGGCCCATATGCCAGAGCTGGGCGAAGATGCGGCCACCCGTCTGGTGCACGGCGGCGACCACCGGTTTCCAGCCCTCGATCTGCGCTTCGGTCCAGAGTCCGGGCGCATAGGCCCAGCCGAGACCTTGGCGGCTGATGCCGGTCGCCTCGGAGATGATGAGGCCGGCGCTCGCTCGCTGTGCGTAGTATTCACCCATGATCGGCGTGGGGACATGATCGCGGGTAGCGCGGCCGCGGGTGAGCGGCGCCATCAGGATGCGGTTGGGCGCATGAATGGCCCCAAGCTCAATCGGGTCAAACAGGGTCGGCATGTGCGGGGATTCCTGTCAGCGGGAGAGGTGGATTTCTATCTTGATCGCGCCGCTTGGATATTCAAGGGGCACGAGATTTCCTCTCGCCGAAGACTAACCCGCATACGCGCATGGTTTTGTGTCAAGGTCCCGCCTGCTGATAGACCGCGCGGATGCCCTCGACCTGATCGGCGCAGCGGCCGAGCGCGTCCTGCATGCGCGCGGTGAGGCCGAGGAGATCGACATCGGTCTCAATCTCCGCCGGAGTCCAGCTCGGCTTGGCACAGGGTGCGAGCAGCGCATCCGGGAGATCGCGATAAACCGTCACGATCTCGACCGGCGGCGGAAGCGGCACCGGGCGGTAAGCGTCACTGCTGCAGGCTTGGCAGAGCGTCGCGCACGATAGGACCAAGCAGACGAACGTCGTCGGGCCTCGCATGGGCGGCCTCCTTCAGGTGAGAGATCTTCGCTTCGAGCACGGCGATCCGCTGCGCCGCCTGGTCGGCATGGGAGGCGGCGATGGCGCGCGCCGCCTGGCCGTCGCTTTCCAGGCGGCGCAAGCTCTGCGCCTGACGCTCGATCACGCCGGCGCGCTCCGCGGCGGCACCCTGCCAGCGCGCGGCATCGGCGGCGGCGAGGTCGCGCTGTTGCGTGAGGCTGGCGATCGCCGCTTCTTTAGCGTCGAGGCGCGACCAGAGAACGGCTGTGGTCGCGCCGAGCAGGACGGTCGCCAGTGCCATGCCGAGGAAGACGTAGAGCCTGATGCTCGAGAGGCCGAACATCATTCCGCCTCCATCATGCCGCGCCAGCGCGCGATGCGACGCAGATAGTCGGTGGTCTGGCGCGCATTCGCCGGCCCGCTCACGGCGGCGAGGCAAGGTGCAATCGCCGGCCAGAGCCTGGCATCGCCGCAGACCGCCTGCGCCTTGAGGATCGTGCCGGCGCCGGCATTGTAGCTGGCAAGGCCGAGGTCATAGGCTTCCATCAACGTTCGATCGCGGCCGGACCAGATCCGGGCCATGCGCGCCTGAAACCAGACGCCGCCGAAGATGTTGTGCGGCGCCGAATGCGGGGAGATGCCGCGCCAGCCCATGGCCCTCTGGATCTCCGACCAGGTTCCCGGCATCACCTGCATGACGCCGCGGGCGCCGACCGGCGAGACGGCGGCGGGATCGAGGCGGCTTTCCTGAACGCCCTGCGCCTTGGCCCAGCGCCAATCGGGGCCGTTCGGGAGCCAGTGTGTCACCGCGCGCTGGAACTCAGAATCGAACCGTGGCGAGAACGAGTCCGACCAGCAGGGCGGCGCCGATATTGCGCTTGCCATAATAGTCAGCGGCAGCACGAGGATCGGTGAGGATGAGTGCCAGCGGACCGCCCTGCCCTTTGAAATGGGTCCAGCCACCGGCGAGCACGTCGAGGAAACGCAACGCGCCCCACCATCCAAGAATGGCCGCGAAAGCAAAGGCGAGATTGGCAGCCAGCGAAGCCAGCTGCGCCAGGAAGATCGAAAGCATTCAGGGAATCCTTTCATGGCTGTTTGCCGCTCATCGAGATCGCCGCCTCGGCGAGGCGCGCGAGGACCGGCACCAGGTTGCTGATCATCTGGTCGACTTTCGCCGTCATCACTTCCTGCCCGCGCTCGAGGCGGTGGATGTCCTCGCGCAGGTCATCGCGCCGCACGTAGTCGCGCCGGAGCTCGGCGTCGGCCGCCTCGGCGCGGTCGATCCGTTCATGCAGCTTGGCGGCGGAGCCAGAGATGCGGTTGTTCAGCACGCCGTAGACCGTGCCGAGCGAGCCGGCGCCGCCGAGCACCAGGGTCGCCAGCTGGATCCAGAACTCAGGCGTCATCGCTTGCTCCGGTCAGGCGGGATTGCCATAGGCGATCTTGAAGGTGAACTCGGTCAGCCAGTTGTTGGTGAAGTTCACGCCGGCGCCCTCCTTCATCCACTTGCCGTAGCGCAGGCCGGCAAAGGGATAGCCGAAGACGGGTGTCACCAGAGTGTCGGCATTCCAAGTGTTGCCGCCGAAGCGGCTCCAGTTGCCGAGGTCGGGGCCGGCCCACCAGCCCCAGGCCCCCATGTTGGCGCCGGTCTTGAAGTCGATGCTGATCTCCTCGACGAAGACCGGGACACCGAAATCGAACAGGATGTGGTCGCCATCGGCAATCGCGGTGCCGCCGGTCCCGGGCATGTCGATCGCATCGCCGGAGCCAACCGCCGTGCTGCCGTCCACCAGGTTGTCGAAGGTGCCGCCGTCCGGTGTGAAGCTGCCGCTGACGGTGATGAGGCCCGTGCGGTTGCCTTGGCCGAGAATATGCGCGTAGTCGGTGATCGGCTTCGGCGCCTGCGCGGCACCGCGGCCGGGTGCAATGAATGGCGGCAGACCCGAGCGCGCATTGGTGCCGCGCACCGGATAGGGCCGTGCGATCAGCGGCGGCCGGGCGGGCGATGGACTAGGCATCCGGCACCAGCTCGGCATATTCGGCGACGAATGCGAAGGCGTCGGTGACCGCGGAGCCGGCACGAACCTGCGCATAGAGCCGGTCACTGGCTTCCAGGCGCAGCGGCGCGGTCTCGCTGTAGGCGAAGTCATCCGCCGCCGGCGCCGTGGTCACGGCCCAGGTGTAAGCCGCGTGGGCAATGCTCCGCAGGCGTCGCATGGTCGTGCCGCCGTCCTTCGAGAGATAGAGATTGAGCTGGCAGGCGGTGGCGAGGTTGGGCTCGACCAGCTGCGCGGAGAGGCGGGTCACGGCGCAGCCGCCGGCCGGCGCCGTCATCAGCAGCGCCGTCCCCGTCGGTGTATCGTCGAGATCGGTGTTGGCGATGGCGGTGGCACTGCTCACCTTGGCGCTGGCGGTCTTCTGCGTCGCACCGTAGACCGGGTTATGGTTGAGAAGCGTCATGGGGTCATTCCCTTCATCGGCTGAGGGTGAATTGCGCGAGGCGCGTGGCGATCTGGAGCTGGGAGAGCAGCGCCGTGTTCGCGGCGAGCGTCGCGGCGAGGGCGGAGTTCGCGAGCTTGCGGGCGGTGATGAAGTCGCTGTCGTTGGTGCCGCCATCGACCAGCGCCTGGGTGGCGATCCGGGCGATGCCGGCCTGCGCCTCGGTCGCGTTGGTGACGGCACCCTGCAGCGCCACGTCCTTGTTCTCGAGCGCGAGGCCGTCGGCCGACCAGCCGAGCAGCCTGCCGCCGAGCGGATCCGGCAGCACAGCGGAGACGCCGGGCGCGATCGTCACCGGAAAGGTCAGCGCCCGATCCTGCCCGTCCTTCAGCTGCTGGTCGCGCATGACGGCGCGATCGAAGCCGCCTTCCAGCGTGTCCGCCGGCAGCGGATCATCCTCGACATAGTCGTCTTCCTGCGTGAACGGGATCTCGCGATAGATCGTGAGCGTGCCGCCGGTCGCCGGCGGCACCGTGGCGACCAGCGATCCGCCCGCACCGCCGCCGCCGATCAGCGAATAATCGGCATTCAGCGCGAGGGGCGTCGCGTTGCCCAATGCATCGACGAAGATCGCCTTCACGTCGGTATCGTTGAAGAAGGGGAAGTGGATGGTGAAGGCGGTGGTGACGCCGTTGGTCGCGTATTGCTCGCGGTTGATGGTACTGGAGACGGTCATGCCTGGACCTCTTGGGTTCCCATGGGCGATAGAGAGGCAGAGCACAGGGCTCAGCGTGACCACACTATAGTGTTAGTTTTGGGGAAAATCCAGGATTATTTTGGCAAGCCGTGTTGGCGCGTCCCGGACCTCTTGGACTACTTGTGTGGTCACATGGCTTTGAAGCGGAAGTCCTGGGCGCAGAGATGGACACCCGTGAGTTTCATGCTGAACCCGGGGTTTTCCATACTTGCGATATGCTTGAATCCGACGGATCTCCAACGCCTGGCATGCTCGAATACGCATTCTTGGCGCGTGCTACATATCCTTCACTGCGCGCTGCAAGTAGCCAGGCGACATCATGTCTTGCAGCTGATGGAGCAATGCTGTGTTGAGCACCCGGCGCGTCACCTGCAGCCTATCGAGAGCACTACCCTGTCCTTTGGCCCACTCAGCCAAAGCGGCGCGCATGTCATCGCCGTTTCTCGCCTGACGCCAAATACGGAGCGCCGACGCGAATGCGGGATTGAGTATTTCCGTCACGGCGGAAAGCGGCGTCGATTTCAGGCCCGTCGTATCGCCGAATAGGAGATCGGCGCAAAGCCCCAGCGCGCCGCCGGCCATCGCCGCTTCGAACCAAGGTGCATCATCGTCCTCTTCATCATCTCCCTTTTTTGCTTCTGGCGGCGTGGATGCCCCGTCACGGATGAAATCGAAACTTAACTGTTTCAGCCGTGCAAAAAGCACGGTCCACGTGAGGAGGCTTGCAAGAGCCGGAAGTCCATCGCCCTCCGCCATCGCCTCATGCATGGCCCGATCGGCCTCGCGCACCTCGGCTTTGCCATGTGCCTTGGGCAAGAAGGGCGCGCGAAACTGGCGAAACTGCGCGAGGAAGCGGAGCAATTCGCCTTCGGCCGTAAAATCCGCCACGCCTCGCATGAAGCGGCGGTGAGCTTCCTCTTCGATACCAAGCGATGCAACAACGATCCGATCGCCCAGCCATGCGTCCGTCCCGCTGCGCGCCTCCCTCAATACCGCTTCGGACGGCGGTGTATCGAGGCGCACGACCCCGAATATTGCTCGGACCACCTCCCACTTCCCGGCATCGAGACCGTATTGCGATAGCGTGGCGGCGAAAGCCGGATCGATTTTAGAGAAGCCCACTCGCATCTTTTCGCCCAGGAATGCGCTGAGCGCCATATGCGAGGCGCGCCGCGTCACTTCCGTCCACCAAAACACGACATTGAGCTTCAGGAACTGGCGCAAGAGCTCCGCCGCCCTGCCGGGCGGGCTATCCAGCGAAACAAAACGATCCGCCAGCGCTGCGTTGAAGGCCGTGCTGAACATGCCTACCCCGAGAGCGAAATCGGGCCGTTGCTCTGGCGCGTCTACACCGGCGCCGGCGATGAACTTTCCGAGCTGCGCATCGATCGCATCGAACAAGGTGGTTCCATCGAACGGCACATCCGCGCTGAACGCCGGCATGTCCTCGAGCTCCGGGAACAACGCCTCGCCAAGATCCACCAGATTCTGGCGTGCTGCAGCCGTAATCTCGCGTTCGGTCTGCGCATCGAGATGACCGGGCCAAATCGGCGCCAGACCGGACAGGGTACCGTGAAGCAGCATGCTCACCCGCGGATCGAACGTCTTCTTGGTTTCCTGCTCAAATGCGCGGAGAACGCCGTTCAAAACCTCGGCCGGCTGCGTACCGAGCACGGCGGTGAGACCCGCGCGCCGCGTGGCGCGTTCGAGTCCGGCAACCACAGCATCGCGCAATGTTACCAAGCCGAAGCGCAGGTTGTATTCGATCCAGCTATCGGCATCTTTGAAATAGAGGAGAAGTCTCGGGTCATCCTGATATAAGCCGATGCTGTCGAACGCGAGATCGAGAAATACATCGCGACGGATATGCTCGAATGTCCGATCGTCGAGCAGGGGCTCGATGAATGAGATCCAGCTCTCCTTGCCTGCCCGCTTGAGCTTCAAGCTGTCGTGGCTTCCGCCGATCAACTCGCCAGGATAGGCATGGCGATAGCCGCCTTCCTTGTTCTGCACATTGCGCGCGATCCTGACATAGTTCGCAATGATTTCCGCCATCGCGACAGCTTGCGCCGGAGGATGGCCGTTCGCGTTCGCAGGATGATTCGCACCGGCAAGCTGCCAGAGTGCACGGGCGACAGCTCGGTCGAAATTCGGCCCGCCGCTGGTCCAAAGCGAATAGAGATTGCTCTTCTCAAGGTCCGAAACCAAGGCGCCCAGCAGGAGCACCAACAGCTCGTGGTGCCGTGCCTTTGCCGACCAGAAGGGCACCGGCCCTCCGGCTTTGACTTGCGAGAGAGTGTCGGGATCTCCGATGAGCGCAGCCTGGAGCCCCGCGGCCAGATCGTCGGTCCCGCGTTGAAGCAGATAATCGATCAGGACGTGGCCACGCCGCTCGTTGTGCGCAGGCTCGTGCTCGGCGATTGCCGCGCGGATCTCGTCGTCGGTCATCTCGCTCACGGGTTTTTTACTTCTCGTCATGGTTGTTTCTCCCGTTCCGACTATCGTTCACTTTTTGTACCATAACATCGGGCCGAGGTCTAGATGCACGCCGCCGAGGTCCGCGCTTCGGAAGGTACTGCCTGGGATCTTTGCCAGCGGCCAGCAGCTTCTTCTTTCCGGCTTTCGTCAGGAACTCCCGCCATCGAGGATTGTAGTCGTCCCATGCTCCGATGACCTTCTGGATCAGTGCATCCATGTGCGGCTGAACGACATCCGTCCGATAGAGCAAGACCACCCCCTCCACTCCGAACGTCTCCTGGTATCCGAGAGCTTGTTCTTTGCCTTTGAGAATCCCGCTGAGTGACTCCGGTTTCATTTCGACAGCCAGCGGGACGTGATCCGTGCTCAAGAAGCTATCAGGCACCTTTTTATCCAACTTGAAGGCTCGATGCAGAACCTTGCTGCGATCGGCATAGCCGCCCAACCCGGTGTGAACAGCGGTACCGATAGCGTTTTCGACCTTGTAGCCCCCGTCGGCTTCCGGCGGATAGAGCTTCAAGGGATCGTCTTTAAATACTGCATTCAGCTTCGCCACTTCCGACATTTGCACATGCGTCAGCTCACGATTGAGTTCCTCCGGCGCTTTCATATAGAGCAACCGGCTGGCCCGCCGCGATGCCTCTGCGTCTTCCACCATCCTTCGCTCAGAGAGAGGGCCGGCATAGTTCGGATCATCAGCCTTGAGACGCCGAACCAGAAACACTTCCCGACCTTCCGAGGCGCTTTCAGCTACGGAATATTCAAGTATTTGGTCGCCACTATTCATCCGATAAATCTCCTCCGTCGCCGATTTCTTAACGGGGAGATAATCGCGAAGCACGGGCTTGATTCCAGCAAGATCACTCAGATCAATCTCCTCGCTTGGCACCACCATGTAAGTGTTGGGGGGAAGCGATGACGCAGTCGCGATAAATCGTGATGTTTCACCTTCAACAGAGCCGGGAATGACCTTCGCATCGTGCTCCGCGGCAGCAGCGGCGAACGGCTCCATCTTCTCTGCCGCACCCAGTCGCCCGGCAGAGTCGTCAATGACTCGGCCAAAGGCGTCCAGGCTCAGGTCGCGGCGCAGACGCATGCCGCGATAGAGATCGATTCCAACTCCCCCGAGGGCGTGGACTACGCCACCCGCGACCGCGCCAAGCCCAACATTCATCAAGCTGCTGGCCAGGTCGTAGTCGTCGCCGGTGGCTCGACCCAGCGCATAGTCCAGCGGCTCGGTGATTGCCGTTCCGGTCACCCCTTCGTAGGCTCCGACACCGGCACGCTTGGCGAACCTGCTCAGCGCCGAACCGAACCTTGCCGTCCCTCTTGCAATCCAATAGCCAAGCTTTTCTTCTCCGACACCAGGAACGAACAAGGTGGCAAGATTGATCGGATCGACAAACTCGGCGCCAAGATCAGTCGCCCCAAGCATCAGTTGAGTGCCGAGGCTTCTGTCAGCGCGCGCGACCAGGGTCTCGTTTTCAATCTCCTCGCGGCTCCGCTCCATCAATAGATCGAGCTTCCCCTGCCGCATGCCCTCTTCGACCCCGACCCGCCCATCGAGACCTGCTTGATGAACCTGCTCCTCCGCCTCGCGGAGTGTCAGCTTGCGTGAAGTCGGTTTCTCGTGCTTGCCGAAGCGGCCGCCGCCGGTCAGTCGCCCGAACTGGGCTTCATTGAGTTCGCTGTAGAAGTCGAGGCGCGATATCGGCCCCTTCATCCACGTCAGGCTGAACTGGGCGCCCAGCGCCTCGTCGATGGGCGTGACAATGTGGGCGGAGAGCAGCGGCGGATCGGGATTGCCATAGGTCGCGATATACTGGGTCATCGCGAATAGGCACCCGTCGTGCGCGATCCTTTGGCTTGCCGCGCGCGCCTGCTCATTCCCAGGCGGGCGAGCTCTGCCCAGCTCACTTTGATCGGCTTGCCACCGATCTTGGCCGCATGCTTCGAGTAAAAACGCAGCTCCAGGCCGCTTTCATCGGACGCGGTGACCCAGAAGCCGTGGTCCTGCAGGCTACCCGCAATTCTGTCGAGAGGAGTGTACGCGTCGGCCGTATTGTCGAGCGGCAGCGTGGCCAGCTGCTCCAGGTATTCATCAGCGCCGCTCGCGATCAGTCCCGCTTCATACGTGCGAGGGACGCGATAGACATAACCGCGGAATTGTCGGAAGGCAAAGTCGCCGGCACCGAGCTGTTGCGCAGCGATAGCAGCTGCCTCGGCGGGACTCTTCTGGTTGTGGTAAACCTGATACAGGGCGAGTGCCTGGACCGATCTCTCCAGATTGGCTGAGATAGTGCTTCCCGCCGGCTGCTCCGCATAGCTCGCCTTGAAGTCCTTCATTCCTTCGTAGACGAAGCTCTGGAGAACGCTTTTCTGTGAGTTCGTCAGACTCGCATTCCGCTCAAGATCGGCGTACGCCTTTGGATCGCGGCTGAAAGCAAGAAGGATTTCTTGCGTCTCCCCCTGATGCGGCTCGAGGAGCAATGCCGTCGCAAAGTATGGATCCGCGGTCGGCGGCAGGGCCGCCACGAAGTGCGGATAGTCGGTACCGAAGCTCCGCTGGAGGTAAGCAATGTTGGACGCGTTGCCCTTCCGCCTAAGCTGGTCCTGCAATCCATTGGCAATCCTGAGTGGGATCGGCCGCATGGATTCGGCCGACACACCCAGTCTGCGCAATTCTTGCTTGGTGGAGATGAGGGCCTTTGTGACCTTCTCCGGGGCGGCGTCACTCGAAAGGACGTCATCCCAGTCGGCGCGTACGTGGGGATTTATCGTGCTGGCATATTCCGCCGCGTCGGCCTGGATCGCTTTGTTCTTGGCTACAATAGCGTCGGTGACCAACTCCAGCCGGCGCCGAGTGCGTTCGGTATGTTGCGCCTCATCCGCCTTTTGAAGGCTATCGAGAAGGATCCGGTCTTCAGAAAGCGGCTGCTTTTCGACTTTGACCAAGTCGGCGTGGGTATCGGCTCTGAAGGCGAGTTCGGCGAGTGCATCATATGCTGCCTTCTCGCTGCCCAGGGCTTTCTTCAACTTGTCGAAAGCGATGCCGTCATAAGTCCCCTTGGTCCCGGCCTCATTGAGCTGCCTATCCAGCTCAGCCAGGGTGTCGCTGTTTGATTTCGCATTCGCCTGCTCATGCTCGTTTTTTATCTCGAGGTCGCGCAGCTTCTGCTCGCGCTCCATGGTCGCAAGCAGATCCTGTTTGCCATCGATGCCTAACTCTTTGTCATACTTTCCGGAGCTCACCTCCTGCAACGCTGCATCGAGGTCCCGCCTCTTTAGACCCTTCAGTCCGGCCGAAACGATTGCCGCCCTGCTGATGCGGCTGAGTTCCGCCTTCTGGTCGGCAGTGAAATGCTGGTTGCCATTGATCATGTCATCCACCAGCTTGGTCGCGGATTCGAGCCGGCCAAAGTCGTCGGCCACCTGAGAGGCCTGCCCGCTAACGAGGTCGTGCAATGCTCCAGCGTCGAGCGCGAACCTGGCCACGGTTCTGTCCTTGACGCCTGATTCGATCGCCGAGACCCGGTAACCGTCCATATGTGTGCGCACGTAGCGCTGAAAGCGCGGGTTGGAATTGTCTCTCAGCGCCTCGTCCGTCGTGCGGGTAACAGCGCCGTTGATCATATCGGGGTAGTCGGCGAGCCCCGGCGCGGCCTTTGCTTTCAGTTCCGGCAGTTGCTCGGCGATGCGCAGCTGTAGGTCGTTGACCAAGGCAGCCGCTTTCGGCTGGTCGATGACCTCCCACTCCTTCTCGTCGTGCCACTCGTCCGTCTTGCGGATGGACTCGATCGCGCCGGACGCGGCGGTGGCGAGATCGGCGAAGCCCTTGCCGAAGGATTCGGCGAGGCTCGGACCGCTTTGAGGTGCTATGGGCCGGGCTTGCGGCAGCAACTGTCGGTCCCAGGCCTGAAATTCAGCCATGTCAGAAGCCTCCGCTATGGGCATTGCGCTGTGGGTAGCGTGGCCCGTAGCTGGGCTCCTCCTCGCGGGCGGCCAGCTTCGCCCTGATGTCGTCGCGCGCTTTCGCGTCGTACCAGTTGGCATAGCCGGAGATGGCGGAAGTACCAGCGCCGAAGAAGCCGCCGACCAGGGCGCTGGCGCCGGCCTTCTTGGAGGCTTTCGCCTGCGCACGATAGTTGGCAGCTTCCACCTTGCCGTTCCAGAGCGCGGTTTGCGCATCGAGCTCAGCGTTGATGTCGCTGTCGGCAAGCGCGTCGAGATAGGAGCCCGCGAGATCGACGCCGGAGGCGCCGATCGCCGCGCGATTCTGACCAGCGAGGCGACGCGCCTTCTCGCGGATCGCCTGCGCCTGGGTCTCCGCCTGCTGCTCGGCGAGTCTGGCATTGGTTCTGGAGTAACCCGCCTGGCTCTTGGCCTGTGCGTTCTGCGAAACGCCGGAGACGATCGAGCCGACCGCCTGAACCGCGGCCATGGCAATGGGAGCCCAAGTCATGCGTAAGCTCTTTCCCGCGGCGCCTGCGCTCCACGCTTGTCAGCGAGAGCCTTTGGCTCTAATGTTGATGCTCGCGTCCGGGTTGAGTGATCTTCGAGATTGTCTGGATGAACTACATCCTGTCCCTGGCGGCCGGCTTCGCCGTCGGCTTCTTTATCCCGAGCCGAAACTGGGTTCTGGTTCCGGTGGCGACGATTGCTGTCAACCTGTTCGCCGCCCTCTACCTCGGCGGCTCGTTCTTCTGGGTTGTTGTCCTGATCAATATCGTCGTCGCCTATTCCACGGCGCTGTCGATCAATCGGTTCATGTATGATTGATCGCTCGCCCGCGCCGGCCTTGAGGAACACGAACGCCTGATAGTCGCAGCCCTGGTGGAACTGCCGCAGCACGCCTTCCGGCATGAAACCGAGCAGTTCCGCCCAGCGCGCCGCCGGTGCGAACCCCATCAGCGCCTGAGCCTCGATGCGCACGGCCGGATGGCGCCGCAATCCGCGGCGTGCGGCGCGGGTCAGTGCGAGCATGTGGCGGCCGGCTTCCGCGCCGAGGATCGCCCAAGCGATGGCGCGGCCTTCCCAACATTCCTGGAAACCGCCGCAAGCAATCGGCTCTCGATCCACCAAGGCTGTCCAGCATGGACCCGCGTCGCTTACCCGCTCGGCCCAGCCCCTTTCGCGCAAGGCCACGCCGAGATGCTCCTGGTGCGGCTGCAGGGCGAGACGTTGCAGGTGGTGCGGTGCGTAGGGAACGATCAGCATGCGCGTCAACCCTTGTCGTAAGTCGTGACCTGCGGCAGGACCGCGATCACGGTCATCGGAAACGGTGCCGATTGGCGCAGCGCGATGCGGCCCTTGGTCTCGTAGCCCTTCTCCCAAAGGACGCGGCAGTCGTCGTCGCCGATCGGCGGCGGCTCGCCCAAGGGAATCGACGTGGTGCGGTACTTGAGCGGCACCATGCTGGCGAAGTCCGGCCCCGCCTCGCCACCCAGCGACTGCAGCACGCGGAAGGTGACTTCATTGATGCGCTTCACCTTGCCTTGCGCCGTCCCATCGACGGCGCCGGCCTCGATGCGCATGGTCTGGAGCCGCGAATGGAACTTCAGGCCCGCGACCGCGTAGCCGACCGCGCGGGTCAGCGGCGCGCGGCCGTTGACGACCACGATGTCGGGATGCGTGGCGCCCTCGGCGTTGACCGAAATGGTCTCGCCCTCGAGATGCCAGAGATTGGAGAGCGCGCTCGCCGAGAGACGCCAGCCGTTGGCGGGGACGACATCCAGACTGGGCCAGGCGGCGAGAATGGTCGCCGTGACCTGCGTCGCCGAGCCGAATGCAGTGATCCGCGCCTTGGCCGAGATCCAGGCGCCCTGCACCGCCGGGTCCTCCGGATCCAGCGCCGTGTAGTCGAACCAGCGCATCGAGATCTCACGGCCGACATCGGCCGGCTTGAACACGTCGCCGCCGGCGGTGAAGACGACGCCGGTGGTTCCCTTCACCGTGGCGCCGGCGCCGGGCTGCAAGGTCTTGGACTGGCGGCCGTCGAAGATCAGGCCGGAGTCGACGTAGAAGGCCTGCTCCTGGTCGTCGGAGTTCTCCCATTCCGGCGCGAAGAGCTCGACATAGCGCTCGATGCGGCCGTTGATCATCCGCTGCACGATTAGCCAGACCTCGTCACGGGCGTCGTTGGGATCCGGGATGGTGCAGACGGAGCGCACGATCGGCGGGCGGCGGCGCGCCGCGTCCTGATAGCCGCCGAGGATCTGCCGCGACCAGCCGATCTTCTGCTCGTCGCGGTCATAGGTCAGCACCGGAAGCTGACCGTCGCCGCGCGTCATCCAGACCCAGCCCTCGGGCTCCGACTGGAAGGCGAGCTGGCCGAACTCCAAGCGTCCGATATGGCCGGAGAGGATGGTGAGATCGCCGGCGTTGAAGCCGTCGATTTCGTAGGTGTAGTTGAGGTTGCGGATCTTGCGCCGCTTCCGCTGCACGAAGATCACGTCCTTGCCGGTCCTGACCGGCTGCGAGCCCTCGTAGGAGCCGTAGGTGGTGGCGCGCGTCGCCTTCACGTTGGTTGGCGTCAGCGCGCCGTTGAGGGTGTTGGCGCGCACCACCCATTCGCCGCCCTTGGTGCCGACCAGCAATCCCTTCTCGTCGTCCTTCATCCAGAGCACGTTGTTGACGTCGCCGGAATCCAACGGATAGGCGACGGCGTTGTCGTCGGCGACCACGGCGGCGGTCGATGAAGGCGAGAAGGTCTCGTAGTTCGACGACATCGAGCCGTCGACCCGGGTCGGGGTCAGCGGGCAACCGCCCCAAAAGAGGCGTCCTTCATAGAAGGTGACGCAGGAGGGATAGCCGCCGCCCTGGCTGTAGAGGCCGAGCCGCCAGCTCGACGACGCCGTGGTGCCGCCGAAATTGCTCAAGACGTCCGCGGTCACCGACACGGCGCTGGAATAAGCGGTGATCTTGGCATAGCCCCAGGTGCTGGCATGCTGGATGCGGACCAGGCGGCCGAGATCGGTCGGCTCGAAGATATGCGGCTTCGCCGTGCCGCCGCTGGTATAGGCATTGGCGAAGACCGAGCCGTTGAGGTCGTAGGTGTTGGCGTTGACGCGCGAGACCGTCCAGGTGGCGTTGGCCTCGGTGGTGCCGAGGATGCCGCTGATGTCGATCTTGTCGCCGGTCTTCCAGCCGTGGTTGGCCGAGGTGATGCGGATGGCGCCGGCGCCGTTGTTGGCCGCAGCGGTTACCGCCACCGAGAGCCCGGAAGAGATGGTGATCCCAGCCCCGGAGGCCGCCGACGGCGTCAACGTCGTCTGCGCATTGTTGACCGGCAGATAGGGTCCGTCCTGGAAGTCGATCTGCGACAGCACCCAGTTGGTGGCGCCGTAGCGCTGCAGCTTGCGCGGCACGTATTCGGTATGGGCGATGTAGAGAATGTCGGCCGACTGCGCGAATTTCAGTTGGTTGAGATCGCCTTCCTGATAGGTGGTGGTGAGCGTGTAGACTCGCGCCGCCGCGCCGCCGGAGGTGTAGACCGAATAGCCGGTGCCGTTGACCGGGCTGCCATGCTGGTCGGTAAGTTCGACCGTGTTGGTATTCACATTGGCGACGCGGAACCGCCGGCCGTTGAGCTGCGTCATGCCGGCAACGCCGCTGACCTCGATATCCTCGCCGTTGGCATAGCCGTGGTTGAGGATGGTCAGGACGACCGGGTTGGTTTGGGCCGCGCCTGAAATCGGCTTGCTCGCCTCGAGCAGCGGCCCGTCATTGCGATAGAAACGCACATAGAGATGGCCGAACTCCAGCACGTAAGCCTGCTCGGTGGAATATTCGAACCGCACCAGCAGCGCGTCCTGGGCGGGAAAGCGCGTCGAGGCGATGAACGACGTGCCCGGCCGCCGCGAGGCCGGCCCCACCACGCGCGGAATGAAGTTCTCCAGGATCCGGCAGGCGAACCCATAGCGCGAGAGATCGGTGCGACCCTCGGTGATCGGCGCGAACTCGCCGGCATCGAAGGCGTTGAAGTTCGGACTGGCTCTAACCATGCGTCAGCCGTTGGTGGTGAGGATCGGGAACTGGGGCGACTGGTCGCGGGCCTGCAGGAAGGAGAAAGCCGGATAGGGCTCCGGCTGCTTCTGCATGCCGTTGATCCGCTTGGCGCGGGTGAGCGCGACACCCAGCGCCTGCGCGGCGTCCTGCTTCTTGGTGTTGGACTGCGTCAGGTCCTCGGCCAGGTCGTAGGCCAGCCAGCGCGCCAGGGCCTCGACCGCATGCGGTGGAAAGCGGCCGGCATCGGCCACGTCATAGAGATAGAGGATGTCGAGCGGCGCTGACGCGTCGCTCAGGATCCATTGCGAGCCGGTGGCATCGGCCTCGAGGCTGAAATCCGGCCCGTTGCGGACCGCGAGCAAGCGGAGGAAATCCGCCGGCACCGGGAAGCCGCGGGTAAAGCCCCAGACCGGCGTCGCGGCGGAGGCCGGCAGCGACGCCCGCTTCTTGGCGAAATGCCAGGGATGGTCGCAGAGGAAGGCGCGGCGGGTGATGTCGTAGACACGCCGCAGCGCCTTCGCCTGCTTGGTATCGTCGTCGATCGAGACGATCGGCGCATCGCCCAGGCATTCGAGCGCCCGGTTGCAGATCGAGGTCTGTGAGGCCATTTCGAATCCCTGGGAAGTTCCGCGCTATTGGGCGAAGGGGGTCGCGCGGGTGTTGACGATGAAGTCGCGGAGCTTGTCGAGGCTGTCGAGCACCTCCTTGCGGGTGATGCCGACGGCGTCGTTCACAGCGAGCTCGATCTGCCGGCCGGTCGTGGACGTGCCGGAGGCGATGTCCGAGTTCTGCTGGCCGCGGTTGATGCCGATGTATTGGATCGCCATGGCATCACCACGAGAACACGCCCTGGAGGGCGAGCGTGCCCGAGGCGGAGATCGCCGCGGTCAGGGTGAGGGCCACGTCGTATTCCAGGTTGGGATCGGCGGTGAGGCCGAGCAGTTCCCAGATCCGCTTCTCGACATTGGCGACGTCGTCCGCTTCGAAGCGCGCGTTGATGCCGGTCGCGTTGGCGCTGGCGATCGACTGGGCGGAGGCGAAGAGCGCGGCGCTGACCACCGTACCGCCATCGGCCGCCGCGCGGTAGAGTCCGAGATCGGCGGCCCCGCCGGTCAGCGCGTCACAGAACAGGGTGAGCGAGACCGGCCGCATCCAGGAACCGACCCGGAAGAAGCGATAGGTGGAGCCGATGGAATCGCCGGTCACGGCCTCGACCGTGCCGGCGAACTGCTTGGAATTGCCGCCATGCACCCAGGGATTGGCACGCAGGATCGGCGTCGCGTCGAGATTGGTGATGGAGACGGTCTTATAGGCGTTGACGGCCATGGGAGTTGTCCTTTCGCCGGAATGGCACCGGGCTTAGCAGGATGGGTCAGGTGTGCGTCAGAGAGTGCCGATCAACGACACCAGACGCGGACGACCTTCTTCTCTTCGATGCGGGTCGCGCCGATCATCATGTCCATGTAGATCTGCCAAGGCTGGAGCTTGAGGTCGGTGCGCTGGGTGATATTGGTGGTCTGGTCGATCCAGACGCCGAGATGCATGCCGGAATTGACCCAGAAGGGAATCCCGGTGCTGCTGCCGGCAAGATCGTCGGTTCCGGCACAGTTGCCGGTCACTTCCTCGGTCAGCACGAAGTTGATGCCCATGAAGCGGCGGATGCGCCCCTCCTCCAGCACCGGCTTGGTCTGGTAGTCCATCGAGGTGACCTGGATCTCGCCCAGAAGCGAGTCATGGGCCTTGGCGTTCAGGGCGCCGGTGATCTGCTCGCGGTCGAGATCGACGTTGTTAGTGAGGAAGGTCTTCACCACTTCGCGCAGCTTGGCGACGGTCAGGTTGGTCGCTGCGGATGCGCCTTGGCTCACCGAGACATTCTGCCCGCCGGCGGTGGTCAACGTCGTGCCGAAAGCGACCGAGCCAGCGGCGAGCTCGCCGGTCTTGGCCGTGGCGAAGAAGGCGCCGAGGATGACGTCGTCCTTCGCGCGGCCCATGGCATTGGCCGCGTTCATGACCAGCGACGGCTTCGGATCGCCGAGCATTTGCAGCTCATCGAACTTGTCGACCAGTTGCGCATGCTCAAAGGGCAGCGGGAAGACCCAGCGCCGGTCGAAGGCCGCGTCCTGCCGGTCGATCGGCGTGAAGCGTTCGGTGACGGCCACCGCCGCGGTCGGCGCCACCTGGTTGACGGGCGAGGCCTGTTTGCCCTGATACTGGCCCTGGGCGACCAGGCCCTGCAGGCGCGAGCCGAACTGCTGCGAGAGCAGCGCGAACTTGTCGGAAAACTGAATCGTGCGGAGGTTGATGAGATTGGCGGACATGTGTGTGCCTCAACTGTGAACGCGCCCGCAACGTGGGGCGCACTGACGGTCGATGGCTTGTCCGCTTCAAATGCCCGGGCCGCGGGATTGAACAGCGACGGCTTATCGGGCACGGCACGGGGCCGCTCTCGCGGGTGACGTCCGCTAGACGGTCAGGATCCGGCGAGACGCGGGGCCATCTCTACAGGGAGAGGGCGTATCCGCAGCAGGATCAGACAGCGCACACTATAGTATAAGCTTGTGACCGCGTCAACAGGAGTTGGCGCCGACCGCCTGCCAGTGCGGATCTTTAGATGACTTCGCGAACCCGGGCGAGTTGGGCGCGGTCTTCATCACGCTGCATTGGAAACGCCGCCAAGAACCAATCCACCACCGCCGCCCGAGTGGGCGGCGTCTCCCCGTGCCAATCCGTAGCAACAAGATCAACGAGTGTGGACACGGCGGCATGCGCCTTGTCCTTGTGCCCGAGCTGAAGCCAGGCCGCCGCGGACCAGCCGGGAGTGTCGGCGATAAGGTTGTTCGAGCGATCGGCGGCCACGATGGCGCCCTGAAAATCGCCCACCATGTACCGGATCGTCGCGACGTAGGACCATTGATAATCCAACAACAGTGGCGAGAGCGCCACTGCGCGATCCATCAACATCTTCGCGGTGGCTCCGTATCCCATGAAGGCGAGTCCAAGTGCTGCGGAGATCAGCATCTTCGGGCTGCAGGGATTGAGGTCGGCTGCGAGGTCATAGTGAACCTCGGCCTGGCTGTAGCGCCCGTACAAGGCCAGAACCCAGGCCAGGTTGAGCTGCGCGCGCGCACTCAACGGGTCGAGTTCGACCGCGCGATTGCCGAGGTCGAGCGCGCGCAGCGTTGTCTCGGGATTGGGTTTCACGCCCGGCCGCGTGAGATGTCGCGAACTGAGGACACTCGACAGGCTTGAATATGCCGGTGCGAAATTGGGGTCGCGGGCAATAACCTGCTCGAACAACAGCGCGGCGGCGTCTTCCTCCGCCGCCTTCCAGTGAGTCAGCAGGTGCTCGCCCTTCACCCAGATGTCGTAGGCATCCGGATGCGCGTGATCCGCCAGGGTGCGGGTCAGCCGGTCGTGCGACACGTAGATCTCCAGCGCGGACGCAATGCGGCTGACGAGGTTCCGTTGAAGTTCGTTCCAGGAGATCGCGGAAACCAGAAACTTCTCGCTCCAGATTATTTGCCCCGATTCCGGCCGTCGCAAGAGCACGAACAGCTCCGTCTGGTCCCCATGCTCCGCGCAGGTTCCGGTAACAATGTAGTCGCAACCTGGCGCGCTGCTGTTCTCATGCGCCTCCAGGATCGTCCATTCCCGAAAACGCGACAGATTGGCGATCAAGTCCGCGCGGAAGCCGAATGCGGAATCGCTCAACGCCGGCATGCGCGCGACGAACTCGCCGATCGCAATAGCCGGCCGGCGGGCACGGCCGAGGACCGGATCCGCCGGGGATCGGCTCGATTCCGCGGGAGTCATCGAAGTCTTGAGCAGGCTGGTCGTATCGGCCCCCGGCTCGAGGGAGAACCGTTCGCGCATCTCCCGCGCCAGGAGATCATAGACGCGCGACGCGGCGGAACGGTTTCCGATCGCCGCGTAGTGCCGCATCAGACTTTGGGCGGCTCGTTCATGGCAAGGCTCCGCAAGCAACAACGCAGATGCCGCGAGCCGAACCTGGAGTTCCGTGGGCTCGAACCGTTCGAGCATGGCCTCCAGGAGCCCGGCGATCTTGTCCTGCCAGTTGCGCCGGCTGACCTTGAGCCAGCTGTTGAAGACCGGGCTGACGTCCTCAAGGCCGAACAGGATCGCCTCGGACCAGTCCGAGCGCTCCAGCAGCAATTCATTGACCTTGCCGGAGGCAAGATCGCGCAGGATCGCCAAAAGGTCGATTTCAGTCCATGCCGAGTTGAGCGACAGAAAATCGCCATGCCGGCTCAAGACGGCGAACTTCGCGTGACCGAGTACTTGCTCGACCTTGCTCACGCACCGCGTCAAGGCATGTCTTGCCTCCGACAGCGGGCGATCGGGCCAGAGCATCGCCGCCAGCCGGTCCTGGCTCTCCTGCGATCGGGTGGAGAGCGCCAGGAAACCGATCAGCGCGCGCGCCTTATCCGATTTCAGCGGCAGTGAGTCGCCGCTGTCGGTGAACATCGAAAGCCCGTCGATGGTGGTGATCATCAGACGGATATCCGGCCGGTCCTGCGGCCGTGTCGTGCCGGCGACCACGTGAAAGATTGACACCGGCTCCGGCATGTTCTTCAGAGTCGCGCGACCGCCGAACCTGAACTCGAACTGCGAACCTTTGTGTGCGGCGCTGTAGACGTCCTGCGAGACGCAGATTCCCCCGGGCTCCGCGAGACCCTCCAGGCGTGACGCAAGATTGACCGCATGTCCGAACGCGTCGCCGTCGCGCCGGAAGACTTCGCCCATGTGCAGTCCGATGCGGAATCGCGGTTGATTTTCGCCGCCGGCTCGCGCGTCCCGCAAGCGCTCCTGGATCCGCATGGCGTAATCGACGGCGGCCGTGGCGCTGTCGAACAGAATCAGGACGCCGTCGCCGGTGGTCTTGATGAACTCGCCTTCCGATCGGCTGCACTCTTCCTTGAAGATCTGAAAGCAATCCTGAACGAAGGAGAGCGTCTTGATCTCGTCATGGGCGACGAGCCGGCTATACTGATGCAGGTCAGCGAAGAGAACCGCCTTCAGGGTCGAGCGTTCGGGGTGCGTCTGCATGGCCGAGCCGGTTTCGGTAAGATTACAATCATATCCCCGCATGTGATAAAACACTATCCTGGGCAACCATGACGGGCGTCACATGCAATGGGATGATTTGTACGACGTCGTCATGCTGCCCGGGCCGGAACCCATACATCTGGCGGTCGCGCTGCCCAACGATCGTTACCGTGCGCGCGCAGATCTTCCCCGCGCCGCCTTGCCCGAGTCAGGGCGCATCGCGAGCGGTCGCGGGCTGACCGCGGCGGCTTGCCGCCAGAGCTGCCTCGGCGAAGCCGCTGAGCTGATGTCGTGTTGCGCCTGGGGCGACGAGACGCTCATCACAGCGAGCGCCCGGGCCTTGGGCAGCCGTGCCCTGCCGATCCGTTCCTTGGACGGCCTTTCGCCGGCGCAGATCGCGGCACGGGCGGGCTGGAACCGTGACCATGGCGGATTCGACTGGCGGCCCCGCGCGTTCGATCCTGATGCAGCGATCGACTGGTTCCCGGTGACGAACGCATTCGACCAGACCACGCAGCTCGCCCCGGCGGATTTCATCTTCATCGGCCGGAGCGAGGTAGGCGACGAAGCCGCGGTTGCGGTGGCCGACAGCAATGGTTGCGCGGCGGGCGAAACCGCCGAGGCCGCCAGGTTCGCGGCGCTCCTGGAATTGATCGAGCGCGATGCAACCGCGCGCTGGTGGTACGGACGCCGAGCACGCCGGTCGATGACGCTCGAGCAGCTCAGCGCGGGGCTATCCGGAGACGCGCAATCCGCCATCGCCATGCTTGCGTCCGGAAGGGGCGATCGTCGCAACAGGGTCTTCGACATCACGACCGACCTCGGCGTGCCGGCTTTCGCCGCCGCGTCGGCCGCCCCGGACGGACGTGGCGTCGCCCTCGGCTTCGCCGCCAAGCCGAGCCAGGCTGAAGCGGCAATGTCCGCGATCACCGAGATGCTGCAGATGGAGTTCTCCCTGGCGGTCGCGCAAGCGGAACCCGACGCCGCGCCGCAATGGAGGGAGTGGATCGAGAAGGCGACACTGGCAATGCCGCCGCTGGATGCCGAGTTGGCCAGCGATGACCCGTGCTTCACGACAGAGACCGCGCCGATCACGCTGGCATCGGCCCTCGAGGCTTGCACCAGACTCGGTGTCGGACTCTGGTTCGCGGATTTGACGCGGCCCGCGATCGGCATCCCGGTATTCCGCGCGCTGTCGACCGAACTTTGCCACTACAAACCGCGATTTGGACGCCCACGATTGCTTGCTGCAGATCTGCGCGATCTGGCCGCAACGACACCTGACGCGGAAAGCCAGGTGCCGCTGCTGGTCTAGGCGATTACCGACACCGAGTCAGCATCATCACGCCGAACATGAACTTGTAGCACTTGGGTCGGGTCGCGGCGTTGCTGTAAAGCGCGGCTATCTTCGCCGCATACGGTTCGAGATAGCTGAAGTCGGTGATCTGAGCATCGGGAAAGGGCATCGTGATCCGTGTCTTTTTCCGGCCGGGCCTAACCCTTGTGTCGTTTTGTGCGAAGATCTTGCAATTGGTTCCGTCGATCGCGATCTGCTTGGGTTGCCCCGCAGGTACGTCGAGCTTTTGCTGGGTGACGACGAACGCCGGCACACCAGCCGGTGGCGGCAGTCCGACTTTTGCGAACGCCTGTAGCATGTCAGCCCGTTCGTCGGGCTCGGCGTCTATAAAATCCTGAAAATTCGCGCTGCTTCCCGGAGTTGCAGCATTGATCAATTGATCAACGACGTTGACGTAACCATCCTCGTAAAGGACGGTTTCATTATCATTGCATATTTTCAGTTTCGCCATTCTCGCTCTCCTGCTGGGTGGGTGTTACCGGGCCGCCGAGTGGATCTGGATTGCCTGCGAACGCGACAAGGTCCGCAAAGGTAAAGCGGTCGGGTTCAGCGCGCGGCAACGTCGGCGTCCAACCGCTGCCGTCCAGAATGGAAATCTCGCTGGCATCGATGGCGGCATGGAGAGTCTCCATGACGATACGCCCGACGAAAGATCCCAGGTGCCTGCCGCCGGTTTGCACCTCAGCTTCGCGCAGCATGTAGAACCAGAGCGGAGTCTTGACGAAAAGCTCTCGATGCGCACTGAAGGCGCCGCTCTCCGGGTTTCTGGAGAGGTCGCAGATCTCATGGTCGGTCAGCGGTCGGATGGCATCCGCCTTGCCGAGCGAGCAATTCAACTTTTCCAGTGCGCACTGGGCAGAAGCAAGATGGCACCAGCGGCCACGGAGCAACGTCTGGGCGGCGAGATTGAACTCACCGAGCGGATTGGGCGGGCTCTCAAGGAGTTTATTGGGCAAGTGGCCGAGCGGCTTCGCCAGGCGGGTGTCGATCAGGTTAGCCATGATCGGCCTCTGCGCGTGATGGCGAAGGCTCGTATCGGAAAAGTCCAGGAGTTCGAACCAATCGAGCAGCCAGCGCATCTTTAGGGCGTATCCCGACCACGCCAAGCCGTCCCCATTCCGATAGCTGTTGAGGATGAACTCGGTCATTGTTGTTGTTGCGCCAAGCCGGTTCCATGGCTGATAGCTGTTTCGGATCATGCTGTGGCCGTAGCGCCCCAGCGCCGCAGCGAACTCAAGCGGCATCCAGTTGACATCGCCGGCGTCCAGCGGACGACGGTCGGCCGTAAAAAATGGCTTCGGGTGAACAAACGCTCGGCCATGGTTCATCACGGCCTGATGCGTCGCACGACCTACGATTCGTGGCAGGTAGTCGTGGAGCACCGCGGCCTGGAAGTGCTTCACCCACATCTCCCTGATGGTGCGCGCATTCTCCGCTGACTGTCCGGTGAGCCAGCCAATTCCCAGCCATTGTGCGATTGCGTTGTAGAATTTCAGGAGCAGTAGGTGACACTGTGAGAGTGGAAGAAAGTTATCATTGCGCGGATCCGCAATGATCGGTTCACCGCGTGGTCCTTCTACCTGGCGCGGAATGTCCTGCGGAAATGGAGGACCGTCCGACGTGCTGCCTATGGTGAGCGGGCCGAGCTTCGGACTTCCGCCACCCATGTACGGTGTCGGATCCTTCTCTGGCAGAACGCTATCGAGGTCCAAAGCGGGAGAGCGACCGTTGCTTGCCATGTTCACGTCGAGATAAGTGATGTCGTGAACAATCAATTGGCCCAGATAGGTGTAGCCGGCCGGTATGCAACGATCGGGGTGCGGACAGACATCATCGACGTCGTTGTCCGGTCTGGTGCGCATCGCCTCGCCAAGATCGATCAGCGCTTGATCGCCGGGAATGTCGGACAGTTCCGCTTTTCCGAAGATGTGGGAGTAGGCGTAGGTCTCAGTAGGGGGCGTGTCCGCGGACCGCGCCTTCGAAACAGGAGCAATCTCAATTTTGTCCCGGCTGTAGCGATAGACCTTTCCGTCGGTGCCTTCCACCAGATAGCTGGCCCGGCCATGCTCCCCTGTCATCTCGATCCCCCGAAGACAGAAGTCGTCATTGCTAGTTTCGCTCTTGGGTCGCTTTCGCGCAAGGAAATCTAAGCCCGATGCGAACAGGGACTACGCGTGGCACAAACGTCATTAAAAGAACGCACCCGGAAGATAGCCAGCCGCCTCCCCCCAACGGGGTATGCGCTCTTCGGCCGTCACTACCAGTCCGCACCGTTAAGCTTCTCGACCAGAGCCGCGGCAGGCACCGCAGGCTGAACAGGTCGCGCCATTTTCCTTTCGAAATCCGGTGTGGCGCGCTCCCACCACATGACGCTGCGGCAGTGCTTGCAGTGGACGGAGGCGAGTTCCTTGCTGCCCAGGAATACCGCCCGAGTGCATCTCGCTTAGCCCCTGCTCGCCACCGCGCTGATCAGTCGGTCGTACTCCGCGATCGCGCTCTTGTCGCCGGCGAAGTAGCGCTGGGTCCATTCGCGGTCGCCGCGCAGCTCGACCAGGCGGGCATTGGCGGCTTCCGGGGTCAGCCAGCCGCCGGAACCGAAGCCGCCGGCGCCGCTGCCGCGGTCCTCGGAAATGGCGGTGCCGATCTCGGCCAGCAAGGTCAGCATCGAGCGGGTGCCGATCGCGCGCTCGATCTTGCCCATGGTCGCGGGCTCGAGGCCGAAGGCGCGCGACGCGCGCTGCGCTGCGGCGAGGCGGCTGTCGGCCTCGCCGCCCCATTCACGGCGCAGCGCCTCGAAATCCTGTGCCGATGTGCGCTGGAAGGCGTCGTTGTCGGCGGCGGTCAGCATCGCCTGCAGCTTGGCATGTTCGGTCGCCAGCGCGCTCGCGGTCTCGCGGCCGACGCCGAGCTTCAGGAAGACTTGCGCCATGCCATCGGCATAGCTGCGGTCGGCGGCTTCGTCCGGCTTGCCGTCGGCGCCGAGCGGAACCAGGCCGTAGTCTTCCCAGCTGCTCGGCACACCCATGCGGCGGTGGATCTCGGCCCAGGCGGTCTTGTCCTGGGCATCCTTCGGCCAGACCACCTTGTCGCGGCCCATCATGCTTTCGAGGCTGCGATGGGCCCGCACCATTTGCGCGAGACCGTCCTCCGCCGCGGTCCAGCCCTTGTTCTCCAACCAGCCTTGGGTGTCGCCGTCGAAGTTCGCGAACCAGCTCTCGCCGCTAGCGCCCGCCGGTTCGACCGTGCTCGCCGTGCCGCTCTCGATCTCGCCTTCCATTCATCGACCTCCTTGTCGTGCTTGCGCCGCCTGCATGCGCTCGCGTTGCGCCAGCGCCCAGGCCTGCGATGAATCCATTTCCAGCATGGCGCGGATCCGCAGCCAGACCTCGCGGCGCCCTTCTGCGATCGCCATCGCGTAAGGGTCGACTGCCTTCTGGCCGCTGACCCGCACCGAGGATTGCTGCTCGCCACAGAAGACCGCGAGATCGCCCAGCACCGCGTCGCGCGCCAGCCCGCCGCCGAACACCTGTTGATAGGCGCGCACCAGATCCGCGCGCGGCAGAACCCGATCGAACAGACTCATAGGCGCGCCTCTACTGTGGTTGTGGCTGGGCCGCGGCTTCGGCCTGCGCCAGGTCCTTGATGCTGCCGGTGACCGCCGGCAGGGCCGCGGCGGCCTGCGCCGCCTGCTGCGCCTGGGCGCGGCCCTGGCGCAGCGCGTCGAGTTCTTCCTTGGAGCGGATCCACTTCGCCGGCACGCCGTTGATCTCGGCGAGGCCCGGGGCAATCTCGTCGGGATTGAACACGTCCATCACGGCGGGATCGGCGCCGGCGAGCGGCGCCAGCGCCTCGATGGTGCGCAGCAGGCCGACGCCCTGGTCCGCCTTCATCGCGCGGGTCAGCGGCGAGTCATATTCGAGCTTGTAGCCGCCGTTGCGCTCGAGCATGACCGGCGGCGGTGGCGGCAAGGCACCGGCCCGCGCCAGCAGGTCGATTTCGCGCTCGACGATCGGCCCCAGCAATTCCGACTGCTGCCGGCCGGTGGTCGGCGCCAGCAACGCACCCTTCTCCTGTGCCCGGAGAAGCGCCTCAGTCGCCGTCATCTGCGGCGTCTCGACCAGGATCTGGAACAAGGTCACCAGGAAGGCGGCGTTCACCGACTGTCGGCGCTCGGCGATCTCTTCCTTGACCGGCGCGAACTGGCTGCCGCGGTTGAGCGCATGGATGAGCGGCCGGCCCTGGTCATCGACGCCGCCGTAGTTGATCGCGGCCGGCAGCAGAGAGACGCCGTCGCCGAGCGCCGAGAGCACGCCATCATTCGGCGCCAGCAGCGGCGGCGCGATCGAGAGCTGCGCCTCCTGCACCATGGTCTGCGCCATCGTGTTCAGCATCTTGGTGTCGGCCAGCGCCAGCATGCCGGGGCTGTCACCATAGACCTGGCCCGGCCGCGTGACATAGCGCGAGACCGCATAGGGAAAGGTGCGGAAGCCGCCCTGCCCCACCACCTGCCGCGCATCCTGGCAAACCCACCAGGATTCATAGGTCATGCCGCTGCGGCCCTTCCCGCCGTGGACCCGCGAGTTGTTCGGCCGCACGCAATGGAGATAGGTCGCCTTGTCGTCGGGGCGCGTCTCGAGCTTGGTGCGGATCTGCTCGGGCAGCCGGTCGGCGCCGAAGCGCTGCGCCGCCTGCTCCGCGGTCAGCTCCAGCTTGTAATGCGCGGTGCGGATCCGACCTTGGTAATCCTCGACCACGTAGAGGCCGGCGAGATTGCAGGCGCGATAGGTGATGCCGGCTCCCGGCGATTCCTCGGAGAAGATGCCGCCGGTGCCGAAGGCGCCGAGCGAACCGTAGACTTCATGGATCTGCGAGGCGAAGTTGGAGCGCGGCGAGTAGCGGAAGGCGAACAACCGGCGCGTCACTTCGCTGCACCAGCGCTTCACCTCGATGTCGTCGGCCAGGTCGTCGTCCAGCGGCTTCAGCATGTGCCAGGTCTGCGCGCGCGGCGTCAGCATACTCTCGAAAGCGGCGGAGAAGCGGTCGAGCGCCAGGACCGCGGTCGAATCGAAGACCTGCGGCCGCAATTGCGGCGTGCCCTTATAGGTAAACACGCCGGCCCGCGGCAGCATGAAGTCGGCGATCTCCTGCCAGAGCGGCTCATAGATCGCGCGCTCGGCCTCCAGCTGCTGCTGGCGGCGGATGATCTCGCCGGCGACGTCGCGGCTGTCCATCCTGGCGCGACCATTCACAGCTGGCGCCGCGGGCTTGTGTGTGGCAATGGCTTCGGTGCCGATCATGCGGTGCCGATCCTCGGGATGTTGCGGAAGGGACGTGGCCGATCAGGTATTGGCAATCGCCGAGACCTTGGCGGCCGATCCATCGGCAGGAATGCCGCGGAGCTCCGTCTGCCCGGCGGCGAGCCGCGCGTCGTTGACCGTCGCAGTCGGGTTGGCGGCGAAGCGCACCGAGCAGACAGCATCGCTGTGCAGGCGCACGAAGCGGGTCTTGGCGTTGAAGGCTGCCGAGGGCGTCGCGCCGGAGGTGAAGTCCACGACCTGGGTCGCGACCGGGGGCTCCTCGGGCGCCTGGACCAGGGCATTGCCGGGACCGCTCGCCTGGGTCACACGCGCGTATTCAGAGATGTAGAGTTTGCTCATGGCCGCGGTCTCCGTCGGTCTTGCAGTTCGGGAATGTCGGGATCGGTGATCGGCGGCGCGGCCGTCTCCGGCTTGCGGTCGCCGATCGGCGTGCCCGGAATCTCGGGCTCTGGCTCGACTGCGCCTTCGGGCGCGGTTTCGGGATCACCCATTGGTCAAGGTCCTTGAACCGGTGAGTTCGGTGCCGACGCCGCTCGCGCCGGTCAGCATGGTCGAGGCCATGCCCTGCAGCGCGGCGCGGCGACGCTTGGCTTCATCTTCCTGCTGCTGCAGCGTGTCGGCCGCGGTGTCTCGGGTCGGCGGCGGCTCGACCTTGGGCGGCGGCGACGATTTGAAAAAGCTCATGCCGGAGCTCCTGCAAGGATGGATGACGGAATTGAAGCAGCGACTTCAGGCGGCGCCGGCGATCCGGAGCAGCCAGCCTGCGGGATAGAGCGGCGCCAGGCGACAGGCGGCGAGATCGGGCAGGCCTTCGGCGTCGCGGGCGACGAAAGGCATGCTCTTGAACTGGAAGCCGCCGATCGCCAGTGCGGTGTCGATCATGATCGGCAGTTTCAGGTTGAAGTCGTGGATGCTCTGCTGCGCCGCGCTGCCGAGCGCGTCCCCCAGCGCGGTGTTGCCGTCGCGCATCGCGCGCAGCGCCGCGCGCAGCTCGGCGACCGCGTCGTCCAGCCGCTCGACATTGCCGAGCTGCGCCTTGACCAATACACGGACCGCTTCGGCCTGTTGCGCAGCCTGCTGCTGCCCGGCGGCGGCCGCCTCGCTCTCGGACCGTGCCGCGGCCTCGCATCGCGCAGCGCCGAGGCGCTGCAGCTCGGCATCGAGCTTGACGATGTCCTGTTCGAGCATGGCCAGCAGCGCGGGCGCTTCCGCATCGCCCTCGGAAACGGCCAGACTCACCCGACCGTATTCCTCTTGCGCAGCCGCGCGCTTCCGCCCGGCCTCCTCGGCCAGTGCGGCGAGGGAGGCCGGTGTTGCCTTCACATCCGTCATGCGTTGTCGCTTCCTTCCGCCGCTTGCGCGACAGCCGTGTTGTCGCCAAGGGAATTGTGGGGCGAGGCCGCGTCCCACTGGGCCCGCGCTGCGCTGTCGCCCGCCGTGTAGCGCGCGACGAAATCGGCATCGTTGATCAGCGCCAGCGCCGCGGCGCTGGTATAGGGCGTCTCCGCCGCCTGCATCGCGCCGACCGCATCATGATAGGGCTGCGTGCCGGCAGCCCTCAGCGCGGTCAGCTGGTCGTAGAGCGCCACCGCCTCGGCATCGCCCTTCAGATAGCGCTGGCGGAAGCCTTCATCACCCGCCAGGCGGTTGAGTGCGAGCGTCGCCCGATAGCCGCGTTCGATCTGCGGCGCGAAGGGAGTCATCGCGCGATCGAACTCGGCATCGGTCATCCCGAGCCGCCGCCCGCTCACAGCATGGTCTCCAGCATCTGCTTCAGTCCCGGTTTGCGGCGATCGGCCAGCGTAATGTCGGAAAAATCCCCAGTCGCCCGCGCGGCGGTCTCGCTCGCCTGATCGTCGCTCCCGGTGCGGCTCGCCGAGCCGGTTGCGGTCTGCGTGAACGGCTCCCGCGGCTGCGTGCCGCGCTGCGCACGATCGCGGCCGGGAGTCATGCTGGGATCGGCCGACCATCCGGTCTGCTGGCCAAGACTCTGGCCAAGCATGGACTCCGTCGGATCCTCACCCGCCAGCCCCAGTCCGAGCGCACTCACGACGCCGCCGCCGATGCCGGCCAGAACCCGCGCGGCGACGCCGATCGGATCCGCCCCTTCGACAAAGGGCGTGGCGCCCATCGGCTTCGGCTCCGTCAGCGGCGTGACGCCGGTCGGGAGATTGCGCTTTGGCTCATTCTGCGTAGCTGAGCTGCCGTCGCCAGCTCGAACCGCCCGCCCGTTCTGAACGGAGCCGCCTGCAGCTGCGAAATTCTTGTCGGCTGCCTTCGCCGATCCTGGAGCTTGATATTTCGTTCCTGCGGAGACAACAGCCCCAGTGGCGGTTCCCTTACTGGGGTTCGACTTTGGCCTATCGGAACCGATGTTCCCCGTTGGGTTGCGGTCCTTGCCTCCAAAATACCCAGCCATGAGCCACCTCGCTTTATTCGATAGCTCACACTATAGGGTGATTTGCCGCAGTTTTCAAGGAAAGATTCAGCGCATTTCATCAATTTGCTTTTCTACCAACGGGCGGAGTTCATCTATTAATTTGCTAACGATGTCCTCAGCATCTGCTTGGCTGAAACTATACGGAGGGCGCAGGTAAACATTGGTGAGTACTCGGCGCTGGTCACCGCAAGCGGCAAAAGCTGCATCCGCTGCGGCTCTTGGCGTCATTTCCGTCTTGGCCAAAGCCGGGAGTTGCGCCTTTTCGCAGTCGATGAATTTTTCCATCCACGGCCGAACGACACGTTCGAAGTGAGGATCTTCGCTCTGCCCCCACGCCGGCCCAGCCGTAAGCAGCAGTCCCAGTATCAACCACTTCCTACCACCCATGCGGTTTCCCTCCCTTCGGCGCACCGGCGGCGAAACGCGGCCGGCTAGCAGCAGATCGTACACCCGAAGAGAGCAGAGGGTCAGTCAAAGGTTGGCGATCAATCAACGACCGCCCCAGCCCGATGCACAGATAGCGGAACGCATCCGCACAATGCGAGGTGAAGTCGTGCAGCGGCACCGGTTTCAGCACCTGCCGCTTATCGTCCCATTCGGAGCGGTATTGCCGCAGCAGCTTGAGGCCGGTACCGCAACGCTCGGCGTTGAACCAGCATTTGCGCAGGATGAACCGTGCCTGGCTGATGCCGTCGTCCACGCTGGATTGCGGCAGTACCGTCGGCGAGAGGCCGAAGCCGCGCAGCACGTCGACGCGGGACAGGCCTGATCCAAGTTCCTTCACCCGGAGATCGTGCGGGAAGAAATGCTGGCCGTAGATCCAATGCGCGCGATGGCCGGCGCGGAGCTGCGCCACATAGTGTTCGAGCCCGACCCCCGAGGCCTCGTAGTAATCGATCAGGCGCGGCTCGCCATGTGCGACCTGGGCGAACCAGATGCTGGTGGCATCGCCGATCCCGAGGTCCCAGCCGGTATGCACCGGCAGGGCCGGCTCATGGGCGAAGGGCCGGACGCGGCCCAGCCGCTCCGCTTCGGCGAGGATCTGCGCATAGTATGCACCGGGAATCGCGGCGTCGAACGAGCATTCGAACTCCTGCGCATACTGGTCGGGCGTCATCGCGCGCTGCGCGGCTTCCAGCTCCGCAGCCGGAATGATGCCCGTCTCCGAGGCCTTGAACATGAAGGCCGCCCAGTCCGGATCGCGCCGGCGCGCGCTCTCGCCGTCCGGGAAGCCGTCGCGCGCGCCCTCGAACAGGTCGCAGAAGCCGTTGCGGCCCATCGGCGTGCCGATGAAAAGCGCCCAGCCCTGCCGGTCGGCGAGCGCCGGGCGCACCACCTCCGACCAGACGCGCGGGTGCATCTGGGCATATTCGTCCAGCACCACGCCGTCGAAATAGAGCCCGCGCAGGCGGTCGGCGTTGTCGCTGCCATAGAGCCGGATGCGCGCGCCAGCGGCATCTCTGCCGTGCTCGAGCCGGGGCGGCAGCTCAACCCAGAGCTCGGATTCATTGACGGCGATATCCGGGATCTTCGCCGTGTAGCGCTTCAGGTAGGACCAGGCGACGTCCTTCGCCTGGATGTGGAACGGCGCCAGATAGGCGAAGCGCGGCTCGCGCAGCTTGCAGGTCTTGGCGGAGGAGATGAGTTCGTTGACCGCGAAGACGGTCTTGCCGAAGCGGCGATGCGTAACCAGAACCTTGAACCGGCCGGGTGCGGCATGCAGCAGCCGCTGCTGCGGCCGCGGCACATGGCCGGTCGAAACTCTAGCCCGCATAGCCGTCGTCGACGATCACATGCACGATCACGCCACCGGCCTGCTCGCTTTGCGCGGCGCGCCCGAAGCCGCGGTCGAGCACTTCCTTGATGGCCGCCAGTTTCACCGGGTCCGACTTGGATTGACGGGCCAGCTCCATCAAGCCTTCGAGCGCTTCGCTGGCTGCCGCGCGTGCCTTGGCGCGCAATGCCGCGGCCTCGGCGTCGGTCGGCGCCGCGCCGCTCGATTTCACCCGCCCTGGCATGGAATCACCCGCCCCGGACGAAGGCCGCCAGCGATTCCAGCAGCTGGGCGACCCCGCCGGTATCGGCGCGGTTGTCCTTGCCCATCAGCACCGAACCGGCGAAGCGGTTGCCGTTCATGGCGATGCTGATGCCGAATCGCCGCTTGCCGGCGGCATCGGTGAAGCTCCGGGCGCGGAACTGCGGCGGCTTCGGAGCGACCCGGCGCGACGCCGGCACCGACTTGCAGGGGCTCATTGCGCCACCCGCCATTTCTTCGCCATCCTGCCGCTGGCATTGAGTCCGAAGTCGCCATTCGCGACGATGCGCTCCCGCTTCACCAGTTCCGAGACCCGGGGCCGGACATAGAGGATCGAAAGGTCGAGCCGCTCGGCCAGTGTGTCGGCGGTGAGTGCCGGCCCTCGCGCCAGCAGGTCGATGATTGCGCGCCGCGTTTGCTCCGCTTTGGTATCGGTTGTGCCCGGATTCATCTTGCCTCCTCTGCTTCTTTTTCCGGCGTCTCTTCCTCGCCACCTTCGGCCCCGTCCTCCGCCACGCGCGGCATGTAGGCGCGCGCGCAGTGCTCGATGCAGAAGGGTCGGCGCGGCGCAGTGGCTGCGCCGCACATCAAGGCATCGGCAGCCCTGTCCTCGTCGGCGACGATCCAACGGCACTGCTCGGGCCCGATCGCCCACTGCCGGACGACGGCGGCGCCGAGATCGGGTGATGCTTCGAGAAAAGTTGCGGCCGGCACCGAGGGGTCCTCGTCGGGGTGCGAGGCGATGCCGGCCGCAGGCTCCGCCGCCGAGGGAGGGGTTGCAGCGGCGGGAGGGGATTTGCGTTCGACCATGAACATGCGCTTGCTTTTAGCGATTATCGCATATATTGTCAAGCGATATTCGCTTAAATCGCAATAGACGGAGGTTTGCGTGATTCGCAAACTGCAGGCCATGACCCCGATCGAGATCAAAGCGGCGCTCGAGCGCCACCGCGTGACCCAGACCCGCCTCGCCCAAGCTGCCGGGATCGAGGTCGATAAGCTCAACAAGGTGCTGGCCGGACGCCGGCGCCTGCAGCTCGACGAGAATGCCCGGATCGAGGCTTTCTTCCGCCCGCTCGATGGCGGCGAGGCCTATCCAGCCGGTCTGGCGGAGGATCGCCTGCCGGCACCCAATCTCCGCGCGGCGCCGTTGCCGCCGCGCCCGGATCGCCAGAACAAGATCCCGCTGCTCGGCAGCGGCCAGGCCGGGCCGGACGGCGTGTTCGAGTTGAATAACGGCGAGCCGATCGACTATGTCGACCGCCCGCCAGGCCTCGCCGGCAAGGCCCGGATCTATTGCATTTATGTCGACGGCGATTCCATGGAGCCCGCGCATATGCACGGTGATCTCCTGTTCGTCGATGCCGCGCGCAAGCCCTTCCCGGGGCGCGATGCCGTGGTCGAGTTGCTCCCGGACAGCGACGGCGCCCCGGCCCGCGCCTTCATCAAGCGCATCGTCAAGCTGACGCCGGAATTCGTCGAGCTGTTCGAATTCCGGCCGAAGGAACGAACCTTCCGCCTCGCCCGGTCCAAGATCCGCAATCTGCATCTGGTGCTGAAGAACACGGACATGTACTGAGGCGCCGCGGCCCATCCCAATCGCACAAACCCTCTCTTGTTTATTGCGATTTTCGCAATATTGCGCTAAGCTGCCTGAATGTTCGACAGCCAAGAGGGAATCCGCATGCCGACTGCGCTCAGCCTGCGCCGCGACGCAGAACTCAAGTATGACGGCCCGATTCCGGCGGAGGTGCTGGCGGCGATCGCCGCGGAGGAGCAGCGCGAGCGCGATGCGCAGTTGATGGCGCCTATGACCGAGCCGCAGCGCCTGCGCTTCCGCGCCGCCAAGGAGTTCCGGCTGGCCAAGCGCTCCTTCCGCCTGCTCTGCGCGATGACGCGACGGCAAACGGTGCGACGGCCGGATGCCGCCTGGTTCGCCTTGCGTGACCGGGCCCGCATGGAAGCCGAGGCGCATGTTGAGGCCTGGCGCATGCTGCGCTGGCGCGAGGGCAAGGTCGTTCGATGAGCCGCTCCACCTACGAGCAAGTGCATGACGGCGAATGGTGGCTGTTCCAGGAAGGCCGCTCGAACCGCCGCTGCAAGATCGCTTGCTGCGACTGCGGGTTGGTCCACGTCTTCAGGATCCGGATCCGCAAGGGCCGGATCGAGATGCAGGTCAACCGCCTGCCCCACGCCACCGGCGGCCGCCGCGCCTCCATGGCGGCCGAACGCCGGCGCGGCCTCGATTGACTCAGGTCCGGATTGGCCGAAGGGCCACTTGCCCCGCTGCCGCGCCCGCGACAGTCTTGCGCAGGCTTGGGGCGAGGCTTTCCGCATTGTGGCTCTGCGCAGGACCATAGCGCATTACCGGCGTTGCTCGGACGGAGCGACCGCGATCGAATACGCCCTGATCGCCGGATTGATCGCGATTGTCCTGGTGCCGGGGCTGTTCTGGGTCAAGGGGCTGCAGCAGCGACTCTCCAGCAAGCTGGATGCGGCCACCGGCCAGGCTCTGATCCGCGACGACATCCGCGAGCCGGTGCACAAGGTGGTCAAGGATTCCCAGATCCGCGACGGCAACCGTGCGCCGGTGCATCCCGATTAGCGCAGCAGCTGCGTCAGCGCGAAGATCACGCAACCGACCGCAGCGCCCACCAGGGTTCCGTTCAAGCGGATGTATTGCAGGTCCCTCCCGACGGCGAGTTCGACGCGATCCACGATCGTGCTGGTCTCCCAGCTCTTGACGACATCGGCGACGAAGCGGCCGATCTCCTTGCGCCACGGAACGATCAGGGTCTGGATGCCCTCCTCCAGCCGCTGATCCATGCGCATTTGCAGGGACGGATCCTCGGCGATCGCCGAGCCGAGCGAACGCAGGATGCCCGACAGCGCCTGGCGCAGCCGTGAACTCGGCTGGGCCAGCTCCTGCTCGAGGACCGCGCGCAGGTCCTGCCAGAGGGATTGGAAATAGGCGTTCACCTCCGGGGCGCCGAGGAAGCGATCGCGCATCGCGTTGACCTGGGCGCGGGTGGCCGGGTCCTGCTTGAGGTCGGAGATCAGCTTCTCGATCGCCGCGTCGAAGGTGGCGCGGGCGTCGTGGTCGCGCTGGCCGAGGTCGTCGAGATAGGCGATCAGCCCGTCGGTAATCTCCTTGGCGACCTTGCGATCGATCCGCCGCGGCACCCACCAGCGGCTGCGCTGCTCGACGATCGCCAGGATCTGGTCCTCGTGGACGAAGATATAGGTGCGCACCGCGCGCAGCAGATGATCGAGGAACTGATGATGGGCGCCGTTCCGCCGCAGCACCGACAGCAGGGTCGCCAGTGCCGGCGCCGGCTCGAGGTCACGCAGCTGGCGGCGCAGCGTCATCTGCACGAGCCGCTGCAGCGCCTGGTCGTTGAGCGAGCGCAGGAAGAAGGAAGCCGTGATGGCGAGGCGGTCGGCGACGACGTCGGCATTCTGCCGGTCGGCGAGCCAGGCGCCGAGGCGGCGGCTGACGCCCAGCGCGCGGAGCCGCGCCGCCACCAGTTCCGGCTCCAGGAAGTGCCGCTCGATGAAACTGCCGAGGCCGAGGCCGATCCGGTCCTTGCTGTTCGGAATGACGGCGGTATGCGGGATCGGCAGGCCCAGGGGCCGGCGAAACAGCGCGGTGACGGCAAACCAGTCAGCGAGACCACCGACCAGGGCGGCTTCGGTGCCGGCGCGCAGCAGATCCATCCAGAAGCCCGGCAGCCCGGTCTTGACCGCGGCGAAGTAGCCGATGCCCATGACCACCAGCAGCGCGGTGGCGATGGTCCGGTGGCGGCGCAGGCTGCGGCGCTGTTCGAGGGAAGCGGCGGTCTCGGCGAAATTGGCCACAGGCGAATCTCCTTCAGGAGACCGCAGCATGAGCAGGCACCCTGCCGGCTGACAAGCAGGCGTGCGCCAACCGCCCGACTCGCTGTCGCGAGACCAGAGGGATCAGGCCAATTTGCGCGGTGGGATCACCGGAAGATGGTGGGCGCAGTAGGACTCGAACCTACGACCCGCTGATTAAGAGTCAGCTGCTCTACCAACTGAGCTATGCGCCCGGTTCTGAACCGGAAATATCAAGGCCGCGCAAACCGGCGCGGCCGCGGCGGGATATAGCAAAGGCATCCGGCTTTGTCGATAGCCCAATTCGCCCCCGATTCAGCAGGAATCCCAAGCACTTGGGCGACCGGATCTAGGCGTCCTCGTTGCCCAGGCGACGGCCGATCCGCTGGTCGCGGTGGATGTTGACCGAGAGGACCAGCCCGAAGCCGATCATGACCGTCATCATCACGGTTCCGCCGTAGGAAATCAGCGGCAAAGGCACGCCCACAACCGGGATCAGGCCCATCACCATCGCCGTGTTGATGAAGAAATAGCAGAAGAGATTGAACGAGAGGCCGTAGGCCAGCAGCCGCCCGAACTGGCTCTTACAGCGCACCGCGATCACCACGCCATAGGCGACCAGCAGCACGAAGAGGCCGAGTAGAACCAGGCCGCCCACCATGCCGAACTCCTCGGCATACATGGTGAAGATGAAATCGGTCTGCCGCTCGGGGAGGAAATCGAGGTGGCTCTGCGTCCCCTGGCCGTAGCCCTTGCCCCAGACGCCGCCGGAGCCTAAGGCGATCTTCGACTGCGTGATGTGATAGCCGGTGCCCTGGAGGTCGCTCTCCGGATCCATGAAGGTCATGATCCGGGCTTTCTGGTAGTCGTGGAGGATGTAGGGCGAGGTCCAGGCGTAATAGGCGACGCCAACTCCCATGGCGAGGACCAGCGCGAATTTCCACCAGCGCACGCCGACCACGACGAACATCGCCGCCGCCACCATCATCAGCATGCCCGCGGTGCCGAGATCGGGCTGCTTCAAGACCAGCGCCGCCGGCAGCAGCACCAGGATCGTCGGCACGACCAGCGAGAGCGGCCGGCCGATATCCTCGTAGCTCAAGCCGTGGAAATAGCGCGCCAAGGTCATGACCAGGGTGATCTTCATCACCTCGGAAGGCTGCAGCTGCACCACGCCGAGGTCGATCCAGCGCTGCGCGCCCATGCCGATCTCGCCGGCGAAATCGACCCAGACCAGCAGCAGGACCGAAACCAGATACAGCGGGTAGACCAGACGCATCAGCAGCTTCAGGTCCACCATCGCGACCGCGAACATCAGCACGAGGCCGACGGCGAAGCGCGCCATCTGGCGATCCATCCAGGGATCGGCGCTCAAGTGCGCTGCCGAATAGAGCATGGCGAAGCCGATCGAGGCGATGCAGCCGATCAGGAAGATCATCGGCCAGCTGATCTGCGCGACCTTGTCGCGCCAGGTCATCCGGTTGCGCGCCGAGACGCCGAGTTGCGGACCCAATCCCATTACGGCATCTCCCGCCTTCCGCCCTCGTTGTTCGGATTGCGGCGCGCGGGATCGCGGCGCTGGCACTCGATCAGCATGTCGCGGGCGATCGGCCCGGCGTAGCGCGCACCGCCGCCGCCGTGCTCGATGACGACGGCGCAGGCATAGCGCGGCTCATGCACCGGGGCGAAAGCGACGAACAGCGCATGGTCGCGCTGGCGCCAAGGGATGTCCTCGTTCTTGCGCACGCCGGTCGCGCGTTCCGCCATGGTGATGCGGCGCACCTGGGCGCTGCCGGTCTTCCCCGCCATCTCCATGCCGGGGATGGTGATCCGCGAGGTGTAGGCGGTGCCGCGCTGGGCGTTGCAGACCCGGTCCATGCCGTCCTTCACGACGTCGAGCCAGCTCTGCTGCAGGTTGAGCTTGGGATAGGGGCTCGGCCCGTCGGCCTTTGCGGGTTCGTTGGCCTTGAAGAGATGCGGCTTCACCGCATAGCCGCCGTTGGCCACCCGCGCGGTCATCACGCAGAGCTGCAACGGCGTCGCCAGCACGAAGCCCTGGCCGATCGCGTTGATCAGCGTCTCGCCCGGATGCCAGGTCTGGCCGAGGACCGCCTTCTTCCAGGCGCGGTTCGGGATCACGCCTGGCTTCTCGCCGGGAAGATCGAGGCCGGCGACGTCGCCGAGGCCCAGTTCCTTCGCCGCCACCGCGATCGCATCGATGCCGATGGTGCGCGCGAGCTCGTAAAAGAACACGTCGCAGGAATGCTGGATCGCCCCGGGCATGTCGACATGGCCGTGGCCCTCCTTCTTCCAGCAATGGAAGCGCATGTTGCCGAGGGTGTAGTAGCCGGGGCAGAACACGTTGAAGGCCGGGCTGACGCCGACCTGCTGGGCGGCGATCGTGGTCGCGATTTTGAAGGTCGAGCCCGGCGCGAACTGGCCGGCGATCGCCTTGTTGGTCAGCGGCCGATACTCGTCCGAGGTGAGCTGCTGCCATTCCGCCGGCGAGAGCCCGCGATAGAAGGCCGAGGGGTCGTAGGTTGGCGTCGAGGCCATGGCGAGGATGTCGCCGTTGTAGATGTCCATGATCACCGCGGCGCCGGAAAATTCCGCGGAGAGGCGCTGCTGCACGAATTGCTGCAAGCCGATGTCGAGGCTGGTCACCAGGTCCTTGCCGGGCGTGCCTTCCTCGCGCGCCAGCTCGCGGATGACCCGGCCGACCGAATTGACCTCGAGCTCGCTCTGGCCGGCCTGGCCGCGCAAGGGCGATTCGTACTGCCGCTCCAGCCCGTTCTTGCCGATCCGGATGCCAGGCAGCGACAGCAGCGGGTCCTTGTCGTCCTCGATGTCCTTCTCGTTCGGCGCCGAGACATAGCCAAGGAGGTGCGCCGCAATGCCGCCGAAGGGATAGACCCGCTTCTGGTCGACCTCGATGCTGATGCCGGGCAGGTCGGGCAGGTTGATCTCGACGCGGCTCACCTGCTCCCAGTCGAGATCCTCCTTGACCGGAATCGGCGTGAACGGCCGGTTGCGCGAGAGTTCCTTCATGATCTTGGCGCGCTCGCGCTCGGTGATCGGCACCAGTTCGGCGAAGTCCGCGAGCGTGCGCGCGAGGTCGGTGGTCTGCTCGGCCACCAGCATCGCCCGGTAGTTCGGATAGTTATCGGCGAGCGGCAGGCCGAACCGGTCGTAGATCAGCCCGCGCGAGGGCGGCAGCAGTCGGAGATTGATCCGGTTCTCGTCCGCCAGCAGCTTGTATTTGTCCGCCTGCAGCACCTGCAGGTAATAGAGCCGACCTGCCAGGGCCAGGGTCAATCCCGCCTGGCCGAGGCCCATCAACGCAGCACGCCGATTGAAGACGCGGGACTGGGTGCGGTTGGGGAGCTTCCGCATGGCTCTCACGCCACCCGCAGCATCGAGCGACGCTGGATCCAGGCGAAGACATAGGCGCAGGGCGGATAGGCGACGGCGCCGATCATGTAAAGAAACAGGGCCGGGCGCAGGTTGAAGTCGATCTGCTCGCGCACGATCGTGGCCAGCAGCCACTGCACCAGGCCGGCGACGCCGGACATCAACAGGAATCCGGCCCAGACGATGATGAAAGGCGCACCGGCGAAGATCTTGCGCTGCGCGACGGCAACGCGATAACCGACGAGGAAGGTCAGCATGTTGACCCCGAGCAGGGTCCCCAGCAGGAAATCGCTGAGCAGTCCGATCGCTGCCACCGCCCAGACCGTCATCAGCCGCGGTCTATAGAGCGTCCAGTAATAGATCGGAATCAGCACGAGGTTGGCGTTCATCGGTCCGAGGCCATGCGTGTTCCAGGGCAACAAGCCAAGAAACAACACCAGCACCGCCAGCGCCACCGGTATAGAGCGGCGCAAAGCGAGGTCGATCTGCTGTCCTACCGTTGGTCTGAGCGCCATTTCAAATCGCCGCAAAGCGGCTATTGCGCGCGGTGCAACTTGCCCAGAGCAGGCGAAGCCACGTCCGTCGCCTGCGACGTATCAATGCCGAGGTCCTGCATCAGGATGCCGGGCAGGCTGTAATCCACGAGCCGGATGTACTCCATCCGGTCGAGCTGCGCATAAAGCTGGACCAGGATATGGCCGTCGGCAACCCGCATCACCTCGCCCACCGGCAGGCCGACCGGGAAATTGCCGCCGACACCCGAGGTGACGATGCGATCGCCGACCTTGATGTCGACGTCCCGCGGCAGATACTGCAGCTCGGGACTATCCGAGTTGTTGCCTGCCAGTACCGCCTGGTCGCGCGTACGTTCGATCACCACCGGCACGCGGGCGCTGATATCGGTCAACAGCAGCACGCGCGACGCGCGCTTGCCGACTTCGAGCACGCGACCCACGAGCCCGGCGCCGGTGATGGCGGCTTGCCCTTTGACGATGCCGTCATTCTGCCCGGCCAGCACGATCAACGAGCGCACATAGCTCGAAGACGCATCGGCGATGACCGGTGCGGTCACGTAGCTCGCGCGCGGATCCGGCGTGAACTTCAGCAGATCGCGCAAAGCGGCGTTCTGGCTCTGCAGCTCGCGGCCGATCGACTGCCATTCGAGCAACGTCTTGTTCTCTTCGGCGAGCCGCGCGTTTTCCTGCTTAAGCGCAACCAGCTCCTGCACCGTGCCGGCGGCTTCCTTGGCACTGGCAATCGGCCGCGAGGCGGCTTCCATCACGGGAGCGATCAGATCGATGAGCAGCGTGCGGGCGCGGGAAACGACGACGGTATCGGCCTTGCCGACCAGCATGATCCCGAAGGACAGAAGCACCAGGAGAACAAAAGCGAACCTTTGAGTCCAATTGCGTGCCGCGACCGCAACGCTCACAGATCCGACACGCTGTTTCACGTATGCCCTCCTTACGCGGGCAACCGCTGAACCCAACTATTTCCGTCGCTTAGGCCATATTTTCACAAGAGGTGTGCAGCCCGCAACGAAAAGCTAAGGCAGGATGGCAGAAAATGGTTAACGAAGTGATTCCGGGTTAGTACATATTGATGAGGACATGGCGGTGCGCCTTGATGTCCTCGAGGCAGCGTCCGGTCCCCAGCGCAACGCAGCTGAGCGCGTCGTCGGCGATCGAGACCGGCAGGCCGGTCGCATGCCGCAGCACGTAATCCAGATTGGCGAGCAGCGAGCCGCCGCCGGTCAGCACGATGCCCTTATCGACGATATCCGCCGCCAGCTCCGGCGCGGTGTGCTCGAGGGCCACCTTCACCGCCTCGATGATGGCGCCGACCGGCTCAGCCAGGGCCTCGGCGACCTGGCGCTCGGTGATGACCAGCTCCTTCGGCACGCCGTTCATCAGGTCGCGGCCCTTGATCTCCATCACGCGGCCGTCGCCGTCTTCCGGCGGGCAGGCCGAGCCGATTTCCTTCTTGATGCGCTCCGACGAGCCTTCGCCGACCAGCAGGTTATGATTCCTGCGGATATAGGCGATGATCGCCTCGTCCATCTTGTCGCCGCCGACGCGAACAGAGCGGGAATAGACGATGCCGCCCAAGGACAGGACGGCCACTTCGGTGGTGCCGCCGCCGATATCGACCACCATGGAGCCGGTCGGCTCGGTCACCGGCAGGCCGGCGCCGATCGCCGCGGCCATCGGCTCTTCGATCAGGTAAACCTTGCTGGCGCCCGCGGATTCCGCGGATTCCTGGATGGCGCGGCGCTCGACCGCCGTCGAACCCGACGGCACGCAGACGATGATCTGGGGCTTCGCGAAGATCGGGCGGCGGTTATAGACCTTGGTGATGAAGTGCTTGATCATCTCCTCGGCGACTTCGAAATCGGCGATCACGCCGTCGCGCAGCGGCCGGATCGCCTGGATGTTGCCGGGAGTACGGCCCAGCATCATCTTCGCCTCGTCGCCGACCGCCAGCACATGCTTCTTTCCGCGGGTATCGGCGATCGCCACCACCGACGGCTCGTTCAGCACGATGCCGCGACCCTTCACATAGACCAGCGTATTCGCGGTCCCGAGGTCGATGGCCATATCGGAAGACATCATGCCGAGCAGTCTGGTCAACATTGAGATCACGCACCCGTTATGCCCGACCGCGTTGCCTGAGCGGTGCTCAGGTCCAACGCGATAGCGGGCCAAAATGGCAATTTCCAGGCTGACAGACCTTTGCCGGAAAACCGCAGTTCTTGTGCCCGGATTCGGCGGCCCCGCCGATCCGGGAATACGCGGTAATTAACTTGGATTTGTCACGCCTTAGCGGCCCTACGCGCCCGAGTCCAAGACCTCACAAGGCGTGCCGGCCGCGAGACTTTTACCGCCGCACCAATAGGGTCACAAGCGAATTAATAGATGGTTTCAATGCCTCCGCCTGGATTCCCAAGCAGGCGCTTTTTCAGACCGGCAGCGCCCAGAGGGCGAAGAGCGGGCGGGCATGCGAACGCATGGCATGCCGGACGTTGGGCTGGTTGTAGAGCGTGCCGCCGACGCCCGGCGCAAACCAGCCGGTCCCCTCCCGCCACCAGTCACCGTCGGAGAGCACCAGATAGATCTCCTCCGGCGGATGATGATGGACCGGATAGTCGGTGTGCGGCGCCATGAGCGTCGCACCGATCCAGAGATCCGCGCGCGGCTCCAGCCCGTTCGGACCGACCAGCATGGCGTTGGCGTGGCTCTGCTGGAACCGATTGTCGCCACCCGGACGGCGATACCAGACCAAATCGGCTGAGATCGCCCGCAAGGCGGCGTTGAGCGGCGTCACCGGCGCTAACACTTCATCCAGCAGATCGCAGATCGGGAACCGCACCGGCTGCGGCGCCGGCTCGGCCTCCGGCAGGCTGCGCAGCCGCTCCTCGACGCGCTCCAGCACGCGCGCGGTCTCGGCCGAACGCGCGGCGTCCGCTGCGACCGATCGGCACAGCAAGTCGAGCACGGCCTGTAATGTCGTGTCGCGTGCCATGGGATCTCTACCGCACCGGCGACCACCAATGCCCGGCCATGGCGAGCATGACCTGGAGCTTGATGCTGTCGGGGTAATAGCCCTCGGGCGGCGTCGCGACCATCCGCGCCCAGAGCGCATCCACCCATTCCTGGGCGCCGGGCACCTCGGCCGGCACGCTCATCGCGGCAACGGCGAACGGCGCCATGAAGGCCTGGCTGAAGGATGGATCCAGCACCGTGCCGTCCAGCTTGTAGCTCTCGCCGATCGCGGTGGGATCGTCGCCGGTCGCCTGGCGGATCCACGCCGTCATCCGTCGCACGGCTTCGATCGAGCGCTTGTCGCCGCTGACCAGCGCATCGACCCCGAGCCGCCAGGGCGTGCGGCAGGCATTCCAGGCATAGTCGCCATCGGTCGGCGCCTCCAGGAACTTGGGCGGCGCCGGCTTCGGCCCATCCGTCGTGTCGGTGATGAAGTCCGGCAGCAGCCCGGTGAGCGGCGCGTAGGTCACCTGCATATGCGTCGCAAGGTCGAGATGGGCATCGATGGTCGGCAGCCAGTCGTCGGGATTGACCGTCGCGAAGGCACGGAAGTGATCGACCATCCAGTCCGAGGACCGCGTGGCCTTGGCATAGTCGCCGTCCGGCGCCACCCAGTCGCCGAGCAGGGTCAGATGCGTGGCGGGATCGACCGTGTGCTTCACGATCGCCTCCAGGGTCCGCTCCGCTTCCTCGCGATAGTTGACCGCGCCCAGCGAGCCCCACTGCACATCCGCCAGCAGCAGGGCGTAGGCGATATCGAGGTCGCCGTCGGTCGCGGAATCGCGGCCCATAATGTCCTGGCAGCCTTCGTTCTGGGCCCAGGACATCAGCCGCTTGTCGTAGCTGCTGGGATGCTTGCGGGCATAGCCGAGGAGCTGGTCGAAGACCGATTGTGCCTCGGGGTCATGGCCTGCCATCAAGGCGACGATCACCATGCCATAGCCCTGGCCCTCGGAGACCGTGGTCGCCTTGCCCTCCGCCGCATCGGCGCGGATCCGGAGCTGTCCCTTGCCGCAGCCCGGAATCACATAGCGCTCCTTCCACAGGTCGTAGAAAGCGGCGATGGCCTGGTCGAGCTGGTCGGTGCTCTGCGTCGGCCTCAGGGTGCCGCGCGGAAACGGCACATGCGAGGAGGCAAACGGGCGGCTGGGCGGCTCGGCGAGCGCCGTGCCGCAAAAGAAAAACGCGGCCGCTACGATGCAAAGGATACGCATCGGCGCGGCCGCGTTCGGTCTCAAGCGATCAGTTCTTGGTCTTGTCGACCAGCTTGTTCTTGGCGATCCAGGGCATCATGCCGCGGAGCTTCTCGCCGACCTGTTCGATCGAATGCTCGGCGGCGCGGCGGCGCATCGCCTTGAAGCTCGGCTGGCCGGCCTGGCACTCCAGCACCCAGTCGCGGGCGAAGCGGCCGGACTGGATGTCGTCCAGCACGCGCTTCATCTCCTTCTTGGTCTCCTCGGTGACGATCCGGGGACCGCGGGTGTAGTCGCCGTATTCCGCGGTGTTGGAGATCGAATAACGCATGTTGGCGATGCCGCCCTCATAGATGAGATCGACGATCAGCTTCACCTCGTGCAGGCACTCGAAATAGGCCATCTCCGGCGCGTAGCCGGCCTCGACGAGGGTCTCGTAGCCGGCCTGGATGAGGGCGGTGAGGCCGCCGCAGAGCACGACCTGCTCGCCGAACAGGTCGGTCTCGCATTCTTCGCGGAAGTTGGTCTCGATGATGCCGGAACGGCCGCCGCCGATCGCGCTCGCATAGGACAGCGCCAGCTCCAGCGCGTTGCCGCTCGGGTTCTGGTGCACGGCCACCAGGCAGGGCACGCCGCCGCCACGCGAATACTCGGAGCGCACGGTGTGGCCCGGGCCCTTCGGCGCGATCATGACGATGTCGAGGTCTGGCCGCGGCTCGATCAGCTTGAAGTGGATGTTGAGGCCGTGCGCGAAGGCGAGCGCTGCGCCCTGCTTCATGTTGGCGGCGAGCTCATTGCGATAGAGATCGGCCTGCAGCTCGTCGGGGGTGAGGATCATGACCAGGTCCGCCCACTTCGCCGCTTCCGCCGGCGTCATCACGGTGAGGCCGGCGGCTTCCGCCTTCTTCGCCGAGGCCGAGCCCGGGCGGAGCGCCACGCGGACTTCCTTGACGCCGCTGTCCTTCAGGTTGAGGGAATGCGCATGGCCCTGGCTGCCGTAGCCGACGACGACCACCTTCTTTCCCTTGATCAGGTTCACATCGGCATCACGATCGTAATAGACACGCATCTCGAAACTTCCTCTTTGCAAACGAAATGGAATTGGGGGCTTAAGCTTTGGCTCTACGCCTCTGGGCCGCGGGCGATCGCGACGACGCCGGTGCGCGAAACGTCGATCAACCCGAGCGGCTGCATCAGGTTGATGAAGGCATTCACTTTCTCGGTCGAGCCGGTCATCTCGAAGACGAAGGATTCGATCGTCGCATCGACCACATGGGCGCGGAAGATGTCGGCGATGCGCATGGACTCGACGCGCTTCTCGCCGGTCCCCTGCACCTTCACCAGGGCCATTTCCCGCTCGAGGGACGGCCCTTCGACGGTGAGGTCGGTGACCTTGTGCACCGGCACCAGGCGGCGGAGCTGGTTCTTGATCTGCTCGATGATCATCGGCGTGCCGGAGGTGACGACGGTGATCCGCGAGAGATGCTTGGACACGTCCGTCTCGGCGACGGTCAAGCTCTCGATGTTGTAGCCGCGGCCGGAGAACAGGCCGATCACCCGCGCCAGGACGCCGGCCTCGTTGTCCACCAGCACCGATATCGTGTGACGTTCGCTCAAGTCTTCCTTGCTCACGGCTATGAACCCCGTTCCCCCATGGGTGCTGCTGCGTTCCGACATGACTACACCAGCACCATGCCTTCTTCCGAGATCGGCTTCGCGGTCTGGTCTTCCGGCCCCAGCAGCATCTCGTTATGCGCCGCGCCGGACGGGATCATCGGGAAGCAGTTCTCGCGCTCATCGACCGCCACGTCGACGATGACCGGGCCCGGCGTCGCCAGCATTTTCGCGATCACGTCGTCGAGATCGCCGGCCTTCTCGACCCGCAGGCCCTTGGCGCCGAAGGCATCGGCCAGTTTCACGAAATCCGGCAGCGCGTCGCTGTAGCTCTCGGAATAGCGGCCGCCATGCAGCAGCTCCTGCCACTGGCGCACCATGCCCATCCACTTGTTGTTCAGGATGAAGATCTTCACCGGCAGTCGGTACTGCACGACGGTGGACATCTCCTGGATGTTCATCATGATCGAGGCCTCGCCGGCGACATCGATCACCAGCGATTCCGGATGCGCCACCTGCACGCCATAGGCGGCCGGCAGGCCGTAGCCCATGGTGCCGAGGCCGCCCGAGGTCATCCAGTGGTTCGGGCTCTCGAACTTCAGGAACTGGGCGGCCCACATCTGGTGCTGGCCGACCTCGGTCGTGATGTAGAAATCCTTGTCCTTGATCGCGGCATAGAGGCGCTGCAGCGCGTATTGCGGCTTGATCACCTGATCGGACGCCCGGTACTTCAGGCAGTCGCGGGCGCGCCACTTGTTGATCTGGTCCCACCAAGTGCTCAAGGCCTTGGCATCCGGCTTGATCTGCCGGGCTTTCCAGATCCGCATCATCTCCTCGACGACATGGCCGACATCGCCGACCACCGGGATATCGACCCGGATGTTCTTGTTGATCGAGGAGGGATCGATGTCGACATGGATCTTCCTCGAGCCCGGCGAGAAGGCGGTGAGCTTGCCGGTCACCCGGTCGTCGAAGCGCGCGCCGATATTGATCATCACGTCGCAGTCGTGCATGGCGAGATTGCTCTCGTACATGCCGTGCATGCCGACCATGCCCAGCGACAGCGGATCGGAGCCCGGGAAGGCGCCGAGACCCATCAGGGTCTGGGTGCAGGGGAAGCCGGTCAGGCGCACGAACTCGGTCAAGAGGGCGCAGGCCTGCGGGCCGGAATTGACGCAGCCGCCGCCGATGTAGAACAGCGGGCGCTTGGCATGCGCCATCGCCTCGATCGCCTTCTCCACCTGCGCGCGGTCCGGGCGGACCTGCGGGTTGTAGCTGCGGTGCTTCTGGCCGGCATGGTTGACGTATTCGTACTTCGCCTGCTGCACGTCCTTCGGCAGGTCGATCACGACCGGACCGGGACGGCCGCTCTTGGCGACATGGAAGGCTTCGTGGACCTTGCGCGACAGCTCCTCGATCGATTTCACGAGGTAATTATGCTTGGTGCAGGGCCGGGTGATGCCGGTGGTGTCCGCTTCCTGGAACGCGTCGTTGCCGATCAGATGCGTCGGCACCTGGCCGGTCAGGCAGACGATCGGAATCGAATCCATGAGCGCATCGGTGAGACCCGTCACCGCATTGGTGGCGCCGGGACCCGAGGTCACCAGCACGCAGCCGACCTTGCCGGTCGAGCGCGCATAGCCTTCGGCGGCATGGACCGCCGCCTGCTCGTGGCGGACCAGGATGTGCTTGATTCGGTTCTGCTTGAAGAGCGCGTCGTAGAGAGGAAGGACGGCGCCGCCGGGATAGCCGAAAATAACGTCAACGCCCTGATCGATCAGCGCTTTGACAATGATTTCCGCTCCGGTGATCGGTTCGACCGCCATGATCCACTCCTAGAGGGTTTTAACCCTTTGAAACAACCGGGGAATACTGCATGCCCCACGCCAAGCCGCCAGCCCTTTTTCGGGCCAGGGCGCGGCACCGTAGTGGCTCAGTTTTAGTGGGTCAACAGGAAATCGCGAATTTTATGACGTATGGGCGCAAGGTAACTTTGCGAAAATTTCATAGCTTCCCGGTCAGGCGCTAAGAAAATTGCGCCAGGCAGCTGCCGGCGGAACCAGGTCCCCTGCCGTTTGGCGTAGTTCCGGGTCGCCTGCTGCGCCGCCGCGACCGCCTCCTCCAGGCTCCAGGCACCGTCGAGATGTCGGGCCAGTTCCCGGAAGCCCAGGGCCTTGAAGCCGGCCTGCTCCGGGTCGGCCCCGGGATAGGCCCGCCGCGCCGCCGTCACTTCATCGAGCGCGCCCTTTGCCACCATCGTGATCAACCGGTCGTCACAGGCGGCATAGAGCTGGTCGCGCGCCGGCGCCGTCACGAAGCAGAGCGCCTCGACGGCGAGCGGCGGCGTGCTCGGCTGCTTCTGCCACCAGGCGAGCGGCTTCCCGGTCGCGGCGAGAACCTCCCAGGCCCGCATCAGCCGCTGGCTGTCGCTCGGCCGGAGCTTCGCCGCCGTATCGGGGTCTTGCGTCGCAAGCCGCGCATGCAGTCCCTCCGCACCCAGTTCCGCGAGCAGCGCCTGGGCTTCCGCCCGGTGGACGGGATCGATCTCGGGGATCGGCGCGAAGCCTTCGAGCAGCGCCCGCAGATAGAGCCCGGTTCCGCCGACCAGTAAAGGCGCGCGCCCCGTTGCCCACGCGGCCTTGATCTCCTCCGCCGCGAGTTCCGCCCAGCGCGCCGCGGTCGCCGGATCGTCGAGCGGCAGGATTCCGTAGAGCCGGTGCGGCAAGGCGGCCATCGCAGCGGCCTCGGGCTGCGCGGTCAGGATCGGCAGATCGCGATAGATCTGCATCGAATCCGCGTTGATCACGGTGCCGCCGAGATCGGCCGCGAGATCGAGCGCCAGCGCCGACTTGCCACTGGCCGTGGCGCCGGCGATGACGATCGCTTTCAGCTTGTCGGTCGCGTCTCGCTTCCCCATAGTCCGCCCACGATTCCGGGAATCCTCATGACCCATATCCTGACACTTGTCGCCGGAGAGCGCGCGACACTCGCGCCCAGGCTACTCGAAACGCTCGGCGCGGCCCTGCGCGGCGCCGGCGCCGCCACCGGCGAAATCAACTGGCTGGCACCGAACGAGCGCGCCTGCGACCTGCCCTTTGCGCACCTGGCCGATGACCGCGCCCATGAAATCGCGCGGGCGACGCTAGCCGATCTGCCGGTCGATTTCCACGCACAGCCGGTCGAGAACCGCCGCAAGCGCCTGCTGATCGCCGACATGGATTCGACCATCGTCACCGCCGAGACCCTGGACGAGCTCGCCGCCGAAGCCGGCCTGAAAGACGTCATCGCCGAGATCACCCGGCGGGCGATGCGCGGCGAGATCGACTTCGCCCAGGCGCTGGTGGAGCGGGTCGCCATGCTGGCCGATCTCCCGGAGGCCGCTCTGGCAAGGACCGCCGCGAATCTCACTCTGATGCCGGGTGCCGCGACGCTGGTTCATACGATGAAGGCGAACGGCGCCTTCACCGCCCTGGTCTCCGGCGGCTTCAAGTATTTCACCGCCAAGGTCGCGGCGCGCACCGGGTTCGAGCTCGACCTTGCCAACGACCTCGCAATGGCCGACGGGAGGCTCACCGGCGAGCTGCAGGGCCCGATCCTCGACAAGGACGGCAAACTGAACGCGCTGCAAACCCTGAGCGCCGAACGCGGCCTGACCCCGGCCGACGCCGTCACGGTCGGCGACGGCGCCAACGACCTGCCGATGCTGCTCGCCGCCGGCCTCGGCGTCGCCTATCACGGCAAGCCGCTGCTGCGCGAGCAAATCCGCGCCCAGGTCAACCACAGCGACCTTCGAACTCTTCTCTTCTTCCAGGGTTATCTCGCCGAGGAGTTCGTCTCTCCGGCTGAGGAACCATGAGAACAAGCATCGCCGCCGCCGCCATCGCCCTGCTCACCGCCTGCTCGCCATCCACATCACCCCAGCCCGCTTCGGTCCCGGAACCCGCACCGCAGCTCAGCACCGCGGCAAGCGGACCCTGCACCCGCGGCTTCGTCGAGATCGCAGTCGGCACGCCCGCCTGCGGCATTGCCCTGGAAGCGAACGGCAGCCTTACTCTCGATGGTCGGCGCACCCAGCCGATCGTGGTCAGCTATCAGGAAGGCGCCGACGGCAAAGTTGCGCTGCCGGCGCGCGAAGTCGTTCTCTTCCCACCTTCGCCGCAGCATGGCCTTCGCGTCATCCAGGCCTGCGAGACGGCTGATGGGAACAGCCTCTGCTGGGCCACGCGGCTGCTCGACCCCAAGAGCGCCAAGCTGCATGACATCGTGGCGGGAAAGTACGGCCCATCGCATTGGATCCGTTGGAGCCCCGCCGAGCGGCGTGTCGCCTTGATCAGCCGAAACGAAGGCGCCGAGTGGTTGCACATCGTCGATGCCGCGACGGGCGTCGCGACCACCTATCCGTCGGCGAGCGAGAGCGTCAATTGGCAGATCGAGCGCGACACCTTCGCCTGGACCGGCGATGATGCCTTCAGCGTGAAGGTGAAGACCTGCGACTACTGCGGGTTCGAGACGCGCAGCTTCACCCTGCCCTGAGCGGCCCTTAGCTCTTGCCGATCTTGACCGCGACCCACTGGAAGTCGCCTTTGCGGTTCACCAGCAGGGTCACCACGCGATAGCCGTTGTCCTGCGCCGCCTTCACCCGGTCGCGCACGTCGCCCGGGGACTTGACAGCCTTCTGGTCCACTTCGACGATGACGTCGCCGGGCCGCAGGTCCTTCTCCGCCGCCGGCCCGTCCTGGGCGACATCGGTCACCAGCACGCCTTCGGCGTCGCCGCCGAGGCCATACTTGTCCCGGCCCTTCTGGTCCAGGGTCGCGAGATCGATGCCGAGGCTCTCGATTTTGCTGTCTTCGTCTTCCGGTGCCGGCTGCTGGCTGGCCGGTTCGACGCTGGCCTGGTCCTCGTTCTCGGGATACTCGCCGACCTTGGCGCTGAGATTGACTTGCTTGCCTTTGCGCCAGACCACGACGTCGACCGTCTTCTGGACCGGCGTCTCGGCGACGATGCGGGGCAGGCCGCGCATCTCGGTCACGTCGCGGCCGTCGAACTTCAGCACCACGTCGCCCTGCTTGATGCCCGCAGCTTCGGCCGGGCCGCCCGGCGTGACGCTGGCGACCAGCGCGCCCTTGGCGCCCGGCAGCTTCAGGCCTTCGGCGAGGTCCGGGCTCACCGATTGAATGCGCACGCCGATCCAGCCGCGGCGGGCATGGCCGAACTCGCGGATCTGGTCGATGATCGGCTTGGCGAGATTGGACGGGATCGCGAAACCGATGCCGACCGAGCCGCCGGAAGGCGAGTAGATCGCCGAGTTGATGCCCACGACCTCGCCGTCCATGTCGAACATCGGGCCGCCGGAATTGCCGCGGTTGATCGAGGCGTCGGTCTGCAGGAAATCATCATAGGAGCCCTGGCCGATGTCGCGCTGGCGCGCCGAGACGATGCCCGCGGTCACCGAGCCGCCGAGGCCGAAAGGATTGCCGATCGCCAGCACCCAGTCGCCGATGCGCATGTCGTCCGAATTGCCCCAATTGACGAAGGGCAGCGGCTTGCCGGCCTCGATCTTCAGAAGCGCCAGATCGGTCTTCTCGTCGGTGCCGATCAGCTTCGCCTTGAACTCTTCATTGTCGTGGGTGATGACGGTGATCTCGTCGGCATTCTCGATCACGTGGTTGTTGGTCACCACGAAGCCGGTCGCGTCGATGATGAAGCCGGAGCCGAGCGAGGTCGCGCGCCGCGGCTTCGGCGCCTCGCCGCCTTGTTGGCGGTCGAGGAACTGGCGGAACAGCTCGTCGAGGTCCTGGCCCTGGTTCTCTGTGCTCAGGGTCTGGGTGGTCGAGATGTTGACCACCGCCGGCAGGGATTTCTCCGCGAGATCGGCGAAGCCCTCCGGCACGCCGCGCGCCACGGCCGTCCCGATCAGACCGCCGCTCAAACCCGCCGCCAGCAGCGCGGCCAAGACCACCGATCGCAACAGCTTCAACACAACGCTCCTTCGTGAAGTCGAACGCGCCGCCGGGCGATCCCGCGGCCATTTCCGATCATAGCAACGCCACCGCCCCGGCGGCAATTTCCCCCATGACCCGGCTGGGTCACTTTATTGGGGGTATTGCGGCCGGATTGTGGCGAATACGCTGGGATTCGGGCGTCTACTGGCTGCCCGATTCCGGTGTGACGCCTTCGGCCGGCTGTTCCGGCTGCAGTCCCGGCGCTGCCTGCGGCTTTGCCGGGGGCGGCGCGGTCGGGGTATCCGGGTTTCGGTCGAAGAAGCGGAAGAAGTCGCCGCTCGGCGCCCCGACGAAAGTCGTATTCTCGCCGCCCAGGCCGAGCTGCATCGCCTGCATCGAGCGGTAGAAGTCGAAGAACTTCGGATCGCTGCTGTAGGCCTCGTTGTAGACCCGGGTCGCTTCGGCATCGCCCTCGCCGCGGGTGATCGATGCCTTGCGCTGCGCTTCGGCGAGGGTGACCACGCGCTCCTTGTCGGCTTCCGCTTTGATTTCGAGCGCGCGACGGTTGCCGTCCGCGCGGATGCCGGCGGCTTCCTGCGCGCGCTGTGAGCGCATCTGGTTGAACACGGCCTCGCTGTTCTGCGGCGGCAGATCCACGCGCTGGAAACGGACATCGACGATGCGGATGCCGTAGGGCGCCGCCGCCTGCCGGGTCAGCTCTTGGGTAATCAGCGACATCAGCTCGGCGCGCTTGGGCGTCAGGATGTCGGTCATCGGTGTGTTGCCGACCGCTGAACGCAAGGTCGAGATCAGCACCGCGCCGATCTGGCCCTCGGCGTTCATGGTCGTCTTGGCGACCTGATAGAATTTCAGCGGGTCGGTGATCTGGTAGCGCACGAAGGCGGAGATCACGACGCGCTTCTGCTCGCGCGTCAGCAGCAGCTGCGGCTCGACATCGAAGTTGCGCACCCGCTTGTCGAGATAGGTCACGTTCTCCACGATCGGCAGGCGGAAGTAGAGGCCCGGCTCCTTGATGGTCCGCTTGGGCTCGCCGAACTGCAGGACCAGGGCCGATTCCCGAAGCGTCACGGTGAAGGCCGCCGCATAGATGCCGATCGCGGCGATGATGACCGCGGCGATGGCGATGACTGGGATCCGGTTTCTCACTGGCTCGCTCCCGCCGGCGAGGCCGACTGCTGGTTCACATCAGGTTGCGGCTGGATCGCAGGGGAGTTGCCGATGGACGACGACCCGCCGCCCGGCGTCGATGTGGTGCCCTTCTTCAACAGCTGATCCAGCGGCAGATAGGGGATCGCCCCGCTGCCGCCGGCGGACTGGTCGATCAGCACCTTGTTCATGCCACCGAAGATGTTCTGCATCGACTCCAGATAGATCCGGCGCTCGGTCAGGCTCGGATCCAGCTTGTACTGCTCATAGACCGAGAGGAACCGCTGCGCCTCGCCGTGGGCGTTGGCGACCTTCTCGGCTTTGTAGGCTTCGGCCTGCCGCACCATCTGCACCGCCTGGCCCTGCGCGCCCTGCACCACCTTGTTTCGGTAGGCCTGGGCGTCGTTCACCGCGCTGGTCGCGTCGTTGCTGGCGCGCTGCACGTCGAGGAACGCGTCGATCACCTCTTGCGGCGCACCCACGTCCTGCAACGAGACCTGCTCGACATTGATGCCGGCGTGGTAGCTGTCCAGCATCTTCTGCGCCAAGATCATCGCCTGGGTCTCGATCTTGGCGCGGTCGGCGGTCGTCGCGGCCTGGAACTCGGACTGGCCGATGATCTCGCGGATCGCCGATTCGACCGCCTTCTTGACGGAGTCTTCCGGCTCCTGGATCTCGAACAGGTATTGCTGGACCTGCTCGGGCCGGATGCGCCAGAGCACGACCGCTTCGATCTTGATGATGTTCTCGTCCTTGGTCAGCATCAGGCTCTCGCCCTGCACCTCGGTGCTGGCGCTGGCCGCCCGGCGGAAGCCGATCTCCGTGGTGAAGCGCTGCTGCACGTTCGGCGTCTCGACATGGCCGATCGGCACAGGATAGTTCCAGTGCAGGCCCGGCTCGACCGGCGGGCCCTTGTAGACGCCGAACACCGTCTCGACGCCGACCTCGCCGGGATTGACGACGTAGAAGCCGGTGGCACCCCAGAGCGCGACCACCGCCGCAGCGATCAGGCTGAAGCCGCGCCAGGAGCCAAAACCCCCGGGCAGGACGGACTTCATCCGGTCCTGGCCACGGCGCAGCATCTCCTCGAAATCAGGCGGGCGATTGCCGCCGCCACCGCCGCCGACGGGACCGGTACCGCGACCCCAGGGGCTCTTGCCACCGCCGCCCCAAGGACCGCCTTGATTGTTCCAAGCCATGTAGTACCCCTCGCCGCCTCGGCTGTTCTTGTTGGTGGCCCGCCCCAGCCGCCAATTCTGTAGGCAACCCGGGGGCAAGGCCTTATATGACAGGCCGGAAGCCGCCGCAACGCGCGGCACCCGGTTTCGCCCCTGGTTTCCCGAAGGGTTGTCTGTGGCGCGAAATATGGGAATCCTGCCCAATAAGATCAAGGTTTGGAAAGCATAGGGAAGAAGATGGCCGCGGTGACGGAAGCCCAGATTCGAGACGCATTGCGCGCGATTCCGGCGCCGGACGGCGGCGGTGACATCGTGGCGCGCGGCATGGTGACCGGGCTGGTGCTTAAGAACGGCAATGTCGGCTTCTCGATCGAAGTCGATCCGCGCCAAGGCCCGAAGCTCGAGCCGCTGCGCAAGGCCGCGGAGAAGGCCGTCGAACAGCTCCCCGGCGTGCTTTCCGTCACGGCGGTCCTGACCGCGCATCGCGGCGGGGGCGGAGCGGCATCGCAGCCGCACAGTCATGGGCATGACCACGGTCACGGTCATGCACACAACCATCCGCAAGGCGCGCCGCAGCCGCGCAGCGCCCCGGGCCGTACGCCGGTCGCCGGCATCCAGCACATCATCGCCGTCGCCAGTGGCAAGGGCGGCGTCGGCAAGTCCACGACCGCGGTGAACCTCTCTCTCGCCCTTTCCGGCCTAGGTCTCAAGGTCGGCCTGCTCGACGCCGACATCTACGGCCCGTCGATCCCGCGGCTGCTCGGGATCAGCGGCAAGCCGGACACCACACCGGAGAAGAAACTGAACCCGATGCAGAAGTTCGGCCTCAAGGTGATGTCGATGGGCTTCGTCGTCGCCGAGGATACGCCGATGATCTGGCGCGGCCCCATGGTGATGAGCGCCATCACCCAGCTGCTGCGCGAAGTCGATTGGGGCCAGCTCGACGTTCTCGTCTGCGATCTCCCGCCCGGCACCGGCGATGCGCAACTGACCATGGCGCAATCGGTGCCGCTCTCCGGCGCCGTGATCGTCTCGACGCCTCAGGACATCGCGCTCATCGACGCGCGCAAGGGGCTCAACATGTTCCGCAAGGTCGACGTGCCGGTGCTCGGCATCGTCGAGAACATGAGCTACTTCACCTGCCCGCATTGCGGCGGCCGCAGCGACATCTTCGCCCATGGCGGCGCCCGGGCCGAAGCCGACAAGATGCAGACGCCGTTCCTCGGCGAGATCCCGCTCGACATCCAGATCCGCGAGACCTCGGACGCCGGCACGCCGATCGTGGCCAAGCAGCCGGACTCGCCGCACAGCGCCGCCTATCGCGCCGTGGCCGATCAGGTCTGGCGCCAGCTCAACGACCAGCCGCTGCGTCCGGCCCCGCGGATCGTGATTCAGTAGTCGCGGGCGGCACCGTCGACTGCAGGTCCAGCAGCCCGACCTTGCGGGCCGCGAGATAGCGGTAGAGACGCCCGCCGCCGGCGCGGCTCTCGGCGAGGCAGGAGAAGGCGAGCTTGATCACATGCTCGTCGTCGCTGGCCACGGCCGCCGGCAGGATCGCGTTCCAATCCGGCAGGTCCGACGCGATGCGTTCCGCGGCCGCTGCGGCCGACGGTATCTCCGGCCGATCCAGTGAGAGGTAGAGCGCCAGCAGCGCGCGCCAGACCTCGCGCGCGAAGCCACGGCGGTCGATGGCGAAATCGCTGAGGATCCGGGCCGCATGCATGCCCGTCACCGCATGCAGGCTGTTGAAGTCGTCGGCGCCGAGGAACAGCAGGGCCGCGGTCTGCCGCAGCCGGTCGAGGGTCAGGTCATCCACCTCGAGCGAGGCCGCGATCAGCGGAAACAGCGTCGTCTCGGCGGCCCGCGACATCTCCCGATCGATCAGCGCGTCGGCATCGGGCTCGAACTCGAGCCCCGGCCAGCTGCGCGTCTTCAGCAGGACCTGCAGCGGCTCGTCGCTGGGTGCGAAGGGCAGTTCGGCCGGCATATCGGGACGCTCCGGCAGCGCCAGGTATCGCGAAGCCCAGTAGGCCAATCCGACGGCGATCTCCTCAGGATCATCGGCGATCACGCCATAGGCGGTGCGAATGACCGGATGAAACGCCGCGGCGCCGAGCCCGGCCGCAAGCCCGGGCAGATAGGCGCGCATGGCCGCCCGCGCGTTGAGGCGCCCGATCTCGCGGCGAAAGAAGCCGAGATAGTCGAGATAGGCGGATTCATCGCCGAGCCGTTCCCGCCAGTTCTCGGCATCGATGCCGTCACCGGGGGTCCCCGCCGGCTCCATCCTGGAGAGATAGGCCAGCCCGTAGCTCTCCACCCGCTCGGGTGACGCGCCCATGCGCTCGAGCGCGATCAGGGTCATGGAGCAATGGTTGCTGAGCCCGCCCTGGTAGCTCGGGTGATAATGCCGCGCCTTCGCGAGCAGGGTCTTCAGCAGCATGGGATCAGGGCCTGATCTCGATCGGCGTGCCGAGCTCGGTCGCCGACCAGATGATGTCCATGGCGATGTTGCCGACGCCGATGCAGCCGTTGGTCAGCGGCGACTTGGTGAACCAGCGCCAGAAATACTTCTGCCCGTGGATCATAATCTCGCCGCCGGCCGCCCCGCGGGCGAGGTCCGCCTTGCTCGGGTAGGAGACCAGGATCGCCCGGTGATAGTCGGTTCCGGCATCGCGCCAGTCGAGCGCGTAGCGACCCTCCGGCGTCCGCTGGTCGCCCTCGCGCCGCTTCTGCCCCTGGGGATTCTTGCCGAGCGAAATATCGACCTCGTAGAGCCGTGTGCCATCGCGCATCAGCCAAAGCTTCCTGGCGCTCTTGTCCACCAGCACCTGGTCGACCGGGCCGATGGACAGCGCGATCACCTGGCCGGCCATCGTGACGAAGGCGAGGAAGCCGAGCAGCGGGAGCGCAATCGCGCAACACAGCACCGTCAGCCTGCGGCTTGGTCGCCAGCGCCGGGGCTCCGGCAGAATGAGCGGCGGCGCGGCCTCGACCGCGATGGAAGCAGCTTCGGACATCGAAGGTTCAGTGCTCGCCGTTCAGCACGGCCTGGAGCTCGGCCCATTCCCGCTTGCCGAGACCGCTGGTCTCGAGCGTCACGGTCTCACCCTTCAGCATGCGCCGGATCGCATCGAGCGCGCCCTTCGACAAAGTGGTCGCATGCAGCCGGTGCTGCTCGAAGGCTTCCGCCGTCAGCGGTACCCATTTCTTGAGCACGTCCACCATCGCATCGGCATAGACCCGGATCTCGTACTGGGCATGAGCGTCGGCGCGCAGGCTGAGGAAATGCATGAAGTTGTGCAGATCGACCTTCCAATACCACTGGGTATAGAAGTTGAGGCTGAGGTTCATCCGCGCGAGCTCGCGCGCCAAACCCTGCTTCCCAGCATCGATCGTCTCGCCGGCCTCGGTCTCGTTCAGCATCTCGGCATAGTGGTCGTAGGCGGTGGTCGAATCCTGCTTCAGGATGTCGAGCACGCGGGCCGCCTCCGCGCCGGTCAGCACGTCGCCGCGGCCCTGGCGGTTCGCGACCGACTGCGCCGCGAGCTGCTCCGGCGCCGGAATGTAGAATTCCCGATCCAGGATCGAGTAGCGCGCCGAGTATTCGTTCACGTTGGCGGTGCGGTGCCGGATCCATTGCCGCGCGACGAAGATCGGCAGCTTCACGTGGAACTTGATCTCGCACATCTCGAACGGCGTCGAGTGGCGATGCCGCATCAGATAGTGGATGAGGCCCTTGTCCTCGCTGACCTTCTTGGTGCCCTTGCCGTAGGAGACCCGCGCCGCCTGGACCACGGCCGCATCGTCGCCCATGTAATCGATCACCCGGACGAAGCCGTGATCGAGCACCGGGATCGCCTGGTAAAGCACCTCCTCCAACGCCGGCGCCACCGGCCGGCGGGTCGGCGCCGATTCCGCGCGCTGGCGGTCGATTTCGGCTTGCTGGTCGGGGGAAAGCGGCATGACTCGGGCAACCTGGGTTCGCGTAAATGGGCGGGACTTTTACGCGATCCGGACGCCGGGGGCAAACAAGGGCCCGTTTGATTCCGGTCCAGTCAATGCCTATATTAACGATTGTCGGGCAACCGACTATGGCGATAAACGCTCTGTAGAATAAGCGTTGCGGACCCGGGGGCAGTACCCGGCGCCTCCACCATTTTCACCAGCCAATGCATGGCTTTGGCTGGCCGCTATGGGGGCGAAACAGGATCGACGCGCGTGGTAAAGGCAGAGTTTTTGCTCGGCATGGTACCGCCGTTATCGGGCCATTTCAGAGATGCCAACGACAACGTTGCATCTGATCTTCGTCTGGCGGCCTAATAGCCCTCGCGGGCTATAAGCTGTTGACTTAGAACGCGGTTCGGGGGGCGCCGGGCAACAGAATGCCCCCCACTGAATTTTCGACCGGTTCCCGGACGAAGGCGCCCACAAAGAGGCGCCGCCCCTGTAGATTGATAGGGGCAGGGTTCCAGGGAAGCGGCAGGGGAACGGCTGGATCGGCATGGCAAAGGACGAACTGGGTTACGATCGAATCGTCGAGCGGCAACTTCGCGGCGTCGCGCGCGAAGTACTGGCGCAAGTGGCGACCAAGGGCCTGCCCGGCGATCACCATTTCTACATCACCTTCCGCACCGACTTCCCCGGCGTCTCCATCGGACCTGCCCTCAAAGCGCAATTCCCGAAGGAGATCACAATCGTGCTCCAGCACCAGTTCTGGGGTCTCGAAGTGACCGACGAAGCCTTCGCGGTGACATTAAGTTTCAGCGGCAAGCATGAGCGCCTGCATGTGCCCTTCGAAGCGCTGGTCAGTTTCACCGACCCTTCGGTGAAGTTCGGCCTGCAATTCGAATTGAAGAACCAGCAGGTCGAGCTGCAGCCGGGCGACAAGGTGGCGCCCGCTGTCGCTAAGGAAGAAGCGCCGACCGCGCTGCCGAAGAAGTCTGAAGCGACGAAGCCCGCCGAAAGCAGCGACGGCGGCAAGCCCGCGACCGTCATCGCGCTCGATAACTTCCGCAAGAAGCACTGACCGCGCACACACGCTCGCGGGTTTCGTGCGCAATCTCACATTGTGGCGGGTTGACGCAGCGCATTCGACTCGGTATGTTGCGCGCGCCTCTCAAATCAAGGAGGAGGTCGTCGAATGACTTGCAACATGGATGGCGTTTCGCACGCCTGATTCGATACCGGTGAAGGCAGCATGCCTTCGCTCTGTGACTCCTTGAATTAAGCCAGAACATCTAAGACAGCGATCCCCTTCTCGGGGCCTATCTGTTGGACTCTCGGTTTTCCGTGGCTTTCGCGCCGCCGGAGCTCTGGAGTCATCGTTCTTCCGCCTATTCAAAGAGTCGCGGCCCGCGAAAGCATCCGCGCCGCTCGCCGACATCGAGTTGTTCCACCGCTGAAACCGCCAAAACGCCGCGCGCATCCCGAGAGGGTCGTTCGACGAAGGAGAAGTCTTGTCCTCGTGCATCCGCGCGCGACGCTTCGGCACAACCTTATGGAGAAGAAAATGGCGCTCTATTTGAGCTTCCTGAACCTGATCGCCGGCTCGCCGGGAATCCTCGGCCGTTTGACGACCGCGTTCAGGCGCGATCGCCAGCGGAGCCCTCGGCCGATCCTGCTTTCGCAGTCCGGCCAGGCGCCCCCGCGTCGCCGGTTCAGGGGTGACCTGTGGCGGTATCGCATCCAGTCGATCCGCTTGGTCGAGCTCTCGCCGCACCTTCGGCGCGACATCGGCCTCGACAGCTAGTCGCCCGCAAAGCCCTCCCCCGTTTTCGGGGGAGGGTGGCCGGGCGGGCCAGATCCAAGGAATCGTCTCCACGGTTGATTTGGATCAATGATGGAGGTCGCTCTCCAGTCCATGCTGCGGGCGTACTGACGTCAGGAGCGTTCCATGTCTGCAGTCGGCGGCGGCGACACTTTGCCCTTGGTCCTGGTGGTGGACGACGAGCCCTCGGTCCGGGCCACGCTGTCGCTTTGCCTGCGGGCGGCCGGCTACCAGACGATCTGCGCCGAGGACGGCCGCGCCGCCCAGCAGTTGATCCACGACTTCAGCCCCCAGGCCATTGTCGCCGACATCTTCATGCCGGTGCAGGACGGGCTCGGGCTGATGAACTGGCTCCGCGAGCAGCAAATCAAGATCCCGGTGGTGGCGATTTCCGGCCACGGCCGCTCCGTGGATTTCGACGGGCTCGGCATGGCCCGCCGGCTCGGCGCCAGCTCGATCCTGGAGAAGCCCTTCCCCGCCGGCGCGCTCGCGGCGGCCGTGGATTCCGCGCTCGGCGCCGCCGCCTAAGCCTGAACGTCCGAAATCAAGCCTCGACCAGCCGCTCCGCCTGCCGGGCGATTTCGCCGTCGGTATCGGCGAACTTCTTGGCGATGGTGCGGAACTCCTCGCGGATCTCCATGAAGGCATCGGTGACGTCCGGATCGAAATGCTTGCCGCGTCCCTCGGCGATCAGCTCGACCGCGCGCTCATGCGTGAAGGCCGGCTTGTAGACCCGGCGGCTGATCAGCGCGTCATAGACATCCGCCACGGCCATGAGGCGCGCCGAAACCGGAATCCCGTCGCCGGAAAGACCCTCCGGATAGCCGGAGCCGTCCCACTTCTCCTGGTGCGAATAGGCGATTTCCTTCGCCAGCTTCAGGAACTCGACCGGCGTGCCCAGCTGCCGCTCCGCCTGCTCGATCGCGTCGCGACCGAGCGTGGTGTGGGTCTTCATGATCTCGAACTCTTCCGGCGTCAGCTTGCCGGGCTTCAGCAGGATCTTGTCGGGAATGCCGACCTTGCCGATGTCGTGCAGCGGCGCCGACTTGAACAAGAGATCGATCACATGGTCGGTGAAATAGCCGGCGAAGCGCGGGTGATCCCGGAGCTTGAGCGCCAGGGCCTTCACGTAATGCTGGGTGCGGCGGATGTGGTTGCCGGTTTCGTTGTCGCGGGTCTCCGCCAGCGAGGCCATGGTCAGGATGGTCACGTCCTGAATGGCCTGCACCTCGCGGGTCCGGCGAAACACCTCGCTCTCGAGATAGGCGTTCTTGTCCTTGAGGAAGTCCTGGCCGGCCTTGAGCTGCAGGTGGGTCCTCACCCGCGCCAGCAGGATTGGCGGGCTGATCGGCTTGGTGATGTAATCGACCGCGCCGGCCTCGAGGCCGATGCGCTCGTCCTCGCTCTTGGTCATGGCGGTCAGGAAGATCACCGGGATATGCCGGGTCCGCGGGTCCTCCTTCAGCCGCCGGCAAACCTCGATCCCGTCGAGGTCGGGCATCATCACGTCGAGCAGCACCAGATCCGGCGGCAGGTCCGAATGCACGATCCTGAGCGCCTTCTCGCCGGAATTGGCCACCTTCACCCGATAGTGGCTCTTCAGGAGACCGGTGATCAGCGACAGATTGACCGGCGCATCATCGACGGCGAGGATGGTCGGGACATTTCCTTGTTCGACGGTTTCCATAAGTCCCATCCTTTCAGAGCGCGAGATCGGCGGTTTGCGCGCCGCGGCTCAATTCCTGCAATGCGGCATCGAAATCGAAGGCATGCGACGCCTCGGCCAAAGCCTCGAACCCCGGGGCGCCCAGGGCCGCGCGCAAGGTATCGGCCTCGGCATCGACCAGATCGACGGCGTCGCTGTCGTCGTTCTTCAACAGCGCCATCAGGCGGCGCATGACGTCGCGCTGCCGCTCGGTGTCGTTCGCCGCCCCGTTCTGCTGCCGGGCCTGCGGCGCCGGCAGCGAAGCCCAGAGCTCGGAGATGAGATCGCGCAACCCGGCGCGCCAGACGTCGAGCAGCGGATCGATCTTCTCCCGCGGCGCGCGCTCGCGGATGGCCGCCTCCAGCAGCGCCGCCTGTTCCTGCAGCCGGGTCGCGCCGATGTTGCCGGCGAGACCCTTGGCGGTATGCGCCAGGCGTTGCGCGGTGGGCAGATCCCGGCCGCCCAACGCCTCCTGCAGCAGCTGCGGCGCCTTGGTCTGGTCGCGGGCGAATTTCAGCAGCAGGTCGCTGTAGAGCCGCCGCTTGCCGAGCACGCGCGAAAGACCGAGCTTCACATCGAGCCCATCGATGTTGAGGCCGGCGGGATCGAAGCCGTCGGCGAGATCGGCGACGGTCGCCGCGCGACGGCGCGGCTCAGGCTCGGCCTCCGCCCGCGGCGTCAGCCAGCGGGCCAGGGCGCCAAACAGCGCGGCCGGATCGATCGGCTTGGCGACATGGTCGTTCATCCCGGCGTCCAGGCATTTCTGCCGCTCCGCCGCCATGACGTTCGCCGTCATCGCCACGATCGGCAGGCTGTCGAACCGCGCCTCCTTCCGGATCTCGATCGTGGCGGCGATGCCGTCCATGACCGGCATCTGCATGTCCATCAGGACCAGGTCGAAGGTGCCCGCCGGCGCGGCACGGAGCTTGTCCAGCGCGACCGCACCGTTCTCCGCCACCTCGACCTTGAGGCCGACTTCCTTCAGCAGCTCGGTCGCGACCTCCTGATTGAAGTCGTTGTCCTCGACCAGCAGCACCCGGGACCCTTGCAGATTCTCCGGCAAGGCGATGAGTTCGTCGGCCGCAGCACGGCTCTCGCCCGTGGCCTCTTCCGGCACCGTACCGAAAATGCGGATCGTGGTGTCGAACAGCAGCGAGGGCGCCACCGGCTTGATCAGCACGGCTTCGATGCCCGCGGCGGGCGCCCGCTTCAACACGTCCTCGCGGCCATGCGCCGTCACCATGATGAGATGCGGCGCCGGATCGAGATCGAGCGCGCCGATCGCCGCGGCGGTTTCCAATCCATCCAGCGCCGGCATCTGCCAGTCGAGGTAGACCGCCTGGATCGGCTTTCCGGCGGCGGCTTCGGCCTTCAGCGCCTCGACCGCCTCCGCGCCGGAACCGGCCTGCAGCGTCTCGAAAGTCATATCCGACAGCATCTCGGCGAGCACCATGCGGGCGTGCGGGTTGTCGTCCACCACCAGCACCTTCAGCCCGCGCAGGTCCGGGTTGGGGATCAGCGCCTTGCGCTGCGCCGCGCCCTTGCCGAGCTTCGCGGTGAACCAGAAGGTGCTGCCCTGCCCCGCCTCGCTCTCGACCCCGACCGTGCCGCCCATCAGCTCGGCCAGGCGCTTCGAGATTGCGAGCCCGAGGCCGGTCCCGCCGTATTTGCGCGTGGTCGAGCTGTCGGCCTGCTGGAAGGACTGGAACATCCGCGCGGTCTGCTCCGGCGTCATGCCGATGCCGGTGTCGCGCACCGAGAAGCGCAGCACGACATAGTCGTCGGCGATCGCATCGGCCTTGACCGCGATGTGGATCTCGCCGGTCTCGGTGAACTTGACCGCGTTGTTGGCATAGTTGATCAGGATCTGGCCGAGCCGCAGCGGGTCGCCGCGCAAGGTCGCCGGCACCGTGCGATCGACCTCGATGATGAGCTCCAGCCCCTTGGCACCGGCCTTCTCGGACACCAGGGTCGAGACGTTCTCCATCACCTTCTCGAGGTCGAAGTCGATCTCCTCGGTCGAGAGCTTGCCGGCCTCGATCTTCGAGAAGTCGAGGATGTCGTTGATGATCCCCATCAGGTGCTGGCCGGCCTGCTGGATCTTCTTCACGTAGTCGCGCTGCCTGGGATCGAGCGCGGTCTTCAGCGCCAGATGCGACATGCCGATGATCGCGTTCATCGGTGTGCGGATCTCGTGGCTCATGTTGGCGAGGAAGTCGCTCTTGGCCTGGGTCGCCGCCTCGGCCGCCTGCTTGGCGTTGAGGATCGCCTCCTCGGCGCGCTTCCTCGGCGTGATGTCGCGGACATTGGCGAAGGCGACGTGCTCGCCTTCCAGCTCGAGCATCATCAGCACGACTTCGCTGAAGAAGGGCTCGCCGGTATCCCATTTCCGATTGCACCAGTCGAAGGTGACCGGATGGCCGGTGCGCACGACTTCGTCCAGCGCCGCCTTGACGACGTCCGCCGAGGCCTCGCCGTTCGGCTGGTTCGGCGGCGTGAGGCGTGGATCCATGATGTCCAGGCCCTGCATCCGCGCGCGGTCGGGAATGCCGAACAGCCGCAACGCTGCCGCATTGCAGTCGAGAAAGCCCTGGGCGTTGAACAGGAAGAAGGCGTCGAGCGTGTTGTCGAAGATCATGCGGAACTTCTCCTCCGCACGCTTTCGCTCGGTGATGTCGGTGCAGAAGCCGCAGACCGCATAGGCCTTGCCGAGCTCGTCCATCAGCGGGAACATGGTGTTGATGGCGGTGTGCATGCCGTCGACCAGCGGCAGCCGTTCCTCGGCGATCCGCACCTGGCCGCTGTCGATCACATATTTGTCGCTGGCGACGATCTCGTCGGCGGAAGAAGCCGGGAAGAGCTCGTGGTCGGTCTTGCCGACGGCGTCGCCGTCCTTGAAGCCGAAGGCTTCGCTCCAATGCTTGTTGACGAAGAGATACCGCCCGGCGAGGTCCTTCTGGTAGATGAGCGCCGGCGCGTTATCCATGATCGCCTGCAGCTCGGCGCGATGCCGCTCGGCATCCCGTTCGGCCTTCAGGCGTTCTCCCACCTCGTGCCGCAGGCGACGGTTCACGATCACCGCCCAGGCGAGCAGCAGCACGATCGCCATCGGGATCGGCCAGTATTTGGCGGCGATGTCGCCCCAGTCGATCGAGGATACGCGCGGCAGCCAGCGGTCGCGGATCTGCTGGCGGTCGGCATCGCTGATCGTCTCGATCGCACGGTCGAGCAGGCCGGCGAGTTCCGGCCAGTCCTTGCGGACGGCGAAATGCAGCTCGCTGGTCTTGAAGCCGGCCTCGCCGCGCAGATCGAGGTTGGCGAGGTTCAGCCGGCTGATCAGGAAGGTTGAGACGATGAGGTCGCCGACATAGGCGTCGGCGCGTCCGGAAGCCACCGCGCGCAAGGCCGCTTCGGTGTCTTCGACATTGACGATCTTGACGGTCGGCACCTTGACCGGCAGCACGTCGTTGATGGCGTAGCCCTGCTCGAGCACCACGGTCCTGCCGCCGAGATCATCGAGCGAGCGGATCGCGGAATCGCTGCGCCGCGCGACCACTACGTTGTTGCTGGTGATGTAGGGTTTGGAGAAGGCGAGATAGCCTTCACGCTCCTGCGTCTGGCCCACGGAGACCAGCAGATCGACCTCCTGCCGCTTGGCCGCCTCCAGCACCGAATGCCAATCGGGATAGACGACCGGCTCGACCATGATGCCGAGGCGCTGCGTCACCAGCGCGAGATAGTCGGCGCTGATCCCCTGATGCCGGCCGGTGCGGTCCATCAGGTCGAACGGCGCCCAGCCGCCCTTGTAGAGGCCAAGCCGGATCGGCTGGTGGTTGGCCAGCCAGCTGCGTTCTTGCGAGCTCAGCGGCACCCAGACCTGCTCGCCTTCGGGCGCGGTCTGGGCGAAAGCGGCGCTCGGCACCGAGAGCAGCAGGCCGACCAGCAACGCGAGCGCGCGCAGCAGGCGATAGATGCCTGCAACCGCACGTTCGGTCCGATGGCGCTGTTCGCTCGCCACGCGCATCCGATGATCGCTCCCTGCCTGGGCCGCCCTGGGCGGCCGAAGTTCCCAGCGGACTCTAAAGAGCGAAGATTTACTGTACGTTAAGGCTGTTCCCGCCTTGCGAGCCGTGCAAATTCGGCATGCCCTTGAAAATTAACGGCTTCTTCGCAAACGCACGCCGGGAGGCGTGCGGAATCGCGCCGCGCCGCCCGACCCTTTTCCCGACTGCGTTTTACCGCTAAAACCCGCCCATCCTGCCTCATCCGGAGCCCTCCCCCATGGCGAAAGCCGCAGCGAAGACCGCCACCCGCAGCGAAACCGATTCCTTCGGCCCGATCGACGTCCCGGCCGACAAGCTCTGGGGCGCGCAGACGCAACGCAGCCTGCAGAATTTCAAGATCGGCGGGCAGCGGATGCCGGTCGGCCTCATTCGCGCCTTCGGCTTGCTGAAGCAGGCGGCGGCCCGCGCCAACATGAAGCTGAAGAAGCTCGACCCCAAGCTCGGCAAGGCGATCGACGCCGCGGCGGCGGAAGTCGCCTCCGGCGCGCTGGACGATCACTTTCCGCTGGTGGTCTGGCAGACCGGCTCCGGCACCCAGACCAACATGAACGTCAACGAGGTGCTGGCCAACCGCGCCAACGAGATGCTGGGCGGCAAGCGCGGCGACAAGAAGCCGATCCACCCGAACGACCAGGTGAACTACGGCCAGTCGTCCAACGACAGCTTCCCGACCGCGATGCACATCGCCGCGGTGCGCCAGGCGCTGGACGCGGTGATCCCGGCGCTGACGCATCTGCAGCAGGCGCTGGACAAGAAGGCCAAGGAGTTCGGCAAGATCATCAAGATCGGCCGCACCCACCTCCAGGATGCGACGCCGGTGACCTTGGGCCAGGAGTTCTCCGGCTATGCGGCGCAGGTGAAGAACGGCATCGCGCGGGTGAAGGCCTGCCTGCCGCGCCTGCTCGAGATTCCGCAAGGCGGCACCGCGGTCGGCACCGGCTTGAACGCCGCCAAGGGCTTCGACAAGGCCTTTGCGGCCGAGCTTTCGGCGCTCAGCGGCGTCAAGTTCGTCGCCGCCGGGAACAAGTTCGAGGGCATGGCGGCGCATGACGCCTTCGCCGAAATCTCCGGCGCCTATAACGTGCTGGCGGCCTCGCTGATGAAGATCGCCAACGACATCCGGCTGTTGGGCTCCGGCCCGCGCTCGGGCCTGGCCGAGATCAACCTGCCGGAGAACGAGCCCGGCTCCTCGATCATGCCGGGCAAGGTCAACCCGACCCAGGCCGAAGCGATGACCATGGTGGCGGCCCAGATCATGGGCAACAACGTCGCGGTCACCGTCGCCTGCTCCAACGGCCATCTCGAGCTCAACGTCTTCAAGCCGGTGATCATCCACAACGTGCTGCAATCCGGACAACTCATTGCGGATGCCTGCATGAGCTTCACCGACAATTGCGTGGTCGGCATCACGCCGAATCTGCCGCGGATCAAGCAGTCGCTGGACCAGTCGCTGATGCTGGTGACCGCGCTCAACACCCATATCGGCTACGACAACGCCGCCAAGGTCGCGAAGAAGGCGCATAAGGAAGGCACCAGCCTGAAGGAAGCGGCGCTGGCGCTCGGCCTGCTGACCGAGAAGCAGTTCGACCAATGGGTGCGGCCGGAAGACATGCTCGGGCCGAAGTGAAGTCGGACCAGGAAGTCCACATCACCTATCTGAACGGCGCGGATGTCGATCGGCTCGCCTTGAGTGACGACGAGATCCTGGCCGCGGTGGAATCCGGCCTGCGTGCCCAGGGTGCGGGCGAGACCGTGATCGAGCCGCGCGTCCATCTCATCCCAGAAAGCCCGGCGCGGGGGCATTTCAACGTGCTGCGCGGCGAGGTGAAGCCGCTGGGCTTCGCCGGCGTGAAGGTGGTCGGCGACTTCGTCAACAACTACAAGCTCGGCCTCCCTTCCGAGATGGCGATCCTCAACCTGTTCGATCCCGCGACCGGCATGCCGAAGGCAATCCTCGACGCGACCGCGATCACCGACATGCGGACCGGGGCGATGACGGCGCTGGGCGCGAAGCATCTCGCGCGCAAGGACTCCCGCGTGCTCGGCCATGTCGGCGCCCGCGGCACCGCCACCTGGAACGTGCGGCTGCTCGACCATTTGTTCGACTTCGACGAGATCCGGGTCCATTCCAAGCGGCCGGAGAGCCGCGAGGCCTTCGCGGCGCGGCTTTCCGCCGATCTCGGCAAGAAGGTGGTCGCCACCGACAACTGGGAAGACTGCCTCAAGGGCGCCGACATCCTGGTCGAGGCCTCGCGCCTGCCCGCCCCCGAGCCGCTGTTCAAGACCGAATGGATCAAGCGCGGCGCCTTCGTCGTCCCCTACGGCACGATGAGCGCGGTCGAGCTCAGCCTGACCGACATCATGGACAAGATGGTGGTCGATGACTGGGGCCAATGCCGCAAGGGCCTGCCCTTCGGCGCGCTGCGCGCCCATGTGGATTCCGACCGCCTGAGCGAAGCCAATCTGCATGCCGAGCTGGGTGAGATCGTCGCCGGCAAGAAGCCCGGCCGCGAGCGCGAGGACGAGACCATCCTGTTCTGGCATCGCGGCTTGAGCCTCAGCGACATCGCGCTGGGCGCGGCGCTGCTCGACAAGGCGGCGCAGCAGGGGCTCGGCCAGAGCTTGCGGTTCCGCTGATGACGGATGCGCCGACCCGGCTCCGCAAGCATTCGGTCAGCATCGCCGGCCATCGCACCAGCATCACGCTGGAAGCGGCCTTCTGGGAAGCGCTCACGGCCATCGCGCAGGCGCGCAAGACCACGGTCGCCGGCCTGATCGCCGCGATCGACGACGCGCGCGCCGCCGATCCCGCGGCGCCGAACCTCTCCAGTGCGATCCGGGTGTTCGTGCTGCGAGAGCGCAACACCCGCTGAGACCCCTCACCGGGAGGCCGGCGCCGCGGCGCGGTGCGGGCGCGCGTAGCGTTCGTAGAAGCCGCCGCATTCCTTGGCCGCCTGCGCCAGGAAGGCGGCGGCCCGCTCCGGGTAGTTGGCTTCCTCGAGGCGGTTCGCGAAACGATCGAGCATGCGCAGCCGCACCACTTTCTGCGCGACGCCGATCTCGGCGACGGCGGAAAGGAACTTCGCGCGGGTCGCGGCATGGAGGTCGATCCAGCGCTGCGCCGGCGGGCGCGAACCGGCGGGGTCATAGGCATAGACCTGCCGCCGGTCGATGGCGATGCCGAACTCAAGCTGCACGGAGGCCGCGACGCGCGTGGGAGTCTCGTAGCGCGCCAGGCCGCGCACGATAAAGGCCTTCATTTCGTCGGTCAGGACCGACTTGGTCTTTTGATTCTGTCTGCGTCCAGTCTGCGTTGCCGCATCTTCCGCCGGCGCGCCGTCGGCGGCTTTTGCGGGATCGGGCGTAATGCCGAGCCGCGCCCTGGCCAGCGCGCCCAAAGCCTCGAGCGCCGCGTCGCGCGCCTCGCGCGTCACGCGGGGGTCATCGACCGGGTCGGCGGGAATTTGTAGGGCGTCCGCATCCTGCGGGGATTCCGCATCCTGTCTGCGTCCGGTCTGCGTTGCGGGGGCATCATCGGGCGCGATGGAGAACACCGTCGGCGCGGCCGCCTCGATCTCCGTCCTGCGCGTGAACTCGGGCTCCGGCGGCCGGTCCGCCGGAAGCTGCACCGACTCCTTGTCCTGTCTGTGCTCGGTCTGCGTCGGCAGCACGAACTCGCCCCGCCAGTAGGGGACGACCTGGTCGGGATCGAGCGCGACGCCGAAATACGCGTACACGCCGGCGGCGATCCGCTCGGGCGCCTCCCGGTTGCGCAGGCGCGCCTCGATGAACGCCTTCAGGCGGTCCGGGGAAAACTGCGGGGCGTCTGCGTGCTGTCTGGGTGGGGTCTGGGTTGGGGTCAGGGCCATGGGGTTTCCTCACGGGCTCGGCGACGCGCGGGGACAACCGTCGCCTTCGGTTTTGCCAAGCGGGCACGCGGCACGAAGCTGCCGGAAAGTGGAATGGCCCGCAGGGCGGGGGCGCAGGTGGCCGACAGAGAGTCACTCTGCGGGAGGGAGTATAGCCTTGATTGGCTACTTACACAATGGTGTGATTTTCGGCACTACTCTGGGAGCCTGATAGGCCTCAGGCAGCGCCAAGGCCTCACCCCAACCCTCTCCCTAAGGGGCGAGGGAGTGCAGCCAGCGCTCGGAAAGGCTCGTGCAACCGCTTGCGGCGGCTTGAGCCAAGCAAGACCCACACGCTCTTCAATCAGTTCCCGCTGGTGCCCGGCTCTCCCGCCGGCTCGGTGGTCGTCTCGTTGCCGGGGACCGGGATCAGCTCGTCCGGCGCCGGTTCGGCGGGCGCCGCCTCAGCTGGCGCTGGTTCGGCGGGTGCCGGCTCAGCCGGAGGCTGCTCTGCGGGAGCTGCTTCCGCCGGCGCTTGTTCAGCCGGTGCTGGCTCGGCCGGGGCGGCACCCGGTTCCGCGGCGGGCGCCGGCTCGGCGGCCGGTGCCTCCGCCGGCGGCTGCTCGGTTGCCGCAGGCGCTTGTTCGGCCGGCGCTGCCTCGGCCGGAGCCGGTGCCGTCTCCTCGGGCTGCGCCGCCGGTGCGGTGCCGACCGCACCGGGTTCCGCACCCGGGGCGGCGTCCTGCGAGGCGGGCGCGGCGTCCTGGGTCGCCGGGGCCTGGTCCTTCTTCTTGCCGCCGCCGAGCACGTTGTTCAGCAGGCCGCCGGCCGCACCGCCGACCGCAGCACCACCGGTGCCGCCGAGGGCGCCGCCGACCGCTTCGCCCGCGGTGCCGCCGATGCTGCTGCCCGGCGCCGAGGTGTCGCTCGCACCACCGCCCAGGCCCGGGAGATTGACGCCCGGGATGTTGAGGCCGGGGATGCCGCTGGCGCTGGGTGCCGCGCCGCCGCCGGAGAAGGACGGCTTCGGCGAGCTGACCGGCCCGTCGAGATTGACGCTCATGAAGGCTTCCTGCGCATCGGCGCCGAACAGGTCGACCAGCAGGTTGAGCGCCATCTGCGCGAGATCGACCTTGCCCTTCGCCGTGCCGCGCGCCCGCGGGTTGGTGAAGGCGGTGTCCTGGGTATCGAGCACGCCGTTGGTGATGTTGAAGGTGCCGTCGAGCTTGTTGTCGACGCCGGTATAGGCCGAGAGCACGCCGTTGATCTTCTCGGCGATGCCCTGCACCTGCTTCACCTTCTGGCCGAGCACGCCGATCAGCGCCGAGCCGACGGTCTGCTCGATCTTGCCGATGATCAGCACGGTGCCGTCGAGATTGCCCTTGCCGGTCAGCGAGCGGACGATGTCGGCCTGGGAGAGGCCGCTGCCGGTGCCGTCGAAGTTGAGGGAGATCGGGCCCTTGACCTGGCTGCCGGCGATGCCGCCGCCCAAGAGCTCGGCCAGCTGGATCGCCTGCACCGCGACCTTGGCGTCGATCTTCGGCGTGCCGTTGCCGTTGACCGAGGTGCCGGAGAGGTCGAAGGAGCCGCCATAGATCTTGCCGTTCAAGGTCTGCATGGTCATGAGACCGTCCTTGATCGTGATCTTGGCGGTGAGGTCGTCGATCCGCTGGTCGGGCATGATCAGCGACTTCGCCTTGAAGTCGATATCCGCGTCCTGCTTGCCGAGCGCGGAGAGGTCCAAGGGCTCGGTCGACCAGGGCCCGCTGGTCTTGGCCGGCGAGCCGCTGCCGCCGGAGCCGGTCGTGCTCTTGCCGGCATTGCTCTTGGTCGAGGGCGCCATGAACGGCGTCAGGTTGACCGTGCCGCCGGTGAGGTTGGCGGTGATCATCGGCGTGGCGCCGGTCGCGTCGTAGTTGGCCGTGCCGGTCAGGCTGGAATCGCCCCACTTGGCGTCGAGCTGGCTGACCGAGGCCTTCTGCGTGCTGCCCGCCGCCTTGACCGCAACCGCGAGCGGGCCGCCCTTGGCGCCCGCCGGCAGGTCCGCCATCTTCATCAGGTCGGTGAATTCCGGATGGTTGGCGGTCACCGCGAGATCGAAGGCGATCGGCTGTTGCTTCGGCATCTTCACATTGCCGGCGACCTTGGCCGTGGCACCGGCAGCCGAGAGATCGAGATTGAGGTTCATGTCCTCGGCATTGCCCTTGAGCGCGCCGGCGGCCGAGAGCGTGCCCATGGCCTGCGCCTTCGGTCCCGCGAGGCCGGCCAGCTGCAGCAGCGGCGCCGGCTTCTCGGCCTTGAGGTCGAGCGTGGTATCGACCTGCGGCGTGCCGGAGATCCCGGTGACCTTGCCGGCGAGCTTGCCGGAACCGCCGATGCCGCCGATCGACAGGGTGACGTCATAGGTGAGGTCATCGGCGCCGCTCTGCGCGGTGCCGGCGAAGGCGACCGAGCCCAGCTGCTTCGCCGCGTCGACCGGACCGCCGAACAATTGCGCCAGCGGCGCCGTATCCTTGGCCTTGATGTCGAAGGTGGAATTGATCTTCGGAATGCCGCCGGCCATCAACCCGGCCGCCGACCCCTTGGCCGTGCCGTTGAGACCGACGCCGGTCATCGCCATGGCGACGTCGAAGGTGACGTCGTTGGCATTGCCGTTAGCCTTGCCCTTGAGATCGAGCCGGCCGAGCTTGCCGGCCTGGCCGGGCATGCCGCCCATCTCCATCAGCTTGCCGGCATCCTTGGCCGAGATGTCATAGGCGATGTCGAACTTCGGGTCGCCCTTGAGATCGGAGACCGTGCCCTCGATCGCACCCTTGCCGCCCATCAGGTCGCCGACCGAGACGTCCTTGATGTTGAGGGTCGCGTCGGCCAGGCCGATCAGCGCATGCAGGTTCTTCACCTGCTGGCCGTTCATGGTGAGGCTGCCGGCCTTCACCTCGATATTGGCATCGAGGTCGCCGAGCGGCGCCAGCGCCTTCAGCGGGTTGTCCGGCGTGCCCTTCTTGGCGGTGTCGGCGGCCGCGGTCTCCGCCGGCGCCGCTGCCTTCTTGTCGCCTTGCGGCAGGTAGCCGTCGACGTTGAGCTTGTCGACCGAGAGGCCGACGCCGAAGGCCATGCGCTTGCGCTTCTGGTTGTCGGGCAGCGCCAGGATGACGCCGCCCGAGATCTTCGAGCCGTCCAGGGTCGCGTTGAGATCGGCGACCTCGACCTGGGCCGGGCTCGCGTTCAAGCGGCTGGTCAGCGCCAGCTTGCGCAGCCGGTCGGCCGGCACGCTGTTGAGCGCACCCGGCGCGAACATGTCCGCGACCTCGCGCAGGTTGTCGGAGCTCGCCTTGACCGCGCCGGTGAAGCTCGGCTGGTCGTTCTTCGGCGCCAGCACGCCGGACAAGGTGAAGGCGGTGTTGCCCGGAAGCTGCGCCGAGAGCTGGGTCAGGTTGAGCGCGCCGTCCTTCAGCTGGGCGACCAGCTTGGTGCCGTCGATCGCCTTGCCCTGATAAGCGATCTGCTCGACCGTCGCCGTGACATTGGCGGTGATGCCGGTCGGCAGGGTGAACGGCGCCGCGGGCTTCGCTTCGCCGCCGCCGGATTCGCCCTCGGCTTTCTTCTCGGTGGCTTCGCCGGCCTTGCCCGCCGGCATCAGCTTGTCGAGATCGACCCGGCCGACCGCGAGATCGGCGTCGACGGTGGTCGCCTCGCCGTATTTGGCACCGACCGAGCCCTGGGCCGCGACGTCGCCCAGCGACACAGCGAGATTCTTGATGTCGGCGGCGGCCGAGCCCGCCGTCACGTCGCCGGCGAGCGAGAAGGGCCGCGCCAGCGCGGGCGGCTGCGCCGCGGCGGCACCGCCGGAGAGGGCCGCCATCAGCTCGGCCACATTCTCCGCCTTGGCGGAGAGCTTGCCGGTGACGATCGGCTTTGTCGGATCTGCGGCCGCCGACATGTCGGCCTGGCCGGAGAAGCCGAAGCTGCCCTTGGTCTCGCCGACCGTCAGGTTGAGGTCGATCGGCATCGGCGCGGTCGGGTCCATGCGGCCGGACTTGACGCTGAAGCCGAGCGGCAGGTTCATGGCGATGAGGCTGCCCTTGGCGTCGAACGGCCCATTGAGGCTGGCCATGGACAGGCCGAGGTTGATCTTCTCGACTTTCTGCTCGGTGCCCGCGGCCAGGTCGCGGTAGATCACGGTGCCGTCTTCGAGCGTGGCGCCGTCGATCTGGATGTCCCAGCCACCGGCGGAAGCGGTCGCGCCGTCCGGCGAGGGAGCCGGCGCCGGCTCGCTCGTGGTGGTGCCGCCGGTCGAGGCCGGCGGCGTCAGCTGCCAGTTGCCGGTGCCGTCCTTCAGCTTCTCCAGCACGATCACCGGACGGGTGAGCACGATGTCGGTGATCTGCGCCTTGTGCGAGAGCAGCGGCATGAGCGCGACCTTGACCTTGGCCGATTCGATCTCCGCCATGTTGGGCGCGGTGCCGCCGGGCGCATTGCCGAACTTGATGCCGTCCACGCTGACCGAAGGCAGCGGCAGGATCGAGAGCGAGATCTTGCCCTCGATCTTCAGGTCGCGGCCGGTCGCCTCCTTGGCCTTGGCCTCGATCGTGCCCTTGTAGTCGTTGAGGTCGATGAAGAAGGGGGCGATCAACGCGGCCGCGACCACCAGAACCACGATGCCGCCGATGACATAGAGCAACTTCTTCATGATCACGCGCTCCGCCCTTATTGCCCTTACGGCCAAACGCCCCCGGATCGTCTCGGGTTCGGCCGCCTTCTTGCGCTCTCCCCGCGCTTCCCCGCATTATCGCCAAAGGAAAGAATGCCCGGCAAGGCATTCCAACGGTTTTTTCAGTGAAATCTGCGCGAGGCCCGATGGCTGAAATCGTCAACCTGAACAAGCGGCGCAAGGCCAAGGCCCGCGCCGAGGACGAGTCGCGGGCCGAGGCCAACCGCGTCAAATACGGCCGAACCAAGGCGGAGAAGCAAAACGACCGCCGCGCCGCGGAACGCAGCGCGCGGTTGCATCAGGGCACGCGGCTGGAGAAGGACGAAAAAAGCTAGGGCCTTCATCGTCGTTTACTGGCCGATCATCGCCAGCCACTCGTCCTCGGTGAGGGTCTTCACCCCGAGTTCGGCGGCCTTCTTCGCTTTCGAACCGGCATCGGCGCCGACGATGAGATAGTCGGTCTTGGACGAGACCGAGCCGCCGACCTTGGCGCCGAGGCTCTCGGCCCGGGCCTTGGCTTCGTTGCGGGTCATCTTCTCGAGCGTGCCGGTGAAGACCACGGTCTTGCCGGCGATGGCGCTGTCGGCGGCGACCACCGGCACAAAGGCCTCGATCTCGACCTCGGCTTCCAGCGCGTCGATCACCTTGGTGTTGTGCTTCTCGGCGAAGAATTCCGTGAGGTCGTCCACCACCGAGGGGCCGATGCCGTTGATCTCGTCGAGATCCTGACGCGCCTGGCTGCCGACCGTTCCCGCCGCGACCATGGCCTCGCGGAAGGCCTTGAAGGTGAGGTAGTGCTTGGCCAGCAGCCGCGCGGTCACCTCGCCGACCTGCGGGATGCCGAGCGCATAGATGAAGCGGTCGAGCGCGATGGTCCGCCGCGCCGCGATCGCGTCCATGAGCTTCTGCACCGAGGCCTCGCCCCAGCCCTCGCGCTCGAGCAGGGCCTTGCGGTGCCGTTCGAGCTTGAAGATGTCGGCCGGCGACTTCACCCAGTCGAGGTCGAAGAATTCCTTGATCGTCTTGTCGCCGAAGCCGTCGATGTCGAAGGCGCCGCGGCCGACGAAATGGCGCAGCCGCTCGGTCGCCTGGTTGGGGCAAATGAGGCCGCCGGTGCAGCGCCAGGCGGCGCCGCCCTCCTCCCGGATCGCGTGGCTGCCGCAGACCGGGCAGACGCCCTTGATCTTCTTCTTGAAGTCGAAGCGCTCGTGGCGGCGCGCCTTGGGGTCTTCCACCACGCCGACCACCTGGGGGATGACGTCGCCGGCGCGCTGGACGATGACCCGGTCGCCCTCGCGGATATCCTTGCGCGCGATCTCGTCCTCGTTGTGCAAGGTCGCCTTCGACACCATCACGCCGCCGACGTTGACCGGCTCCAGCATCGCGATCGGCGTCAGCACGCCGGTGCGGCCGACCGAGATGAAGATCTCGTTCAACTTGGTGATCGCCTGCTCGGCGGCGAATTTATGCGCGATCGCCCATCGCGGCGCGCGGCCGACGAAGCCCAGCCGCTCCTGCAGCGCGAGGTCGTCGACCTTGTAGACGACGCCGTCGATGTCGTAGTCGAGATCGGCGCGGTCCATCGCCATCTTGTCGTAGAACCGCATCACGCCGTCGAGGTCGTGGGCGTGGCTGTTCAGCGGGTTGGTCGCGAAGCCCCAGGCCTTCAGCTGCTTCAAGAGCTCGGTATGGGTCTTCGGCCAGTCGTAGCCCTCCGCGAAGCCGAAGGAATAGGCGAAGAAGCGCAGCGGTCGCGCCTTGGTGATGCGCGGATCCATCTGGCGCACCGAGCCCGCGGCGGCGTTGCGCGGATTCATGAAGGTGGCCTCGCCCTGGGACTCGCGCTCGGCGTTCATCTTGAGGAAGCCGGCCTTGGTCATGAAGACCTCGCCGCGGATCTCGACCCGCTTCGGCACCTTGCCTTTCAGCTTCACCGGCACGTCGGCGATCTGCCGGAGATTCTGGGTGATGTCCTCGCCGGTGGCGCCATCGCCGCGGGTGGCGCCGACCGTGAGCGCGCCGTCCTCGTAGCGCAGGTTGGCGGAGAGCCCGTCCATCTTCGGCTCGAGCGCCAGCGGGATATCGACCTCGGGCTTGAGCCCCAGGAAGCGGCGGATCTTGCCGAGGAAATCCTCGACATCCTCGCGGCTGAAGGCGTTGTCCAGCGACAGCATCGGCTCCAGATGCTTCACCTTGGCGAAGCCCGCCGCCGGCGCCGCGCCCACCTTCTCGCTCGGCGAGTCGGCGCGCTTCAGATCGGGGAAGCGCTGCTCGATCGCCTCGTTGCGCAGGACCAGCGCGTCGAACTCCGCGTCGGAAACCTCCGGCGCGTCCTTCTGGTAGTAGAGCGCGCGGTGATGCCCGATCTCCAGGGCGAGGCGGGCGAGTTCCCTCTTCGCCTCGGCTTCGGTGAGGGTGTCGACCGGCTTCGCCTTCACGCCGCGCCCACCAGCAGCTTGTCGGCGGCGGCGCGCGCCTCGTCGGTGACCACGGCGCCGGAGAGCATGCGGGCGATCTCCTCGCGGCGCTCGGCCTCGTCGAGCGGCGTGGTCGCGGTGGCGATCTTGCCCTTCACCGTCCGCTTCTCAACCCGGAGATGATTCTGCGCCAAGGCCGCCACCTGGGGCGAATGGGTGATCACCAGCACCTGCACCTTCTTCGCCAGGCGCCGCAGCCGCTCGCCGACCGCGGCGGCGGTGGCGCCGCCGATGCCGGAATCGACCTCGTCGAAGACCAGGGTCGGCACCGGCTGGTTGCTGGCCAGCGTGACCTTCAGCGCCAGCATGAAGCGCGCAAGCTCGCCACCGGAGGCGATGCGGTTGATCGGGCCGGGTGTCGCGCCGGGATTGGTCGCGACCTGGAACTGCACGCGGTCCCAGCCGCCCTCGCCCCAATCCCCCTCGCCGAGAGTCTCGATGCGGGTCGCGAACCGCGCCTTCTCCAATTTGAGCGGCGGCAATTCCTTGTTGACCGCGGCATCCATCGCCTTCGCCGCCTTGGCGCGCGCGGCACTCAGCGCCGTGGCGGCGTCGCGATAGGCGGCGAGGCCGGCCTCGGCCGCCTTCTTCAGCGCGCCGAGATCGGCGCTCTGACCCTCGATCAGCGCCAGGCGGCGCTTCAAGTCGGCGAGCAGGTCCGGCAGGGCGGTTACCGCGACGCGATGCTTGCGCGCGAGCTCGCGCAGCAGGTTCAAGCGGTCGTCCAGCTTCTCCAGGCGGTTGGGGTCGGCGTCGAGATCGGCGGCCATGCGTTGCAAACCGGCGATGCCCTCGGCGAGTTCCGCGGCGGCGCGATCGAGCGCGCTCGCCACCGGATCGAGTCCGGCGCCGGCCTTGTCGGCGATGCGCTGCAGCCGGCGCGCGGCGGAGGCCAGCGCGCGGTCGGCGCCGCGCTCGCCGGCGAGCTCGCCATGCGCCGCCTCGATCGCCTCGAGCAGCTGTTCGCGGTGCATCAGCTGCTGGCGCTCGGCGGTGAGCGCGGTCTCCTCGTCCGGCCTCGGGTCAGCGAGTTCCAGCTCGCTGGCGGCATGGCGGAGATAGTCTTCGTCGGCGCGGGCGCGCTCCAGCTCGGCATGGGCGCCGTCCAGCGCCTCCTGCGCCTGCCGCCAGCCGCGATAGGCGGCACGGACCTTGTCCGCCGAGGCTTCCAGACCGCCGAAGGCGTCGAGATGGGTGCGGTGGGTCGCCGGATCCAGCAACCCGTGCACCTCGAACTGGCCTTCGATCTCGATCAGCAGCTCGCCGATCCGCCGGAGCAGCGCCACGCTCACCGGCTGGTCGTTGACGAAGGCGCGGGACTTGCCGTCGGCGCCGACCTGCCGGCGCAGAATCAGCAGGTCGTCGCGCTCGATCCCCTGCTCTTCCAGGATCGCGTGGGCGGCATGGCGCTCCGGCAGGGTAAAGGTCGCCGTCGCCCCGGCCTGGGTCGCGCCGGCCCGCACCAGGGCACCCTCGGCCCGCGCGCCCAGCGCCAGGCCGAGCGCGTCGAGCAGGATCGACTTGCCGGCGCCGGTCTCGCCGGTCAGCGCGGTCAAGCCGGCGGCCAGGCTCAATTCCAGCCGGTCGATGAGGACGATGTTTTGGACGGTCAGCCCGACCAGCATGGACCGCTTAGAGCCCGCCGCTTCCGAACACGCCGCCGTCGTCCGGCGACGGCTGAGAATCCGGCACCGGCACCGGCTGTTCCTCGACCGGCGGTGTCGGCACCGCTGGGGGCGGCGGCGGCAGGCCCGGTCCGGTCTGGTTCTGGATCACCGAGTTGCTGTCGACCGGCGCCTGCGGCGGCGGCAGGCCGAGATCGTTGGTGGCCTGGTCCGGCTGCGGCTCCGGCGGCGGCGGGCCTTCCGGCGCCTTGTTCGGGTCGGTCACGACCGGCGGCAGCTCGGCCGCGGTCTCCATCGCGATGCCCTTGCTGGTCAGCAGATTGTAGGCATCCTGGTACCACTGGCTGCCCGGGTAGTTATAGCCGAGCACCGAGGCCGTGCGCTCCGCCTCGGCGTAGACGCCCAGCGCCACGTAGGATTCGGTCAGGCGCTCCAGCGCCTCCGGCACATGGGTGGTCGTCTGGTAGTGGTCGATCACGTTCTTGAAGCGGTTGATGCCGGCGAGATACTGGCCGCGCTCCATGTAATAGCGCCCGACCGACATCTCCTTGCCCGCCAGGTGGTCGCGCACCAGGTCGAGCTTCAACGTCGCGTCGCGGGCATAGGGGGTGTTCGGGAAGCGGGCGATCACGTCGGACAGCGCGCGCTGTGCCTCCTCGGTATTGCCCTGGTCGCGCGACACGTCGGCGATCTGCTCGTAGTAGCAAAGCGCGCGCAGATAATAGGCATAGGCCGCGCCGCGGTTGCCGGGATGGAGATCGATGAACCGCTCCAGCGCCGGAATCGCGTCGTCGTAGGAGTCGATCAGATAATAGGAGTAGGCCGACATCAGCTGCGCCTGGGTGGCCCAGGTCGAATAGGGATGCTGGCGCTCCACCTCGTCGAACAGCTTCGCGGCCTGGCGGGTATTGCCGGTGTTCAGCGTGTCGAGCGCGTTGTTGTAGAGCACATCGACCGGGGTATCCGGGATTTCCGGCTCCGGGCTCTTGCAGGCGGCGAGCGCCAGGAGCGCCACGGGAAATGCCGTGGCGCGGATGGACCGCCCGAAACTCCGAATGAGGCGCACGATTCCGCCGTTCCCTGTTTAGACCCGGCGGACTATAGGCGGAGCGGCGGTCCTTCTCAAGCCCGGTGGATGCCCGCCAAACCCTTAGTAAGGCTGGCAAAAAAGAACCGCCCGGCGGCCCGCTCGGGGCGTGCCGGGCGGTTCGGGACGCGCTTACTCGCCGTAGGCCGAGGTTTCGCCGGAATCGGCGTCGTATTTGATGGTGACCACCGAGAGCTGGCAGAGATCGACCCCGTGCCATTCGGCCGAGGAATTGTCCTCGGAATAGACCACCTTCAGGTCCCAGGCGCAGGTGTCGGTGTCCCGGCTGAAGGAGATGTTGGCCCGCTGGCCATCGCCCAGGGTGTCTTGCCCGAGCACGTCTTCCTGCCAGTCCGACGATTGCGTCGGCGCCACGTAGAACTCGCTGATCTCATAGCCGGTGGCGTTGATCAGCGAGAAATCCTGCTCGCCGGCCAGCGCCGAGCCGCCGGTGATCGCCAGGACACCGAGCGCGAACGCCGCCCGGCGAAATGCAGTCCGAAATGACGCTGTCTTCAAGGTGGATCCCCCGTTGGCGTGGCACCTGGACGGTGCCCTCGGGAGGATTCTGGACTGCGAGGTCTTAAAGGACGGTGAAGCGCAGGTGCGGAATGTGGAAGCCTAAAGGAACGCCGTCGCGCCCCTTCGAGCGCGCCCCAAAAGCGAAGGGCCTCCCGGAGGAGGCCCTTCCATTGCCCTGCCTAGAGGCGGCAGCTCAACGAAGCCCGACCCCAACTTCGGAGGCCGTGCTCATGAGAACCGCCCTCTGCGGCATATGACAATGAGACATCTGACCACCTCCTTTCCATTGTTGAACGGACAGTATGTAGGAGGCGCGCGCGATTTTACAATCGCGATCGCAACTGGGGCGGAGAAGTGCGCCAAGGGCGGCCGTTGGCTTTTCGAGGTCGCCTTGCCGTTCTCCAACCGGGACGTGTAGACTCCGTGCGAATGTTAGTGGGGGCTTCGATCGTCATGGGACGCGAGTTGTTCCTGTCGACGAAGAGCGTGCGGTTTCCTACGAGGGAACGCGGGGACTCCGATGTGCGTGACGAACTTGCGGCCATGGCGTGGAGTTCGCTTGGCGGTTCTTGCCTTTCTGCTGTTGGCCGGCTGTCAGGGCTCGCGCGACACGCTTGTCGCCGTCTATGAGGGTAACGCCGTCATGCACGTCGAGAACGGCAGTAACCCACCCAGCTACTTCATCTTTGCACCTCTGCCTCAAGGAAAATCGCCGGAAGACATCGCCTCCAGGGTGATGTCGCTCGCATGCCCGAATGGAAGTCCTCGGCTGCTTTATGCCCAGGGGATGTCGTGGGGGGACAATGTCTCCCGCGGAGCATATGTCGACGCGAAGCTGCTGGAAGCAGGCTTCACCTGCAACTACGCAATCACCAGCCTCATGATCGAGGACAGCTTCGTCCAAAGGGTGCCCGACCGGAACGGCCTGCCGGCTTATGAGATCTCCGGGCAGATCGCCCGCGACGACCTGCCCGAACGCAAGGCGGCGCGGATCATGCACGCAACCTGCCTGACCGGCGACCCGAAGCTGCTCCAGGCGGACTATGCCGGCGCCCGGCAGGTCAGCAATGGGGTAGAATTCTGGAGCGGGGTCTTCACCTGCGGGCAGCCGATCCGCAGCCTCGGCGCTACCCCGCCGGGTTGAAGCCCCGCGACCTAGCCCTCGAGACGCAGTAATATTGACGCCTCCACCGCAGAGTCGTACTCATCGGCAATAGTGGTGCCGATCGAGAGGCCACCAAGCATAATCGGCTCGAGCGCGACGCCAGGCTCGCGCGACAAAGCCGGTGACCGAGCCTGCCAAAACGCCCACAGCCGCAGTGGTCAGCACATGCGTTTTCACAACAAAACAGCGATTGTGACCGGGTCGAGCGGCGGAATTGGGTCGGCCATCGTAAAGCGGCTCGCATCCGAGGGCGCACGCATCATCATGGCCGACCGTTCGCAAGAGAATGCCTCCGCGATCATGGAACAAGCGAAGGCGGAAGGCGCACCCGATGTCTGGCTCTGCCCGTGCGACGTCTCCAGCGAGGCTGACGTCGCCGCCACCGTCAACGGCGCGATGGACCGCTTCGCCCGCGTGGATCTGGTGGTGAACAACGCCGCCATAGAATCCTTCAAGAAGATCGAGGACCTCACCGGGGAAGACTGGATGAACGTTCTCGGCGTTGATCTGCTGGGGGCTTTCTATTTTACCAAATACGCCTTCCGAACGATGAAGCCGGGCGGCGCCATCGTCAACATCGCCAGCATCCACGCCGTGCAAACAGAGGCCCTGTCGGCGCCCTATGCCGCAGCCAAGGCGGCGATGCTCTCCCTGACCCGCACGGCTGCGATCGAGGGCAAGCCAAAGGGGATCCGGAGCAACGCCATCCTGCCCGGCGCGATCGACACCCGCATGCTGTGGGACAACCCGAATGTCAAATCGGGAGTCGAGAGGATCGACGAGGGGGACGTGGGCCAACCGCAAGACATCGCCGCCGCGGTCGCCTTTCTTGGTTCGGAGGACGCCAAGTTCATCACCGGAACGACGCTCAACGTGGACGGTGGGCGTTTGGTCAAGCTGTGACGTGGGAAACCAAGCGTCGCCGGTCGCACAAGAAAGACCGCATCAGACTTACCGCGAGGAATCTTGAAAGATGACTCGCGGGAGCTGCTCAATTTCGAGCACTTACCGGGATGGCAGATCGTAGCACTGCGTCGCGCCGGCAGCTTCGCAGCATCCAGAGAATTGGAGCCCTCGATGCGTTTACCTTTACCCCAGTTTGACGGTCCGCCGGCCATAGAGAAGAACACCGGTATTCGCGTCACCATCATGGGCTCTCAAGACTTGGAGAGCGTGCGCATCCTGTTCGAAGTTCCGGCTGTTTTGCCAAAGGTCGATTATTCGGACGGGATGAGTGGAACTTTTTATTCAGGTCCCGCCGGCAGAATTTCCAGCCTTAGCGTGTACGGGTTTCGGTACTATTTCCAAAAATTCCTGCGAACTGTAGGTTATGACGAAGATGACATTCGACAGTACTTACTAGCCGGCCTCACCCATGCCGGCTATCTCTCATCTTGGCGGGATGTTCATATCCACTTTGATGAATAGAGCGTCAGTCGATAGCTCCCACGCTCGCCGCAATGTTTGCTTTGCGCCAAGACAGACGGTACGCATTGGCCGTTTCAGCCCGCGTTGAAATCCTGACGCTGGCGGCATCCGATGCGCCGGCGCCGATTCTTTGCGACCCTCCTCACTCCGGACAGGGTTGCCCAGCGGCGCCCCAGAGCGCGATGTCTCTGACGTGATCCTCGAAGGTGCCGGGTGGTGTCGTGCGGCCCTCGCCCGGCGCCCAAGCCCGGGGGATGAAACCGCTCAGCGACGCATCGTGCCGCAGATGCTCGATCAGGCCCTCGGCGTCGCGGCCCCCGTTCCGCTTGGGATCGCGCAGCTGGGCGCAGATCGTGGCACCGCTTTGGCCGAACCAGAGGAATTCCACCGGCGCCAGCTGCCAGTCGATGCCGGCATGCGGCGGGGCCGGCGCCGGATCATTGGCCGTGGTCGAAGTGACGTGACAGGTCGCGCAGGGGATCAATTCCGCGCCGATGCGGCTTTCCCCGCCATGGATGTTCATGCCGTGGACCCGATTCTTAGTCTCACCGGCCGGCGTCCAGATCGGCACGGCGTTGGCATCGACATGGCAATTGGCACAGCGTGGATGCGTCACTACGGCTTCGATTCTTTTCCAGGCCTCCAGGCCGTCCGCGCGACTGACGCTGCCAGGCGGCAATGCGTCCTTTGAGTCGCCGTCGGCCAGTGCCATTCCAACGAAGGTCGCGACGATCGGCGCGGCGATCGCCAGCCAGATCAGAGAGATGCGCATGGCCACCCTCACACGAAGTCGATGAATTTGTTGAACGGCATCTCGCGAATGCGCTTGCCGGTCGCGGCGAAGATGGCATTGGCCAGGGCGGGTGCCGCGGGCGGTACCGGCGGCTCGCCCAGTCCCCTGACCGTGTAGTCGTTCTCCAACCCGCGCACCTCGATCACCGGGCACTGGTACATGCGCATGCCTTCGTGGTGGTTGTAGTTGGTCTGCTGGACGGCACCATTGGCATAGGTGAGCTCGCAGTTCATCGCATGGCCGAGGCCCCAGACGATCGAGCCCTGGACATTGTTCTCGAAGTTGACCGGATCCACGATCTTGCCGACATCGGCCGCCACCCAGACCTTGTCGATCTTGATGCCGGAATCGGTCATGGTCACCTCGACGACCTCCGCGACCGCGGTGCCGAAGGATTCGACGAAGGCCACGCCGCGGCCCTTGCCGTTCCCCAGCGGTCCCTTCCAGTCCGCCATTTCGCCGACCGTCTCCAAAAGCTTGCGATAGATCGGGATCTTGCAGAGCTCGATGCGTGCCTTCAGCGGATCGAGCCCCGCGGCATGGATCAACTCGTCGATGAAGCTCTCGGTAAAGAAGCCGTTCGCCGAGGCGCCGACCGAGCGCCAGGTGGTGGAGGGCGACAACCCCTGCACCTCATAGCTCGCCGAGCGGTAGTTCGGGATGTCGTAGTAGACATTCCAGATCCCGACGGCCAACTGGGTGTCGGGATCTTTCGAGACCGTGCCCATCCTTTCCAGCAAACCCTTGAAAGGCGTGGTGGCCGCGACCTGGGCATCGGCGGCGATGATCTTGCCGTCCTTGACGCTGCCCCGATACCGGCCCATCGCGATCTGACGCGGAATATCCTGGAGGAAGTCCTGCTCGCGCGAGAAGATCAGCTTGACCGGCGTTCCCTTGAGCTGGTTGGCGATCTCGGCCAGCACGCGCACGTTCTCGAACTCGAGCCGGTGGCCGAAGCTCCCGCCCATCCATTCGTTGTGGAAGGTCACCTGCTCGGGCTTCATGCCGATTGCCTTGGCGGCGATCTGCTGAACCGCCTGCGGCGACTGATGCCCGACCCAGATTTCCATGCCCTGGTCGGTGACGATGCCGATGCCGCCGAGCGGCTCCAACGGGGCATGGGCGACATAGGGTGCGCGATACTCCGCCTCGACCAGCGTGCCCTCTTCCAGCGCGGCTTCGACGTTGCCGTCGTTGCGCCATTCCTTGCCGAGGAACTTCGGATCGAAGGTTTCGCCCACGACCTTCCAGTGCTCGGCTTGCTCGGCCGGGTACTTGGATGGCTCCCACTGGCATTCGACCTGCTCGGCCGCCTTCATGGCATACCAGCTGTTGGTCGCGATCACCGCGATGCCATTCGAGAGCTTCAGGACCTTCTGCACCCCCGGCATCGACTCCGCCTTGGTCGCGTCGAAGGACTTGACCGGCTGACCCTTGTTCGGGTTGAGCTGGACGGCGGCGTAGACCATGCCGTCCATTCGCCGATCGATGCCGAACTTCATCTCGCCGGTGACCTTCGGGCGGATGTCGAGTCGCTCCATCGGCTTGCCGATCAACCGCCACAGCTTCGGGTCGCGCAGCGTGACATCGGTCACCGGCGGGATCTTCGACGCCTCGGCAGAGAGCGCCGTGTAGGGAATCTTCGTGCCATCCGGCAAGATCACGTTGCCGCCCTCGGTGCGGAGATCCGCGACGGCGGTGCCGCTGCGCCGGGCCGCAGCCGCCTTCAGCGTTTCCCGGGCCACCGCCCCGGCCACACGCAGCTTTTCGTAGGTATCCGGGATCGCACTGGAGCCCCCGGTCATCTGCAGGCCGGACTGCTTCAACCATTCGAGCGCGGCGGCCCGCGCCTTCTCGGCTTCGGGGCTCTGGTCCGGCGCCATGAACGGCGCAAGCTCATGGGCGAAGCCGCTGTTGTAGTAGGCGGGGCTCGGCCCCGCGAAGCGGACCTCGAACTGGCCGGGCTCGAGGTCGAGCTCCTCGGCAATCATTATGGTTTGGATCGACCCGACGCCCTGGCCCTTATCGGCGTGCTGGGCGATGAGGATGATCCTGTCGGGGCTGATCTCGACCCAGGGATTGAAGGTCACGGATTGAGGGCCGAGGCCCGCGACAAGTGGATTGGCCGCGGCCTTGGCGGCCTCTTGCGCCCGGCCGTATGACCCGAAGGCGACGCCGCCGGCAACGGCGACGGAGCCAAACACGAAGCTCCGGCGGGAAAAACGCGATATCTCGCCCATCTCACGCTCCTCCCATTTTCGCGGCAGCCGTGTGGATGGCGGCACGAATCCGTTCATAGGTGCCGCAACGGCAGAGATTGCCCGACATGACCTGGTTGATCTCGTCGTCGGATGGATTGGGAATCAGCGTGAGCAGCGAGATCGCCTGCATCATCTGGCCGATCTGACAGTAGCCGCATTGCGGCACCTGGTGCTCGATCCAGGCCTCCTGCACCGGGTGCAGCTTTCCCTCGCCGACGGCCTCGATCGTGGTGACCGCCTTGCCGCCGATATCGGCCATGCGGACCTGGCAGGAGCGAACAGCCATGCCATCAACCTGCACGGTGCAGGCGCCGCATTGGGCTATCCCACAGCCATACTTCGCGCTGGTGATGCCGAGCTCATCGCGCAAGACCCAAAGCAAGGGCATCTCGGGGACGACGTCCACCTGATGCTTGGTTCCATTGACAGTCAGCTCGAACATGCGAACCTCTCCCGTTGGTATGCATTGCTGGTGGCAGGGACTGACGAGATCTGCTTAGGAAAGAACGTCAAAGAATTTTGGCCGTCGCTGCCGTCTCGGCGGCGGCGATATCCTGCTCTCACGAACCGGCAAGCGTGCGGGACAGCGGCACGCCAAACCGGGCGACTTAAGCCAGAACGTGCGTCGAGGCGGGACGGCGAGAGAGCTGCAGTGCAGAGAGATCGAATGACGTCCCGGCCGGAATTATTTCGGCCATCGTCCCGCGCGTCAACTGTTGCCGCATCGCCACGGGTCGGGCCCGCGCCATTGCAAGCGCGCGACAGCACGCCCGCTTTCGACGACTTGCGGGCATCGGCCGATTTTCTATGACGGATTCAATGCCGTAGCGCCGAATGGGTCGGCTTGCGATCTTTCCCCTGCGGAAGCCTCATTGTCCATATGTGGCGGTCCGTTGGCTCTGTGCCTAAGACTGCCCACCGTGAGGTGGATCGCCGGTCGCCCGGGGACCGGTGAAGTCCCTCATCCAGACTTCCAGTCACCCTCTGCCCGACACGGTCCGGCCAAAGGGCTTCAGAGCGAAAGCTGCAAACACAAGGGCCGGTAACATCATGACAATCGTGGCCGCCGAAAGATGGGCCCATTCCTCCGCCCCGCCGCCGACCTGAGCCTCCTTCATCGAGAGCTGACCGACGGCCCACGGCGGCAGGGTAAGTGCGTTGTCCGCCGTGAGGTAAGCAGCAAAGAGATATTCGTTCCAACACAACAAGAATACGATCATGCCGGTCGCGACCATACTCGCGCGTACCATGGGCAGCAGTATTGTGAAGAATATACTTAGCTGCGAAGCGCCGTCGAGTTGTGCCGCTTCTTCCTGCTCTGTTGCCGCAGACCCCAGTACCGGCAGGAGAAGCCATGTGGCCACCGGGATATTGATGGCCGTGTAAACCAAGATCATGAACACCAGCGTGTCGCGCATTCCCGTTGCCTGCGCCAGGACATAGAGCGGCAACACCAGCACGACGGGCGGAAGCACGCGGGTCGCCAGCATCAGGGATGCGGCCCCCGCCACCGAAATGACCGGCCCCCGCCGGCGAAGCACAAAGGCGACCGCAACGCCGGCAAGGGCCAGCAGCGCTGCGATGGAAACAGCGCCCGAAGCGGAAGCAACCACAGGGACAAGCCCGAATAGAAACAAAGGGCCGACAAGACTCGACCACCGCATGGTGGAACGAAATCGCGTCAATCCGTAGATGGCCATGCCGCTCACAGCGATCGTCAATGTCGTCGCGATGCTGCCGATGAGTGCAGAATTCACGAAGCGCGAGACGAGGTTCTCGTTATGCTCAAAGAGGATGAATCGCCATGCGTCGAGCGAAGGTACGAAGTCGACGAAGGGCAGATAGCCCGGCGGCTGGTCAATATCCTCGATGCTCTTAATCGATGTGATGGCGACCCAGTAGAGCGGGAGCAGGCAGACAATCGACCATACCACCAGCAAAGCGTAGGTTACGACCTGGGCCAACGGTCTCACAGTCCGCCCCGCAGGCCGTTGAGAACCATGCCTCGATCTCGCAATCCCGAACTTGAGTACCTGGAAGATGTGCTGCTTCCTCTTCGCCGGCTTTCATGGTCAGCGGATCCGCTGGCCGGTGGTCGCGTCGAAAACGTACAGGTGCTCGCGCCGCAGGGACACGCCGACGGTGTCGCCCTGGCTGCCGCCGATGTCCTTCGACGCCTTCACCGTGAGCTTGTCAGCGCCGATCTCGACCGTCACCAGCGTGTGGTCGCCGATCAATTCGGTGGTGTAGATGGTGCCCTTCAGGGCGCCGGCCTCAGGAGCAACCACCGCGCAATCTTCCGGCCGCACGCCCAGAATCGCCTTGTCCATGCGCGCGGAAACCGGTGATTCGATCCTGGCGCCGCCGGTCAGGAAATGACTGCCCTCGAGGCTGCCGTGCACGATGTTCATCGGCGGGGAGCCGATGAACTGCGCGACGAAGAGATTGGCCGGATCGTTGTAGATCTCCGCCGGCGTCGCCAACTGCTGAAGCACGCCCTTGTCGAGGATTGCCACCCGGTGGGCCAGCGTCATGGCCTCGATCTGATCATGCGTCACATAGATGGTGGTGATGCCGAGCGACTGCTGCATGTGCTTGAGCTCGGCACGCATGTAGCCGCGGAGCTTGGCATCGAGGTTCGACAGCGGCTCGTCCATGAGAAAGACCGAGGGCCGCCGGATGATGGCGCGCGCCAGCGCGACGCGCTGCCGCTGGCCGCCGGAAAGCTCGCGCGGGTAGCGATCGAGCAGGTCGCCGAGATGCACCTGCGATGCCGCCTCGCGAATCGCGCCGTCCATTTCCGCCTTCGATACCCGCCGCACCTTGAGCGGAAAGCCGATATTCTCGGCGACCGTCTTGTGCGGATAGAGCGCGTAGGATTGGAAAACCATGGAGATGTCGCGGTACTTCGGCAGGATGTCGGTGACGTCGCGCTCGCCGATGAAGACCCGGCCCGCCGTGGCGGTCTCCAGCCCCGACAGGATGCGCAGCGCCGTCGTCTTGCCGGAGCCGGACGCGCCGAGCAGCACCAGGAACTCGCCCGGTGCCACGTCGAGGTCGAATTGCTCGAGCACCTTCACCGGACCAAAATACTTTTGGACCTTGTCGAACTTGACCGGAACCTTCGGGCTGCCAGCCGGCATACCTTACCCCTTCACCGCGCCCATCAGGACGCCCCTCGAAATGAACCGCGTCAGCAGGATCGCCATCAGGATCACGGGAATGATCATGATCACGATGACCGCGCTCATCTCCCACCACAGCACGCCCTTCTCGCCCGCGTTCTTCGCCGCCACCATGATCGGCATGGTCTGCACCTTGGCATAGGCCAGGAAAACCGCGAACAGATACTCGTTCCAGTTCAGGATGAGCGTGAGCAGCGTCGTCGCCGCGAGCCCAGGCCGCGTCAGCGGCAGCACGACCTCCCAGAAGATCCGGAAGCGCGAGGCGCCGTCGAGCTGCGCCGACTCCTCGAGCTCGATCGGCAGGCTGACGAAGAAGTCGCGCATCAGCCAGACGACGATCGGCAGGTTCGCCACCGTATACATCAGGATGAGCGCCAGATGCGTGTCGAGCAGCCTGACTTCCTGGAACATGATGTAGATCGGAATGACGACCACGATCGGCGGCAGGATGCGCTGGGAAATGATCCAGAACAGGATATCGCCGTTGCCGAGGCTGATCACGAAGCGCTTTCCGAGCGAGCGCGCCAGAAAGACGAAGAGGGCCAGCGCCACGGATGAGGCCAGCCACCACGGCACGCCGGCATAGCTGGTGGCTATGATGACCAGAACAATGAGCCCGACGAAGATCGCGATGTTGCCGATCTTCGGCCGGTACTGGATACGGGCCAGCGCATAAGCCGCCATGGCGCCGACCGCGACGCAGATGGCGGTCGCCGCGATCGAGACCACGATCGAGTTCGTGAACGCCAGAAAGATCTTGCAGATCTGCGGCTCCATCGGCTGCAGCGTCACGAAGGGAGAGATGACGAAGGCGAAGGAGTTGTAAGCCAGCAAGCCGATCTGCCGGAGGACGGACGGCGCGTCGCAGTACGGGTCGCTGGTGAACTGGACCCGCCAGGCGTCGAGCGTCGGCTCGAAGTCCAGGAACGGCACATAGAAGGGCCCCTGGTTCACCGCCGCAGCATCCTTGAAGGACGTGATGACGACCCAGTAGATCGGGAACAGCACGACGATCGACCAGATGGCCAGCAATGCGTGGGCCACCACGCTTGCGACCGGCGACATCCTGCCGACTGCGGGCGGCTCGAACAGGCGCTGCATCAGGCTGCGGTCCGCCTTGTCAAAGCGCAAGCTTGCCTTGCTCATGCGCGGGCCCTTCGCAACTGGCCAAGCACCACGTAGTTGAAGAACGAGGCGCAGGTCACGACGGTCAGAAGCAGCAGCAGATAAGCCACCGCCGCCGATGTGCCGACGTCATTGGCCCGCCAGATGTACATGGAATGGAGCGTCATCGATTCGGTGGAGGATCCCGGTCCGCCGCCGGTCATGATGTTCGGGAGATCGACGATCTTGAAGGCCTCGATCATGCGGATCAGGAGGACCGTCACGGCGACGGGGACGATCTGCGGCCAGACGATCTCCTTGAAGATCTCGACGCCTGACGCGCCGTCCACCTGCGCCGCCTCGACATGATCCCTGGGCACGTTCTCGAGGGCGGCCAGCATGGTGATGAAGATGAAGGGAATCCATTGCCATGAGTCGCAGATCATCATCACGATGCGCGCCGCCCAGGGATCGGCCGACCAGACCCAGGCGTCCACGGTGGCCGCGCCGAACAGCGGCTGGAACGGCCCCTTCGTGATGTCGGCGACCATTTTCATGGCGTAGCCCACGCCCAAGGGGGTGATCATCAAGGGAATGAAGAAGATCACGCGGAAGAAGTTCTTGCCGGAGATCGGCTGCGAGCACAGGAACGCCAAGCCGGTGCCGATCACGAATTGCAGGGCGCAACCGACAAAGACATAGAAAAGTGTCGTGAGCAGGGTGCCGATCGGGTTGCCGGAGAAGAGCGTGGCGGCGGCGATCCAGGCGACGAAGACGGCCATGGCGGCGGAGATGAAGCGGCCGATCATGCCGAACCAGTTGGTGTTGCGGGTGGAGCGATAGAGCCACCAGGCGACGGCGGCGACAACGGCCGCCAGGAAGAGCGTGCCAAGCCAGCTCATGGCGCCGATCTTGCCGAGGAAATGCACCTGGTCGTTGCCGAAGAACTGCTTGGCGAAGTTCTGGAACCAGACCAGCCGGAACTTCAAGCCCTCGCCGGTGAACCGGACGCGGCTCAGGGCGAAGACGATCGAGTAGAAGGTCGGGAAGATCGCGAAGATCAGGATGAGCACCACCGCCGGCGCGATGAAAAAAGTGCGCGAGTGGCGGTCGAGCCACTCGCCCCAGTTCTCACGCTGAAGGATGCCGGCCGGGGTGCCCCCCGGCCGGACATCTGCGCCGGCATTCGGCATCGAACGGGCTTAGTTGCCGGGCGTGCCGAGCGCCAAGGCCTGCGCCTTGATCTGGCTGTCGCGGCCGAAATCCTCGGTCACTTCCTCCCAGCCAGCCTCGATGTTCTTGAGGGCCTCGTCCACCGTGATCTCGCCGGCGAGATAGCGGGCGAGCTCGGTGTCAAGAATGACCCCGGTGTACTTCTGCGCACCCGGGATCTTCATGTCGGAAGCCATGTTGGGGTTGTTCAGGGCGCCGTTGATGGCGCCCAGGTAGTTTTCCGCCAGGTCCTTCGGCATGCCGGCCTTGACCCAGAGATCGGTGCTGGCGAGCTGCGAGTTCCGATAGGGGTTGTAGCCGGTGGCGCCGATCGTCACGTCGACGTTCGATTGGGCCGCCTGGTTCATGTAGGAGAGGAAGGCATAGGCCGCGTCCTTCTTCTTCTGGTCGATCTTGGCATTGATCGCGCCGGCCCAACCGCCGAAGGCGGCGAAGGGCGCATAGTTGATGCCATCGACGGCATAGGGCGCGCTTTCCTTGGTCACCGGCACGAGCTTGCCGGTGGCGCGGTCGAGCACCTCCTTGGAGCCGACAGCGCCGACGGCGAAGATCAGGCCCTTGACCTTGGCGGCATCCGGGTCGAGCTGCAGCGTGCCGGGATCACCCCACTCGATCAGCAGGCCGCAGCGGCCGGCCTTGAACAGGCCGCGGGTGTCGCCGATGTCCATGTTGAGCTCTTCCGGCGGGCCGTACTTGCCGGTCTCCTTGTAGACCTCGAAGGCCTTCTTCCAGGCTTCGTTGTTCACGATCGGCTTCATCGTCGCGGCATCGAAGTGGAAGCCCTGGGCCGTGCCCTGGGTCTGCACATAGGACGCGGCGACCGTCTGGATGGCGAAGTAAGATTGCGCGTTGCGCTTTTTGAAGATGCAAGAGCCGTAATCCGGGGTGCCGTCGCCATTCATGTCCTGGCCATGGATCTTGGACGCCACCGCGAGATAGTCGTCCCAGGTCTTCGGCGGCTGCAGGCCGGCCTTCTCCAGCACATCCTTGCGGTAGTAGACCATCTGGAAGTCGCCATCGACCATCAGCAGCTTGGTCTTGCCGCCGATCTTCTGGCCGAAGTCCCGGAAGTAGGGGGCGATGTCATTGGTGTCGAGCTTCGTGTCTTTCTCCACGTAGGGCGTCAGGTCCTCGAGCAGCCCCGCAGAATCCAACTCCACGCCCCAGCCGGCGGCAAACACGCCGACGTCGATCGCGTTCGTGCCCGTCGACCAGTCATTCTGGATCTTCGGGAAAATCTCGGCGAACGGCACTTCCGTAACGACGATCTTGGCTCCCGTCGCGGCTTCGAACTCCTTGCCGCGCTCAGCGAGGCGCCCGGCGATGACATATCCCGGCCGGGTAAGAATGTTGACCGTAACCCCATCGAACTCGCCGGCCGTCGAGCCGCCCGAAAAAGCGCCGAGAGCGACGGCGACGGAAAGCGCGCACACAGACACCTTGTATGATGACATTTACTTTCCTCCCCTTCTTTTCTTGCCGGCCCGCTTTGCGGCACCGGAACCGCCGGATTCTACCGTGCGTCTGCGCCGAAACGCCAGTAGACCATCGTCAGGCGCGTCTCGGTTTTTTTTGGCGAAAAAAACGCCCGGCATGCGATCACCGCAGGCCGGGCGAGTTTAAGGAGGCACCTAGGCCCGGGGGTCCTGAGACCCCCGGGGTAGAGCGGTCGAACGACCGTTAGTTCGCTTGCCGGCGCAGGAAGGCCGGGATGTCCAGCAGATCCTCCTCGGCCCGCGGCGCCGCAATGCGGTCGCTCGGGTCGAGGTTCAGCATCGGCTGGGCCGCCGGCGCTTCGACCCGCGGCTCGACGCGCTGCGGCTCACGCATCTGGACCCGCGGCGCCTGGGCCGGCGCCTGCGCCGGAGCCTGGGCCCGCGGCGGCTGGCCCGCCGGTTGCGCCGGCAGTGGCTGACCGGTGAGGCGCGAGGTCATCTTCTCGAACAGGCTCGCGCTGCGCCGGGCGGGCTCACCATGCTGGGCCTGGCCGCGACCGGCTTCCATCGCCTGCGGGGCGATGAACGGGCGGTCGTCGATCGGACGTTCGGCCGGCCGCGCGACCGTGGTCGCCCGCTGCAGATGCGCCATCTCGTCCTTCACCTGCGGCGGGCGCGCCGGCTGGGCCTGGAGCGCGGTCGCACCGATGCTGGACGTGGTCATGGTCGGTTGCGGCGCCATCATCGGACGCGGCGTCGCGGCCTGGGCGACGATCGGAGCGGCGGGACTCTGCGCCACGATCGGCGCCGGCTGGTAGCTCGGCATCGGCGCGGGCGTCGCTTCCATGCGCGCGATGCCGCGGTCTTCCGTCACCGACGCGATGGTCGGCGCGGTGTAGGCCGCCGGCATCGGCGCCGGGTTGCTGGAGATGACGCTCAGGTTGACGCCGCCGGTCTGGGTCGGGCGCTGCTGCTGGGCGACCGCCTCGATGCCGGTGGCGACGACCGAGATGCGGATCTTGCCGTCGAGCGACTGGTCGAAGGTCGAGCCGAAGATGATGTTGGCTTCGGGATCGACCTCGTCGCGGATCCGGTTCGCGGCCTCATCGACCTCGAACAGGGTCATGTCCATGCCGCCGGTGATGTTGATGAGCACGCCGCGGGCGCCCTTCATCGAGACTTCATCCAGCAGCGGATTGGAGATCGCGGCCTCGGCGGCGGCGATCGCGCGATTCTCGCCGGTCGCCTCGCCGGTGCCCATCATCGCCTTGCCCATCTCGCCCATCACCGCGCGGATGTCGGCGAAGTCGAGATTGATCAGGCCCGGCATGACCATGAGGTCGGTCACGCCGCGAACGCCCGAGTAGAGGACTTCGTCGGCCATCTTGAAGGCGTCGGCAAAAGTCGTCTTCTCGTTGGCGACCCGGAACAGGTTCTGGTTCGGGATGATGATCAGGGTATCGACGTATTGCTGCAGCTCCTGGATGCCCGACTCGGCCAGGCGCATGCGGTGCGCACCCTCGAAGTGAAAGGGTTTCGTGACCACGCCGACGGTGAGAATCCCCTGCTCCCGGGCGATCTGCGCCACGACGGGAGCCGCACCGGTGCCGGTGCCGCCGCCCATGCCGGCGGTGATGAAGGCCATGTTGGAGCCGGCCAGCTGGTCGGCGATCTCGCGGACCGCCTCTTCGGCCGCGACGCGACCGACATCCGGACGCGCGCCGGCGCCCAGGCCCTTGGTCGTGCTGGAGCCGAGCTGGATGCGCCGCTCGCACATGCTGCCTTGCAGCGCCTGTGCGTCGGTGTTGGCGATCAGGAACTCCACGCCTTCGAGCTGGGCGCGGATCATGTTGTTGACCGCATTGCCGCCGGCGCCACCGACGCCGATCACGGTGATGCGGGGCCGGATGTCGAACGGATCCGACGGAATCGAGAGATTGAGTGCCATTGAGTGCCTCCTAAGAGTTTTGATGGTCGATGATCAGAAGTTTTCTTTCAACCAAGAACCAAACCGTCCGAAGAGTCCGGACGCAGATTCGTGCTGGGAACGGCTTGGTTTCAGGCTTTCAGGCTCTGCTTGCAGTGCGTAGTTCAAGAGACCGGCAGCGGTCGCGAAGGCCGGGCCGCCGGTCGAATCGGCCAGACCATGGATGCGAATCGGACGGCCCATGCGGACCTGCTTGTCGAGAACGAGAGCGGCAAGCTCCCTGACGCCGCCGAGCTGACTGCCGCCGCCGGTCAAGACGACGCGACGGCCGGCGATCTTGTCGAAACCGGAAGCTTCGAGTCGGCCGCGCACCAGTTCGAAGGTCTCTTCGAGCCGCGGCTGCACGATGCCGATCAGGATCGAGCGCGGGATCGGGTTGGTGATGCCCGCCTCCTCCTCGCCGACCTGGGGAACCTGGATGATCTCGCGCTCGTCCGCCGGGGTGGCGAGGCAATTCCCATAGAGCGTCTTCATCCGCTCGGCATGGGCGAGCGGGGTCGAGAGGCCGCGCGCGATGTCGTTGGTGACATGGGAGCCGCCGATGGCGATCGAGTCGGTGTAGACGACGTGGCCGTCGAAGAAGACGGCGATCGAGGTGGTGGCGGCGCCCATGTCGATCACGGTGACGCCGAGATCCATCTCGTCCTCGACCAGGGTGGCGAGACCGGAGGCATAGGGCGAGACCACCAGCGCCTTGATCTCGAGATGGCAGCGGGTCACGCAATTGGTCAGATTCCGGACCGCGCCGGCCGCCGCGGTGACGACATGCATGTCCACGCCGAGCCGGTCGCCGAACATGCCGCGCGGGTCGCGGATGCCGCGCGAGCCGTCGATGGTGTAGCCGACCGGAATCGAGTGGATCAGGCGCCGCTCGACGCCGCCGTTGATCTGGGCGCCCTGCATCAGGACCCGCTGCAGGTCGTGGTCGCCGATCTCGCGGCCCGAAAGCGGCACCTCGACGCCGATGGTCTGCGAGGCGGGATAGCCGCCGGAAAGGTTGATGACCACGTCGGTGATCGTTTCCTGCGCCATCTGCTCGGCGGCATGGACGGTGGAGAGCACCGCCATCTCGGCTTGTTCCATGTCGATGATCGCGCCCTGGCGCACGCCGCGCGAGATCTGGTGGCCGATGCCGACCACGTTGGGCTTGCCGTCATCGGCCAGGCGGGCGATGAAGCAGCAGATCTTGCTGGAGCCGACATCGACGGCGGCGATCAGCCCGTTCTTGGTCACAATCCGCGGCTTCTTCATCGCTGATCCCCCGAAACCCTTAAGTCGCGTTCCATTTGCATCCCCGAAATCAAGTCTCGTTGCTCTTGGCCGGTGTCGCCGGATCGGCCGCCGGCTGCGGATGACCCTGCCGGACGACGACGCGGTCCGGCTGCCGCAGATCGACCACGCTCACATCCTTGTCCAGCAGGTTGTCCTGGCGGTTGAGGTCGGCGAAATGCCGCCAGGCCTCGAGCGCGCCGTCCTCGGGCAGCTTCACATCGACGTCGTTGTCCATGCGGATGTTCCAACGCCGCTTGCCGACCAGCACGGCGGCGGTCACATGCGTCCTCAATTCAGGCTCCTGCGCCAGGATGTCGAACAGGTCCTGGGCCTTCTTCGGCGCATCCTCGCCGACGATGATCAGCAGCTTGGCGTATTTGCCGAGATTGGCGGTCTCGATCACCGCGCCGTCGCGGCTGACCAGATAGAGTTTCTGGCTGCGCTGCCAGAGCGCCATCGGCGCGGCCTCGGCGACCTGGACGATGAGCTGGTCCGGAAAGCGCCGCTCGACGCTGGCGGTCTCGATCCAGGGCAGGTCTTCCAGCCGCTGGCGGACGGCATCGATGTCGATGCCGAGGATGGGATCGCCGCGATTGGCCTGTACGGCGGCGAGGATGTCGGCGACCGCCGTCTCGCCGCGGCCCTCGACCCTGACCTCGCGCAGCGCAAAACCGGAGGCGGCCGTCGTCTTCAGGATGCCCGCATGCGTGGCCTCGATCGTCGCGGTGATCCAGCCGCTGGAGATCGCCCAGTAGACCGGCGCCGCCACCGCCAGGGTGCCGATGGTCACCGCCGCCCAGCGCATGAAGCGCCGGGTGCTTGCACCGTGCACGTGCGGGCGCAGTTCGTCCTTCTTCGGTGCGCGCGACGCGGTAGGCCCGAAGCGCGGGCTGGATTTCGGCGAAACGTCGATCGCCTTCACTCGTCCCATGCGGCGTGCTCCACCATCCAGCTCACCAGCTCGGGGTAGGAGATCCCGAGATGGCGGGCTTGTTCCGGAACCAGGCTCAGCGCGGTCATGCCGGGCTGGGTGTTGATTTCGAGCAGATAGAGGCCCTCGATGGCGTGGCCGTTCGGCTTGCTGTCGTCGAAGCGGAAATCGGCGCGGGCGACGCCGCGGCAGCCGAGCGAGCGATAAGCGGTCTGCGCCATCTGCATCGCCGCGTCATAGACGTGCTTCGGCAGCGGCGCCGGGCAGAGATGTTCCGTCATCCCATCCGTGTATTTGTTCTTGTAGTCGTAGAAGCCGGACTTCGGCCGGAGCTCGGTCACCGCCATGGCCTTGTCGCCCATGACGCCGACGGTCAATTCGCGGCCCGGGATGTAGCGCTCGCAGAGCACATGATCGCCGAACGGCCAGTCGATGCCGGCGAAGGGATTGGCATTGTCGCCCGGCTTGATGATGTAGACGCCGACGCTGGAGCCCTCGTTCGACGGCTTCACCACGTAGGGGCGCGGCAGCGGATCGCCTTTCAGGATCTCCGCCTTGGTCAGCTGGATGCCTTCGGGGCAGCGCACGCCGTTCGCCGCGAAGATGCGCTTGGCGACCGGCTTGTCCATTGCCATGGCCGAGGCCATCACGCCGGAATGGGTATAGGGCAGCTTCAGGAGATTGAGCAGGCCCTGGAAGTTGCCGTCCTCGCCGAAGCGGCCATGCAGCGCGTTGAACACCACGTCCGGCTTCTGTGCCAGCAGGCGGTCGATCACGGTCCGGATGTCGCCATGCACATCCAGGGTCTCGACGTGATAGCCCGCCTCCTTCAGCGCGGTGGCGCAGTTGACGCCGGAAGCGAGCGAGACTTCCCGCTCCTTCGAATAGCCGCCCATCAGGACCGAAACGCGCTTCATGCTTCACTCTCTGGCTTGACGCGCAGGGCTGAATCCCCCGGCACGCCGATGCGCTTGATTTCCCAGTGGAGCTCGACGCCGGACTGCGCCTTCACGCGCCGGCGCACCTCTTCCCCCAGGCCTTCCAGATCGGCGGCGGTGGCGGTGCCGGTGTTGATCAGGAAGTTGCAGTGCTTCTCCGAGACCTGTGCGCCGCCGAGCGTCAAGCCGCGGCAGCCGGCGGCATCGATCAGCTCCCAGGCCTTGCGATGCGGCGGGTTGGTGAAGGTGCTGCCGCCGGTGCGCGACCGGATCGGCTGGCTCTCGGCCCGCGCATTCTGGATCTCGGTGATGCGGGCCTGGATCGCCTGCGGGCTGTCGGCATGGCCTTGCAGCTCGGCGCCGATGAAGATCCAGTCGGGATCGACCGCACAGTGCCGATAGGTGAAGCCGAGTTCCTCCTTCGAGAGCTTGTGCAGCCGGCCATGGCTGTCCAGCGCCGTCGCCGCGGTCACCACCGTCGCCATGTCGCTGCCATAGGCGCCGGCATTCATCCGCAGCGCCCCGCCGATAAGGCCGGGCACGCCGGAGAGGAATTCGAGGCCGGCGATGCCGGCATCCCGCGCCGCCAGCGCGACGTTGAGATCGAGCGCCGAGGCGCCCGCGGTGATCGCGGTGTCGGTCGCGCGCACTTCGGCGAAGGCGCGCCCCAAGCGGATCACCACGCCGGGAATGCCGCCGTCGCGCACCAGCAGGTTGGAGCCGACGCCGAGCACGGTCACCGGCACGCCGTCGGGCTTGCGCGCGAGAAAGCCCTGCAGGTCCATGAGGTCGGCCGGCTTGAACAAGACTTCCGCGGCGCCGCCGACCCGGAACCAGGTCACGTTGGCAAGGCTGGCGCCGGCGGTCAGGCGACCCCGGACTTGCGGCAGGCGTTCGATGAGCGGGCGTTGCTGTGTCATCAGGGCCCTCATTCCGCCGCTCCGGGAGCCTGGCGGGCGAACACCGCCTCGAGCTCGCTCGGCAAAGACTGCGCCCAGTAGGTGATCGAGCCGGCACCGAGGCAGACCACCAGGTCGCCGGGCCGCACCAGCGGCGCGATCTGCTGCGCGAGACCCTTGGGATCGGGCATGTACTCGACATGGCGATGGCCGCGCTCGCGCATGCCCTGCACCAGCGCCTCGGCGTTGACGCCTTCGATCGGCTGCTCGCCGGCCGAATAGACATCGGCCACCAGCACGACGTCGGCATCGTTGAAGCAGGTCGCGAAACCGTCGAACAGCGAATGCAGCCGCGTGTAGCGGTGCGGCTGCACCACGGCGATGACCCGGCCGCGGCTGGCCTGGCGCGCCGCGGTCAGCACCGCGGCGATCTCGACCGGGTGATGGCCGTAGTCGTCGATCACGGTGACGCCGCGCGCCTCGCCGGTCTTGGTGAAGCGGCGCTTGACGCCGCCGAAGCCGGCAAAGCCGTTGCGGATGGTGTCGTCGGAAACACCCATCTCGTTGGCGACGGCGATCGCGGCGAGGCTGTTCTGGACGTTGTGCTTGCCGACCATCGGCAGCTTCACGCCGGCGATTTCGCGCTGGACGTTCTTGTAGCGGTCGTTGATGACCACGGTGAACTGCGAACCGTCGGGATGCATGGTGAGGTCGATCGCGCGCACGTCGGCCTGGGGCGAGAAGCCATAGGTGACGATGCGCCGGTCGATGAGGCGCGGGATCATCGCCTGCACCACCGGATGGTCGATGCAAAGCGCGGCGAAGCCGTAGAACGGGATGTTCTCGACGAAGGTCTCGTAGGCGCGGTTCATCGCCTCGACCGAGCCGTAATAGTCGAGATGTTCCGGGTCCATGTTGGTGACGATGGCGATGGTCGCCGGCAGTTTCATGAAACTGCCGTCGCTCTCATCGGCCTCGACCACCATCCAGTCGCCGGCGCCGAGGCGCGCGTTGGTGCCGTAGTTGTTGATGATGCCGCCGTTGATGATGGTCGGGTCGAAGCCCCCGGCCTCCAGCAAGGCACCGACCAGCGAGGTGGTCGTGGTCTTGCCGTGGGTGCCGCCGATCGCAATCGACCACTTCAAGCGCATCAGCTCGCCCAGCATCTCGGCGCGGCGCACCACCGGCAGCAGGCGCGCGCGGGCGGCGAGCACCTCCGGGTTGTCGGGCTTCACCGCCGAGGACACGACCACGACCGCCGCGTCGGCGAGATTCTCGGCGCGATGGCCGATCTCGATCTGCACGCCGCGCTCGCGCAGGCGCTTGGTATTGTAAGAGTCGGCGAGATCGCTGCCGCGCACCTTGTAGCCGAGATTGTGCAGGGTCTCGGCGATGCCGCTCATGCCGATGCCGCCGATCCCGACGAAGTGGATGACGCCGATATCGAGAGGAAGTGCCCGCATCAGCGCGCCTCCCCCGCAAGGTTGGCGACAACGTCCGCCAGCCGCTCGGCGGCGTCGGTGCGGGCGAGGCCGCGCGCGTTGTCGGCGGCCCGCTGCAAGCCATCGCGATCGGTCAGGATCTCGGTGAGGCGCAGCGCCAAGGCCTGCGGCGAGGCCGCATTCTCATCCAGGACCCAGCCGGCGCCTTTCTCGCTGAGCGAGCGCGCGTTGGCGCGCTGGTGGTCGTCGATCGAATGGGGCAGCGGGATCATCAGGGCAGGACGGCCGCAGGCCTCGATCTCCGCGACCGAGGAGGCACCGGACCGGCACACCACCAGATGCGCCCATTCATAGCGCGCCGGCATGTCCTTGAAGAAAGGGCTGAGTTCGGCGTCGAGGCCCAGGTCGCGATAGGCCTTGGTCACGTCTTCCACGTCCTCGCGGCGGACCTGCTGCACCAGCTTCAGGCGGTTGCGGAGTTCTTCCGGCAGCAGCGCGATCGCCGGCGGCGTCACGCGCCCGAACACCCGCGCGCCCTGGCTGCCGCCGAAGACGAGCAGGTTGACCGGCCCGCCCGGGCTGGGTGCCGCATAAGCTGCGATCTCGGAGACGGCGGCGCGCACCGGATTGCCGGTGACGATCTTCTTGGCCGCCGGCAGTTGCTCGGTGAAGCGCACGTGCTCGAAGCTCAGCGCCACGCGGTTGGCGCGCTTCATCAACACGCGGTTGGCACGGCCGGCGACGGCATTCTGCTCGTGCACCACGGTGCGGATCTTGCCCCATTGCGCGGCGAGGATCGGCGGCAGGGAGGGATAGCCGCCGAAGCCGACGGCCACGGAGGGCTTCAGGCGCTTCAGCAGGCCGCGCGACTGCAGGAAGCCGAGCATCAGGCGGCCATAGTTGCGGGCGCGCACGCCCATGCCCTTGCCGGCGATGCCGCCCGAGGCGATGCGATGCACCGGCACGCTCGCCAGCTTGCCGGCGAAGCCGGTGCCGCGCTCGTCGGTCACCAGATCGACCGCGAAGCCGCGGCCGAGCAAGGCGCCCGCCAAGGCTTCCGCCGGGAAGAGATGGCCGCCGGTGCCGCCGGCTGCGAGGAGGATGCGGGCCGTCATACGTCCTGGCTCCCCGGGAAGCGTTTGCGGGTCAAAGCCAGCAGCATGCCGACACCAAGCGCGATCGCCACGATCGAGGAGCCGCCATAGGAGATGAACGGTAACGTCATACCTTTCGTCGGCATCAGGTGCAGGGTCGAGGCCATGTTGACCACGGCCTGCAGGCCGAAGCTGGTGACGAGACCCGTGGTCGCCAGCAAGACGAAGAGGTTGGTCTCGCCCAGCATGCGCAGCAGGCTGCGGAGCACGATGAAGGCGAACAGCCCGACGATGAGGGTGCAGACCACCATGCCGAATTCCTCGCCGGCGACGGCGAAGACGAAGTCGGCATGGGCGTCGGGAATCGTCAGCTTCACGGTGCCGCCGCCGGGACCTTGCCCGACCAGGCCGCCATGGCTGAAGGCTTCGAGCGCGCGGTCGATCTGATAGGTGTCGCCGGTGGAGGGATCGAGGAACTGGTTCACGCGATCGGTGACGTGCGGCAGCATCATGTAGGCGCCGACGAGACCCGCGACGCCGGCGCCGACGATCGACGCCACCCAGAAGATCGGCAGGCCGGCGACGAAGAACTGGGCCGCCCAGGTCGCGGTGATGACCACGGTCATGCCGAGATCCGGCTGCTTGATCAGGATCGCGACGGTCACCAGATAGGCGCCGATGCTGATGAGGTTGCCGGGAATGCGCTGCCCTTCGGTGCGCTGCAGCGCGAACATCCAGGCGGTGAAGATCGCGAAGCAGGGCTTCAGGAACTCGGAGGGCTGCATCGAGAGCGGGCCGACCGAGATCCAGCGCGTGGCGCCCTTGATCTCCATGCCGGAGCCCAAGGTGAGCGCGGTCAGCGCGAGGAAGAAGAAGAAGAACACCACGCCGACCCGGCGCACCTGGCGCGGGGTCAGCACCGAGACCGCGATCAGCACCGCCGCCGCGGCCGGCAGCATCATGTAGTGGTGGCGCACCAGGTAGAAGCTGTCGAGGCCGATGCGGGTCGCGACCGCCGGGCTCGCGGCCAGCACCAGGATCGCGCCGACGAACATCAGCGCGATGACCGCGGCCAGGGTCCAGCGGTCGACGGTCCACCACCATTGGCCCAGCGCGGAACGGTCGGTGCGGGCAAAGCCGATCATGCGGCCCCCTTGGCTTGAAGGGTTGCCACGATCTGGCGGAAATGGTCGCCGCGCTCTTCGAAGTCGTTGTACTGGTCGAAGGATGCGCAGGCCGGCGAAAGAAGCACGACCGGGCTTTGCGCGGCGTCCTTTTTCGCATCCGCGGCGGCCTGGGCGACGGCCTGGTCCAGCGTGCCGCTCTGCGTCGCCGTGACGGCGCCACCCAGCTGCTTGCCGAACGCTGCGGCCGCCTCGCCGATCAGATAGGCGCGACGGATACGCGGATAGAATTGCTCGAGGCCGGCCAGCCCGCCTTCCTTCGGCTTGCCGCCGGCGATCCAATAGATGTTGTCGTAGCACGCCAATGCCTTGGCCGCGGCATCGGCATTGGTCGCCTTGCTGTCGTTGACGAAGCGGATGCCGTCGATGGTCGCGACCAGCTCCTGGCGATGGACGAGGCCCGGGTAGGTCTTGATCCCCTCGACGACTTCGTCGATGCCGAGGCCGAGCGCCCGAGCCGCGGCATAGCAAGCGGCGGCGTTCTGCCAATTGTGCCGGCCGGGCAGCCGGGCAACGGTGTTGAGATCCAGGATCTCGATCGGCTTGCCGGCGATCGCGTCGGTGAGCTTGCCATCGACAGCGGAGACACCGGCTTCGACCGCGCGTTCGGCGGAGATCGGAATCATGCGCCGCTTGCCCTCGGCCTGCAGCGCCGCGAACATCTGGCGGCAGGGCGCGTCGTCGAGGCCGATGATGCCGATGCTGGAGCCGCCCTTGGGCCGCATGATCAGCTTCTTCGCCGCAACATAGCCTTCCATCCCGCCATGGCGGTCGAGATGGTCGGGCGTGATGTTCAAGAGGATCGCCACGTCCGAGACCGGGCTCGGCGTGATCTCCAGCTGATAAGAGGAGAGTTCCAGCACGTAGATGCCGCCGCCCCCGAGCGCCGGGAGACCAAGCACGGCCTGGCCGAGATTGCCGCCGACCGCGACGTTGCGGCCGGCCGCCTTCAGGATATGGCCGAGCAGGGTCGTGACGGTGGACTTGCCGTTGGTGCCGGTGATGCCGACGACCCGGGCCTTCGGCTCGGCGCGGTGCAGCAGCTCGATGTCGCTGATCAGCGGCAGGCCCGCGGCCTTGGCCGCGGCCGCGACCGCATTGGGCTTCGGGAAGGTGGTGGGAATGCCCGGGCTCATCACCAGCGCCGTCGCCTTCGACCAGTCCGCCTGATGCAGATCGGCCAGCAGCGGCTCCGGCACGTTGGCGCGCGCCTTCTCCGCGTCGTCCCAGGCCCAGACGATGGCGCCGGAATTGTGCAGGGCCTCGACCGCGGCCAAGCCGGAACGGGCGAGGCCGAGCACGGCCACCACCTTGTTCGCGACGTCGGGGATGCGGATCGGGTTGGCCATCGTCACCTCAGCTTGAGCGTTGCGAGGCCGATCAGCGCGAGCACGGCGGCGATGATCCAGAAGCGGATGACGATGGTGGGCTCGGCCCAGCCTTTCTTCTCGAAGTGATGGTGGAGCGGCGCCATCATGAAGACGCGGCGGCCGGTGGTCTTGAAACTCACCACCTGGACCACGACCGAGACCGTCTCCAGCACGAACAGGCCGCCGATGATGGCGAGCACCAGCTCGTGCTTGGTGATGACGCTGATGGCGCCCAAGGCGCCGCCCATCGACAGCGAGCCGGTGTCGCCCATGAAGACCATTGCCGGCGGCGCATTGAACCAGAGGAAGCCCAATCCCGCGCCGCAGAGCGCGCCGCAGAACACCGCGAGCTCGCCGGTGCGCGGCACGAAATGGAGCTGCAGGTATTCGGCGAAGACCGCGTTGCCGACGAGGTAGGCGATCAGCGAGAAGCAGGCCGCGGCGATCATCACCGGCACGATGGCCAGGCCATCCAGGCCATCCGTCAGGTTCACCGCGTTCGAGGCCCCCACCATCACGAAGGCCGCGAAGGGGATGAAGAACCAGCCGAGCGGCACCAGCACCTCTTTCAGGAACGGCACCGCGAGGCCGGTCGAGAGCGGCGCGGGGGTGAGCAGCATCGCGCAATAGGCGGCGACCAGGCCGATCAGGCCCTGCGCGATCAGCTTGAAGCGGCCGGGCAGGCCCTTGGTGTTGCGCTTGGTCAGTTTCAGAAAATCGTCGCCAAAGCCGATCATGCCGTAGCCGATCGTCACCAGCAGCACGATCCAGACGAAGCCGTTGGTGAGGTCGGCCCAGAGCAAAGTCGTGATCGCTGCCGAGATCAGGAACATGAGGCCGCCCATGGTGGGCGTGCCTTTCTTGGTGACGAGATGCGAGGCCGGTCCGTCGTCGCGGATCGGCTGGCCCTCGCGCTGCAACCGCTTCAGGACGCGGATCACCATCGGTCCGATCAGCAAGGTCAGGAACAGCGAGAACAGAATCGCCGCACCGGTGCGGAAGGTCAGATAGCGGAACAGGTTGAAGATTCCGCCGTCCTCCGCCAGTGGTGCCAACAGGTTATAGATCACGTGCGACTCTCCCCCTTCAGTCGCCGTTGGCGGCTTTGGGCCGCTTGACGGTGGCCTGATCGACCGCGCGCAAGGCTTCCACGATCGGCGCCATGCGCGTGCCGAGCGAACCCTTCACCAGCACGACATCGCCGGAACGCAGCGCGCCCAGCAGCGGCTGGATCACCTCGGTCGATTCCCCCCAATGCCCGGCGCGGATCTTGTCCGGCAGGATCGCGTGCAGCTCCTGCATGACCGGCCCGACCAGGAAGACGTGCTCGACGCCCGACGCGACGATGTCCGGCATCAGTTCACGGTGCAGCATCGGCCCGGATGCGCCGAGCTCGCGCATGTCGCCCAGGACCGCGATCCGTCGTCCGTTGCCCTCGGGCTGCGAAGCCGCGAGCAGGGACAGCGCCGCGCGCACCGAAGCCGGGCTCGCGTTGTAGGATTCGTCGAGCAAGGTGATCGGCCCGGAGACCAGCATCAGCGTCTCGCGGGCACCGCGGCCTTTCAGCGCCGCAAGCCCACCGAGCGCCGCCGCGGCGGTCGCGACGTCGAGACCGAGCGCCTTCACCGCGGCCAGCACCGCGAGGCTGTTCTTCGCCTGGTGCAGGCCGGGGAGGCCCAGCGCGTAACTCACCCGCTGGCCCATCACCTCGGCGGTGACGCGGCTGCCGGTCGGCGAGACCACGCAGTCGATCAGCCTGGCATCGGCGGCATCGCTGCCGAAGGACAGGATATGCGAGATGCCGCGGCGCTCGGCATGGGCGACCAGGCGGTCGTAGTGCGGGTTGTCGCGCGGCAGGATCACGGTGCCGTCGGCATCCATGCCGTCCATGATCTCGGCCTTGGCGTCGGCGATCTCCGCCACGGAGGGGAAGAATTCGATATGCACCGCCTCGACCGTGGTGATGATCGCGACCTGCGGCTTCACCAGCTTCGACAGCGGCGTGATCTCGCCCGCGTGGTTCATGCCGAGCTCGAACACGCCATATTCGGTCTCACGCGGCATGCGCGACAGGGACAGCGGCGCACCCCAATGGTTGTTCAGGTTGCCGACGCTGGCATAGGTGCGGCCGAACGGCTCGAGCGCCGCTTTCAGCGCTTCCTTGGTGCTGGTCTTGCCGACGCTGCCGGTGACCGCCGTGAACTTCGCGGGCGTGCGCGACCGCGCCGCGCCGCCGAGATCCTGCAGGCCCTGCAACGTGTCTTCGACCACCACGACCGGCATATCCGCCGCCATGCTGCCCGGCAGGCGATCGACCAGCGCGCCCGCCGCACCCGCGGTCAGCGCGCCGGCGACGAAGTCGTTGCCGTCGAAGTTGGGGCCGTGCAAGGCGACAAAGAGATCGCCCTGCGCGATCTTGCGGCTGTCGATGGAGACGCCGTTGGCGCTGAACCGCTTGCCCGCCCGCCCGTTGGTGGCGGCGGCGATCTCGGCCGAGGTCCAGAGTGCGCGCGTTTCGCTCATTGCGCCCCTCCAGGATTGTCGGCCAGGCCTGCGACGACCGAGCGCGCGACGGCGCTGTCGTCGAACGGGTGCTTCACCTTGCCGATGATCTGATAGGTCTCGTGGCCCTTGCCGGCGATCACCAGCAGGTCGCCCTGCTTCAATTCGCCGATCGCAACCTTGATCGCCTCGGCGCGGTCGCCGATTTCCACGGCGGAGGGCGCGCCGGCCAGGATCGCGGCGCGGATCTTCGCCGGGTCCTCGCTGCGCGGGTTGTCGTCGGTGACGATGACGCGGTCGGCGAGCCTGGTCGCGATCTCGCCCATCTGCGGCCGCTTGCCGGGATCGCGGTCGCCGCCGCAGCCGAACAGCACGAACAGCCGGCCTTCCGCATGCGGCCGCAAGGTGGTCAGCACCGCTTCGAGGCCGGCCGGCTTATGCGCGTAATCGACATAGATCGAGGCGCCGGAGGGCGTCGTCGCCACATGCTCGATCCGGCCATGGACGCCGGAGACGCTGGCGATCATGCCGACCGCCTTCTCCGCATCGGCGCCGGCGCCGATGACGAGACCCAAGGCCGCCAGCAGGTTCTCGGCCTGGAAGATGCCGACCACCGGGAAGGTGACGGTGTGCCGCTTGCCCAGCACATCGAGCTCCAGGGTCTGGCCATGGGCGCCCGGGATCTGCTGCAGCAGCTTGATCTCGCTACCGCTCTTGCCGAAGCTGATCAGCCGCAGGCCGCGCCGCTGGGCGATCTCGCGCACCCGCGCCGCCGGCTCGATATCCGCGTTGACCACCGCGGCGGCGCCCGCCGGCAGCAGTTCCTCGAACAGCCGCAGCTTGGCGGCGAGATAGGCTTCCATCGTCGGGTGATAGTCGAGATGGTCGCGCGAGAGATTGGTGAAGGCGGCGGCGGCCAGCTGCACGCCGTCCAGCCGGTACTGGTCGAGGCCGTGGCTGGAGGCCTCGATCGCCAGGTGATCGACATCGGCGCGCGCCAGATCGGCCAGGATGCGGTGCAGCTCGATCGGGTCCGGGGTGGTCAGGGATTCGCCGCGCTCATAGCCCGGGGCGAAGACGCCGATCGTGCCGAGGCTCCCGGCGCGATGGCCGAGCAACGACCAGAGCTGCCGCGCGAAAACCGTGGTCGAGGTCTTGCCGCTGGTGCCGGTGACGGCGACGACGATCTTCGGCTGGGCGCCGGCGAAGCGCGCCGCCATCAGCGCCAGGGCACGGCGCGGATTCGGTGCCGTCAACACCGCGACTTCCGACGGCACCGAGATCCGGCTCCCCTCAGGCAGCAGCAAGGCCGCGGCACCGGCCTTGATCGCCGCCGGCACGAATTCCCGGCCGTCGACCTGCGTGCCCGGCAACGCAGCGAAAAGGAATCCCGGCGCGACCTGGCGGGAATCCGCGGTCATGCCGGCGATCTCGACATCGAGCGGCCCGCTCGCCTTTAGTGCTTCGGCGCTGGCCGCCAGGATGTCGGTCGCGGAGATCAAATCATTCAGCCTCAAGTGGAGCTCCGGGAGCAGCCGCCGGTTCCGCGGCCGCCGACTTCGATTCGGCGTCGTCCGTGGCCTTCACCTGGATTACAGGCGAATGCGATTTTTTTGAGGCCGGCGAATCGTAATCCGGCACCAGGGCGACCAGCGGGTTCTCTTCTTCCGGCGGCAGCACCGGCATCGGGCTGATGCCCATCAGCGGCGCCATGCGCTCGACGATCGAGCCGACCGCGGGTGCCGAGACCCAGCCGCCGGTCGCGTAGCCATGGCTCTTCTTGTTGCCCTTCGGCTCATCGACCATGACCAGGATCGCGTAGCGCGGGTCGTCCATCGGGAAGGCCGCGAGGAACGAGGCGAGATTGGCATGTTCGGAATAGCGCCCGCCCTTCTCCTTGTCGGCGGTGCCGGTCTTGCCGCCGACCTGGTAGCCGGGCGTGTTGGCGAACTTGCCGGTACCGACCAGAGTCACCAGCCGCATCAGCTGGCGGATCGAGGTCGAGGCCTTCTCGGAAATGACGCGATGCCCCGCCGGCACTTCGTTCGGCGAGCGCTTCAGCAAGGTCGGCGGAATCATGAGGCCGTGGTTGACGGTCGCGGCCATGCCGCTGACCAGCTGCATCGGGCTGACCGAGATGCCATGGCCGTAGGACACCGTCATCGTGTTGATGCGCTTCCAGTTCTTGGGCGCGGGATATTGCGGCTCGCCGACTTCGGGCAGCTCGATCGGCGACTTATCCATCAGGCCGAACTTGGCGAGATAGGCCTGCTGCACCTCGGCGCCGAACAGGTCGGCCATCTTGGCCGAGCCGATGTTCGACGAGTAGGTGAAGATCTCCGGCACCGAGAGCCAGCGATGCTTGCCGTGGAAATCGTCGATCGAGAAGCGGCTGATCTTGATCGCATGGGTCGCGTCGAAGCCGTCGCTGATCCGGCAGGTGCCGGAATCGAGCGCGATCGCCGTGTTGAAGATCTTGAAGACCGAGCCCATCTCGAACACGCCGAGCGTCGCGCGGTTGAAGCGCGTGTCGGCATCGGCCTTGCCCGGATCGGTCGGATCGAAATCCGGCAGCGAAACCAGCGAAAGCACCTCGCCGGTCTTGATGTCGGTGACGATGCCGACGCCGCCGATGCCGTTGAAGTCGGCGATCGCACGCGACACTTCCTCGTGCACGATGTGCTGGATCCGGATGTCGATCGAGAGCTGCAGCGGCCGCTGTCCGCCGGAGAGCAGGTCGTCGAACGAGCGCTCGACGCCGGCGAGGCCCCGGCTGTCGACGTCGGTGAAACCGACGACATGCGAGGTCAGTGAGCCCTGCGGATAGATGCGCTTGGTCTCCATCTGGAAATAAAGTCCCGGAATGCCGAGACGGTTCACGCCATCCTGCTGCTTGGGCGTCAGGTTGCGCTTCAGCCAGATGAAGGTCTTGTCGGTGTCGAGCTTCGCCGCGGTCGAGGCGATGTTGAGATCCGGCAGCACCATGTTCAGCCGCTCGGCGGTGTCGTCCGGATCGCGGATCTGTGACGGATTGGCGAACAGCGAAGCGGTGGTCAGCGAGGTCGCGAGCACGACGCCGTTGCGATCGATGATGTCGGCGCGATCGGCGACCGGCGCGACGCCGGACTTGTGCGCCAGCGCCGGATCCTGCTCCTGCGGCAGCAAGGTCACCATGGCGAGCCGCACGGTGATCACCAGGAAGGCGACGCCGAACAGGCCGGCGCCCAGCATCAGCCGGTTGTGGCTGGTCTCGAGCACGCGCGACTGCACGCCGGAAAGCTCCGGCTCGATCGCCATCGGGTCGATGACCGGCTGCGGCTGGCGGATGTCGAAGCCGGGCTGCGGGCGTTGCTTGCGTCGGAGCCAGTTCTTCATTCCTGCGCCTTCTTCATGTCGGCGAGGATGGCGTTGATCACATCATCCGCTTCGGCCTGCTCGTCGGTCGGCTTGGCCGGCGATTTCTCGTCCGCTTCCGACGCGGTCGCGGTGGAGAAGGTGGCGGCGGTCGCGGCCTTCGACCCGGCGCCATCCGGCTCCGAGCCCTTCATGCTGGCCAGCAAGGCCGCGGCGCCGGCGGCACCGCCTTCATGCAGGCCGCGCTCGAAGGGCTGGCCCGCGGGCGGGCGCGGCAACAGCCGGTCGAAGCCGGCGATCTGGGTCGGCGTCGCGGGCGCGAGGTCGGTGTAGCGCCGCGCCAGATCGGCGAGGCGCGTCGGGTCGTTCAGGTAGCTCCACTCCGCTTCCAGCACATGGGTCGCGTCGCGGTTGGCATCGATCTGGCGGTTGATCTGCCGGAGCTCGGATTCCTTGGCGAGCACGCCGAGCTCGACCTGGTAGAGGCCGACCCCGATCATGGTGAGGAGTGCCAGCCAGACGAAGGTGCCCAGCCGGATCATGCCGCCACCTTTTCCGCGACGCGCAGCCGCGCCGAGCGCGACCGCGGATTGTCCCCGAGCTCCGCCTCGGTGGCGGTGATCCCACCGGCGGCGATCAGGCGGAACACCGGCTTCGCCTCGTCCTGTTGGGCGACGGGCAGATGCCGCGAACCCTTCGGCGCAGCACCCGCGCGATCGCGCAGGAACTGCTTCACCCGGCGATCCTCGAGCGAATGGAACGACACCACCGCCAGCCGGCCACCGGGCGCCAGCAGCTGCTCGGCCGCGGCGAGGCCGCGATCGATCTCGCCCAATTCGTCGTTCACCGCGATGCGCAGGGCTTGGAAGGTACGGGTCGCCGGGTCGATCTGGTTCGGATTCGGCTTGCCGCCGATCGCGCGGCGCACGATCTCGGCCAGGCGGTCGGTGGTCTCGATCGGCGCCAGATCGCGGGCGGCGACGATGGCGCGGGCGATGCGGCGGGCCTGGCGCTCCTCGCCGAAGGTGAAGATCAAATCGGCGAGCGGCCGCTCCGCCATCGCGTTCACGAGGTCGGCGGCGCTGGGACCCGCCTGCTCCATTCGCATGTCGAGCGGACCGGAGAAGCGGAAGGAGAAGCCCCGCGCCGCCTGGTCGAGCTGCATCGAGGAGACGCCGAAATCGAAGGTGATGCCGTTGACCGCATCGACCCCGCGCTCGGCCATGAGGCGCGCGAGATCGCCGAACCGGCCCTGGATCACGTGCAGGCGACCGGCATAGCGCTCGATCAGCGGCGCGGCACCCTTGATCGCGTCGGGATCGCGGTCGATCGCGAAGACCGTGCAGTTGGCCGCATCGAGCAGGGCGCGGGTATAGCCGCCGGCGCCGAAGGTGCCATCGACGAAGATCGCACCGTCATGGTTGCGACCGGCCGGAAGCAGCGCCTCGATCACTTCCCTGAGCAGGACCGGCTTGTGCAGCTGGCTCATTTGCCACCGCCATTGCCGGGCAGCGTGCGGCCTTTTTCCAGCGCCCGCTTGCGCGCCTCGGCCTTGTAGGCCTCGAGCGCCTCGGGCTGCCAGATCTCGAAAGTATGTCCGCGACCGACGAAGGCGGCGGCCTCGCCGATCGCGGCATGTTGCGCCAAACTTTCGGGCAACATGATTCGTCCCTCGCCGTCGAAGGCGAGTTGCTTGGCGTCGGCGAAGACCGACGCGGTCAGATCGTCATGCTCGTCGGAGAAGAGGTCGACCTTGTTCATCGTCTCGGTGAACGCGGTCATCCAGTCCATACCGGCGCATTGAATGGCGGGATGCTTGAAGCTCGGGAAAGCAACGATGCCCTGGAACAGCTGGCCCGCGAGCGCAGCACGATAGGGGGCGGGAACGGAAACGCGGCCCTTCCGGTCGATCTTGTTGATGAAGGTATCGATGAACACAGCCATCGACCGCGCACTCACGTTCCGGATTGCCGCCCTTGCCCCCGCGATCGGGACTGTCGGGCTTCAGGGAACGCGCCCCTTGATGGCCGGCGCCGCCATCGGAATGCCTTGGGATCCAGGACCGACCCGCCCGTCGGAACTGGGAATAGCAGGTAGGGTGATGGGATATCATGGGATCATATGGGCGTCAATGGGAATTGGCCGTAACTCTATGGAAAATCTTGGGTTTTTCCGATTTTTGCGCAATGCAGCGCAAACGAGAGTCAACCGAATCAATTGCTTATGAAGCGTCCTTAAAGTGGAATTGGATCAGCGCCTTGAATCGCGGTGGTTCAAGGGCTTGGGATGTTCCCCGTAGGTTCCGCTTCGGCGCGGGGAGAAGCGCCAGATGACCTATAAGCCGGGTTCTGTCCGGGGCCTTGCGGCCCCTGGATGGCCATTCCTCTGGGACGGTCGTTGCCGACCGCCTCACGCGACCTACCCGAGGATCTGGCGCGGAAGCCGCCCGAGCCGAGTTGCCCCGGCTCCATCCTCCTATGCAGTCTTGCTCCCGGCGGGGTTTGCCGTGCCGCGTCCGTTGCCGGCCGCGCGGTGCGCTCTTACCGCACCGTTTCACCCTTGCCGATGAACGGGGCGAACCCGTGTGACCGGCGGTCTCTTCTCTGTGGCACTTTCCCTGGGCTCGCGCCCGCCGGCCGTTAACCGGCGCCGTTCTTCCATGGAGCCCGGACTTTCCTCCACTCTCCGAAGAGAGCAGCGGCCATCCGGTCATCTGGCGAGGGGTGAGTTAGGCCTGTGGCCGGCCCAAGTCAATGAGGCCGTTCAGCACCGCCTTGAGCTCGGGATCCGGCAGCGACACCAAACGTGCCGGTCGGAAGTGCCGCGAGAAGGCCATCACCGCCGCATGCCGCACCTTGGCGGGCTCGGCGTCCTTCGGCCCTTCGAGATCGTAGCCGTATTCGCCGAGCTTCAGCAGGAACTCGGCATCGCTCCAGGCGCAGGGCTTCGGGGTTGGCCAGAGCCCGACGCCGTTCTCGGCGAGATAATGCCAGTCGAACAGTTCGCCGGGATCTTCCTTGCGCAACGGCGCCACGTCGGAATGGCCGAGCACGCGCGAAGGCGCGATGCTGTGCCGTGCGACGATGTCCTTGGCGAGGTCGAGCACCGCTTCCATCTGCCGCATCGGAAAGGCGCGATAGCCGAACTCGTGCCCGGGATTGACGATCTCGATCCCGATCGCATGCGCGTTGATGTCCTTGGTCCCGCCCCAGTAGGCCGCCCCGGCATGCCAGGCGCGGAACTCCTCCTCGACCAGCCGATAGGTCGTGCCGTCCTCATCGACGACGTAATGCGCGCTGACCTTGGCGCTGGGATCGCAGAGCCGGTCGAGCGCCGCCTGCGCACTCTGCATGCCGGTGTAATGCAGCAGCAGGATGTCGATGGGCGCGTTGCGGTGGTTGTAGTTGGGCGACGGGAGCTCGACGATGCTCATGGGCTAGATACCCGTCTTCGTCGAAGGGGCAATCACGGCCGGGCGGCGGATGATGATGATCGCGACGCCGATCAGGATACCAATGCCACCGATCACCATCGGCAGGGTGATGACCTCATCGCGGAACACCACGCCGGAGGCGGCGCCGATCAAGGGTTGCAGCAGCATGAAGGGCATGACCAGGTTGACCGGATAGCGCCGCATCAGATTGTACCAGATCCAATAGCTGAAGGCGGCCACGATCACCGCCTGATAGGCCAGCGCGAAGGCACCGCCCCAGCCGATCTCGGCGAGGCCGGGCCAGCGATCGCCTTCGAGCGCATAGGAGACGACGAGCAATTGCGGCGCGGCCAGGATCGCGATCCAGCCGTTCAACTGCACCGCATCGATCTCGTCGCCCAGGGCCTTCACCTGCATGTTGGCAATCGACCAGACCAGGGCGGCCGCGATCACCGAAGCAAGCGGCCAGGGATGCGCGAGGAATTGCGGCTGCCCCGCGATCGTGACGATGCCGGCGAAGGCGATCACCATGCCGGTGATGCGCCGCCAATGCAGCGTCTCCTTGAAGAAGATTGCCGCCAGGATCGCCGCGAACGGCACCTGCAGCTGCACCGCGATCGCCGTGGTCGCGGCATCGAGGTAATGCATGCCGGTGTAGATCAAGGTGAAATGCATGACGCCGAGCGTGAAGGAGAGCGGGATCACCCGCTTCAGATGCGCCCGCGGCAGGCCCGAGAAGGGCACCAGGATGAGCGCCGCGAGGCTGAACCGCAGCGCCACGAAGAAGAGCGGCGGCATGTGGTCGAGGCCGAGCTTCACCACGACGAAGTTGACGCCCCAGATCAGCTGGATCAGGAGCATCCAGGCAAGATCGCGCAATTTCATGGAATCGAGCCTAGCAGGTTGCAGGTTCAGTCGTCATGCCCGGGCCTGACCCGGGCACCTGGTGCCGCGTGAGGCAGATCGCCGGGTCAGGCCCGGAGATGACGGGCATATTCACGCCCCCGGCCCCACCGGTTGCTCGACCGCTTGCGGCCGCCGGATGACGATGATCGCCAGGCCCGACACGGTGACCAGCGCGCCCAGCACCATCTGCCAGTCCCAAGGCTCGTTCAGCAGGAAGACCGCCGTCAGCGCGCCGAACACCGGTTCCAGCAAGGTGAAGGGCATGACCTGGGTGACCGGATAGCGCCGCATCATGGCAAACCAGAGCCCGTAGCAGAGCGCGGTCGTCACCACGACCTGATAGGCCATCGCAGACCAGGCGGCGATCCCGGCATCGCGCAAAGTCGCGACCTGGCCCTGCTCGGTCAGGGCCGAGAGCAAGAGCATCATCGGCGCCGCCAGCAAGGCCGGCCAGGCGTTGAGCTGCCAGCCGCTGACATCGGCGGCGAGCCGCTTGATCTGCAGGTTGGCCGCGACCCAGGAGACCGAGGCGATGAGGATCAGCGTCACCGCAACCCAGCCGCCCTGGAAGGCCGGCCTGCCGACCAGCAGCCCGATCCCGGCGATCGACAAGGCCATGCCGGACCAGCGCCGCCAGCCGATGCGATCGCCGAAGAAAACCGCCGCGGCCAGCGCCGAGAGCGGCACCTGGATCTGGATCACGATCGAGGAGGTCGCCGCATCGGACATCGCGATGCCGGTGAACAAGGTCCCGAAGTGGATGACACCCAGCAGCAAGGCGAGCAGCAGCAGGCCCGGCAGCTGCGAAGGCTTCGGCAGCCCGACGAAGGGGATCAGCAGCAACCCGACGGCCCCCAGCCGCAAGGCCACGAAGAAGATCGGCGGCCAGGTGTCGAGGCCGAGCTTCAAGACGGCGAAGTTGGCGCCCCAGAGCACCTGGGCGAAAGCCAGCGCCAGGAAATGCTGCGGCTTCAAGGCGATTGCTGAAGCTGCGCCTGCTTCTCCTCGAGCTCCAGCCAGCGCAGCTCCGCCGCTTCCAGCGCCTGCTTCTTCGCCGAAAGCAGCTCGCTCGCCTTCTTGAACTTGTCGACGTCGCGGGCATAGAAGTCGGGATCGTGCAGTGCGCCTTCGATGGTGGCGATGTCTTTCTCCAGCGCCGCGATCTTCGCCGGCAGGTCGCCGAGCTCCTTCGCTTCCTTGCCGCTGAGCTTCGGCTCGACCCGCGCCGGACGCTCCGCGGTCACGCGCGGCGCCGCTTTCGCTTCGGCCTTCTGCGGCGCGGGCCGCTGAACTAGATAGTCGCTGTAGCCGCCGGGATATTCGGCCACCCGGCCCTCGCCTTCGACCGCGATGACGCTGGTGGTCAGGCGGTCGAGGAAGTCGCGGTCGTGGCTGACGATCAGCACCGTGCCGTCATATTCCCCCAGGACCTCCTGCAGGAGGTCGAGCGTGTCCATGTCGAGATCGTTGGTCGGCTCGTCCAGGATCACCAGGTTCGACGGCTGGGCGAACAGCTTCGCCAGCAGCAGGCGCGCGCGCTCGCCGCCGGAGAGGGCGCGCACCGGCATCACCGCCTGCTTCTCGTCGAACAGGAAATCGCGCAGATAGCCGACGACATGTTTCTGCCGCCCGTTGACCATGATGGAATCGCCGCCGCCGGGCGCCAAAGTCTTCCACAGGGTCGCGTCGAGGTCGAAACCCTCGCGGCGCTGGTCGAGGCTGATCGGCTTCAGCCCGAGGCCGAGCCGCACCGATCCCGAATCCGGCGCGATCTCGCCGGTCAGGATCTTCAGCAAGGTGGTCTTGCCGGCACCGTTTGGCCCGATCAGCCCGACCCGGTCGCCGCGCAGGATGCGGGTCGAGAAGCTCTTCACGATCGGGAGCTGGCTGCCATCCGGCCGTGTGTAGGACTTCGAGATATCCTTCGCCTCGATCACCAGCCGGCCGCCCGCCTCGGCCTCGCCCAGCTCCAGCTTGGCGACGCCCTGCGCCTTCAGGCTGGTGCGGCGCTGCTCGCGCAAGGCAAACAGGTTGCGCCGCCGGCCTTCGTTGCGCGAGCGCCGCGCCGTCACGCCGCGCTGCAGCCAGTATTCTTCCTGCTCGATCTTCTTCTTCAGGCGATAGGCCTCGGCGGATTCCTGCTCGATGATGCGCTGCGACCAGTCCTCGAACTCGGCAAAGCCGCCGTCATGCTCGAACATGCGCCCGCGGTCGAGCCAGAGCAGCCGCTGGGTCAGCCGGTTGAGGAAGGCGCGATCATGGCTGATCATCAGCACGCCGCCGGAATAGTCGAGCAGCTCCTGCTCCAGCCATTCGATGGTCGGGAGATCGAGATGGTTGGTCGGCTCGTCCAGCAGCATGAGATCGGGCTCGGTGGCCAGCACCCGCGCCAAAGCCGCGCGGCGGCCCTCGCCGCCGGAGAGCGTCTGCACGTCGCGCGCGCCGTCGAGGCTCAGGTGATCGAGCGCCCGCGCCACGCGGTAGTCATGCTCATCCGCGCCGAGCCCACCGGCGACATAAGAAGCGACGCTGCCACCTGAGGCAAAGCTGGGGCTCTGCGGCAGGTAGCCGATCTTCAAGCCCGGCTGCACGAAGCGCTCGCCGGCGTCGAGCTCCATCTCGCCGGCCAGGGCGCGCAGAATGGTGGACTTGCCGCTGCCGTTGGCGCCGACCAGGCAGACTCGCTCGCCCTTGCCGAGACCGAGCGAGATCCCGGAGAAGAGCGGCTTGCCGCCGAACGTGACGGCGGCGTCGCGGAGTGCGAGTTGGGGCGGTGAGGCTGGCATGATGTCCGAATAAAGCGACCGAAGTCAGTTAATGCCGCGTTCCTTGGCGACCTTGTCATAGGCGGCATTGATGGTGGCGACCTTTTGGTTCGCCAGCATCACGAATTCCTCCGGCAGGCCCTGGGCGATCAGCCGGTCGGGATGGTTGTCGCGCACCAGCTTGCGCCAGGCAGCGCGGATCTCGTCGTTGCTCATGGTGCGGGTGACGCCGAGGATCGTATACGGGTCGGCCTTGTCCGGGCCGAGATTGGCCTCGCGGATGCGGACAAAGTCGGCCTCGCTGAAGCCGAACAGGGCCGCGACCTGCTGCAGATACTCGATCTCGGAGTCCTGAATCCGGCCGTCGGCCCGGGCGATGTGGAACAGCCCGTCGAGCAGTTCTTCCAGCACCGGGCTGTCCTTGCGGAACATCTTGGCGATCTGCCGGGCATAGGGCTCGAAGCCGCGCGCGTCGCGCTTCGCCAAGTCGAAGATCCGGGCGACATTGGCGGTCTCGCTCGGCGGCACCTGGAAGACTTCCTTGAAGGCTGCGACCTCGGAACGGTCGACCTGGCCGTCCGCCTTCGCCATCTTGGCGCCGAGCGCGATCACGGCGATGGTGAAGGCGATCTGCCGGGTCCCGGCGCGGTCTTCGGGCCCTTCGAGCGCGGGCGGGGATTCGCCGCCGACATATTTGTCGGCCGCATGCCCCGCCAGCGCGCCCAGCAGCGCGCCCAGCGGGCCGCCCAGCGCGAAGCCCGCGGCCCCGCCGATGATTTTTCCCCAGATGCTCATGCTGATGCTGCGATCCCGGATCCTGAGGCAACCATAGCGACAGGCCGCCGGCATTTCCAGCCGCGCCTGCGGCGAATTTACGGCAAGGATGCGGTGATCCGCCGCGCCTCCTGCTTCAGCAGACCGCCCAGCCGCGCCGCCCGCCGCATGCTGAACCGCTGTGACGGCCCGTGGATGCTGAGCGTGGCCAGCATCCGCCCCTGGCCGTCCAGGATCGGCGCCGCCACGGCGATCACGCCCGGCTGGAACTCGTCCTCCTCGGTCGCATAGCCCAAGCGCCGGACCTGATCGAAATCACGGCCCGCGGCCGCGCCGCTGAAGGCCTGCAGGCATTTTCCCGAAGCCGTCCCGACCATCGGCATGCCGGTGCCCTTCAGCGCCGTGGTCTTCAGGATGACGTCGCCCTTCAAGCTTTCGGCGACGATCATGGTGGTGGCGGAAGGCACCAGCAGGTTCACCGTCTCTCCGGTCGCCTGACAGAGGCGGATGATGCCAGGCCGCCCCAGTTCCAGGAGATCGACCTGCTTCTCCACGATCCGGCCAAGCTTCAGCAGGCGGGGGCCCAGCCGATACTGCCCGCTGGATAAGATCTTCTCGGCATAGCCGAGCGCCACCAGGCTCTTCAGCAAGGTCGCCGCCGTGCTCGGCGCCAGCCGCGTCAGGGCCGCGATGTCGCGCAGGCGCCGGCCCGAGCGCGGGCCGCCCGCCAGCGCTTCCAGGATTGCATCCGCCCGCGCCAGGGATTGGATCCGCGCCTTCATCGCGCCAGCATAGCCGTTCGACATTGTCGAACATAGCGTCGATTGGCTTTGCCAGTTTCGTCCGCCGTCCGCAATCTCGCCGGCATTCATCAGAAGGAGGATTCGATGCCGCTGCATTTCACCCCCGACGAGTTCGCCGCCCGGCGCGCCGCCTTGCAGCGCTCGCTGCAGCGGGAAGGGCTCGACGGCATCCTCCTGTTCCGGCAGGAGAGCATGTATTACCTGACCGGCTACGACACCTTCGGCTATGTCTTCTTCCAGTGCCTCTATTTCGGCGCCGACGGCGACCTCTTCCTGCTGACCCGCCGACCCGACCTGCTGCAAGCGCAGCTGACCTCGGACATCCAGGAGATCCATATCTGGGTCGATGCCGACGGCGCCAATCCCGCCGGCGACCTCAGGCAGCTGCTCGAAGCCCGCAAGCTCAAGGGCAAGAAGCTCGGCGTCGAATACGACGCCTATGGCCTCACCGCGCAGAACGGACTGCGCCTCAACGCGACGCTCGAGGGTTTCTGCACGCTCAAGGATGCCTCGATGCTGGTCACCCGGCTGCGGCTCATCAAGAGCCCGGCCGAGCTGGTCTATGTCCGCCGCGCCGCCGCGCTCGCCGACGACGCGCTGGACGAAGCGCATCGGCTCGCCAAGCCGGGCGCCGATGAGGGAGAGATCCTGGCGGCGATGCAGGGCGCCGTGTTCAAGGGCGGCGGCGACTATCCCGGCAACGAGTTCATCATCGGCTCCGGCCCGCAGGCCCTGCTGGTGCGCTACGCCGCCGGCCGCCGCAAGCTGGATGCGCAGGACCAGCTGACGCTGGAGTTCGCCGGCGTCTATCGCCACTACCATGCCTGCCTGATGCGCACCATCGTCATCGGCAAGCTGCCCGAGCGCCAGCGCGAGATGCACAAGGCGGCGACCGGCGCGATGCAGGCCTGCATCGACGCAATCCGCCCGGGCGTCACCTTCGGCGCCGTCTTTGCCGCCCACGCCAAGGCGATGGACGATGCCGGCTTCGCGGCGGCACGGCTCAATGCCTGCGGCTACAGCCTGGGGACCACCTTCTCGCCCAATTGGATGGACTGGCCGATGCTCTACCGCGACAATCCGGTCGAGCTCCAGCCGGGAATCGTGCTCTTCCTCCACATGATCCTGGTGGACGGCGCGACAAAGCTCGCTATGAATCCAGGCCAGACGGTGATCGTGACCGAGACCGGCTGCGACGTCCTCTCCCGGCACAAGCTCGACCTGATGGTACGGTAATGGCAAACGGCTCCTGGCAGTTCTGGATCGATCGCGGCGGCACCTTCACCGACGTCGTCGCGAAAAAACCTGACGGCGGCCTGATCACCTATAAGCTGCTCTCGGAGAATCCCGGCCGCTACAAGGATGCCGCCATGGCCGGCATCCGCGCCATCCTCGGCCTCTCGGGGAACGCGCCGCTGCCGGATTCCGTTGCCACGATCAAGATGGGCACCACCGTCGCCACCAACGCGCTGCTGGAACGCAAGGGCGAGCGCACGCTTCTGGTGACCACGAAGGGCTTCAAGGACGCGCTCCGGATCGCCTATCAGAACCGGCCGAAGATCTTCGCCCGGCGGATCGAGTTGCCCGAGCTGCTGCACAGCGCGGTGATCGAGGTCGCCGAACGGGTCAGCGCCCAGGGCGAGGTCCTGACCCCGCTCGACGAAACCGCCGCCCGAGTCGAGATGAGCAAGGCCTTCGCCGCCGGCTTCCGTTCGGTCGCGATCCTGCTGATGCACGGCTACCGCTTCTCCGACCACGAGAAGCGCCTCGCCGCGATTGCCAAGGATATCGGCTTCCCGCAGATCTCGGTCAGCCACGACGTCTCGCCGCTGATGAAGCTGGTCTCCCGCGGCGATACCACGGTGGTCGATGCCTATCTCTCGCCGATCTTGCGCCGCTACGTGAACCAGGTGGCGAGCGAGATCGGCAACACGTCCACGCGCCTGATGTTCATGCAATCGAACGGCGGCCTCACCGACGCCGCCACCTTCCAGGGCAAGGACAGCATCCTCTCCGGCCCGGCCGGCGGCATCGTCGGCGCGGTCGAGACCGCGCGGCAGGCCGGCTTCGAACGCATCATCGGCTTCGACATGGGCGGCACCTCGACCGACGTCTCGCATTACAACGGCGCCTTCGAGCGCTCCTACGAGGCGCAGGTCGCCGGCGTGCGCATGCGGGCGCCGATGATGCAGATCCATACCGTCGCCGCCGGCGGCGGCTCGATCCTGCATTTCGATGGTTCGCGCTTCCGGGTCGGCCCGGATTCCGCCGGCGCCGATCCCGGCCCTGCCGCCTATCGCCGCCAAGGCCCGCTCACGGTCACCGACTGCAACGTGATGCTGGGGCGGCTCAACCCCGACTTCTTCCCCAAGGTGTTCGGCCCGAACGGCGACCAGCCGATCGACCGCGCCGTCGTCGCGCAGAAGTTCAACACGCTTGCCGCCGAGATTTCCAAGGCCACCGGCGAGAGCCGAACGCCGGAAGCGGTCGCCGAAGGCTTTCTCATGATCGCCGTCGCCAACATGGCGAACGCGATCAAGGAGATCTCGATCCAGCGCGGCTATGACGTCACGCAATACACCCTCGCCTGCTTCGGCGGCGCCGGCGGTCAGGCGGCCTGCCGCGTCGCCGACGCGCTGGGCATGACCCGGATCTTCCTGCATCCCTTCGCCGGCGTGCTCTCGGCCTATGGCATGGGCCTGGCGGACATCCGCGCGATCCGTCATCGCACCGTCGAGGCGAAGTTCGAAGCCGCGCTGATGCAGCGCCTCGCCGCCGACATTGCCGAACTGGAATCCACGGCCAAGGCCGAGATCGCCGCCCAGGGCATCGCCGCGGAAGCGATCACCATCCTGCCCCAGGTGCATCTGAAATACGCCGGCACCGACGCGCCGCTGATCGCCTCCTTCGGCAGCGCCGCCGACATCCAATCCAGCTTCGAGACCGCGCATCGCCAGCGCTACGGCTTCATCGTGCCGGACAAGCCGCTGATCGTGGATTCGGTCTCGGTCGAAGCGGTCGGCCGCTCCGAGCGGGTCGATGACCCGATCCTGCCCGTCGGCGACAAGGATGCCGTCGCCCTCGCCGCCGTGCCCTTCTATGCGGACGGTACCCAGTACGACGCCCCGGTCTTCCAGCGTGCGGAATTGCGCCCCGGCCAGACGGTGGCAGGCCCGGCGATCATCCTCGACCCCACCTCGACCACCATCGTCGAGCCGGGCTGGCGCGCGATCGCCAACGACCGCGGCCACCTGATCCTCGACCGCACCGTCGCCGTTTTGCGCAACGCCGCGATCGGCACCGCGGTCGATCCCGTCATGCTGGAGATCTTCAACAACCTCTTCATGTCGATCGCCGAGCAGATGGGCTCGACCCTGGAGAAGACCAGCCATTCGGTGAACATCAAGGAGCGGCTCGATTTCTCCTGCGCCCTCTTCGACCAGCAGGGCCGCCTGATCGCCAACGCCCCGCATATGCCGGTGCATCTGGGCTCGATGGGCGAGAGCGTCGAGACCGTGATCGCCGCCAACCCGAACATGAAACCGGGCGATGTTTATGTGCTGAATGCGCCCTATAACGGCGGCACCCATCTTCCCGACATCACCGTCGTCACGCCGGTCTTCGACGAGACGGGCAAGCAGATCCTGTTCTACGTCGCCAGTCGCGGCCATCACGCCGATATCGGCGGCATCACGCCGGGCTCGATGCCGCCCGACTCCCGCACGGTCGAGGAGGAAGGCGTGCTGATCGACAATGTGAAACTGGTCGATCGCGGCACCTTCCGTGAGAAGGCGATGCGCGAACTGCTCGGCTCCGGCAAATACCCGGCGCGCAATCCCGACCAGAATATCGCCGATCTCGCCGCCCAGGTCGCCGCCAACGAGAAGGGCGTCCAGGAGCTGCGGCGGATGGTGAAGGATTTCGGCCTCGATGTGGTGCATGCCTATATGAACCATGTCCGCGCCAATGCCGCCGAGCAGGTCCGCCGCGTCATCGACCGGCTGAAGGACGGCGCCTTCACCTATGAGATGGACGACGGCGCCAAGATCGCCGCCACCGTCACCGTCGATCGCAAGGCGCGCCGGGCCAAGGTCGATTTCACCGGCACCAGCCCGCAGCTCGCCAACAACTTCAACGCCCCTTCCGCGGTGGCCAAGGCCGCGGTGCTCTATGTCTTCCGCACGTTGATCGATGACGAGATCCCGATGAATGCCGGCTGCCTCGAGCCTTTGGACATCGTCATCCCGGAAGGCTCGATGTTGAAGCCGAAATACCCCGCGGCCGTGGTCAGCGGCAATGTCGAGACCTCGCAATGCATCACCGACGCGCTCTATGGCGCGATGGGCGTGATGGCGGCGGCCCAGGGCACGATGAACAACTTCACCTTCGGCAATGACCGCTACCAGTATTATGAGACCGTCTCCGGCGGTTCCGGCGCCGGGCCGGATTTCGACGGCACCGACGCGGTGCAGACCCATATGACCAATTCCCGCCTGACCGACCCCGAAGTGCTGGAATGGCGCTTCCCGGTCCTGCTGGAAGAGTTCCGCATCCGCCGCGGCAGCGGCGGCAAGGGCCGGCACAAGGGTGGCGACGGCGTCGTCCGCCGGGTCCGCTTCCTGGAGGCGATGACCGCGGCCATCCTTTCCGGCCATCGGGTCGTTCCGCCCTACGGCATGGCCGGCGGCGGCAACGGCGCGCTGGGGCGAAATTCGGTTGAACGCAAGGACGGTTCGGTGGTCACATTGGGCGGAACCGACAAGGCGGAGATGCGCCCCGGCGACGTCTTCGTGATCGAAACACCCGGCGGCGGCGGATACGGCGCGGCCTGATAACCAAGGAACACCCGATGCTTGCCACCAACCGCCGCACCAAGGATACCGACGGCCTGGTCGCCGAACTCGTCGCCCTGCTCGGCGCCGACCGGGTCAGCACCAATGCCGGGATCCTGGAGCGGCACGGCCGCGACGAGTCCTATCATCCCTCCGTCGCCCCCGACGTGGTCGCCTTCGCGAAATCCACCGAAGAGGTGGTGGCGATCGTCAAGCTCGCCGCCCAGCATGACGCGCCGATCATCCCCTATGGCGTCGGCACCTCGCTGGAGGGCCATGTCGCGGCGCTCGAAGGCGGCGTCTCGATCGACCTTTCGGGAATGGACCAGGTGCTGGAGGTCAATGCCGAGGATCTCGACGTCAAGGTCCAGGCCGGCGTGAAGCGCAAGGCGTTGAACGCCTATCTCCGCGACACCGGCCTGTTTTTCCCGATCGATCCCGGTGCCGATGCCACGCTCGGCGGCATGGCGGCGACCAGGGCGAGCGGCACCAACGCGGTGCGCTACGGCACCATGCGCGAGAACGTGCTGGGCCTGACCGTGGTGCTGGCCGACGGCCGCGTGATCCGCACCGGCGGCCGCTCGCGCAAATCCGCCGCCGGCTACGATCTCACGCGCCTCTTCGTCGGCTCCGAAGGCACGCTCGGCATCATCACCGAGGTGCGGCTGCGCCTCTATGGCGTGCCGGAGACCATGGCCGCCGCTGTGGCCCTCTTTCCCAGCATCGGCGATGCGGTCAACACCGTGATCCGCACCATCCAGTCCGGCATCCCGGTCGCCCGCATCGAGCTGGTCGACGAGGTACAGATGGACGCGCTCATCCGCTACGCCAAGCTCGACTATCCGAAGCAGCCGGCCTTGTTCTTCGAATTCCACGGCACCGAGGCCGGCGTGAAGGAGCAGGCGGAGATGGTCGCAGCACTCGGCGAGGAGTTCGGCATCGGCGGCTTCCGCTGGACCCAGAAGGCCGAGGAGCGCAGCAAGCTTTGGGAAGCGCGGCACAACGTGCTCTATTCCTGCCTCGCCTTGCGCCCCGGCGCCAAGGCGCTGGCGACCGATGCCTGCGTGCCGATCTCGCGCCTCGCCGACTGCATCCTCGAGACCCGCCAGGACATCGACGCGCATGGCCTGCTGGCGCCGATCGTCGGCCATGTCGGCGACGGCAATTTCCATGTCACCGTCGTGCTCGATCCCGACGATCCCAAGGAAATGAAGACCGTCGAGGCCTTCGTCGAGCGCCTCGCCTTGCGCGCCATCGCCATGGGCGGGACCTGCACCGGCGAGCATGGCATCGGCTACGGCAAGATCCCCTTCCTGCAGGCGGAGCATGGCGAAGGCGTCGCCGTAATGCGCCAGCTGAAACAGGCACTCGATCCCGAGAACCGGATGAATCCCGGCAAGATCTTCGCCGCCTGATCCGATCGCGGCATAGAAAAATCCCCCGTGCCGAAGCACGGGGGACGATTCTGACCTAGCAACCGCAGGGTTACTGGGTGGCGGCGCCGGTGCCACCCGTCCCGGTGCCGCCGGTGCCGGTGCCAGTGCCGTTGGTGGACGGGGCGTTCGAGGGATTGCCGGCAGTGCCGTCTTCCGGACCGCCCGGCGTGCCCAGCGTGCTGGGCTCATCGGCGCTGCCCGGCGCCACGCCGGTCGGCGTGCCCGTGCTCGGGTCGGTCGACTGGCCGGAGTTCGGGTTCTGCCGCGACTCCTCCATCTGGTTCATACACTCGGTCCGGCTGGCCGAGTTCTGGACAGCGGAGCAATCCGTGCCTTTCGGATAGGTGGCGGCCTGCGCCCAGGCCGGCGATGCGATCGCCGCAGCCATCAGGCCCGCGGCGACGGAGCCAAGAAGGGTGGTCTGTTTCATGTTTTCTCTCCTGCCAAATTCGATTGAAACTCTCTCGATGGCGGGTGGCACCGCCGCGGCATCCAGCCGTACAGCGGCATTCTTGTCCCGTCATATCAAGCCAACCTTGGCCCATCGGTGAGGTTCCGCCGGGGCGCAGAGCGAATCTCGGGAGCTCTTTTTGGAATGAAGCGCAGCGCGCTGGTCAGCGCTCCGCGCCGGATCTTACGTCGCTCAGCCGGTCAACTTGGCGCAAGGCCGGGAACAGCCACATCCAGACCGCAACGACGCCGAGCGTGCCCAAGCCGCCGATCACCACGGCGGGCACGACGCCGACCAGATGCGCGGCGCCGCCCGATTCGAACTCGCCCAGCTCATTCGACGCGCCGACGAAGAGCATGCTGACGGCGCTGACCCGGCCCCGCATCGCGTCGGGCGTCGCCGCCTGGATCAAGGTCGAGCGCACGAAGACGCTCACCATGTCGGAAGCGCCGAGCACCACCAGGGCAACCAGCGATACGACGAAATTGGTGGAGAGGCCGAACACGACGGTGGCGACGCCGAACAAGGCGACGCAGCCGAACATCCACGCGCCGGTCTTCCGGTTGAGCGGGCGATAGCCGAGCCAGAATCCGGTCACCGCCGCACCCACCGCCGGCGCCGTGCGCAGCAGCCCGTTGCCGAAAGCGCCGACATCGAGAATGTCCTTGGCATAGACCGGCAGCAGGGCGGTGGCGCCGCCGAGCAGCACGGCGAAGAGGTCGAGCGAGATCGCGCCGAGGATGATCGGGTGCGCCTTCACATAATGGATGCCGGCGACGGCGCGCTGGAAGGCGGTGGTGTTCTTGATGTCGCGCGGCGCCATGGAGACCCGCATCGCCCCGAACAGGGCAGCAACCACCAGCGCCAGCACGACGCAGATGCAGTAGGCCGCTTCGGGGCCGACCAGGTAGTAGAGGCCACCGCCGAAGGCCGGGCCGACGATGGTCGCGGTCTGGAAGGCCGACGAGCTCCAGGCGATCGCCTTGGAAAGATGCTCGGGCGGCACCAGCAGCGGGACCAGCGACTGGCTCGCGGGCGCCGACAAGGTCCGCACCACGCCGAACAGTGCCAGCGCGAGATAGAAGGCCCAGAGCGCGTGCACCTCGAAGACCGTGAGAATGAAGAAGCAGGCCGCGACCGCCGCCTCGAGCAGGCAACTCACCATCAGGATGGTGCGCCGGTTGAAGCGGTCGGCGAGATCGCCGGCCGGCAGGATCAGCGCCAGCATCGGCAGAAACTGCGCGAGGCCGACGAAGCCCAGCTGCAGCGGGTCCGAGGTCAGCTCGTAGACCTGGTAGCCGACCGCCACCGACTGGATCTGGATGGCCGCCGTCACCAGCAGCCGCGCCAGCAGGAACAGCCGGTAGTCGCGGTATTTCAGCACCGAATGCGCGACGGCGGGCGGAAGCGAGTCTGTGGTCATCCGGGGGTCATGCGCGTGGTGTTACGCCGGCAACGGAATGAACTCCGTCTCGCCGGGCACCAGGCCGAAGCGGCCGGCCTTCCAATCCGCCTTCGCCTGCTCGATCCGCTCCGGCGACGAGGAGACGAAATTCCACCACATCTGCCGCGGCCCGTCCAAGCGCTCGCCGCCGAGCAGTATCAGGCGAGAATCTTCCAGCGCCTCGATCGTCACCGGCATCCCGGCGCGTAGCACCAGCATGCTGCCGGATTCGACCGTATGGCCGCCGACGCTGATGCGACCGGCGACCGGCTGGATCGCGCGCTCCTCATGCTCGATCGGCACCTCGACCTTGGCGCCGGCCGCGAGCACGACGTCGCAATAGAGCGTCGAAGAGAAAGTGGCCACCGGCGCCTTTTGCCCGAAGGCGGCGCCGGCGATGATCCGCACGGTCTTCCCTTCGCCTTCGATCAGCGGCAGCGTTGCGGCCGGGTGATGGAAGAAGGCGGGATCCGCCTCTTCATGCGCCTTCGGCAAGGCGACCCAGGATTGGATGCCGAAGACCGGCCCGCCCCGGGTGCGGGCATCCTGCGGCGTCCGTTCGGAATGGGCGATGCCGGAACCGGCCGTCATCCAGTTGACGTCGCCTGGCCGGATCACCTGAACCGAGCCCAAGGTGTCGCGGTGCAGGATCTCGCCTTCGAAGAGATAGGTGACGGTCGCCAAGCCGATATGCGGATGCGGCCGCACATCCAAGCCATGACCGGCCGGAATTGCGGTCGGCCCCATCTGATCGAAGAACACGAACGGCCCGAGCGAGCGGCGCTGCGCCACCGGCAACAGACGCCGCACCTCGAAGCCGCCGATGTCACGCGGCCGCGGCTCGACGACGAGTTCGACCGGATCCTCGGCCATCAGATCGGCCGCGTGGCGGCGGCGAGCCAGGCCTTGGTCGCGTCGTCCAGATTCGGCGAGAGCGTCTCGCGCACCCGCCGGTGATAGGCGTTGAGCCAGGCGACCTCATCGGCGGTGAGCAAGTTGCGGTCGATCAGGTTGATATCGATCGGCGCCAAGGTGATGGTCTCGAACTGCAGCATGTTCGGCTGACCCCCAATGGATTCAGGGGGGACCGGCTGCACCACGATCAGGTTCTCGATGCGGATGCCGTATTCGCCGGTCTTATAATAGCCGGGCTCATTGGAGATGATCATGCCGGGCTCCAGCGCCACGCGGTTCGGCGCCTTCGAGATGCGCTGCGGCCCTTCATGCACCGAGAGATAGCTGCCGACGCCGTGACCCGTCCCATGGTCGTAGTCGAGCCCCGCTTCCCAGAGCGGCCGGCGCGCCAGCACATCGAGGCTGCTGCCGGTGGTGCCTTTCGGAAACTTCACGGTGGCGAGGGCGATATGGCCCTTGAGCACGCGGGTGAAGCGGTCCTTCATCTCCGCGGTCGGGGTGCCGACGGCGACGGTGCGGGTGATGTCGGTGGTGCCGTCGAGATACTGGCCGCCGGAATCGATCAGGTAGATCGAGTTCAGCTCGATCTTGCGGCTGCTCTGCTCCGAAACCTTGTAATGCACCACCGCGCCGTTCGGCCCGGCGCCGGAGATGGAATCGAAGCTGAAGTCGCGGAAGAGCTCGTTCTGGCGCCGGAACGCCGCCAGCTTCTCGGCGGCGCCGATCTCGGTCAGGCCGCCCTTCGGCGCCTCGCTGGCGAACCACGCGAGAAAGCGCGAGACCGCGGCGCCGTCGCGGCGGTGCGCCGTGCGCGTCCCTTCGATCTCGACCGCATTCTTCTTCGCCTTCGGCAGGGCGCAGGGATCATCGCCGACCTTGACCGTGGCGCCACTCTTCTGCAGCCGGTCGCGGATCCACACCCCGGCGGTCATCGCGTCGAGCCCGACCTGCGCCTTGGCCTTGCCCAGGGTCTCGAGCGCGTTCGAGAAGGCTTCGCGGGGCTGCACCGAGACCTCGTTGCCAAGATGGCTCAGCACAGCCGGCGTGAACTTCCGCGGGTCCATGAAGACATCGACATGGCCGTCCTTATGCAGCAGGCCGAAACCCAGCGCGAAGGGCGTGCGCGGCACGTCGCCGCCGCGGATATTCAAGAGCCAGGCCAGCGAGTCCGGCGCGGTGATGACCGCGGCGTCGAGGCCATCGGCAGCAAGTGCCGCGCCCATCGCGCGGCGTTTCTCCTCCGCGCTCTGCCCGGCGAAACGCAGATCCTGCACGGTCACCGGGGCGATCGGCGCCGGCGGCTGGTCGGTCCAGGCGGCGTCGAGCGGATTGCTCTCGACCGCGACCAGCTCCCCGCCGGCCTTGGCGGCGCCGTCGGCGAAACGCCGGGCCTGATCGACGGTGAAGAGCCAGGGGTCGATGCCGAGCCGGCCGCCCTTGCCCAGATGCGCCTCGATCCAGCGCTCGGCCGGGTCGTTGACCAGGTGCTTGATCTCGAAGATCCGGGTGTCGACCTCGTCCTTGACCTGCAAGGTGTAGCGGCCATCGACGAAGATCACGGCGCGGTCGAGGAGCACGATGACGAGCCCGGCGGAACCGGTGAAGCCGCTGATCCAGCCCAAACGCTCGGCGCGCTTCGGCACATATTCGCCCTGGTGCTCGTCGCCGCGGCCGATCACGAAGCCGGCGAGGTTCTGCCGCTTCAGCTCGGCGCGCAGAGCCGCGACCCGTTCCGCGATGGTCTTCGGCGAAGGCGTGCCGCCGGGTTTGAAGCCGGCGCGGAAGGCGAGGAGCTGCGCCTTCACCGCATCATTGGGCTCCGGGGCAACCAGGTGGATCCAGTCGTCGGCGCGGTCGCCGGAGGGCGCGGCGGCGACGCCGGGGATCATGGCCTTCAACCCGTCGAGATCGGTGAAAGAGCGCTGTTCCTTCAGCAGGCCCGCCAGCTTCGCGTCGCCCTGATACGCCTCGGTCTTCCGGCCGTCCTGCATGCCCGACATCGAGCCTTCCTTCTGATGAATGCGGTGGATCCCCGGTTCTACGACCTGCCCAGGAATTAGGCTACCCGTTCACGGCTGCTGCCTCTTCGCGCATGCAGCAATTTCAATGCTGCGATGCAACAAAATCCTTAACAGGGCGGCGCTGCTGCACTTAATCTTATCGATAGGCGATGGCAATAGCGTCGTCGCCGCTTGGAAAGAGCAAAAAAATGCAGACGAATCAGATGGCGACCTTCTCCCGGACCCGCGTCGCCCTCGCCAACTCGGCGCGCAGCTTTCAGACGCGCCAGCAGGTTGAACGCGAACTCGCCTTGTTGAGCGACCGCGCCCTCGCCGATCTCGGCCTCTATCGCAGCGACATCCGCAGCTTTGCGCGCGATGCCAGCCGGATCGAGGGCGCCGAGAGCCTGGCTTCCGCGGTTCTGGCCGATCTTCGGGCCTTGCTGCCCTTCCACGGCACCGCGGCGGGTCGCCCGACCTGGTAGTCTGACGGCCCGGCCCCAACGGTCGGGCTCGCCGCCTGCATTGACGCCCGGTCCGGCCAAGGGGCGTCAAAGTGCTGCAAGCCTCTGATCATATTGCCAAAACAGAGGCGACGGCAGTGCGAGGACTTGGATTCCGTCCATGCACTGTACATGCATCGCCGAAACGCCGCCGAGGCCAGGAAACAATATACCCTATTTGTTCTCATCAGGCCAGCGCCCTCGCTGCCGGATCTCGAGAATCTGCCGAGGCGCACCCCCGCGACGGGGCGTCGCGGGCGATGGTTATAGCCCTGTTAATGCCGCTAATATCTTAATGCCGCCGTTTTTTGATGCTTCCGGCCGTCCGACTTTTCATTATGTATTTCAACTAGTTAAGAATCTCCTCCCGCCGAATTGTGACCAAGCCATGTCCTACGTGATTAACGTCACGTTACTGCATGCGCCGGGCTCATTGCTGCAATGCGGCATACCCCCTGCCTGAGGCCCATTGGGATTCGTATATATCCTGCGTCCGCGGGATGGCCCTCGGACGGGGAAATCCCCAGGAATTTAAGCTTTTGACGTTTCGTCGAGCGATATCGGATCGGTGAGAACCATGAATCGGATGATCAATGAAAATGAGAAGGCGGCCGCTGGTGTCGCCCGTGAGACCGGCTTCGCCGCGCTGAACCGTTTCGGCGCCGTGCTGGTCAACTCCGTGCGCCGCCATTTCAAGCGCGCCGCCATCGAGCGCGAGCTTGCGCGCCTGGACAACCGGATGCTCGGCGACCTCGGCCTGAGCCGGAGCGAGATTGGTTTCGTCGCCCAGCAGGCGGTTGCCGTGCCGGGTGAAGGCACCCTGTTCCAGGAGTTCAGCCGCCTGGTGTTCAACCTCGTCGTGCGTCCCGCCGTCGAGTGGAGCCGCCGCCGCGAGATCTATGACCAGCTGATGTCGATGGACGACCGCATGCTGGCCGATATCGGCATGACCCGCTTCGACGCGGCCGAATACGTCCGCCGCCTCGGCCGCGAGGTCCAGGAGCCGCTGCCGGAAGTCCTGGCGGCGATGGAGCAGGACGTCACCGCCCCGATCCGCGCCTGGAACCGCGCCCGCCTGACCGCCCGCCAGCTCGACCAGCTGAGCGACCGTCAGCTGGTGGATATCGGCGTGGTCCGTGGCGACATCACCGAGCTCGCGCAGGAAGTGGCCCGCAAGGCGGTCGCCAATTTCAACGCGCAGCCGGAAACCCCGAAGGCCGCTTAAGCGTTATACCCGCGTAACTCTTCATCGAGTTCCCTCCCTGACTGCGCCGGCCTTTTGGCCGGCGCTTTCTTTTTCAGCCATAGTGGCTTCAGGAAGCGCCAAGCGGCAGGACGGTGCGGTTGCGGACTTCCTTGCCGTCGAACAGCACGACCTCCAGCGATGCGATCCTGGCCTCGACGGCGACGCCCTCGGCATTGCAGTCCCGCGCCACCGCGTCCGCCAGCACCCGCTCCTGGAACCGCCCCAGGGTGAGATGGGCGTCGAAGGCCACGTCGGGTGCCCCCTGCAGCGGCCCGGAATTGAGCCGCCGGTGCAGCTCCGCCAGCACCGCCGGGATCTGCTTCGGCATCAGAAACAGATACCAGGCGGAATTTTCGTAATCCCGCGCCACCGTTGCCAGGGTGAAGCGCAGCGAAGCGGCCGCGAAGGCCCCGGCCTGGATCCGCGCCCAGCGCAAAGCCTCGCTCTCGAGACCGTCATCGACGCCGTAGACCATGGTCACATGCGGCGCCACCGCCGCGGCATTGGGATCGTAGCTCTTGCGCAGCAAGGCGACCCTTTCGGCATCGGCCGGCTGCAATGTGAGCGGCGCGATGACGAAGACCGGCATCTATTTTCTGGCTTTCTTCAGGACCAGCACCGACCACTGGCCGAGCCGCAGGCGGAAATCGAGTTCCAGCCCGACCGCGCGATGGGCCGCCAGAACATCCTTCGCCTGGTCGTTCATCAGGCCCGAGAGCACCGCGCGCCCGTTGCGCGCCAGATTGCGCGCCAGGTCCGGCGCCAGCAGGATCAGCGGATTGGCCAGGATGTTCGCGGTGATGAGGTCATAAGGCGCGTGGTCGCGAATGACTTTCGCCTTGTAGCCATCCGATGCAACGATGCGCACCTGCTTCTTCAGCCCGTTGATCGCGGCATTCTCCCGGGCGACGCGGACGGCGTCCTTGTCGTTGTCGCCGGCGATCACCGGCTGCGCCCAGAGATGCCAAGCTGCGAAGGCCAGGATGCCGGTGCCGGTGCCGACGTCGAGGATGCGCTTGAACCTGTGCGTCTTCCGGAGGCGCAGCAGCGCCTTCAGGCAGCCCATCGTGGTCTCGTGCCGCCCGGTGCCGAAGGCCATGCCGGCGTCGATCTCCAGCGCGATGCCTTTCTTCGGCCGCTTGTCGCGGTCATGCTCGCCGTGGATGAAGAACGGACCGGCTTTCAGCGGCGGCAGGCCCTTGCGGCTTTCCAGCACCCAGTTCTTCTGCGGCACCTTGTCGATCTTGGCCGTGACGCCGAACGGCTTCAGCGCCGCGCGCACGTCCGCCGCGCGGGGCTTGGCCTCGGCGATGGTCTCCATGCGCCAGCCCTTGCCTTCCTCGAAGCTGGACAGCGCGGCGCCGAGCGCCTCCATCACGGTCTCGATCTCAAGCCGCAGCGCGTCGTCCGGCTTCAGCGCGAAGTCGATCCGGATCGACCAAAGTTCCTGGGTCTCGATCATGCCGCGCGCTTCTCGAGGCCGCACCATTCCGCCATGAAGAGGGCGATGCTGCGCGTCACCTTGCGGACCGAGTCCAGGTTCACCCGCTCATCGAAGCCGTGATAATCCTCGGCCGACGGCCCGTAGACCAAAGCGGGGATGCCGGCATAGAGGCCGAAGAAACGCGCATCGGTGGTCGCGGTGATCGCATGGGTGGGCAACGTCTCGCCGAAGGCGAGCCGGTGGGTCTGTTCGAGGACGGCGCGCGGCGCATCGGCGCCTTCGAGGATGTAGGGCTCGGCCTGGAAGCCGTGATAGACGACCTCCGGCGGGTTGTTGGCCAGGAAGCCGTCGTTGCGCGCCGCTTCGCGCACCGTCGCCTCGACCGCCTTGCGCACCGATTCCAGCGACTGGCCCGGGTAGAAGGAGATGCGCATGTCGAAGGTGCACCAGGCGGGGACCGAAGAGGTCCAGTCGCCGCCCTCGATCCGCGACAGCACGAAGTTCACCGGATGCGGGTGATCGCCCCAGATTTCGTGGCGGTTGGCGTTCCACTCGGCTTCGAGCTTATGCAGCGCCGCGACGATCGGGAAGCAGCTCTCGATCGCGTTCACGCCGCGTCCGGCGTGACCGACATGAGTCGGCCGGCCGCGCACCTTCACCTGGAACCACATGACGCCGAGTTGGGCGATGTCGAGCCCGTTCTCCGCCGGCTCCGGGATCAGCGCCGCATCGGCGCGATAGCCCCGCTGCAGGCAGGCGAGCGCGCCGTTGCCGGTGCATTCCTCCTCGATCACCGACTGCAGATAGACATCGGCCGCCGGCCGGTAGCCCAGCTTGTCCAAGGCATCGAAGGCGCAAAGACCGGCGATCAGGCCGGCTTTCATGTCGCCGGAGCCGCGGCCATAGAGCCAGCCGTTCTCGACCCGCGGCGCAAACGGCGGATGGGTCCAGAGATCGAGCGGGCCGGTCGGCACCACGTCGATATGGCCGTTGACGATCAGCGAGCGGCCCTTGGCCTCGCGCGGCCGGTGCACGCCGACGACGTTGAAGGCGTTCTCATAGGAAACCGCGACCGGCGAAAAGCCGGGCAGATGCTCGATATCCGCGACATCGATCTTCCAGCGGTCGACCGGCAGGCCGCGCCGGCGGTACTGGTCGGCCATGAAATCCTGCGCCGTCGCCTCCTGGCCGCGCGTCGAGGGGAAAGCGGTCAGGTCCGCGGTCAGCTTCACCTGGTCGTCGAAACCGGCATCCACCGCCGCAATGATGTCTTTCGAAAGTGTCGCGTCCATCCCAGTCCTCACCAGCCGCCGGTCCTCAGCCATTCCCGCACGTCGTCGAGCCGATCATTGCCCCAGAAGGGCTCGCCGTCGATGATGAAGAAGGGCGAGCCGAAGATGCCGCGGGCGATGGCATTCTCGGTCTCCGCCCGCAGCCTTTCCTTGGCCTCCGGGCTGCCGATCGCCGCCGTCACTGCCGCCGGGTCGAGGCCGATCTCCGCCGCCACCGCCGCGACCACGTCGGTCGGCGTGATGTTGCGCCCCTGCGCGAAGGCGGCGCGGTAGAGCGCCTTGGCGAGGTCGCGCGCTTTGGCCGGATCCTTGGCGTCGAGCCAATAGAAGGCCCGGCCGGCCGCCATGGTCGCCATCGGAAAACCCTCGGGCAGGACGATGGGCACGTGCATCTTGCGGGCCGTGCGTTCCATATCGCGCAAGTGATAGGGACCGCGCATCGGCTGCGAAACCAGCGGGCTCTGGCCGCTGCTCTTGAAGGCGACCCCGAGCAGGTAAGGCCGCCAGGCGACTTCGCGGCCGAACTCCTTGGCGATGTCGTCGATCCGATAGGAAGCGAGATAGCCGTAAGGCGAGGCGAAGTCGAAGTAGAACTCCAGCGCTTCGGCCGAGGCGGGCGCTACCATGGCAGGTTCTCGCCGCTGTAATTGAAGAACTGGCCGCTGATCCCGACTTTCAGCTTGTCGATCACCTTGCGGATGCCGGCGGCACTCTGCTTCACGTCCAGCGGCGCGCCGGCGCCGCCCATGTCGGTCCTGACCCAGCCGGGCGAGATCACCGCGACCGAGATGCCGCGCGAGCGCAGCTCGTTGGCGGCGGTCACCATCACCATGTTGAGCGCCGCCTTGGAGCTGCGATAGGCATAGGCGCCGGTGCTGGCATGGGTGCCGATCGAGCCCATGCCGCTGGTGATCGCGGCCACCTTCTTCTGCTGCGAAGCGGCGACATGCTCGACCAGGGCCTCGGTCAGCTTCAGGGGCGCGATGCTGTTGACATGCAGGGTCTGCAGCCAGGATTTCGTGTCGGTGTCGCCGAAACTCTCATAGCCGGTGAGCATGCCGGCGTTGTTCAGCAGCACGTCGATCGCCGTGCCCTTCAACGCCTTGGCGAGCGCCGCGATCTGCTTCTCGTCGGTGACTTCCAGCGCCTCGATGCGGATGTCGCCCTTGAGCGCCTTCAGGCCGTCGGCCTGCTTCGGATCGCGCGCGGTGGCGATGACCGACCAGCCGTCGCCGGCATATTGCTTGGCGAGCTCGAGGCCGATGCCGCGGTTGGCGCCGGTGATGAGGACGGTCGGCATGATCAGCTCCTAGCGCAGGAACAAGGTGGCAAGACCGAGGAAGGAGAAGAAGCCGAGGCAATCGGTCGTGGTGGTCAGGAACGGGCCGGCGCCGGTCGCCGGGTCGAAACCGAGCCGGTCCATGACCAGCGGGATGACAGTGCCGGCGAAGCCGGCCCAGACCATGTTGAAGATCATCGCGCCGGCCAGCACGAAGCCGAGCTCGACATGGCCGAACCAGAGCGCGCCAAGCGTGCCGAGGATCAGCGCGAAGATGCAGGCGTTCATGAAGCCGACCAGCAGCTCCTTGGCGATGATGCGCCAGACGTTGCTGTTGGGGGTGATCTCCTTGGTCGCCAGGGCGCGCACCGTGACCGTGATCACCTGCACGCCGGCATTGCCGCCCATGGCGGCGGTGATCGGCATCAGCACCGCGAGCGACGGATACTGGCCGATCGTGCCCTCGAAGCGGGAGATCACCACCGAGGCGATCAGGGTGTTGATCAGGGTCACGACCAGCCACTGCACCCGGCGGAACGCCGTGATGTGGGCGGGATCGTGGAAATCGGTGTCGCCGACGCCGACGATCGCCAGCAGGTCCTCCTCGGCCTCCTCGTCGATGACGCGCACCACGTCGTCCACCGTGACCACGCCGATCAGCTTGCCGCCGTCATCGACCACCGGCGCCGAAATGAGCGCGTATTGCCGGAACATGTAGGCGACGGCTTCCTGGTCCATGTCGGCCGGCACCAGGCGGAGCTCGGTCTCCATGATGTCGGAGAGATTGATGTCGCGCGGCGAGCGGATGGCGCGGCTCAGGGCCACCGAGCCGACCGGCTTGTGCAACCGATCGACGACATAGAGGCTGTAGAAGTCGTCGGGCAGCTCCTTGCTGTTGCGGAGGAAGTCGATGGTCTGGCCTACATTCCAGTGCAGCGGCACCGCAACCAGTTCGCGCTGCATCAGGCGGCCGGCGCTGTCCTCCGGGAAGGTCAGGCCCTGCTCGAGGACGACGCGGTCCTCCTGCGGGATGACGTCGAGGACCTGCTGCTGCCTCTCCTCGTCGAGATTCTCGAGGAGCTCGACCGCGTCGTCGGAATCGAGCTCCGAGACGACCTCGGCCAGCTCCTCCGGCTTCATCCCGTCCACCACCTCCTCACGAAGCGTGTCTTCGAGATGCGAGATAGTCTCCGGCTCGATCACATGCTTGGTGATCTCGAGGAAGAGGCGCCGCTCCTCGGGATCGAGATGCTCGATCAGATCGGCGACATCGGCCGGGTGCAGCGGCTCGATCAGCGCCTCGACCTGCGGAATGTCGGCTTCGGCGAGCGCCGCCTTGATGTTCTGCAAGAGCTCCTGCGACGGGCCGTAAAGCTCTTCCTCGTCCACGGTCTCGACGACCGGGGCGCGTTCGACGTCGTTCGGCTGGGTTTCCGGGTTCAAGAAGCGGATCCGCTGCGGCCGGCTTCCGCCGCCGACCGCTTCTCGTGGCCGTCCTGCGCCTCGACGACCGCGATCGCCGTCATGTTGACGATGCCGCGCACCGTCTGCGTGGGCGAGAGCACGTGCACCGGCTGCGCCGCGCCCAGGAGAATCGGGCCGATCGAAGTGCCCTGGCCGAGCAGGCGCAGCAGGTTGAGCGCGATGTTCGAGGCGTCGAGATTCGGCATGACCAGGAGATTGGCCTTGCCGGAGAGCCGCGAGCTCGGGAACAGCCGCGCGCGGATCTGCTCATCGACCGCGAGGTCGGCGCGCATCTCACCCTCGACCTCGAGCTCGGGGTCGCGCTGCAGCACCAGGCCCAGCGCGCGGCGCATCTTGCGCGCCGAAGCCGAGGTGTCGGTGCCGAAGTTGGAATGCGACAGCAAAGCCGCCTTCGGCACGATGCCGAAGCGCCGGATCACCGCCGCGGAATGGATCGTGATCTCGGCGATCTCGTCCTCGGTGGGGTCGGGATTGGCCTCGGTGTCGGCGAGGAAGAAGGTGCCGGTCGGCAGGATGATCGCGGTCATCGCCGCGAAGGAGCGGCTGCCCGGCGCCTTGCCGATCACCGCGCTGACGTGCTCCAGATGCCGGTGGAAGCGGCCGACCGTGCCGCAGAGCATGGCATCCGCCTCGCCGCGGCGGACCATCAGCGACGCGATCACCGAGGGCCGCGTGCGCACGATGTCGCGCGCCACATCGGGCGAGACGCCGCGCCGCTCGGTCAGGCGATGGTAGAGCGTCCAGTATTCCTTGTAGCGGTGATCGTTCTCGGGATCGACCAGATCGAAGTCGCGGCCCTCCTGCAGCCGCAAGCCCAGCCGCGCGATGCGCTTCTGCACCACCGAGCGCCGGCCGATCAGGATCGGCTTGGCCAGGCCCTCGTCGATCGCGGTCTGGGCCGCGCCCAGCACCCGCTCCTCCTCGCCCTCGGCATAGACCACGCGCTTCGGATCGCGCCGCGCGCGGTCGAACAGCGGCTTCATCACCAGGCCGGAACGGAACACGAATTGCTGCAGGCGTTCCTTATACTCCGCCCAATCGGCGATCGGGCGCGTCGCGACGCCGCTCTCCATCGCGGCCTTCGCAACCGCCGGGGCGATCTCGACGATGAGGCGCGGGTCGAACGGGCGCGGTATCAGGTATTCGGCGCCGAATTGCAGGCTCTCCCCACCATAGGCCGATGCGGCGACGTCGGAGACCTCGGCGCGGGCGAGGCGCGCGATCGCCTTCACGCAGGCGATCTTCATCGCCTCGTTGATCGCGGTGGCACCCACATCCAGCGCGCCGCGGAAGATGTAGGGGAAGCAGAGGACGTTGTTGACCTGGTTCGGGAAGTCCGAGCGGCCGGTGGCGATCACCGCTTCCGGGCGGATCGCCTTCACTTCGTCCGGCATGATCTCCGGCGTTGGGTTGGCCAGCGCGAAGACGATCGGCCGGTCGGCCATGCTGGCGACCATTTCGGGCTTGAGCACGCCCGGCGCCGAGAGGCCGAGGAAGATGTCGGCGCCCTTGATAGCATCGGCCAGGGTGCGCGCATTGGTCTTGCGCGCATAGCGGTCCTTGCGCGGGTCCATCAGCTCCTTGCGACCCTCATAGACCACGCCGGCGATGTCGCTGACGACGATGTTGTCGATCGGGAAGCCGAGGGCCACCAGGAGATCGAGGCAGGCGAGCGCGGCGGCGCCGGCGCCGGAGGTCACCAGCTTCACCCGGTCGATCGGCTTGCCGACGACCTCGAGCCCGTTCATCAGCGCGGCGGCGACGATGATCGCGGTGCCGTGCTGGTCGTCGTGCATCACCGGAATCTTCATCCGCTGGCGCAGCTTGCTTTCGATCTCGAAGCATTCCGGCGCCTTGATGTCCTCGAGATTGATGCCGCCGAAGGTCGGCTCCAGGCTGGCGACGATATCGACCAGCTTCTGGGGATCGGTCTCGGCGATCTCGATGTCGAAGACGTCGATATCGGCGAATTTCTTGAACAGGACCGCCTTGCCTTCCATCACCGGCTTGGCGGCCAGCGGGCCGATGGCACCCAAGCCCAGCACGGCGGTGCCGTTGGTCACGACGGCGACCAGGTTGGCCCGGCTGGTGACCTCGGCGGCGGCGGCGGGATTTTCGACGATGGCCTCGCAGGCGGCGGCGACGCCCGGCGAATAGGCCAGCGCCAGGTCGCGCTGATTGGCCAGCGGCTTGGTTGGGATGATGGCCAATTTGCCCGGCTTGGGCAGGCGGTGATATTCGAGCGCGGCCTCTTTCAGGCTGTCATCCGCCATCCGTTCCTCGACCCCATTTCTTTGGAGAATCTGGATAGTGCTTTGGGAGGACAGCATATAGCGGAGGAACCCGCGCGCGCTACAGCGGCGGGATCTCCCACTTCCGATATCAGCTTTGCACTGAAGGGATTGGTGCGGTCGAGAAGACTCGAACTTCCACGGGTTGCCCCACAGCGACCTCAACGCTGCGCGTCTACCAGTTCCGCCACGACCGCAGCGGGGGCTCGGAGCACCGATGCCCCTTGCCTAATCCAGGCCGGGGGAATAGCAAATCGCCCGTGCCCAAGCAAGCGGAAAGCACCCCCGGAATGGCCCCTGGAAGACCCTCGGCCCAACCCGCCCAATCCGCGCTGGAATGGCGGATTTCGGCGGGTTTGGTCGATTACCCCGCCGCCCTGGCCGAGATGGAGGCCAGGGCCGCCGCGATCCACGCCGGAACCGCGCCGGAACAGGTCTGGCTGCTGGAGCATCCCCCGCTCTACACCGCCGGCACCAGCGCGAGACCCGAGGACCTGCTGCTGCCGGAGGCTTTGCCGGTCTACAAGGCCGGCCGCGGCGGACAGCTCACCTATCACGGGCCCGGACAGCGGATCGGCTACGTGATGCTCGACCTGGCGGCGCGCGGCGGCGATCTCCGGCGCTATGTCCACGACCTCGAGGACTGGATCATCCGCAGCCTTGCCTGCTTCGGCGTGAAGGGTGAGCGGCGCGATGGCCGGATCGGCATTTGGGTGGCGGGCGAGGACGGGCGCGAGGACAAGATCGCCGCCTTGGGCGTCCGGGTTCGCCACGGTGTCACCTTCCACGGCATCGCCATCAACCGCGATCCCGACCTCGCGCATTTTGCCGGCATCGTCCCCTGCGGGATCCAGGAAAGCGCCACCCAGCCCTTCGGCGTCACTTCGCTGGCGAAGCTCGGGAAATCGGTCACGCAGGCCGAGCTGGATGCGGCGCTGCAGAGGAGCTTCGGCACGGTCTTCGGCTGAGCCCCGCGACACCGCGTCGCGCCGCGCCGTGTCACAGTCCCCGCCACCTTCGTTCGGCCTATCCTCATGGGAAAAGCCTTTCAGGGGAGAACGTCCATGGAGCGACGGGCACCGCCGAAGGAAATGACCGCCATGATGCTGACGCTGGCGGTCGATCCGGAGAAGATGGCCACCGACTGGGGCCGCGTCCAGCTGCAGCATGCCGTGAAGCGCTGCGAGGACTGCAAGACGCTGATGACCTGCCGCTATTGGCTGACGGATGTGCATCGCGATCCGCGCGCCTTCCGCAACTTCTGCCCGAATGCCGGGATGTTCGAGCGCTTCCGCGGCGACCGCCGCAGCAAGGCGCGGTAGCTCCCGCATCGCACCGAGTTTGTGGCACCCCCTCCCAACCCTCCCCCGAAGACGGGGGAGGGCTTTGCATGGCGCTTGCCTTCTCCCTCCCCCGTCTTCGGGGGAGGGCTGGGGTGGGGGTGCAACTGAAGACTCTGTCCGAACTAAACCGTCGGCAGCTGGCGGAAGCCGGCCTCGGCCCTCTCTGCTTGCGGCGTGATCTCGACGTCGGTCACGCGCGCCGACGGCGGGCCTTGCCGGCAGGCTTCGATGAGGTCGTCCACCTGCGCTATCGGTCCGGAGACCAGGGCTTCCACGCTGCCGTCGCGGCGGTTGCGGACCCAGCCGTCGAGGCCGCGTTGCGTTGCCTCGCCCACGGTCCACCAGCGATAAGACACGCCCTGCACGCGGCCGCTGATGACGAGGCGTACGGTCTTCGACCCGGCGGGAAGATCCGCCGTCATCTCAGGCGAACTCGAGGATGATCTGATCGACCGCCAGGCTGTCGCCAGGCTTCGCATGAAGCTTCGCCACCTTGCCATCGCGCTCGGCCTTCAGAATGTTCTCCATCTTCATCGCCTCGACCACCGCGAGCGTTTGCCCGGCCTTGACCTCCTCGTCGGGCGTGACCGCGAGCGACACCAGCAGGCCCGGCATCGGCGAGAGCAGGAAGCGCGACATGTCGGGCGGCAGCTTTTCCGGCATGAAGGCGTCGAGCTCGGCGGCGCGGCTGTTCAAGACCATGACCTTGCAGCTGGCGCCGCCCTGGGTCACGCGATAGCCGACACCGTTGCGGTCGATCTGCACCGTGATCGGCCTTCCGTCGATGCGACCCTGGTAGAGCGGGTCGCCGAGCCTCCAGGCGCTCAACACCTCGCGGCTGCTGTTGCCGCCGACCACCGCGAAGCCGTCGGCGGTTTCCACCACCGAGACTGCGTGCGGCACGCCGTCCAACTTCACCACCCAGTCGCCGCCGACCTTGCTGCCCTTGGCCTGGAAATGCGGGGCGCGGGCATGGGCGCGGCGCTCGTAGAGGTGATGCACCGTGGCGATCACCGCGACCAGGTCCGCCGTCGAGTCCGGATCCGGCGTGACACCATGAAAGCCGTCCGAGAACTCCTCGGCGATGAAGGCGGTGGAAAGCCGGCCGGCCTGGAAGCGCGGATGCCCGGCGAGCGCCGAGAGGAAGGGAATGTTGTGGTTGAGGCCGCGGATGTAGAAGGCGTCGAGCGCCTCGCGCATCGCCGCCACCGCCGCCGGGCGATCGGCGCCGTAGGTCACCAGCTTGGCGATCATCGGGTCGTAGAACATGCTGATCTCGGCGCCTTCATAGACGCCGGAATCGACGCGCACCGAAGGGCCGGCCGGCGGCTCGACATAGCGGATCAGCCGGCCGGTCGAGGGCAGGAAGTTGCGGAACGGATCCTCAGCATAGACGCGGGCTTCCAGCGCCCAGCCCTTCAGCCGGACATCCGACTGTCTGAGCTTCAGCTTCTCGCCGGCTGCGATGCGGATCATCTGCTCGACGAGGTCGAGGCCGGTCACGAGCTCGGTCACCGGATGCTCGACCTGGAGCCGGGTGTTCATCTCCAGGAAGTAGAAGTTGCGCTTCTGGTCGACGATGAACTCGACCGTGCCGGCGGACTTGTATTTGACCGCCTTGGCGAGGGCGACGGCCTGCTCGCCCATGGCGGTGCGGGTCTTCTCGTCGAGGAAGGGGCTCGGCGCCTCCTCGATCACCTTCTGGTGCCGGCGCTGGATCGAGCATTCACGCTCGCCGAGATAGAGGCAGTGGCCGTGGCCGTCGGCCAGGACCTGGATCTCGATATGCCGCGGCTGCTCGATGTATTTCTCGACGAAGACCCGGTCATCGGCGAAGGAAGAGCGCGCCTCGTTGCTGGCAGAGCGGAAGCCTTCGCGCGCCTGGGCGTCGTCATGGGCGATGCGCATGCCCTTGCCGCCGCCGCCGGCCGAGGCCTTGATCATCACCGGATAGCCGATCTCGCGCGAAACCTTCACGCAATGCTCGGCGTCCTTGATCACGTCGAGGAAGCCCGGGACCATGCTGACGCCGGCCTCTTTCGCCAGCTTCTTGGATTCGATCTTGTCGCCCATCGCATGGACCGCATGCGGATCCGGGCCGATGAAGGTGATCTTCGCCTTCTTCAGCGCCTCGGCGAATTTCACGTTCTCCGACAGAAAACCGTAGCCGGGATGGACCGCCTCGGCGCCGGTCTGCGCGCAGGCGTCGATGATCTTCTCGATCTTGAGATAGCTCTCCGCCGCGGCGGCCGGGCCGATCGCGACGGCTTCGTCGGCCTCGCGCACATGCAGCGCATCGGCATCGGCCTCGGAATAGACCGCGACGGTCTTGATGCCCATGGCCCGCGCCGTGCGGATGACCCGGCAGGCGATCTCGCCGCGGTTGGCGATGAGGATTTTCTTGAACATTAGACAGCGCCACGCTTAGAGAGTTTTTCGGCCCCCCGCTCGTCACGCCCGGGCTTGGCCCGGGCATCCACGAGTTTCTTGCCCGAGGAACGCAGGGGTCCCCGGGCCAAGCCCGGGGATGACGACCAAGTAGAAGGGACCAGCGTCATCAGCATCACAGCGGGATGTTGTCGTGTTTCTTCCAGGGATTCTCGAGCTGCTTGTCCCTGAGCATTGCGAGCGAGCGGCAGATCCGTTTCCGGGTCGAGTGCGGCATGATCACGTCGTCGATGAAGCCGCGGGCGCCGGCCACGAAGGGGTTGGCGAACTTCTCGCGGTATTCGTCGGTGCGCTCGGCGATCTTCTGCTTGTCGCCCATATCGGCACGGAAGATGATCTCGACCGCGCCCTTCGGGCCCATGACCGCGATTTCGGCGGTCGGCCAGGCGAAGTTGACGTCGCCGCGGATGTGCTTCGAGCTCATGACGTCGTAGGCGCCGCCATAGGCCTTGCGGGTGATGACGGTGACTTTCGGCACCGTGGCCTCGCCATAGGCGAAGAGCAGCTTTGCGCCATGCTTGATGATGGCACCGTATTCCTGCGCGGTGCCGGGCAGGAAGCCCGGCACGTCGACAAAGGTGACGATCGGGATGTTGAAACAGTCGCAGAATCGCACAAAGCGCGCGGCCTTGCGGCTGCTGTCGATGTCGAGGCAGCCGGCCAAGACCATCGGCTGGTTGGCGACGATGCCGACGGTCTCCCCGCCCATCCGCGCCAGCCCGATCACCATGTTCTTCGCATAGTCCGGCTGGATCTCGAAGAAGTCGGCCTCGTCCACGACCTTCAGGATCAGCTCCTTCATGTCGTAGGGCTTGTTGGGGTTGAGCGGGACCAGGGTATCGAGCGAAAGCTCGTCGCGGTCGATCGGATCGGCGGTCTCGCGCGCCGGCGCCTTCTCGCGATTCGAGGACGGCACCAGGTCGATGAAGCGCCGCAGTTGCAGCAGCGCCTCGACGTCGTTCTCGAAGGCGAGGTCGGCGACACCGGATTTCTGCGAATGGGTGAGTGCGCCGCCGAGCTGCTCGTGGGTGACGTTCTCATGGGTCACCGTCTTCACCACGTCGGGGCCGGTGACGAACATGTAGGAACTGTCCTTCACCATGAAGATGAAGTCGGTCATCGCCGGCGAATAGACGGCGCCCCCGGCACAGGGTCCCATGACCAGCGAGATCTGCGGCACCACGCCCGAGGCCATGATGTTCTTCTGGAACACGTTGGCATAGCCGGCGAGCGAGGCGACGCCTTCCTGGATGCGGGCGCCGCCGGAATCGTTGAGGCCGATCACGGGCGCGCCGACCTTCATCGCCTGGTCCATGACCTTGCAGATCTTCTCGGCATGGGCCTCCGAGAGCGAGCCGCCGAAGACGGTGAAGTCCTGGCTGAAGACGAAGACCAGCCGGCCGTTGACCGTGCCGTAGCCGGTCACCACGCCGTCGCCGGGCACGCGCTGCTCCGCCATGCCGAAATCGACCGAGCGGTGCTCGACGAACATGTCCCATTCTTCGAAGGAATCGGCATCGAGCAGCAGCTCGATCCGCTCGCGGGCGGTCAGGCGGCCCTTGGCATGCTGGGCCTGGACCCGGCGCTCGCCGCCGCCGGCCCGCGCCGCCGCCCTCTTCTCCTCCAACCGGCGAAGGATTTCCTGCATCGAACCATCCCCCCAGGACTCGCGGCGGGCTCAGGAGCCCTTATTTTGCCGCAGGTGCGAAATCCCCTTAGCAGAAAGGTTTAGCCTGTGCCAGTCGCCAACAGATCGAGAAACCGCCGTGCGGCAATCAGGTCCGCCTTTTGGCCGGCCCGGCGCTTTTCGGCCTCCGGGTCGATGCCCCAGCGTTCGGCCTGGTAGAGCTCGTCCAATTGCGCCGCCTCTGCCGCGGCTTCGGGGCTGATCCGGCCCTCCAGGACCGCCAGCCCGATCGCCAGCGAGCCCGCCGCGCCGGTCATGACCCCAAGGGCGGTGAGCCGCAGGTCGTCCTGGGCGGCGACCGCACGGGTCAATGCCGCCAAGGCCTGGCCGGATTGGGGGATCGCCATCACGCCCGCGGCCTTCTGCAAGGAAACGTCGTAGCGCTCGCGCAGCCAGTCGATCAGTGGATCCCAATGGGCGGCCTGGCGCTGGACCAGCTCGTCCGGTCCCTCGGCACGGTAGCAAACCAGGTCGGTCGCCGCATAGCCGGCGGTCTCGGCGATGATGCGGCCGCGGTCGGGCGCCACGCGGTCGATCGCGGTGCTGGCGAGCTGCATCAGCGGCATCGTGTCCGGCTTGACCTTGGTCTCCTGCGCGTTCCATTCGGCGGCGATCGCCTCGGCCAACGCGCGGCTGGGCAGCCCGAGCGGATTGCGCGCCGGGGTCTTCACCAGCTTGCCGTCGAGCGCGATGCGCCAGACGTCACCGTCGGCCAAGACGGTGGCTTCCTTGTAGAAGCGGCGGGCGACGTCCACGCTCATGGATGTGTCGTCAGTTGCCGAACAGGCTCTTGCCGAGATCGTCGATCGCCTGGCCGGCGGCTTCGCCCGCCTTCTTGGTGGCGTCGAGCGCATCCTCGCCCAACTCCTGCGCACCCTGGCCGATGCCCTCGCCCGTGGTGTTGAGGCCGTCGATGATCTTGTCGCCGGCGGACGGGACCGAAGACTGCTTCGCCTTCGCGCCGGCCGCGGCCGCGCCGACACAGGGATTGTCGCCGGAGCCGCTGCTTGCGCCGACACCGGTCAGCGAGGAAAGCACGCCGAAGGTGGCGGTGTTGGCGGTGCGCGCGGCGAAGTCCGCGGTATTGCCGACCGCACCCATGGCATCGGGCGAGACGGCGGGATGGGCCAGCGTGCCGCCGACATTGATCGGCACCGCGAGGTTCGCGAGGTTGGTCTGCTTCGAGTTGCTGTCGAAGTGGAGATGCAGGGTTTCGTCCCGGAGATTGATGTCGCCGGTGCCGACGACGGTGACGCCCGGCGTGTCGAGCACCAGAGACTTCGCCCCGGCGATGCCATCGACCGCGGCGAAATCGGTGACCATGCAATTGACCTTCGCCGCATTCGCGGTGCCGCCGAAGGTCACCAGCTGGAAGAGATCGGCGAACATCAGCCGCGCGAAATCGTTGTTGATGGCGCCTGATCCCATCTCAAGATGGAGTCCGCCGTTCCAGCCCGCCATCAGATCGCGCAAGGACGTCCCGGGGCCCTGGACCGCGGCCTCGAGATTGATTCGTCCCGCGGTGACCGCGCCGCCCATGCCCATGGCATCGAGCAGCGGCGCACCGTCGACATTGTTGGCGCGCAAGCGCGCCTCGACCGTCGCGGGCTTGGCCGCGCCGTTCACATTCGCGGCAAGGCCGAGCGTGCCGTCGCCGAGGCCGGCGGTCAGCGTGGTGATCTTGAGCGCGCCGGATTGCAGCGTCCCCTCGCCGACCAGGTTGTCGAGCGTTGTCGCGCCCAGGATCGCGCGCTGCACATTGAGGTGGAACTGGCCATCGAGGTCCTGCAGCGGGGTCAGATCCCAAGGCTCGGCGGAGAACACCTTGCCGTCGCCGGGCGAAGCCGACTTCTGCGCGTCGGGCTTCACGCCGAAATCGGCGAGATCGAGATGGCTCGACGCCAGGTTGGCGTTGATCGCGACCGGGGTCTTCGCCGGATCGACCTCGATACGGCCGGTGAAATCCGTGCCGCCGACCTTGCCGGCCAGGCCGTCGAACACGAACTTGCCGTCCGGATTGGCGATCTTGGTGCGGAGCTGATAGGCGCCGAGCGGCGGCAGCTTCGCCTCGAACAGGGCGCCGAGATCGGAGGCGGCCTTGCCGGCCAGGGTCAGCTCGAGGTTGATGCCCTTCAAGGAAGCAGGATCCTCGACCTCGCCCTTGACCGCAAGATCGCCGCCGGCAATCTGCCCGGTGGCGTTGATCGGCAGGGGACCCTGGGTGAAGTTGGCCAGGGTGCCGGTGATGCCCTTGAGGCTGATCGGCATGGTGTCGACCTTGCCGTCGATGGCGATGGCGAGGTTGCCGATGGCGTCACTCGGCGCCATGGTCAGCTTGTCGACCGCGAAGGTCCGCGTCTTGCCGGTGACGCCGTTATGCCAGCGCAGCTTGGCGTTCTCGATCGCCACCTGGCTGATCTGCGGCAGCGGCGCCGAGCTGCTGCCGCCGGTCGTCGGCGTGCCCATGACCCAGTTGCCGAGACCGTCCTTGTTGGTCTCCAGCAGGATATCGGCGCCGACCAGGCGCACCTGCTTGATCTGGATCTGGCTGGAGAGCAGCGGGATCAGGGCCACATCGGCTTCGAGCTTCTCGAGCTTGAGCATTTGCGGCTCGGAGCCCCAATCCGCGTTGCGGAACGAGACCTGGTCGATTTCCAGATGCGGGATCAGCGAGATCGCGACCTTCACATCGCCGGCCAGGACCAGATCGCGCCCGGTCGCCGCCTTGACCTGCTGGGCCACGAGATCCTTGTAGCTGTTGAAATCGACCGACTGGAGGATGGCGAATACGGCGGCCGCACCGCCCACCACCACGATAGCCGCTCCGGTCAGGAGGCGCTTGATCCGCATTAACGAGGCTCCGCTCTTCAGGGCGGCGATTTTACCGGTTCGTGGAGAGCGATTGCAAACAGTGGATCAATTCTGACGGGTGTTTCAGGACCGCATTCGCCCCGGCGGCGTGCAATTCCTCGACCGCATGGTAGCCCCAGCCGACCCCAATGGCGGTCGCGCCTGCGGAACGGGCCATTTCGATGTCGAAGGTGGTGTCGCCGATCACCACGGTCTCGTCCGGATCGACGGCGGTTTCGGCCATGGCCCGCAGCACCATATCCGGGTCCGGCTTGGACCGGCAGTGGTCGGGGGTCTGCAGGGTATGGAAGCGGTCCCGGAGCCCCAATTCGTCGAGGGTGTGCTTCAGCCCGACCAGATTCTTGCCGGTGGCCACGCCGAGGAAGATTTCGGGCGCGTTGAGGGCGTCGATCAGCTCCCGGATTCCGTCGAACAAGGGCTCGTGCAATTCGGCCCGGCTCCGAAGGTCGCGGACGATCTCGCGATAGGCATTGGCCAAGTTGGCGATCATGACCGGGTCGTCGCTCTCCAGCACCCGGGCGACCCCGATTTCCAGGGTGAGACCGACCTGGCGGCGGATCTGCTCGGGTGTCGGTTCGGGCAACCCGTAACGGCGCCAGGCCGCGATCATGCCGGCCACGATGTTGTGCTGGCTGTCCACCAGCGTCCCGTCGCAATCGAAGACCACCAACCGATAACGCCCCAGGTCGGTCATTTCTTGGTCTCGAGACCGGCGAAGGGATCGCCCTCGGTTTCCGCGGAGAAGCCGAAGAACTTCCAGGTCGCCTTCATGTGCGGCGGCAAGGGCGCGGTTGCCTCGATCCAGCCCTTGCGCGGATGCGGGATCTTGATCGAGCGGGCATGGAGATGAAGCTGGCGCGGCAGGTTCTCGCGGGCGAGATGCGCTGCGACGCCGCCATACTTGCCGTCGCCCAGGATCGGCGTGCCGAGGATGACGCAATGGGCGCGCAGCTGGTGGGTGCGGCCAGTCTCCGGCATCAGCGCCACCCAGGCGGCGCGGTTGCCGGCGCGCTCGATCATGGCGTAGCGCGTCACCGCATGTCGGCCTTCCTCTTCGTCGATGCCGACCCGCTCGCCATATCCGCCGGCCTGTTTCGACAGCGGCGCGTCGATGGTGCCGCGGTCCGGCTTCGGGATACCGACCACCACCGCCCAGTAGACCTTGCGCGCCGACTTGTGTCGGAAGGCTTCGGCGAGTTCGCGCGCCGCCTTGGCATTCCGCGCGAGCACCAGCACGCCGCTGGTATCCTTGTCGAGCCGGTGCACCAGGCGCGGCCGTTCCGCCGCCTCGAATTTCAGGCTGTCGAGCATGGCATCGAGGTTCTTGTCGAGGCCGGTGCCGCCCTGGACCGCGAGGCCGGCCGGCTTGTCGATCACCAGCACGTCGGCGTCCTTGTAGAGCACGGCGTCGCGCAGGATCTTGGCGTCTTGTTCGGAAACGACCTTCGGCTTGGGGATGCGCGGCTTGTCCACGTCCGGCGCCGGTGCGATCGGGGGCACGCGAACGATCTGGCCGGCTTCCACGCGGTCGCTGGCCCTGGCGCGCTTGCCGTCGAGGCGGATCTGGCCGGTGCGCAGCAGCTTCTCCAGGCGGCCATGGCCGATCTCGGGGAAATGCTTCTTGAACCAGCGGTCGAGCCGCTGCTCGCCGTCATCCGCGGCAATAGTGACTTGCTGAACGCCGGCCACGCTCAGGCGGCCTGGCGGTCGCGCTTCAGCCAGTTGAGAAGCTGCTCGCTGCTCATCAGGTAGACGCCGATTTGCGCGAGTTCGTCGAGGCCGGCATCGGTCGCGCCCGAGATGGCGTCGGTGGCGAGGACGATGCGGAAATCCCGGTTGGAAGCGGCGTAGACCGTGGAGCGGGGCGAGGTCGGGAAATCGGTGCCGCAAAGAACGATGGTGGTGATGCCGAGGGACTTCAGGTGATCTTCGAGCGGAGTCTGGAAGAAGGCGGAGAGGCGCGGCTTGTAGCAGAGCCACTCGCGATGGCCGATCTCCTGCAGCTTGCCGTCGAGCAGGAGTTCCGGCTCGAGGCGCTGGCCGAGACTCGGCTTCAACTCATCAATCAACTCGGCGCCCGAGGTGCCCGGCATGACGATGCGCTGGCCGGCTTCAATCGCCGCGCGATGGCAGAGATCGACATTGGAACCGTTGCAGCGGTAGAGCCGAAGCGTGTGCACGATCGGCGCACCGGCGCCGCGGAAGGCATCGATCAGGCGACGCATCGCGGGGATGGTGGAGAGCGCACCGGCGACCGTCGCCGGCGAATTGGGAAGAACGAAATCGCGCTGCGCGTCGATGGTGACCAAGGCCACCCGTTCGCGCTCCGGCGCCAGATACTCTTTCATACTGCCCCGAACCTCTTCGAACGGGCTCTCCCCAGATGAGCCCAACCTCAATTCGCCGGAACCCTAGCCTCAGGTCCGAAGGGCTGACAAGCCCAGCCGGTGCATGGCTCAAGCGACTGCCATGCAAGGCTTTTTGTCTTGCTCAACGTCAGATAACTTCCCGGCGACCATGGGCACGTTTCGTGCCGTTCAATCGTTGTTCTCGGCGCCACGCTTGGGTCGCCCGTCGGTTGCGCGCTGCGCACGGAGACGATCCCAGTATTCGAGGCGCTTGACGATCTCGCGCTCGAAGCCGCGTTCCTTGGGCTGGTAGAAGCGGCGCCGCGCCATGCCTTCAGGGAAGTAGTTCTGACCTGAAAAGCCCTCGGCGGTGTCATGATCATATTCATAGCCCTTGCCGTAGCCGATCTCCTTCATCAGCTTGGTCGGCGCGTTCAAGATATGCTTGGGCGGCATGAGAGAGCCGGTCTCTTTCGCGGCGCGAATGGCTTCCTTGTAGGCGGTATAGGCCGCGTTCGACTTGGGCGCGGTGCCGAGATAGATGACGCAATGGGCAATGGCGAGCTCGCCTTCCGGCGAGCCCAAGCGTTCATAGGTGTCCCAGGCGGCGATGGCTTGCGGCAGCGCGTTGGGATCGGCGATGCCGATATCCTCGACCGCGAAACGCACCAGGCGCCGGGCGATGTAGAGCGGATCCTCGCCGCCCGCCAGCATGCGCGCCAGCCAATAGAGCGCCGCATCGGTGTCGGAGCCGCGCAGCGACTTGTGCAGCGCGCTGATGAGGTTGTAGTGGCCCTCCTGCGCCTTGTCGTAGAGCGGCGCCCGCTTCTGCACCGCCTTGGCGAGGGCGGCGGGATCGAGGATCTTTTCGGGCGGGAGCCGAAACAACTCCTCCGCCATGTTGAGCAGATAGCGGCCGTCGCCGTCGGCCATGGCGCGGACCGCGGCGCGGGCGTCGGCATCGAGCGGCAGGCGCTGGTGCATGGTCGCCTCGGCGCGGGCCAGAAGCTGCTCCATCGCCGCATCATCCAGGCGATTGAGCACGAAGACCTGGCAGCGCGAGAGCAGCGCGCCGTTCAGCTCGAAGGAGGGATTCTCCGTGGTGGCGCCGACCAGCACCACGGTGCCGTCCTCGACATAAGGGAGGAAGCCGTCCTGCTGCGCGCGGTTGAAGCGGTGGATCTCATCGACGAAGAGCAGGGTCCCCTCGCCCATCCGCCGGCGCTCGCGCGCGGCCTCGAACACCTTCCTCAGATCCGCGACGCCGGAGAAGACCGCCGAGAGCGGCTCGAAGGCGAGGTTGACGTCCTCGGCCAGCAGCCGCGCCATCGTGGTCTTGCCGCAGCCGGGCGGACCCCAGAGGATCATCGACGAGATCTGGCCGTTCTTCAGCATGCGGCCGATCGGCGCCTCGGGGCCGATCAGATGGTCCTGGCCGACCACCTCCTCGAGCTTGCGCGGCCGCAAGCGGTCGGCCAATGGCCGCGGCGCGTTCTGCTCGAAGAGGCTCACCACCTCAGTGCACCTCGAAGGTCTTGGTCTGCCCGTTGCGGCTGACGGTCAGGGTCCAGTCGTCGGCCGGCTGGGACAAGGCAGCCACCGCGTCCGCGACCGAATAGACGTCCTTGCCGTTGATCTTGATCAAGAGATCACCGGGCTCGAGGCCGAGCTTGTCCGGGTAGGAGCCGCGGCGGATCTTGGCGATGGCGACGCCCTTCCAATCGCTGACGCCGAGCTCGTCGCTGACCGCCGGCGAGAGGTTGACCACCACCGCGCCGTTCAGCGGCTGCTCGCCCTTGAGCTCGGTTTCGTCCCGGGCCGGCTCTTCCGGGGCCTCGATCAGCTTCACCGGCAGATCGAGCTCCTTGCCCCGGCGGATGACATTGAGCGCGGCGGTGCCGCCGACCTTCTGGGTCGCGAGCCGGAAGCGGAGGCCGCCCGGATCGGCGATGCTGCGGTCGTTGACGCCCACGATGACGTCGCCCGGCTGCAGCCCGGCGCGATCGGCCGGGCCCATGGGGTAGACCTGCTGCACCACCACGCCGCCCGGGTGCTTCAAGCCCATGCTGGCCGCGATATCGGCGGTGAGCGCCTCGCCGGAGACGCCGATCCAGGGCTGCACCAGCTTGCCCCCCGTCGCCTCGGCATCGACGATGCGCGCCACCATGTTGGAGGGGATGGCGAAACCGATGCCGATGCTGCCCCCGGTCTTGGAATAGATCGCGGTATTGATGCCGATCAACCTGCCGTCGGTGCCGATCAGCGCGCCGCCGGAATTGCCCGGGTTGATCGCCGCGTCGGTCTGGATGTAGTAGCCGTAGTCGCCGACGCCGATATTGGTGCGCGCCAGCGCCGAGACGATGCCCATGGTGACGGTCTGGCCGACGCCGAACGGGTTGCCGATCGCCAGCACCAGGTCGCCGACATTGATGTCGTCGGAATCCTTGAGCTCCAGGGTCGGCAGGACCTCGCCCTTGGTGTCGATCTTCAGGATGCCGATGTCGAACTTCTCGTCGGCGGCGATCACCTCGGCCGGAAACTCGCGGCCGTCGGAGAGCACCACCCGGATCTCGTCGGCCTTGGCGATGACATGGTTGTTGGTGACGACCAGCCCGTCCGCCCGCACAATGACGCCGGAGCCGAGCGAGTTCTGCACCCTTTCGCGCGGCTGCTGCTCGCCGAAGAACTGCTGGAAGAAGGGATCGTCGAAGAACGGCGACGGCCGCTCCTTCACCACGGTGCGGGTGAAGATGTTCACCACGGCGGGCGCCGCCTTCTTCACCAGCGGCGCGAAGGTCAGCTCGATCTGGGTCTTCGATTGCGGCACCGCCTCCTGCGCGAGGGCGGGGGTCGCGAGGATGAGGGCCAGGGCGAGAGAGGCAGCAAGTCGCAGCATCGTTTCTTCTTTCAGTCCTGCATGATCGGCCGCAGCTTCAAGGCCCTCACCCCAACCCTCTCCCTACGGGCGAGGGGGCTCACCGAGCGCTCGCTGGCAGCGAATTGGAAGGTTGCTGCGACAGCGTCCCCTCGGTGAGCCCCCTCGCCCGTAAGGAGAGGGACAGGGTGAGGGTCTTGCCACAGCGGGCATCTTATCAAGTGGATACGCGCCGCCAAAAAGCAAAAGGGCGGCACCATCGGCGCCGCCCCTTCACGACTTCGGTTCCGGAAGCTTCGCCTTACGCGGCTTCGGCTTCCTCGCCCTTCTTCTCCGCGGTCGGGCCGGAATCCTGGCCCTTGGCGGCGGGATCGCGGTCCACGAACTCGATGATCGCCATCGGCGCCGCGTCGCCATAGCGGAACCCGGCCTTCAGCACCCGGGTGTAGCCGCCCGGACGACCCTTGTAGCGGTCGGCCAGCACGGTCAGCAGCTTGGTGGCCAGCGCTTCGTTCTGGAGGTGAGAGATCAGCTGGCGGCGGGCATGGAGGCCGCCGCGCTTGCCGAGGGTGACCAGCTTCTCGACGATCGGACGCAGGTCCTTCGCCTTCGGCAGGGTGGTCTTGATCTGCTCATGCTTCACCAGGGCCTGGGCCAGGTTCATGAACAGCGCCTTGCGATGGCTCTTGGTCCGATTGAGCTTACGCCCGGACATTCCGTGACGCATGGTTCCTCTCCTCTCTCACTGGCCTTCCGTCGTCTGCTGACGGCAAGGCCGATTGCGGGACCCGAGGGCCGGGACAAACGTGATGTCCTGTACACCGGGTTCGGGCCGGATGGCCCTGTTCGGAAAACTCAGGCTCAGTACGGCTCGTCGAGCCGCTTGGCCAGTTCCTCGATGTTCTCGGGCGGCCAGTTCGGGATTTCCATACCGAGATGGAGACCCATCTGCGCCAGCACTTCCTTGATCTCGTTCAGCGACTTTCGGCCGAAGTTCGGGGTGCGGAGCATTTCCGCCTCGGTCTTCTGCACCAGATCGCCGATGTAGACGATGTTGTCGTTCTTCAGGCAGTTGGCCGAACGGACCGACAGCTCGAGCTCGTCCACCTTCCTGAGCAGGTTGCGGTTGAACGGCGGCTCGGAGGTGCGCTCCTCCGCCATGACCGTGGTCGGCTCTTCGAAGTTGATGAAGAGCTGGAGCTGGTCCTGCAGGATGCGCGCGGCGATCGCCACCGAATCCTCCGGAGTCATCGCACCGTTGGTCTCGATCTGCAGCGACAGGCGGTCATAGTCGGTGACCTGGCCGACGCGGCTGTTCTCGACCTTGTAGGAGACCTTGCGGACCGGCGAGAAGATCGCATCGACCGGGATGAGGCCGATCGGCGCGTCTTCCGGACGGTTCTGCGAGGCGGCGATGTAGCCCTTGCCGGTGTTGACCGTGAACTCGATCGCGAGATTGGCACCCTGGTCGAGGGTACAGAGCACGAGATCCGGGTTCAAAATCTCGATGTCGTGACCCGCTTCGATCTGGCCGGCCTTCACTTCGCCCGGACCCTGGGCCTTCAGGCGCATGCGCTTCGGGCCGTCGCCGGACATCCGCAGCGCGATCTGCTTGATGTTGAGGACGATGTCGGTCACGTCCTCGCGGACACCCGGGATCGAGGAGAATTCGTGCAGCACGCCCTCGATATGCACCGCGGTCACCGCGGCGCCCTGCAGCGAGGACAGCAGCACGCGGCGCAGCGCGTTGCCGAGGGTGAGGCCGAAGCCCCGCTCCAGCGGCTCGGCGACGATCGTGCCGTGGCGCTTGGCGTCGCCGGCGGAATCGACCTTCTTGTTCGGCTTGATCAGCTCGGTCCAGTTCTTCTGAATCACGTTATTCGTCCTTTCGCATCGAGCCCCGCAGCCATCCAATCGCTCGGGCGCTCTAAATTCGAAAAGCGGACCCAGCATGTGGGCCCGCATTCGAAGCAGACTGGCCGGCCCAATGAGTGGGCGGCCGAAACTCAGATCAGACGCGGCGGCGCTTCGGCGGCCGGCAGCCGTTGTGCGGGATCGGGGTCACGTCACGGATCGAGGTGATCGTGAAGCCCGCCGCCTGCAAAGCGCGGAGCGCGCTCTCGCGGCCGGAACCGGGGCCGCGCACCTGGACTTCCAGGGTCTTCACGCCATGCTCCATCGCCTTCTTGGCGGCGGCATCGGCGGCAACCTGCGCCGCATACGGCGTGGACTTGCGCGAACCCTTGAAGCCATTGCTGCCCGACGAGGCCCAGGCCACCGCGTTGCCCTGGTCGTCGGTGATGGTGATCATGGTGTTGTTGAAGCTGGCGTTCACATGCGCGACGCCGGAGGTGATGTTCTTGCGCTCGCGCCGCTTGACGCGTCCGCCGCCCGGTGCTCCGCCTGCCGCCACTGGTTTAGCCATGTCTTCTGTCCGTTCCTTATGCAGCGCTCGATGCGCCGCTCGTTCCAAAAATTACTTCGTCGCCTGCTTCTTGCCGGCGATCGCGACCGCCTTGCCCTTGCGGGTGCGCGCATTGGTATGCGTACGCTGGCCGCGGACCGGCAGGCCCTTGCGGTGACGGAGGCCGCGGTAGCAGCCGAGATCCATCAGACGCTTGATGTTCATCGCGGTCTGGCGACGCAGATCGCCTTCCACGGTGTAGCCCTGGTCGATCACTTCGCGGATCTTCACGACCTCGGCGTCGGTCAGCTGACTGACGCGCCGGTCGGCCGGAATGCCCACCTTCTCGACGATTTCCTTGGCCTTCGCCGGACCGATGCCGGTGATGTAGGTCAGGCCGATGATCACCCGCTTTTGCGTCGGGATGTTGACGCCGGCAATACGCGCCACTGCAGTAACTCCTCAATATTCCCGGATCACGGCAACACGAAACAACTCGGTCACCTGGGTGGTCGAGAGGCGCGCATTATATGAAGATTCGCCTGCCCGTCAACCACTGCGCAAGATCCATGCTAGCGCAAATTTACTCTATCAGATCAAATGCTTAGGCCTTAACTCCGTCCAGCGCCCGGTCGATCTGCCCGGCTACTTCCGACATGGCAGCCATGCCGTCCACCGAATGCAGTAGGCCCTTGGCCTGATAATACGGCAGGATCGGCGCCGTCTGCTGCCGGTAGGCAACCAGGCGGGCCTTCACGGTCTCGGCGTTGTCGTCGGCGCGCCGGGTGAACTCGGTGCTGCCGCACTTGTCGCAGATGCCGTCCTTCTTCGGCCGGGCGAACTTGTCGTGGTAGCCGGTGCCGCATTTGGCACAGGTGAACCGCCCGGAAATCCGCTCGATCAGCGCCGCGTCATCGACCTTGAGCTCGACCACGGCGTCGATCTTCTTGCCCTTCTTCGCCAGCATCGCGTCCAGCGCCTCGGCCTGCGCCACGGTCCGCGGAAAGCCGTCGAAGATGACACCCTTGGCCGTATCCGGCTTGTCGGTCCGGCCGTCGATCATCCCGATCACGATCGCGTCCGAGACCAGCTGGCCGGCGTCCATGATCTTCTTGGCCTCCTGACCCAGCGCCGAACCGGACGCCACTTCCGCCCGCAGCATGTCGCCGGTCGAAAGCTGCACGAGCCCGCGCTCGTCGGTCAGTTTCTTGGCCTGGGTCCCCTTCCCTGCCCCGGGGGGTCCCAGCAGAATCAGATTCAAACCGTCTCTCCCCCGAGTTAGCGGCGGCCCCTCAGCTTGGCCTTCTTGATGAGCCCTTCATACTGGTGCGCCAGCAGATGCGAATGGATCTGCGCCACCGTGTCCATGGTGACCGAGACCACGATCAGCAGGCTGGTGCCGCCGAAGTAGAACGGGATCGCGTAGTTGGCGATCAGCACTTCCGGCAGCGCGCAGACGACGCAAAGGTAGGCGGCACCGACCACGGTCAGGCGGGTCAGCACGTAGTCGAGATATTCCGCGGTGTTCTTGCCCGGACGGATGCCCGGGATGAAGCCGTTGTACTTCTTCAGGTTCTCCGCGGTGTCGTCCGGGTTGAAGACGATCGCGGTGTAGAAGAAGGCGAAGAACACGATCATCGCGCAATAGAGCACGATGTAGAGCGGCTTGCCGTGGCCCAGGTAGGCCATCACGTCCTGCAACCAGCCCGGCGCGCCGGCGCTGGAGCCGTAGAAGCCGGCGACGGTCAGCGGCAGCAGCAGCAGCGACGAGGCGAAGATCGGCGGGATGACGCCCGAGCTGTTGAGTTTCAGCGGCAGATGCGAGGACTCGCCGCCCATCATCTTGTTGCCCATCTGGCGCTTGGGATACTGCACGATCAGCCGGCGCTGGGCGCGCTCGAAGAACACGATGCCGGCGATCACCACCACCACCATGACCGCGACCACCAGCACGAAGATGCCGCTGATCGAGCCGGTCCAGAGCTGGGTCAGCATCTGCTCGACCGCGGTCGGCAGGCGGGCGACGATGCCGGCGAAGATGATGAGCGAGATGCCGTTGCCGATGCCGCGGGCGGTGATCTGCTCGCCGATCCACATCAGGAACACGGTGCCGGCGGTCAGCGAGACGACCGCGGTGATGATGAAGGTCATGCCGGGATCGATGACCGCGGAGCCGCTCGGCCCGGCCATGCGGATCAGGCCGTTGGCCATGCCGAAGGACTGAACCAGCGCCAGGCCGACCGTCGCATAGCGGGTGTATTGGTTGATCTTCTTGCGGCCGCTCTCGCCTTCCTTCTTCAGCGCTTCCAGGGTCGGGACGACCGAGGTCATGAGCTGCATGATGATGGAGGCGGAGATGTAGGGCATGATGCCCAGCGCGAACACGGTCATCCGGCTGATGGCGCCGCCGGCGAACATGTCCACCATGCCGAGGACGCCGCCCGAATGCTGACTGAAGATCTGCGCGAAGGCCGCGGCGTCGATGCCGGGCAGCGGAATATAGGCGCCGATCCGGGCCACGATCAGCGCGCCCAGGGTGAACCAGATCCGCTTCTTGAGCTCTTCGGCCTTGGCGAAGGCGCCGAGATTGATACTGGAGGCTAACTGTTCGGCGGCTGAAGCCATGGTCCTCTTGCCTTCGCGGCTAAACGCGGGAATTGCCCATCAGAGATCGCAATTCCCGCGGAATGTTCAAGCCCCAGCGCTGTTTAGCCAGGTTATTCCTTGGCCGGCTTCTCGGCCTTGGGCTTCTTCGCGGCTTTCGGCTCGGCAGCAGCCTCGGCTTTCGCCGGCTTCGCCGCCTTGGCTTCGGCCTTCGGCTTGTCCTCGCCCTTGGCGGCCTTCTCGGCCTGCGCCTTGGCGAAGAGCTCGGCCTTGGTCGGGCCCTTCGGGGCCTCTTCCTTCACCGGAAGGGTCACCTTCACCGAACCGCCGGCCTTCTCGACCAGGGCGATCGCGGACTTGGAGGCGCCGGCGACTTCGATTGCGAGCTTGGCCTTGAGGTCCCCCTTGCCCAGCAACCGGACGCCGTCGCGCGGGCGGCCGATCAGGCCGGCAGCGCGGAGGGTCTCGGCATTGACCGGCTTCGCCGCATCGAGACGGCCGGCATCGATCGCCTGCTGCAGGCGGCCGGTGTTCACCTCGACGAACTCAAGAGCGAAGATGTTGTTGAAGCCGCGCTTCGGCAGGCGGCGGTAGAGCGGCATCTGGCCGCCCTCGAAGCCATTGATGGCGACGCCGGTGCGCGCGGTCTGGCCCTTGCCGCCGCGGCCGCCGGTCTTGCCCTTGCCGGAGCCGATGCCGCGACCGACGCGGATGCGGGACTTGCGGGCGCCCGGATTGTCTCGGAGTTGGTCCAGTTTCATCGTCATAAACCTTCAGCAGGCGCGTCAATGCGCCAGGTTGTTCAGTTCGCCGGCTCGACTTTCAGCATATGGGCGACCTTGTCGACCATGCCGCGGATCGAGGGCGTGTCCTCGACCACGTTCGAGCGGTTCATCTTGTCGAGACCGAGGGCCCGCAGCGTGGCCTTCTGGCCGGGCTTGCGGCCGATCGGGCTGCCGGTCTGGGTGATCTTGAGCTTGGCCATTGTACCAGTCCTTACTCGCGGGCTTCGGCGGCCGCATCGCCGCGCTTGCCGAGGATGTCGCTCACCTTCTTGGAACGGCGGGCGGCAACCGAACGCGGCGAGTTGCAATGCTGAAGCGCATCGAACGCCGCCTTGATCATGTTGTGCGGGTTCGAGGTGCCGACCGACTTCGCCACGACGTCATGGACGCCGAGCGCTTCGAAGATCGCACGAACCGGGCCGCCGGCGATGATGCCGGTGCCGGCTTCCGCCGCACGGATCACCACGCGACCGGCGCCGAAGTGCCCGTCGGCGTCATGATGCAGGGTCCGGCCCTCGCGCAGCGGAACGCGGATCATCGTCTTCTTGGCATGCTCGGTCGCCTTGCGGATCGCTTCCGGCACTTCGCGGGCCTTGCCCGAGCCGTGGCCGACGCGGCCCTTGCCGTCGCCGACGACGACGATCGCGGCGAAGCCGAAGCGCTTGCCGCCCTTCACCACCTTGGCGACGCGGTTGATGCCGACGAGCTTCTCGATCAGCTCGACTTCCTCAGAACGGTTTCCGCCCCGCTCGCGATCGCGGTCGCGACGACCACCTTCGGATTTCGCCTGACGTGCCATATTCGTTTCCTGTCCTTAGAAGGAGAGTCCGCCCTCGCGGGCGGCGTCGGCCAGGGCCTTGACCCGGCCATGATACTTGTAGCCGCCGCGATCGAAGGCGACTTCCTTGATGCCCTTGGCAACCGCGCGCTCGGCGATCAGCTTGCCGACCTTCTTCGCCGCCTCGATGTTGGCGGTGGTCTTCAGGCCGCCCTTCACGTCCTTCTCGATGGTCGAGGCCGAGGCCAGCGTGGTGCCGGCGGCATCGTCGATGATCTGGACGTAGATGTGCAGGCCCGAACGGAAGACCGACAGGCGCGGACGGCCGCCGGAATTCTTCCGGAGCCCGGTCCGAACCCGCTGCTGGCGGCGGGCGAAAAGCTTGCTGACGTTCGACATGGCGCTTGGCCCTTACCTTACTTCTTCTTGCCTTCCTTGCGGAGGATGTGCTCGCCCTCGTACTTGATACCCTTGCCCTTGTAGGGCTCGGGCGGGCGAACGGCGCGGATTTCCGCAGCGATCTGACCGACCTTCTGCTTGTCGAAGCCGGTGATCGAGATCGCGGTCGGCTTCTCGCATTTGATCGCGATCCCTTCCGGGATCGGGAAGGTCACATCGTGGCTGTAGCCCATCTGCAGCTGCAGGTTCTTGCCCTGCACCGCCGCACGATAGCCGGTGCCGGTGATCTCCAGGTTCTTGGTGTAGCCCTTGGAGACACCCTCGACCATGTTGCGCAGATTGGCGCGGGTCGCGCCCCAGCTCATGCGGGCCTGCTTCGACTCGTTGATCGGCTTCACCCAGACCTTGCCGTCCTTCACGGTGACCTCGACCTCGGCGGTCGAGATCGGAAGCTTCAAGGTTCCGAGCTTGCCCTTCACGGTCGCGGCGCCGCCGGCGACGTCAACGGTGACGCCCTGCGGAACCTCGACTGGATTCTTACCGACGCGGGACATTGCATACGCTCCTTAGAACACCCGGCAGAGCACTTCACCGCCGACATTGGCGGTGCGTGCCTCGCCGTCCGACATGACGCCGCGCGGGGTCGACAGGATCGAGATCCCGAGACCGTTGTAGTAGCGCGGCAGGTCGGCGATCTTCGAATAGACCCGACGGCCAGGCTTGGAGACGCGATTGATCTCCTTAATGACCGGCGTGCCCTCGTGATACTTCAGCTCGATCGTCAGCTCGCCGCCGGGCTTCGAGGCATCCACGGAGAAATCGCGGATGTAACCCTCGCGCTTCAGCACTTCGAGAACGTTCGCGCGCAGCTTGGACGCGGGGCTTGCAACCTTCTGCATGCCCGCCTTCTGACCGTTGCGGATCCGGGTCAGCAGGTCGCCCAATGGATCATTGATTGCCATGCTTCATCGTCTCCCGATTACCAGCTCGACTTGACCATGCCGGGGATCTGCCCGGTGGAAGCGAGGTCGCGCAACGCAATGCGCGAAAGCTTGAACTTGCGATAGGTGGCGCGCGGACGGCCGGTCAGCTCGCAGCGATTGCGGATCCGCACCTTCGACGAGTTGCGCGGCAGCTCGGCCAGCTTCAGGCGGGCGGCGAACCGCTCTTCCATCGGCAGGTCCTCGTTGTCGGCGATCGCCTTCAGCCGGTTGCGCTTGGCGGCGTACTGCTTCGCCATCCGCTCCCGCTTCTTGTTTTTCTCGATCGAGCTCTTCTTAGCCATCTCTTGCTCCTAACGGGCCGGCTCAGTTGTTGAAGGGCATGTCGAAGCCCTTCAGCAAAGCCTTGGCCTCAGCGTCGGTTTTCGCGGTCGTGCAGATCACGATGTCCATGCCGCGAACCTTATCCACCTTGTCGTAGTCGATCTCGGGGAACACCAGCTGCTCCTTCAGGCCCAGCGTGTAGTTGCCGCGGCCGTCGAAGCTCTTGCCGGAGATGCCGCGGAAATCGCGGACCCGCGGCAAAGCGATGTTCACCAAGCGATCAAGGAACTCATACATATGCTGCTTGCGCAGGGTGACCTTGCAGCCGATCGCCATGCCTTCGCGCAGCTTGAAAGTCGCGATCGACTTCCGCGCCTTGGTGATCACCGGCTTCTGGCCGGCGATCGCGGTCAGCTCGGCAACCGCGAGGTTGATCTTCTTGGAATCGGCGGTCGCTTCGCCGACACCCATATTGATCACGATCTTGTCCAGCTTCGGCACCTGCATCGGGTTCGTGTAGCCGAACTCCTTGGTCAGGGCCTCGCGGACGACCTTCTTGTAGTGGTCTTGCAGACGGGCAGCCATATCAGGCCTCCTCAATCAATCGCTTCGCCGGAACGACGGGCGACGCGGATCTTCCGCTCGCCGTCCATCCGGTAGCCGACGCGGGTCGGCTTCTGGGTCTTCGGGTCGATATGGGCGACGTTGGAGACGTGGATCGAGGCTTCCTTCTCGATGATCCCGCCCTGCGCCTGCATGGTCTGGCGCTGGTGGCGCTTCACCATGTGGACGCCCTGCACGATCAGCCGGTTCTCCTCGCGGAGCACCTTCATGACCTCGCCGGTCTTGCCCTTGTCGCGACCGGTGATCACAACCACCTTGTCGCCCTTCTTGATCTTCAGCTTCGTCGCCATTTTCTACCGGTCCTTCCCGCTCACAGCACTTCAGGTGCCAGCGAGATGATCTTCATGAACTTCTTCGCGCGGAGCTCGCGGGTCACCGGGCCGAAGATGCGGGTGCCGATCGGCTCGCCCTGCTTGTTGATCAGCACCGCCGCGTTGCGGTCGAAGCGGATCGAGCTGCCGTCGGTCCGGCGGATTTCCTTCGCGGTCCGGACGATCACCGCCTGGTGCACGTCGCCCTTCTTCACCTTGCCGCGCGGGATCGCCTCCTTGATGGAGACGACGATCACGTCGCCCACGCTGGCGGTGCGGCGCTTGGAACCGCCCAGCACCTTGATGCACTGCACGCGGCGCGCGCCGGAATTGTCGGCAACGTCCAGGTTCGTCTGCATCTGGATCATGGTTGGGTCCTCTTACTGCGCGGACGCGGAGGAATTGGCGGCGTTCGCAACGACCGAAGCCTCGGCCGCCGACACCACTTCCCAGCGCTTGTTCTTCGAAATCGGGCGGCACTCGCGGATGTAGACCACGTCGCCGACCTTGCACGCGTTCGCCTCGTCATGCGCCTGGAAGCGCTTCGAGCGACGAATGAACTTCTTGTAGACCGGGTGCATGACGCGACGCTCGACCGAGACGATCACGGTCTTCGCGTTCTTGTCGCTCACCACGGTGCCTTGCAGGACTCGCCTTGGCATCTCTCTTCTCCTCTACCCGCGCCGCTCAGGAGGCCTTGGCCTGCGCCTTCTGGCGCAGGAAGGTCTCGACCCGTGCGATGTCACGCCGGACGGCGCGCACGCGGGCGGTGTTCTCCAGCTGACCCGAGGCGCGCTGGAAGCGCAGGTTGAACGCCTCCTTCTGCAGCGACACCAGGTCGGCCTTCAGTTGGTCTTCGCTCTTAATGCGCAGATCTTCTGCCTTCATGATCCGATCTCCTACTCGTCACCCAGGCGGGTGACCATGCGCGCCTTGATCGGCAGCTTGGCGGATGCGAGCGCGAAGGCCTCCACGGCGAGGTTCTTCTGCACGCCGTCGATCTCGAACATGATCCGGCCCGGGTGGATACGCGCCACCCAGTATTCCGGCGAGCCCTTGCCCGAGCCCATGCGGACTTCGGCGGGCTTGCGGCTGACCGGCACGTCCGGGAAGACGCGGATCCAGACCTTGCCGACGCGCTTCATGTGGCGCGTGATCGCGCGGCGGGCCGCCTCGATCTGGCGCGCGGTGATACGGCCCGGCTCGACGGCCTTCAGGCCGTAGGCGCCGAAGTTCAGCTCGAAGCCGCCCTTCGCCTTGCCGTGGATCCGGCCCTTGTGGGCCTTTCTGAACTTGGTTCGCTTCGGAGAAAGCATGGTCCCAATTCCTCGTTAGCGCGCGGGCTGAGCTTCGCTGGCGCGCTTATCGGTCGCCAACGGGTCATGCGCCATGATCTCGCCCTTGAACACCCAGACTTTGACGCCGCAGGTGCCGTAGGTCGTCTTCGCCGTACCCTCGCCGAAATCGATCTCGGCGCGGAGCGTGTGCAGCGGAACGCGGCCCTCGCGGTACCACTCCATGCGGGCGATCTCGGCGCCGCCCAGACGGCCGCTGCAGTTGATGCGGATGCCGAGGGCACCCAGGCGCATCGCCGACTGCACCGCGCGCTTCATGGTGCGGCGGAAGGCGACGCGGCGCTCGAGCTGCTGCGCGATGTTCTCGGCAATCAGCTTGGCGTCGATCTCGGGCTTGCGGATCTCGACGATGTTCAGGCTCACTTCCGAGCCGGTCATCTTGGCGAGATCGGAACGCAGCTTCTCGATGTCGGCGCCCTTCTTGCCGATCACCACGCCCGGGCGCGCCGAGTGGATGGTGACGCGGGCCTTCTTCGCCGGGCGCTCGATGATGATCTTCGAGATGCCGGCCTGGGCCAGACGGTCGCGCAGGTATTCCTTCAGCTTCAGATCCTCATGGAGGAGCTGCGCGTAATCCCGGCCAGCGAACCAGCGGCTGTCCCAGGTCCGGTTGATACCGACCCGCAGGCCGATCGGATTGACCTTCTGACCCATTACTTCGTCTCCTCGGCTTCGGCGCGCTCGCGCACGACGACCGTCAGATTGCTCCACTTCTTCTCGACGCGGACGCCGCGGCCCTTGGCGCGGGCGGCGAAGCGCTTCAGCTTGAAGCTGCCGCCCACATAGGCTTCCGCGACGAACAGGCGATCGACGTCGAGCTGGTGGTTGTTCTCGGCGTTGGCAATCGCGGCCTGCAGCACCTTCTTCACGTCGCCGGCGGCGCGCTTCTTCGAGAAGGTGAGCGCAGCCAGCGCCGGCTGGGCGCCCATGCCGCGGATCATCCCCGCCACCAGGTTCAACTTGCGCGGCGTGGTCTGGACCACCGAGGCGACAGCCTGCGCCTCGTTGTCCTTCAGCTTGCGCTCGGTCTTTTGCTTGCTCATGCCGACGGCGCCTTCTTCACCTTCTTGTCGACCGCGGTGTGACCGGTGAAGGTCCGGGTCGGCGAGAATTCACCAAACTTGTGGCCGATCATGTTCTCGGTGACCAGAACGGGCAGGAACTTGTGACCGTTATAGACACCGAAGGTCAGGCCGACGAACTGCGGCAGGATGGTCGAACGACGCGACCACGTCTTGATCACTTCGTTGCGTCCGCTGCCACGGCTCGCCTCTGCCTTCTTCAGCAGATAGCCGTCGATAAACGGACCTTTCCATACGGAGCGCGCCATCTTCGCTTTCCTTACTGCTTCTTCTTCGCGGCCTGACGGCGGCGGAGAATGAGACCGTCGGTCTTCTTGTTGTGACGGGTCTTCTTGCCCTTGGTCGGCTTACCCCACGGGGTGACCCAGGCACGACCGCCGTTGGTACGACCACCGTGCGGGTGATCGACCGGGTTCATGGTGATGCCGCGGACGGTCGGGCGCTTGCCGAGCCAGCGCGCGCGACCGGCCTTGCCGATCGAGACGTTCTGCTGGTCCGGGTTCGAGACCGCGCCGATCGTGGCCATGCACTCGGCCTTGACCATGCGGACTTCGCCCGAGGGCATCTTCAGCAGCGCGTTGCCCTGGTCGCGGCCGACCAGCTGCAGGTAGGTGCCGGCGGAGCGGGCCATCTGGCCGCCGCGGCCCTGCTTCAGCTCGACGTTGTGCACGATGGTGCCGACCGGGATGTTCCGGAGCGGCATCGCATTGCCCGGCTTCACGTCCACGCGCTCGCCGGAGACGACCTGGTCGCCGGCCTTGAGGCGCTGCGGGGCCAGGATGTAGGCCTGCTCGCCGTCCGAATACTTGATCAGCGCGATGAACGCGGTGCGGTTAGGATCGTACTCGAGATGCTCCACCGTCGCGGTCACGTCGAACTTGCGGCGCTTGAAATCGACGATGCGATAGCGCTGCTTGTGACCCCCGCCCTGGCGGAAGTTCACGATGCGGCCGTAATTGTTGCGGCCGCCCTTGCGCTTCTTGCCCTCGGTCAGCGCCTTGACCGGTCCGCCCTTGTGGAGCTCGGACCGATCGACGATGACCAGCTGGCGGCGGCCAGCGGAAGTCGGCTTGAAAGTCTTCAATGCCATGGCGTCAGATTCCCGTCGTCACGTCGATGGTGTTGCCCTCGACCAGGGTCACCACGGCTTTCTTGAAATCGTTGCGCTTGCCGGGGCGACCGCGCCACAGCTTGGTCTTGCCCTGGACCCGCAGCGTGTTGACCGCCTTCACCTTCACCTTGAAGACAGTCTCGACCGCCGCCTTGATCTCCGGCTTGGTCGCTTCCAGCGGAACGCGGAAGGTCACCTGGTTGTGCTCGGAGCCCTGCGTCGACTTCTCCGTCACCACCGGGCGACGGATGATCGTCAGCATCTGGGCTTCGTCGAGCTTCACGACCGGCTTTTCGATCTTGCGCGCGCGGCTCATTTCAAACGCTCCACCAGGTGCTCCACGGCAGCCTTGGTCAGGACCAGGGTGTCGCGGCGCAGGATGTCGTACACATTGGCGCCCTGCTGCGGCAGCACATCCACGTTCGGGATGTTGCGCGCAGCCAGCGCGAACTTCTCATCGACCGCCGGACCGTCGATCACCAGCACCGACTTCAGGCCGAGGGTCTTCAGCTTCGCCGTCAGGTCCTTGGTCTTGCCGGTGGCACCCGTGGTGCCGTTCCAGATGATCAGCTTGCCGTCCTTCACCTTGGACGACAGCGCGGTCTTCAGCGCCAGCTTGCGGACCTTCTTGGTCAGGTCGTGGGCATGGCTGCGCACGACCGGGCCGAAGATGGTCGCGCCGCCGCGGAACTGCGGCGAGCGCAGCGAACCCTGGCGGGCGCGGCCGGTGCCCTTCTGCGAATAGGGCTTCTTGGTCGTGCCGGAGATATCGCCGATCTCCTTGGTCTTGTGATTGCCGGAGCGGCGCTTGGCCAGCTGCCAGTTCACACAACGGGCCAGGATGTCGCGGCGGACCGGACGGCCGAAGATGTCCTTGAAGACCTCGTCGGCGAGGTCGAGCTCGCCATGGGCCTTGCTGTCGATGTCGGTGATCTTGAGTTTCATGATCGCGATTCCTTAGGCGGCCGCTTCGGCTTTGCCCTTGAGGGCGGCCGGCTTCGGCGCCTCCTTCGGCAGAGCGCGCTTCACGGCGTCCTTCACCAGGACGTAGGAGCCTTCATGGCCGGGGACCGCGCCGTGCACGTAGATCAGGCCCTGCTCGACGTCGGTCTCGACGATCTTCAGGTTCTGCTGCGTGACGCGCTCGACGCCGAGGTGGCCGGCCATCTTCTTGCCCGGGAAGGTACGACCCGGATCCTGGCGGTTGCCGGTCGAACCGTGCGAGCGGTGCGAGACCGAGACGCCGTGGGTGGCGCGCAGGCCGCCAAAGTTCCAGCGCTTCATCGAGCCGGCGAAGCCCTTGCCGATCGTGGTGCCCACGACATCGACGAACTGCCCGGTGACGAAATGCGCGGCGGAGAGCTCGGCGCCGACTTCCAGGAGATTCTCCTTGGAGACCCGGAATTCCGCGAGCTTCTGCTTCGGCTCCACCTTGGCTTTCGCAAAGTGGCCGCGCTGGGCCTTGGAGACGTTCTTGACCTTCGCCTTGCCGACGCCGAGCTGCACGGCATTGTAGCCGTTCGTCTCGTCGGTGCGGACCGCGACGACCTGACAATGGTCGACCTTCAGCACGGTAACGGGCACATGGTTGCCGTCAGCGGCGAAGATGCGGGTCATGCCCAGCTTCTGGGCGAGGAGACCGGTACGCATGGCTGCCTCAGTTCTTCAACTTGATTTCGACATCGACGCCCGCGGCGAGGTCGAGCTTCATCAGCGCGTCCACGGTCTGCGGGGTCGGATCGACGATGTCCAGCAAGCGCTTGTGCGTCCGGATCTCGAACTGCTCGCGGCTCTTCTTGTCCACGTGCGGCGAACGGTTCACCGTGAAACGCTCGATGCGGGTCGGCAGCGGGATCGGGCCGCGGACCTGGGCGCCGGTGCGCTTCGCCGTGATCACGATCTCGTTCGTCGACTGATCGAGAACGCGATGGTCGAACGCCTTGAGGCGGATGCGGATATTCTGGCTGTCCATCGTCTAGGTGCCTTTACTCGATGATGCTGGCAACGACGCCGGCGCCGACGGTGCGGCCGCCTTCGCGGATCGCGAAGCGGAGGCCTTCGTCCATCGCGATCGGCGCAATCAGATGCACCTCCATCGAGATGTTGTCGCCCGGCATCACCATCTCGGTGCCCGCCGGCAGCTGCACGGTGCCGGTGACGTCGGTCGTGCGGAAGTAGAACTGCGGGCGGTAGTTGGTGAAGAACGGCGTGTGGCGGCCGCCCTCTTCCTTGGTCAGGATGTAGGCCTCGGCCTTGAACTTGGTGTGCGGGGTGATCGAACCCGGCTTGGCCAGGACCTGGCCGCGCTCGACTTCCTCGCGCTTGGTGCCACGAAGGAGAGCGCCGATGTTGTCGCCCGCCTCGCCGCTGTCCAAGAGCTTGCGGAACATCTCGACGCCGGTCACCGTCGTCTTCACGGTCGGGCGCAGGCCGATGATCTCGACTTCCTCGCCCACCTTCACGATGCCGCGCTCGACACGGCCGGTCACCACGGTGCCGCGGCCCGAGATCGAGAACACGTCTTCGATCGGCATCAGGAACGGACGATCCTTCGGACGCTCCGGCTGCGGGATGTACTCGTCCACCGCCTGCATCAGCTTCAGGATCGCGTCATGGCCGATCTCCGGCTGCTTGTCTTCCAGCGCGCAGAGCGCCGAGCCACGGATCACCGGGATCTTGTCGCCCGGGAACTGGTAGGAGGTCAGCAGCTCGCGCACTTCCAGCTCGACCAGGTCGAGCAGCTCCGGGTCGTCCACCATGTCGACCTTGTTCATGAACACCACCAGCGCCGGAACGCCGACCTGGCGCGCCAGCAGGATGTGCTCGCGGGTCTGCGGCATCGGGCCGTCGGCAGCGCTCACCACCAGGATCGCCCCGTCCATCTGCGCCGCACCCGTGATCATGTTCTTCACGTAGTCGGCGTGACCCGGGCAATCCACGTGCGCGTAGTGCCGGTTCTTGGTCTCGTATTCAACATGCGCGGTCGAGATCGTGATGCCGCGGGCGCGCTCTTCCGGCGCCTTGTCGATCTGGTCGTACGCGGTGAACGTCGCACCGCCGGTCTCCGCCAGCACCTTCGTGATCGCCGCCGTCAGCGACGTCTTGCCGTGGTCAACGTGACCGATCGTGCCAACATTGCAATGCGGCTTGTTCCGCTCAAACTTAGCTTTCGCCATTGGACTGCTCCGTTCCTAGCCGCGTTACGCCATCTTGGCGCGGACTTCGTCCGCAACCGCCTGCGGCACTTGCTCATAATGATCGAAGTGCATCGTGTACTGCGCGCGGCCCTGGCTCATGGACCGCAGGTTGTTCACGTAGCCGAACATGTTGGCGAGCGGCACCATGGCGCTGACCACCTGCGCGTTGCCGCGGCTGTCCATGCCCTGCACCTGGCCGCGCCGGCTGTTCAGATCGCCGATCACGTCGCCGAGATACTCTTCCGGGGTCACGACCTCGACCTTCATCATCGGCTCGAGCAACTTCGGACCGGCCTTCGGAATGCCTTCGCGATAGCAAGCGCGCGCGGCGATGTCGAAGGTCATGACGTTCGAGTCAACGTCGTGGTACTGGCCGTCGATCAGGGTCGCCTTGAAGTCGATCATCGGGAAGCCGGCGATCACACCGGATTCCTTGGCGAGCTTCAGGCCCTTCTCGACGCCCGGGACGTATTCCTTGGGCACCGTGCCGCCGACCACGTCGTTCTCGAACACGAAGCCGCTGCCCGGAGCCAGCGGCTCGAAGCGGATCTTCACCTTCGCGAACTGGCCGGAGCCGCCGGTCTGCTTCTTGTGGGTGTAGTCGTGCTCGACGGTCTTGGTGATGGTCTCGCGGTACGCCACCTGCGGCGCGCCGACGTTGGCCTCGACCTTGAACTCGCGCTTCATGCGATCGACGATGATCTCGAGATGAAGCTCGCCCATGCCCTTGATGATGGTCTGGCCGCTCTCGTGATCCACCGACACGCGGAACGACGGGTCTTCCTGCGCCAGGCGATGCAGGGCGACGCCCATCTTCTCCTGGTCAGACTTCGACTTCGGCTCGACCGCGACCTCGATGACCGGGTCCGGGAATTCCATGCGCTCGAGCACGATCGGGTGCGCGGGATCGCAGAGCGTGTCGCCGGTGGTGGTCGCCTTCAGGCCCGCGAGCGCCACGATGTCGCCGGCGCGGGCTTCCTTGATGTCTTCGCGGGAGTTGGCGTGCATGGCGAGCATGCGGCCGACCCGCTCCTTGTCGCCCTTCACCGTGTTCATGACCTGGGTCGCCGCATTCAGCACGCCGGAATAGACGCGCACGAAGGTCAGCGAGCCGACGAACGGATCGGTCATGATCTTGAAGGCGAGGCCCGCGAACGGCTCGTCGTCCGAGCTCTTGCGGGTCATTTCCTTGTCGCCGTCCACTTCCACGCCCTTCACATCGGGCACGTCCAGCGGCGACGGCAGGTAGTCGATGACGGCGTCCAGCATCGGCTGCACGCCCTTGTTCTTGAAGGCGGAGCCGCACAGCACCGGCACGAAGGTCCCGGCGATGGTGCCCTTGCGGATCAGCTTCTTCAGGGTGTCGATATCGGGCTGCTTGCCCTCGAGATAGGCTTCCATCGCCTTGTCGTCGAGCTCGACGGCCATCTCGACCAGGCGGTGGTGATATTCCTCGGCCCGGGCCTTCATATCCTCGGGAATGTCGCCGACCACGAATTCCGCGCCCAGGCTCTCATCCTTCCAGACGATGCCCTTCATCTGCACCAGGTCGACCAGGCCGGCGAAATCGCTTTCGACGCCGATCGGCAGATGGATCACCATCGGCTTCGCGCCGAGGCGATCGACGATCATGTCGACGCAACGGTCGAAGTTGGCGCCGATGCGGTCCATCTTGTTGACGAAGCAGATGCGCGGCACGCCGTACTTGTCGGCCTGGCGCCACACGGTCTCGGACTGCGGCTCGACGCCGGCAACCGAGTCGAACACGGTGACGGCGCCGTCGAGGACGCGCAGCGAGCGCTCGACCTCGATGGTGAAGTCGACGTGGCCCGGGGTGTCGATGATGTTGATGCGGTGGTCGCGCCAGAAACAGGTCGTCGCGGCCGAAGTGATGGTGATGCCGCGCTCCTGCTCCTGCTCCATCCAATCCATGGTGGCAGTGCCCTCATGGACTTCACCGATCTTATAGGACTTGCCGGTGTAGTAGAGGATTCGCTCCGTGGTCGTGGTCTTGCCGGCATCGATGTGAGCCATGATGCCGATGTTGCGGTAGCGATCGAGTGGAGTGGTGCGCGCCATGATGCGTTCCTAAGCCGCCGTTATTACCAGCGGTAATGGGAGAAGGCCTTGTTGGCCTCCGCCATGCGATGGGTGTCTTCGCGCTTCTTCACCGAGGCGCCGCGGTTGTTGGCGGCATCCAGCAGCTCGGCGGCGAGGCGGTCGGTCATGGTCTGCTCGGAACGGCCGCGCGCGGTGGCGATGATCCAGCGGATCGCCAGCGCCTGGGCGCGATCGGGACGGACTTCGACCGGCACCTGGTAAGTCGCACCGCCGACGCGGCGGGAGCGGACTTCGAGATGCGGCTTCACGTTGGTGAGCGCCTCGTGGAAGGCCTTCACCGGATCGCCCTTGGACTTCTTCTCGACCTGGGCCATGGCGCCGTAGACGATGGTCTCGGCAGCCGACTTCTTGCCCTGGTACATGAGGCAGTTCATGAACTTGGTGAGCACGATATCGCCATACTTGGCGTCCGGCAGGACTTCGCGCTTCTCGGCAGCGTGACGACGGGACATTGCGCGTTCTCCTTACTTCGGCCGCTTGGCGCCGTACTTCGAACGGCGCTGCTTGCGGTCCTTGACGCCCTGGGTGTCGAGCGTGCCGCGGATGATGTGATAGCGAACGCCCGGCAAATCCTTCACGCGGCCGCCGCGGATCATGACGACCGAGTGTTCCTGAAGGTTGTGGCCTTCGCCGGGGATGTAGGAGGTGACTTCGAAACCGTTGGTGAGGCGGACGCGGGCGACCTTACGGAGCGCCGAGTTCGGCTTCTTCGGGGTCGTCGTGTAAACGCGGGTGCAAACGCCACGCTTCTGCGGGTTCGCCTGGAGAGCCGGCACTTTGTTTCGCCCAACCAGTGGCGAGCGCGGCTTACGGATCAATTGGTTGATCGTCGGCATTCTTAGTCCTCACCTCGTGCGCGTCCGGACCGTGTCCATCGGGCGCTTTTCCAAACAGCGATACGCGAAACGACCGACATCCAGGCCTGCCCTCTCGGGCTATACCTCGATGCGGTCTCTTTGTACGCCTGCCCTCAAACTGAGAGAGCTATGTAATTTCAATGCTTTGTAGGGGGGCAGCGTCTGGTTCGTTGCATCCCGGAGGACGGCTGGAACCACCACCTGCCCCGTCAAAGGCGCGCGGAATATATTGATTCGGGCATGGGGCGTCAAGGAAAAGCGGAGAGGCCGATTCGCAAGGAAAACCAGCGGGTTAGTGCGAGTCTTGCGAATCTGTGCATGCACCCATTCCACGCCCCGATCCCGCCCTCCGGACCCGCAGAACCCGCGCGACCTCTACCCCAATGTGAGCTTCCAAATATAGTTAAACTTGTCCCGGAAGGACGCCAGTCATAGCCTCGTTTAGTCGTGGTCATGGGTGGACGAGGTCGACAGTGCGACTTTGGGGCGTTCTCTCCTTATTGCTGGCGGGCCTGCTGACCTGGGCCGGTCCGGCAGCGGCCGAGGCCCGGGTCGCCCTGGTCATCGGCAACAGCGATTACGGCTCCACCTTCAGCAGCCTGCCCAATCCGAAGAACGACGCCAAGCTGATCGAGAAGGCACTGAAGGGCGCCGGCTTCGAGGTCACGACGGTGCTCGACGCCGACCAGAAGCAGATGAAACGGGCCTTTGCCGATTTCGGGGAGAAACTCGCCAGCAAGGGCAAGGATGCCGTCGGCCTCTTCTACTACGCCGGCCACGGCGTCCAGGTGGACGGCAAGAACTTCCTCATCCCGACCAAGGCCGAGATCAGGAACGCCAAGGACGTCGACATGGAAGCGGTCGATGCCGACTGGGTGCTCCAGCAGATGGAGTTCGCCGGCAACCGCATGAACATCATCATCCTCGACGCCTGCCGCAACAACCCGCTCCCGAGTGACAAGCGTTCGGCCGACAAGGGGTTGGCCCGCATGGACGCGCCGAAGGGCAGCTTCCTCGCCTATTCGACCGCTCCCGGTGCCACCGCGGTCGACGGCAAGGGTTCGAACAGCCCCTATTCCGCCGCCCTGGCCAAGGCGATCGAGAGCGACGCCGTGCCGCTGGAGCAGCTGTTCCGCAATGTCCGGGTCAACGTGATGAACGCGACCGGCGAGGAGCAGGTCCCCTGGGATGCGTCATCCCTAACCGGCGAGTTCTACTTCAAGAAACCGGACGGATCCGCGCCCGCGCAGCAGACCGCGGTGCTGGCCCCTGCCCCGGCGCCGGCGCCCAGCACCGGCGATGCCGTCGGCACCAGCCGCACGCCGGAACCGGCAGTGGCGCCCGGCAAGGTGTTCCGCGACTGCCCCGACTGCCCCGAACTGGTCGCGGTCCCGGCGGGCAGCTTCAGCATGGGCGTCAGCACGGGCGACCAGGCCAATCGTCCGGAGGAGAAGCCCGCCCACAAGGTCGACGTCAAATCCTTCGCGATCATGACCAAGGAAGTCACCCGCGATCAATTCGACGCCTTCGTCCTGGCCACCGCGCGCGACACCAGCGGCGGCTGCCAGCAATCGGATGGCGGGAACGGCAAGTGGGACGAAAAGGGCGACTACCTGCATCCGGGCATCGACCAGCAGGGCAACCACCCCGTCGTCTGCGTCAATGGCTACGACGCCGCCGACTACGCGGCCTGGCTGAGCGAAAAGACCGGCAAGCAGTACCGCCTGCCGAGCGAAGCCGAATGGGAATACGCCGCGCGCGCCGGCAAGAAGACGTCTTATCCCTGGGGCAACGATATCAGCGCGAACGGCTGCCGGTTCATCAACGCGATGGATGCCAGTGGGCATAAGAAATACCCGATCAACGAAGCCCTGGGGTGCGACGACAAGTTCACCACCACCGCCCCGGTCGGATCGTTCCCGGCCAATGCCTTCGGCATCTATGACATGCTCGGGAATGTCTGGGAGCTGGTCGGCGACTGCTACCACAATACCTACCAGGGCGCGCCGACCGACGGCTCCGCCTGGGTGGAAGGCTGCGAGACGCCGATCGAAGGCAAGGCGGAGGATGGTCCGTTCCAGCCCATGCGCGGCGGCGCCTGGCTGGAGAATCCCTGGGATTCGCGGCTGAGCGCGCGTTGGGCCGCGACATCCAACGGACGGGAGACATCCATCGGCTTCCGCCTGGCGCGGGATCTCGACTAGGATCGACCTTCACCTTCGGGTAGGAGCGCTGGGGTCCATGGCGAAGCATCCGTTTCGGATCTTCTCCATCATCTGGTTGTTGTTGATCGCGGCCGCGCTTCCGGCCGCAGCCGAGACGCGCCTGGCGCTCGTCATCGGCAACGGCAGCTATGGCGGCGGAATCGGCCCGCTCGCCAATGCGCCGAACGACGCCACCCTCATAACCAAGGCGCTGCAGTCGGCCGGCTTCGCCGTCACCACCGTGATCGATGCCGATCAGAAGGCGATGAAGCGCGCCTTCGCCGATTTCGGGCAATCGCTGGCTGCTGCCGGCGCCGATACCGTCGGTCTCTTCTACTACGCCGGCCACGGGGTGCAGGTGGACGGCAAGAACTTCCTGGTCCCGTCGGGCGCTGCAATCCAGAACCAGGCCGATGTCGAGATGGAAGCGGTCGATGCCAACTGGGTGCTTAAGCAGATGGAATTCGCCGGCAACCGGATGAACATCATCATCCTCGACGCCTGCCGCAACAATCCGCTGCCGCCGGGCACCCGCTCGCTGGAGAACGGGCTCGCCCGCATGGACGCGCCGACCGGCAGCTTCATCGCCTATTCGACCGCGCCGGGCGCCGTGGCGCTCGACGGCGCCGGCAGCAACAGCCCCTATTCGCAGGCGCTCGCCGCCGCGATCGAGAGCCAGCAGCTGCCGCTGGAGCTGCTGTTCCGCCAGGTCCGGGTCGAGGTGATGAGCCAGACGGGCAACAAGCAGGTGCCTTGGGACTCCTCGTCGCTCACCGGCGAGTTCTACTTCAAGGCGCCGGGCGATGCACCGGTCGTCGCGGCGCCCGCACCCGCGCAAGCGGCAGCCGTGCCACCGGCACCCGCGCCGATGCCAGAGCCGGTCACCCGCGGCCAGACCCTGGCGCTGCCAGCTCCGTCCGGCCAGCCCTTCACCGACTGTGCCGATTGCCCGGAGATGATGGTGGTGCCGGCCGGCCGCTTCATGCTCGGTTCTGCGGCCTCGGACGGGAACCACCGCGAGAACGAGGGACCGCAGACCGAGGTCACGATTCCGCTGCCCTTCGCGCTGATGACGACCGAAGTCGCGCGCGACGACTATGCCGCCTTCGTGCTGCAGACCAAACGCGAGGGCGGGAAGGGCTGCTTCATCGCCGACGGCGGCGAAGGCGTCAGCGATGCGAATGCCGATTTCATGCGGCCCGGCTTCGAGCAGGGCGGACGGCATCCCGCGGTCTGCGTCAGCTGGACCGACGCGCAGGATTACGCCGCCTGGCTCAGCCAAAAGACCGGGCAGCGCTATCGCCTGCCGAGCGAGCAGGAGTTCGAATACGCCGCGCGTGCGGGGCGCAACGGCAGCTGGCCCTGGGGCGAGGAGCCTTTCGCCAAGAACGGCTGCCGCGCCGCCAATGTCTTCGACGCCAGCGGCAAGACGAAGTATCCGACCGTCGAGGATGGGCTGCCCTGCGACGACGGCTTCGCGCAGACCGCGCCGGTCGATGCCCTCGCTGCGAACGCCTTCGGCTTGAAAGGCATGATCGGCAATGTCTGGGAATGGGTCGCCGATTGCTATCACCCGAGCTATGCCGGGGCACCCACCGACGGCGGCGCCTGGATCGAAGACGGCTGCACCGAGCGCGGCATCCGCGGCAGCGGCTACCTCAACAACGCCTGGCAAAGCCGCTTCGCCATGCGCAGCAGCGCCGGTCCCAACAGCCGAGAGGCCACGCTCGGCTTCCGCCTGGCGCGCGACTTCTGAGGCCCGTCGCCGCTTTCCATCGCGCGGCGCCGTCTGCTATTCACGCATCAGCATAAGCGCGATGGGACCCAGCAGATGAGTTACGGCCTCTATATCGGCAAGAACCTGACCGCGGACGGGATCGCCTATCTCGCCGGCTACGGCGACGAGCCTTCCAGCCATTGGCTCGAGATCGAGCCCCGGCGGCGCCATGGCGGCGGCGAGATGATCACCGTTGGCGTGACGCCCGCCGCCGACCTGCCCGGCTTGCTGCTGCAGATTCCCCAGGTCGCCGAGACCGCGCGCCATATTCGGGTGAGTTACTCCTACTACAAGGGCGTGCCGGCGCCGCTCACCAACGGCGGCCTCAATGAGCACGGCGTTGCGGTGCGCGACATCTGGTCGACCTCGCGCGCCGATCTCATCGGGATGACGCCGCCGACCCAGACCGGGCCGAACTACAGCGACCTCGCGCGGCTGGTGCTGGAGCGCGCCCGCAGCGCGCGCGAGGGCGTCGCGCTCATCGCCACGATGATCGCGGAGCACGGCTATTCGGACTACGGCGGCAACTCCCACCTGATCGCCGATCCCGACGAAGCCTGGGTGGTGATCGAATGCTCCGGCGGGCAGAAGCTCTGGGCCGCGGAACGCCTCGGCGCCGACAGCATCCGCGCTTCGCGCCCCGGCTTCATCGGCGTCATTCCGGTCGACCAGCCGGACCATCCGGATTTCCTCTATGCGCCGCACCTGGTTGCCTTCGCCCGCAAGCAAGGCTGGTACCGCGACGGCGCGCCCTTCGACTTCAACCAGGTCTACGGCGACGGCAAGGGTCCTTGGGCCGGCATGCAGTGGATCGAGGCGGAGATGCGGGCGCGGGCCGCGCGGCCGGAAAAGATCGGCCTTGCCGACGCCATGTGGGCGGTCCGCACCGAGAAGCTGACCGGCGACACCGCCGGCTACGGCCAGGTCGTGCCGCTGCATCACCCGCGCCACGACGCCTTGCGATATCTCTGGCATACCCAGGTCGGCGCCGTGGCGGCGCCCTTCGTGCCCGTCTTCATGGGCATGCGGGATGTGCCGGAGGAATACCGACAGCATCGCTATCTCACCGTGGGCGAGGCTTCACGCTTCATGGATCTGCGCCATGCGCGCAACGGCAATTCGGATTCAGTCTCGGCAATTCCCCAGGGGATCGAGTCGACACGCTCGGCCGCCCAGGTCTTCAAGCGGCTGCTCTACCTCGTGTTCCAGAACCCGGAAACCTTCCTGCCGGAAGTGATGGAAACCTGGACCGCGGTGGAACGCCGGCTCGCCGCGGCGCAGCCCTCGGTGCTGCGCACGGCCGAAACCTTGATCGCTGCCGGCGAATTGGAGCTGGCGTGCGACTATTTGACCTACTATGGGCGCAGTGAGCTCTCGAATGCGCTGACGCTGGCGGAAACCTTGGCCGAGAGCATTGAAGCCCGGACTCGCGCGCGGTTCGGGATTCGCACGGATGCCGAGCCGCTCGCGCCGGAGCAGATTTGGTAACTCACCCTTGCGTCCGGCGCCGCCGCTGAGATTTGCGCATGCCCCCGATCACCTTTGCGTGGGAACCGTGATCGGGCGTGAGACGAAACTTGCTTGTTGATGCCTCCGCGCGAATTTCTATTGCACGCAACCGGCCCGCGCATAGGCCGGTGTGAGAAGCGTAAAGACTTCTTGAACTTTCATTCACGGATTGCATGACCCACATGCGCCGCGGTGGAGTTGCCAATTTCGCGCGCATCCGTCATTCCACTGCGCCAATCGAAGGGCGCGCATCCGATCCGGTCGCGCCCGTTTCATTTCAGATGATCAACCGTCGAATGCCAGCGGGCTGATGCCGTGGGGGCAGCTGCGCCGCAGGAAAGCGAACCATGCCGAGTGCATCCTTCAACCAACGCGACCACAGAGCGGGCGCGGGCCGCGCGCGTGTCGGGCGGATCGACATCGATCCGGCGACGCGGCGCCTGATCGACTCCGGGGCCGAGCCCTTGCTGGGCCAGTTCCTCCGCACCTGGGAATCCCTCGTTGCCGCGAAGGGCCGTTATCCGTCTCGCAATGAGATCGATCCGGCCGCGCTCGGCGCGAAGCTGCTGCCCAATGTGTTCCTGGTCGATGTCGTCGACACCCCGGGCTTGTCGGCGCCGCGCTTCCGCTTCCGGCTGCTCGGCCAGGCCATCATCGAGCGCGAGCCGACGCGCGCCGGCGCCTTCGTCGATCAGATCGGCGCGACGGCCGACATTGTCGGGATCGAGCATCACTATATCGGTGCGCTCGAGGGCAAGGTCTGGATCCGCGAGGCGAGCCTCGCCTGGAGCGATCCGCGCGGCGGCTATCTGCGCTACCGCGTGATGATGCTGCCGCTCTCGGAAGACGGCGAGACCGTCACCCACCTCATCGGCCTGGCGCTCTACGCGTTCTGACCGCGTTTGCGGCCGCGGAACAGCAGCCACAGGGCGATCGCCATGTTGAGCAGGTTCCAGACGATGCCGTTCAGGAAGGCGGCGCTGTAGGAGCCGGTCCAGTCGAAGATCAGGCCGGTCATCCAGCCGCCGATCGCCATGCCGATCACGGTCGACATCAGCACCAGGCTGACCCGCACCCCGGCCTGCCGCGCCGGAAAGTACTGCCGGACGATCAGCGCATAGCTCGGCACGATCCCGCCTTGGCTCAAGCCGAACAGCGCCGACACGACATAGAGCGAGGTCAGGCCGTTGAACGGGATGTAGAACAGCAAGGTCACGCATTGCAGCACCGAGCCCAGGATCAGCGTGCCGACGCCGCCGATCTTGTCGGCGATCAGCCCCGAGCCCAGGCGGCTGATCACACCCATTCCCAGCATCACCGAGAGCATCTCGGCGCCGCGCGCCGGCCCGTAGCCGAGGTCGGTGCAATAGGCGACGATATGCACCTGCGGCATCGACATGGCGACGCAGCAGGCGACGCCCGCCAGCATCAGGAGCGGCTGCAGAAACTTCGGCGCGGCGAGCAGCTGATGCGCACCGGATCCATTGCCCCCGCCGTTGCCGGCGGGATGATAGTCGGCGATCGCCGGCCGCCGCTTCAGGAACAAGGCCAACGGCAGCATGGTGACCAGGCAGAGGATGCCGATGCCGAGATAGGCGTCGCGCCAGCCGTAGTTCGAGATAGCGTATTCCAGCAGCGGCGGCCAGATCGTGCCGGCGAGATAGTTGCCGCTGGCGACGATCGCGACGGCGAGGCCACGCTGCTTCTGGAACCAGTGGGTGGTGTCGGCCACCAGCGGCCCGAAGGTGGCGCTGCTGCCGAGCATGCCGATCAGGACCGCCTGGATGGCGATGAACTGCCAATAGCTGGTGCTGAAGGCGCCGGCGATGAAACCCAGGCCCAAGGTAGCGGCACCGATCAGCAGCGGCAGCAGGATTCCGAACTTGTCGGCCAAGCGACCCAGGGTGATGCCGCCGATCGCAAAGCCCACCATGGTCGCGGTATAGGGCAGCGAGCCGCCCGCGCGCCCGACGTTGAACTCCTGCTCGATCGTGGTCAGCACCACGACCGGCGCCCAGAGCCCGATCCCGCCCACGGTCGCCAGGCCGAGCGAAGCCGCGACCCGGCCCCAGGCATAGAGACTGTCCGGCGCGTGCTGCGATGTCATGCTTTCCCCTGGCGATTCTTGGAGCGGATTGTCCGCGACAATGCGCCGATCTTGCTATGATATTTCCTCAGGGGGGCGACCGCGCCGGTGGCGGGTCTGCCAAATTGTGAGGGTACAATGTCAAAGAGGCTCGACGGCAAGTCAGCGCTGGTCACCGGAGCGACCTCCGGCATCGGTCTGGCCATCGCCGAACGTTTCGCCGCGGAGGGCGCGCGCCTGCTGCTGACCGGGCGGAACAGCGACAGCGGCGAGCAGCTGGCGAAGAAGCTCGGCGCCGGCTTCATCGCCGGCGATGTGACCGCGCCCGGCATCGCCGACGATCTGGTCCAGGAGACCGTGCAGCGCTTCGGCCGGATCGACATCCTGATCAACAACGCCGGCATCGTGCATCGCGGTACCGCGCTCGAGACCTCGGACGCGGACTTCGCCCGCGTCATGGCGGTCAACGTCGAGGCGGTGTTCCGCTTCTCCCGCGCCGCGGTGCGCCGCATGATCGCGCAGTTCGATGCCACCGGCCATGGCGGCTCGATCGTCAACATCGCCTCGGACTGGGCCTTCGTCGCCGGCCGCGCCGAGCTCGCCTATTGCACCTCGAAAGGCGCCGTCGTGCAGATGACCCGCGCGCTCGCCGTCGATCACGCGCGCCAGGGCATCCGGGTCAACGCCGTGGCGCCCGGCGACGTCGAGACGCCGATGCTGCTCTCCGGCATCGTCCAGCGTGGCCGGAGCGCCGCCGAGGGCCTGGCCGAGAACGGGGCCGCCATCCCGATGGGCCGGGTCGGCCAGCCGCCGGAAATCGCCGCGGCGGTCGCTTTCCTCGCCAGCGACGAGGCCAGCTTCATCACCGGCACGACTTTGCTGGTGGACGGCGGCAATACCGCCATCTGAGGATCAACAGGGAGACCACGAGACCCATGCCCGGCCTAGCCATCAGCGAACGCGCCCGCCAGCTCTATCGCGAGGCCCTGGTCTGGGACGACCATGCCGGCTTCGACCCGGTCGGCGGCGCCGATCGCCTGGAGAATCTGCAGCGCTGGGTGAAATCCGGCGTGCACTATCTCTCGATCAATGTCGGCTATGACGTGATCGACTGGCAGACCAGCCTCGCGGTCCTGGCTGGCTTCCGCGCCTGGCTGCAGCAGCGTCCGGAGCAGTACCGCCTCGTCCGCACCGCCGACGACATCCTGCGGGCCAAGGCGGAGGGCAAGCTCGCCGTCGCCTTCGATCTCGAGGGCATGAACGCGCTGAACGGCAGCGCCGACATGGTCAACGTCTACTATGCGCTGGGCGTGCGGCAGATGCTGTTCGCCTACAATCTCAACAATCTGGTCGGCGGCGGCTGCCACGACGCCGATACCGGCCTGACCGCGCTCGGCCGCGCCGTGATCCGCGAGATGAACCGTGTCGGCATGCTGGTCGATTGCTCGCACAGCGCCTATCGCACCACCATGGAGGCGATGGAGACTTCGGAGGCACCGGTGATCTTCTCCCATTCCTGCGCCAAGGCGCTCTGGCCGCACGGGCGCAACATCACCGACGAGCAGATCAAAGCCTGCGCGCGGACCGGCGGGGTTGTCGGCATCAACGGAATCGGCAACTTCCTCGGCCGCAACGACATCAGCAGCAAGACCTTCGTCGACCACGTCGCCTATGTCGCCGGCCTGGTCGGCGCGGCGCATGTCGGCATCTCATTGGACTACGCCTTCGATGCCGAGAATGTGGACGACCTGGTCAGCGGCAACAGTCGATACTGGCCCAAGGAAGAGTACCAAACCGCCTCGCTCTACCTGCCGCCGGAACAGCTCCCCGAAATCGTCGAGACCATGGTGCAGCGCGGATTCAGCGATGCCGAGATCACCGGCATCCTCGGCGGCAATTTCCTCCGCGTTGCGAAGGCGGTCTGGAAATAGCTATTTCCAGAGCTGGGTCAGCGGGCCGCCGGGCCCGGAGACCGGATCGGAATCGGGGAAGGACAAGGCTGCAATCCGCGCGACCATTTGCGGTGTCGCGACATCGCGGTTGAGGTCGGGATGCTGCTGCGGCGGATAGGCACCGACCACCAGGAAGCCGCCGGTCGATTCCAGCTTGCAATGCCCGGTGCCGGCCGGCAGCACCGCAACATCGCCGGCGTTGACCGTGATCTCCTGCCCGTCCGGCCCGCCGAGCAGCAGCCGCGCGCTGCCGCCGGCGAAGCCCAGGGCCTCATGCGCGGCGGTGTGATAATGGTGATAGGCGTAGACACCGTTGCGCCAGGCGGCGGGCCAGCCGTTGCGGTCGAACATCGCCTCGAACCTCTCCGCCGGATCCTTGCCGGAAATCTCCACCGCGTTGCGATAGAGCAGCACCGGAAGGCGCGGGTTATTCGGCGTCAGCCTGCCCGGCTTCAGCAGCAGGGCCTCCGGCTTCGGCAGCGTCTCAACCATTCGGATGCTCCTCAGGCTCGCAGGTAGCGCTCGATAAGAACCACGTCGATCAGCTCCGGTTGCATATGGCGCTCCGCATACTGGAGATAGGCGCCAGAGGTCAGGAACAGCTCGAAGATCTCAGGATCGATATGCGCATCGTCGCGCATCCGCGCCATGATGGAAATGGACTCCGAAAGCGATTTCGCCTTCTTGTAGGGCCGGTCCGCGGCGGTCAGCGCCTCGAAGATGTCGGCCACCGCCATCATCCGAGCCGCCACACTCATCTCCTCGCGCCGGAGACGCCGCGGATAACCGGTCCCGTCCATCTTCTCATGATGCCCGCCGGCGATCTCGGGCACGTTGCGTAGGTGGCGCGGCAGCGGCAGGCGGTGCAGCATGCGGATGGTTTCGATCATGTGCGCATTGATCTTGAACCGTTCCTCCTCGGTCAGGGTGCCGCGCGGAACGGTCAGGTTGTAGATCTCGCCGCGATTGTACAGCACCTCCGGCACATCGACCTTGAAGCCCCAGGGGTTGTCGGCGGCAATCCGCTCCCGCTCGCCGCGGAATATGATGTGCTCCGGCCGGTCGGCCAGCAGCGGCTCGACCACCGGGAGCGCAGCCGCCGGCGTGCGGGCCTTGCGCTCGGTCTCCTCGTGCGAGAGGCCGATGCGGTCGTCAAGCGTGCGGGTCCAGGTACGCCGGGCGATGTCTTTCACGCGCGCGATCTTCTCCGGCGACATGAACTCGCCCCCGACATTGCTTTCGGCAATGAAGGCGAACTCGTCATCCAGCAGCCGCCACAGCCGCTGCAGGCCCAGCAGGCGCTGTTCGCGGGCCTCGCCGTCGAGGCCGGCTTCTGCGATCTCCTTCCAGCAGGCCACCTCCGCTTCGCGCTTGATGACCTCGAAGCGCATGCGCACTTCGTGCAGCCGGTCGGTGATCGTCTCCAGCTTGGTCGCCTTGTCGATCACATGGTCCGGCGACGTCACCTTGCCGCAATCGTGCAGCCAGCCGGCGATGTGCAGCTCCTCCCATTGCTCCTCGCTCAGCTTGAAGTCCTTGAACGGACCTTCGTCGGCCTCCTCAGCCGCCTTGGCCAGCATCTTCAACAGGGTCGGCACCCGCTGGCAATGGCCGCTGGTATAGGGACTCTTGGCGTCGATCGCCCCGGCCAGCAGCTCGATGATCGCCAGCATCAGCCGCTTCTGCTCCTCGATGAGGCGGTTGGTCTCGATCGCGACCGCCGCGGTGCCGGACACCGCCTCGACGAAGGCCAGGACGTCGGCGCGGGCCGCCTCCTCGCGGCGGATCTCCGGATTCTGCGAGAGCATCAGCACGCCGACCAGATCGCCCTGGCGGTTCTTCAGCGGCAGCGCCATGACACGGAATGCCTGGCGGTGCTCGAAGCCGGGATACCAGAGCGCCATCTGATCCGATGTCACTTCGGTCTCCATGGTCGACCGCCGCATCGCCGCCTGGAGCGCCGGATGATCGTCGTCCGCGGCCGGCCGCAGGTTCGGCGGCGCACCGCCGAGCTGCCCGCCGTCGAACCGCGCCAGCGCCCCGGTCAGGCTGCCGTCCGGCTCGGCCAGATAGACGAAGCCGGCGCGCGCCCCGGTGATGCTGATGGTCTCGGCCAGGATCTCATCCAGCAGCCGGTCGAAGCGCCGCTCGCCGCCGAGCAGAGCCCCGATCGCCAGCAGCCGGCTGATCGTGTTCTTCATGGCGCCCATCGCCACAGCGAGGCGGTCGATCTCGACCACGAAGGAACGCACGTCGAACGGTCCGTCGAACTTCAAGGCATTGATCTCACGCGCCGCCCGGGTCAGGCGGTCGAGCGAGCGGCTGATCAGCCGGGCGATGACCAGCGCCGCCAGCGTCGCGACCGTGAGCGCGGCCAGGCTGATCACGAGCATCCAGCTGCGCTGGCGGTCGGCATCGGCCAGGATTTCGCGCTGCGGCGTCGCGATCGCCAGCGAGATCGATTCCTTGCCGCTGATCAGCGGCACATAGTAGGTCAGCCAGGGCGTTCCATCGACCTCGAAGGAGTTGATCGCCGATTGCGCCGCATAGGAGCGCCCGGCGATCTGCTCCAGGACCGGCCGCTTCAGGTCGGCGATCTTGGGCAGCACCGGAGCGCCGCTTGCGTCCATCGCCGAGGGCTGCTTGGTCTCGCTGTTGGCGAGCACATGGCCCGCCTCGTCGACGATTGCGAGCACCGAATAGGGCGTCGACTTCGATGAACGCAGCGCCTCGGAGAGATAGTCGAGCGTGACATCGACGCCGATCACCGCCGGCCCGTCCGGGCTGCGCTGGCTGATCGTGACGCCGACCTGGCGCGTGGTGAAGAAGACATAGGGGGCACTCATGCTGGGACCGCCGATGCCATCGGCGGCCTTGAACCAGCCGCGCTGGCGCGGGTCATAGGTATAGTTCGGCATCGCCCGGTTCTCGAGCAGTGCCCCGCCCTTGTCGAAGAACAGATATCTCCCCCTGCGCTTGCCCGTCTCGTCCTGCGCCAGGCTTTGCACCAGATAGATCGCGCCGCTCGGCGGTGTGAGCGCTATGCCCCAATCGGATCCAGCGTCGATCGGTCGCGCCAGGATGAAGTCGCCGTTATCATAGCCGACATAGGCCGCCGACAGCTGGACACCGCTCCGCAGCGACTCCAACAGCAGCGCAACGGCGCTGAGGCGCGCTTCTTCCGTCTGCGCGGTGACCAGCCGGCTGCGCGACAGCAGGCGTACCGAAAGCAGCGCCGGCTCGGTGATGCGGCGGAGGCCTTGGCGGGTCTGTTCGCCGGTACGCTCGAACAGTGCGCCGGCGGAGACCAGAAGCATGTTCTTGGTCTGGAGATACTGCGCCGTGATCGTGACCGCCGCGAAGGCGAACAGGAGCGCCACGAACAGCGTTGCGATGTAGGCATAGAGTGAAAAGCCCTTAGGCCTGGGCTGCATGCCTGGCTATTCCCTGGTCAGGAATCCAATTTTACAGGCTTGGCAAATGATTGTCATTCCTGGCCCAAAGCCCAAGCCAGCGCCCGCCCGCCGTCTCGGCCCAGCTGGTGGACCGGCGGCCGCTGACCGCCGGGTCAAGGCTGCGGCGTGAGCTTGCGGATTTCTTCCGCCACCATCTCCTGCAGTTTCCAGAGATGACTGTCGTGGATGCCGTATTCCTCGAGCTTGGTGATGGTCTGGTAAAGATAGTTGGCGCAGGACCCCAGATGTCCCGCGGCCCGCGCCAGGACCCTGGCAACCTCCCGATCCGGCAGCTTGCCGGTATAGTAGCTGGCGCGCGGTCCGGCGTAGAAGGTGAGCGCCCGGACCCTGCCCAGATCGCCCCTGGCGGTGATCCAGCGCAGCTCGCCGAGGTCCTGACGCTGATCGATTTCGCGGCGAAGCAGCTTGCCCAGCTGGGCGAACTGGTCGTCATCGGGCAGGCGGCAGAGCACGCCGTGGCAGGCGCCGCCGTGATCGAGCGCCATCATCAGCCCGGGGCAATCCGGCGTGCCGCGCCAGCGCTTCAGCTCCAGGCAGAAGGAGCGATGCCAGCCATGCGCGGTCGCGCGATGATGTTCGACGAAGGCGCATTCGGGTCGCCAGATCAGCGAGCCGTAAGCGAAGATCCAGAGCGGGCCGCCCTTCTGCGCCGCGATCAGCTCCGCCGTGAGGGCATCATAGTCGGCTTCCGTGAGGTAGACGCGGTCCGGCAGCGGTCCGGGATCCGGCTCCTTGCGCTCGACCAGGGACACCAGTTCGGCGGTCAGCGAGAGCGGCAATTTTCGCAGCGCCTTGGATGAACGGGCACGCATGATGTCCCCAGGATCGAGCTCGACCCAAGCATAACGGCCTTGTGATCCGGGCGCCAGGGCTGCCCGTTTCGCTTCCGGGGAACCGGCACGCGCCATGCATCGTTTAGGGGAACTTGAATTCCTGATCAACGAGAGTGAGAGACGTGATTCGTATAAGCCGTCGCATAGAAGGCCTCATGCCCCTGGCGTTGCCGCTGGGAGCCGCGCTGCTCTTATCCGGCTGCGCCGGCAACGTCGAAGGCAAGATGCTGCACGCACCGGAAACCTTCACCGGCGAATCGACCGGCAGCATCGACGGCAACGGCACGCTCACGCTGACCAGCAACCGCGGCGCGACCTGCAGCGGGCCCTACCGGCAGGTGCCCAACGACAATGCCGGCGAGGTCGCCGGCCATTCTACGGAGAACGGCGTTGCCACGCTCACCTGCAGCGACGGCCGCACCGGCAAGGTGATGTTCACCATCGGCGCGGATCAGGCGGTCGGCACCGGCATGCTCGGCGAGGACATCGTCATGCTGCAGATCGCGGAATACTGAGACCTCAACGCGGCGGGGCGCCGCGATTGGCGAGGACGCGGTCGATGGTCTCGACCAGTTTCGACTGACGGAACGGCTTGTCGATCACCGCCGCGGCGCCGAGATGCTCGGCGACCGAGAGCTGGTCGTATTCGCCGGTGCCCGAGCTTGAGCCTGACATGGCGATGACCGGCGTCCGGATGCCGTTGTTGCGCAGCCAGTTCAGCAATTCGAACCCATCGCCGGCCGGCATGTAGATATCGGTGATGATGATATCCGGCGCGCGGCTGGTGACGGAATCGATCGCCGTCCGCGCGTCTTCGGCGCACTGCACGTCATATCCGACGGACTCGATCATGCGGCGCAACGTCTCCAGCAGTGCGGGGTCGTCATCGACGATCAGCACCGCCCAGGGCCCTTCAGCGATCATCCTGGACTCCGTCGCGACGGCGTTGCGGGACTTGACCGTTCTGTCCATCGGCACGCCACCCTGTTTGGCCTCGCGTCTTGCCTGCGGCGTGGGCGTGGTTAATTTCTTGTAACCTCGCGCCGAAACCACATTCAGCATTCAAACCCGGAAATGGAATTTTGGTTCCGGGAGGCCGCGGCTCGAGGCCTGTGCGTCCTTGGCTAGAGCAGCCCTTCCATCAAGCGGGACCAGAACCCGCGCAGCCGGTCGCCGAGGCTCCGCTGCGCTTCCCAACTCGCCTGGTCGATCTGCTTCGAGGTCTGCTCGCCTTCCTGGAAGATGGCTTCGAGATCCTCGGCCGCCTTCTTCCCCAGGATGACGGCGTCGATCTCGTCATTGAACAGCACGCTGCGGTGATCGAAGTTCGACGAGCCGACGGCAGACCACACGCCATCGATCGTCACGGTCTTCGAATGGAGCACCACGTTCCGGGTCTCGAAGATCTTCACCCCGGCTTCCAGCAGGTCGCTGTAATGCGAGCGCGCGGCCTCGACCGCTGGAGGAGAATCGCTCCTCTCCGGGACCATCACCCGGACATCGACCCCGCGCCGCGCAGCGTCGAGCAGCGCCTCCATTTCGTCCGGCGTCGGCACGAAATAGGCATTGCTGATCCATATCTTGCTCTCGGCGCTGCGCAGCGCCGAGACCAGGGTCACGTAGTAGCGGGAGATCTCTTGCTTCGGCGTGCTGCCGATGACGCGGACGACATGGCTGCCCGCCGCCTTTTGCTTCGGGAAGTATGCCGCCTGATCGAACTTCGCGCCGCCTTCCTCGTTCCAGTGCACGAAGAACAGTTTCTGGATCTCGGCCACCGCCGGCCCTTCGATCCGGATCGAGGTGTCGCGCCAATGCCGCGGCAGGCCGGTTTGTGGATTCTCCTCGCCCGCCTCATCGTCGTCGCTGCCCGGCGATTTGCTCTCGTAGCTCTTGCTCAGGTTGACGCCGCCCATCACCGCGATCCGGCCGTCCGCCACCAGGATCTTGCGATGGTCGCGGTCGTTGCCGTCGATGACGTTGGCCGGGCTGGGATCGATGGGATGAAAGCTGAGCAGCTTCGCGCCGGCCTTCTCGAGGCGGTCGAAGAAGTCGTCCGGGGTCTCGCTGGAACCGTAGCTGTCATAGATGATGTTGACGGCGACCCCCTGCCGCAGCTTCGCGACCAGCATATCGGCCAGCAACCGGCCGTTGCCGTCCGGTGTTTCAAGCGTCACATCCTCGATGGTGTAGTATTCGAGGTTGAGGGTCTCACGGGCCGCGCTGATCGCCGCCCCCATCGCGGCAAAGGTCTGGTCGCCGTCACGCAGGACCTCGACCGCGTTGTCGGCGGTGAGCGGGCTGCCGGCGACGCCTTCCTCGACCTGCAGATGCCGCTGCAGGATCGCGCTGCCCTCGGCGCCGCTTCCCAATCTTTTGATGAGCGCTTGGCTCGCCGCGGGTGTAAGGGGACCCTCGGCGCCCTGCACGACCGGCTTCGACTCCGCGGCCGACTTGGCGATGCTCTCATCGGCATCCGGGACGGCACAGGCCGTGAGGCCTGCCGCCAATGCCAGGACTCCGCAGCGCGTGATATGCAGGATTGAAGACATGGCCCGACGATCCGTTTGCGCCCCGGAAGAACCCACTGGCGAAGCGAAGCGTTCCGTTGGGCGTTCAAGCCGACGCGATCGGTGCGGGGATCTTTTTTTGCAACGCGATGGAATAAAATCGAAAATGAAGCCGACCGCCGTCCTTGCGCTCCTGCTCCTGCTCGCCGCCTGTGCAGCCAACCGGACGGTCGAGGCGCGCATCTCCAGCACCGGCGAAAGCTTCACCGGCACCTTCGATCCCGGCAGCTTCGGCGGCTCGCTGGAGATGGAGAGCGACCGGACGCGGTGCACCGGCCGCAGCACCGGCTCGGAGACGATCGGCACGACCGTCGTCGTGCTGCTTTGCGACGACGGTCGCGCGGGATCGGCGGTACTGCTCGACGGCCCGACCCGGTCGACCGGGACGGGCGTGCTGGGCGAGGATCAGGTCAGCCTGTCGATCTTGCGCTGACCTAGCTCAGGTGGTGCGCCGGTTCGAGGCCGTAGACCGGCGTGGGCAGGCCTTCCATCCGCGCCTTCAACTGCAGCGACAGGAACTGCGAGTAGTGCCGCGACTGGTGCAGATTGCCGCCGTGGAACCAGAGCGCCTCCTGCTGGGTCGGCTTCCACATGTTGCGGAACTCGCCTTCCCAGGGACCGGGATCCTTTGTGGTGTTCGAGCCGAGGCCCCAGACCTTCCCGACCTTGTCGGCGACTTCCTGTGAAATCAGCAATGCCGCCCAGCCGTTCATCGAGCCGTAGCCGGTCGCATAAACGATCAGGTCGGCCGGCAGCTCGCTGCCGTCGGTGAACCTGACGCCGGTCGCGGTGATCCGCTCGACCTTGCCCTGCTTCAGCTTGATCGAACCGTTGCAAATCAGTTCCGAGGCACCGACGTCGATATAGTAGCCGGAGCCGCGACGGTAGTACTTCAAGGGCAGCCCGCTCTCGTCGTCGCCGAAGTCGAGCAGGAAGCCGGCCTTCTCCAGGCGGGCGTAGAAATCGGCGTCACGGCGTTTCATTTCCGCGGTCAGCGGCTTGTGGAGGTCGGCCATCAGCGCGTAGGGAACCGAAGCGGCGATCAGGTCGGCCTGGTCGCAAGTGATGCCGCGCTCGAGCGCATCTTCGCCCCAGAGCGGGTAGGTGAAGAGCTCCATCAACGTCTCCGAGCGCGATACATGCGTCGAGGAGCGCTGCACCATGGTCACGTCGGCGCCGTTCTCCCAGAGATCGGCGGCGATGTCATGCGCCGAGTTGTTGGAGCCGATGACGACGCATTTCTTGCCCTTCCAGTCCTCGCCGCCGGGATGCTGGCTGGAATGGCGCTGCTGGCCCTTGAAATCCTTCATGCCCGGATAGTCCGGCATGTTGGGCAGGCCAGCCTGGCCGGTCGCGAGCACGAGCTGCTTGGGGCGCAAGGTCACCGGCTTGCCGTCGCGCACGACCTCGACGGTCCATTCCTTCTTCGCGGCATCGTATTGCGCATGCTTGCACTCGGTCTTGCCCCAGAAGTTGAGCTCCATGATCTTGGCATAGCTCTCGAGCCAGTCGCCGATCTTGTCCTTGGGCGAGAACACCGGCCAATCGTCGGGGAACGGCAGGTAGGGCATATGGTCGTACCAGACCGGATCATGCAGGCAGAGCGACTTGTAGCGCTTGCGCCAGGAATCGCCCGGCCGCTCGTTCTTGTCGACGATGATGGTCGGAACGCCGAGCCGCTTCAGGCGGGCGCCCAGGGCGAGGCCGCCTTGCCCGCCGCCGATGATCACGACATAGGGCTGCTTCGAATAGCCGAGCGTCGCCTCGTCCTCGGTCTTCTGCTCGAGCCAGGTCTTGCGGCCGGGATGAATGCCGTGCTCGGCGCCGTTCCAGCGCCGGCGGCCCTTCTTCTCCTCGAAACCCTTCAGTTCCTGCGCGGTCGTCAGCAGGGTCCAGGCCTTGTCGCCTTTCAGGCGGAGATGGCCGCGGCCGCGCGCCGCCGCGGTCTCGAAGGTGAACCAGGCCTCGGTGACGCCGTCCTTCTCGGTGGCCTCGCCGTCGAGCTTCCAGTTGCCGGGCCGGGACGAGGCGAGCGTGCCCCTCAGCATGTCGGCGATCGCGTCGCGGCCTGCGACGGTCTTGATGTTCCAGGTGAAGGCGATCAGGTCGCGCCAGTGACTCTCGGTCTCGAACAGTGCCGCCGCGCCGACAGCGTCATTGCCCGCCAGCGCGGAGGAGAAGGCCGAAAGCCAGCGGGTCGCTCGCTCGGTCGGAGTGCTCATGCGTGTTCCTGCCCAATTGGTTGTTTTTCGTTCTCGGAAACGGACCGAAAGCTAAAACTGAAACTGCGCGCGATTCAACCGCGAACCACGCGAAGCAGTCCCGCCGGCCCCGCCGGCCGGCCTCAGTGTGCCGCCGGTTAGGACTCGAGGCAGGCGTAGACGGCGTCGATCAAAGACTTGCGGCGCGGGTCGATGCCGTCGTCGAAGCCGAGCATGCGGTTGGTGACATAGGCGAAGCCGAGCTTCGCCGCCGGGTCGGCGAAGCCGTAGCTGCCGCCCCAGCCGCTATGACCGAACGCGCCCTTGCCGGTGAGCGGGTTGTCGATCTGGAAGCCGGCGGCGAAGGCGGTCGGCGAGCCGAAGCCCTCGTCGATGCCGCGCACCCGCGGCCGTGCGGCCTCGGCGATCGTCTCGCGGCCCAGCAGGCCGGCGCCGCCGGCGGCCATGGCGCCATAGATCTTCGCCAGGCCCGCAGCGGTCGACTGGCCGTTGCCGCCGGGCACTTCGGCCGCGCGCCAGGCGCGGTGGTTGGGCGCCAGCGCCATCGGCGTCGGATTGGCGCAGGAATGCGGGAAGCGCGAGGCGAGCACAACAGGCACCCAGTCGGAGGCCTTCGGCCCTTCGATCATCTCGGCGACGCGGTGCTCCTCGCGCTGCGGCAGGCCGATGAAGAAATCCGCGCCCAGGGGCCCGGCGATTTCCTCGGCGACGAAACGGCCGATGCTGCGGCCGTCCACGCGCCGCAGCGGCTCGCCGGCCAGATGGCCGAAGCTGAGCGCGTGATAGATCGCCCGGCTGCCCGGCTCCCACAGCGGTGCCATCGCGGCCAGAGCCGCGACGTAGGGATGCCAGGCGAGCAGTCCCGCCTCGTCCATCGGCACCGCGAGGCCATTCAATCCCGCCTGATGCGAGAGCAGCAGATCGAGCGTGATCGTTTCCTTGCCGCCAGCGGCAAACTCCGGCCACCAGCGCGCGACCGGCGCCGCATAGTCCAGCTGGCCGCGCTCGACCAGCATCGCGACGGCCAAAGCCACCACGCCCTTGGTGCAGGACCAGACGTTGATCAGCGTGTCCTGCCGCCAGGGCCGCGTCTTCGCCGCGTCGGCATGGCCGCCCCAGAGCTCGACCACCGGCTTCCCATCGAGCACCACCGCGACCCCGCCGCCATGCTCGAGGCCGGCGGCGAAGTTCGATGCGAAGGCCGCGCGGACCCGGGAGAATTTCGGGTCGGTGGTGCCGGCGATCATGCGAGCGTCCGGCTCCAGGCGGCGACGCGGTCGGCCAGGGTCTTCAGATGATCGGCGACGCTGAAGCCGGAGACCGACTTGCGCGGCTTCAAGTCATGGTCGCCGTCCTCGAGCCAGAGCAGCTCGATCGCCTTGGAGAGACGGTAGCCCGCGACCTCGTCCGGCGTGCCGAAGGGATCGCGGGTGCCCTGGACGATCAGCGTCGGCGTCTTCAGAGCGGCGAGATGCGCGGTGCGGAGCTGCTGGGGCTTCTCCGGCGGATGGAAGGGATAGCCGAGGCAGAGCAGGCCGGCGATCCGGCCCTTCGCCAACTCGGCATCGGCGATCATACTGGCGACCCGGCCGCCCATCGACTTGCCGCCGATGATGAGCTTGGCTTTCGCCTGGAGCGCGTCGATCGCGGCCGCATATTCCGGCTGCACGCTCTCGGCCCGCGGCGGCGGCTTGCGCTGCCCCGACCTCCGGGCGGCCATGTAGGCGAACTCGAAGCGCGCAACGCGGAAGCCGGCGGCGGCCAAGGCTCTCGCGGTTGCCGTCATCGAGGCGGAATCCATCGGCGCGCCGGCGCCATGGGCGAGCAGGATCGTGGTGGCGGCCTTCTCGGGTCCGTCAAACAGGAAGTCGGGCATGGAACGGAAAAGGCGATCAGCCGGCCTTGCGGGCCTTCTTCTTGGCCGGCGGGGCGGTTTCGGCGGCGGCCTGCTGCGCGGCGTCGCGGGCCAGGCGGAGGGCCTTAAGTTTCGCGGTCTTCTGCGATTGGGCGTCGAACGCCCGCTCGCGTTCCTTGACGATCTCGACGTCCTTGGCGCGGTCCCGCTGGAACAGCTCGCGGGCCTTCTTGCGCGCTTCCTCGGCCTTGGCTTCGGTCGGTTTCAGCATGGTCGCGTGCCCTTCCCTGCCGCTCGTCTTCTATTGAAGCGCCGGGAGCCGCCGGGCGGATTGCACATCCGCACGGCGGCCCGGCTGTTCGATCAGAGCAGCTTCAGGTTGGCAGCGGCGGCCTTGCCGCGCTCCTCCTGGACGTCATAGCTGACCGCCTGCCCGTCCTTCAGTCCGGAGAGGCCGGCGCGCTCGACCGCGCTGATATGGACGAAGACGTCCTTGCCGCCGTCATCCGGCTGGATGAAGCCGAAGCCCTTTTGCGAATTGAACCATTTCACTTTTCCTGAAGCCATGGCAGCCCTTATGTTCACAAACGACGGTTGCCAGGAATGCGGTTTCACGCAGCGCGGCGATGCCGGGAAGCGACGAAATCGGCAGCTCTTCGGTGAAAGACTGCGCAGCCGACGGCCCCAATGGGGGCGGCCGGATCATGAGCGATTTTCGACAATATTACAATCCGCGTTCCAGCCCCCGCCGAAACCAGCCGCAAGCGCGCCGGCCGGTCCCGGCCGGGCGGGATCACTTTCCCTTGGAAAAGCCGCCGCCCGGCCCGCCGCCGGGCGGGGCGCCGATATAGCCGGCCTTCATCAGCCGGTCCCTGTACTGGGCGCAGAATTGCTGGATGTTGCCGTCGATCCGCGCCGCGGCCGGATCGCCGCCGGGGCCGCCGCTCTGGGTGAAGGAACTGCGGATCGGCCCGGTCGCCACCGCACCGCCGATCCAGCGCTGCATCGCCGCCCGCGAGGCGGGCGTCGCGCGGCCGGTGTCGAGCTGGTCGTAGATCAGGAACTGGTCGTTGAGCGGAATGCCGCTGGCCATCGCCTGGCCGATGCAGCGGGCGACGTCGGCGCGCTGCCCCTCGGGAAAGGCATCGGCCACCTGGGCGCCGTAGGTCCGGGCGAAGGCGCCGGCGAGATCCGGCGCGGCGCGCGGGCCGCCGCCGTGACCGCCGCCCTGCTGGCAGGCGGCAAGGGCGAGGGCGGCGCCGAGGAGAGCGGCGGCGGCGACGGTTCGGATCATGACTTCCCTCACTGGCTTCCCGCGCTGGCAGGCCGCGGAGTGTAGCACGGCCGCCGCCGGTGCGCGCAGCCGGCACGCGCGCGGGGGGAGACTTGCCAGGATGGTGCGAAACGCGCCAGCGGCGCGGCGTGCTGTGTCGAATGTCACTACAGGATGCGCGCGATCTCGGACAGTCTCCGCCGGCTTCGACGTGGGTCGAAGCGAGCAATCACAGCGAGCAACGCAAGGAGACGGAAATGGACAAGCATAAGGGCGCGTGCTTTTGCGGCGCGGTGGAGATCGAGGCGAGCGGAGCACCCGAGGCGATGGGCTATTGCCATTGCAGCTCCTGCCGCTCCTGGTCGGCGGGGCCGGTCAACGCCTTCACCCTGTGGAAGCCGGAGAATGTGAAGGTGACCAAGGGCCAGGCCTTCCTCGGCACCCACACCAAGAACCCGAGCAGCGACCGGCAGTTCTGCACCAAGTGCGGCGGCCATATCATGACCGGCCATCCGGGCCTGGGGCTGACCGACGTCTATGCCGCGACCATCCCGAGCCTCGCCTTCAAGCCCGGCGTGCATGTGAACTACGCCGAGACCGTGCTGCGGATGAAGGACGGCCTGCCGAAGCTGAAGGACTTCCCGAAGGAGTTCGGCGGGTCCGGCGAGATGGTGGCGGAGTAGCGGCGACCGCCCGGGACCGGGGCCGGAGAGACTTGCTCCGGCCCTACTCCACCAGCTTCACCTTGTCGCCCGGCTTCAGCTCGTCGCTTGCGGCGAGGCCGTTCAGCACGCGGAACCACTCGACCTTCTTCTCGGCGACCGCCATACGCTCGGCCAGGCTCTTCACCGTGTCGCCGCGGGCCACGGTGACGACATGGAGCCGCGGCGCCGGCGCCGGCTTGGCCTCGGCGCCCTCGAGCGGACGGAAGCTCTTCAGCGATTCCAGGAAGCCCTGGTCGAGCTCGTTGAAGGTGCGGCGGGGCGTCACGTACATCAGCTTGTAGAGCCGGTTGCTGGTGCCGCCGTCGCGCACCGCGGCCACGCGGATCATGAAGGGGTCCATGGCGACGGTGCCGGTGGCGCCGCGATAGCCTTCGATCTCCAGCGGGCGCACGTTGGCGACCGGCATCTCGTCGCTGATCGAGGTCTCGACATAGGTCACCATCGACTGGGCCCCCGGTGCCTGGTCGGTCTCCAGGATCATCGCCGCGTTGCGGCCGACGCCGAAGGCGCCGCTGCGGTCGGTCCAGAGATCGAAGTCGTCCGGTGCCTCGAAGCTGTAGCCCTGCACCGCGTTCACCAGGCGGTGGCCCTCGACCTTGCCCTCGCGGGGATCGGCGCCGAAGGTCATCCCGTCGATCGCCGCCAGATAGGCGTCGCGATCGGTCTTCGGGGCCAGGCCGGGCGCCGGCGCGGCGTTCTTCGCGGCCTCGCCCTGCACCGCCGCCAGGGCGCGGGATTCGCGCGCCGGCGTCGCCGGATGCGATTCGTCCAGCGCGAAGATGTCGTGCGCGACCGGGTTGCCCTTCATCCCGCCGTCGTCGAGCTCGGACTTCGCATGCTCGGCCTGCAGCATGCCGACCATTCCCTGCGGGTCGTAGCCGGCCAGCGTCATGTAGTGGATGCCGAGCGCGTCCGCCTCGAACTCCTGGTCCTGCGAATAGGCGGTGGACTCGGTCGCCTTCTCGGCCAGCTGCTGCGCCATCGCCAGATCGTCGGCGTTCTTGCTGGAATGCTTGAGCAGGACGCTGAGCACGCCGCTCACCGTATCGCGCTCCTTGCCGCGGAAGTGGAAGGCGTCGACATGGCCGATCTCATGGCCGAGGATCGCCGCGAGCTCGGCCTCGTTGTTGGCGAAGCTCAGCGCGCCGCGGGTGACATAGACATAGCCGCCGGGCAGCGCAAAGGCATTGATCTCCTCGTCATCGAGGATAGTGAAGGTGTAGCTCACGCCCTTGCGGACGGTGTGCTGCGCCAGCGCCTGGCCGACGCGGCTGACATAGGCGTTCAGCCCGGGCTGCGCATACAACCCATAGGCGGCGATCATCTCGACGTTGAGCTTCTCGCCGTAGCGGGCCTCGGTCGCGGCCGACACCCCGGGATAGATCGTCTTGCCGGTGACCGGGTTGACATTCCCGGCGGCGCAACCCGCCAGCGTTGCCGCCAGCAGCAGCGCCGCCAGCCGCATCCAGATCCCCAAACGCATGTTCCCGGCGCCCCGCCGCAAAGTTTGCCCCGCCGCGATATTCGCCCGGCGGTAGCAGCCGGGGCAAGCGGTTTCGGCTGCCGGGCCAAGGCCTTAACCACGAGAATCGGTCGCGGACGCGGGCGGTCGGTCAATCCACGGCGTGGTAGCAGCGGTCGGGATCGGGCCCGGCATTGTCGTCGAGGTAGAAGGCCACATAGTCCCGCTTGATGATGCTGTGGTGGATGTCCTTGAAGAAGAACATGCCGAGATGGCGTTCGCCGAGCTTGACCGTATGCGCCGGATCATAGGTCAGGGTGACGCTGCCATCGGCGCCGAAGGCGTAGCGGCCGCGCACCTCGAGCGGCATCCGGACCCAGGTCGGGTCGGCGGCGAACTCGCCCTCGACCGTGATCTCCGCGCCCTTGTTCACGTAGCCCCCGCCGGCGTCATCCTGCCGCTTGAGGTCCACGGTCACGCGCTGCTCCAACGCCTTCAGGTCGTCGGGCGTGGCGTAGCTGAAGCCGAAGAAGACATCGGTCAGCGGCAGCGTCCCCTGCCCCGCCGCCTGCGCCGCGGTCAGCTCGTTCAGGAAGCGCGCGATCTCGGGCTGGATGCCGGGCACCGACTTGCATTCGGTGGCGGCCAGCGCCGGCGCGGCGGTGATGGACAGCACGGCGGTGATGGACAGCAAGGGGGGGATGAGCGTGGGGGTGAGGGCGGGGAGGATGCGTTGGCGCAGCATGATCCGATTCGTCCGCGGTTGAGCGGCGCGAGCCTGCCAGGATTTCGCCCCGACGACAATTTCATTGCGATGACGGTGCGGTGGATGGGCCGGGGCGTCGACATCGGGCCGTTCTGTATGGGTTCCGGTATGGGTCCGGTCGGGGTTGGGGCCGGCGGTAAACCTCCGGTCCGGGTTGCGTGATTCTGTCCGGGTCCGGTCCGGGTTGCGGCCTGCTGTCCGCGCCCGGCGCCAACCCGGACGGGGCCCGCCCGCCCGGGAGGGCCGGAAACCGCGCCAAGTTCCTGTCGCTGCACGGCTTTTGCGCGCCGTCTGCGTTGCGTCCGTGCGGCAAGATGCTTGATTCTGTCCGGGTCGGGTCCGCGTTGCAGCGCGGTAGGCCGGTGCAGATGCGGCGCGGATTTTCGAATCTGTCTGCGTCGGGTCTGCGTTGCAGCGCGACAGATCCGCGGCGAATGCGGCGCGGAATCTTCGAATCTGTCTGCGTCGGGGCTGCGTTGCAGACTGTAGGCCAGGCGCAAAGTGGAGACTGCAGGCCTTCGCTTGCGCCGGGTCGCGCGGGTCTTCGATGCTCACGATGTCAAACAGCAACCACCCCCGCGCCGCGCGCTTCCGCCTTCGCTAAAGCTTCGGCGGACAGGTCCGCGGGCAGGTTGGCGGACGATTTGGAGGGCCGGCTCGGACTATACCACGATAGGCGCAGCCTGTCCGGTGCGCGCGGGCGAATTCGAAGTTTATTTCTGCGCGCTGTGGAGGGGCGGTGTCATTGCGACGCGACGCAGCGCAGTTCCTGCACCAGCGCCAGGAATTCGTCCGGCTCCTTGCCGAAGATGTCGTGTCCCGTCGGCAAGGAATGCACAATCCAGGCGGGGTCGGCCTTGAGGCGTTCATACTGGGCGGTGAAGGGCGTCTCGGCCCAGCCGGTCGCGTAGATGAACATCTTCTCCCGCACTTCCTGCCAGCGGCCGGTGAGGCGGATGCGCTGGCGGAAAGACGCGAGGGGATGCGGCACGCGCCGGGCATCGCCGGGCGAGGGCGGCGGAGCCACGCTGAAGCCATCGGCCGCCGAGCCGTCGATCGCGAGCTTGCGGAAGTAATCGCCCGCCAGATCCCACCAGGCCTCGCCGTCCTTTGGCACGAAGGCATCGACATAGACCAGCGCGGCGATCCGCTCCGGCATCCGGTCCGCCACCCCGCTCACCACCATGCCGGCGTAAGAATGCCCGCAGAGGACGACATCGTGCAGATCCTCGAAGCTGAGGAGGTTGGCGACGTCGGCGATATGCGTGTCCAGGTTGGGCCGCGCGGATGATGCGAGGTGCACGCGCTCGCCGAGGCCGGTCAGCGTGGCGGTGAAGACTTCGTGGCCGAGGGCGCGGAGCTTGCGGGCCAGCGGCGTCAGCGACCAGCCGCCGCGCCAGCCGCCGGGGATGAGGACGAAGGTGGGCATTCATACAGCTCTGTATATACGGAATGATTCGCCGCATGATTTTAGCATGGAGAATTCCGACGGGAGCGACATGAAGCTCTTCACCATCCCCCTGCGCCAAGGCTTCGGGGGACAAGCTATACTTCGCGGATACGATCGATGAAGCTCTTCACCATCGGCTTCACGCGGACGAGCGCGGCGCATTTCTTCGGGTGGCTGAAGGCGGCCGGCACAGCTATAGACCATGGGGCGGCTGATCGACGTACGGCTCAACCGGACCTCGCAGCTCGCCGGCTTCGCCAAGGAAGGCGATCTCGCCTGGTTCGCCCGCAAACTCTGCGGCATCGAGACGGAAGCGATCCCGGCCCTCGCCCCCACGCCGGAACGGCTCGGCGCCTACCGCGCCGCCGGATCAAAGGGGGGCGAGATCGACTGGCCGGACTACGCGGCGCGCTTCAAGCGCCTGATCGCGCGGCGCCGGATCGAGACGGCGCTCGACCCCGCGCAACTGGACGGCGCCTGCCTGCTCTGCAGCGAGGCGCTGCCGCACCGCTGCCACCGGCGCGTGGTGGCGGAGTATCTCACGGCGAAATGGCGCGGGGTGGAGGTGGTGGATTTGTGAGGGCGGTAGATCTAACTGTGCCGCGCGAAACGAGGGTATTCAGTAAACTGGCACCGTAATCCCCCGGCACCGTAATCTCCCGGGGTCTCGGCCCGTTTGACAGAAGAATCGTACGGTGACCGCGCAGTTGGCAGCGCCAGACCTACAAGGGCGTGACAATTAGGGGCGCTCTGCGCTAAGGCAGAACTAACAATACGAGTATCGCAGGGGTGGGAAGATCCTTATGGAAAGTCTATTCAACAAATGGGCGGGTGAGGTTGTTAGCTCCGGTCTATTTTCCGAAGCAGAACTTGAAGCCATTAGAGATCGCCTAAGTGAAAAAGACGCACGCGGCAAGACCGCGCTGTTTGTCAAATGCCTAATTCGGGAAAAAAATGTACCATTGAAACAGGAAGAGCTGATCCGCCAATTATGGATCAACCGGCTCTTGGATAAGCTAGCCTATCCAAAAAGGCGCATAGCAGTCGAATACCCCATCACGTTTGGTCGAGATACTTCCAAGCGTGCAGATGTGGTTGTCTTCGATGCTGATCGTCCTACGGTTCCGTACATTATCATTGAGGTTAAGCAATCAACTTATAAGGACGGCAAAGAGCAACTGCGTTCCTATGCCCATGCGACCGGGGCGCCGCTGGCGCTTTGGAGTAACAGCAAGCTTGCCGAGGTCTGGCATCGCAAGAATCCAAACTACTTTATGCCTATCCATGTGTTGCCCCGCGCCGATCAAACTATCGAGCAGGTTGTGGATCAGCCGTGGACGATCCAAAAACTGATAGACCTTGAGGAAGAGCGAATCAATGAGGGCAAAAGCGCCCTTTCGCTTCGGGAGTTGATTCAGGACATGGAGGATGAGGTTCTCGCAAACGCCGGCGTGGACGTTTTCGAAGAAGTCTTCAAGCTCATCTTTACCAAGTTATTTGATGAATTGACATCCTTTCGCCGCGGCACTGCGCTTCGCTTCCGCAATCAGAACACGGCCGCCCAGTTGAAATCCGCAATTCAGAACCTCTTTGATGACGCAAAGAAGAAATGGCCGGGCGTATTCTTGGATGACGAACGCATCCGTCTTTCGCCCGATCATCTGCAGGTCTGCATCGGTTCGCTTGAGGAGTGGAAGCTATTCAATTCAAATCTAGACGTCATCGATGATGCTTTTGAGTATCTCGTCTCAAAGTCATCAAAAGGTGAGAAAGGCCAGTACTTCACACCCCGGTGGGTAATCGACATGTGTGTGAAGATGATGAACCCGCAAGAGAAGGAAACAGTTGTCGATACCGCCTGTGGATCGGCAGGCTTTACCGTCCACGCCATGTTCTATGTTTGGAAACAGATCATGGCTGACCTAGGTAAAGACGAGTCGCATCTCTTCACTATGGAAGAGAAGCCTCCGCGTTGTGTCGACTATGTACGCGACAAAGTCTTTGCCATCGATTTTGATGAGAAAAGTGTAAGAGTCTCCCGCTGCCTAAACTTGATTGCCGGAGATGGTGAAACTAACGTTCTCCACCTCAACACACTAGATTGGACGAAGTGGGATGAGACTGTCCGCCAGGAGGAGTGGCAGGACACCTATGGGGAAGGCTGGCGACGCTTGCGCAGATTGCGCGGCGCACCGAAACAGCAAGATTACCGCCACTTCGGCTTCGACGTCCTTATGGCGAATCCACCCTTCGCAGGGGAGATCAAGCAGTCGGATATGCTTGCGCCATACGATTTGGCCCATAAGCGTGACGGCAAACTCGACAAGGCAGTCGATCGAGATTTGCTGTTCATCGAGCGGAACCTAGATTTCCTACGGCCTGGTGGACGCATGGCGGTTGTCTTGCCTCAAGGACGCTTTAACAACTCTTCGGACCAGCGATTGCGCGAGTTCATTATGGAACGCTGCCGGGTGTTGGCCGTAGTGGGATTGCATCCAAACACCTTCAAACCCCACACAGGGACGAAGACGAGTGTCCTTTTTGTGCAGAAATGGAATGACGATGCTACCGCTGGACCGCTCTGCCCTCGGCAAGATGACTACAACATTTTTTTTGCCGCACAGCAGATAGAAAGCGTCGACAACTCAGGCCGAAAGAATTACCGCCGCAATCCCGATGGAACTTACATGCGCGATCGGCACGGACATTTCATCGTCAAGCATGATTTGTTCAATCACGAAGGCCGAACTGAGAGTGGAGTCGCCGAGGCGTTCGAGGAGTTTGCTCGTCAGGAACAGTTAAGTTTTTTTCGAGCAGCCCCTTCAACCAAGGCCGCCTAGACAGCCTGTTGAAGGGGCTGCGCGCTCGAATCGTTAGGCTTCGCGTAGTGTTAAATAGCCAAAGGCTCGATGCAGACTATGCTGCCCATCCAATGGCAGAGTATCTGGATCGGATCGCCGAGCGGCCCGATACTCAACCGCTCTTCAGGCTGCTGGCGGATATCTCATCAGGCCATACACCTTATCAACATGACGTCTCAGAAGGGGAGATTCCGTTCGCGACGGTCGAATGCATCTCACCGCTTCGGTTTAATACTGAGAGGCTCAAACGAATAACATCCGACCAATATGAAAAAGAGTTTGCTCGGCAGAGGATCACCAAAGGCTCCGTGCTATGCACGATAAAGCGGCGGATTTGCCAAGCCTATCCCTGGGTTGATGAGCCAACATATCCGTTGGCGATCAATCAGGATGTGGCGCTACTAGAACCGGTGGAAGGTCTAAATCCAACCTATTTAGCCGCATACCTCTCGTCCGCCGTCGGCCAGTCGTTTGCTGACCGCCAGAAGACTGAGCAGATGAATCCATACATCAGCTTAGTCAATCTGCGCACGATGCCCATAGTTGTCGTATCAGGGACCCTCCAGAAGCAACTCGAAGCAGTGTTTCGGCGCTCGACAGCACTTACGCACTCCTTTGATAGCAGCATAGAAAGAGCAACCAGTTCTCTGCTTGCGCGCCTTGGGCTCGCTAATTGGATGCCGCCTGAGCCACTAAGCTACACCGCTCGAGCGAGTGATGTTTTCTCTGCTGGCAGGTTGGATGCTCAGTACTTCATGCCCGCCAAAGAGCAAGTCCGGCAGTCGCTTCTTGCATTGCCTGGCCAACTTCTTTCCGATCGCGTAGACAGCATACGGGAACAATGGTTTCCGGAGCGGGTCCCGCCGAACACAGTTGTGCGCAACTATGATCTTACGGATGCCCTCACTCCGATCTTAGATATGGAAAAGGAAACAACTGCCGCAGCAGATATCGGCAGTATGAAGAAGACCCTGAGAGATGGTGACATAGCCATCTCTCGACTTCGGGCATATCTCAAGGAGATCGCGGTCGTCCGCACAGACAGTGAGGTCCCTACGGTCGGATCTTCGGAATTTATCGTGCTTCGTCCAAGGGGTCAGACGATCTCGCCAGAAGCGCTCATCGTCTTTCTGCGATCGGCCCCTGTACAGACTATCCTAAAATGGTGCCAGGATGGTTCTCAGCATCCCCGATTCAGTGAAGCTGACCTATTGGGGATTCCGGTGCCCGATGCTGTCGCTGAAGTGTCGCCAGAGATCACCGAGATTGTTCGGGAAGGATTCTCTGCCCGCCATATCGCCCGCCAGTTGCTCAACGCCGCTATGCGCGCTGTTGAAATCGCCATAGATGATGGGGAGGCCGCGGCCTTAAGCTTTCTTACCGATGCCGAGGAAGTAGTGTAATGCCCTTGCCTCCCCATGCGCAAGAATGGATGAACCGAGCGGAGATCGACTACATCGGTCCATTCGTCAAGGCTTGGGCAGCCTTCAATGCATGGTATAGACAAGCCTCTGGGCAAGCGCAGGAACGAGCAATGCTCGATTTTGTTAAGGGGCAGCCGAACCCCGTTCGGCGCGGCATCCTTGCGTTGCTCCGCGACGACAACGCTACTGCCGAAGCTCAATCTCTAAAGCTTGCGATCTCTGACTTGCAGATCCGGCTTGATGCGATCCATTTCGAAGTAAACCGCAAAGGCGTCATCGAACAGATTTCGCTACGTAGCGTATGCATCTATCCCAGAAATTTTCAGCGGGAGCGTATTGAACGTAGTGCATATGAGTTTAAAGCTGAGAAGATCGCGGGCGGTGATATTCAAGTTACAGTCACAGCGCTGCGCCACAATACCGTGAGGTTCCAGCATACTCAGGCGCGGTACGAACCTAACGCCGTGTACGCTCTCCCAGAATTCGCTGCTAACTTATCGGAAGCTCAACAGACGACACTTCGTCAGTTCTATGATGGCTGTAACCCAAGGCCCATGCGTGATCTACTGCGAGGTGGGCCGAGCCGTCTCCAAATAGGCGCAATGGAGTTCCAATGCACCGCTGAGGAACTCCTATCTGGACTAATCGAAACCATCTACGGCATGCGCAATGCGCTCCTCCACGGCGAAGTCGATCCTGATCCTCGCGTCCTCGCTTGCTATGAGCCTGCTTATCGAATAGTCATGCGCTTTCTCGCTTGCGTTCAGTGAGGCTAGTCTAGTCTTAGCCCACTGGCTCGATCTGCGTTCGCAGCTGGCTAAGGTTTGCGCCACCTCACCCAAACTTGTTGTTCTTCGGGAACCCGTTCGGCGGCAGCCTGCCGGCCTGGGCCCTCTGGCCGATCCAGAGCTTGAGATCCGTCTCGGTTCGCGTCTTCTCGCCGAGCTTCCACGTCAACCCTTCGCGCTTCGCGTAGACGCGGGCGTCTGACAACCCGCCGTCCTTGTATTTCTGCAGGGTCACCCCTCGGCCGCGGTTCATTTCCGGGACTTCGCTCAAGGGGAACAGCAGCAGTTTGCGGTTCTCGCCGATGACGGCGACCATGTCGCCGTTTTCCGGGAGCAGGGTGGCGACGACGGCTTCGACGCCTTCCGGGACGTTCAGCACCTGTTTGCCGTTCTTGGTCTGGGCGATGAGTTCGTCCGTCGGCACGATGAAGCCGCGGCCGTCATGGCCGGCGACCAGGAGTTTCTGGCCGGGCTTGTAGATCATCATGGTGACGATGTCGTGCTCGTTGGCGAGGTCGATCCAGAGGCGGACCGGCTCGCCGAAGCCGCGGCCGCCGGGGAGCTTGTCGCAGCCGATCGTGTAGAACTTGCCGTTGGTCGCGAAGATCAGCAGCTTGTCGGTGGTCTCGGCGCGGAGCTCGAAACGGCCGCGGTCGCCTTCCTTGTATTTCGCGTCGGCGCTGACCTCGGGCTCGACATGGCCCTTCATGGCGCGGATCCAGCCCTTCTGCGAGCAGAGGATGGTGATCGGCTCGCGCTCGATCATCACCTCCAGCGGGATGATCTCCGCCGAGGGGGCGTCGCCGAAATCGGTGCGGCGGCGGCCGAGCTCGGTCTTCGGGCCGTAGAGGGCCTTCAGGTCCTTCACCTCCTCGCCGATCTTGTCCCATTGCAGCTCTTCGGACTTCAGCAGCGCCTGCAAGTCCTTCTTCTCTGCCGTGAGCTTCTTGTGCTCGCCCTTGATCTCGATCTCTTCCAGGCGGCGCAAGGCCCGGAGCCGCATGTTGAGGATCGATTCCGCCTGGAGGTCGGTGAGCTTCCACTTCTTCATCATCACCGGCTTCGGCTCGTCCTCGTGCCGGATGATGCGAATGACTTCGTCGATGTTGAGATAGGCGACGAGATAGCCTTCGAGGATCTCGAGGCGGCGGTCGATCTCGGCGAGGCGGAACTTGCTGCGGCGCTGGAGGACTTCCCGACGATGGTCGAGATAGGCCTTCAGCACCTCGTTCAAGGCCATGACGCGCGGCACCTGGTTGGCGTCAAGCACGTTCATGTTGAGGCCGAAGCGGGTCTCGAGGTCGGTGGAGCGGTAGAGCTGCTCCATCAGGTGCTCGGGCTCGACGTTGCGCGACTTCGGCGTCAGCACGATGCGGACGTCGGTGGTGCTCTCGTCGTTGATGTCCTCGAGGAAGGGCAGCTTCTTCTCGTTCAGGAGCTCGGCGATGCGCTCGATCAGCTTCGACTTCGCGACCTGGTAGGGGATCTCGGTGACGACGACCTGGTAGGCGCCGCCCTTCAGCTCCTCCTTCTCCCACTTGGCGCGGATGCGGAAGGAGCCGCGGCCGGTCTTATAGGCCTCGACGATGGTCTCGCGGCTCTCCACCACGATGCCGCCGGTCGGGAAGTCGGGGCCCTTGATGAAGTCCACCAGCTTGTCGACCCGGGCGTTGGGGAATTTCAGGAGGTGCGAAAGCGCGTCGCAGATCTCGGCGACGTTGTGCGGCGGGATGTTGGTCGCCATGCCGACCGCGATGCCCGTCGCACCATTTGCCAGCAGGTTCGGGAAAGCGGCGGGGAGGACGGCGGGCTCCTGCTCGGTGCCGTCGTAGTTCAAGCGGAAGTCGACCGTGTCCTCGTCGAGCGATTGCAGCATCAGGGCCGCGGCCTCGGTGAGGCGAGCCTCGGTGTAGCGCATGGCGGCGGGGTTATCGCCGTCGATCGAGCCGAAATTGCCCTGGCCGTCGACCATCGGGTAGCGCACGGCGAAATCCTGCGCCAGGCGCGCCATCGCGTCGTAGATCGCGCTGTCGCCATGCGGATGGTATTTGCCCATGACGTCGCCGACCACGCGGGCGGATTTCTTGTAGGCGGTGCCGGGGTTGAGCCGCATGATGCTCATGCCGTAGAGGATGCGGCGATGGACGGGCTTGAGGCCATCGCGCACGTCCGGGAGCGAGCGCGAGGTGATGGTCGAGAGCGCGTAAGAGAGATAGCGCTGGCCCAGCGCGTCGGCGAGGTTGGTCGGCTTGATCCCTTCGTTGGGATCGCGTTTCGGGGCTTCGGCGCGGGGTCTTCTGGCCATCTCTACTCACGACTCGGGGAAAGCTGACGGGATTCGGCCTATGGATAGGCCCTCGGGCTTTCACGTCAAGTCGCACGGATAGACCCGTCGACCCCTCACCCCGCCCTCTCCCGCGCCGTCGGCGTAGGCCGACATTCGTCGGCGGGGGAGAGGGGGTTTTATCCGCGCTCCGCGCGTAAGCAGTGGTAGCCGTCTCACCCAGCGGTGAGGGGTCGACGGGTGCGCGGACGCTCTGCGGCCTACATCGCTTCGTTGTGATGGGCGTAGGGGCCGGCGTTGGGTTTCAGGGTTTCCTTGCAGTATTCGGGATTCTCGAAGCCGTTGCCGGTGCAGTTGTTCATCCCGGTGCAGGCACCGACGGCCAGCAGGCCGGCGAGGGCGGCGAGGGAAAGGAGCAGCTTGCGCATGGGTTTTTATCCGTTTCTGGTTCGCGAGAGGGGCGTTTGCGGGAACGCGAGTCTGGAAACAAGGAAACGGGGGCCGGCGTTCCCTGCGATGCCGCAGTTTTTACACCGGGCGGGGCGAAAAACGCTTTTCTTCGCGCCGCAAAGCCTGAGAATGCGGGGCCGAATCGCCAGCTTTCAGAGGATTGGAATGCCGCGCCGCCTTGTGCTTTTCCTGACAGCCGCCTTGCTCTGGGCGGTGCCGGCCGCGGCGCAGAACGACGCGGCGCTGGCCTGGCAGCAGATCCGCGACGGCGCCTATGGCAAATGCATGGCCGATGCGCGCTTCGGCGCCGGCACCGCGCTGCAGGAGAATTGCAGCTGCTCGGCCGACGTGGTGATGAGCCTGATCTCCGACGATTTCAAGCAGGCGATCGCCACCGGCACGCAGGCCGGATTCAAGGGGCCGAAGCTGAAGGTCGATGCCACGGGATTCAACGCGGCGCTGCTGCAGGCCTGCCCGAAGCTCGGGGCTTATATCCAGTAGGCGCAGGAGCGCTGGATCATCCGGCGCGCAGGTTCTGGAGCATCACGGCTGCATCAACCCCCTCCCCAGCCCTCCCCCATCTTGGGGAGGGGGTTTTAGGAAGGCTGCGGCACGAGACCGCGACGATTGTCTCCACGCGCGATCGCTGCCTCCCTCTTCCCGCCCCCAAGATGGGGGCGGGTGGGGATGGGGGTTGATGCAGCCGGAGCGATGGCAAGCCGCGCGCTGACAGAAGATCCAGCGCTCAGAAGCGGTCGATGGCGAAGGGCTTCAGGTCGAGGCCCGCGTCCCTTCCCGCGACCAGGTCGGCGATGATCTTGCCGGTGACCGGGCCGAGGGTGAGGCCGAGATGGCCGTGGCCATAGGCGAACCAGGTGTTCTTGTAGCGGCGGCCCTGGCTGATCACCGGGAGCGAGTCCGGCATCGAGGGGCGAAAGCCCATCCAGTTGCTGCGGCCTTCCTCGTTCAAGTCGCCGAACATGCGGCGGCCGTGTTTCATCAGGATCTCGGCGCGGTCGTAGTTCGGCGCGGCCTCGAGGCCGCCCAGTTCCACCGTGCCGGCGAAGCGCAGGCCGACTTCGAGCGGCGTCACCGCGAAGGAATGGTCGCCGGAATAGAGCGGCATGCGCGGCATCTTCTGCGCATTGGGCAGGGTCACGTGATAGCCGCGCTCGGTATCCAGGGGCACCTTGTGGCCGAGCATGGCAGTGAGCGCCTTCGACCAGGCCCCGGCGGCGACGACGACGCCGTCGCAGGCGATGCTGCCGGTCTCGGTCTTCACCGCGCTCGGGCCTTTCGGGCCGAGGTCGAAGCCGGTGACGCGTTGCTTCACGATGCTGCCGCCGTTCTCGGCGAAGACGCGGGCGGCCTCGCGCACCAGGCGGAAATTGTCGAGGACGTAGGAATTCTCCGGGTAGTAGACCGCGTGGCGGAAGATCGGCTGCAGCGAAGGCTCGAACTGGCGGATCTCCTCCTGCTTCATCACCTGGAAGGGGACGCCGCGGCGCTTCTGCAAGTCGAGGTCCCATTGGTAGGATTCGAATTTCTTGTCGCTCTCGAAGACGCCGAGCCAGCCGGTCTCCTTCAGGATCGCGGTCTCGTTGATGGCGCGGGCGAGATCGCGGTGCACCGCGGTGGCGCGGAGCAGGATCGCGCGCAATGCGATCGAGATCTCCTCGACGCGCTCGGGCTTGGAGGCGGCGACGAAGCGCAGCAGCCAGGGCGCGATCTTCGGCAAGTACGACCAGCGGATCGCCAGCGGCCCGAGCGGGTCCTTGAGATATTTCGGCACGTCCCACATCACGCCGGGGGTCGCGACCGGCGCGCAGGAATCGATCGCCAGCACCGCGGCGTTGCCCTTCGAGGTGCCCTCGCCCGGGTTGCGCTCGTCGATCAAGGTCACGCGCCGGCCGTCGCGCTGCAGGTGAAGCGCCGCGGAGACACCGACGATGCCGGCGCCGATCACGGCGATATGCTGGTTGGACATGGAACCCCTCAGGACTTGGATGCGGCCAGCCGGTCGATGAAGCGCGACCGCGCCTCCCAGCGCTTGTCGGTGATCGGGCCGTGCAGGACGTGGCGGTCGAGAAAATAGCCGGTCAGGCGCAATCCCGCCAGCAGGTCGCTGCGCCCCCACTGCGTGACGCCCATGGGTTCGGCGCGCTCCAGAAGGAACTTCGGCAGCGGCAGCAGCCGGTCGGCATAGCCCTGGCCGCCGGCGCGGCTGACCGCGCGGCCGGTCTTCGGGCTGACGAAGGTCAAGTCGTCGGCGTCGCCGGTCACCGCGCATTTCGAGAGATCGAGGCCGAAGCCGAGTGCCGTCAGCAGCGCCAGTTCCCAGCGCACGTAATCGGCCGGCCAGTGGGGGTCGTCGCCGGTGATGGCGGAGATCAGGGTCGCGGTCGCCTGGTAGACGTCCTCATGCGGCTCGCGCTCGGGCAGCACCACGTCGGCGACGGCGCAAGCCGCGGCCAGGGCGGCGAGCTTCAAGGGATCGTCGAGCAGCACCGCAGAGACGGCGTCGACCGGCTCGGCGGTGAAATTGCCGAGCTGCTCTTCGAGGCGCGCGCGCCAGGTGACTTTCAGCCGATTGCCGATCTCCAGCATCGGCCGCTGCCGCCGCGAGGTGCCGCCCTTGACCAGCCCGAGATGCCGGCCGTGCTCGCGCGTCAAGACCGAGAGCACGGCATTGGCCTCGCCATGGCGGCGGGCGCTGAGCACGATCGCGTCGTCGGTGAAATCCATCAGGTCGTCAGTTCACCGTCGCCTTCGGCTGCTGCTGCAGGCGGTGCACCAGCACGGCGCCGGCCTTCACCAGCGGGCCGCCGACGGGGTCGCGGGCGATCGCGGCGAAGGGGCCTTCGCCGAAGCAGAGGCCGATCGGGGTCAGCAGATTGAGGCGCACGTTGCCCTGCTCCGGCGGCGGCAGGCGCTTCTCGTTCCAGGGGCCGATCTTCGGCAGGATGTCGGCGGCGGCCTTCAGCACCGCGTCGATCTCCTCCTCGAGCTTCGGGTCCTCCGCCGGCCAAGTGGTGACCGCGCCGGCATGGTCGAGATAGAGCGCGCTGCCGTCGGCATAGACCGCGAGGATGTCGTGGCCGGTCTCGCCGTGATCGGCATGCGCCTCGATGATCACACCCAGGATCTCGCGCTCGCCGGATCGGCCCTCGGGGCAGTTCAGCTCGCGCAAGCCGCTCCAGGCCTGGAGATAGTGGCGGCTGTCGAGGTCGGGCAGCCGGGTGATCTCGACCAGCGCGCGGCAGGCCTGGGCGATCTGCCCGGCGGCGCGCGCCTCGGCGGCGCGGGCGAAGCCGGCCCAGGGCTCGCCCTCCAGCTTGTTGCCGTGCTGCGCCCAGTCGGTGAGCGGCAGGTCGCCGAACAAAGTGTCGTAGAAAGCGGGGGTTTGCACAGCCTTAAGACTCCTCCTCGTCCATGGCAGCGAAGATAGCCGGTCTGCCGCGCCGTGGAAGATGGGATTTAGCCCCGGGTCTTCAAGCCAGGATATCGACCGCGGTGACGCGGCCTTCGCCCTCCGCCCCGTTGTAAGAACCCGCGGCGAATTTGGGCGGCGTGGTCTCGATCTTGGTATGGCCGTCGGCATAGGTGATGGTCGTGGTGGTCGAGCCGTCGGGGTTGGTCACGGTGACGCGGCTGATGATGATGGTCGAGGCCGTGGGATCGGTCCGCTCGGCCGCGCTGCCGGGCTTCGCGGTCTGTGCCGCGGGAGCCGTTGCGTTGAGCGCCGCGCCGGCGCCGATGGCCTGGATGGTCATGGGCTCACCTCCTGCCAGTGAGCGTCCCCCGGCCTTGAGGATAGGCCCGGCTAGGCCTCCCAGTCCAGGCCCAGGGCGCGGAAGCGCTCGGGGTCGTCGGCCCAGTTCTCGCGGACCTTGACGAAGAGGAAGAGGTGGACCTTGCGCTCCATCATCTCCTCCATCTCGCGCTGCGCCGCCTCGCGGACCTCCTTGATCCGCGCGCCGCCTTTGCCGACCACGATCGCCTTCTGGCTGTCGCGGGCGACGAAGATGGTCTGCTGGATCTTGGCGCTGCCGTCGTTGAACTCCTCCCAGGAATCGGTCTCGACGGTCAGCGCATAGGGCAGCTCCTGCTGCAACTGGCGGAACAGCTGCTCGCGGGTGATCTCGGCGGCGAGGCTGCGCATCGGCGCGTCGGTCACCTGGTCGTCCGGATAGTGATGCGGGCCTTGCGGCATGCGCTGGGCGAGCGTGGTCATGAGGTCGTCGACGCCGTCGCCGGTCTCGGCGGAGATCATGAAGGTGTCGGTGAAGACGCCTTCGGCGTTCAATTCGGCGGTGAGGCTCAGCAGCTTCTCGCGCTTCACGATGTCGATCTTGTTGAGCGCGAGGATGACCTTGCGGTTCTGCTGCTTAAGCCCGGCGATGATGTTGCGGGTCTCGTCGTCGAGACCCTTGCGGGCGGCGTCGACGATCAGCACGACCTGGTCGGCATCGGCGGCGCCGCCCCAGGCGGCGGCCACCATGGCGCGATCCAGCCGCCGGCGCGGCGCGAAGATGCCGGGCGTGTCGATCAGCACGATCTGCGTGGCACCCTGGGTGACGATGCCGAGCACGCGGCTGCGCGTGGTCTGCACCTTGGGGCTGACGATCGAGACCTTCTGGCCGACCGCGCGGTTGACCAAGGTCGACTTGCCGGCATTGGGCGCGCCCAGGATGGCGACGAAGCCGCAACGACTGCCCGGGGGACTGCCCGGGGGACTGACCGGGGGTGAGGCGGGCTCGGTCATGCGCCCACCCGATCCAGCAGGCGCTTGGCCGCCGCCTGTTCCGCCGCACGTTTGGAACGGCCCCGGGCCGAGGCCGGCTCCTGGCCGGCGACGGTGACCTCGACCTCGAAGACCGGATCATGCGGCGGGCCTTCGCTCTTCACCACGGTGTAGAGCGGCAGCGCGAGGCCCGCGGCCTGAGCCCATTCCTGCAGCGCGGTCTTCGCGTCCTGCGGTGGCTTCGCTTCGGCATCCATCTTCGGGCGCCAGTGGCGCTCGACGAAGCCGCGCGCGGCTTCGAGCCCGCCGTCGAGATAGATGGCGCCGATCAGCGCCTCGCAGGCATCGGCGAGGATGGCGGGATTGGCGCGACCCCCGCCCTCCTCCTCGCCGCGGGAGATGGTGAGATAGCGGCCGAGCGCGATCTCGCGCGCCACCGCGTCGAGACTGTCCTGCTTGACCAGCGCGGCGAGGCGGCGCGCCAGCGCGCCCTCGTCCTCGTCGGGGAAAGCGCGGAACAGCATCTCGGCGATGACGATGCCGAGCACGCGGTCGCCCAAAAATTCCAGGCGCTGGTTGTCGGCGCTCCGTTCATGCTTCTTGCGCAGCTTGCCGCGGCCGGTCGAGACCGCGCTCGGATGCATCAGGGCGATGCGCAGCAGCTCCGGGTCCTTGAAGCCGTAGTCCAGCGCCGCCATCAGGTCGCGGAGATCCGTTGCGGTCTCGCGCCTGGCTGTCGTTCCTCCCCCCGTCATCCCACCGAAACTCAGTCGATGAAATTCAGGAGACGCTGCCAGCGGAGCGCGGTCACCCAGGTGATCGGGTTGCTGAGCTTGAACGTGTCGTCGTAGGACCAGAACAGGATCTTGGCCGGGCCGATCAGGTTCTGCGCCGGCACGAAACCGACCTTGTCGAGCAGGGCGGGATCGGCGATCTCGGTCGCCTGGATCTTGTTGAGGATCTCCTCGGGCGAGCCGTTCTCGAAGTAGATCCTCTCCCAGGACCCCGGGCGGCTGTCGTTAGAGTTGTCGCGGTTGTCGCCCATCATGAAGAACTCGCCCTTGGGCACGACATAGACCGGCGTGTTGTCGTAGCGCCCGGCGTCGCCCTGGGTCTCGATGATCTGGTGCGTGACGCCGCCGGGCAGCGTCTCCATGTACTGCGCCACCGGGCGGCCGACCTGGTCGTCCGGCGTGGTGTACTGGAAGTCGGCGATGCGCTCGCGCTTCACCGCCTCGCCGTTGATGTAGAGCACGCCCTGCTTCATCTGGATGCGGTCGCCGGGCAGGCCGATCACACGCTTGATGAAATCGGTGTCGGGTTCGCCGGGCGGGCGGAACACGACGACGTCGCCGCGCTTCGGGTCATCCGCCCAGACCCGCCCCTCGAACGGCGCCAGCCCCCAGGGGAAGGAATACTTGCTGTAGCCGTAGGCGGTCTTCGAGACGAAGAGATAGTCGCCGATCAGCAGGGTCGGAATCATCGAGCCCGAGGGGATGTTGAACGGCTCGAAGGCGAAGGTCCGGACACCGATCGCGATCACGATGGCCCAGAACAAGGTCTTCAAGAGCTCCCAGATCTCGCGGAGACTCCCGGACTCAGGTTTCGCCATAACTTGTTGTTTCCGTTCCGGTTTTTCCATGCGCCCTGGTTCCCGCGGCGTTCCGGCGGATCAAGCCATCCGACCGGTGGAAAGTCAAGCCGAGCGCGGCGGGCCGCCCGGCGGCGGGGACAGGGCCGCTTTGACAGGGCCACATGGCTCCGTTAGCTTGCGCGGCGATGGGGATGGAGTCCCCCGGGCGGCCCACGCTAAGCCGCCGAACCGCCGCGACAGGATGTAGCGGCTGATGGCTCCTACCGGGCGAGCGCACGGTGGGAGTCTGTCCGAAATCCCCCACCTGCCCTCGTTCATGCCGCGAAATTGCCGCCGCGTTTCCGCGCGGCGGGTGAGAGGAGTTTGGAATGCTCTATGTGATCGTCTTCATCGGTGCGGGCATCGGCGGCATGCTGCGACATGGCGCGAACACGCTCGGCTTGCGGCTGGCGGGCGCGGATTTCCCCTATGCCACCATGACCGTCAACATCCTGGGCTCGCTGGCGATGGGGTTGATCGCCGGCTACTTCGCCTTCCGCGGCGGCGAGGGCGTGTTCGGGTCGATGAGCCAGCACTGGCGGCTCTTCCTCACCACCGGCGTGCTCGGCGGCTTCACCACCTTCTCCGCCTTCTCGCTGGATTTCGCGACGCTCTGGGAAGGCGGCGCGACGGGCGGTGCGGCGGCCTATCTCCTGCTGTCGGTCCTGGGCTCGCTGGTCGCGATCTTCGCGGCGCTGGCCGTCGCGCGATCGGTCTGGGGCTAGCCCCCTAGCCCCCTAGCCCCTTGGTCCAAATTGTGCGGTCCGGGGGGCGGTGCCAACGTTTGCCCATCCAAGGCACCGCACCACAGGGGGAAGAGATGCAGGATCTCCGCAAGGCCTTTCTGTCCGCGACCATCGCCGCGGCGATCGCCGCCCTCGCCGCGCCGGCCTCGGCGCAGATGCTGGCGCCCTGGTTCAAGGACTCCGTCGGCATGAGCGACGAGGACATGACGCAGATGAAGGGCGCGCTGCAGGCGGCGGTGGACCAGAAGAAGGCCGGCGCCACGGCGGATTGGAGCTCCGCCAGCGGCCGCGCCGGCCGTGTCGAGGTGCTGGAGCTGTTCGAGAAGAACGGCATGGAATGCCAGACCGTGAAGCACAGCTTCACCGCCGGCGGCGGCAAGACCTTCACCCTGCCGCTGTGCAAGGTCGCCGACGGCAGCTGGAAGATCGCGTTCTGAGGGCGTCGCCAGATCGGAGCCTTGACGTTCTCTCGCTCGTCATCCCGGCGCTAGGCGCCGGGATCCACGCCTTGGGCATTTGCTCGGAAGAAGGCGTGGATCCCGGGACCAAGTCCCGGCATGACGGCGTAGTAGCGGTGAGGGTGAGCCATTGCGTCAGAGGATTTGGTCGTAGAGATCCTTCCAGTGGGGATTCATGGACTCGATCAGTCGGATCTTGCGCGCACGGGTCCAGTTCTTGATCGTCTTCTCGCGGTAGATCGCTGCTTCAATGCGGTCGTGGGGCTCGGCATAAACGAGCATCTTCAAGCCATATTTCTTGGTGAAGCCGGGCACAGCGCCGGTCTTGTGTTCCCAGGCCCGCGCTGCCATGCGCGCAGTCACACCGACGTAGAGCGTGCCGTTGCGTTTGTTGGTCATGATGTAGACCCAGCCCGACATGACTGGATCGTCGCGCTGCGAACGTGATGTGTCCAGGTCATACTCGGAGGCGCAATAGACTCCGTCATCCCGGGACTTGGTCCCGGGATCCACGCCTTCCTATCGTGCGTCACCCAAGGCGTGGATCCCGGCGCCTAGCGCCGGGATGACGGCAGAGTATGCTGAGACAGCGCGTGTTAGGCCGGATTGGCCGAGATGATCACGATCACGTAGGCCATCTCCTCCTCGTCCGTGATGGACACGTCGATCTGCGGGACCATGCCGGGAGGGGTGATGGTTTTGAGGCGCTCCAATGCGCCGCCGGTCAGGGCCATGGTCGGCTTGCCGCTGGGCAGATTTACGACACCCATATCCTTCCAGAAGATGCCGGCGCGGAAGCCCGTGCCGAGCGCTTTCGAGCACGCCTCCTTCGCCGCGTAGCGTTTCGCATAGGAGGCGGCGCGGTTGGCGCGGCGGTCGGATTTCGCCTGCTCGACCGGCGTGAAGATCCGCTGGATGAACTTGTCGCCGAAGCGCGCGATGGTCTTCTCGATGCGCCGGATGTCGATGATGTCATTGCCGATGCCGATGATCATGGGCAATCACCAGCGGTGATGCACGAGCGGGCGGATGTCGGCGTCGTAGACCTCGCGCACCGCCACCATCTGCTCTTTGGTCAGCGCCGGAAGATCACCGGCGGCGGCGTTGCTCTCGGCCTGCACCACGTTCTTGGCGCCGGGGATCGCGACGGTGACGGCGTCATGCATCAGGATCCAGCGCAGGGCCCAGGCGGCCATCGCGGTGCCGCCGGGGACGAGCGGACGCAGCTTCTCGACCGCGGCCAGGCCGACGTCATAGGGCACGCCGGAGAAAGTCTCGCCGACGTCGAAGGCTTTGCCATGGATGTTGTAGTTGCGGTGGTCGTCCTGGCCGAATTTGGTGTCGGGCTTCATCTTGCCGGTGAGCAAGCCGCTGGCCAGCGGCACGCGGGCGATGATCGCGACGTTTTTCTGCTTGGCGAGGTCGAAGAGTTTGTCGATCGGCTTCTGCCGCAGCATGTTGAAGATGATCTGGATGCTGACGATCGGATAGTCCATCGCCTTCACCGCCTCGTCCACATCCTGGACGCTGACGCCGTAGTATTTGAGCTTGCCGGCCTGCACCAGCTTCTCGAGCCCGTCGAACAAGGCCGCGTTGGCATAGACCGGGGTCGGCGGGCAATGCAGCTGCAGCACGTCGAGGGCGTCGACTTCCAGGTTCTTCAGCGACTGCTCGACGAAGCCGGTGATAGCGGGGACCGTGTAGCCCTCGGCGACATGCGGGCTGAGCTTGCGGCCGGCCTTGGTGGCGACGACGATGTCCTTCTTGCCGCCGCGGCTCTTGAGCACCCTGGCGATGAGCTTCTCGGAGCGGCCCATGCCGTAGACGTCGGCGGTGTCGATGAAGTTGACGCCCTTGTCCAACGCGGCGTTGAGCGCCGCCTCGGCGTCCTGGTCGGACACCGCGCCCCAATCCGCGCCGATCGCCCAGGCGCCGAAGCCGATCGGGTTGACCTGCCAGCCGGTGCGGCTAAAGGGGCGTGGGTGCATGGTGGGGGTTCCTTTGTGCCGTGTGCGTTGAGTTTGCGCCGGGCCAGAGTCTTCGACCCCTCACCCTGACCCTCTCCCGCTAGGGGAGAGGGGATTCTATTGGCTGTGTCGCCTGACGGCTACCCTGTCCCACACCATGTATGAAGGGAGTTTGCTTTCATAGGCCGCAGCTACGAGATCCCCCTCTCCCCCTGCGGGAGAGGGCCCCGTCCGCGAATGCGGACATTCGTCCGGGGGGGTGAGGGGTCTGTCCGTAGAATCAACCCCGGGCGCGTTCGACCGAGTTGATGTTGGGGGTGGCGCGGAGGGCGGCGATCATGTGGGTGAGGTGCTTTACGTCCTTCACCTCGACGTCGATCAGGATCTCGAAGAAGTCGGTCGAGCGGTTGACGATCTTCAGGTTCATGATATTGCCGTTGTTCTTGCCGATCACCGTCGTGAGGGACCCCAACGAACCCAGTTGATTCGCGATCACCACGTTGAGGCGGCCGGTGTGGAAGCTGTCGTCGCCGTCGTTGTCCTTCTCCCATGAGACGTCGATCCAGCGCTCCGGCGTATCGGCGAAGCCTTCCAGGGTCTCGCAGTCGATGGTGTGGATGGTGACGCCCTTGCCGGTGGTGACGATGCCGACGATGCGGTCGCCGGGCAGCGGATGGCAGCAGCCGGCGAAATGCACCGCCATGCCGGGGATCAAGCCGCGGATCGGCAGCGCGAAGGCGCCGCCTTTCGCCTTCTGGCGCTGGCGGCCGATCGGCACCACCTTTTCCGGCGGCGCCACCGGCGTGCGCGAGCCGGGGAAGACCGCGACCATGACCTCGCGGGCGGTGACCAGGCCCTCACCCACCTGGGCGATCAGGTCGTCGGCGGCGTCGGCCTTGAACTTCTTCAGCACGCCGTCGATCGCCTTGTCGGAATATTCGTAGCCGCCGTGCTGGAATTCCTTGGAGAGCAGCGCCCGGCCCAGCTCGACATACTGGTTGCGCTGCTGGGTGCGGATGAAGCGGCGGATGCAGGCGCGGGCCTTGCCGGTGACGACGAAGCGTTCCCAGGTCGGCGAGGGCGTCTGCGCCCGCGAGGTCACGATCTCGACCTGGTCGCCGTTGGTCAGCACGGTGCGCAAGGGCACGATGCGGCCGTTGATCTTGGCGCCGACGCAGCGGTCGCCAATCTCGGAGTGGACCGCATAGGCGAAATCGACCGGGCAGGCGCCGCGCGGCAGGGCGATCAGATCGCCCTTCGGCGAGAAGCAGAACACCTGGTCCTGGAACATCTCGAGCTTGGTGTGCTCGAGGAATTCTTCCGGGCCGGACGCGTGCTCCAGGATGTCCAGCAGCTCGCGCAGCCAGCGGTATTGCCGGCCGTCGATCTTCTCCAGGCCCTGCTTGTAGCCCCAATGCGCCGCGACGCCCATCTCGGCGACCTCGTGCATCTGGCGGGTGCGGATCTGCACCTCGATCCTGAGGCGGTGCGGGCCGATGATGCCGGTGTGCAGCGACTGGTAGTCGTTCGGCTTCGGCGTCGAGATGAAGTCCTTGAAGCGGCCCGGGATCATCGAATAGCTGCTGTGCAGCACGCCCAAGGCCTGGTAGCAGGTCGGCACGTCCTCGACCATGACGCGGAAGGCCATGATGTCCGAGAGCTGCTCGAACTCGACCTGCTTCTTCTGCATCTTGCGCCAGATCGAGTAAGGCGTCTTTTCGCGCCCCGACACGGTGCAGGCGACGCCCTGCTCCTTCAGCACCTTCTCGAGCTCGGCCACCACCTTGTTGCTCAAGTCGGTGCCCTGCTCGCGCAGGAACTGCAGCCGCTGGGTGATCGACTGGTAGGCGTCGGGATTGACCTCGGCGAAGGCGAGGTTCTCCAGCTCGTCTTTGAGCTGGTGCATGCCCATGCGCTCGGCAAGCGGGGCATAGATCTCCATGGTCTCGACGGCGATCCGCCGGCGCTTCTCCGGCGCCTTGATGAAGTGCAGCGTCTGCATGTTGTGCAGGCGGTCGGCCAGCTTCACCAGCAGCACGCGGATGTCGTTCGACATCGCCAGCACCAGCTTGCGGAAATTCTCCGCATGCTTGGTGTTGTCGGACTGCAATTCGAGACGGGAAAGCTTGGTGACGCCGTCCACCAGCCGCCCGATCTCGGCGCCGAACAGCTCCTCGATCTCCTCGAGCGTCGCCTCGGTATCCTCGACGGTGTCGTGCAGCAGGCCGGTGACGATCGAGGCGGTGTCGAGCTTCAACCGCGTCAGGATCTCGGCGACGCCGAGCGGGTGGGAGAAATAGGGATCGCCGGAAGCGCGGGACTGCGAGCCATGCGCCTTCATCGAAAAAACATAGGCGCGGTTGAGGGTGTCCTCATCCGCGCCTGGATCGTAGGCTTTCACTCGTTCGACCAGCTCGAACTGACGAATCATCGACACTTCAGCACCAAACTCCCGAGGGGTGGTTTCCACCCCAGTCGCGTCACTCGCATCCCGTTGCGAAACGCCGAGAGCCTGGTCAGCAGCACGCTTCGATCGCCCATTCCCTCCAGTGATCGATCCGCCTACAAGCGATCCCAGTGCCTCGCCGAACCGGCGAAGCCCGCGAGGCTTGCGCCTCGCCTCGTCCCGCTCAGTCCTCTGTGCCCTCGGCCTCGGCGGCATCTTCGAACTCGCCGTCGATCGCCATGTCGGCGTCCTCGGCATCCTCTTCGGAGATCTGGGCCTGCTGCATTTCCGCCAGCATGTCCTCGCCGGCGCCGACGCCGAAGCCCTGGCCTTCCTCTTCCGGCTCGTCGTTCTCGACATGCTTCTGCAGGCCGGTCACGACCGATTCAGAGAGCGAGGCAATGTTCACGGTCTCGTCGGCGATCTCGCGCAGGGCCACGACCGGGTTCTTGTCGTTGTCGCGCTCAAGGGTGAGCTGCGCACCGGCGGAAATCTCCCGCGCGCGCTGCGCCGCGACCATCACCAGGTCGAAGCGGTTGGGAACCTTCATGACGCAATCTTCAACTGTAACGCGTGCCATTCCAGACAATCTCCAAGAACGAAGCCAAGTTGTTGTAACGAATATATTGTTTATGAACGCGCGAGTCCAGTTGCGCGGGCGGGGTCAGGCCATGCAGCGCGCGCAAGGCGCCGGATTCAGGGCGCCAGGCGGCGGATCCGCTGGGCTTCCGGCAATGATTCCAACAATTCAGCCGGTGTAAGGCCGCTGACCGGGTGGCGCCAGCGGGGTGCGATGTCCCGCAGGGGCATGAGCACGAAGGCGCGATCGGCGAGGCGCGGATGCGGCAGCAGGGGCGAATCCGGCCCTTGGCGCAAGGTCCCGCGATGGTCCAGCAGGTCGAGATCCAGCACCCTGGGCTCGTTGCGGATGTTGCGGACCCGGCCGAAGGCATTTTCAACCGAATGCAGCAAGGCGAGGACATGCTCGGGCGGCAGCTCGGTCGCCACCTCGATCACGGCATTGAGGTACCAGGGCTGGTCCGAGACCGGCACGGGTTCTGATTCGTAGAGCGGCGAGCGCGCGACGATCGTGAGGCCGCGCGCTTCCAATACACGCATCGCCGCCTCGAGCGCCGCGCGCGGCGAGCCGTGTTCGGGGCTCGGCAGATTGGCGCCGAGGCCGATATAGACGCCAGCCTTGGACATATCGAACCCGTATCGATGGTGCCAAAATCGCGGTTGAAATGCGCAACCGGCGTGATTTTACTAGGTCGCACGCCGCTCATAAGCGGCGGCCGATACTTAAAGCGATTTCCTGGGAAGGACAATTCATATGACGACGCGTTTTTATCCGGAGGAGCGCGTGGCGCTCTTCATCGACGGCGCCAATCTGCATGCCGCAGCCCGGGCGCTCGGCTTCGACATCGACTACAAGCGGCTGCTGAAATACTTCCAGGAGCAATGCCGGCTCATTCGCGCCTTCTACTACACGGCGCTGATCGAGGACCAGGAATACTCGCCGTTGCGGCCGCTGGTGGACTGGCTGGATTACAACGGCTTCACCATGGTGACCAAGCCGACCAAGGAATTCACCGACGCTTCCGGCCGGCGCAAGATCAAGGGCAACATGGACATCGAGCTGGCGATCGACGTGCTGGAGATGTCGGACAAGCTCGACCACGTGGTGCTGTTCTCCGGCGACGGCGATTTCCGCCGGCTGGTCGAGGCGGTGCAGCGCCGCGGCGTGCGGGTCTCGGTGGTCTCGACCGTGAAATCGCAGCCGCCGATGGTGGCGGACGAATTGCGCCGGCAAGCGGATGTGTTCGTCGAGCTCACGGAGCTGATGCCTGAAATCGCCCGGCAGCATGCGGCGAAGCCGCAAGGCAATGACGCGAGGAGCCCGGCTCCAGAGCCTGCGACCGAGGATCGTGGCGCCTGAAGACCGTGGAGCCGGACGCCGATTGCCCACTCTGCCCGCGGCTGAAGGATTTCCGCGACGCCAACCGTGCGGCCTTGCCGGATTACTTCAACGCGCCGGTGCCCTGCTTCGGGCCGCATGACGCGAAGCTGCTGATCGTCGGCCTGGCGCCCGGCCTGCACGGCGCCAACCGGACGGGGCGGCCCTTCACCGGCGACTGGGCCGGCGATCTCCTGTTCGCGACCTTGCTGAAGCTGGGGCTTGCCACCGGCAGCTACGAGGAGCGGCCGGACGATACGCTGCAGCTGGTGAACTGCCGGATCGTGAATTCGGTGCGCTGCGTGCCGCCGCAGAACAAGCCGCTGCCGGTCGAGATCACCACCTGCAACCAGTTCCTCAAACCGGAGATCCTGGCCTCAAACGCCAAGGTGATGCTGGCCCTGGGCGCCATTGCGCATGACGCGGCGCTGAAGGCGCTGGGCGAGAAGAAGAGCCGCTTCAAGTTCGCGCATGCGGCGACGCATATGCTGAATTGCGGCCTCACCCTGGTCGATAGCTATCACTGCTCGCGCTACAACACGAATACCGGCGTGCTGACGCCGGCGATGTTCGAGAACGCTATTTCGATAGCCAAAGCAGCGGCGGGTCTCTGAAGACTATCTCCGTCATCCCGGGACTTGGTCCCGGGATCCACGCCTTCCTTTCTTCACGCCGCCAAGGCGTGGATCCCGGCGCCTAGCGCCGGGATGACGGTGGAGTGTGGCGGCAGGTTCGAGACTCAGGGCGCGACCGCGGTGAGATTCATCGTGAGCCGCACGCCGGGCTTCGGGAGTTCGGCGACCCCGATCACCGTGCGCGCGGGGCGGTGCGCGCCCATCATTTCGACATAGGCCACGTTCATCGCCTCGAAGTCCGCCATCTCCAGCAGGAAGATATTGATGTGCAGCACGTGATCGAGATCCGATCCCACGGATTGCAGCATCACGCGGAAGGAGTTCAGGATCTGCCGCGTCTGCGCGGCGACGTCGGGACCGGCGAGCTGGCCGGTCGCCGGATCGACGCCGGCGGTGCCGCCGATGGTGATGAACTGCCCGACCTTGGCGATGTGGCTGTAGGGGCCGATCGGGGTCGGCGTGCCGGGCGGCGTCGAGGTTTCGACTTTGGTTGGCATCGCAAGGCCCTCCCCAACAACGTCATGCCCGGCTTGACCCGGGCATCTCTCTCCAGTGTGCGCACTCGGCACGAGATCCGCGGGTCAAGCCCGCGGATGACGGTTCAAAAAAAATCAGTCGCCGCGGCTGCGGGTCTTCAGCAGCTTGTGCTGGTCGCGTTTCCAGTCGCGTTCCTTCTCGGTGGCGCGTTTGTCGACCTTCTTCTTCCCGTGGGCGAGGCCGAGCTGCATTTTCGCGATGCCGCGCTCGTTGAAATAGATCGATAGCGGGATCAGGGTCATGCCCTGGCGCTCGGTCTGGCCGTGCAGCTTCTTGATCTCGCGGTGCTTCAGCAGAAGCTTCCGCGGCCGCCGCGGCTCGTGGTTGAAGCGGTTGGCGGATTCGTATTCCGGGAAATAGGCGTTGTAGAGCCAGATCTCGCCATCCTTCTCGGTGGCGAAGGCCTCGTTGATGCTGACGCGCCCGAGGCGCAAGGACTTCACCTCGGTGCCGGTCAGCACCATGCCGGCATCGAGGGTGTCCTCGATGAAGAAGTCGTGCCGCGCCTTGCGGTTCTGCGCGGCGAAGCGGTCTTTGGAAGTGTCGCGGGCCATCTTGGGTTCAAGACATACAGCGGGGGCATGAAATAAGCAGCCCCTACTGTCCGATCAAGCCCACTTTCTTCATCGCCGCCTCGACCTTGGCGCGGCTGGATTCCGCGATCGGCGCCAGCGGCAGGCGCAGCTCCGAGGTGCCGTGGCCGAGCAGCGACATGGCGAATTTGACCGGGCCCGGGCTGGTCTCGCAGAACATCGCGTCGTTCAAGGGCATCAGCTTCTCGTTGATCGACATCGCGGTGTCGATGTCGCCCTTGCGCCAGGCGGCGTGCATTTCCGAGGTCAGCTTGGGCGCGGCGTTGGAGGTGACCGAGATGCAGCCATGGCCGCCCTGGATCAGGAACGGCAAGGCGGTCGCGTCCTCGCCGCTCAATTGGCAGAAGTCCTTGCCGATCGCGATGCGGGTGCGGATCGGCCGGGCGAGATCCGCGGTCGCGTCCTTGACGCCGACCACGCGCTCCAGTTTCGCGCAGCGCGCCATGGTGTCGACCGACATGTCGACCGCCGAGCGCGGCGGCACGTTGTAGATCACGATCGGGATGTTGGTCGCGTCGTGGATCGCCTTGAAGTGCTGAAACTGCCCTTCGGGCGTCGGCTTGTTGTAATAGGGCAGCACGATGAGGGCCGCGTCGGCGCCGGCCTTCTCCGCATGCTTGGTGAGGTCGATCGCCTCGTCGGTCGAGTTGGAGCCGGTGCCGGCGATCACCGGGACTTTGCCCTTGGCGACCTCGATGCAGAGCTCGACCACGCGCTTGTGCTCGTCATGGGTGAGGGTCGGGCTTTCGCCGGTGGTGCCGCAGGGGACGACGCCGTTGATGCCCTCGGCGATCTGCCAGGCGACGAATTTCTGGAAGGCTTGCTCGTCCACCGCGCCGTTCTTGAACGGTGTCATCAAAGCCGTGATCGATCCCTTGAACATCCTGCCCTCGCCGCGTCCGCGCGTTTCTTTGTTAACCCAGTCTACACCATGGCCCGGGTTCAATAAGGCGTTGAACCGGCGGGTTTCGGCGCGCGGCGAACATATCGGGCAAGAACCGAACCTGCAAGTCGCCGGGAAACCCGGCGATTCGCCGGAGATGCAATTTGAGAAAACCGTTCTAAACGACTATAATGCCACGGGAATCTTTCTGAGCCCGAGTCGCGGTTTCGGGCAGATATCGGGGTGCGCCGTGCGGCGGGTTGGTCTTGTTCTGCTGGTCTTGCTGGGCTGGAGCCTTGTTTCGAGCGCTGCGCGCGCCGACGCGGGCGGCCTCAGCAGCAGCGACATCGCGATCTACAAGCAGGCCTTCGCCGCCGTTTCCAAGGATCGCTGGGGCGAGGCGATGGCGATCGCGCAGAAGGCCAAGAACCCGCTGCCGCGCAAGGTGATCCTCTGGCTCAATCTCTCCCGGCCGGGTCCGGGCCGCTCCTTCGACGAGATCTCCGCCTTCATGGGCAAGAATCCGAAATGGCCGCGCATGGGCGCGCTGCAGGCGCAGGCCGAGCGCGCCATGCCGGAGGGCTATCCGGCGAAATCGGTGATCGCCTGGTTCAAGGGCCGCGAGCCGCTGACGCCGGAAGGCGCAACGCGGCTGATCGCGGCACTCTCCGCCAGCGGCGCGGCCGACGCCGCGGCCAAGGTCGCCCGCGCCGCCTGGATGGATCTCGACTTCGATTCTGACGACGAGAGCGATTTCCTCGATGCCGCCGGACAATACCTGCGCCCGGCCGATCACGTGGCCCGGCTCGACCTGCTGCTCTGGGACGGCGATGAGGATGCCGCCAAGCGCATGCTCGACCGGGTCGATGACGGCTACCGCCTGGTCGCGGTCGCGCGCATGAAGCTGGCCGACGAAGCCAGCGGCGCCGAAGCGGCGCTCGCCGCGGTGCCGGCCAAGCTCAAGCTGGATCCGGGCCTGGTGTTCGAGACCGCGCGCTACTGGCGCCGGCAGGATGAATTCCAGAAGGCCGCGGCGGTGCTCGACACGCCACCGCTGAAAGCACGCAAGCCGGACAAGCTCTGGGGCGAGATCGAGAACGCGGCGCGCGACGCGCTGGACGAAGGCTCGGTCTCGGTCGCCTATCGCCTCGCCGCCAGCCACGGCTCGGAGAGCGGCACCGCCTTTGCCGACGGCGAATGGCTGTCGGGCTGGATCGCGCTCCGCTTCCTGCAGGAGCCGGACACGGCGGTGCGCCACTTCTCCAATCTCTACAATGGCACCAGCTCGGTCTTCTCCAAGGCGCGCGGCGCCTATTGGGCCGGCCGCGCCGAGGAAGTCCGCAAGAACAAGAAGGCGGCGGACAAGTGGTACAAGCTCGCCTCCGGCAACCTGACCGTCTATTACGGCCAGCTCGCGGCGATGCGGCTCGGCACCAGCACGGCGCTCCGCATCAAGGTCGATCCGAAGCCGACCGCGAAGGAGACCGCCGCCTTCGACAAGCAGGAGCTGGTGCGGGTGATCCGCGCCTTGAACGCGATCGGCGTCAAGGAGCGCACCCGGCCCTTCCTGGTGCGGCTGATCCAGGACGCCGACGAGAAGCTGGCGGATTACCGCATGCTGGCGATCCTGGCGCGGCAGAGCGACCAGGACGACCTGGCGCTGATGGCGGCCAAGAACGCGCGGCAGAACGGCGCCGAGATGGCGGATTATCTCTTCCCGGTGATCTCGGTCCCGGCCGGCGGCAAGGTCGAGCCCGCCTTCGTGCTCGGCCTCATCCGCCAGGAGAGCGCCTTCAACGCCCAGGCCGTGAGCCCCGCCGGCGCCATGGGCCTGATGCAGCTGATGCCCGATACCGCCAAGCAGATGGGCAAGCAGCTGAAGGTCGCGAAGTTCAAGGATTCCCGCCTGACCTCGGACCCGCAGTTCAACATCACGCTGGGCAGGGCTTATCTCGACAAGCTGGTCGATCGCTTCGGCGGCTCCTATGTGCTGGCGACCGCGGCCTACAATGCCGGGCCGAACCGGGTGCGGCAGTGGATGGACACCTATGGCGACCCGCGCCAGGCCGACACCGACGTGGTGGACTGGATCGAGAGCATCCCCTTCGACGAGACCCGGAACTATGTGCAGCGCGTGATGGAGAACCTCCAGGTCTATCGCAGCCGTCTGACCAAGGGTCCGTCGAAACTGGCGCTGGACGACGATCTCCGGCGCGCCGCCGTCAACTGAAGCATCGCAAGCCTGCTCCGGCCGGTATTGTCGGCATACAATTGCGCGCGCGGGGACGGTTGTTGTGACCTGGTAAGCTGTGGAAGAGTATGCGCTCTTCAACGCTTGCAAGGCACGGAACCATGGACAGCTTGGAAAATTCCGCCGGCTTGGCGGTGCAGTTCGCCGATGTCGAAGCCGCCGCGAGAAGGATCGCCGGCAAGGCGGTGAAGACGCCGCTGCTGCACTATCCGCAGCTCGATGAGGCGCTGGGCTTTCGCCTGCTGGTGAAGGCGGAGACCCTGCAACGCACCGGCTCGTTCAAGTTCCGCGGCGCCTGCAACAAGCTGATGCTGGTGAAGGAGCAGAATCCCGCGGCAAAGGCGGTGGTAGCTTTCTCTTCCGGCAACCACGCGCAAGGCGTCGCGGCCGCAGCCGCGATGCTCGGCTTCCAGGCGACCATCGTGATGCCGGACGACGCGCCCCGGATCAAGATCGAGAACACCAAGGCATTGGGCGCCGAGGTCGTGCTCTACCAGCGGCACACGGAATCCCGCGAGCAGATCTCCGGCGACATTGCCGCCAGGACCGGCGCCGTGATGGTGCCGCCCTACGACGATCCCGCGATCATGGCGGGGCAAGGCACGTCGGGCCTCGAGCTCTGCGCGCAGGCTGAAGCGCTGGGGATGAAGGCGGATGTGGTGATAGCACCCGCGAGCGGCGGCGGCCTCGTCGCCGGCGTCGCCACCGCGGTGAAGCACATCTGGCCGGCGGCGCAGGTCTATGCCGCCGAGCCCACGACCTGCAACGACCTGCAGCGCTCGCTGATCGAGGGCAAGCGGGTCGCCAATGCGCCGGGCTCGGTATCGATCTGCGACGCGCTGATGTCGCCGACCCCGGGCGAGCTCACCTTCCCGGTGCATAAAGCGCTGCTCAGCGGCGGCCTCGCGGCGAGCGATGCCGATATTCTGAAGGCGATGAAATTCGCGCTGACCCGGCTGAAGCTGGTGATGGAGCCGGGCGGCGCCTCATCGCTTGCCTGCGCCCTGCTCAACCGCGAGAAATTCCGCGGGCTTACCGTCGCGGTGGTGGCGTCCGGCGGCAATGCCGATCCGGATATGCTGCGGCGGGCGCTGGAAGGCGCGGATTTCGGTCTCTCCTAAAAGCGTCATGCCCGGACTTGATCCGGGCATCTGGCTCCGCTCTGCGCAAGATCCGCGGGTCAAGCCCGCGGATGACGATTTGAGGCTTTAGTTCACCGCGGCCTTGTCGGTGGGAACCAGGGGCTCGGTGTTGCCGAGGCCGAGGACGCGGTCCTTGGGGGCGCCGGCCGGCTTGGCCAGCAGGCCCTTGTCGAGCGCCGCGGCCGCGCCCGGCGAGGAGTCGATGCGCTTGCACATGCCTTCGAGGAAGGCGCCCTGCTCGATCGACAGGCTCTTGTGCAGGATGTCGCCGGTGACGCGGGCGGTCTTCTCGAGCACCACGTTGTCGGCGCGGATCTGGCCGTTGACGATGCCGCAGATCTTCACGTTCTCGGCCTGAACCGCACCGTGGACGGTGGCGCCTTCGCCGACCGTGACGTTGCGGCTCTGGATGTCGCCTTCGACCCAGCCGTCGATCTGGATGTCGCCGCTGCAGACCATGTCGCCGTTAATCCGGAGATCCGGGCTGATGATCGAGGGCACGCTGGCCTTGGTGACCGGCTTGCTGCCGCCGTCCATCATCGAGGTGGACTGGCTCTGCTTGTTAGCCTTTGAAAACATACCGCCCTGCCTTCAAGAAGCCCATGGGATCGAGCGGCTTGCCCTCGAAGCGGACCTCGTAATGGACGTGTGCCCCCGAGCTCCGGCCTGAATTGCCGAGTTTGCCGATCGTCTGCCGATAATCCACCAAGTCCCCGACCTTTACCAGGACGGAATCGAGGTGGGCGTAAACCGTCATGATGCCGAGGCCGTGGTCGATCTCGACCACCCGCCCGTAGCTGCCGCGCCAGCCGGCAAAAACGACCCGGCCAGGAGCGGTCGCCATCACGTCGGACTTGATGGAATCCACCATGTCCAGGCCTTCATGGATGGCGGCCTCGCCGTTCAAGGGGTCGGTGCGCTCGCCGAAGCCGCTGGAGATGTAGTAGCGGTCCACCGGCGTCGAAAGCGGCAGCGAGCGCAGGATCACCTGCAGCTTCTCCCAGCGGCCGACCTCGTCGTCGAGGGTGGCGACGCTTTCCAGCAGCTTCTTCTCGTTCAGGTCCTTGGTGTCGGTCGGGGCCGGAATGAACGGACCGCCCTGCCCCAGCCCGGGCTCGGAGGTGAGGCGCAGCAGATCATCGACCTTGAGCCCGGTCATCTGCACCGTCTTCTCCATGTCGCCGAGGTTCTGCCGGGTGCGCTCGGTCAGATGACTGACAAAGCTCGCCTGGCTTTCCTGCAGGGTGGAGAGGCGCTGCTTCAAATCTTCGATGGTGCCGGCCATGTCGGTGCGGTCGGTCTGCACCAGGTTGCGCTGGGCGATCACGGTCGAGAGCGCGCGCTGGTTCTGGGCGGCCTGGCGGGTGAGGTCGAGATTGGCGACCTTGGTCTCCTCGAGCTGGCGCTGCAGGTCGGCGAGCTGGCGGTTGAGCGCGTCCTGTTTCTCGGCCTCGGCGGCGAGCTGCCCATCCAGCCGGCTCTTCGTCTCGGTCAGTTGGGCGAGGCGGGAGTTCAGCGCCAAGTTCTCGTTATGCTGGGCCGCGACCTGGCGCGCGAGCTGGTCACGGTCCTCGGTGACGCTGTCGCGCTCATCGGTCAGCGCCGTGTTCTTCTGCTGCACGTCGACCAGCTGCTTGCTCAGCGACTGGTTGCGCGCGGCGATCCGCTGCAGATCGGTGTCGAAGGAAGCGAGCTTGTCGCGCAGCGCCAGGCGCAGCTTCTCGCGCAGCGCCTGCTGCTCCTCGGGCGAGGCCGCGGTCAGGGTCCAGAAATCCTGCCCGCTGCCGGTCAGGCGGCGGCGCGCGGCGCTCTCGTCGTCGGAGAGACCGAGCAGATAGGTCTCGTCGGAGACCGCGACGGCGGCGCTCTTGGAGAACTGGTCGAAATAGCCGGTGACCTCGGTCAGCAGCCGCGTATAGGCATCGTCGGCGTTGCGCACCTCGATGTCATGGCTGCGGATCGAAAGCTGCTGGACGCTCATGCCGATCGACGCAGTGATCGCGGAGAAGCCGATGACGGTGAGCGCCACGACGGTGACAACCTGAGTTCGCGCGGTCAGCCGCAGGTAACGGATGCGGCCGTCGCTGCGCAAGATCACGTCACGCGTCGCGAAGACCGCCTGCAATTTCTCTTTTATGTGCAGGAATCTCGTTACCGGCATTTATGCAGCACCGCCCCCGTCGAACCGACTGAGTTTTCACATTAGCTTCGAACTCGAGCTCTCGACCCCTCTGTTGCCAGATTCCCTGCAGGTCGCGAGCAATTTTATTATTATTGTGCGGCTAGCTTTATATCCCCAAGCCGCATATGGCAACCCAAAATCTTGCCGGTAAGGCCTTGTGATGGGCCGGGAAACTGCCTCAATCCGGTCACAGTCCTGTGCCCCGGAATCGGGGCGCACCGGGCCGGATTTATCGCCCTCAGGGGACGACCTGGTAGGCGTATTTGATGTCGCGGCCCTCGGCGAACACGATGCAGCGCCGCTTGTTCATCTTCGCCTGGCATTCGTCGAGCGCCGTGGTCCGCGTCACGGGACTGATCTGGCAGGCATAGTTTCTACACTGCTTCACGTCGGAAGCCTGGCCATCGACCGTGATCATGAACAGGCCATAGCCGATCGCAACGTCGTTGCGCAGGTATTTGACGTAGTCCTGCCACACGCGCTGCGTCATCACCATCTTGCTGCCGGTGAAGCCCGCCGGCGGATTGGCGACACCGGTCGCCGGCGTGATCAGCGATGCGCCGGGCGTAGTCGTCAGCGCCGCGGGCGCGCCGGGCGTTTGCATGGCCTTGAAGTCGGCCGGCTTCTCCGGCTCGGTGCTCTGCGCCTCCGCCGCGGATGAGACGAGCGCGATGGCCGTCGCCGCCAGCACCGCGTGCAAGGACGCCTGCATGATCCGCAACAATGCTGCGCTTCGCTTCATCGCCCGCAATGATAGTCGATCCGCTGCCTCACGTCAGCACGCCGCAGGCGAGGAGTGCGAAGGCAAGGCTCGCCGCAACCCGCGCAACGCGTCGGCCCGCGCCGCCGACCAGGATGACTGGACCTTCGCTGCGGTCGAGGTCGAGCCGCCGCGCGAGTTCACCCGCGCTGCCCTGATAGGCGACGATCGCGCAGCGACGGAACGGCATATAGAAGGCGGGGCAGAGGGCGGTCACCGCCGGGGTGAGGTCGCGTGTCGCGACAACCAGATAGAGGCCCATGCTTCGTCCCTGTACGCCGTTGCAGCTTCCGGGGCCCCGAACCGGAAACCGAAATCCCGCCCGAAACGCGACGGGCCTCGGGTTTGTTCCCGCCACCCCGTTGTTCTACCAGAGGATTTTTATACCCGCTCCGCCAGCGGCTTTACGCATGGACACCCTGCCCGAAAAACGTATTATGCGGTGAAGATTGCAGGGCGATGCATGACGGAGATTTCGGAAGCTGCACGTCGCTTGAAGGAACTGCGCGAGCAGGCCGGGCTGACGATGCGCGCCGTCTCGGAGGCGCTGGGGTGGAGCCTCACCCGCTATCAGCATTACGAGGATCGCTACAAACGCCGCTTCCTGCCCTTCGAGCTGGCGCGCGACCTCGAGGCGATCTTCGTGCCGCATGGCGTCGAATCCGGCGCGGTGTTGGGCCTCGCCGGCATCGAGTCCGGACAGCCGGTCAACCAGCGCCGCGAGACGGCGCCGGCCCGCGCCGCCGCAACGCAAGCGCAACGCGATTTGCCGGTCATGGGGACGGTCACCATGAGCGCCACCAGGGGCGACGGCGATGGTTTCCTGTTCATCCAGGGCGAGGCCAAGGAGTTCGTCGAACGGCCCGCGAACCTGAAAGGCGTCTTCAACGCGCTGGCGCTCTACATGGACGGCGACGTGATGGAGCCGCGCTATTACGCCGGCGAGCTGCTCTATGTGAATCCGAACCGGCCCTTGACCAAGAATTGTTTCGTCGCCGTCGAGCTCGCCGACGGCCAGGGCCTGATCCGCCAATTCCTCCGCCGCAACGAGGACGAAGTCGTGCTGCGCCAGTTCAACCCGGCGAAGGACCTGCACCTGAAGGCGGGCAACGTGCGCAGGATCGTGCGGATTACCGGGGCGGCGGAAGCGGGGTGAGTTCCGTCGCGGCTTGATAAGCGGCTAAATCTCCACCACCACCCGCCCGCGGATCTTGCCGGCGAGAATCTCCGGCGCCAAGCTTGCAACGTTGTCGAGCGTGGCGGTCTGGATCGTGGACTCCAGCTTCTCCATCGGCAGGTCCTGGGCGAGACGCGACCAGGCCAGGCGGCGGCGTTCGATCGGGCACATCACGGAATCGATGCCGAGGATGTTCACGCCGCGCAGCAGGAAGGGGATCACCGTGGTCTCGAGCTTCGCGCCGCCGGCGAGGCCGCAGCTCGCCACCGAGCCATGCGTCATCACCTGCGGCAGCACGGTCGCGAGGGTCGAGCCGCCGACGGAATCGATGACACCGGCCCAGGCCTCGCTTTCGAGCGGCTTGCCGCTCGGCTTCGCGATGGTGTCGCGGGCGATGATTTCGCTAGCGCCGAGTGCCTTCAGATAATCATGCGTCTCCGCGCGGCCGGTCGAGCAGACCGTCTTGTAACCGAGCTGGCCTAGGATCGCGGTGGCGACGCTGCCGAGGCCGCCCGCGGCGCCCGTCACCAGCACCGGGCCCTTGGCCGGCGTCAGGCCATGCTCTTCGAGCGCCATCACCGCCAGCATCGCGGTGAAGCCGGCGGTGCCGATCGCCATGGCGCGGCGCGCATCGAGGCCCGCCGGGATTTTCACCAGCCAGTCGCCCTCGACCCGCGCCTTCTCGGCATAGCCGCCCCAGCGCGCCTCGCCGACCCGCCAGCCGGTCAGCACCACGGCATCGCCCGGCTTGAATTCCTTATGCGCGCTGTCGAGCACGGTGCCGGCGAAATCGACGCCGGGAATATGCGGGTATTGCCGCACCAGCCGCCCCTGCCCCAGCAGGATGAGGCCGTCCTTGTAGTTCAAGGTGGAATGCGAGACCGCGACCGTGACGTCGCCCTCCGGCAGCTTCGCCTCATCGACCTGCTGGATCGAGGATTGGACCTTGCCGTCCTTCTCTTCCAGCATCAGGGCTTTGAACATGCAGAAGCTCCCTAGGCGCGACCGATCGTCTCCGTGAACCGCACCGGCGCGCCGATCGGCTTATTCAGCAACTCATCGTCGCGCATGACGATGTTGCCGCGGATCACCGTCGCCTTGACCCAGCCGGTGATCTTCATGCCGGCATAGGGCGTCCAGCCGCATTTGGTGCGGATCCAGTCGTTGGTGATCTCGCGCTTTTCCTTCAGGTCCACGATCGAGAGGTCGGCATCGTAGCCGAGCGCGATGCGGCCCTTGCCGGCGATGTTGAAGATCCGCGCCGGGCCGGCGCTGGTGAGGTCGACCACGCGCTGCAGCGTGAGCCTTCCGGCGTTCATGTGGTCGAGCATGATCGGCAGCAGGGTCTGCACGCCGGGCATGCCGGAAGGCGATTGCGGATAGGGTTTCGCCTTTTCTTCCTTGGTATGCGGTGCGTGGTCGGAGCCGATGCAATCGACCACGCCGTCGCGCACCGCCTGCCAGAGCGCCTCGCGGTGGCGGGCGTCGCGCACGGGAGGGTTCATCTGCGCGAAAGTGCCGAGCCGCTCGTAGCATTCGGGGGCAGCGAAGGTGAGATGGTGCGTCAGGCACTCCATCGTCACCAGGTCCTTGTTGGCGGCGAGGATCGGCACCTCGTCGCCGGTCGAGACATGGAGGATGTGGATGCGGCGGCCGGTCTTGCGCGCCAAGGCGATGATGCGCTTGGTGGCGCGGAGCGCGGTCTCCTCGTCGCGCCAGACCGGGTGCATCTTCGGCTCGGCGCCGCCCTTGACCAGCGCCAGGCGCTCGCGCAGCCGCGCTTCGTCCTCGGCGTGGATGGCGACCCGGCGGCGGCCGTTGGCCAGCACGCGTTCCAGGCTGTCGTCTTCCGCAACCAGCAGGCTGCCGGTCGAGGAGCCCATGAAGATCTTCACGCCGGAGCAGCCCGGGACCAGCTCGGTCTGGGCCAGTGTCTCGACATTCTCTTCCGAGGCACCGACGAAGAAGGCGTGATCGACCCAGGCGCGGCCCTTGGCGCGGTCGAGCTTGTCCTGGATGTCCTTGCCGTCGAGCGTGTTCGGGTTGGTGTTCGGCATCTCGAAGATCGCGGTGATGCCGCCGAGCGCGGCACCTGCCGTGCCGCTTTCCAGATCTTCCTTGTGGGTCAGGCCGGGCTCGCGGAAATGCACCTGGGTGTCGATCGCGCCCGGCAGCACGGTGAGGCCCTTGGCGGCGATGCTTTGCGCGGTCTTGGCGCGGGCCAGATCGCCGAAGGCGGCGACTCGGCCGCCCTTGACGCCGAGATCGGTCTCGATCGGGCCGTTCACGGTCCAGACCGTGCCGCCGATGACCGTCAAATCGAAGGAATCTTCCATCGGGGGCGATTTCCGGGCTGATGTGAAGGCTGTGAACTGATGTCTAAGGCGCTCAAGCCTCCCAGGCAAGCCCGTGCGGCAAGTCCGTGACCTCGGATCGGGCTTGGGATAGAATGCCCGGCAACGGGAGGAGCAAGCATTGAGCGTGATACCCAGCGTCACAGAAATGCGGGTGAAGCTCGAGGAACTTCGGTCGGAGCACCGGGACCTCGACGACGTCATCCAGCGGCTTGCCGAAACCTCGCCGTTCAACCAGCTGCAGATCCAGCGCCTGAAGAAGCGCAAGCTCGCGCTCAAAGATCAGATCATCAAGCTGGAATCGAAGCTGCTGCCCGACATCATCGCCTAGCGTCCATCGCTTTCAGTCCCCCTGCTCCCCAGCGGGGAGCCATTTACCCTTCGTTTAGAATGAGTTTAAGCGACAACCGGTCACATGGATGCGGGACGGAATCCCGCTAAATTGACACTCGTCAAATTGCCCCGGTGCACAAGACCATGTCCTCCCGTCCCACCTGGACCGAAGCGCTGATGCGCGGCCTGAAGCGCAGCTGCCCCCGCTGCGGCAAGGGCAAGATGTTCGCCGGCTATCTGACGCCCGCCGAATCCTGCGCATCCTGCGGGCTCGCCTTCGAGCCGCTGCGCGCCGACGACGCGCCCGCCTATTTCACCGTGTTCCTGGTCGGCCATGTCGTGATCGCCGGCGTGCTGTTCACCGAGCAGCTCGGGCATCCGCCGTATTGGGTGCAGTCGCTCTGGGTGCCGGTCGCGGTGGCGATGATGGGCGTGCTGCTGCCGCTGATCAAAGGCGGCGTCATGGGCGCCATCTATTCCAGCCAGGCCTCCGAGCACCGCCACCCGGCGGAGTAGCCTCACCCCCACATGCGTCATTGCCGGACTTGATCCGGCAATCCTCCTCCGACGGTGCGAGATGCGCGGGTCAAGCCCGCGCATGACGATTAGGATTTGGGCTCGAAGATTGCGTAGAGCTTCTTCACCGGCTCGACCGTTTCCCAGGTGCCGGAGAATCCGCTCGGGATGACGAAGCTGTCGCCCTTGACGAAGGTCTCGGCCTTTCCCGCCGCGTCGGTCAGCACGCATTTGCCTTCGAGGATCGCGCAGAACTCGCTCTCTCTGTAGCTGACCGGCCATTTGCCGACCGAGGATTCCCAGATGCCGGAGAAGAACTGGCCGGTCGCGTCGGTGAAATAGTTCTGCAGCCGCGTCACCGGCGCGCCGGAGATCGGGTTGCTCGGCTTCCCCTCCTCGACGGCGGGCGGATTGGCCCCAAAGCGAATAATGGCATTCGACATAGCGCGCTCCCTGCTGGCTGATGCGCTGTACTTAGCACAGGCCTGCGGCGTTTTGACATCACCCCCCGGAACTCTATAGTCGGCGGCAGCTTCCCGCAGGTGCAGTTCCCCGCGCAGGTCTTCGTGCCAGAACAAAAAGTCGGATGGGGCGCCGTCTTCAAGGACGGGCTCGGCCTCTACACCATCATGCTCAATCTCGGCATCGGCCTGCACGCGGTCGATGTCTTCATCGTCACCACCGTGATGCCCTCGGTGGTGCGCGATATCGGCGGCGCCAGCTATTACTCCTGGACCACCATGCTTTACATGGTGGCCTCGATCATCGGCGCCGCCACCGGCTCGCCGATGAAGGCGAAATTCGGCGCGCGCCGCGCCTATTGCCTGGGCTCGCTGCTGTTCCTGCTGGGCTCGGTCTCCTGCGCCTTGAGCCCGGCGATGTTCGTGCTGCTGGCGGCGCGGCTGGTGCAGGGCTTCGGCGGCGGCCTCATCATCTCGCTGTCGATGGCGCTGGTCAGCGAGCTCTATCCGGAGCGGCTCAGAAAGCGAATCCTCGGCCTGATCTCCTCGACCTGGGGAGTCGCCGCGCTGATCGGCCCGGCGGTCGGCGGCACTTTCGCGGAGTATGGATTCTGGCGCGGCGCCTTCTGGATCAACGCGCCGATCATCATCGGCTTCATGGCGGCGGCCTGGTTCGGCCTGCCGGAGCGCAGCGCCACGCCGCCGAAACACGGCTTTCCCTGGCGGCGCATGGCGCTGCTCAGCCTCGGCGTGCTCTGCGTCGGCGTGGCCAGCAACTGGCACAGCCTGATCGTGCAGGCGGCGCTGATCGTCGCCTCGGTGCTGCTGGTCTGGCAGACCCTGCGGCTCGATGCGGCGGGAGCGGCGAAGCTCTTCCCCAGCCATCCCTTCTCGCCGAAGACCACCACCGGATCAGCGAGCTGGGTGTTCTTCCTTTCCTCGATGACCCATACGGTGATCGGTGTCTTCCTGCCGCTGGCGCTGCAGGTGCTGCACGGCGTCGATCCACTGGTGGCGGGCTATATGACCGCAAGCCTCGCGGTCTCATGGACCGCGGCCTCGATGGCGACCGCGCATCTGCACGGCCGCGCCGCCTCGATCGCGATCATCGCCGGCCAGGTGATGTGCGTGACCGGCCTCGCGGCCCTGGCCTTCGGCATGGAGCAGGTGCCGACCTACGTCATCCCGATGCTGAACGGATTGGTGGGCCTCGGCCTCGGTTGCTCGAATCTCCATGTGACCGCGGCCACCATGCGTCACGCAAAGCCCGGCGAGGAGACGCTGACCGCCTCCTCCATTCCGACGATCCGCTCGCTCGGCATCGCCTTCGGCGCGGCGGCGGCTGGCGTCATCGCCAACGGTGCCGGGTTGACCGATGCGCTGCTGCCGGCCGACGTGTCGCATGCGGTGCTGACGGTGTTCGGGATCGGCGTGCTGGCGCCGGTGGGCGCGCTCATCCTCGCGCTGCGCTTCACCAGCCTGCTGGCGGCTAGCCCAAACCCGGCCAGGAGCGGGCCAGACTCGGCCGGCGCGACACACTGAGCCACCAGCGCGCAAGACGCCTGGAGGCGGCGATCGCCTTCTGCCCTTCCGGAGTCATGGAGAGGTAGGAGGCGATCGGCATCAGCGCGATGTCGGCCAGGGTGACCTGCGGCCCGATCAAGAGCTCCGACTTCTCGCCGTCATGGGCGGCGAGCGAGATCTGCTCGATCGCCTGCAAGGCGTCGGTCATCGGCTGCACCGCCTCTTCCACCAGGCGCAGGTCGGTGGCGCTGCCGAGGAAGGGCGCGAACAGCCGCTGGGTCGCGATCTTGCCGATCGCCGCGGGGTAGAGGTATTCGCGGATGATGCCCTGGATCTCGACCATCATCGCCCGCGGGCGAGCGGCGGAGGGCTGCAGCACGGGACCTTCGAAACCCTCGTCGACATAGCGCAGGATCGACTCGCAATCGAACAGCGCGAAGTCGCCCTCGACCAGCTTCGGCTGCTGGGCGGCGAGATAGCGCAGAAGGTCGGCGAGGCGGAAGCCGCGGGCCCGCAGGATGTCGGGCTCGATCAGGTGATAGAGGACGCCCTTCTCCTCCAGCGCGACCCGGGCCGCGCAGACGAAGCTGCTGTTCGCCGGGCCATGGAGCTCGATTTCCGCCAATGCGCCTTCCCCCGCTGGTAGGCCGCAAGTTACCGGCCGCGCGGAAAGCCGGTCAACTTCCTTGACCGCGCGGGGCCAGCGCCTATCCTCGCCGCATGCGCTTCGATTTCCTCAGCCATTGCCGCCCGGGACTGGTGCTGAAGACCCGCGACCGGCGCGACGCGCGGATCACCGCGGTCGATGCGGCGGCCGGCCTCATCTCCGGTGAGGTGCCGATGCTGGGAGCCTGCGCCTGGCGCGCCGATGGGCGCTATCACCGGGCCCCGGGCGGGGCCGCGGGCCCCTGGGACTTGATGCCGCCGGCACCGGAAAGCGCGGCGACCGGGCAGCGGCGCGAATCCCTGGCCGCGGCGCTGAACGCCGATGACGGCAATCCCGGCTGCTGCGACTAGACCGCGGCGGGCTCGCGCGGCGTGACCCTGACGCCCTGCGCGCCGCGGCGGCGCTGGTCGGGGATCACGATGGTGACCGTGGTGCCGACGCCGACCTCGCTGTCGATGTCGATCGTGCCGCCGTGCAGCTCGCAGATGCCCTTGACGATCGAGAGTCCGAGACCGGTGCCGCGATAGCGGCGCGCGATGTCGCTGTCGATCTGGCCGAAGGGCGAGAGCGCCTTCTCGATGTCGGCGGCGGCGATGCCGATGCCGGTATCGGCGACGCTGAACACCGCCGCGCCCTCGGCGTTGCGCCGGTAGCGCAGCGTCACGTTGCCCGCGGGCGTGAACTTCACCGCGTTCGACAGCATGTTGAGCAGGGCGCGGAACACGGCGCGCGCGTCGGCCTGGATCACCAGCGGCGTGGCCGGCAGGTCCATCACCAGACTGAGACCCTGCAGGCCCGCCTGGTGGCTGACCTGGCGGCCGGCGTCGTCGGCGATGGCCGAGCAGTCGCAGAGCTCGAGCCGCAGCTCCAGCTTGCCGGCCTCGAGCTTCGAGAAGTCGAGGATGTCGTTGATCAGGCTGAGGAGATGCAAGCCGCTCTTGCGGATGTCGCGGATGTAGCTGCGGTAGCGCGGGTTCTCGATCGCGCCGTAGAGCTCGACCTCAAGCACCTCGGAGAAGCCGATGACGGCATTCAACGGCGTGCGCAGCTCGTGGCTGACATTGGCCAGGAACTCGGACTTGGCGCGGTTGGCGACCACCGCCTGCTCGCGGGCCTCGATCAGCGCCTGCTCGCGCGCCTTCAGCTCGGTGAGGTCGCGGGTGACGCCGATCTGGCCGGCGCCGCCGGGCATCTCGAAGCGGCGGGATTCGATCAGGCGGCCCTTGGGCTCGCGGTAGAGCCGGCGCCGGATCGGCTCGCGCTCGCCGCGCTTGGCCGCGGGCACGTCGCCGCACCATTCGCTATCGTCGTCGATCAGCTCGTAGCCGCCGTCGCGCAGCTTCCAGGCGATCAGATCCTGCAGTTTCATCCCGGTCTTCAGCACGCCCGGCGGGAAGTTCCACATCCGCTCGTAGGTCTGGTTCCAATGGCGGATCTCGCCGCCGTTGCCGAGCACCACGATGCCCTCGTCGATCGAATCGATGGTGACGCCGAGCAGGCTCGCCGCCTGCTGCAGGCTGGCATTCTTCGCCGCCACCAGATCGGCATAGCTCTCCGCGGCCCGGCGCGTGCGCAGGAGCTGGTCCAGCGCCATCACGCAGAGGGTGGCGAGCAGCAGGGTCACCAGCGCGATCGGCACCAGCAGGCGGTCGATCAGATGCTGCCCCGGCTGCGGCGGCCGCCACGTGAGATAGGCCACCGGCGTGCCGTCGGCGCCGACCAGCGGCTGACCAATCGCGCCGGATTCGATCGCCGCGGCGGTCCTCAGCCCCTCGACCCGCGTCGCCAGCGCGATCGCGTTCAGGCTGGCGGCATCGAGCGCGGTCAGCATCACCAGCACCGGCTGCGGCGCGACCGGGCCGGCGGGCCGGATATAGGGCGTGACCGCGGCGGCGGCGGCGAGATAGACGGTATCGCCGCGGCCGAGCACGGCATGGACCGGCACCGGCACGTCGGTCGCGCGCGAACGCGCCGCGTCCATCAGTTCGGCGAAGCCGCCGATGAATTCCGGCAGCGTGCCGCGCGCGACCTCGCGCGGACCGATGAAGCCGTAGAGCACGCGGTCGTCGCCGCCGACCGCCAGGATGCCGGTGACCTGCGGGTAGCTGGCGGGGATGGTGAGCGGCCCGATATTGTCCCTGGCCCAGTTCGGCGAGAAGCGGACCGCCAGATTCTCCACCGCGGAATCCCACCAGGCGTAATCGCGGGCGATCGATTCAAGGGTCTTCGCCCGGTCGCTGACCTGGCCCGACATCTCCATCAGCGAGGTCTGCGCCGCCTCGCGGTCGAGCCCGACGCCGCCAAGATAGGTGAGACCGAAAACCGCGCCGACGCCGATCGCGAACAGCATCAGCACCGGCGCCGCGGGTCGCCAGCGCTCGAGCCAGCGGCGCAGGCGCGCCTGCCCCCTGGCGGAAACGCCGCGCGCGTCGCCGCTGAAGGGATTCTGGTCCTGCTGCTGTCCTCGGCCCACCCGTACTTCCGATCTCGCCGGAGATGGGCGCGCAGTCTAACAGCGGCCTCCCGGCGGTTCACGGGGATATACGGTTAGGAACGCTGGGTCCAAGCTTTCCGGCGGGTTGCCCATCCTGCCGCGGGTCCCGTCTCGATTCCCGGAACCGGCCGGAAGAAAAGTTCGAAATTGAACAGTTGCCGCGCTGCAACAGCGATCACTTAGATATTATATGACAATAGCTTAGCGGGTTACCGTAGAGTCACTTTAGATGCTTGACTTTTCGCTTGTGCAGCATCATCTTTTGCAGTGCGACAACGGAAATCTCCCCTGACAGTACGTTGTCGCGGCGCCCCTCATGGGCGTTTCCTCCCAGAACTTGGGCCGTGCCAGACGCACGGCCCTTTTTTTTGAAACGTTTCAATAATGAGCCGGTTCGCCGCTCAGCCCTGCGGCAACGAGGTGTCGCCGTCGCCGAGCGCGCGCTGCATCAGCACGCTGTCCAGCCAGCGTCCGAACTTGAAGCCGACCGCCCGGAAGGTGCCGACCGCGGTGAAGCCGAGGCTGGCATGCAGCCCGATCGAGGCGCGGTTGGCGCTGTCGCCGATCACCGCCAGCATCTGCCGCTTCCCCGCCGCCGTGGCACCTTCGATGATCGCGGTCAGCAATTGACGGCCGATGCCGCGTCCGATGGCACTGGGATCGAGATAGACCGAATCCTCAACGCTGAAGCGATAGGCGCTGCGCGGCCGATAGGGCCCGGCATAGGCATAGCCCAGCAGCCGCTCATCCTCGCAGGCGACGAGATAAGGGAGGCCGAGCTCGACGATGCTGCGCCAGCGCCGCTCGAACTCGGCGAGATCGGGCGGCACTTCCTCGAAGCTCGCGGCACCGTGCAAGACATGGCCGGCATAGATCTCGCGCAAGGTCGCGAGATCGCCGGCGGCGGCGGGGCGAAGCGTGACGCTCAACGCCGGCGGATCAAGGCCGGCGCCTCGCGGGCCAGCATGGCGATCAGGCGTTCCAGCCGCGCCTGGGTCTCCTGGAACTGCGGCAGTCGCTCGAGGGTCTGCTCGTCCATGTAGATCGAGCGGTTGATCTCGATCTGCAGCACATGGATGCCTTCGGTCGGCCGCCCGTAATGCTGGGTCACATAGCCGCCGGAATAGGGATTGTTGCGCCGGACGTTGGCGCCTTCCTTGCGGAGATGCGCCTCGGCCGCGGCGGTGACGGCGTCGGCGCAGGAAGCGCCGAAGCAATCGCCGAGCACGAAATCGACCCGCGAGCGCCCGAGGTCGCGCTCGCCCTGCCCTCCGACCGAAGGCATCGAGTGGCAGTCGATCAGCAGGCAGCCGCCGAACCGCTCGCGCGTCTCCTGCATCAGCGCGGAGAGCGCCTGGTGGTAAGGCCGATAGCAGCGCGCGATCCGCTGCTCGGCTTCGGCGAAGGGCAGCTTGCGGCCGTAGATCTCGCGGTCATTGGCGGCGAGACGCGGGATGCTGCCGAGCCCGGCGGCGACCCGCGGCGAATCGGTGATCGCGGCCTCGGGCAGCCGGTCCTCGAACATCACCGGATCGAGCTCGAAGGCCTCGCGGTTGGCATCGACATAGACCCGCGGGAACAAAGCCTTCAGGACCGGCGCGCCGTGGCTCGGCCCGGCGGCGATCAGCTCGTCCACATAGCAGTCCTCGCTCAGGCGCAAAGTGGCGCGGTCGAGCTTGGCCATCTTCAGGAATTCCGCCGGGTAATGGTCGCCACTGTGGGGCGAGGCCAGGACCAAGGGCGTACTCTGCCGTGCCGGGCGGAGGATTGCGAACGCCGCCGGGTTTTCGGCCTTCTCCCCCGGGGCGGCGGCTTCCGGGGATTCTGGGGATTTGGGCAGGGCCGTGCCGTTGCTCATGCCCATAGATTTAGTGAATTCCGGGCGGGCTGTCAGCGCCTGGATGCCAATGGTTTGCCCCGAGGCTTACCGGAACCAATAAAGCGGTTGATTTCCGGTGCTTGCAAAGCGCCGGAGGGGGTGGTATCTCGCGTGCCGCCGGCCAGACCGGCACCCTTGTCCCGGCCCCGCGTCCGGGGCTGCGTTTTCCAAAAACGCTGTGATATCGGGCGGTTAGCTCAGCGGGAGAGCACTACGTTGACATCGTAGGGGTCACTGGTTCAATCCCAGTACCGCCCACCATCATTCTTCCAGCTCCTAACCCATCTGACGCGGCGGCCCTGCGGCGCCGTCGGCCTCCTGGCTTCATTGCGCCTGCTGTGATCCGGCCGGACGGGACGCTCGTACAAGCGCTGAAGGCCGTTCGACAGGTCGAAACGGCTTGTCTCGACAGCGGAGCATCGCGAAGCCATGCGACAGAGACGAAGCGTCAAACGGATCCTGGCCACCCTGGTCGTGGTGGCCGCGGCCGGCAGCGTCAGCGGTACCTCGGCGGCGTATGCGAACCCGACGGCGGGCGAGATCGACCCGCTGCAGCTCTATGGGCCGGAACTGCGCTTCGACGTCCTGCGCAACGGCGAGAAGATCGGGCAACACAAGGTCGCGTTCCGCAAGACCGCCGACAGCATGCGGGTCGAGTCGCGCTCCGATCTCGAGGTCAATGTGCTGTTCCTGACCGCGTATAGCTTCCGCTACCATTCGGTGGAGAATTGGCGGCGCGGCGAGCTGACCAGCCTCGATGCCACGACCAACGATGACGGCGACTTGCGGCGCGTCGAAGCCCGGCGCGAAGGCGCGGTCTTGAAGGTCCGGAGCGATGCCGAAGAATGGTCGGGGGCGTCGCCGGTCTGGCCCACGACACATTGGAACATCGCGCAGACCGCGGCGCCGGCGGTGCTCAACACGCTGACCGGTGGGCTCAACCGCGTGGACGTGAAAGAATTCGGGGTCGAGACCGTGATGCTGCCCGACGGCCCCCGTCCGGCGCGCCGCTTCGTCTATTCCGGGGACCTGTCTTGCGAGTCCTGGTATGACGCGGACAATCGCTGGGTGAAGCTGCGTTTCGCTGCCGAGGACGGCTCGACGATTGAATATCTCTGCCGGAATTGCGGCGAACCGAAGCGTTCGTCCGCTTCCTCGACCCAGCAGGCCGACGTCGGCGGCGCTGCGGGTGGTCTCGATTGATGTTTCAGGGCGGCGGCGCCGTCGGGACGCCTTACTCGGCAGCGATTTGCGGCTGAGCGATCGACCGAGCGTCGGCGCCCGGCGCGAGACCGGGCATGGCTTGCTGGTTGCGCAGCGGCCAGCGCTGGAACACCAGCGTCGCTTCGCCGACGGCAATGCCCCATTTGCTCACCCGGGCACGGTTCATCAGGATTCCGTCCGGCTGCAGGAACATCCAATCGTCGAACGACACGCGCCAGGTTCCGTCGCCGACCTTCAGGTCCATCTCGTAGCGCCAGTTGAGCGCGTTCCCGGCGGCAAGACCCTTGGCCTCGCCGATCACGTCGCCGGCGCGGCCCTTGTAGCCGTCGACGCCGTCCTTGGTGATGCGCCAGACCCGCTCGTCGGTTTCACCGTCGGCATAGCGGAAGCGCTCTTCCATGACGAAGACGTCGCCTTGCCAGGCACCGTCGATGTCGACGACGAACTGCCGGCGCAGGTTTGCGAAGCGGTCCTCGAAAATGCCCCAGCCGCGGGTCTTGCCGAGGAAGAACTCCTCGACGCGGAGTTTCGGTTCCGCATTGGCGAACTGCTCTGGCTTCATGCTGCTGCATCCTGTCAACGTCGCCAGCAAGAGCAGCCCCCATGCAACACCCACTCTCGCTGACACCATGGCGCTTCCCGTCTATTCGAAGGGGCGCACCCGCCGCCCCAGCCGGCGCCGGATCGCGGTTTGGCGCCGGGCGGTGAGCGGATGGCCCCAGATGATGGCGATCGACACGAGCTTCAGTACGATGGGAATGAGGGCGTAGATCACCACCAGGCCTAAGAGCGCTTGCGGGGGATTGGCGCCGGCATTGGCGTCGAAGCCGAGCCAATCCAGAGCCGGAAAGGCGAATCCGACCGCCCCGGCCAGAGCCAGCTTCGACACCATGCTCCACAGCGCGAACAGGAAGCCGGCGCGCGGCCGTCCGAACCGCCAGGCATCGTAGTCGACGAGATCGGCCTGCATGGCGGGCGGCAGCGCCAGGTCGGCGCCGAGCGCTGCTCCGGTCACGATGCACACGACCAGAAAGATCGGCCATTGCCCCGGCGGGATGAACGGCACCGCCACGAAGGCGGCGCAGCAGATCAGCATCGCCAGGCACCAGGTCCGGTGCTTGCCGAGGCGCCGGCTGAGCCACAGCCAGAGCGGGATCGCGGCGATGCCGGCGGCGAAATAGGCGAAGATCAAGGCGCCCTGCAGCATTTCGCCGACCTGCAGGCCTTGGCGCAGATAGAGCGGGAACAAGGCGGCGGGCAGGCCGTTGGCCAGGCCGTTCAGGAACCAGGCGAGGGTCAGGCGCAGGAAGGGACGGTTGCGCTGCAGGCCCGCCATGAGTGCCGCGGCATCCTGTCGGACGGCGGCACGGCCGGCCGACTCCGGTTCAGGCACCAGCCAGAGCAGCAGCGCCAGGCTCGGCGCGCCGATCAAGATGGCGGCGAGACCGACCGAGGCCTGCGCCTCGCCCAAGGACCAGCCGAGATGCGGCATCGCCGCCAGCAGCGCGCCGGCGGTCAGCACGCCGAACAGGCCGGCGCCTTCGCGCACCGCGGTGATGCGCGCGCGTTCATGATAGTCAACCGAGAGCTCGGCGCCCCAGGCGGCATAGGGAATGGCCACCAGGGTCCAGCCGAGATAGAGCAGCGAGGCCCAGAGCAGCAGGTAGAAAGCGCTCGCCGCGGCCGGCGGCAGGAACAGCTGCATCATCGCGCAGCCGCCGAGCAGCGCGCCGGCGGCGATCCAGGGCTTGCGCCGCCCGAAGCGTGTGGGCCGGCCGTCGCTGAGCAGGCCGATCAGCGGGTCGGTCACGACATCGAGCAGCCGTGCCGCCAGCATCGCCGCGCCGACCGCGCTCAAGGAAAGGCCGACCGTGGTGGCGTAATAGCTCGGCAGCTGCACGTAGACGGGAATGGTCGGAATCGCCAGCGCGATGGCCGGCATGCCATAGACCAGGAGTTGCCAGAGCGGCAGGCGCGGCGATTCCGGGCGATGCCGCATCATGATCGCCGCATCCGGCGCCGCTCGACGTTCCGCATGGGCATGGCTTGACGGCGGCGCATTCGGGGCGGCCCATTTTCATGATTGTTCCCGGAACGGGGCGGGTCCGGCTTTCCCGTCGCGTCGTTACGTCGCGCGTGGCGTCTTGGATCACCGGATCATCCCCGGCCCAGGCTCGAGTTGAGGCCGCGACAGGATCATCCGCGGGCGCGGGTCGGGGTTGAATCGCTTGCCCCGGTCACCACATCAGGCGTCCGGTGATCCAAAGCGAGAGGCTGCGCCCGTGATTGATTCCAAGAAGCTGCTGACGGACTTCCTTGGCCCCAATGCCGCGGGCGTCCTGGATCAGGCCATGGGCAAGGCCAAGGTCGCCGCCGGCAGGGTGAGCGAGAGCAAGACCGGCACCTTCGCGGCCGGCGCGGCGGCCGGTGGCCTGCTCGGCATGCTGCTCGGCTCCAAGAAGGTGAAAAAGCTCGGCGGCAACCTGCTCACCTATGGCGGCGCCGCCGTGCTCGGCGGGCTCGCCTACAAGGCCTGGCAGAATTGGCAGCAGGACAAACCGGTCGCAAGCGCGGGCGGCACCGTCGAGTTCGCACCGGCGCCGCGCGAAAGCGCCTTCGATCCCGCGACCGGCAGCACCGCCGACGATGCGCCCTTCGCGCTCGCCCTGGTGCGCGCGATGATCGCCGCGGCCAAGGCCGACGGTCACATCGATGCCGCGGAGCAGCGCGCGCTGTTCCAGCGCATCGAAACGCTCGGCCTCGATGCCGAGGCCAAGGCCTTCGTTTTCGACGAGCTCTCCCGTCCCACCAATCTCGACGCCATCGCCGCCTTGCCGCGCAGCCAGGAGCAGGCGGCGGAAATCTGGCTGGCCTCGCGCCTCGCCATCGACCCCGACGACGCCCGGGAGAAAGCCTATCTTGCGGCGCTGGGTGCCAAGCTCAGGCTGCCCCCGCCGCTGCTGGCGCATCTCGAGAGCCAGGCTGTCCTGGCCCTGCCGGCGCCGGGCGCGGAGACCCGCGCTTCGGCTTAGGCGAACCGTTTCTGCAGCATCGCTTTCCCGCGCACCTACAGCGGCAGGCTTCCGATCCGACCTTCAGGCCGGAGGCTGAAGTCTCACGGTTCTTCCATGCCGTGGCGCTTGGCCCAGTCGAAGGGGTAGAGCGCGTAGAAATAGGCGCAACGGCGGCCGGTCATGTCGTAGTCCAAGGTGCAACCCTCCGGCAGCCAGACGATGTCGCCGACATGGCATTCCATCTCGCCCTGGTCGGTGCGGACGATCATGCTGCCTTCGTGGATGAACAGGATCTCGTCGTAGAGCGTGGTCCAGTGGACCTTGATATTCTCGGCGATCTCGAGGCCGCCGCCCATGTGTTGCGAGATCTTGCCGTTGATCACCCGGGCGATCGTGGTCTCGCCGCCGGGCGCCTTGCACGGGATGAACGGCAATTCGTTGCGCTTGAAATGAATGGCATTCGGCATCGTGCCCTCCTGCTGGGTGGTTTCTTTACTTGCTGACGCGTGACGTGGTGATGCCGCCGGGCGCGAGGCCCGCGAGCGCGCGCACGATCGGCCCCGGCGGCTGGTCGAGATGGTCGAGCCGGTCCTTGCGCGCGATCGCCGCCCGCACCATGTGCGCGCCGATGTAGCGGATCGGCTCCGGCGGCAGCCAGCGCTCCGCCGGCCGCACCAGGCCACAGCCCGACCATTCGTCCTTGAGGTCGAGGGCGAGCGAGGCGAGGATCCGCCCGGCGATCGGCGTGGTCGCGACGCCGTTCCCGGAGAAGCCGTAGCCGTAGAAGATATGCGGATGGTTGGGCAGCGCGCCGAACAGCGGCAGGCCGCTGCGCGTGCGGTCGATCGGGCCGAACCAGCTGTCGGCGAAGGGCACCTTGGCCAGCTCCGGATAGCCGCGCTCGACGCAGGCGCGGATCACGTCCTCGCGTGGGCTACGGCCTTCCCAGCGCCCGCCGTTCAAGCCGCCGAAGCCGATCACCCCGCCGGTCACGCCGGGATTGAAGCGGTGATCGCGCGTGGTGCGGAAACCGGTGACGAAGAGCTGGGAGTCGCCCATCAGCGGCTTCTCCTTGTAGCCGAGCTTCTCCAGCAGATCGGGGATGGGCTCGGTGACGGCGTCCTCGCTGGCGATCACCAGGATCGCCGAGCGGAGCTCCGGGATCGAGGTCGACCATGCGTTCATGGTGAGCACGACGCGCTCGGCGGTGATCGATCCGTTCGCCGTGTGCACGACCGCGGGCCGGCCGCGCTCCAGCCGGGTCATCGCCGAATTCTCATAGACGCGGACGCCGCGTTTCAGCACCACCTTGCGTAGGCCACGCGCCAGCTTGCCGGGATGGATGGTGGCGGCGGTCGCATCGTGGATGCCGGCCAGGAACGCCTTCGTGCCGGTCATCGCGGTGATCTCGGCCGCGGTCACCTCGCGGAACGGCGTCAGGCCGTGCTGCGCCAGCGCGGCGAGGATGCCGCGCCAGGAGCCGACATGACGGCGGCAGGTGGCCCCCCAGATCCAGCCGTCGCGGCGGAACTCGATGTCGATGCCTTCGGTGCGGAAGAAGGCGTCGAGTTCGGTCGCGGAATTGCCGAAGACATGGCCGAGCCGGATCGCGTCCTGGGTGCCGCAGAAGGCCTGCAAGGCGGCGAACTTGGCCCATTGCGAGAGCACCATGCCGGAATTGCGGCCGCTGGCGCCGCCGCCCAGCACATCGGCCTCGACGATGGCGATGTCCAGTTCCGGCTTGCGCTGCTTCAGCTCCAGCGCGGTCCACATCCCCGCCATGCCGCCGCCAACGATGCAGACATCGGCGCGCTCAGCGCCTGCCAGCGCCGGCGCGTCCTGCTCGCCGGGCTGGATGGCTTCGCGCAGCCAGGGCCCGCGACCGGCGATCCGGGTCTCGCCCATATCAGCTCTCACCCATTTTCAGCTCTCCAGGCCCAGCGCCTTGCCGCGCCGGCGGATCTCGTCGGTCAGCGGCGCCGCGGCGCGGGCATTGAGGTCGAACAGCACCGTGGTCTGCAGGCTGGTGCCGTGCAATTCCCCGGTCTCGGCGTTGCACAGCTCGTGCAGGTATTCGGCGGATTTGTTGCCGAGCCGCTTCAGCGTGGTGCGCACCACGAGGAGCGCGCCGGCGCGGACCTCGTGCTTGTATTCGATGACCTGCTTCACATCGGCCCAGCCGAGGCCCTTCTCCTTCAGCTCGTTGTAGGGAGCGAGCATCGACAGGAAGTGGAACGCGGCGCCGTCATAGAGCGCCGCATAGAACTGCGTGTTCATATGCCCCATGGAATCGCAGTTCCAGGGATAGGCGACCCCGCGATAGGTCTCGACCGGATTTGCCATGGCTAGAAGCCGACCTGGTCGCCGCCCTTGAGCTGCAGCATGGCGCGGGCCTCGGCCGGGGTGGCGATCTGCAGCGAGAGATTCTCCAGGATGCCGCGGATCTTGGTCACCTGCTCGGCATTGCTCTTGGCGAGCTGGCCGGGGCCGAGATAGATGCTGTCCTCCATGCCGACCCGGACATTGCCGCCCATGGTGGCGCCGATGGTGGCGAGATTGATCTGGTGCCGGCCGGCCGCCAGGATCGACCACTGGTAATCGCTGCCGAACAGCCGATCGGCGGTGCGGCGCATATGCATCAGGTCTTCGGGATGCGGGCCGATGCCGCCCAGCACGCCGAAGATGGTCTGCACGAAGAGCGGCGGCGTCAGCAGCTTGCGATCGACGAAATGCGCCAGGGTGTAGAGATGGCCGATGTCATAGCACTCGCATTCGAAGCGGGTGCCGCAACCGTCGCCCAGCTCCTTCACGAAACGCTCGATCTGGGCGAAGCTGTTGCTGACCACGTTCTCCTTGGTCCGCTCCACATAGGCCTTCTCCCAGGGGTATTTCCAATCGGTGATCTTGTCGGTCACGTGGAAGATGCCGAAATTCATCGAGCCCATGTTGAGCGAGCAGAGCTCCGGCTTGGCGCGCAAGGGTGCCGCCAGCCGGTCTTCCATGCTCATGCCGAGCGAACCGCCGGTGGTGATGTTGATGACCGCGTCGCAGTTCTGCTTGATGCGCGGCAGGAACTGCATGAAGACCTTCGGGTCCGGCGTCGGGCTGCCGTCCTCCGGGTTGCGCGCGTGCAGGTGGATGACCGCCGCACCCGCCTCGGCGGCGGCGATCGAATCCGCGGCGATCTGGTCGGGCGTGATCGGCAGATAGGGCGACATGGTGGGCGTGTGCACCGAGCCGGTGACCGCGCAGGTGATGATGACCTTGCGGCCGGACTTGCCCTTCGGTTTCGCTTCAGCCGTTGCCGTGCTCATGCCGGATACACTCCCCATTCTTGACACTGTCGTTGGGCCAATATTAGCATCACAGGATCTGTGATCACAAGATATCAGGGCATGGGCGCGGGATCGGCTCCAGGAAATCCGCGAGCCGCGGCAGCCTTCGGGTATGATCCGGGCCGCACCGAAGACGAAGGGAAGAACCACCATGAGCAGCCTGCGTGCCGATACCGCCAAGACCGGGCGTCAGACCAACCAGCATCTGGAATCGGCGGTCGCCGAGGCGGAGCAGCGCTACATCGCCGCCAATCCCGGCAGTGCCCGGCTGAACCAGGGCGCGCGGGCGACGATGCCGGGCGGCAATACCCGCACCACCCTGCATTACGGCCCCTTCCCGCTCGCGATCCGCTCCGCCCAGGGTTCCAAGGTCATCGACGTGGACGGCCACAGCTATGTGGACTTCATCAACGAGCATACCGCCGGCGTCTTCGGCCATACCGAGCCGGTGATCCAGGCGGCGCTGAAACAGGCGATCGACGACGGCATCACCCTCGGCGCGCCGAACATCTATGAGCATGACCTGGCCGCGGCGATCCTCGCCCGCTTCCCCTCGATGGCGCGGCTGCGCTTCTGCAATTCCGGCACCGAGGCCAACCTGCTGGCGCTCGGCACCGCCCGCGCGGTCACCGGCAAGCCCAACGTGCTGATCTTCGGCGGCGCCTATCACGGCAGCCTGCTCTATTTCAGCCATGGCCCCTCGCCGCTCAATGCGCCGATCCCGGTGATCGAATCCGTCTACAACGACGTCGAGCGCGCGGTCGGCGATATCGCGAAACACGCCTCGACCCTGGCGGCGGTGATCCTGGAGCCGATGCAGGGCGGCGCCGGCGCCATCTGCGGCACCCCGGAATTCCTGAAGGCGCTGCGCGATGCCTGCAGCAAGCACGGCGTGCTGCTGGTGTTCGACGAGGTGATGACCTCGCGCCTGGGGACGGGCGGGCTGCAGGGCAAGCACGGCATCACGCCCGACCTCACCACGCTCGGCAAGTATGTCGGCGGCGGCATGACGATCGGCGCCTTCGGCGGCCGCGGCGACATCATGGACCGCTTCGACCCCAGCCGGCCGGACGCCTTCCCGCATGGCGGCACCTTCAACAACAACGTGCTAGCGATGGCGGCGGGCCTCGCCGGCTTCACCAAGGTGCTCACCCCGGCGGCGCTCGAGCGGATGAACGGCCTCGGCGATTCCTTGCGCGACCGGGCCAACGCGCTGGCCGCCAAGCATGGCCTGCCGGTACAGACCACCGGCGCCGGCTCGATCTTCGCCATCCATTTCCACGATGGCCCGATCCGCAACAGCCAGGACCTCGACGACGGCGAGAAGGGTCGCGAGCGCGACATCGCCGCGCTGAAGAAGCTCTACCAGCTCGACATGTTCGAGCGCGGCCTCTATGTGACGCGCCGGATCCTCGGCAACCTCTCGCTGGTCAGCAGCCAGGCCGACGTCGACCTGCTGATCGACGCCCTGGACGAGTTCCTGGTCAACCGCGGCACCCTGATCCGACAAGTGATGGGATCCGACAAGTGATGGGATCCGCCAAGTGATGGGATCGGCCAGGTGATGGGCTGATCAGCCGGCCTTCTTCCGGAGATAGGCCGGCCGCAGCCAATTCTCGACATGCTTCACGGCGCGCGCCGCCGTGAAGCTCAGGACGAAATAGATCATACCGATCAGGAAATAGGTTTCCTCGCTGCGGAAGGTCTCGCTGATCACGTATTTGCCCTGGCGCAGCAGCTCCTCAACACCGATGAAAGAGACCAGCGCGCAGTCCTTCAGCACCGAGATGAAATAGCCGCCGACGGTCGGGATGGCGATCGCCATGGCCTGCGGCAGGATCACCTTCCAGTAGACCGCGAATCGGCTCATCCCCAGCGCCATGCCGGCCTGGTACTGGCCGGGATCGATCGCCTCGATCGCGGCGCGGAACACCTCGCTGAGGTAGGCGCCGATCACCACCGAGAGGCCCACCACCGCGGCCCAGAATTCCGGCAGGCTGATGCCGTAGCGCGGCAGCGAGAAATAGACGAAGAGCAGGATCACGATCAGCGGCACGTCGCGGCAAATCTCGACATAGACCCGCACGAACCATTTGGCGAAGCGGCTCTTGGTCTGGGTCACGATCGCGCAACAGATGCCGATCGCGATGCTGACCGCCATGCTGCAGAAGGTGAGCTCGAGCGTGACCGGCACGCCTTTCAACAGGCGCGGCAGATAGCGCGGCACGAACTCGGTGAAGAACTCCCACATGCAAGCCCCCTCGTGTGATCAGCTCTGTCCGGCGAATCCCCCTCGCCGAAAGAAAAAGCCCGCCGACCGGGGTCGGCGGGCCACGCGACAGACTACACGAAGGTCAGCTGCCCATCATCGACTTGCGGGACAGCGACTCGTCCCAGAGGCCGTAGCTCTCCAGGATCTTCTGGCGCTCGCCGGCCTCGTCCATCTTGTCCCAGGCAGCGTTGATGGCGGCGAGCAATGCGGTGTCTTCCTTGCGGACGCCGACGCCGGCGCCACCGAACTTGTAGCCGGCCGCCGCCTGCTTGTCCTTCCATTCCGGCTTCGGCTCGAGCGCCATCGGCTCGCCGATCGCCCGGATGTTCGGGGTCACCTTCTTCTGCTCGCCGAGGCTGGTGAAATCTGCGACCACCGCATCGACCTGCTTGTTCTGCAGGGCCATGAACGGCGCCGCGAAGTCGTCGAACGACTTCACCGAGCCGCCCCAGCCCATCGAGACCAGCTTGTTGGCCTGCATCTCCTCGACCGTGCCGACCGTGGTGCCGATGATCTTGCCGGCGAGGTCCTCGGGTTTCTGGTAGGGCGAATCCTCGAGCACCGCGATGCGATCGCTCTCGAAGTAGTAGGGGCGCGAGAACTCGATGCCGGAGCCCTGGCGGCGCTCCTCGGTGACCGTCATGCCCGAAAAGATGATGTCGAAGCGCTTGGCCTTGAGGCCCGGGATCAGCGCGTCCCACTCGACCGGCACGTATTCGAACTTCGAGATGCCGAGATGCGGCAGCATCTTCTGCAGCATCTCGTATTCCATGCCGCCGTAGCTGCCGTCCTCGTTCTGCCAGACCCAGGGCTTGAGGCCCATGACGCCGACCCCGACCTTGATCGTGCCGGCCTTCTTGATGTCATCGAGCGTGTCGGCCATGACGATCCTGGGCGCCAACGCCCCCAGGGCAACCGTCGCGCTCAGGCCGATGCTCGTGCGAAGTAACGTTCGACGCGAAACCGTCTTCAACATGGTCTGCTCCCTGTTTTGTCCGCCGCCCCACGCGACGGCTGCTTATTGCGCTTCGAGGGGATTCACCCGCGTTCTGCCCCGCCCAGCCGGACCGGCGCCCTTCGGGCGCTCACTTGTGACTTGTGATCACGGCTGATGTAATGCTAAGAAACTTATACCGCGACTGTCAAGCCGACGAGACCCGGAATCGGTCCTCGTGTAGGATCGGGCGGCAATCCTTCGTGCGCGATTCGGGCTGGCTTCCGGCCGAGTCCCGGCGGTATCAGTTCACCAGTTTTGACGGCCCAGCCGACGATCATGGCATTAGCAGCAGCCCAGACCCAGCAGCGTCCCGCCTTCGGCCTCGCCAAGCTCGAGCGCGAGACCCTGCATGAACGCGCCTATGAGGAAGTGAAGAAGGCGATCATGGGCGGGGCGATCGCGCCCGGCGAGCCGATGACGATCCGCGCGCTGGCCAAGGCGCTCGGCACCAGCGTGATGCCGGTGCGCGAGGCCTTGCGCCGGCTGGTCGCGGAGCGCGCGCTGGAGCTGCTGCCGAACCGCTCGGTCTCGCTGCCGGTAATGACGGCCGAGAAATTCGACGAGATCGTGCGGATCCGGCTGGCCCTCGAGGGCCTGATGGCGGAGACCGCGGCGAAGCACATCACGCCGGACGAGCTGAAGCGGATGTCGCGCCTCAACGACGAGATGATCGCCAAGCTGCGGCAAGGCTCGAAGAAATACCTGGCGCTGAACCAGGAGTTCCACTTCCAGCTCTATCTCGCGGCCCGCATGCCGCAGGCCATGTCGATCGTGGAGACGCTCTGGCTGCAGATCGGCCCGTTCCTCCATCACGTGACGACCGACTTCGGCAGGTCGGACTTCCTCGGCCATCACGAGGCCATGCTGAAGGCCTTGGCCAAGCGGGACGGCAACAAGGCGCGCGCCGCCATCGAGGCCGATATCAGCGAGGCGGCAGAGACCATCCTGTCGTCGCTGCGCGAAGCCTGATCGCGCCGCGCACCTGCACACGTTGTTAGTCAAGCAGGCAGCTGCAACCTAAATGGGTAGCCGAGACTGAGCAGCAACCTCTCGCTGCGAGCCCACCCATAATGTAAGGTGTCAGTTTGACAACGTGCAGAGGGCTGCCCTCCGGGAACGCCGATGATTTCCCGCAAGCGGGTGTTCGATAAGCTCGACAAGGCCCAGGGTAGATTCCTGGACCGCCTGCGGCCATGGGCCTTTCCCGGCCATGGCGTCACGCTGCCCCCGGTGCTGATGTTCGCGCTGCTGAAATCGGGCAGCGTTTACATTCAGCGTGCGTTGCGGCGGACCCTCGAGGTCGAGGTCCGGCACGTCGGCGGGATCGGCGCCAGCGGCAACTGGTTCTCCTATCCGGAGCTTTGCCGCTTCGCCCAGGGCAACGCCGTGTCGCGCGAGCACATGCCGCCCCGGCCGGAGTTCGTGAAGGTTCTCGCCGACTTCAACATCCGCCGCGCCGTGGTGCATGTGCGTGATCCCAGAGGCGCCATCCTCTCCTGGACCAAGCAGATGGAGCGGAATCTGCCGACGCGCGGGCTGAGCTACGTCGGCTTCTCCTGCGAGCAGGACGTGCCGGAGGCCTATCTGCAATGGAGCTTCGAGGAACGCCTGCGCTGGCAGATCGAGCACATGATGCCGCGCATGGTCGCCTGGATCGACGGCTGGCTCGAGATCGCCGATAGCAGCGACAAGGTCGAGTTCCTGGTCACCGATTATGCCGAACTGGCGCGCGACAGCCGGGCCTACATCCGCAAGCTCCTCGACTTCTATCAGATCCCCTATCGCGAGGACTGGCTGAGAATTCCGCGACGGGAAGTCGGCCGCAACAACATCCACTCGCCGATCCCCGATCCCACCGCGCGCCCGCCGCTGAGCCCGGAGATTTCGGCGCTGGCGAACGCCGCGCTGCCCTGCCGCCTGATCGACCGCTTCGGCTGGGCGCGCGCCTAGGCTGCGGACCTGCGCGGGGGCATACCAACGCATGACTTGGCCGGCGGCGAGCGTCATGCCATATGACGGTCCCCTGCCTTCATTCCCGCCCAGGAGACCGATTGATGCCGACGATCAAGACCAAGGACGGAACCGAGATCTTCTACAAGGACTGGGGCGCCAAGGACGCGCAGCCCATCGTCTTCCACCACGGCTGGCCGCTCTCCGCCGACGATTGGGACAACCAGATGATGTTCTTCCTGGAGAAGGGCTTCCGCGTCATCGCCCACGACCGGCGCGGCCACGGCCGCTCCAGCCAGACCGACACCGGCAATGAAATGGACACCTATGCCGCCGATGTCATCGCGCTGGCCGCGCATCTCGACCTCAAGAACGCGATCCATGTCGGGCATTCGACCGGCGGCGGCGAGGTGGTGCATTACGTGGCCCGCGCCGAGGCCGGCCGGGTGAAGAAGGCGGTCATCATCGGCGCGGTGCCGCCGGTCATGCTGAAGTCCGACAAGAATCCCGGCGGCCTGCCGCTCGAGGTGTTCGACGGCTTCCGCGCTGCGCTGATCGCCAACCGCGCCCAGTTCTTCCTCGAGATCCCGACCGGCCCGTTCTACGGCTTCAACCGGCCGGGCGCGAAGGTCTCCGAGGGTGCCATCCGCAACTGGTGGCGCCAGGGCATGATGGGCGGCGCCAAGGCGCATTACGATTGCATCAAGGCCTTCTCCGAGACCGACTTCACCGAGGACCTGAAGAAGATCGAGGTGCCGGTGCTGGTGATGCATGGCGACGACGACCAGATCGTCCCTTATGCGGATTCGGCGCCGCTTGCGGTGAAGCTGCTGAAGAAAGGCGAGCTCAAGACCTACAAGGGCTTCCCGCACGGCATGGCCACGACCCATGCGGACGTGATCAACGCCGACCTGCTTGCCTTCTTCAAGAGCTGATCTTTCCAGGACGGACGAATGTCCGCATGCGCGGACGGGGGCGCCGACGATAAGTTGATCGTCGGCGCCGCCTAATCGCGGTAGAACGTCGGCGATGGACGCCCTCACCGCCTATGCCGGCCTGTTCACCGCCGCTTTCCTCTCCGCCACGATTCTGCCCGGCTCCTCCGAGGTCGTGCTGGTGATGCTGGCGTTCGAGCGCAAGCTCGACGTCACCATGCTGCTGCTGGTCGCAACCGTCGCCAACACCCTGGGCAGCGTGGTCGGCTGGATCATGGGCCGCTGGTTCGCCGGACTTTCCGACCGCCGCTGGTTCCCCGCCTCGCCGGCGCAGATGGAACGCGCATCCCGCTGGTTCGGCCGCTATGGCGTCTGGGCGCTGGCACTCGCCTGGGTGCCGCTCATCGGCGACGCACTGACCATAGTCGCCGGCGTCCTCCGGGTGCATCTCGGGCTGTTCACCGCCCTGGTCGGACTGGGCAAGGCGCTGCGCTACGTGGCCGTGCTCTACGGCGCCGATATCCTGCACGCCTTCATTTGAAGAACCGGTTCTCCGGCCGCGGCAATCCGAGATTCTCGCGCAAGGTCTTGCCCTCGTATTCCTTGCGGAACAGGCCGCGGCGCTGCAACTCGGGGATCACGCGATCGACGAAATCGTCGAGGCCTTCGGGCACGTAGGGAAACATCACGTTGAAGCCATCGCAGGCGAGTGTCGAGAACCATTCCTCCATCTGGTCGGCGATGGTCGCCGGCGTGCCGACCAGCTCCAGCGCGCCATAGGAGCCGCCGACGATTTGCGCCAGTTGCCGCACGCTGAGGTTCTCCCGCGCCGCCAAGTCGACCAGCCGCTGGCGGCCGCTCTGGCTGGCATTGGTCGGCGGGATCTCCGGCAGCGGCCCGTCGAGATCGAAACCGGAGACATCGGTGCCGAGCGCCACCGAGAGCGAGGCGATGCCGCTGTCGGGATGGACCAGGCTATCGAGGTGTCGCTTCTTCGCGCGCGCCGCCTCCACCGTGTCGCCCACGAGGACGAAGACGCCGGGCAGGATCTTCATGTGATCGGGCGATCGGCCGAGCTTCGCCATGCGGCCCTTCACGTCGGCGTAGAACTTGCGCGCCTCGACGATGCTGGTCTGGCCGGTGAAGACCGCTTCCGCGGTCTCGGCGGCGATCTGGCGGCCGGCCTCCGAGGCGCCGGCCTGGACGATCACCGGCCAGCCCTGAATGGGGCGCGCAATGTTCAAGGGCCCCTTGACCTTGAAATGCTCACCCTTCCAGTTCAGCGTATGGAGCTTCTCCGGATCGAAATAGATGCCGCTCTCAACGTCGCGGATGAAGGCGTCGTCGGCCCAGGAGTCCCACAGGCCGGTCACCACGTCGAAGAACTCGCGGGCACGGGCGTAGCGCGCGTCGTGCTCGACATGCTCGTCGCGGCCGAAGTTCATCGCCTCATGCGGATTGCCCGAGGTGACCAGGTTCCAGCCCGCGCGGCCCCCGCTCAAGTGATCCAGCGAGGCGAAGCGCCGCGCCACGTGAAAGGGCTCGTTATAGGTCGTCGACGCCGTCGCGATCAGGCCCAGCCGCTCGGTGACGACGGCCAGCGCGGGGAGCAGCGTCAGCGGCTCGAAGGAGGTGACCGTGCCGCTGCGTTTCAGCGCCTGGATCGGCATATTGAGCAGGGCCTGGTGATCGGCCATGAAGAAGGCGTCGAACTTGCCGCGCTCCAGGGTCTGGGCGAAGCGCTTCAGGTGCTGGAAATTGAAGTTGGCGTCGGTATAAGCGCCGGGATAGCGCCAGGCGGCGGTGTGGATGGTCACCGGTCGCATGAAGGCGCCGAGCCGCATCTGCCTCGGTTCGGGCATGGGTCCTCACCTCGCAATTCACGGCCAGTTTGGCGTGAAGCGCGGCAGTTGTTAAGCTCGCTGAAAATGGGAGGCGACTATGACCGATCCGAAATGGAAGCATGACGGGGTCCGGGTCATTCCGGGCAACCAGCTGGACGGCAACACGGCGCAAACGCCCGGCATGGACCGCAAGGCCGCGATCAACACCGCGCGGGTGGGGGCGCAGAAGATCTGGGCCGGCACCGTGCATATCCATCCCAATGCCAAGACCGGCGCCCATCATCATGGGCCGCTCGAAAGCGTGATCTATGTGGTGCGCGGCAAGGCCCGGATGCGCTGGGGCGAGAGCCTGGAATTCACCGCCGAAGCCGGCCCGGGCGATTTCATCTACATCCCGCCCTTCGTGCCGCACCAGGAGATCAACGGCTCCCGAGACGAGGTGCTGGAATGCGTGCTGGTCCGAAGCGACGGCGAATCGGTGGTGGTCAATGTCGACATCGAGCCGGTCGAGCAGCCCGAGAACGTGAAATGGGTGGACCCGATTCATAAGGAGTAGATGACACTGCGCGAGCCGCGCGCGGAACCGAGGGCGCGATCGGCGGTTTTTCAGGAAGCGAGCCGAACGGTCCAAGGTGTCTGAAATGATCGCCAAATCAGCCCGCCTGATGGCGGCAACAGCGGCGCTGACCCTCGTCGCCGCTTGCACGGCCCCGGCCCCCGACTGCTCGGGCATGGTCGGCAACAGCAAGAAGCAGTGCGAGCATGACTCGACGACCACGCGCAGCCCCGACAATTCCAACAATCCCGACCAGGGTGGCAGCTAGCGCCGGCCCTAGAAGAGCCGCGGTCCTGCTGTTATCGGCACAGGGAAAGCACATAGGAATGTGCTGTTTGTGGCTCGGTGCCGCTTTAGTTTGCAAATAAGCAGTCGGGTGTGCGGCGGCGCACTAACCAGACCTTAGCCGATCCCCATCTAGGATCACAGAGGGGCGAAACCCCATGGAGACCCGAGATGCGCACCGACAACGTCGTTCAGATCGCCCCCGCGCTGGCGCGCCAACGCCGCGTGATGGGCGGTATCAGCCTGCTCACCTGGGCCAGCAATTTCCCGGATGGCATCGAAGACCTCTGGGCCGGCCCGTTCGTGCCGGCGGTTTCGGGCACCGTGGTCCGGCTTCTCGTCCACTAAGCTCCGACGCTGCGCGCGGTCGGCAGGCGCGCGGCATCGACCCGCGCCAGATAGTCGCCGCGGGGATCCGGTGAGCGCGGCGCGATCGCCGCGGCCGTGCAGGCCCGGGTCAAGTCCGCGATGATGCGGCCCGCCGCATCCAGGCGCTGCGCGACATTGCCGCTCAAAGCCCGTCGCGCATCGCCGCCTTCCCTAAGCGCCCGCACCGCGGCCAGCGTGTCCGCTTCCAGAACGCCGAGGATCGCCTTGGGCGCCGCGGCCAGTCGACCGTAATCCTGCTCGATCAGGCGCTGCATCTCCTCGACCCGCCACCAGGCATCGGGCGCGTTCGAGCCCGGCTGCTGCCAATCCTCCATGACCTCGCAATTCGCCCAGAACGGCACGAAGGTCGAAAGGCAGGGGGAACCCAGGGAGAGCCAGAGGCGATAGGGCGCTTCCGCATCGCCCGCACCCGGCAGTTCCGCCACCATGCTGGCCGCGGTCTCCGAGCCGTCTGGCGCGGTCGCATGCATGCAGATGAGGCTCTCGCCGTCGGGACCGGGCCGCCAGTCGTGCAGCACGTCGCCCGCATCGTGGCTGCGCAGCACCGCGAAGACGTCCTCGAGCGCAACCTTGCCTTGCCGCTCCAGCGCCGCGAGCCGCGCTTCGGCGCAGACCAGCCGCGCCTTGCAACCCGGCAGGAAGCCGACCGCGGTATCGGCATAAGCGGCGGCGAAATCGAACGGCGCATCTGCCTTCGGGTCGAACCATCCGGAGTCGATGGCGTGCTGGATGGCGCCGGAGGAGATCCGGTCGTAATCGGCGCCGATCGAATAGACGTTGGAGATCGCCGCCCAGTCGCGCACCCGCTTCGCGGCCCAATGCCGGCCCGCGGTCTCCAGGATCCAGGCATCGGCCGCATCGGCGATGATGAAGCTGTTGTGATAGGTGGTCCGCCGTGTCGCAGACGTGCTGCCCGACTGGCCGTATCGCTCGAGCAAAGCGGTGAGCACCGCAAGACCCTCGTCGGCCGTAGCCGCGCGCTCCAGGGCGAGGCGCAGCAGATCCATGCCGAGCAGGCCCGGCTCCAGCGAGCCCGGCACCCGCGACCACACGGCTTCGTTGCCGATCGCGAGACCGCGCTCGTTTACCCCATGCTCGAAGCCCCACATCCACCAGGGGCGCGAGCCCAGGACGGCATAGGTATGCGCGACCTGCGGCAGCTCGATATAGGTGCAGCGCAGGGTGCTGCCCGGCGCGTGATCGGCCGCTTCGCTCTTCGTCAGGTATTGCGCTTCATTGGGCTCGCGGTCGGAATTCTTGGCGAGGGTGGTGCGGCCGGACTGCGCCAGGCTGCCGCGGATCACGAAGGTGTCGCACATGGGCTCTACGGGTTCTCAAGCGAACGGATCGAAGGATGGGCACCGATCCTCCCATGACTCGCGGCCCTGACTCAATGGTGCCGGGCCCTTCCTTCCTGTCGCGTATTGCTCGGCACGCATCCCCTTGCCGGGTTCGCGCGAGGGCAAAGAAGCCTCGTTCAGCCGCGCCGCGCCGCCTCGATCTTGGCGACGTCGATCTTCTTCATGTGCATCATCGCGTCGAAGGCGCGCTTGGCCTCGGCGCCGCCGGCGGCCATCGCTTCCAGCAGCACGCGCGGGGTGATCTGCCAGTTGACGCCCCACTTGTCCTTGCACCAGCCGCAGGCACTTTCCCGCCCACCGTTGTCGACGATCGCGTTCCAGTAACGGTCGGTCTCCGCCTGGTCCTCGGTCGCGATCATGAAGGAGAAGGCTTCGGTCTGCTTGAAGTAGGAGCCGCCGTTGAGGCCAACGCAGGGAATGCCGCAGACTGTGAAATCGACCGTGATCACGTCGCCCGCCTTGCCGGAAGGATAGTCGCTCGGCGCCTTGTGGATGCCGTTGACGGCGCTGTTCGGAAAGGTCGCGGCGTAGAAACGGGCGGCCGCCTCGGCGTCCTTGTCGTACCAGACGCAGATCGTGTTCTTGGCGATGGGCATGTCTTCTTCCTCTCACATGGAATCCAGGTCTGAGCCGGCCTGATCGGCCCGGTATCAGAACGTCGAACGGGGGGCTGGAAAATCGACATCGCCCCGCCGGTTAAGCCGGATTTCTGTAAGATATTGAGATAATTATAAAAATCATAAACAGAGCGCCGGTCTGCGCCCGGGGACGTCCGGCTAGCCGCGGCACCCGCCGGGACGGGCGCCCAGCCCCGCAACCTGGGCGTCCGGCTCCACCGCGCTCATGGGCAGGCTCGACGGCGGGACGAAGTCCCGGTGATAGACGTCGTCGCGGAACTGGATCGTGCCCTCCTCCATCACCCAAGCGGTGTCATAGACGATGTGCAGGGGAATCGGCGCCCGCAGGACGACGTCCTGGTTAGCACCGCCGGCGATGGCCGATTCCACCCGCGCCTCCGGCCATTGCGGATCCGGCGCCAGCAGCGCACGCGCGAGGGCGGCGGCATCGGACACGCGGACACAGCCGTGGCTGAGGAAGCGATACGCCCTGGCGAACAGGCCCGGGGCCGAGGTGTCGTGAAGATAGACACTGTACGGGTTGTCGAACACGAACTTCACGGCGCCGAGCGGATTGCGCGGGCCGGGATCCTGGACCAGCCCGCTGCCGACGATGCGAATGCCCTGCTGCGCGAAATAGCCCGGGTCGGCCTCCTGCTTCGGCCAGACTTCTCCATCGGCGATGCTGGTCGGAATGCGCCAATAAGGGTGAAACTCGATGCGATCGATCACGCTGTCCAGCGTCGGCGTCGGCCAGCTCGGCTTGCCCACCACCGCCGGGCGTTCCAAGGCCGTATGGCCGTCGATCACCAGCCGATAGGTCGCGGCGGCGATGTTGACGGCGATGTAGCGCCAGCCCCAATCGCGGTTCTGGCGCTGCAGCCGGCCGAGGTTGGCGAGCATGGTGTCCAGCCGCTGCTGTACCGGTACGTTCAACGCCGCCAGGGTCTTCGGCCCGACAACGCCGTCCGTCTGCAACCCGTGGCGCGCCTGGAAGGCCTGCACGGCCTGCTCCAGCACCGGATCGAAATCGTCGCGCTGCAGCTCGGCAGCGGCAAGGTCGTCGGTCGCGGCCAAGCGGCTGCGCAGCGCCTCGACCCTGGGGCCGCTGTCGCCGCGAGCGAGCTTCGGACCGGAAGTCAGTGTCGGCCAGCCGCCCTTCGCCGCGAGATCGCGGTAGAGCGCAATCGCGCCCTTCAGCCGCCAGATGCCGGGATCGGCCGGCAGCGTATCGCCCGTGCCGCTGGTCGTGGGAAGCGCATTGGCGGCTTCGTGGATGTCCTGAGCTGTCGCCGGCGGCACCAGCATGAGGCATGCCAGCAGGAGCATCGTGATGGGAGATTGGCGCGGAAGCATCGGTCCAGGCTCTTACGATCTGATTTCCAGCAGGAATACACTATCACCGCGCTCGACCTGAAGCAGGAGCGTACCCGCGCTGTCGCGGCCGATGGCGATGACTTCGCGGGGCGATACGACCTCGATGTCGTTGACCGCGGCGATGACATCACCCGGGCGCAAGCCGGCAAGATAGGCCTTGCTGTTCTTCTTCAACAGGGCGATCGACACGCCGGGCACGCCGCTGGCGACGACCCCGACGGATTCCAAAACCGCGCCGGCGAAGACGGTGACGTCGGCCGGGACCTCCGCCCGTTCCTTCTTCGGTGCGATCAAGATGGCGGTGTAATGGCGCTTCTTGCCGTGGCGCATGGCGACGACGGCGAGTTCCGCGCCGACCGGCATCTGGCCGAGCAGATTGCGCAGGGATCCCGCGTTGCGGATCGCAGTCCCGTTGATCTCGACCACGACGTCACCGGTCTGCAATCCGATCTCTTCGGCCGGCCAGCCCGGCAGGACATCGATGACCAGGGCGCCTTCGCTCACGCCCGCCTGCTTCGCCTCCACGGAATCGGGCGCCAGGTCGGTGGTGGAGATTCCCAGCTGGCCGCGAATGATCTTGCCGTGCGCGATCAGTTGGCCGGCCACCGCGCGCGCCATGTTGAGCGGGATGGCGAAGCCGATCCCGGTATTGCCGTTGTCCGAACCCAGCAAGGCGGTGTTGATGCCGACGAGCTCGCCCCGAAGGTTGACCAGCGCGCCGCCCGAGTTGCCCGGATTGATGGATGCGTCGGTCTGGATGAAGTTCTCGTAGCCCTCGATCCCGAGGCCGCTTCGGCCGAGCCCGCTGACGATGCCCAAAGTCACTGTCCGCTCCAGCCCGAACGGATTTCCGATCGCGACCACGTAGTCGCCAACCTGCAGCAGCTCGGAATCCCCGAACGGCAGGCTCTGCAGGTCGACGGCTGGTATCTGCACGACCGCGATATCCGTGGTGGGATCGCTGCCGATGTGCTTGGCCTGCAGTCGCTTTCCATTGCCCAGCGTCACGATGATCTCATCGGCGTCCTCAAGCAGGTGCGCATTGGTCAGGACGAAGCCCTTCGTAGCATCGAGGATTACACCCGACCCGACCGCGCTGAACTGGCGCTGCGTCGGCCGCGGTCCTTCGGGAAAGTCGAGAAAGCGCCGCAGGATCGGGCTGGAGAAGAGCGGAACCTGCTCGATGGCGGTTTGGCCGCTGACCGAGATGCTGACGACCCCCGGCATGATCTTGGCCAGCATCGGCGCCAGCGACGGCACCTGGACGTCGGCGACCCCTGCCGCCACTTCGGCGCTCGCCGCCGCGTGGAGCAGGCCTGCGACCAGCGTGAAGGCGCAAGCCATCGTCCATCCTCGCAGCCCGCGCATCATCAACCCCAACGCCATTTCAATGCACCATCGGAGGCAGCTCCGGCAGCTCTCGACGGAGATACTCTTGTTCCGTCCCGGATTGCGGGCGTTGACGAAAGTCAAAGCGGAGAGCCGGCATCCGGGGGATCGTCTGCCCATCTTGCTGTCAAAGGAGCAATGCCATGCCAACCAGGACCCTCATGGCCTGCGTCGTCGTCGCCGCTCTCGCCCTCGCGGCTCCGGCCCTCGCCCAGTCGGAACCGCAAGATCAGCCGGCAGCGCCTTCCTCTCAATGGCCCGGCCGGAACATGATGATGTGGGGCGGCGACGGGCCGAACGGCTATCGCTACGGACCGGGCATGATGGGCTTCGGCATGATGCGCGGCTGCCCGATGATGGGCGGTCCCATGATGGGCGCCACCATGATGGGCGACACCTCCGGGGACGACTATCAGCGGTCGGCGTCGGCCTGGCTGGACGGCCAGCTGGCCTATATCCATTCTGAATTGGCGATCACCGAGGCGCAGGAAACTGCCTGGCAGGGTTACGCCACAGCGATCAAAGAGCGCAGCGGACAGATGCTGTCCACCCACCAGACCATGATGAGCGCGATGTGGCAGGACAAGCTCCCCTTCGACCAGGCCTATGACCTCCACATCCAGGTCATGGAGTCGCATCTCGAAGCGACCAAAGCCACCAGAGACGCCGCGCTCAAGCTCTTCCACGCGCTGACGCCGGACCAGCAGCAGAAGGCGAATCTGGTGCTGCCGCAGTCGATGTGCATGATGTGACAGGCGACGCGGCGGTGCCGTTGCTTCGGCGGCGCCGCGGACCCCTCGCCGATCCTCAATGGGTGAGCAGGATCGGCAGGCTGCTGGCCTTGAGCGCTTCCCGGGAGGCGCCGCCGAACAAGGCTTCCTGCCACGGGGCATGCGCGAAGGCGCCCATCACCAGGAGGTCGGCGCCGGCGGTCTCCGCTTGCTCGATCAGGCGGACACCGGCGCCACGGCCGCCTTCCTTCGCATGCTCCAGGTGGTGGGCCTCGATGCCGTGCCAGGCCAGGAAGTCGATGATGGCAGCCGAGCCCGCCGACCACTCCTTGCCGATCGTGATGACGGTGACCTTTTCCGCGCGCTTCAGCAGCGGGAGGGCGGCGGAGACGGCGCGGGCCGCCTGCGGGGAGCCGTTCCAGCCGATCGCCGCGTGCTGGCCGATCTCGGCCGGCGCGGTCGAAGGTGTCAGCAGGACCGGCCTGCCGGACTTGGTCAAGGTCTCCTCGATTGCATGGGACGACGGCTCGTCGAGCACGCGGTCCGAACGGCCGAGCACGATCAGGTCGTAGAGAATGGCTTCGCGGGCGACGAGCTCGGGCGCGGAGCCCTTCTCGACGCGCCAGCTGAACGACGGCACCCTGCGGTCGCCCGCAAACGGAACCAGCCCCGCCTTCCCGGCCCGGTCGCGGAAGATCTGGCCGGCACGGCGCGCCGCGGTCTCCGATTCGGCGACCAACTGCTGAAGTGCGATGCCATCGATCGACAGGCCCAGCATCCCCGCAGTCATCGCCGATATCGCTACCGCGTCCCACATCACATGGAAGCCTTCGACGTTTGCCCCGAAGTCCTTGGCCAATCGGCAGGCGACAAAGGTCGTTGCCTGAGACGCGGAACCACCGCTGATCGCGGCCAAAATCCTGCGGTAGGTCATCGGAGCCTCGCGTTATTCGGTTCGTTCGCGGCGTGAGTGCCGCAGAATCCGGGTCGCGCCGTGACTCCGCTTTGACGGCAATCAACACCGGGACCCAAACCCATCCGGATGACTGGTGATGAAAATGATCCGGCCGCCAGGAACCGGCACGGCAAGTATTTGGAACTGCTGAAGTATATGGCGGTACGGGAAACTACCTAGGGCCGGCCCTTAGGGGAAAATCCTTAGGGTCCTAGCGGATTCTGGAGACGGCGCGCAGCTGGTACAGCTTGAGCCACCGAACAAACAGGAGGCTCTCATGCTTGCACAGAACGCGATTGCCATGGACCGCTCCGCCATCACCGCTGCCGCCGTGCTGTCGCGTCTTCCGGCGGACAGCGCCTCCGAGGACGAGCTCACGAAGGGGACGGTGCTCCACTTCGAACCGAATCAGGAGATCTATGCGGAAGGCGACGATGCCAAGGTCTTCTACCGGGTCGTCTCCGGCGTGGTGCGCACCTGCCGCTTCCTGTCGGACGGCCGGCGGCAGATCGATGCCTTTTACGGCGAAGGCGAGGTCTTCGGCTTCGACTTGGCCGAAGCGCGCAGCTTCGGGGCCGAGGCAGTGACCGACTGCACCCTCCACTGCTATCAGCAGGTCAAGCTGCCCAGCGACAAGCAGGGCGCAATGGCGGTCCCGCAGCAACTGTTCTCCTACGCGATGGGCCGCCTGGCGAAGGCGCAGGAGCATGCCATGGTCCTGAGCCGGCGGAGCGCCCTGGAGCGCGTTGCATCCTTTCTGGTCGAGTGGGCCAAGAATTCGAGCCGCAGGGACGTCGTCAGCCTGGCCATGACCCGCACCGATATCGGCGACTACCTGGGCCTCACCATCGAGACGGTCTCCCGCAGCCTTTCGCAGCTGGAACGCCAGGGCCACATCGCCCTGCCGACCGCCCGGCGCATCGAGATCAAGAACGTCGCCGCGCTCGAAGAACTCTACGCCTAGCCTGCGGCGGGTCTGAGAGGCGGACGCGGCGCGTCCGCCTTTGCCGCCTGGGGCGTCAGATTCGGCGCACCGCCCTGACGCAACGCAGCAACGCGTCATCCAGGACCGGCTTCTGCACCACAGGGAACTCCGTTAGATCGATTGTGCGGGCCAGCAGACGCTGGCTCACATGGTCCAGGATGAGAACGAGCGGCAGAATGTGACGTCGGGCCTGAAGCTCCGTCGCCACCTCCGCGCCATCATGGTCCAGCGTCCGTCCATCGATGACTGCGCAACAGCCGTTGTCGAGTTCCGGATGCTCCAGCAGCTCCCTGCCGCTGCCGCAGGTGCGCGCGTCCATTCCATCCAGCTGGATGCAAAAGCGCAGCGAATCTCTGACCGCCGAATCGCGATCGACGATGAATACGACCCAGGAGCCAGACACTGCGCTTGCGCCTTCTTACGCAAAATAGTCCGCCGCTTCGATGCGGAAACCGCTCCAGGTTAACGGTTGCCTTGGTGCAGGCTTTGATTTTGCGCAAGGCGGAGAATGCGGCTACTTGGGCGCAATCAGGCCCGCCAGAAGCGCCATTCTGACCAGTTCGGACAGGCTTCCCGCTCCCATCTTGGTCATGACGTTGGCGCGGTGGATCTCCACGGTCCGCGGGCTGATTTCGAGGTCGTAGGCGATCGTCTTGTTGGCCCGACCGGCAATCAAGCCGTCCAGCACCTGGCGTTCCCGGACCGACAATACGTTCACCTTGGCCGTGATCTGCGCGGCTTCGGACTCGCGCCTGCCCTGCTCGTTGTAACGGTTGAGCGCCGTCTGGATCGCTTTGAGCAGCACGGCGTCGTCAAAGGGCTTCTCGATGAAATCGACGGCTCCGCCTTTCATCGCTTCGACCGCCATCGGCACGTCGCCATGACCCGTCATGACGATGACGGGCAGATTGATCCCGAGCTCGGTGAGCCTGCGCTGCAGCGCGAGACCGTCGGTCCCCGGCATGCGGATGTCGGTCAGGATGCAGCCGGGCTGCAGGCCATCGACGGTTTCGAGGAAGGCGTCGCCGCTCTCGTGCACCCTGACCGGGATTCCGGAAGTTGCCAGCAGGAAGGCCAGCGCGTGGCGCACGCTCTCATCATCGTCAATGACATGGACCACGGCATTATTGACCATCATCGATCTCCTCGGGTTCGACGGTCTTCAGCGTCAGCTTGAATATGGTGCCGCCCTCCGGATTCGGCTCGACCCAGATTCGGCCGCCATGGGATTCCATGATGGTTCGCGAAATCGACAGGCCGACGCCCATCCCGTGACGCTTCGTCGTCACGAAGGGCTGGAACAACTGGTCCTTGATCTCCGCAGCGATGCCAGGTCCGGTGTCGGCCACGGCCACAACGACCGTCTCTGAATCGAAACGCTCCGTGGAAACCGCCAGGTTACGGCGCTCAAGTTCCAGCATCGCCTCGATAGCGTTCCTCATCAGGTTCAGCAGCACCTGCTGGATCTGCACCTTGTCTGCCAGCACGAACTGCACGGAGGGGTCGAACTGGAAAGTTACCCGGGCGCCGGTCTCTTTCGCACCCACGAGCGCCAAAGCACTGGCATCCTCGATCAGCTTCACCAGGTTCTCGATCTTCGGCTCGGCCTCGCCCCGGGCCACGAACTCCCGGAGCCGGCGGATGATCTGTCCGGCGCGCAGGGCCTGCTGTGCCGCGCGATCGACCGCATCGCGCACCATGGGCAATCCATCGACCGGGTTCTGATCCAGCAGGCGGCGCGCGCCGTTCAGATAGCTGGCGGCGGCCGTGAGCGGCTGATTCAGCTCGTGGGCCAGCGTCGAGGCCATCTCGCCGAGCGCGGTCAAGCGCGACATGTGAATGAGCTCGGCCTGCAGCTCCTGGAGTCGGTGCTGGGCCTCCTGCCGTTCGGTCAGGTCCCTGGCGAAGCCGGTGAAGAATCGCCGGTCGCCCACGCTCATCTCGCCAATCGAGAGTTCCATCGGAAAGGTCGAGCCGTCCTTGCGTTGCCCTACCACGATGCGGCCGATTCCGATGATCCGCCGTTCCCCGGTCGCCATGTAGCGCCGGAGATAGCCGTCGTGGCCCTCGCGATAAGGAGTCGGCATCAGGATCTTCACATTCTGGCCGGTGGCCTCCGCGGCAGTGTAGCCGAACAGGCGTTCCGCGGTGGCGCTGAATGACTGCATGATGCCCTTGGTGTCGATCACGATCATCGCGTCGGGCACGGTGTCCAGCACCGATTGCAGGTGAGCCTCGCGTTCCGCCAGCGCCTTCTCTGCGGTCTTCGCCGCCGAGACATCGCGCGCGACCTTCGACGCCCCGACCAGGCGGCCGGAAGCGTCCCACACCGGAGAGACGGTCACCGAGACGTCGATCACGGTCCCGTCCTTGCGTCTTCTCCGGGTCTCGAAATGCTCTACCCGTTCGCCTTGGCGAATGCGTTCGAGAATGCGGTCGGTCTCGCCCGCGTGATCCTCCGGCAGCAGGATCGACACCGATCTGCCGAGAACCTCTTCCGGCCCATAGCCGAATATCTGCTCCGCCCCGCGATTCCAGTCCGTGATGATCCCGTCCAGCGTCTCGCCGACAATGGCGTCATCCGACGAGGCCACGATGGCGGCCAGCCGGCTGACCGATTCCTCATGGTCCTTCCGCCGCAGAATATCAACCAGGATGCCGCGGGCCTCGCCTCCGCCGGCGGATGCCGCACCGCGGAGGCGAGCCCACCGGCCGTGGTTGGTGCTGAAGTCGATGTCGCAAGTCCAGTCGCGGTCGATCCGTTGGAAGACTGATTCGACCTCCTTCTTATGGTCCGGATGCACGACCCTGAGGAATTCGCGCAGATCCGCGTCGCCGCGGCTCAGTCCGACCAGCTGTCGCGCCCGGCCGGAAAACTGAAAGCGACGCTCCGCGGCCAGATAGCGCCATGTGCCGACCCGGCCGCCTTCAAGCGCCAGCAGCAGTCCGTCGTCGTCTTCGATCGCTGCCGAGGTCTGGTCTTGCCCGGTCACGAGAACTCCCCGATTGGCGCCGTCACCTTACTGCGCCGGCGGGGCTGGCGTCATTATTCCCTTCCTGCGCCAAACAAGCTGCCGCCCCCATGTCCGGCGTGGCGTCTTGCCGCTTTGATTGCCATCAAAGCGCATATCGAGCCCTCTGATCAATGTGACAGGCAGAATCATCGGCTCCCACCCGGCGCGTGTCGGAGCCGCCGCTGGGAGAGCCAAATGACCTGGAGCACAATCCGCATGGAACTGGCGCGGAACCCCGAGTTTCCGGAGGGGAGCCCCCACCACGGCTATCTCCTGCATGCTCCCCTCGACCGCGCCGGCCGACTTGACCTGACTTCCTACCAGTCCGATCGGCCCCGAGCCGTGGTCGAGGAGTTCTGGGGCGACAAGGATCCTAAGCGCGGCCGGCTCGTCCATCGCAATCGAAACCTGTGGTGCTTCTCCTTCGGTGAGAGCGACGAAGAGGCGATCTTCCATTTCGGCGACCATATCTTCTCGCCCGGGGAGTATCTGACCGTCCGCGATCTCTCCGGGGCCGACCTCACCTTTCGCGTGACGTCGGTAGCCCGCGACGCCAAGCCTGACAGCAAGCATTGAGAACGCCATGCCCGACTCGAAAGCACTGATCCTCTGGCTGGACCAAGTTCGCAATACCGATGTTCCCAGTGTCGGCGGCAAAAACGCCTCGCTCGGCGAAATGCTGGGCAACCTCGGGACGCTGGGCATTCGAGTACCGCCGGGATTTGCGACCACCGCCACCGCCTATCGTCGGTTCGTCGCGCATAACGGGCTTGCGAAAGTCATCGAGACCGAGCTTTCCCATGTCTCGGCGTCCGGCAAGGACGTTGCCGAGGCCGGCCAGGTCATCCGGGCCGCCTTCGTCGAGGGCGCCTGGCCGGCCGAGACCGCCGCGGCAATCCGGGACGCCTATGCCGAGCTCGGCCGGCGCTGCGGCAAGACGAACATCGCCGTCGCGGTCCGATCGAGCGCCACCGCGGAAGACCTGCCCGACGCGAGCTTCGCCGGCGCCCAGGAGACCTTTCTCAACATCAATGGCGAGGCGGCGCTGCTGGATGCTTGCCGGCGCTGCTTTGCCTCGCTCTTCACCGACCGGGCGATCATCTACCGCATGAACAAAGGGTTCGGCCATCTCGATGTCGCCCTTTCGATCGGCATCGAGCGCATGGTGCGGTCCGACCTCGGCAGTTCAGGCGTTATGTTCACGATCGACACCGAGACCGGCTTCGACAAGGTGGTGGTGATCAATGCCGCCTGGGGTCTCGGCGAGCTGGTCGTTCAGGGATCGGTCGATCCCGACGAATACGAGATCTACAAGCCGTTCCTGGCTAATCCGGACCTCTCGCCGATCATCGAACGCGCGCTGGGGCAGAAGAGCCGCAAGATGGTCTATGCCACGGGCCACCAGGCGGCCACGACCGAGGAGGTCGCGACCAGCGAGGAGGAGCGCGCGCGCTTCGTGCTTTCGGACGGCGAGATCCTCTCGCTCGCCCGCTGGGGCCAGGCGATCGAGCGCCATTACGGCCGCCCGATGGACATCGAATGGGCCAAGGACGGCGAGACCGGAGAGATGTTCATCGTCCAGGCCCGGCCGGAGACCGTCCAGTCGCACAAGGCCGCCAACACCTTGCGCCACTACACGATCCAGTCGAAAGGCGATCGCCTGCTGACCGGCCTCAGCATCGGCGACAGCGTCGCCGTGGCACCGGTTTGCGTGATCGCCGGCGCCGGCGATATCCATAAGTTCGTGGACGGGTCGATCCTGGTGACCGCGACCACGGACCCGGACTGGGTGCCGGTGATGAAGCGCGCCGCGGCGATCGTGACCGATCACGGCGGTCGGACCTCCCATGCCGCCATCGTCAGCCGCGAGCTCGGTCTTCCAGCCGTGGTCGGCACCGGCACGGCAACCGCTGCCCTGCGCAGCGGACAGACCGTCACCGTTTCCTGCGCCGAAGGGGACCAGGGATATATCTACCAGGGCGAAGCCAAGTTCACGGTGGAGGACATTGCCCTCGGCGCCATTCCCGCCACCCGGACCAAGGTCATGATCAACCTGGCCGACCCGGCCTCGGCGTCGCGCTGGTGGCGCCTGCCGAGCGACGGGGTCGGGCTGGCGCGCATGGAGTTCGTGATCGCGAACCAGATCCGGGTCCATCCGATGGCGCTGGCGCATTTCTCCGGCATCAAGGATCCCGGTGTCGCCGCCGAGATCGAAGCGCTCACGCGCGGCTATGCGGATAAATCGGAATACTTCGTCGAGAATCTCGCCCGCGCGCTGGCCAAGATCGCGGCGGTCCATTATCCGGCGCCGGTCATCGTGCGCACCAGCGACTTCAAGACCAACGAATACGCGCACCTGCTCGGCGGCGCCGGCTTCGAGACCGCCGAGGAAAACCCGATGCTGGGCTTCCGCGGCGCCAGCCGTTACTACTCCCCCCGCTATCTCGACGGCTTCGCGCTCGAGTGCCGGGCGCTCCGCCGGCTGCGCGAGAAGCTGGGCTTCCGCAACGTCATCGTGATGATTCCCTTCTGCCGCTCGCTCGCCGAGGCCGATCAGGTCCTCGGCGTCATGGCCGCGAACGGGTTGAAGCGCGGGTCGAACGGGCTGGAGGTCTACATGATGTGCGAGATACCGGCCAACGTCATCCTCGCCCGGCAATTCGCCGCGCGCTTCGACGGCTTCTCGATCGGCAGCAACGATCTCACCCAGCTGACGCTCGGCGTGGACCGGGATTCCGAGCTGCTCGCGCCGCTGTTCGACGAGCGGAACGAGGCCGTGAAGTGGATGATCGCGCATGCGATCGCCGAGGCCCATGCGGGCGGCATCAAGGTCGGGCTGTGCGGCCAGGCGCCGAGCGACCATCCCGACTTCGCGGAATTCCTGGTTTCCTGCGGCATCGATTCCATCTCGGTCGATCCGGAGCGCTTCATTCAGGTCAAGCGCCACATCGCCGCCGCGGAGAAGCAAGCGCGCGCTGCGGCTTCCTAGCCAGTCAGTCGGACGCTATCTGGAGCACCGCCGCGCCGTTCAACCGCCCCTGACGGAGGTCGGCCAGGGCGCGGTTGGCATCGGCCAAGGCATAGCCGGTCGTCGCGGTCCGGATCGGAATCGTCGGCGCCAGCGCCAGGAACTCCTCGCCGTCCTGGCGCGTCAGATTGGCAACCGAGACGATCTCGCGTTCGCCCCAGAGCAGCGCATAAGGTATGGCCGGGATATCGCTCATATGGATCCCCGCGCAGACCACGCGGCCTCCGGGCCTGACCGCCTTGAGCGCTTGCGGGACCAGCGCGCCGACCGGGGCGAAGATGACGGCCGCATCGAGGGGCGCCGGTGGCGGACCGTCGGAGGGTCCGGCCCAGGTGGCGCCGAGCTCTCGGGCGAAGGCCATCGACGCTTCGTCTCCAGGGCGGGCAAAGGCGAAGACCTCGCGCCGCTCATGCCGGGCGATCTGGATCACGATATGCGCGGCCGCACCGAAGCCATACAGCCCCAGCCGCTCCCCCGGCCCCGCCTTGCGCAAGGCGCGATAGCCGATCAGCCCGGCGCACAGCAAAGGGGCGGCTTCCGCATCGGCGTAGGCCTCGGGAATGCGGAAGCAATAGCGGCTGTCGGCATCGATGTATTCGGCATAGCCGCCGTCCCGATGCGCGCCGACGAACACCGCGGCCGGACACAGGTTCTCCCGGCCGGCGCGGCAGGCTTCGCAGGTTCCGCAGCTGCCGCCGAGCCAGGGGATGCCGACGCGATCGCCGACGCGAAAACCGTCGCAGCCCTGGCCGAGCGCGATGATCCGCCCCACCACTTCATGCCCGGGGACGATCGGATAGCGCGCCGTCGGAATCTCCCCGTCCATGACATGCAGGTCGGTCCGGCAGACGCCGCAGGCGCAGACCTTGACGAGGACCCGGCCGAAGCCGGGCGCCGCCCAGTGTCGCGTCTCGGCGACCAGCGGCGCCCCGGGCCGGGCCAGCACCATCGCAGAACCGATGACTGTGCCGAGAGTCATATGCGAACGCCTTCCGTTTCCGATGCGCAGGTCGCGCAGGCTCGCCCAGCGTAAGGAGAGACACCGATCCGTGGTTTGACTCCCATCAAACCCAGGAAGAAGCCGGTTTATTGATATCGGTCAAGGCTGTCACGCCGCTCGAGGCTCAATCTGCCGGCAGGATCTCTTAGAGACGTCAAAGCGGACCGCCAGGAGGAATTGTCATGCCACATCGCCGCCGGACTTGGATTGTGATCGCCGATGCAGCCCAGGCGAAGATCTTCGCCCAGGAAAATCCCAATGAGCGCCTGGTGGGTGTGGACCAGGGAACGTTCCACAATCCCGACACCTCGCATCATACCCGCGACCTCGGTTCCGATCGACCCTCCCGCAGCGTCGAGAGCGTCGGCAAGGCCCGGCATGCGGTCGAGCCCAAACACGATCCCCGGCGCACCGCAGCGGCCAATTTCGCCAAGGATGTCGCGCGCTTCGTCGAGCAGAAGGCGATCGACAAGTCCTACGATCGCCTGGTGGTGGTCGCCCCGCCGCATATGCTGAGCGACCTGCGCAAGGCGCTCGGGCAAAAGGCGAAGGCCTTGCTGGTCGCGGAGATCGACAAGGACCTCACGAAGATTCCCGTGCATGACCTGCCGGGGCATCTGGAATCCGCGATCCCGCTCTGAGCCGATAGGAGGCGACGATGTCATCGACCGGGCTGGCGGTGTTCGAAAGAACGCTGCATGAGACCAATCTCTGGCTGAAGGAAGTGATGGAGGAATCCGGCCTGGACAGCCGCGAGGATGCCTATGCGACGCTGAAGGCCGTCTTCCATGCGCTGCGGGATCGGCTCGGGCCGGAGAACGCCGTGCATCTCGGCGCGCAGCTTCCCATCCTGCTGCGGGGGGTGTTCTACGAGGGATGGCACCCGGCCAAGACTCCCACCTACGAGCGGCACCTGCGCGACTTCCTCGACCACCTGAGCGACCGGCTGCCGCCGCGTCTGGCGGACGAGCCGGAACTGGCCGCACGGGCGGTCTTCAACGTCATGTGGCGACGGATCGACTCCGGAGAAGTCGCCAAGGTCATCAAGATCATGCCGCACGAGCTGCGCGAGCTCTGGGCCGCCAACTGAGCCCGACCAGAAGGGAGACCGGCTATGCCTTTCACCGACGTGCAATTCGGGCGCAGCGCGCAGGAGCGCATGCTGCACGGCATCGACGTGCTCGCCGACGCGGTGAAGACCACGTTGGGCCCGCGCGCCCGAACGGTGCTGATCAAGAAGGGCTTCGGCGGTCCGCGGGTCAGCAATGACGGCGTCACTGTCGCGAAGTCGATCGAGCTCGAGGATCCGGTCGAGGCCATGGGCGCGGAAGTGGTGCGGGAAGCCGCGGTCAAGACCGGCGACCTGGTCGGCGACGGCACCACCACGGCGACCGTGCTCGCGCAGGCCATGGTCCGCGACGGCATCAAGGCGACCGCCGCCGGCTTCAACCCGATGGAGGTGAAGCGCGGGATCGATCTCGCGGTCGAAGCGGCGGTGAAGGCCATCCAGGCGCGCTCCAAGACGGTCTCGGGCCATGAGGACATCTCCCAGGTCGCCACCATTTCCGCCAACGGCGACCGCGATATCGGCGAAATGATCGCCGACGCCATGGCCAAGGTCGGGAAGGAAGGCGCCATCACCATCGAGGAGGCGAAGTCGCTGGAAACCGAGGTCGAGATCGTCGAAGGCATGCAATTCGACCGCGGCTACCTCTCGCCCTACTTCGTGACCGATCCGGAAAAGATGAGCTGTGAGCTCGATGAGCCCCTGATCCTGGTCTACGAGAAGAAGATCTCGAACCTGCAGTCCTTCATTCCGCTGCTCGAATCGGTGATCAAGAGCGGCCGGCCCTTGATGGTGGTCGCCGAGGACCTGGACGTCGAGGTCCTGACCACCCTGGTCGTGAACAAGCTGCGGGGCGGGCTGCGGATCGTCGCGGTGAAGGCGCCCGGCTTCGGCGACCGGCGCAAGGCCATGCTCGAAGACATCGCGATCCTGGTCGGCGGCCAGATGATCAGTGAGGAGCTCGGGATCAAGCTGGAAGCCGTGACCGTCGAGATGCTGGGCTCGGCGCGGCGCGTGATCGCGAACAAGGATACCTCGACGATCATCGGCGGCAAGGGCAAGCGCGCCGACATAGACGCGCGCTGCACCCAGATCCGCAAGCAGATCCAGGAAACCACCTCGGATTACGACCGCGAGAAGCTCCAGGAGCGGCTGGCGAAGCTCTCCGGCGGCGTCGCCGTGGTGCGGGTCGGCGGCGCGACCGAGCTCGAAGTGCGCGAGCGCAAGGACCGGGTCGACGACGCGATGCACGCCGCCCGGGCCGCCGCCGAGGAAGGCATCGTCGCCGGCGGCGGCATCGCCCTGCTCTACGCGGCTTCCGCCATCGACGCGGTCAATCCGGAGAACGACGACCAGCGCATGGGCCTCGACATCGTGAAGCGGAGCCTGCAGGCGCCGACCCGCACCATCGCCGAGAATGCCGGCAAGGACGGTGCCGTGATCATCAGCAAGCTGCTGGAGGAGGCCAATCCGGCGATGGGTTTCGACGCCCAGAAGGGCGTCTATGTCGACATGGTGAAGGCCGGGATCATCGATCCGACGAAGGTCATGCGGCTGGCGCTGCAGCATGCCGCATCGGTCGCCGGCCTGCTGATCACGACCAAGGTCCTGGTATCCGAGAAGCCGGAGCGCAAGCCGGCCGGCATGGGCATGCCGGGAATGGGCGACGAAATGTGAGAGAATGCCGCCCGCGCGGGGCGAAAGCGGCGCGCGGGCGGCAGCTAGGAACCGGTCAAGCCGCCTTGATCGCGATCTTCTTCTCCGGCTGCTGCGCTTCGGCCTTCTTCGGAAGCTTGACGTTCAGCACACCCTTGTTGAACACGGCCTCGATCTTGTTCGCGTCCACCGTCTCCGGAATCCGGAAGGAACGTTCGAAGGAGCCGAAGCTGCGTTCGTGCAGGTAGTAGTCCTTCTTCTTCTCCTCGGTTTCCTCTTGCTTGGTGCCCTTGATGGAGAGCGTTCCATTGCTGAGGGTCACCTCGACATGCTTCTCATCCATGCCGGGCAGGTCGGCGGTGATCTCGAAGGCCTTGTCGGTCTCGGCGATATCGACCGCCGGCGCCGAGCCGAAGCCGAGCTCGCGCCGCCAGAACGGTGCGACATCGAACGTGGCGCGCCGGAACGGGCCGCTCCAGAAATCGACATCGAAATCGTCGATCAGGCGATTCATCTCGCGGCGCAACGCTTCGAACGGATGAACGGCGGCGCGCGGAACGCCGTGTTTGCCCTTGTCCTCGGATTTGATGGGCAATTTTGTGCTTTCGGTCATCTCTGTCTCCTTCAGCTGCAGCCGGAGGCCGGCATCGGCGTCCAGCGCCGAGCCACCCGGCTGGCGCAGAGTGAACCGATGCCCACAGCCGGACTTTGACCGGAGTCAAAGGTCGGGCTGGTTCCAGCTCTTTTTTGACAGCGATCAACGTTGGCCGGCGCGTCGGGTGCCATGCTGATCGAAACGGAGGGCAACCATGGACTTGCTAGAGGGATTGCGCACGCGACGTGCCTGCCGGGAGTTCACCGACCAGGCCGTCTCCAGGCAGGACGTCGAGCGGCTCGTCGAGGCAGCCGTGTTGGCGCCGAGCGCCATGAACCGGCAACCCTGGGCGTTCGCCGCCCTCATCGGCACGCAGCGCCTGCACGAGCTCTCGACCCAGGCGCAGAAGGCCGCGCTGCAGTTCCTGCTCGCCGACTCGCCGCTGCGCAGCCACGCGCTCGATCCGCATTTCGAGCTGTTCCACGGCGCCGCCGCCCTGGTGGTCGTCTGCGCCACGGACAAGGAAAGCCAATCGACCGAGGATTGCTGCCTCGCCGCGGAGAACCTGATGCTGGCGGCGCATGCGAACGGGCTGGGATCGTGCTGGATCGGCTTCGCCCGTCCCTGGCTCTCGCAGGATGAGGTGAAGCGGCAGCTCGGGATTCCGGCCCTGCTGCATCCCGTGGCGCCGGTCGTCATCGGGCATCCGAAACTCCGCCCGGACGGTCCGGTGCGGAATCCGGCGAAGATCATCTGGATCTAGCCGTCTACTGAACCCGCCAGACGTGGATCAGCGGCTTGGCGTCGTCGCCGAACAGCTCCTGCACATAGAGTAGCTGGTTGGCGCGGTCATAGGCGACGGCGCCGATGCGTTGCCGCCGCTGCACGCCGCTGCCCACCCAGTCCACGACCGAAGGATCGGTCGCCAGCCGCAGCGCGGCGTCGATCGGCACCGCAGCATAAGGCTGCGGCGCACTCGGCTTCATCTTGCCCGCCGCGACCTTGGCGAAGTCGTTCGGGTCGTAGAAGATGAACTGCGCCTGGTAGACGCCGGCCCACCAGCCGCGGACATAATCGTGATCCGGGCATTCGGTGAGCTCGCTTTGCGGGCACAGGCTGCCGTCGGCGGCATTGCGGCAGGCGGGATACTGCCCGACCACCTCCTGGAAGACGCAGGGCTTGTCCGGCCCCGCCGGGTTGACGAAGCCATACCAGTATTTCTTGCCGATTCCCTTGGTGCCGGCGAACAGCACGGCGCTCTTGCCGGATTTGGTGGTGATCCAGGCGCCGCCGCCCCAGTCGTCCGGCATCTGGAAGTTCTTCATCGAGACCGCGGTCGATTCCGTCTCCCGCGAATTGGGATAGAGCAGCAGGGTCACGGCCTTCAGATGCGTGCCGTCGGCGGCCGGCGTCCCCTGCTTGTCCATCCAGGGGCGATAGGCGAAGAGCGACGGTCCCATGCCCGACCAGCCGCCCTCGCGGAACCGGCCGGTCGCCAGCGGCATGCCGCCGACATGCTTGTCGGCCCAGTCCTGCGGGATCTCGAACACGTATTTGGTCACGCTGTAGAAGCTGGCATCGTCGATGAACCAGGCGCCGCGGACGCTGCCGGGCGAGAGGTCGGGGTCGAACCAGGCATGGGTCGGCTTCGGGTCCTCCTCGACATGCTGGCCGAAGGTGACGTGGATCTTCGGCCCGGTCTCGGGCCGGTCGAGATAGGCCAGGCCGACCGTCGGGATTTCCTGACGCTGCACGAAGCGTCGCGCCAGCGTATCGACAAAGCCGTTCAGCAGCTTCGCGGTCTTGAGCGCCGCCAGGTCCTTCGACTTCACCGGCGCCGGGATCGCGACTTCCGCCAGCTGGTCGCCGTTCGGCACATCGCCGACGATCCGCTCATGCCCGGTCATGATCAGCGATCCGGGAAAGCCGTCGCCGCCGCCGCTCGGATCCCCCTTCGGATTGAACGCCATGCCGTTGCCGCCGTAGTCGAACATCTGCGGCCGGGGCTTGCCGGTGTCGGGCAGGCGGAAGGCGCCGAGATAAGTGAAGTCGCCGGCCTGCAGGCGCCCGCTTTCCTGGGCCAGGGCGGTGCCGATTGCGGTTGAGGCCAGAACCAGGCCGAGACCGGCCTTCAGGATCATTCGCATACGTTCATTCCCTCACGCATGGAGTCGCGATCTCGCGCCGCAGGCTAGACCCTGCGGAGGCGCGGCTGTTTGACATCGCGCAAGTGCCGGCATGTTGACAAAAGTCAAGGCCGGCCGCCGGCCGCCTCGATCAAGGTAAGCGCGTGAACCGAAGGCCTCGACCGGGACCGCGACCATGCCTTGGGACAGCATCCGAAAGGAACACCTGCAAACGGCAACCGCGCCAAACCTGCGCGATTACGCCGAGGCCTGCCGCAGCTTCAGCTGGGACGCGGCGCGCCACGCCCTGGACGGACTGCCGGACGGCGGGCTCAACATCGCCCATGAAGCGGTCGACCGGCATCTCGCCCATGGCCGGGGCGAGCGGGTCGCGCTGCGTTGGCTGAGCAAGGGCAGCGCGCGTCGCGACTTCACCTATGCGGAGCTTGCCGCTCTCACCAACCGCTTCGCCAATGTGTTGCGCAGCCTCGGCGTCGGCAAGGGCGACCGGGTGTTCGGCCTGATGGGCCGCATTCCCGAACTCTACATCGCGGCGATGGGGACGCTGAAGAACGGCAGCGTGTTCTCGCCGCTGTTCTCCGCCTTCGGACCCGAGCCGATCCGCGCCCGCATGGAACTGGGCGATGCGAAGGTCCTCGTCACCACCGAGGCGCTCTATCGCAAGAAGGTGATGGCCTGGCGGCATGAGCTGAAGTCGCTCGAGCGCATCCTGCTGACCGATGGAAACGAGGGCAGCCTGCCCGAGGGGACGCTGTCGCTGGCCGCGGCGATGACCACGGCCTCGGACCGGTTCACGATCGTCTCCACCCGGCCCGACGACATGGCGCTGCTGCATTTCACCAGCGGCACGACCGGCCGGCCGAAAGGCGCGATCCACGTGCACGACGCGGTCGTGGCGCACAACGTCACCGGCCGGCTGGCGCTCGACATCCATCCCGAGGACCGGGTCTGGTGCACCGCGGATCCCGGCTGGGTCACCGGGATGTCCTACGGAATCATCGCGCCCCTCACCAACGGCGCGACCTTGATCGTGGACGAGGCGGAGTTCGAGGCCGAGCGCTGGTACGGCACGCTGCAGGATGAACGCGTCACGGTCTGGTACACCGCGCCGACCGCGATCCGCATGATGATGAAGCTCGGCACCGAAGCGGTCCGCAAGTTCGACCTCGGCAGCTTGCGCTTCCTCGCCAGCGTCGGCGAGCCGCTCAACCCGGAAGCCGTGGTCTGGAGCCGGGAGGCCTTCGGCCGCCCCTTCCATGACAACTGGTGGCAGACCGAGACCGGCGGGATCATGATCGCCAACTTCGCCAGCATGGATATCAAGCCGGGCTCGATGGGGCGCCCGATCCCGGGAATCGACGCGGCGATCGTCGAGCGCACGGCCGGCGGCCTCGCCGTCGTCGAAAAGCCGATGGCCATGGGCGAGCTCGCCCTGCGGCCGGGCTGGCCGTCGATGTTCCGCGGCTACCTCCACGAGGATGAGCGCTATCGCAAATGCTTCGTGGACGGCTGGTATCTGACCGGCGACCTCGCGATGCGCGACGCCGACGGATATTTCTGGTTCGTCGGCCGGGCCGACGACGTCATTAAGTCCTCCGGCCACCTGATCGGCCCGTTCGAGGTCGAGAGTGCGCTGATGGAACATCCGGCGGTCGCCGAAGCCGGCGTCATCGGTAAGCCGGATCCGATGGCCGGCGAGATCGTGAAGGCCTTCGTCGCCCTGAAGAGCGGCTATGCGGCCAGCGAAGCGTTGCGCAAGGAGCTGCTCGGCCATGCGCGCAAGCGGCTGGGTCCAGCCGTGGCCCCCAAGGAGATCGACTTCCGCGCCAACCTGCCGAAGACCCGCAGCGGCAAGATCATGCGGCGGCTGCTGAAGGCGCGCGAGCTGGGACTCCCGGAGGGCGATCTTTCGACCCTGGAAAGCGACGAGCGATGACCGATCCCGCCCTGAAGCCGCACTTGACGCGCGAGCACGTCGCCGACCTGATGCGGCAGATGGTCCGCATCCGGCGCTTCGAGGAGAAATGCGCCGAGCTCTACCAGCGGGAGAAGATTCGCGGCTTTCTCCATCTCTACGTCGGCGAGGAGGCGATCGCGGTCGGCATCATGCAGGCCCTGGCGCCCGCCGACACCGTCTTCGCCACCTATCGCGAGCACGGCCACGCGCTGGCCCGCGGCATCCCGATGACCGCGCTGATGGCCGAGATGTACGGCAAGCAGCAGGGCTGCAGCCGCGGCCGCGGCGGCTCGATGCACGTGTTCGATGCGAAGACCCGGTTCTACGGCGGCAATGCCATCGTCGGCGGCGGCCTGCCCCTCGCCGTCGGCACCGCCCTCGCCGATGCCATGCAGAAGCGGCCCAACGTCACCGCCTGCTTCTTTGGCGAGGGCGCGGTCGCCGAGGGCGAGTTCCACGAAAGCATGAACCTTGCCGTGCTGTGGAACCTGCCGGTCCTGTTCGTCTGCGAGAACAACCTCTACGCTATGGGCACCGCCCTCGCGCTCTCGGAATCGGAGACCGATATCTACCGCAAGGCCGCGAGCTACAGGATGAGCGCCGAGGCGGTGGACGGAATGGACGTCGTCGCCGTCGAAGCCGCGGCCCGCAAGGCGGCGGCGGCGATCCGCGCCGGCAAGGGGCCGCAGTTCCTGGAATGCCGGACCTATCGCTTTCGCCCGCATTCGATGTTCGACGCCGAGCTCTATCGCAACAAGGCCGAGGTCGAGGACTGGAAGAAGCGCGGGCCGATCGAGCGCTTCGGCGCCTGGCTGCGCGAGAACGAGATCCTGCACGAGGCCGATTTCCAGGCCATCGAGACCGCGGTCGCGGCCGAGGTCGAGGCCGCGGTCGTTTTCGCGGAGGCCGGCACCTGGGAGCCCGAATCCGATCTCACCAGATACGTGACCCTGGAGGGCGCGGCATGAACGAGCTGGTCGCGCCGGCGCGGGTCAAGACCACCTATCGCGAGGCGGTGCGCGCGGCGATCCGCGACGCGCTCAACGCCGACCCCCGGGCCTTCCTGATGGGCGAAGACGTCGGCCGCTACGGCGGCTGCTATGCCGTCAGCAAGGGGCTGCTCGCGGAGTTCGGCCCGGAGCGCATCCGCGACACGCCGCTTTCGGAATCCGCCTTCGTCGGCGCGGGCATCGGCGCGGCGCTCAACGGCATGCGGCCGATCGTCGAGGTGATGACTGTCAATTTCAGCCTGCTGGCGCTCGACCAGATCGTCAACAACGCCGCGACGCTGCTGCACATGTCCGGCGGCCAGTTCAACGTGCCGCTGGTGATCCGCATGGCGACCGGCGCGGGGCGCCAGCTGGCGGCGCAGCATTCGCACAGCCTCGAGGGCTGGTACGCGCATGTACCCGGCCTCAAGGTGCTGGCGCCCGCCACCCTCGAGGATGCGCGCGGCATGCTGCTCGGGGCGCTCAAGGATCCCAATCCGGTCCTGATCTTCGAGCATGTGCTGCTCTACAACCTGGAAGGCGAGATCGCCGCCGACGCCGGCGCGGTCGAAATCGGCAGGGCGGCGGTCCGGCGGCCGGGCCGCGACCTGACCATCATCGCCTATGGCGGCACGGTGCAGAAGGCGATGGCCGCCGCCGAGGCGCTGGCCAAGACCGGCATCGAGGCGGAGGTGATCGACCTCCGCTCGCTGCGGCCGCTCGATCTGCCGACCGTCATTGCATCGGTCAGCCGCACCCGCCGTGCCGTCATCGTCGATGAAGGCTGGAAGACCGGCAGCCTGTCGGCGGAAGTCTCGGCCCGCATCATGGAACAGGCCTTCTGGGAGCTCGACGCGCCGGTCGCGCGGGTCTGCTCCGCCGAAGTGCCGATCCCTTATCCGCGCCATCTCGAGCAGGCGGCCCTGCCGCAGCCGGAAGCCATCGTCGCCGCCGTGCATGCGGCCATGGGGCGCTGATGGGCGCCTTCGTGATGCCCTCGCTCGGCGCCGACATGGATGCCGGCACCCTGGTCGAGTGGCTGAAGCAGCCCGGCGACCAGATCCGGCGCGGCGACGTCATCGCCGTGGTCGAGACCCAGAAGGGCGCGATCGAGATCGAGGCCTTCGAAGAAGGCACGTTCGACCGCACCCTGGTGGAGCTCGGCACCAAGGTGCCGGTCGGCACGCCGCTGGCCTTGATCCGCACGGCCGGCGGTGTCGCGCCGGCGGTTCCATCCGAGATCCAGCTGCCCAAACCCGCCGCCGCGCCGCCGCCGCAGGCACCGATCCCGCTCGCGGTGCCGAGTGGCGAAACCCGCGCCTCTCCGGCGGCAAGACGGCTCGCGGCGGAGCGCGGCCTGTCGCTCGCCGGGCTGAAGGGAACCGGTCCCGGCGGCGCGGTCATCCGGGCGGATGTCGAAGCGGCGCTGGCGCAGGGTCGCACGGCGGCCCCCGCACCGAAGCGGCAAGGCATCGATCTCGCTGAGATGCGCAAGGCCATCGCCGCGGCGATGGCGCGTTCCAAGCGCGAGATCCCGCACTACTATCTCAGCCACGCCATCGATCTTAGCGTCGCGGAGCATTGGCTGGCGGCGCTGAACGCCGGCCGCGAACCGCCGGCCCGGCTGTTGTTGGCGGCTTTGCTGCTGAAGGCGGTCGCCCTGTCGCTGCGCGATTTCCCGGAAATGAACGGCGCCTTCACCGACGGGGCGTTCCACCCCAGCAGCGCCATTCACGTCGGCACCGCGATCGCCATTCGCGGCGGGGGACTGGTCGCGCCGGCGATCCGGGACGCGGATCGCAAGACCCTGGACGATTTGATGGCGGCCTTGCGCGACCTGGTGGCGCGGACCCGGGCCGGCCGGCTGCGCAGCTCGGAGCTGTTCGACCCGACGATCACCGTCTCCAGCCTGGGCGAGCGCGGCGTCGAGAGCCTGTTCGGGATCATCTACCCGCCGCAGGTGGCCATCCTCGGCTTCGGCACCCCGGCCGCGCGGCCCTGGGCGGTTGCAGGCAAGCTCGAGGTCCGCTCCGTGATGACCGCGACCCTGGCGGCGGACCACCGTGTCAGCGACGGCCACCGCGGCGCCCTGTTCCTCCTGGATATCGACCGCCGCCTGCAGCAACCGGAGGCGCTATGAACCGAGAAGAGATCCGCAAAGCCATCCTGGAGGGCTTGAGCAACATCGCGCCGGAGACCGATCCCGCCAGCATCGGCGACCAGGCCGACGTCCGGGAGGCGCTCGACATCGATTCCATGGACTTCCTGAATTTCGTGATCGCCCTGCACCGGCAGCTGCAGATCGACATTCCCGAGGCGGATTACCCGAAGCTGCTGACCATCGGCGGCGCGACCGACTATCTGGCCGCCCGGCTGCCGGCGGTGACCCGGATTTGACCGGCGTCAAAGCGGCGACCGCCGGTTTCGGCTTGGATGGAAGAAACGCGCTGATGGAGGCGGCAATGACAGCGAACGACGAACCCCGGACGCAGCATCTCGAGCGCAAGGACATCGCGCACCTGGTCGGCGATCTCGAGGACGGCACGATCGCCGCGATTCTCGCCTGCGGGGCGACCTATGCCGAGATCGAGCAGGCCTTGAAATGGCTCGGTGGCGGTCGGGAAGAGCCGCGCCTGAACGCAGAGGGTCTCAGCCCCACCGCCGAGATGGTCTACGACATCCTCATCGCGGATCCCGCCTACGACGAGGATGGGGACGGGGAATGACGCGGCGGCTGGTGGGAATCGCTTTCGCAATTCTGCTGCCAATGGCCTCGGGCACAGCTTCGGCCGACGGCGACGCCAAGAGCGGCTTCTGGCTGGTGCGCCACTGGTGCGGCAGCTGCCATGGACTCGGCACCGGGGTCGCGAGCGACGGGGCGCCCGCGCTCGAGACCATCGCGCGGCGGCCGAACCCGGAAGGATGGATGAAGGCCTGGCTCGCCGATCCGCATCCGCCGATGCCGAACTTCAACCTCTCGCGCAGCGAGATCAACGACATCATCGCCTACCTCACGGTCCTCAGCACCCGATAGCCGCGGCCACCAGCCCCGTCGAATCAAGGACGATCAGCTTCCGGGTCAGTGGATCGTCTCCCAGCCGGAAAGGTGGGACCGTGTCGGCGACGATCAGGCTGTCGATGGCCGCGTTGCCGAGGGCGCTCCGCCAGTTTCCCGTGAACAGGCCGTGCGTTGCCGCCGCATGGATCCCCGACGCGCCGGCGGTCCGGCAAGCGGCGGCGGCGCGCGCGAGGGTCGTTCCCGAACCGATCATGTCATCGAGGATGATGACGGTCCGGCCTTGCACATCGCCGACCAGCATGCCGCCCGAGACCACTCCCCCGCTCCGACGCTTCTCGATGAACGCCGCGGCAGGCTCGCGGCCCAGCCGCTCGGCGAGCGCGCGACGAAACTCCTCGGCGCGTTTTGTACCGCCGATATCCGGGGACACGACCGTGATGGGCTTGTCTGCCGGGATCGACGAAAAGTGGTCCACGAACAGGGATTGCGCCACCAGATGCACGGTCTCGCAGCGGAAGGCATTCTGGAAGGCGGCAAGGTTGTGGACATCCACGGTCACGACGCAATCCGCGCCCACGGATTCGAAGAGGGAGGCCACGTATTTCGTGGTCACCGGATCCTGCGCCTTGGTCTGGCGGTCCTTGCGGGCGTAGCAGAGGTATGGCGCAACCACCGTGACCCGCGCGGCGCCATTCTCCTTCAGGCAGCCGACGAAGAACAGGAGCCGGCACAGCTTGTCGTTCACGCTGTCGCGCGCGTCGCCGTAGAGCGAGTGGATGACCACGGCGTTGCGGCCTCTCACCTCGGCCATCGGCCGCGCTTTGTGCTCGCCATCCTCGAAATCGCGCTCTTCGATCGGCTCGAGCGGCAGGTGCAGCCGCTCGGCGACGCGCTGGCCGTAGGCATTCGATGCGCCGAGTGCAAAGAGAGCAGGAGATCGTGTCGGCGGCATGGGCGGCATCCGGGAAATGCGATCAGGCCGGCATTTGGCGCCGAGAGGGCGGCAGCGGCCTTGACGGAAATCAAGGCGGCGGGGCGGCGGGACCTCAGACTGGCCGGGCCACGTGCGGAGCAGCAGGATGCTTTTCAAGGATCGCACCGAAGCCGGGCGCTTGCTCGCTGACCAGCTGGTTCAGCGACGGCTGACGGACCCGATCGTCCTCGCCTTGCCCCGCGGCGGTGTTCCGGTGGGCTATGAGGTCGCCGAGAGGCTGAACGCGCCGCTCGACCTCGTGCTGGTGCGGAAGATCGGCGCACCCTGGCACCGCGAGCTGGCGCTCGGTGCCATCGCCGACGGCGATCACCCCGACCTGGTGACCAACGAAGCCATCCAGGCCGAGCTGGGGGTGAGCGACGACTATCTGCAGAAGGAAGCCGCCAAGCAGCTCCAGGAAATCGAGCGCCGTCGGCGCCTCTATCTCGGCGGCCGCGCCGCCTTGGACGTCGGCGGCCGTACGGCGATCCTGGTGGATGACGGGATCGCAACCGGTGCGACGGCGCGTGCAGCGCTTCGTTCCACGCGCCGGCGCCGGCCTGAATCGATCATCCTGGCGGTTCCCGTCGCGCCGCCGGACACGCTCGATGCACTCGCCCAGGAGGCCGATCACATCCTCTGCCTGCACAAGCCCGCCTACTTCGCGGGCGTCGGCCAGTTCTACGACGACTTCGCTCAGGTCGACGATGCGACCGTCGCCGCACTGCTCGAGAAGAGGGCGAAGGCGCTGTCATCGCCCCGAGATAACGCTCGCAGGGGCGAAAGTACGCGTGGCTGACCCTGCATCGCTCGCCGCGGCGCTTGCCGGCGTTCCCGCCATCGACGAGGCGGCGAAGCTCGCCTTCCTCCGCCGGCCGTCGAGCTATGCTGACGGGACCACCACCGTCGAAGTCAAGGAAACCCACATGTCCTGGGTCTTCCTGACGCGACAGCGCGTCTACAAGCTGAAGAAGTCGGTTCGTTATGACTTCCTCGATTTCAGCACGGTCGCGCTGCGGCGGCGTTTCTGCGAGGAGGAGCTGCGCCTCAATCGCCGCCTCGCCCCCGACGTCTATCTTGGCGTTCTCCCGCTGACGGTCACGCCGCAAGGAGGCCTCAGCCTCGGCGGATCCGGCGCCGCCGTCGATTGGCTGGTGGAGATGCGCCGGTTACCCGAGAGCCGGATGCTCGACACGGTGATTCGCGATGGAAACCTGCGGCCGCAGGATATCGCCGGCGTGGCCGGGATCCTCGACGCCTTCTATGCCGCCGCGCCCCGCCTGGCGGTTTCCGGCCAGTCCTGCCGCCGCAAACTGCTCCAGGTCGTCGAAGGCAATCGCGGGGAACTGCGACGATACTGCACCCCCGCGACGGGCTTTCTCATCGATCGGATTTGCGACGCGCAGGCCCGATACATCCGAGAATGCGCAGCGCGCTTCGAGCAGCGTGCGCAAAGCGGCTGCATCCTGGAGGGGCATGGCGATCTTAGACCCGAGCATGTCTTCCTCGGGCCGCCGGTCCAGATCATCGACTGCCTCGAGTTTGAGCGCGACTTTCGCATCGGCGACATCGTGGACGACCTTGCGTCCCTCGCCCTCGAATGCGATCGACTGGGGGCATCCCAAGTCGGCCGGGCGCTGCTACGCATGCCGTCAGTCCGTGATGCCCCGGCGGACCTGATCGCCTTCTACAAATCCCATCGCGCCACGATCCGCGCCAAGCTCGCAATCTGGCATTTGAAGGACCGTCCGGTTGCCGGGGCGATCGCGTGGCGTCGCCGGGCCGCCGGCTACCTGGAGCTTGCCGAGCACGGGTTGGCGACGATGTAACCCCGCCGAGCCGACCCGATCGGCAGTTATACCTGCTACATCTCCTGCGAATTTTAGGCGCGAGATCCGCTGCGGCCCCCACGCGTCGATGCGATGGCATTAGCCACTTCAAGAGAGCGGGTGCGGAGTTTAAGAGGATTCCGGGGCGGCGGCGCATAACCGCTCTTGTTGATAAGGCCGCAAACTGCGGGACTTCGAGCTATCCAAGGCAAGCGGCTGCAGGCTCCTCGCCGAGTAGTTCGAGCTGGCGAACCCCAGCCGGCGCGTGTGTTGACTGCCCGCTACACAATCGCTGATAATCGGCAATCAGTTTCGGGGAATTCAATGAAGAAGCGCGCGCTGGTGGCCTGCATATTTTGCTCCGCATGCACAGTTACTCAGCCAGTTGTTGTCATCGAAGAGAACGGCCGCATTCTTAAGGGGACCGTTACGGCGACAATGAGCGGCGGGTCGTTTACGGTTAAAGATGGCGAGTTGACGTGCGGTGGCCACTACGACAGCCAAGACTATTCGCCGACCATATCAATGCCGGTCCTTTGCTCCGATGGCAGGCGTGGGATCGTGATTGCTACTCGCGATAACAGCGGAACGTCCGGCGCCGGCACGGTGCGCATGACTGACGGAACTGAAGCGACATTCATGTTCGGTCCGTCTGCGGCTTCTTTCTAAAGGCGCCGATGATCTATGCACAAAAGCCGCGCGCAATTGCCTAGAGTGGCCGCAATCCTATGCACTCTCCTTGGAGGATGCAGCGCAACTCACGCTCCCATCGTCGACATGACCGGCGTTGACCAAGCGACATACAACCGGGACCTGGCGGACTGCGTGAAGAACCAGCCCGCATTCGCCTTCGGCAATCCTGTGACTCGGTGCATGAAGGAAAAGGGATACACGATCCTTGTCGGCTACTAGACCCGATGATTGAACCCATCGTCATCCGGCGAGTCGCCAACGAGATGATCGAGCGTCACGGCAATCAAGCGCTTGAATGCGCAGTCCGCAAACGGCGGGATCGACTTCTATTGGCTCAATTAGCCACGTGCCTGAGAACGGAGACAATCATGCGAAAGGCAATTTGGCCATTGGCGGCGCTGATCGCTTGCACACTGTACCAGACGGCCGGAAACGCTGAAGATGCAGTCGGGGGCTGCAGTGCTACGCCGGAGAACGCGAAATACCAGCTCGAAAAGGCGTCTGGAAATTCGGCTCAGGCCCTTCAGGATTGGCTGCACTACTGCCCGAACGAAGACCTGATGATGAAATACGCCGAGGAAATTCAGAAGGCAAAGGCGGGTACGAGCGGCACATCATCGTCACCCACCAACCCGCCGGCGACGACTCCAGCGCCCGTTCCAAAGTCGAAGTCAGAGCCTTACGGCACGTTCGCGCAAAGCGGTCGCAGAACCTTCGACGACAGATCGGGCTACGAGGACTGGGATGATACGCTCATCATCCGGAAAGATGGAACCGCAGAGCTGACAACGAGGTACAAGGTAACGTATTTCGAAGAATGGAAACTTAAAGGCTGTGAGGATGGTACAAAGCACGGCATGGAGGTGATCAAGAGCAAGTTTAGAGTGACCGTGTCCACCAACACCGTCTCGCTTGTTCAACAAGGCAAGAGTGAACGACCACGCGCTGAGCCCTCCTGTTGGCAGTATGAGCTTAAGGAGCCGAGTGGCGAGCCTTGGGTCTTCAGTTGGTCAGATGGGCGTCTCAAAGACAAAGATGGAGAATACTTCCGGCAGGACTAGGCAAGAAGGTCCGCAGCGCGATAGGAGCGGTCTCAGCATCAGCGCCGCGATTTTCGCCGCGCCGCTCTCAGCCGTCCAGGCGATGCCGAATGCAGATTGCCTCGATCACCGGACACTTGCCGGTCGGGATCATGGACACCCCTCAGCATCTGTTGGGTTGCGGCCCATCCGCAGGCTGCCGCAGCGATCACCAAGCACGAAGACCCTCGCCTCGGAAATCATGCCGACATCGCATGCCCGGCGAGTGAAAGTCGGAAAGAGTCAGGTCTGAAGAAGCTTGGAAAGGTCGGAAGCAGTGACGGTCGACGTCACTGAAGAGACTGGCGCGCCCGAAGAGATTCGAACTCCTAACCTTCTGATCCGTAGTCAGATGCTCTATCCAATTGAGCTACGGGCGCGTCTTGGTGGCGGGCCGGGGAAGAGGGGGACCGCCGCTGCTGCGATCACCCCTCCTCAAGAACGGCGGGCCGGTCGCGCGGTGGCGGAACCTAAACAAACACCCCCGGCATGGCAAGTCTTAAACCCGGGGCGGATTGCCGCCCCTTTCGGCGGTCCCGGCGGAGCGAATCATTATGGGGCACCCCCCGGCCCTCTGCCGAAGCCGGGGGCGGTGAAGAAGAATGCCCGGCTGTCGCCATTTCCTCCCCTTCTGCCCCGTGTTCCCGCGGCCACGGCCGCTTGCAGAATGGACACAGTCAAAGGGAATCCAGCTTGAGGGTCATTTGGGTGCCTTATAAGATGAGATCCTGCCGTTGCGGCATGAGGGGATCGCCGGTTCGGGACATGGGATGCATTTCGCACGAACCGGCTTATGCCGGTAAAGCAGTTGATTCTTATAAGAAAAACTGCAAAGTACGGGCAAACAGGATGGGTGGGCGGCTTGTCCCGGCCGCATTAAGGGGTTCTGACAAGTCATGATGGGATTCGGGAAGCTCGCGGTCCTTGCCGCCGCCCTGGCGTTGTTGGGCGGCTGCGAAGTTGCCGATAATGCTGTGAAACCTTCGATTACCGGCACCGCGCCGGGCGGAGCCGAGGCTTCGGCCTCGACCCTTGCGCCGAATGCGCCGGTCGGGGTGATTCGCAACGCCGACGGGTCGGTCACCGTCCCGCCGCTCGACAATTCACAGCCCGACCAGCCCACCGGCACCGCGGTCGGCCAGAAGGTGACCGAGCTCAAGGCGGATCTGGCGCGACTCCAGGACACGCTGAAGTCGCAGACCGCCCGCCAGCAGGCGCTGCACGGCGACATCGAGCAGAACGCCGCCGCCTATCAGGCGATCACCGGCGCCATCGCCGGCAAGCTGCAGGTCGGCACCACGCCGGGCAACCCGGGGCTGGTCCAGGCCTGGCAGCAGGCGCAGCAGAACCTGAACGCGGTCGAGACCGATATCGGCCAGATGAACGCGCTCTCCAACGAGGTCGCGGGCAATGCCGCCTATGTCGCCTTCCTGCAGGACTCGGTGCGCGCGGCCTTCGGCGTCTCCGGCGCGGTCGATGAGGACCACCGGCAGCTGCGCCGGCTCCAGGACCAGGTCGCCCAGACCAACGTGGATGTGGACCGGCTCTTGAGCCTGATCTCCTCCGACGTCGCCCGGCAGAACGAATACCTCGCCACCGAGCGCAGCAACCTGACCGCGCTGGCCGGCGGCGTCAGCAAGGGCGATTTCTACGGCACCACGCTCGCCAGCAACACCGTCCCGGCCCCTGCCCAGCCGACCCTGCCACCGGGCGCGGGCGCGGCCACCGGGCGTCCCCTGGTGACCATCCGCTTCGACCGGCCGAACGTGAATTACGAGCAGGCGCTCTACCAGGCCGCCCGCAAGGCCCTGGAAGTCCGCCCGAATGCCGCCTTCGACGTGGTCGGCGTCGCGCCCGCCAGCGGCACCGCCGCCCAGGTGGCATTGAACGGCGACATCGCCCGCACCAACGCCGACCGGGTGGTCCGCTCGCTGCTCGGCATGGGCCTGCCGGCCGATCGGGTCAGCTCCGGCCAGACCAACGATGCCGGCATCCAGTCGAACGAGGTGCGGATCTACGTCCGCTAACCTCTTCGGCAGGCCAAACCTCCAAACGGCGCTTCCCGGGGAACCGGGAGGCGCCGTTTTCGCTTCTTGGCGGGCGGTGTGATCCGGCGCAGGATCCGCTGCGTAGAGTCATCGTCATGCTGCCGGAAGGGGGTGTCCGATGATGATCCAGTCCGCCTGCCGCGTTCTCCTGCTGGCCTTCCTGATTGCCCTGCCCGGCCGCCTTGCCGTCGCCGAGGATGCGCCATCCAGCCTGGCAGCGCCCGACCAGCAGGCGATCCGCCAAGTGATCCAGTCGCAGCTCGACGCCTTCCAGCGCGACGACGCAGCGGCCGCCTATTCCTACGCGACGCCGATGATCCGCGAGAAGTTCGGCGATGCCCGCAACTTCATGCAGATGGTGAAGCAGGGCTATACCCCGGTCTATCGCCCGCAATCGGTCGATTTCGACAAGCTGGTCGATACCGAGTACGGCCCGGACCAGATCCTGCGCCTGATCGGCCCCGACGGCCGTGCCTATACCGCGCATTACATGATGCAGAAGCAGACCGACGGGACCTGGATGATCAACGGCTGCTATCTGACGCGCGCCGAGGATCAGAACGTCTAGATTTCGACCCGCGCGCCGAGCTCGATAATGCGGCCCGCCGGCAGGCGGAAGTAGTCCGAGGCGCTGGTCTCGTTGTGCGAGAGCAGGATGAAGAGCCAGCGGCGCCAGGCGGACATCTGCGAGCGGGCATGGGCGACGATGCGCTCGCGGCCGAGGAAGAACGAGACCTGCTGCGGGTCGAGCTCGAGGCCGAAGCGCTTGGCGCCGCGCAGCGCCACCATGATGTCCGGCGTCTCGTAGAAGCCGAAGCGGCAGATCAGGCGATAGAAGCCGCGCCCGAGGTCCTTCACCGTCACCTTCTCGACGTCGGGCACCACCGGCACTTCCTCGGTGAGGATGCTGGTCAGGATCACGCGCTGATGCAGGACCTGGTTGTGCCGCATGTTGTGCAGCAGCGAGAACGGGACGCGCTGCGGATCGCCGGTCAGGAACATGCCGGTGCCGGGGACCCGCGAGAGATGCCGCTCGCTGAGCGCGGCAAGGAACTCGTCTTCCGTCAATGCGGATTGCCCCTGGCGGCGCGCCAGCAGGGCGCGGCCCGCCATCCAGGTCGAGAACACAAAGAAGATCGCCGCGCCGATCACCAGCGGGAACCAGCCGCCCGAGCCGACCTTGAGCAAGCTGGCGGTGAAGAAGGCGAGCTCGACGATGATGATGCCGCCGAAGATCAGGCCGGCCTTGGTCTTGCTCCAGCCCCAGTGCTTCTGCACCACCATGTAGCCGACGATGGTGTCGATCATCATCGTGCCGGTGACGGCGATGCCGTAGGCGCTGGCCAGGCCGCTCGAGGACTGGAAGCCGAGGATCAGCATGCAGACGCAGACCATCAGGATCCAGTTCATTTGCGGCACGTAGATCTGCCCGACCTGGTGCTCCGAGGTATGCTCGACCCAGAAGCGCGGCGAGACGCCGAGGCGCATCGCCTGCCAGACCAGCGAGAAGGCGCCGGTGATCACCGCCTGCGAGGCGATGATGGTGGCGCAGGTCGCGAGCGCGATCAGCGGATAGAGGAACCAGTCCGGCGCCAGCAGGTAGAACGGGTTCGACGCCGCGGAGGGATCGCTCAGCACCAAGGCACCCTGGCCGAAGTAGTTCAGGGTCAGCGCCGGCAGCACCAGGCTGAACCAGGAGAACTGGATCGGCTTGCGGCCGAAATGGCCGAGGTCGGCATAGAGCGCCTCGGCGCCGGTGATCGCCAGCAGCACCGAGCCCAGGACCGGAAAGGCGACGGTCGCATGCTCGATCAGGAAGCGGATGCCGTACCAGGGGTTGATCGCCAGCAGCACCTCCGGGTTGTTGACGATGCCGAAGATGCCGAGCACCGCCAAGGTGGTGAACCAGAGGCACATGATCGGGCCGAACATGTTGCCGACGATGCCGGTGCCGCGGCTCTGCACCAGAAACAGGCCGACGACGATCACCAGGGTGATCGGCACGACGTAATGCTGCAGGCCGGGCTGGGCGACCGCGATGCCTTCGACGGCGGAGAGCACCGAGATCGCCGGCGTGATCATGCCGTCGCCGATGAACAAGGCGGCGCCGATCATGCCGAGGACGAAGAGCAGCTTGCGCCGGCCCATGTTGCGCGCGCGCTGCAGGGCGAGTGCGATCAGCGCGAGCATGCCGCCCTGGCCCTGGTTGTCGGCGCGCAGGATCAGCAGCGCATACTTGCCGCTGACGATGATCATCACGCTCCAGAACACCAGCGAGAGCACCCCGAACACGGTGACCTCGTCGATCGGGATGCCGGTCGCGTGGTGGAAGCATTCGCGGAAGGTGTAGAGCGGGCTGGTGCCGATGTCGCCATAGACGACGCCGAGCGCGCCGATGGCGAGCTTCCAGGCGGCCGGCGAGATCTCGCTGCCGGGCTCGCCGGGATGCGCGTTCGCCGGGGATTGCGCCGCGCCGGACTGCGGATTGGGTTCGGTCATGGAAGCGAAGCCTGCGCCGCGATGGATGCGGCGGGAAGAATCGACTGGTCTTGGATCATGCCCTGCTCGACGTGGAGCGCCTCGCTGATTCGGCCCTTCCCCAGGACCGGATAGCGGCGCATCCTGGCATCAAGGCCGGGGCGCCGCAATGATTGAAATCGCCGGTGCCGCCGGTCAAATCGGCGTTGCCGCTGGAGAACGGTTCCGCTAATGATCGCCGCCGAACCGTTTTCATGCCCGGTGGGGGAGTTCTCATGGTCAGTCCGCAGAAGACCTTCCCGGTCTCCTGGGAAGAATTGCATCGCACCGCGAAAGCCTTGGCCTGGCGCCTGATCGCCATCGGGCCGTTCAAGGGCATCGTCGCGATCACCCGCGGCGGCCTGGTCCCCGCTGCGATCATCGCCCGCGAGCTCGACGTGCGGCTGATCGACACCGTCTGCATCACCAGCTACAGCGAGGACGAGGTCACCGGCGGCACCGCCGGCGTGCACAAGGCGGGCGAGCTGAAGCTCCTGAAAGGCGACGCCGCGAAGATGTGGGGCGACGGCGCCGGCTGGCTGATCATCGACGACCTGGTCGATACCGGCCGCACAGCCAAATATGTCCGCGAGCTGATGCCGAAGGCGCATTTCGCCACCGTCTATGCCAAGCCCGCCGGCCGGCCGCTGGTCGACACTTTCGTCACCGAGGTCAGCCAGGACACCTGGATCTACTTCCCCTGGGACATCGAGCCGCAATTCATCCAGCCGATCGCCAAGCAGCATCGCTCTTGAGCGCATAAGAGTTCTTGAAGTCACAAGACTGGCCAATTGTCGATCAGCCGCGTCCGCCCGAGATGGGCGGCGGCGAACAGCCGCGCGCCCGCGCGCGCCGCTGGCAAGGGTTGAAGCGTCTCGCCGTCGCAAAGTTCCACATAGTCGATCGGGTTGAACCCCGCCGCGCGCAGGGCCGCGCGGGCCTGCTCCAGGATCGGCGCCGCAGCGGCACCGTTCTTGAGCGCCCTCACCGCCGCTTGCAGCGCAACCGGCAGAACCGCCGCTGCGATGCGCTCCCTCTCGGTCAGATACCGGTTGCGCGAGGACATGGCGAGGCCGTCCTCATCGCGCACCGTCGGCACCGCCACGATCTCGATCGGCAGATCGAGGTCGCGGGTCAGGCGCCGGATCACCTGCAGCTGCTGGAAATCCTTCTCGCCGAAACAGGCGATGTCGGGCTGCGCCTGGTTGAAGAGCTTGGTCACCACGGTGGCGACGCCCTCGAAATGCCCGGGCCGCGCCGGGCCGTCGAGGTATTGCGTGAGGCCGGAGACCTTGACGCCGGTGGAGAAGTTCTTCGGATACATCTCGGCCACGTTCGGCGCGAAAACGAGATCCGCGCCGGTCGCCGCCAGCAGGTTGAGATCGGTCGCCTCGTCGCGCGGATAGGCGCTCAAGTCCTCGCTCGGGTTGAACTGCAGCGGATTGACGAAGATCGTCGCCACCACGAAGTCGGCATGGCGCCGCGCCATCTTCACCAGTTCGAGATGGCCCTGGTGCAGTGCGCCCATCGTCGGCACCAGGCCGATGCGCTTGCCGGCTTTGCGGTGAGGCAGGGTGGCCGCGCGCAAGGCCGCGACGCTGCGGACGACGTCGATTTTCAGCATGGGAGAAGCTTCGTCAGGCCGGCCGTTTCACGGCGCCGAAGATGTTGTCGGGCCCGGGGAAGCGCCGCGCGCGAACGTCCGCCGCGTAGCGCGAAGCCGCGGCCTCGATCTCGGAGCCCAATTCGGCATAGCGCTTCACGAAGCGCGGCTTGAACTCGGCGAAGAGGCCGAGGATGTCCTCGGAGACCAGCACCTGGCCGTCGCACGAAGCGGAGGCGCCGATGCCGATCGTGGGCACCGTCACACGCGCGGTGATCGCCTCGGCCAGTTGCTCCATCACGCCCTCGACCACGATCGAGAAGGCGCCGGCTTCGGCGATGGCGATGGCATCGGCCATCACGCTGGCGGCCTCGGAATCGCCGCGGCCCCGGGCGCGATAGCCGCCCATCGTGTTGACCGATTGCGGCATCAGGCCGATATGGCCCATCACCGGAATGCCGCGCTCGACCAGGAACTGCACGGTCGGCGCCATGGCGCGGCCGCCTTCGAGCTTCACCGCCTGGCAGCCGGTCTCCTTCATCAGGCGCGCGGCGCTGGCGAAGGCCTGCGCGGGACTTTCCTGGTAGGAGCCGAACGGCATATCGACCACGACCAGCGCCCGTTTCGAGCCGCGGCAGACCGCGGCGCCGTGCTGCGCCATCATGTCGAGCGTCACAGGGATCGTGCTGTCCAGACCGTAGAGCACCATGCCCAAGGAATCGCCGACCAGCAGCAGGTCGACATGGGGATCGAGCATGCGCGCCATCGGCGTCGTGTAGGCCGTCAAGCAGACGATCGGCTCCTGGCCCTTGCGGGCAACGAGATCGGGGACCGAGACGCGCGCCGACTTGGCGCCGCCGGTCTTGTTCGGATCGGTCTTACTGGACTCGGCTGGCCGCTGAACGCTCACCTTTCGCCTCCTAGACTTGAAGTCTACTCCCGGAGAAGACGCGGGCGGATTTTCTGCCATTCTGCTGCGGTGCACAATAGAAAAACCGAGACCCGGCCAGATCGATCCAACGGGTGCACAGATTAGCTAATACTTTGATTTATCAGATTTCTTGCGCTCGAACTCGAGCCGATCCTCGGCCCGATGGCGGCGCCGGCGCGGATGCAGGACCCAATAATGCTCGAACATGAAGTAATTGAAGGTGGCGGTCCAAGCGATCAGGACCAGTCCGATCATGGCCTCGATCCCCGCCAGCAGCCGGAGGTCGTTGGAGAGTTGCCGCGCATCGCTGAAGCCGAGGGAGGTGTAGCTCTCGGTCGAGAAGTAAAGATAGTCGAGGAAGGCACGGCGGCTTTCGTCGGCAAAACCGCTGTCGGTCTTGAGCGCCAGCACATAATAAAGCCCCGCAAACAGCCAGACCTCGATCGTATGCGCCACGAAACAGGCACAGATGCCGAAGACCACATGGGCGCGCTTCGGCACGATGGAAAGCCGCGGCAGCAGATAGTCCGCCGTCAGCCGCATGATCTCGTAGTGCACCAGGATGCAGACGACCACGAACACCGCCGCCAGCACCAACATCAGCAGGAATTCCACGCGCCCTTCCTCTCCCCGTCGAAAGCCGGTAAGACCGGGGCCGAACCGACGGCTCACAGCGCCCCAGCACGCATGATAGCTTACCTCCGACTCTGTGCATTGATCCTGATCAGCCTGCCCGGTCTCGCCGGCTGCGGCGGGGGCAGCGGGCTGCCGACGGTCGCGGCTTCCGGCCCGCGCGAGACCTTCGCCGAGCAGCAGATCGTGGCGGCGGCCCATCCGCTGGCGGTCGAGGCCGGGCGCGAGATTCTGCGCCAGGGCGGCAGCGCGATCGATGCGGCGATCGCGGTGCAGGCGGTGCTGACTTTGGTCGAGCCGCAATCCTCCGGCATCGGCGGCGGCGGCTTCCTGCTGCATTACGACGACCGCGCGAAGCTGCTGGAAAGCTATGACGGCCGCGAGACCGCGCCGGCTTCGGCCCGGCCCGACATGTTTCTCGGCGCCGACGGCGAGCCGCTGCAATTCTACGACGCCGTGGTCGGCGGACTCTCGGTCGGCGTGCCGGGCGTGCTCCGGATGCTCGAGCAGGCGCATCAGGAGCACGGCAAGCTGCCCTGGGCGCAGCTGTTCGCGCCGGCAATCAAGCTCGCCGAAGAGGGTTTCCCTGTCTCGCCGCGGCTCGCGGAATCGATCGCCGCGGACGACTATCTCGGCAAGATGCCGGTGAGCGCGCGCTATTTCTACGACGCCGACGGCAAGCCGCTGGCGGCCGGCGCGCAGCTCCGCAATCCCGCGCTGGCCGAGGTGCTGCGCGCGATCGCTGACGGCGGCGCCGATGCCTTCTATTCCGGAAAGATCGCGCAGGACATCGTCGCGACCGTCAACCACGCCCAACCGCGCGCCGGCGGCATGACGCTCGCCGATCTCGCCGGCTATCGACCGATGAAGCGCGCGGTGCCCTGCGGCACCTACCGGGTCTACAAGGTCTGCGGCATGGGCCCACCCTCCTCCGGCGGCATCACGGTGCTGCAGATCCTCGGCATGCTCCGGCGTTTCGACATGGGAAGCGAAGATCCGCTCTCGGTCGCGGCGGCGCATCGCTTCGCCGAAGCCAGTCGCCTCGCCTATGCCGATCGCGACCGCTTTCTCGGTGACCCGGATTTCGTGAAGATGCCCCTGCTCGGCATGATCGACCCGGACTATCTCGCCGAGCGGTCTGAGCTCATCCACGACGACCGGGCCTCGCCCAACGCGCTGCCGGGCAATCCGCCGGGCGACGCCACAATCGGCGCCAGCCAGCACCAGTTCGAGCCGATGTCGACCAGCCACATGGTGATCGTCGATCGCGACGGGAACATCGTGACCTTCACCACGACGGTGGAGAATGCCTTCGGTTCGCGGCTGATGGTGGACGGCTTCATCCTCAACAACCAGCTGACCGACTTCTCCTTCCGCCCGAGCATCGACGGCCGCCCGGTCGCGAACCGCGTCGCCGCCGGCAAGCGGCCGCGCAGCTCGATGGCACCGGTGATCGTGTTCGACCGCGCGACCGGCGCCCCGGTCTATGCCCTGGGCTCGCCGGGCGGGGCCAACATCATCGACTATGTGGCGGAGGCGCTGGTCGCCCTGCTCGACTGGAATCTCTCGCCGGCGGAGGCGGCGGCCTTGCCGCATGTGATCAACCGCAACGGCCCGACCTTGCTCGAAGAAGGCCGCGGCCTTGAATCCCTCGGTGCCGCGCTCACGGCAATGGGCGATACGGTGAAGTTTCAGCCGATCGACAGCGGCCTCAATATCGTGGCCCTGGGCGAGAACGGCATGGTGGGGGCAAGCGATCCCCGCCGCGAAGGAGTGGCACTTGGCGACTGAGACAGCTTTCGACACCAGACCCCGGGTCGCGATGCGGCCAGGCGCGGAGAAGCGCGTGGCCGGCGGCCATCCCTGGGCCTATTCCAACGAGATCGAGATGAACGAGGCGGCGAAAGCTTTGCCGGCGGGCGAGCTCGTCACGCTGATGCGCGCCGACGGCCGCAGCCTCGGTGCGGCGATGTTCAACCCGCATTCGCTGATCGCCGCCCGCGTCCTGGATCGCGATCCCACCGCCGAGATCAACCAGCGCTTCTTCGAGAAGCGGCTGCAGCGCGCGCTCAAGCTGCGCGAGCGCCTGGTCGCGACTCCCTACTACCGGCTGATCCACGCGGAGGCCGACGGCCTGCCGGGCGTGGTGGTCGATCGCTTCGGCGACACGGTCGTGGTCGAGGTGAACAGCGCCGGCATGGACCGGCTCTCGGAAGCGCTCGCCGCCGCGATCGACGCGGTGCTGAAGCCGGCCACCATCCTGATCCGCGGCGAGGGCAACGCCCGCAAGATGGAAGGGCTCCAGCCGATGAGCCGCTTCGCCAAGGGCGGGCTCGAAGGCGCCATCGAATTGCAGGAGAACGGCGTCCGCTTCCTCGCCGATCCGGCGGGCGGGCAGAAGACCGGCTGGTTCTACGACCAGCGCGACAACCGCGCGCTGATGGCGCGGTTTGCGAACGGCGGCACTTTCCTCGACTGCTACGCCTATACCGGCGGCTTCGGCATCCAGGCGGCCGCGGCGGGCGCCACCCAGGTGCTGGCGATCGACCGTTCGGAACCGGCGCTCGATCTCCTGAAGCGCGCGGCCGCGCTGAACGGCGTCGACAACCGCGTCACCGTGCAGCGCGGCGAGGCCTTCGAAGCCTTGGAGCAGCTGATTGCAGCGAAGAAGCGCTTCGGCGTGGTCTCGGCCGATCCGCCGGCCTTCGTGAAGTCGCGCAAGGATCTCAATGTCGGCAGCAAGGCCTATCGCAAGCTGGCGCGGCTCGCGGCCCAGACGGTGGAGCCGGGCGGGCTGCTGTTCATCGCCTCATGCTCGCACAACATGCCGGCGGCGGATTTCGCCGCCCAGGTCGCGCGCGGCATCCATGAAGGCGGAAGGTCGGCAAAGCAGCTCTATGCGACCGGCGCCGCGCCGGATCACCCGGTACATCCCTTCCTGCCGGAATCCGCCTATCTGAAGGCGCTCATCCTGCAGGTGGAGTAGCGAAACGCGGCGTCAGTGCGCCGCGTTGTCGTGCTTCACCAGGCTGATGCGATAGAAGATCAGGCCGATCAGGAAGGCGAAGACGGCGAGCGCGCCATATTCGCCGACGCCCTCGGCGCGCGCCGCCACGAACAGCGAGATCAAGGCGAACAGCGCCAGCAGGCCGCCGATCAGGAATTCTTGGATCTTGGCATCCATATCGATACACCCCTCATGGAATTCCCGAGAACCTAAGCAGGAACGCCCCGAAAGGCAACCGGCCGCGCTTCGAACCTAAGAGCGATCCGGCAGCTCGATCGCGAATCTTGCGCCGTGGCCGCCGCTTTCGGCCAGGCGGAGGTCGCCGCCCTGGACCCGGATCAGCTCACGGGCGATGGCCAATCCCAGGCCGGTGCCGCCGGCCCGGGCCGAGCCGCGGAACGGGCGGAACAGGTTCTCCACCGCCTTCGGGGGTAGGCCCGGCCCGTCATCCACGACCTCGATCTCGATCCGGTTGTCGCGGCGCGCGGCGCGGATGGTGACGCGGCTGGCCCCCATCTGCAGCGCGTTTTCCCCGAGATTGCGGATGACGCGGAACAGCTGGCCGCGATCGGCGGTGATCGCGAAGCCTTCCGCCATTTCGGTCTCCAGCGCCTTGCCCTCGGAGAGATGGCGCACCAGGCTTTCCTTCACCTCGAGGCAGAGCTCGTCCAGCGGAAAGCGGGTGAGCTCCGGCCGCGGCGGACCCTCGCGGGTGAAATTGAGGATGTCGGAGCAGAGATCGACCGCGCGGTCGAGCGCCTTCTCCAGCGCCGGCACCGCCTTGCGCACGTCGGGATCGCCGCTGCCGCTCAGACGATCGGCGACCAGGCGCGCGGTCGAGAGGATACCGCGGAGATCATGATTGATCTTGTTGACCGCGGTGCCGAGCGCCGCCAGGCGCTCCTTCTGCCCGAGCGCGCGGCGCACCTCGGATCGCATCAGTTCGAACTCGCGCTCGGCGATGCCGATCTCGTCGCTGCGCCGGGACGGCGGCCCCTCGGGCGCCATCTCCGGATCGCCGCGGAAGCGCACCATCTCCGCCGTCATGCGCTGCATCGGCCGGATGATGAAGAGCTGCAGCGCCAGGAATATGAGGGTCGCGGTGATGAGCGAGATCACGATCGAGAGCCCCAGCACCCGCCAGGAATAGGCCACCATCGCTTCGTGCAGCGGGCCTTCGTCGAGCACGACCTCGATCAGCGTGTCGGGGCCGCGCGGCGAATGGCCCATCACGCGGAGCAGCCGGTTGTCGGTATGGCTCAGCGTGTCGAAGGCGCTGGCAATCAAGTTGACCGGGCCGCGGTTGTCGAGATCGATGGTCTCGTCGATCACCAGCTGCGCCGCGGTGGCACCGCGCAGCATGAGGTTCTTGCCGTCCGGCGTGTGCAGGGCGACGAGCCGGGCGCCGGCATGCTGCAACAGGGTCAATTCCAATTGCGGGTCGATCATGTAGTCGGGCGTCGCCTCGAGCGCCAAGGTCGCAAGATGGCCGCTGGCCAGCTTCTCGGTCAGCCAGTCGAGCCGGAAGCGCGCGATCGAGGGTGCGTAGATCAGGATCTCGCTCAGCATCACGAAGACCACGGTCAACGCCAGCACACGGGCCGAAAGTCCGCGGCCGAAGCTCGGCAGCTGGATCCGGTCGCCGCCCACCCCGGGTGGCGGCTGGCTGGCCCGGTCTTCGGTCCTGAGGTCGCGGCGGCTCATCATATGGTCCCGAAGAAGCGGATTTCCGGCACAGGCGTCAAGTTGCGTCGCGCCGACCGACGCCATCCGCAGCAAGGCGCGGCGGTCGCATCGGGTTCCGGCAAGGGCATTCTGGCTGTCGAGATGGGGAGAGGCAGGCCGCAATTCACCAGCGGGAGTCTAACCGGCGAACCCGCCCGCGCCAGTCCCCAATGTTAACCTGTTGATGATTTGTTCTGTGATCGCCCGCACAGGCGCGCCGACCAAGCCCGTTTCGAGATCGATCAGGCGGCAGCGGCGCGGCGCTGCTTCCAGCTGCCGTCGCCCAAGGTGATGACCCGGTCGCCGGCGGCGATCCGGTCCGGCGCGATCTCCGGCAGGCGCTGCGTGAGCTCGTAGAGCGGCGCGAAATCGCGACGCGTCGCCTCGAACAGCTCGTCGAAACTGTCGAGCACGAAATAGGTCTCCTGGAAATCGTCGATCCTGTAACTGGTGCGCATCACCCGCTTCAGGTCGAAACGGAGGCGGTTCGGGCTCCTGTCCTCGATCGAGAATTTGGTCTCGGCCGCCGAGGAGAGCATGCCGGCGCCGTAAGCCTTGAGCCCGCTGCCGGTCCGGATCAGGCCGAACTCGACCATGTACCAGTAGAGGCGGACCAGGATCTTCGATGTGCCGAGCTTCTCTGCCTCGGCACCCTTCTCGCCATAAAGCTGCATGTAATCGGCGAAGACCGGGTTGAACAGCAGCGGCACATGGCCGAAGAAGTCGTGGAAGATGTCGGGCTCGACCAGGTAATCGATCTCGTCGGCCTTGCGGATCCAGTTGGTGACCGGAAACTGCCGGCGCGCCAGGTGGCCGAAGAAGTCGGTCTCCGGAATGAGGCCCGGCACGGCCACCAGCCGCCAGCCGGTCGCACGGGAAAGCCGCGCCGAGGCGATCTCGAGATCCGGGATGCCGTCGCCGGCGTCGAGCGCCGTGGTGCCGTCGATGAATTCCTGCGCCGCATAGCGCTGCAGCAGCTTCGCCTGCCGCGCATAGAGCATGCGCCAGCGCGCATGCTCCGCCTCGGTGTAGCGCGCCCAGTCCTGCGAGATCGTGTAATCGGTCGCCATGTGCGAATAGTCACCGCGCAGATTCGGATAAGAGTCCATGTGCGACCTCCTTCGGCTCAGGCGGCGTTGTCGGTCAGGACGCCGCGACGCACCTGGTCGCGTTCAATCGACTCAAAAAGCGCCCGAAAGTTCCCTTCGCCGAAGCCCTCGTCGCCCTTCCGCTGGATGATTTCGAAGAAGATCGGGCCGACCATGGTCTCGGTGAAGATTTGCAGCAGCAACCCGCCGCTCTGGCCGTCATGGGTGGGCGAGCCGTCCAGCAGCAGGCCGAGCCCCTTCAACTGCTCGACGTCCTCGCCGTGGTTCGGCAGGCGCTGGTCCAGCATCTCGTAGTAGGTGGCGGGCGGCGGCGTCATGAGCGCGACGCCGTTGGCGCGGAGCTGGGCGACGGTCGCGTAGATGTCGTCGGTCGAGAGCGCGATATGCTGGATGCCCTCGCCCTTGTATTCGCGCAGGTATTCCTCGATCTGCGACTTGTCGTCAGCGCTCTCGTTGATCGGGATGCGGATATTGCCGTCGGGGCTGGTCATCGCCCGGCTCTTCAGGCCGGTCAGCTTGCCCTCGATGTCGAAGTAGCGGATTTCGCGGAAGTTGAAGAGCCGCTCGTAGAACTCCGCCCAGAAATCCATCCTGCCGCGATAGACGTTGTTGGTGAGGTGATCGACGATCTTCAGGCCGGCGCCGCTCGGGTTGCGCTCGACGTCAGGCAGCGGGCGGAAGTCGATGTCATAGATCGAGCCTTCCCCGCCGAAGCGATCGATGAAGAAGATACGGCTGCCGCCGATGCCCTCGACCGCCGGCAATGTCACTTCCATCGGCCCGGCCTCGGAGAGCAGCACCTTGGCACCCAAGGCCTGGGCCCGGCGCAAGGCGGCCGGCGCGTCATCGACCCGGATGCCGATCGCACAGACGCTGGGGCCATGCGCCGCGGCGAAAGCGCCGGCGAAGCCGTCCTTCTCGGCATTGAGGATGAAATTGACGTCGCCCTGGCGGTAGAGCGTCACCGGCTTGGAGCGGTGCTGGGCGATGGGCTGAAAGCCGAGCAGGCGGAAGGTGCGGTCCAGGGTCGCGGGGTCAGGCCCGGTGAACTCGACGAACTCGAATCCGCGGGTTCCCATCGGATTGAGATCGGACATCGCCGTCTTGGTATTCGCGAAATCAGCCTGACCCATCGCTTCCTCCCAGAACGCACGCCTGAAACCTGAATATAGTGCGAATAATGTGCATGTTTCGTGCGATCTGGGCTCAGACTCCTCCGAAATTGCGGGTTTCTTGCATTTCCGCTATTCTCGATGCATGGATCATGCTGCCGATCTCGACCCCTACGACTTGCGCATCCTGGAGGCGCTCCAGCATGACGGGCGGCTCTCCAATGTGGACCTGGGGCAGAAGGTCAATCTCTCCGCCTCGCAGGTTTCCCGGCGGGTCAGCCGGCTGGTCGAGGACGGCTATATCCGGCGCTTCCAGGCGGTGCTGGACCCGCTGAAGATCGGCATCGGCCTCACCGCTTATTGCCTGATCACCCTGAAGATCCACAGCGAGGGCGGCATGGGCGATTTTCATCGCCGGGTCAAAGCCTTGCCGGAAATACTCGAATGCCAGGCACTGACCGGGGAGGCCGATTACCTGCTGAAGATCGCGGTCCCCGACCTGAAGGCTTTTTCGGACTTCCTCAGCGAGAACCTGATGCGGGCTCCGGAAGTGGCGGGAATCCGCTCTTCCATCGTGCTCGACAGCATCAAATCCGGGAATGAATATGCCATCCCGGAACCGGCCAGACCCCACACCGGCCGCGGCCATTAGCGGCCCAGGTTGATTGACTTGGGGGGTCGGTTTCTCTATACACCCCGCGAAATCCCAAATTGCTGAATTTCGTGGAGTTTTGTGTCGTGAAGCGCACCTATCAGCCGTCCAAGCTGGTCCGCAAGCGTCGCCATGGTTTCCGGTCCCGGATGGAGACCGTCGGCGGCCGCAAAGTCCTGTCCTCGCGCCGTGCCAAGGGCCGCAAGCGCCTCAGCGCTTAAGACCTGGTGGGCAAGGATGAGCGCCCGAAGGTTTCATCCGTCGGCCGCCTGAAGCGGCGCGCCGATTTTCTGCGCGTGGCCGCGCTCCGGCGCAAATGGGCCGCTCCCGGCCTGATCCTGCAGGCCGCACCCCAGCCCGAAACAGACGAGACCGGCGAAGCCACCATTCGCGTCGGCTTCACCGCCAGCCGCAAGGTCGGCAATGCGGTGAAGCGCAACCGCGCGCGCCGGCGCTTGAAGGCGCTGGCCGCAGAGATGATCGCGAGCGGTGCCAATCCCGGCCTCGACCTGGTGCTGATCGCGCGCCCCGCGACCGTCGATCGCCCGTTCGACGACTTGCGCCGCGATCTCCAGCAGAGCCTCAACCGCACCAAAGCCGCACGAAAGACGCATTGATGCTCGCCTGGATCGCCATCGTTCCGGTGCGCGCCTATCAGTGGTTCATCTCGCCGCTGCTGCCGCCGAGCTGCCGCTTCGCGCCGACCTGCTCCGCCTATGCGATCGAGGCGTTGCAGCGGCACGGCCTGATCCGCGGTGCCTACCTGACGACGCGACGCCTGCTGCGCTGCCATCCCTGGGGCGGCAGTGGCTACGATCCGGTCCCGGGTCACGAAGATTCCGAGCACCATCACCAAATTGCGGTCGCCGATCCGCGCTGATCGCTGCAACCAGACAAGATCGAGAAGAAATGGACTCCGCCCGGCCGATCATGGACAAGAAAAATCTCATCATCACGATCGTCCTCTCCGCGATCATCATGATCGGCTGGCAGTATTTCTATGAGATGCCGCGGCTGAAGGAACACCAGGCCCAGCAGCAGGCGCAACAGCAGGCGGCCGAACAGCAGGCGCAGCAGCAGCCGGCCCAGACGCAGGCGGCGCCCAGCGCGGCCCCGAGTGCCGCACCGAGCACCGGCGCGACCGCGCCGACCAAGACCCGCGAAGAGGCCCTGGCCCAGAGCCCGCGCGTCGCCATCGACACGCCGAAGCTGCACGGCTCGATCGCCCTCAAAGGCGGCCGGCTCGATGACCTGGTGCTGAAGGACTATACCGAGACCGTCGACCCGAAGAGCCCGCAGGTCGTGCTCTTGAGCCCGACCGGTGGCCCCGAGGCGCAGTTCGCCGAAGCCGGCTTCACCTCGGCCGATCCCAATGTGAAGCTGCCGGCCTTCGACACCGTCTGGCAGGCCGCCGGCGACACGCTCTCGGTCGATCATCCGGTGACGCTGACCTGGGACAACGGTGCCGGCCTCATCTTCAAGCGCACCTTCTCGGTCGATCAGAACTATCTCTTCACCATCGAGCAGGCGGTCGAGAACAAGGGATCGGCCCCGGTTTCCGTTGTCCCCTATTCCCGCGTGGTCGAGTTCGGCCTGCCCAAGGACTACGCGGCGCTCGGCATCCGCGAGGGCCTGATCGGCGTGCTGGACGGGGCACTCCAGGGTGGCGGCGTCTTCACCAACCCCTGGGACTATTCCCACGCGCATTCCCACGCGGTGGACAACCCGGGCGAGGCCGGCATCTACAAGATGGAGAGCCAGGGCGGCTGGATCGGCATCACCAGCAAATACTGGCTGGTGGCGGCGATCATCCCGAACGACGCCAAGGTCGGCGCCCGCGCCTTCTACGACCCGAAGCAGGATTCCTTCCAGGGCGACTTCACCGGCACGGCTCAGACCGTGGCGCCCGGCGCCACCGCGACCTTCAGCAACCAGATCTTCGCCGGCGCCAAGGTGCTGCACGTGCTGGCCGACTATCGCGACCGGCTGGGCATTCCGCTGCTCGACCGCTCGATCGACTTCGGCCTGTTCTGGTTCGTGGCCAAGCCGCTCTTTATCGTGCTCGACTACATCTACAGCTTCCTGAAGGTGCTGGGCCCGGTCGGCAACTTCGGCATCGCCATCCTTTGCCTCACCGTGCTGGTGCGCGCCTGCCTGTTCCCGCTGGCGAACAAGTCCTACGCCTCGATGAACAAGATGAAGCTGCTCCAGCCGAAGATGGCTGAGCTCAAGGAGAAGTTCGGCGAAGACAAGCAGCGGATGAACGTCGAGATGATGGCGCTCTATAAGCGCGAGAAGGTGAATCCCGCCGCCGGCTGCCTGCCGATCCTGATCCAGTTCCCGGTCTTCCTCGCGCTCTACAAGGTGCTGTCGGTCACGATCGAAATGCGGCATGCACATTTCTTCGGCTGGATCCGCGATCTCTCGGCGCCGGACCCGACCTCGATCCTCAATCTCTTCGGCCTGCTGCCCTGGCATCCGGCCGACTTCATCCACATCCCGGTGATCGGCGGCATTCTTGCCTTCGTCTCGATCGGCGTCTGGCCAATCATCATGGGCTTCACCATGTGGGCGCAGATGCGGATGAACCCCACGCCGCCGGATCCCGTGCAGGCGCGCATGTTCGCGCTGATGCCCTTCATCTTCACCTTCATGCTGGCGCACAACACCGTCGGCCTGGTGATCTATTGGGCCTGGAACAACACGCTCTCGATCGCCCAGCAGCGCTACATCATGCGCAAGCTGGACAAGGCGAACAAAGCCCGGGACGCGAAGAGCGTGGACAAGCCGGCCGAGTCGAAGAAGGGCTGATCGGGTTGGCCAAAACGGCGACCGATCCGACCTGGCTGTTCGCGCAGGAATGCCGCTTCATCGCCGGCACTATGACGGTCGAGGCCCTGCCGCCGCCGGGTCCGGTCGAGATCGCCTTCGCCGGCCGCTCCAATGTCGGTAAGTCGAGCCTGATCAACGCCCTCACCAACCGCAACAGCCTGGCGCGCATCTCGCGCACGCCCGGCCGCACCCAGCAGATCAACTTCTTCGATCTCGCCGGGCGGCTGGTCCTGGTCGATCTCCCCGGCCACGGTTACGCCAAGGTCGGCCGCGCCGTGGTGCAGGAGTGGTCGAAACTGATCTCGGCCTACCTCAAGGGTCGGCCCAACCTCGTTCGCCTGCTTTTGCTGATCGACAGCCGCGTCGGCTTCAAGGAGCCTGACTTGAAGCTGATGGATCTCCTCGACAAGGCGGCCCTGTCCTATCAGATCATCATGACCAAGGCCGACGAGATGAAGCCCGACGAGCTCGAGATCGCCCGCGCCCGTCTCGCCATCCAGCTCGAGCGCCGGCCGGCCGCGCATCCCGAGATCATCGTCACCAGCAGCCGCAGCAAGGCCGGCATCGACCAGCTCCGCGCCGAGCTGGCCGCGGTGGTCGATCGCTCCTGACATTATGGAATCGTCATGCCCGGGCTTGACCCGGGCATCTGTCTCCGATTGGCGCAAGATTGCCGGCCCCGTCCGCGAATGCGGACATTTGTCCGCCGGGCCCGGCAATGACGGTTTGGTGGCAGGATTGACTCTTGATTTCCCGGGCGACTGACCGCAACGTCAGCCCCGCCTTTTCCCGCCACAGCATCGGATCGGACGCCGCCGCAGATGTCGCAGTCCCCCATCAACTTCACCGACACCAAATACTGGCTGAAGACCGCCCAGACGCTGACCGACGCCCTGCCCTATATGCAGAAATATTCGGGCAAGCGCTTCGTCATCAAATATGGCGGCCATGCCATGGTCGATCCGGAACTGGCCCGCGTCTTCGCCCGCGACATCGTATTGTTGCGCCAGGTCGGCATCCTGCCGGTGGTGGTGCATGGCGGCGGCCCGCAGATCGGCGACATGCTGAAGCGGCTGAACATCCAATCGACCTTCATCGACGGGCTCAGGGTCACCGACGCCCCAACCATGGAAGTGGTCGAGATGGTGCTGGCCGGCAGCCTGAACAAGCAGATCGTGGCGGCGATCAACGCCGCCGGCGGCCACGCGGTCGGCCTCTCGGGCAAGGATGACAATCTGCTGATGGCCAAGCCCGCCAAGATGATGAAGGACGGCAAGCCGGTCGACCTTGGCCTGGTCGGCGAACCGGACCGGGTTAATCCGACGATCCTCAACGGCCTGGAGCAGGACGGCATCATCCCGGTGATCGCCCCGGTCGGCTTCGGCCCCAACCGCCAGACCTACAACATCAACGCCGACACCGCGGCCGGCGCGATCGCCTGCGCGATCGGCGCCCAGCGCCTCTTGATGATGACCGACGTGCCGGGCGTGCTCGACAAGTCGGGCAAGATGATCCCGCAGCTCACCTCCGGCGAGGTCCGCGCCCTGACCGCCGACGGCACCATCTCCGGCGGCATGATCCCCAAGCTCGAGACCTGCCTGATGGCGGTCGAGGGCGGGGTCGAGGCCGCGGTCGTGCTCGACGGCCGCGTGCCCCATGCGATGCTGCTGGAAATCTTCACCCCGCAGGGCGTCGGCACCTTGGTGACGCGGGGCTGATGGCCTTCTTGGCTCTCCTGCTGAGCCAAGTATCAAATCATTGCCGCTGCAACCTACCCCCCACCCCAACCCGCCCCCGATTCGGGGGCGGGGGTTTATCAAGCTCTCTTTCGCAGCAGCTTCTTCATAGAGTCCCTCCCCCGAATCGGGGGGAGGCCAGGTGGGGGGGTGCGCAACGCCGCCGCCTCAATCATACAAGATGTGCGGCAGCCACAACCCGATCTCGGGGAAGACATAGAGCAGGAACATCGCCAGGACCTGGATCAGCATGAAGGGCATCATGCCGGTGAAGATCTGGTTCAGGGTCACGTGCGGCGGCGAGACGCCCTTCAGATAGAAGGCGGCCATCGCGACCGGCGGCGAGAGGAAGGCGGTCTGCAGGTTCAAGGCGACCATCAACCCGAAGAACAGCGGGTCGATGTCGAAATGTTCCAGCAAGGGAATGAAGATCGGCATGAAGATCACGATGATCTCGGTCCATTCCAGCGGCCAGCCCAGGATGAAGATGATCACCTGGGAAAGCAGCATGAACTGGAGCGGCGTCAGCTCCATGCCGAGCACCCAATGCTCGATCAGTTCCTGCCCGCCCAGGAGCGCGAAGGCCGCCGAGAAGATCGAGGAGCCGACGAACAGCCAGCAGACCATCGCCGAGGTCTTGGCGGTCAGGTAGACCGATTCCGTGAGCACCCGCCGGTTCAGCTGCCGATAGAGCGCCGCCAGCAGCACGCCGCCCAGCGCGCCGATCGCCGCCGCCTCGGTCGGCGTCGCGAAGCCGAACACGATCGAGCCCAGCACCGCCAGGATCAGCACGCTCAGCGGGACGAAGGACTGCAGCAGCAACCGGTAGACCTGGTAGCGCTGGAAATTTAGGATCGCATAGAACACCGCGAGGCCTGCCAAGCCGACCCCGAGCACCCACCAGAAGGCCGCCGGCACCGGCGTCGCTTCCGCCGCCGCAGCCGCGGGTGCCTCGCCCGACGGCGCGGGATTGGCGGGCGCTGCCGGCGGCTCCGCGCCGGGCGGCTCGCTCAAGCCCCCGGATTCCTGCGGCGGCTCGGCGAGGCCGCCTTCGTCCACCGGCGGTTCTTCCAATCCGCCGGCCATCGGCGGCTCCGCCAGCCCGCCGCTCTCGAAGCCGCTGCCGGTCGCCGCCGTGCCGATCTCCTGCAAGCCGTTATCCGCGGCCTCGACTGGCGCGGTGACGCCGCGATAGATGAGGCCCATCAGCAGCGCGAAGGTCGCGACCGGCATGATCATCAGCGCGACTTCGGCGAAGGCGCGCGGCCGCGCGACCGTAGCCGATCCACCGAAAGCCGAGGCGATGAGCGCCATCGGCGCCCAGGGCCGGCGCTGCTCCCCGGAGATCGCCGCCAGCACCGGCGAGAGTTTCACCACGCGCTCGGCCTTCGGCAGCGGCGGCGCCAGGCTCGGTTTGAGCCAGGAGAGGACGATGACCGCGCCAATATAGAGGCCGGTCAGCATCAGCCCGGGGAAGAAGGCGCCGGCGTAGAGTTGCACCACCGAGACGCCGGCGGTCGCGCCGTAGACGATCAGCAGCACCGAAGGCGGGATCAGGATGCCGAGGCAGCCGCCGGCGGTGATGACGCCGGCGGAAAGGCGGATGTCGTAGCGCGACTTCAGCATCGCCGGGAGGGCGAGCAGGCCCATCAAGGTCACCACCGCGCCGACGATCCCGGTCGCGGTGGCGAAGATCGCGCAAGTGACCAGGGTCGCGACCGCAAGGCTGCCCGGCAGCCAGGCGGTGGCAAGATGCAGGCTGGTGAACAGCTTCTCGATGAGATTCGCGCGCTCGACCAGATAGCCCATGAAGACGAACAGCGGCACCGAGATCAGGACGTCGTTGGTCATCACCCCATAGGTCCGCTGCACCATCAGCTCGAGCGAGAGCTCGGTGTTGAAGTCGAAGGCGAACCAGGTGAACAGCATCCCCATGCCCATCAAGGTGAAGGCGGTGGGAAAGCCCAGCATGATGGTGACGACGACCAAAGCCAGCATCAGCAGCCCGAGATGGCCGCGGGTCATCTCGGACGGCGCCGGCAGGATATAGGCGGTCCCGGCCAGGATGATCGCCATCAGGATGAGGCCGAACCAGAGCTCCTTTCTCACGGCTTCGGCCCGTCATTCGCCACGCCCTCTTCGGTGACGTATTGGTCGAGCGCGGCGATGTCCTTGTCGCTGACATGCACCATCTCCTTCAGCTTGTCGACATCGACCTCCTCGACGTCGCTGGAGCGGCGCGGCCACTTGCCGGTCTGCAGGCAGCGGATGCAGCGCACGATCTCGACCACGCCCTGCAGCAGCAGCAGGGCGCCCGCGACCGGGATCACGAACTTGAAGGGATAGACCGGCGGGCCGTCGGCCGAGATCGAGGAATGCTCGTTGATCGCCCAGGATTCCTCGGCGAAGAACCAGCCGGCCCAGACCATCGCCACGATGCCGGGGATGAAGAACACGACATAGAGAATGAGGTCGATCGAGGCCTGCAGCCGCGCCGGGAAGAAGCCGTACAGCACGTCGCCGCGCACATGGCCGGCATGCGCCAGGGTATAGGCACCCGCCATCATGAACAGTAGGCCGTAGAACATGGCCGAGACGTCGAACACCCAGGCATGGGGCGCGTGGAGCGCGTAGCGCGAGAACACCTCGTAGCTGATCATCAAGGTGAGCACGACGATCGCCCAGGCGCAGGCGCGCCCGGACCAGGTGCTGAGCCCATCGATGAAATCGAGCGCCTTACCCAGCCGCCATCCCCTTGATCAATCCCGGGCCCGGCTTCGCGCGGACCCGGGGTCTCGATCTCCGCCGTCAGCCTTCGGCGAAGAAGTGGTTATACGCCATGCGCATGCTGACCAGAGTGTCGCCTTGCCACTTGCCGGCGCGTTGCGCGTAGGCCTTCTGGGATTCCAGGACCTTCTTGAACATCGCATTCTCGGCCGACTTCTTCTCGATGATCTTGCTCCAGGCATCGAGCTGCGCCTTCAAAACCGCGTCCGGCGTCTTGTAGAACTTGATGCCGTCGGCCTTCAGCGCCTCGTAGTCCTTGGAATAGCGGTCGATCGCCTTCCAGGACATGTCGGCCGAGGATGCGGTCGCCGCCTGGGTGATGATCGAGCGAAGGTCTTCCGGCAAGGCGTCGTATTTCGCCTTGTTGAACAGGATCTCGAACTGCTCCGAACACTGGTGGAAGCTCTGCAGCATGCAGATCTTCGAGACATCCGGGAAGCCCAGCACCTTGTCCGAGGAGGCGTTGTTGAACTCGGCGGCGTCGAGCAGGCCGCGGTCCATCGCCGGCACGATCTCGGCCCCCGGCAGCGCGTTCACCGCGGCGCCCAAAGCCGTGAAGATGTCGATCGAGAGGCCGACGGTGCGGAACTTCAGGCCTTGCAGATCCTCGGCCTTGGCGACCGGCTTCTTGAACCAGCCCAGAGGCTGGGTCGGCATCGGCCCATAGAGGAACGAGACCACGTTCATGTTGAGGTTGGAGTAGATCTCCTGCTGCAGCTCCTTGCCGCCGCCGTAGTAATGCCAGGAGAGCAGCATGTTGGGATCCATGCCGAAGGCCGGCCCCGAGCCCCAGAGCGCCAGGGCGTTTTCCTTGCCGTACCAGTAGGCGACGACGCCGTGGCCGCCGTCCAGCGTGCCCTTGTTGACGGCATCCAGCAGGTCGAAGGCCTTCACCACCGAGCCCGAAGGCAGCACCTCGATCTTCAGCCGCCCGCCCGACATGCTGTTGACCTTGGCGGCGAAGTCCTGGGCGTATTCGTGGAAGATGTCCTTGGCCGGCCAAGTGCTCTGCCACTTCATGCTGATCGGATCCTGCGCCCGCGCCACTTGCGGCGCGGCCAGGGCGGCGGCGCCGCCGATGCCCGCCGTGGCGGCGGTGCGCAGGAATTTACGACGTGACGGATCCGATGGACGCTTGGTTTCGCGCTTCTTCATGGTTTCCCTCCCACTGCTGTCTGATTGCTAGATGCGGCTCACTCCCGACTGAAGATATGTTCCTGACATCAGACACTAAATCAGCGCCGCCATGCGGTCGAGTGCAATCCCGTGGCCGCGCTCTACGACCAAGGTAGTAAGCGCCTCACCAATTCCCGGATTGGGCGAAAGGCTTGCGACGACGGCGCCGGTCTGCCATTCACGGGTGTCAGGGGGTGATCCGCAGGGGCCATGGAACTCGTCAATCAGTTCATCTTCATCGGCGCCTTGCTCATCCTGCTGAGCATTCTCGCGGGCATGGTTTCGTCGCGCCTGGGCGCCCCCTTGCTGCTGGTCTTCCTGCTGCTCGGCATGCTGGCCGGCGAGGACGGTGTGCTCGGCATCGCCTTCGCCGACTATCGCTCCACCTTCGCGGTCGGCTCTATCGCGCTCGCCATCATCCTGTTCGAGGGCGGGCTCCGGACCCCGCGCGACGTGGTCCGGCTGGTGTTCTGGCCGGCCTTCAGCCTGGCCACCCTGGGCGTGCTGCTTTCCGCCTTCGCCATCGCCGGGCTGGCGCATCTCTTCATGGGCCTGTCCCCGCTGGAAGGCGTACTCCTGGGCTCGGTGCTGGCTTCGACCGATGCGGCCGCGGTCTTCATGCTGCTCCACGGCAAGGGCTCGGCGGTCAATGCCCGCGTCGGCGGCACGCTCGAGCTGGAATCCGGCATGAACGACCCGATGGCGGTGTTCCTGACCCTGGTCTGCGTCGAACTGCTGCTGAACCCGGCGCTCTCCCCCGGCTGGTACGCGCTGGAGGAACTGGCGATCGGCTTCATCGGCGGCGGGATCATTGGTCTCGCCGGCGGCTTTGCGCTGCGCTGGCTGGTCGAGCGGCTGAACCTCACCGCGGCGCTCTACCCGATCCTGATCGTGGCCGGCGTGCTGCTGATCTTCGGCGGCGCCAACCTGCTTCATGCCAGCGGCTTCCTCGCGGTCTACATCGCCGGCATCGTGCTGGCCCGTGCGCCCTACCGCGCGCAGCAGGTGATTGCCCGCTTCCTCGACGGGCTGGCCTGGCTGTCGCAGATCGCCATGTTCCTGCTGCTCGGCCTGCTGGTGACGCCGTCGCGGCTGATTGCCGACCTGCCCTACGGCATCGCCATCGCGCTGGCCATGATCCTGATCGCCCGGCCGGGGTCGGTCGCCATTGCCCTGCTGCCCTTTCGCTTCAGCTGGCCGGAGCGCGGCTTCATTGCCTGGGTGGGCCTGCGCGGCGCGGTGCCGATCTTTCTGGCCTCGATCCCGATCCTGGCCGGCGTGCCCGACTCCCAGCGCTATTTCAACATCGCCTTCGTCGTGGTGCTGGTCTCGCTGCTGATCCAGGGCTGGACGGTGCAGCGCGCCGCGCGCTTCCTCGGCCTGACCGTGCCGGAGGACGATGCCGGCCATGATCCACTCGATCTCGGTCTCGGCCCCAAGGCGGGGCGCGAGCTGGCCGGCTTCCGGGTCAAGCCGGGTGCGCGCGCCTTGCGCCACAACTACGGCGGCCTGGGCCTGCCGGCCGACGCCCAGGTCCTGGCCGCGATCCGCGAGGAGAAGCCGATCGAGGGCTTCCGCGACGTCAGGCCGGAGGTCGGCGACTACGTGATCGCCATCCTGCCGCCGGTCGAGATCGCCGCCGCCCAGCGCCTCTTCGCCGAGCACAAAGTGGCCGAGGTCGAACCCGAGGGCTTCGGCGAGTTCATGCTGTCCGGCGAAGGCGCGGCGGACGAGCTTGCCGTGGTCTACGGCCTCGATCTCGGCGAGCATCGCAGCGGCGAGACCCTCGCCGACTTCATGCACGAGCGCCTGGGCAAGATCGCCGTGGTCGGTGACCGGGTTCGCCTGGGCGAGGTCGAGCTGGTGGTGCGTTCGGTCAAGGAGGGCCGGGTCCGCACGGTCGGCCTGGAGCTCGAGGACCAACGCGAGAAGCTGCCGGCGCGCAAGGCGGCGCGGCGGTTCCGGCGGCGGGCGGCGGTGTGGTCGGTCAGGACCTTGCGGGCGATCAGGCAGAAGCGCGGCGGGCGCCCGGACGCTTAGCCGCGTCGGCCGGGGCCAGCGACAGCTCCAGCTGCCATTCCATGTCGGAGTCGCTCAGCGGATAGCCGTCGTTCTTCGGCTGCAGCACCTGGTCGGCGGCGACGCCGCCGGGCCCGGCCTGCAAGGCCACGGCCAGATCCATCGAATACTGCGCCTTCCAGGCGAGCGCGGTGATCGCCTTGGCGCTGGCCGAGGCGAGGATCCGCCGCACCACGGGAGGGGCCAGACCGCTGTCGCGCGCGAGCGCGGCGCGGACCGCGGCGAACTGCTCGCCCGCGATGGCGGCCTTGATCGCGGCCTCGCCGACCGGCGCGTCGGCGACGGCATCATCCTCCTGGGTCTCGTCCGCGCCTTCAGGCGCCGCCGCGACGGGTTCCGCCGGCGGTTCCTCGGCGGGGCGCCTCTGTTCCTCCGCGACAATCGCCGCCACGGTTTCCGGATCGGCGTCCTTGCGCTTCTTCAACACCGAGAGCAGCGCCTTGGAGACGAAGGCGGCCAGCCGCCGCATCATGCCGCCGGAGAGTTTCGGCCGCTCGACCAGCGGCCCGTGCCAGGCGCCGAAGCCCGGGGCGACGTCGAGGATCCGCTCCATCGTCGCGGGATCGATCTCGGCATTGTGGTTCTTCAGGAGCGCGGTCACCGCCAGCACGCCGTCGGGCGCGGACAAGGCGGTCGAGACCAGGGCATCGGCCAAGGGCGTGCCGAGGCGGCGGCGCCGGGCGATCGCTTCGAGCGCGCCCTGGATCGGCTTCGAGCGGATGATCTCGATGAGCTCGGCATCGGTCAGCAGCGGCGACGATTCCAGGATCGGCCCGGCCACCCGGATCTCGGCGTCGCGGGCGAGCTTTTGGATCACCTCCAGCGGCGCGTCCTTGGTGTGGCGGAGGGATTCGGCGATCACCTGCCGGATCCGCGCGGTCCGGTCGGCCGCCAGGATCCCGATCACTTCGAGGGTGAGCTCGCGGATATGCGCCCGCTCCTCGCCGGAGAGATTGGGAGCCAGGCGGCCGATCTTATGCGCCAGGCGCTCGCGCACGCCGACGTCCTTGTCCTTGGCCAGGACCAGGTCGGCCTGGCGCGGCGTGGCGCTGTTGGCGGCGATGCCGGCGCGGACCTCGGGTGCCGCATCCTCGGCCAGGAAATAGAGGATCTCCGGCTGGACGTCGGACCGCTCGGCGAGACGCCGCCGCGTCTCCGGGTCGGCATCCGCCGCCAGCGTCCGGGCTTTGCTGTAGTCGATCATCAAGTCTCACGCCTGGCGGAATGACGGGTTGGGACCAGTTTCCCCGCAATCCCCTTAACGTCGCGTTAGCACTACCCGCCCCGGCCGAATTGTGCCGTTGCGCCCCGGCCGACCCGCCCGTAATGTCCCCGGCCACCTTGGTTTTTCTCGAGAATCCTGGACCATGCCGCAGGTCGATCTTTCCCATGTCGAGTTTTGGATATTCGACCTCGACAACACCCTCTACCCTGCCCAGTGCCGGCTGTTCGACCAGGTCGAGCGGCGAATCGGACTTTATATTGAGCAGTTGCTGAATCTCGACCGGGAGGCCGCGCGCGCCTTGCAGAAGCAGTATTTCCGGGAGCACAGCACGACCCTGAAGGGCCTGATGGTGAACCACGGGGTCGATCCCGCGCATTTCCTGGATTTCGTGCACCAGATCGACGTCAGCGGCGTCACCGCCGACACCGCGCTCGACCGCGCGCTCGACGCCCTGCCGGGAAAGAAGCTGATCTACACCAACGGCTCGGTCGCTCATGCCCAGAACGTCATGGAGAAGGTCGGCATCAGCCGGCATTTCCCCGACATCTTCGACATCGCAGCCGGCAACTACGACCCGAAGCCGAGCGCCGCGAGCTTCGACCGGCTGATCGAGACCCATGGCATCGTGCCGGAGCGCGCCGCGTTCCTCGACGACATGCCGCGCAACCTCAAACCCGCCGCCGATCTCGGCATGACCACGGTGCTGATCTCGACCCACAGCGAATGGGCGCAGCCGGCCGGCGACGAGGATTACATCCACCACACGACCGACAAGCTGGCCGACTGGCTGGCCGCCCTCAACATCACAAAGAAGACGGGAAGCTGAAGCATGGATATCGGGGGATTGCAGGCGGCGATCGACGCCGGCTGGGAGAACCGCACCAAGATCAACGCCCAGACCAAAGGCGAGACGCGCGACGCGGTCGACACCGCGCTGGAGCTCCTCGACCGCGGCGCCGTGCGCGTGGCGGAGAAGAAAGAGGGCAAGTGGGAGACCAACCAGTGGCTGAAGAAAGCCGTGCTGCTCTCCTTCCGCCTGAATGATTCCGAGCTCATTCCCGGCGGCGGCGACTTCCCGGAAGGCCGCTCCGCCTGGTTCGACAAGGTGCCCTCGAAATTCGCCGGCTGGGGCCAGAACCGCTTCGTCGAAGCGGGCTTCCGCGCCGTGCCGAACTGCGTGGTGCGCAAGAGCGCCTATATCGCCCCCGGCGTCGTCCTGATGCCGAGCTTCGTCAATGTCGGCGCCTATGTCGATTCCGGCACCATGGTCGATACCTGGGTGACGATCGGCTCCTGCGCCCAGATCGGCAAGAACTGCCACATCTCCGGCGGCGTCGGCATCGGCGGCGTGCTGGAGCCGCTGCAGGCCGGCCCGGTCATCATCGGCGACAACTGCTTCGTCGGCGCCCGCTCCGAGGTGGTCGAGGGCGTGGTGGTCGAGGACGGCGCCGTCATCTCGATGGGCGTCTTCATCGGCCAGACCACCAAGATCGTCGACCGCGCCACCGGCGAGGTCTTCTACGGCCGCGTCCCGGCCTATTCGGTGGTGGTCTCCGGCTCGCTGCCGGGCAAGCCGCTGCCGAACGGCGAGCCAGGGCCCAGCCTCTATTGCGCGGTGATCGTGAAGCGGGTCGATGAGAAGACCCGCTCCAAGACCTCGATCAACGAATTGCTGCGCGACTAAATCATGATCGACCCGGTCGCCCTCGCCGCCGAGCTGATCCGCCGCCCGAGCGTGACCCCGCAGGACGCGGGCGCGCTCGGCGTGCTGGAAAGCGCGCTGAAACCGCTCGGCTTCGAATGCCACCGGCTGAAATTCGACGACCCCGCCGGCCCGCCGGTCGAGAACCTGTTCGCCAAGAAGGCGATCGGCACCGGCAGGCATTTCTGCTTTGCCGGCCATACCGACGTCGTGCCGCCCGGACCGCGCGAGAACTGGGCGCAGGACCCCTTCTCCGGCACGGTCGCCGACGGCCGGCTTTACGGCCGGGGGGCCGCCGACATGAAGGGCGCCATCGCCGCCTTCGCCGCGGCGAGCGACCGCTTCCTGGCGAAGCGGGAATTCGGTTTCCAGGGCGCGATCTCGCTGCTCATCACCGGCGACGAAGAGGGTGTCGCGGTCAACGGCACCAAGCCGGTGCTGGAATGGATGCAGAAGAAGGGCGAGAAGCTCGATGCCTGCCTGGTCGGCGAACCGACCAACCCGACCGTGCTGGGCGAGATGGCGAAGATCGGCCGGCGCGGCAGCATGACCGGCCGGCTCACCGTCTACGGCATCCAGGGCCACGTCGCCTATCCGCATCTCGCCGAGAACGCGGTGCACCGCCTGGGCCGGATGATCGCGCTGCTGACCGAGCCCCTGGACAAGGGCACCGAGCATTTCCCGGCCTCGACCCTGCAATTCACCACGGTCGATGTCGGCAACCCGACCACCAACGTCATTCCGGCCGAGGCGCGCGCCACCTTCAATGTGCGCTTCAACGACACCTGGAACCCGAAGAGCCTGGAGACCGAAATCCGCCAGCGCCTGTCGCTGGGCGGCGCCCGCTACGAGCTCAAGGTCGAATGTTCGGGCGGCGCCTTCGTGACGCCGCCGGGCCCGCTGGCCGAGATGCTTTCCAACGCGGTGCAGGAGATCACCGGGCGCAAACCGGAATTGTCCACCACCGGCGGCACCTCGGACGCGCGCTTCATCAAGGACTATTGCCCGGTGATCGAGTTCGGCTTGACCGGCGAGACCATGCACAAGATCGACGAGAACGTCGCCACCGCCGACATCGAGAAGCTCAGTCGGGTTTATGAGCGGGTGCTGGAGCGCTTCTTCGCGTAAGCCGCGCCACGTAGCGCGCCGCCGCCCCTTCTTCCTCGCCCTCCAGGAAGTGGCCGAAGGCCATCAGCGGCTTGATCCGGTCGCAGATGATCTTGACGATCGCCAGCATCGGCACCGCGAGCACCGCGCCCGGCACGCCCCACATCCAGTACCAGAAGACGATCGAGATGATCACGGCCACCGGGTTCATGGTGAAGCGCCGCGCCAGCAGGGCGGGCGTCACCAGCTCGCCCTCGATCATATGGATCAACAGGTATAGGCCGGCCGGCAGCAGCGACAGCCCCAGCGTCGGGAAGTGCATGAAGCCGGCCAGGATCAGCAGGCCCATGCCGGTGATCGGGCCGATGATCGGCACGAAATTGAGGATGAAGGCGAGCGCCCCCCAGAGCATCGGATCGCCGACGCCGCAGAGCCAGACCGCCAGCCCGACGGCGATGCCGACGATCGCGTTCATGCTGATGATGGTGAGCAGGTAGACCGAGATGTCGGCTTCGACCTGCTGCGAGATCTCGACCGCGCGGCGCTTGTGCTCGAAATTCGGCAGGATCTCGACGCCGCGCCGCAGGAAGGTGTCGCCCGACAGCATCAGGAAGAAGAGAATGATGCCGGTGGTGAGCAGGCCCTCGATCGCCGCGCGCGTCCCGCTGAAGATGAAGCCAAACACGCCGATCTTCTCGATGGCGACCGGGTTCTCGCCGTTGCCGCCGCCGGCCACCTCCTGCGCCTTGGCGAGGAAGGCCTGCAGATCGCTGATCGGCCCCTGCAGGAAGCGCAGCCGCTCTTCCAGCCGCGGCAGGCCCTGGGTGATCGCCTCCGCCAGGGAGGCCGCCGGCATCGAGAGCAGGAAGCCGAGCGCGACCAGCACGGCGGCGAGCACCAGCATCGCCGCCACCGCGCCGACGGCCCGCGGCATCTTCCACCGACCCAGCATCCGGACCAGCGGCTGCAGCATCATCTTCAGCACGACGGCCATGACGAAGGGCACGATGACCGCCTGCGCGAAAAAGCAGGCAACCAGGACCGCCAGCGCGAACAACCCGCCGAGATAGATCGTCTTCGGGTCGGTCGGCAGCGGCTTCTCGGCGTTCGCGAAGGCCTCAGCCGTCGTTTCCGGCTTCTTCTCCTCCACTTCGGGCACGCACTCGGCCGGCAGGTTCACCGGCACGCTGCGCGGCCCGTCAGTCTCGGGGACAAGCGGATCGATAGGAAGCGATGATGCCGCGCTTTGGGCCATCGCACGCGGCTCCGCTCGGTCAGGCGCGGCGCCGGCGCGACATGAACACCAGCGCGCCGCCGGCGATCACCGCGATGACGCCGGCGATGTCGGGCACGCGGACCGAATGCTCCTTCTCCGCGGTCGCGACGATCGGGCCGACCTCGAGCACCTTCTCCTCGGTGGTGTAGCTGAAGCGCGGAATCACCAGCCCGGCAATGCCGAGGACGATCAGAATGACGCCGACGATAGCGAGCGGTTTCATGCAGACTCTCCCGTTGTAAAATGCCTACGCCGCCTTGCGCGGCGCGAGCGATGCCTTGAGCTTGTCGGTCCCAACCCGCCCCGATAGGGACAACTTCAGCCGCCGCTCCAGCAGCGCGAGCACGGCAGCCTCCTCGGGCCTCAATCCCTGCAGCTTGCGGGAGAGCTCGTGGTGGATCTTGTCCTTGATGTTGATGGCGAGATCCCCGGCCAGATAACCGTTGATGATCTCGGGGTGGATGTAGCATTTGCGGCAGATCGTGACGGTATTGCCGAGCCGGGTCGCCACGCTCTCGATCGCGGCCTTCAGGTTCCGCTTGGCCTTGGCCTGGCTATCGATCTCGCTGAATTCCTGCAGCGCCACCGCCGCCAGCACCGTCCCGGCCCAGGTACGGAAATCCTTGGCGGTGATGTCTTTACCGGCGATCTCGCGCAGGTAGGCGTTGACGTCCGACGAGGTGACGCCCTGCCGCTGGCCCTCGGCGTCGAGATACTGGAACAGCTGCTGGCCGGGAAGCTCCTGGCAGGTGCGCACGATCTTCGCGACCCGGCGGTCGTTGACCTGCAGGCGCCAGGTCTTGCCGCTCTTGCCGAGGAACTGGAAGCGGAGCGCCGAGCCCTCGATCCTCACATGCGGGTTCTTCAACGTGGTGAGGCCATAGCTCTTGTTCTGCTTGGCATATTCGCCGTTGCCGACGCGGATCAGCGTGGTCTCCAGGAGATGCACGATGGTGGCGAGCACGCATTCGCGGCTCAAATCCTTGCGCGCCATATGCTCCGCCACGGTCGCGCGGAGCTTCGGCAGCACCGCGGCGAAGTCGAGCATATGCTCGTACTTGCCGTCCTCGCGGATGGCACGGAAATCGGCGTGATAGCGGTATTGCTTGCGACCGCGGGCATCGCGGCCGGTCGCCTGGATGTGACCTTCCGCGTCGGGGCAGATCCAGACTTCGGTCCAGGCCGGCGGCACCGCCAGGGCCCGGATCCGCTTCAGGGTCTTCGGGTCCTTGACCGGCTTGCCGTCCGCGTCGAGATAGCGAAAGCCCTTGCCTGCGCCCTTGCGGCGGATGCCCGGCTGCTCGTCGCTGGCATAGCGCAGCCCGGCGGACTTCGCCGCCTGCCGCGCTTCGACCACCAGGGGAGAGGACCCGTCCATGGGGGAAGCAAACCGCTGCCCCCATGAAGGTTCCCCACCGATTCGGAGGGAAGTTCCAGACTTTCAGCGAACGCAGGCGCTTAAGCGGCCTTCAGCGCTCTTCCTTGCGGAAGGGAATGAGCAGGGCGGCGGGCGCATGGGCGTTGCGCGAGACCAGGGCCATGGCGAGGATCGTCATCACGAAAGGCAGCATCAGGAAGATCTCGTAGGGAATCTGCAGCACGTTGTGCGCCTGCAATCTGAGTTGCAGGGCCTCGATCATCGCGAACAGCACCACGCCGCCGGCACAGCGCCAGGGCATCCACTGCCCGAACACCACCAGAGCAATACAGACCCAGCCCCGGCCCGAGATGACGCCGAAGGTGAAGGCGTTGAATTGCGACAGCGTGAGGAAGGCGCCGCCCACGCCCATCAGCGCACCCGAAATCACCAGGGCCTGGATCCGCATCGACCAGACGCTGACGCCGGCGGTATCCGCCGCCCGCGGATTCTCGCCGACCGTCCTGAGGTTCAAGCCCCAGCGCGTCTTATGCAAAGCCCACCAGGTCACCGGCACCGACAGGAGTGCGAGATAGGTAAGCGCCGTCTGGTCGAACAGCACCGGTTGAAAGGCCACGACGCTGGGCGGGATCGCCGGCTGGCCGAAGATCATGCGGTAGAAGAAGAAGGCGAGGCCGCTCGCCAGCAAGGTGGTACCGATGCCGGAGACGTGCTGGCTGACGCCCAGCACCACGGTCAGGAGCGCCATCAGCAGGCCGACCAGCGCCCCGGTCGCCAGCGCCGCGCCGACGCCGAGCCAGAGGCTGCCGCTGAAATAGGCCGCGGTGAATCCGGTCATCGCGCCCAGCAGCATCGTTCCCTCGATGCCTAGGTTGAGCACGCCGGAGCGCTCGGCATAGAGCTCGCCCATGGTGGCGAGCAGCAGCGGCGTCGCGATCCGCAGCAAGGCCGCGAGGAAGCCGAGATCGATCATGGAAGCGAAACTATCCATGCGCCACCCCCGGCTTGGTTCCTGGGCGCACGATCCGAAACCGATAGAGCGTGAACAGCCGCCCCGCCACCATGGTCAGCAGGGCGACGCCCTGGATCACGTCGGCGAGATAGACCGGCACCCCGGTCTCCCGCGACATCGCATCGGCGCCGTTCATGATAATGGCGAAGAACAAGGCGGCCGGGATCACGCCCAGCGGCTTCAGGTCGGCCAAGGTCGCGATCACGATCCCCGCATAGCCGTAACCCGAGGAAACATCCGACACGACCTGGTAGCGGATACCGCCGACCTCGCCCGCCCCGGCGAGGCCCGCCAGCGCGCCGGAGATCGCGGCGGCGCCCAGCATGACGCCGCCGACCGAGAAGCCGGCATAGGCGGCGGCTTGTGGGTTGGCGCCGACCGCCTTGATCGCGAAGCCGGTGGTGGTGCGCTCCATCAACCACCAGACGATGATGACGGCGACGATCGAGACTGCGACGCCCATATGCAGACTGTCGCCAACCAGGATGGGAAACTGCGCCGCCTCGCGAATGACCGGCGAGTTGGGATAGTTGCTGACCGGGTCCTTCCACGGCCCTTCCAGGAGGGCCATCAGCCCGTAGAGCATGATCGAATTGGCGAGCAGGGTGGTGACCACGTCATCGACCTTGAGCCGCACCTTGAGCAAGGCCGGGATCAGCGCCCAGAGCGCGCCCGCCGCCATCGCGCCCAGCAGCATCGCCGGGATCAAGGTCCATTCCGGCAGGAATTCGCGCTGGCCGATGAAGGCCGCCGCCATCGCCCCGGCGATCAGCTGGCCCTCGGCGCCGATGTTCCAGAACTTGGCCCGAAAGGCCACCGCAACCGCCAGCCCGGTCCAGATCAGCGGCGAGGCCTTCACCAAGGTGTCCTGCACGTCGTAGAGCGTCTGGAAGGTGGAGAGGAAAAGGAAGGAATAGGCCTCGAGCACGGGGGCGCCCGCCATCGCCACCAGCAGGCTGCAGAGCAGCAGCGCCAATACCACCGCGCCGATCGGCAGGGTGATCTGTATCCAGACCGGCGTTTCAGTGCGGCGTTCCAGGCGGACGCGGATCATGGCCTCTCTTCCCCCTGCACTTCCATGACCCCGGCCATCAGCAGGCCGACGCGCTCGACCGTCGCCGCCTCGATCGGTAGATCGGCCATCACCCTTCCGGCATAGAGCACCGCGATCCGGTCGGAGAGCGCGAACAGCTCCTCCAGGTCCTCGCTGATCAGCAGCACACCGCCGTTCCTGGCGCGGAGATCGAGCAGCTGCCGGTGAACGAACTCGGTCGCGCCGATGTCGATGCCCCGGGTCGGCTGCGCCGCCACCAGCAGCTTCGGCTGCATGGCGAGCTCGCGCGCCAGCAAGGCCTTCTGCAGGTTGCCGCCGCTCAGCGCGCCGGTGCGCGCCTCGGGGCCGGAGGTACGGATGTCGAAGGCCTCGATCTGGCTCGCGGCGAAGCGGCGGATCGCGCCGCGATCGAGGATGCCGTTGCGGCTGAATGGTGCCCGGGTGATCCAGGGCAAGGCCATGCTCTCTTCCAGCGGCAGGCTGGAGATCATGCCGGTGCTCAAGCGGTCCTCCGGCACGCGGCCGACCTTGAGCGCCTGCATCCGCCGCGGGCTGGGATCCAGCACCAGCTCGCCGCCGACCGCAATCGTGCCGGAGACCGGCGGCAGCACGCCGGCCACCAGGTCGGCCAGCTCGCGCTGCCCGTTGCCGGAGACGCCGGCAATGCCGAGGATCTCGCCCGCCCGGATCTCCAGCGTCACGTCCTTCAAGGCGACCCGGCCCTTGCCGCCGGTCGTCACATGCGTGAGCTCGAGCAGCGCCGGACCCGGCATCGCCTTCGGCTTTTGCGGCGGGTCGAGTTCGCGCCCGCACATCAGCCGCGCCAGCTCGGCTTTCGACAGGCTGCCGTCGTTCGTCCGCTCCGCCACCAGCGCGCCGTGCCGCATCACCGCAATCTTGTTGGTGAGCTCCAGCACTTCGCCCAATTTATGGCTGATGAAGATGACGCCGATCCCTTTCGTCGTCATCGCCTTCAAGGCGCGAAACAGGCCTTGCGCCTCGCGCGGCGTCAGGGTCGCGGTCGGTTCGTCGAGGATCAGGATGCGCGCCCCGCGGATCAGCGCCTTGGCGATCTCGACCCGCTGCTGCTCGCCGATCGAAAGCCGCGCCACCGACGCATTGGGATCGAGGTGAAGATGGAAATCCCGGTCCAGCGCCTCGAGCTCGGCGATCACCTTGCGCTTGGTGAGCGCGCCGGAGCGGCCGGGCCGCCCGACCAGCAGGTTCTCCAGTACCGTATGCTTCGGCACCAGGTGGAAATGCTGGTGCACCATGCCGATCCCGAGCTGCAGCGCATCGGCGGAATCCGCGATCGCGACGTCCTTGCCGTCGATCGCGATTGATCCGGCATCGGCCGCATAGGTGCCGAACAGGATGTTCATCAAGGTGGTCTTGCCCGCTCCGTTCTCGCCGAGCAGGCCGAGGATATCGCCCGCGGCCAGCGTGAGGTCGACGCCATGGCAAGCCGCCACCGCGCCGAAACTCTTGGAAATGCCGTGCATGCTGAGAAGAGGGGTCAAGCGACACCAACGAGAGTCCCCTCCCCCGAGATCGGGGGAGGGGAAAATGAAAAGCGTGTCGGCGAGGGAGTTAGTCCGACGGCGGCGTGTTCTCGTCCACGTTGACGCGGAAGCTGCCGTCGAGGATCGCCGCCTGCTTGTCCGCGACCAGCTTCTTCACGTCGGCCGGCAGCTTCGCATCCCAGCCGTGGAACGGCGCGAGATAGGAGCCGTGCTTGGCCATCAGCGAAAAAGCACCGAAGTCGGAGGCGGTGTAGGCGCCGGCCTGCACCTGCTTCACCGCTGCCTGCACCGTCGGCCACATGTCCCAGATCGGCCCGGTAATCACGGTGTCGGGCGCCAGCTCCGACTGGTCGGACATGTTGGAGATGGCGAGGATGCCCTTCTCCTTCGCCGCCTCGATCACGCCGAAGCGCTCGGCGTAGATCACGTCGACGCCGGCGGCGATCTGCGCCAGGGCCGCTTCCTTGGCCTTGGGCGGATCGAAGAATGAGCCGATGAAGGTGGTCTTGCGCTTGACGTTCGGGTTCGCCTCCCGGGCGCCCTGGTAGAAGGCGTTGGTCAGCCGTGCGACTTCCGGGATGTCCATGGCGGCGACGGTGCCGACCACGTTGGTCTTGGTCATCTTCCCGGCGATCAGGCCGCAGAGATAGGCGGGCTCGTGGATCCAGTTGTCGAACACGCTGAAATTGGGATCGACCGGGCCGGAGCCCGAGCCGAACACGAAGGCGACCTCTGGGAACTGCTTGGCGACCTTGCGCGCCACTTCCTCCGCGGCGAAGGCGTCGCCCATGATCAGCTGGGTGCCGCCGCGGGCATATTGCCGGAGCACGCGCTCGTAGTCGGAGGATTCGACATGCTCCGACCACTTGTAGTCGATGCCGAGCTTCTCCTTGGCCTGCATCAGCGCCACATGGATCTGGTGCACCCAGGGCTCCTCGACCGGCGTCGCGAATACCGCCGCAACCTTCAGCCCCTCCGCCGCCCTGGCCCTGCCGCCGAACGCCGTCAGCGCCGCCGCCGATGCGACGCCAGCCAAAGCCTGGCGCCGCGTCAGTCTGGAAAACTGCGCGCGCGAAATCTCGATCCGGGTTTCCGGTTTCTTCATCTGGCCTCTCCTGTCACAAGGCCGGCGGCGGGCCCGCCGGTCCGATGATGTCCCGAACGCCCCCACGGGGAGTCATCGGCGGGCATCACTTGGGGTGAAAGCTTACGAGCGGGGAAAATCTTTGTCCATACGGTCAAGGTTCTCCACAGGCGCGCCGCGTGGCGCCGCCGGCATGCGGCGGAGCGCATAGCGATCGCGCCCGGCGCCCTTGGCTTCGTAGAGCGCCAAGTCCGCCTCCTTCAGCATCGCCAGGATGGACGCCGACTGGCCGGGCGGAATGACGGCGATGCCGATGCTGGTGGAGATCGCGAACTCCTGCGCCCCGATCCGCACCGGCAGGCGCACCCGTTCCAGCAGCGATTGCGCGACGCGCTTCGCCACGTCCTCGGCCTCGGGCGCGGAGATCAGGATCACGAACTCGTCGCCGCCCTGGCGCGCGACCCGGTCCGAGGCGCGCACCACGCTGCGGATCCGCTCGGCGAAGGCCTTCAGCAGCTCGTCGCCGATGTCGTGGCCGAGCGTGTCGTTGATCTGCTTGAAGCGGTCAATGTCGAGGTAGAGCACCGCGCCGCCGCTCTCGCCGGCCTGCCAGCGCTGGGCCAGCTCCTCCATCGCCTCGGTCATGCCGCGGCGGTTCAACAGCCCGGTCAGCGAATCGGTATGCACTTCGAGGCTCAGCGCCAGTTCGCGCTTGTGGCTCTCGGTGATGTCCCAGGCGATCGCGTAGAAGCCGTCGACCTTGCCGTCGGCATCATGGCTCGGGATATAGCGCTGCTCGACAAAATGCGTGGCGCCCCGGGCGATCATCGGCCGGACGAAGGCGACCTCGTCGCCGGCCAGCGCGCGGTCGATCTGCGGCTTCACCACCTGGTAGATTTCCGGTTCGACCACGTCGTTGATCTTCTGGCCGACCAGGCTGTCCGGGTCGACGCCGAACATGTCGCGGTACTCCTTGTTGCAGTAGCGGTAGCGCTCGTCCTTGCCGACATAGGAAACCAGCGCCGGCACCGCGTCGGTAATCGCCCGCATCACACTGGAGGTGCGCTCGAGCTCCTGATGCGCGCGTTCGGTCGCCGCCTGCGCCGCCATCAGGTCTTCCAGCAGCTTCGCCAGCTCGCGCTCGCGCTGCTTCTGCTGGGTGATATCGGTGCGGATGCTGACGAAATCGCCGCCATCGGTGCGGCGATGACTGACCAGCACCCAGCGGCCGTTGGTGAAGGCACCTTCGCCGAAATAGGGCTCGCTGCTCTTGAAGCGCGTCATCCACTGCTTGACGAAGGCCTCGACCTCGGCGCTGGACGAGACCCCCGGATACTCGCCGCGCTTGGCCCCATAGCGCAGGATCTGCTCCAGCGAATTCCCCGGCAGGAAGGCCGAGGCGCTGGCCGGATAGAGTTCGAGCATGCGCTGGTTGACGAGGCGAAGCGTAAGGTCGCCGTCGAGCAGCATGAAGCCCTCGGGGATATTCTCGATCGCGTCCCGCAGCCGGGCCTCGGCCAGCTTCAGCGCGGTGATGTCGGTCCAGACCCCGACATAGCCGCCGTCGGCGGTGCGCCGCTCGATCACGCGCATCCAGCGCCCGTCGTTCCACTGGATCTCGACCGGCGTCGGCGGCGGGTTGCGGTGCACCTCCATCCGCCACTTGATCCAGTTCTCGCGGTCCAGCTCCGCGGCGACCGCGGACAGCTTGCCATAGGCGAAGGCCCGGGTCAGTTCCTCGAAAGTGTGGCCGATCGGGTTGCCGAATTCCGCCTCCTGCTCGGCGCTCATGAAGCCGGCGTTGTAGATCAGCAGCCGGTCTTCGAAATCGAACAGCGCGAAGCCGTTCTCCATCGCGTCGATCGCTTCCTTGAAGCGCCGCTCGTTACGGGCAATGGTGTTCTGCAGGACGCGTTCGGTGCTGACGTCGCGATAGACGGCGACGCCGCCATGGTCGTGGCCGCGGTCGTCGATCAGCGGCCGGCCGACCGCGGAGAGCGGGCGCGGGCCGGCCGGCGCGTCGAGGAACACGATCTCCGCCACCGTGCTGGGAATCCCGGCAACCGCCCGCACCAGCGGCAGCTCTTCCAGCGGAAACGGCGTGCCGTCGCCCTTGGCGGTGCGGGCGTAACCGACCAGGTCGCGCTTTCCGCCTTCCGTCACCGCGATGCCGGTCAGCTGCTGCGCGGCCGGATTGGAGAGCACGATCTCACCCTTGTGGTTGGCGACGACGACGGCATCGCCGATCGAGCGGAAGATGGTCTGAAACAAGGCTGCCTGCTCGCGCAGCTCGGCCTGCAGCCTGGCGTGGTCGTCCTCGTTCTGCAGCGCAAGGCCCAGGATCATCGTGCCCAAGGGCGAGACCAGCACCAGGGGGACCAGCAACGCCAGCAGCGACTGCTCCGATCCCGCGGGATTGAGCAGCGCAAAGCTCAAGGCGCCGGCGAAGACGACGGCGAGCCCCAGCGCCAGCAGGGACCAGAGGTTGATACGGAAGCCAAGCCGTGCCTTGAGCGCCATGTAGAGGAAGCCCAGCGCCACGGCGGCGACTGCCGCGACGCTACCGGCCAGCGCGCCCTGGCCGCCCAGCCACAGTCGGTAGAGAACCGTGATCGCCAGCGTGATCCCGGCCGCGATCGGGCCGCCGAACAGCACGACCAGGGAGGTCATGATGTTGCGGCCGTCGACATAGACTCCCGGCATCACCTCGATCCGGAGCGAAATGGCGAGCACGGCGCCGACGCCGAACACGATCCCGATCGCGACCGGACGCCAGCGCGCAGGCAGGAAGGCGCCCCGCGTCACGGTCGCATAGCCTCCGACCACGAGCGCGAATAGGCTCACGTTCTGCACGAGATCGAGAGTGACGGCGCTGAGAGAGACCATCTGCCTATCCGAAGCCCCAAACCGAATCAGGCTAGGAAATCAGGGTTAACGCCCGCTTAATTCAGGCCATAAGTCACAGGAAAACAAGCCTGATCCTATCGCCAGCCGAAAAAAGCCCAGCCGTCGCCGGCCGCACATCATCCTTTACGCAATGGTAACGCCGGGCGGCGACAATAGAGGCCTTTCACGATCCGCAGGTTACCGCTTGGACGGACTGAGCCCCACCGCGCCGCATCAGCCGCAGGACCACGCACCGCGCGCGTCGCGTCCGGGGGTGAAGCATATCAGCCTCGCGCTGCAGGGCGGCGGCTCGCACGGCGCCTTCACCTGGGGCGTCATGCACCGGCTGATGAGCGAGCCCCGGATCTATATCGACGGCATCAGCGGCACCAGTGCGGGCGCCATGAACGCCGCGGTTTTTGTCGACGGCTTCCTCAAGGGCAAGCGTCAGGGCGCCATCGATGCGCTGGAGGCGTTCTGGGACCGCGTCGCCGAGCTCTGCCCGATCCCGCGCACTTTCCCGCGCGGCATTCCCGGCATGTCCGAGGGCTGGGCGGTGGACGGCGACCCGACCTTCATGATGGTCGACTTCATGACCCGGCTGTGGTCGCCCAAGCAGTTCAACCCGATGAAGCTCAATCCTCTGGGCGACATCCTCGAGGACCTGGTCGATTTCGAGAACCTCAGGGCGCATCCGGAGGTGAAGCTCTTCGTCACCGCCTCCAACGTCCGCAGCTGCAAGTCGCGGCTGTTCCGCACGCCGGAGATCACCGCGAAGACGCTGCTCGCCTCGGCCTGCCTGCCGCTGCTGTTCGAGGCTGTCGAGATCGAGGGCGAGTTCTATTGGGACGGCGGCTATCTCGGCAATCCCGCGATCTATCCCTTGATCAACGAATGCATGAGCAGCGACGTCGTCATCGTCCAGATCAACCCGATGAACCGGCCGGACGTGCCCGAGACCGCGCGCGACATCCTCAACCGCATCAATGAGATGACCTTCAACGCCAGCCTCGTGCGCGAGATGGCCGGCATCACCGCGATCACCCGGCTGGTGGAGAGCGGCAAACTGAACGACGACCGCTACGTCGCGGTCCGCTTCCACGAGATCGGCGCCGAGATCGAGCTGGCCGAGATGGGTGCCCTCTCCAAGATGAACACCGAGCGCGCCTTCCTCGAGCACCTGCACCGCCTGGGCTACGAGACCGCCGACCGCTGGCTCACCGAGAATTTCGACCGCATCGGCTGGGAAAGCACCCTCGACGTCGGCGCAAGGTTCGGGTGATATCCTGAAACCGTCATCGCCGGGCTTGACCCGGCGATCTCGCGCCGATTGCTTCAGTCGTCGAACCGCGGCTTCGAGCCGCGCAGCTTCTTCACCCCCGACCGCTTCGACTTGCCCTCGAGCCGCCGCTCCTTGGCGCCCTTGCCCGGCTTGGTCTTGATCCGCCGCTTCGGCTGGAACGCCGCCTTCTTCAGCAGCTCGACCAGCCGGTCGACCGCGTCCTTGCGGTTGGCCTCCTGGGTACGGAAGCGCTCGGCGGTCAGCACGATGACGCCGTCCTTCGTCATCTTCGTTCCGGCGATCTCCTGGAGCCGGGACTTCACCCGCTCCGGCAGCGAGGGCGAGTGCTTCGCGTCGAAGCGGAGCTGCACCGCGCTCGAGACCTTGTTGACGTTCTGCCCGCCGGCGCCGCTCGCGCGGATGAAGCTCTCCTCGATCTCGTCCTCGCGGATGGAAATTGTGGCGGTGACCGGAATCATGATCGGCTCGTGTTGTGAAATCGTGGCGGCGGCGCGACTCGCGGATATCCGCGCAGGCCGCGGGCCGAGATACTAGGTCGGCGCCCGACCTATTCCTAGTGTACCATTCCTGGTGGCATCGCCGCGCGAAACATGGTTGGATCGCGCGGCCGCCCTCGCGTGAGCATGGGGCCGCGCGGCTGAGCTTGTGTCGATGGCATTGAAGTCTGGGTCCTCGTTTCCGAACCGCATTCCCGCCGGCTGGCGGCTCATCTGGTTCGGCGCGCTCGCGGCGGCGCTGCTGACCACGGCGGCGCCGGCGCCGGCCGAGGACGCGCAGCAGGCCGTCGAGTCCGCGGTCGAGGGCGACCAGATCCAGCGCAACCGCCCGCTGGCCGAGCGCGCCCGGGACTCGATCGGCGAGATCGAGAAGCAGCCCGACATCCAGCACAGCCCGCCGGTGCCGCAGCCCGAGGAGCCGCCGTCGCGCCTGTCGCTCGATCTTTCCTGGCTGCCCTACATCATCCTGGCGGTGATCGCCGTGGCACTGCTCTTCGTGCTGGCGCGCTATGCCGGACAGCGCTTCGCCGCCCGCAACACCGCCGCCGCCAAGACCGCGGCGCCGGTCGCCACCTCGAGCGTGCTCGCGGCGCCGGAGCCGGAGCGCGACCATACCTTCGACGAGGTCGACGCCCTGGCGGAGTCCGGCGCCTTCACCGAGGCGGTGCATCGCCTGCTGCTGCTGGTGCAGGAGCGCCTGCGGAGCCGCATCGAGCACGGCATCCAGGCCTCGCTGACCAGCCGCGAGATCCTGCGACGCGCCCGGCTCTCCGCCGAAGGCAACACTGCCTTCGCCACCCTGGTAGCCGCCGTTGAGGTCAGCCTGTTCGGCATGCGCGCCGCCAATGCCGCCACCTACGCACTCTGCCGCGAGAACTCGCGGCGCGTGCTGGCCGCCGCCGCGGAGTGAGCGCATGACCGCCCTCCCCGCCACCGCCGCCAAACGCCCCAGCTTGCGCGGCAGCTCGGCCGGACCCTTTCCATTGATCACCCTGATCCTGGTGATCGTCATCGGCGTCGGCGCCTTCGCGACCGCGACCTATCTCGAGATGTTCGGCGACGGCGGCGGCGAGCCCCGCAGCAACCAGCACAACGTCTTTTCGCGCTCGGCGATCGGCCATCGCGCCTTTGCCGCGGCCCTGCGCAACCTCGACATCCCGGTCCAGGTCAGCCGCTTTCGCAGCCTCGAGCGGGCCGGCTCGGGCGGCCTGCTGCTGGTGATCGAGCCGGATTACAGCGCCGAGGCGAAGCCGCAGATCGCAAAGCTGCGCGACCAGCCACACGCCTTGCTGGTGCTGCCCAAATGGGACGGCTTCACCGACAACAAGAAGCCGATCTGGGTCGGCAAGATGCAGCTGCTGGACGAGGACACGCCGAAATCCGTGCTGCGCGCCGTAGTCCCCGATGCCGTCATCCAGCGCGATACCGGCACGGCGGAAATCGATGCGCCGCATTTCGGCGGCAGCATCTCTCTCAGCGATCCGCAATACATCGTCGCCGGCGCGGAGCCGATCGACCCGATCCTGACCAATGCCGGCAAGATCCTGCTCGGCGCGGTGCGGAGCCGGACCGGCACGCTCTGGATCCTGAGCGACCCCGATCTGCTGTCAAATGCCGGTATCGACGAGATGGACAACGGTGTGGTCGCGATCTCGGTGGTCGATGCGCTGCTGCCCAAGGGCGGCACCGTCATCATCGACGAGACTTTGCACGGCTTCGAGCAGCGGCCGAACCTGATGCGCACGCTGCTGAACCCGCCCTTCCTGCCGATCCTGGTCGCGATCATCGTCACCGCCTTTGTGCTGGCCTGGGCCGGGATCGCCCGTTTCGGCGCGCCGCTGGCCGAGACCGAAGGCCTCGCCGCCGGCAAGCTCACCTTGGTCAAGAGCGCCGCCAAGCTGCTGCAATTCGGCACCAGCGCGGGCAACCTGCTGCAGAGCTATCGGCGCCTGGCCCTCGCCGATGTCATGAACGAATTGCACGGGCCCAACGGCCTCGACGAGACGGCGCAAGCGGCCTGGCTCGATCGCGCCGCCGCGCATCGCGGCCTGGATATCCGCGTCAGCCCGACGCTCGAGCGGATCTCGGCCCATCAATCCGGGCGCATCGACGCCACCCGCGCCTTGCGCTTCGCCCACGAACTCTATCGCTGGAAACAGGAGATTGTGCATGGAACCGTCGTCGTCCCCCGGGGGAGACGCAGCGTCCCCGCAAGCGGCGTCGCCGTTGACGGAACTCAGGGCCGCCGCTGACCGGCTGCGCGCCGAGGTGGCGAAGGCGGTCGTCGGCCAGGACGACGCGCTCGACCTCTTGCTGGTCGCACTTTTCTCCGACGGCCATATCCTCCTGGAAGGCGCGCCGGGTACGGCGAAGACCCTGCTGGTCCGCGCCTTCGCCGCGGCGATGAACTTGAAATTCGGCCGCATCCAGTTCACCCCGGACCTGATGCCGGGCGACGTCATCGGTACCAATCTCTTCAACTTCCAGAGCAACACCTTCCAGTTGGTGAAGGGCCCGATCTTCACCCAGGTGCTGCTGGCCGACGAGATCAACCGCACGCCGCCGAAGACCCAGGCGGCTTTGCTGCAGGCGATGCAGGAACGCCAGGTGACGATCGACAACACCACCCACGATCTCGGCGCCGGCTTCATGGTGATCGCGACCCAGAATCCGATCGAGCAGCAGGGCACCTATCCCTTGCCCGAGGCCCAGCTCGACCGCTTCCTGTTCAAGCATCTGATCGGCTATCCCGCCCGCGAGGAAGAGCTCGCCATCGTCACCCGGCACGGGAGTCACGGCGCGATGCCGAAGCTGGAGATGCTCGGCATCCAGCCGGTCTTCGATCTCGCCGCCCTGGAGCAGGCCCGCCGGGCGATCGAGGGCGTGCGGGTCTCCGCCGAGATCGTCGCCTATATCGTCGATCTCATCCGCGCCACCCGCGAGCATCCCTCCCTGCAATACGGCGCCTCGCCGCGCGCCGCCAGCATGCTGGCCATGGCGGCGCGCGCCTTCGCGGCGCTGCAGGGCCGCGACTATGTGATCCCCGACGACGTGAAGCATCTCGCGACCCCGGTGCTGCGGCATCGCGTCGTGCTCTCGCCGGGCGCCGAGATCGAGGGCCTCACCTTCGACCAGATCATCGGCCAGATCATCACCGCCACGCCGGCGCCGCGATGAGAATTGGGATGAGATTGAGACGGTGAGGGTGAAACCGTGATCCTGCCGACCGGCCGCGGCGTCGCCTTCGTGGCGGCAGCGCCTCTGCTGGCGCTGCTGCTGGCGGCGCTCGCGCCGCAGCTCTGGCTGCTCGGCCCCGCCTATCTCGGCGTGGTCATCCTGGCGCTCGGCGGCGACTTCCTGCTGGCGATGCCGCGCCGGCGGCTCGGCGTCGCCTTCGCCCCCCCGGAGATGCTCTTCGTCGGCGAGACCGCCCTGGCGACGCTCGATCTCACCCCCGGCGGCGGCCGGATCCCGCGCGTGATCGAGGCGACGATCGATCACGGCCCGACGGTCGAGATGCCGGCGCTGTTGCAGGTTCCCCTCGACGGCACGCAGACCATCCGCACCGAGATTCCGCTGCTGCCGCGCCGCCGCGGCACGGTTCCGCTCACCATGCTCTGGCTGCGCTGGACCGGGCCTTATGGCCTGATCCGGATCCAAGTGAAGCAGCCGCTCGAAGCCCAGCTCAAGGTCGTGCCGAACATCCGTGCCGTGCGCGCCGCGGCGATCGCGCTGATGCGCCAGGACGCGAGCTTCGGCATCAAGGACCAGCGGCAGCTGGGCGACGGCTCTGAGTTCGACGCACTGCGCGACTACCAGCCCGGTCTCGACCGCCGCTCGATCGACTGGAAGCATTCGGCGCGCCACCGCCGCCTGGTCTCGAAGGAGTTCCGCAGCGAGCGCAACCACCAGATCATCCTGGCGCTGGACACCGGCCACCTGATGCGCGAGCCGATCGGCGGCATTCCGCGCCTGGATCACGCGATCAACGCGGCGCTGCTGCTGAGCTATGCCTCATTGAAGGGCGGCGACCGCGTCGGCCTGTTCGGCTTCGACGCCCGGGTGCGCCTGCGCGCCGAGCCGCTCGGCGGCGTCGATCGCTTCCCACGGCTGCAGCGCATGACCGCCGAGCTCGACTACGCGGCCGAGGAGACCAACTTCACCCTCGGCCTCACGCTGCTGTCACAGCAGCTGCAACGCCGCTCGCTGATCGTGCTGTTCACCGATTTCGTCGATACCGTGACCGCCGAGCTGATGGTGGAGAACCTGGGCCGCCTCTCCGGCCGGCACCTGGTGCTGTTCGTCACCCTGCAGGACCCCGAGTTCCGCGCGCTGGTCGATGCCGCACCGGATTCCATCCCCGGCTCGATGGAAGCGGTCGCCCGCTCGGTGGTCGCCGACGAGCTCCGCAAGGAGCGCCTGGTGGTGTTCGAAAAGCTGAGGCGGCTGGGCGTGCAATGCCTGGAGGCCCCCCACAACCGCGTCGGCACCGACCTCATCAACCGCTACCTCGCCATCAAGCAGCGCGAGATGATCTGAGGCGCGCCGTCGGTACGGCTCCGCGCGCCCGCACGCCCTCTTGACGCCGGCAGCGGCTCTCCTAAATCGATCCTGCCGATGCCCATGCGGGGTCGGCGGTTCCGAGAGGCGCACTTCATGCCCCGTCGCGGCGATGCCGTGCGCGTCTTTTCACATCCGTGTTGCTCATTGGAGGATATGGACATGAGAACGACTTTTGATTTCAGCCCCTTGTTCCGCTCGACGGTGGGGTTCGACCGCATCCTTGATCTGCTCGACAACGCCACGCGGCTGACGCAAATCGACAACTGGCCGGCCTACGACATCGAGAAGGTCGGCGATGACGACTACCGGATTACCCTTGCCGTCGCCGGCTTCGGCGAGAGCGACCTCAGCATCACCCAGGAGCCCAACCTCCTGGTCGTGAGCGGTAGCAAGTCTACCGGCGAGAACCAGCAGTTCCTCTATCGTGGGCTGGCGGGACGCGCGTTCCAGCGACGATTCGAGCTGGCGGACCATGTGCGCGTCGCAGGCGCCAGCCTGGAGAATGGGCTGCTGATGATCGATCTGAAGCGCGAGGTGCCGGAAGAGATGAAGCCGCGCAAGATCGCCATCGGCAAGTCACTGTCCGGGACTGAGACCAGGCAGATCGCTTCCGACAAAAAAGCCGCCTGACGCGTGCTCCGGCGCCGGATCACATGGTCCGGTGCCGGCTGTCCGATAAAGTCCGCCGGCGCGCCGCGGCTGAAAAATTCTGGCGACACCCTCTTGAACTTCGAATTCGCCCGCCTAGCTCGATCTTTCGCAGGCCCCGCCAGGGCCGGGGCCATATGACATTGCTGATCTGACCAAGGAGGACTGCATGCATTTCCGCCCGCTGCACGACCGTGTCGTCGTGCGCCGCATCGATGCCGAGACGAAGACTTCCGGCGGCATCATCATCCCGGACACGGCAAAGGAAAAGCCACAGGAGGGCGAGATCGTCGCCGCTGGTTCCGGCGCCCGGAACGAGAAGGGCGAACTCGTGCCGCTCGCGGTGAAGGCCGGTGACCGCGTCCTGTTCGGAAAATGGTCCGGGACCGAGGTGAAGATCGATGGCGAGGAACTGCTGATCATGAAGGAGAGCGACATCCTCGGCATCCTTGACAAGGCCGGGACCCTGAAGAGAGCGGCCTGACGGACGACGTTCGAGTCGCACCGCCTTATTTGGAAACAATCTGCTGGAAGGAGGTACTAAGCCATGGCTGCCAAGGAAGTGAAGTTCTCGTCAGACGCACGCGAAAAGATGCTGCGCGGCGTGGACACGCTTGCGAACGCGGTCAAAGTGACCCTTGGACCGAAGGGGCGCAATGTCGTCATCGATAAATCCTTCGGAGCTCCCCGCATCACCAAGGACGGGGTAACGGTCGCCAAGGAAATCGAGCTCGAGGACAAGTTCGAGAATATGGGCGCGCAGATGGTGCGCGAGGTCGCGTCCAAGACCAATGACCTTGCCGGTGACGGTACCACCACCGCCACAGTCCTGGCGCAGGCGATCGTCAAGGAAGGCGCCAGGGCGGTCGCCGCCGGAATGAATCCCATGGACTTGAAGCGCGGCATCGATATCGCCGTGGATGCCGTGGTGAAGGATCTCACCAAGAACGCCAAGAAGGTAACCGCGAACACCGAGATCGCCCAGGTGGCCACCATCTCCGCGAACGGCGACAGCGAAATCGGCCGTTTCCTCGCCGACGCCATGCAGAAAGTCGGGAACGAGGGCGTGATCACGGTCGAGGAGGCGAAGGGCCTCGAGACCGAGCTGGAGGTCGTCGAAGGGATGCAATTCGACCGCGGCTACATCTCTCCGTATTTCGTGACCGATACCGAGAAGATGCGGGTCGAGCTGGAGGATCCCTATCTCCTCATCCACGAGAAGAAGCTGGGCAGCTTGCAGGTCATGCTGCCGCTGCTCGAATCCGTGGTACAGGCCGGCAAGCCGTTGGTCATCATCAGCGAGGATGTCGAAGGCGAGGCGTTGGCGACGCTGGTGGTCAACAAGCTGCGCGGCGGCCTCAAGGTCGCTGCGGTCAAGGCGCCGGGCTTCGGCGACCGCCGCAAGGCCATGCTGGAGGATATTGCGATCTTGACCGGTGGCACGGTCATCTCCGAGGACCTCGGCATTAAGCTGGAGAACGTCACGATCGACATGCTGGGGCGCGCCAAGAAGGTCGCGATTGACAAGGAGAACACCACCATCGTCGACGGCGCCGGCAAGAAGAGCGACATCGAGGCGCGCACCGCGCAGATCCGCCGCCAGATCGACGAGACGACCTCCGACTACGACCGGGAGAAGCTGCAGGAACGCCTCGCCAAGCTGGCGGGCGGCGTCGCGATCATTCGCGTCGGCGGCGCCACCGAGGTCGAAGTCAAGGAGCGCAAGGACCGCGTCGATGACGCCATGCACGCGACCCGGGCGGCGGTCGAGGAAGGCATTCTTCCCGGCGGCGGCGTGGCGCTCTTGCGCGCCCTGAAGGCACTCCAGGGGCTGAACCCGGAGAATGCCGACCAGAAGGCCGGCGTGGACATCGTGCGGCGCGCGATCCAGGCTCCGGCGCGGCAGATCGTCCAGAACGCCGGCGAGGACGGATCGCTCGTGGTCGGCAAGCTCCTGGAAAAGGAAAGCTACAACTGGGGCTTCAATGCCGCCACTGGCGAGTACCAGGATCTGGTCAGCGCCGGGGTGATCGATCCTGCCAAGGTGGTTCGAACCGCACTTCAGGACGCCGCCTCGGTGGCCTCACTTCTGATCACCACGGAGGCATTGGTGGCCGAAAAGCCTAAGAAGGAGTCCGCTGCCGCCCTCTCGGCCGCCGGCGGCGCGGACTTCTGAGGCTCCGCGGGGACCCGCAGACGGGCCGCCGGGTCCCCGCGACACCATGCATTCTCTCAACCTGCTGCCCCTAGGAGGACGCGGCAATGATGGTCCAAACCAACCAAACGCCCCAGTCTTTGTGGCGGGAGCGCGCCAATCAGTGGCTGAACGTCTCGCACACCGAGGCGCCGGCCATTTCCCTCGACCAACCCGACGATGATCACGATCCGGATCCGCCGCCCGCGGCCCCAAGCATGCGGCCGTGGCCGCGGGTCGTTCCAGGACTTTAACTTCCTGGCTCTCAGCGCAGATTCGGCTGAGCCAAACGAACGGATCCCGTCGTCTTCTCAGTTCCCCGCCTTCACCCGCAGCCGCGCGGCGTGGAGCAGCGGTTCGGTATAGCCGTTGGGCTGCTCCCGTCCCTTGAACACGAGATCGCAGGCCGCCTGGAACGCCGCCGAGAGATCGAAGTCGGGCGCCATCGGCCGGTAATGCGGGTCGCCTTCATTCTGCCGGTCGACCACCGCCGCCATCCGTTTCATGACATCCAAGACCTGGTCCTTGCTGCAGATGCCGTGATGCAGCCAGTTGGCGATATGCTGCGAGGAGATCCGCAGCGTCGCGCGGTCCTCCATCAGGCCGACATTGTTGATGTCGGGAACCTTGGAGCAGCCGATGCCCTGGTCGATCCAGCGCACCACATAGCCGAGGATGCCCTGGGCGTTGTTCTCGACCTCGCGCAGGATCTGCGCCTCGCTCCATTTTCGGAAGGAGGCGACCGGCACGTCCAGGACCGCATCTACATGCGCGCGGCGCCCGCCGGAAGCGAGCTTGGCCTGCACGGCGAAGACGTCGACCTTGTGGTAATGCAGCGCGTGCAGGGTCGCCGCGGTCGGTGAGGGCACCCAGGCGCAGTTGGCGCCGGCCTTGGGATGCTCGATCTTCTGCTCCAGCATCGCTGCCATCAGGTCGGGTGCCGCCCACATCCCCTTGCCGATCTGCGCCTTGCCGGAAAGCCCGCATTCCAGGCCGATATCGACATTGAGATTCTCGTAGGCCGTGATCCAGCCCTTGCGCTTGATGAAATCCTTGCGCGAGAACGGCCCCGCCTCCATCGAGGTGTGGATCTCGTCGCCGGTGCGGTCGAGAAAGCCGGTATTGATGAAGGCGATGCGGTGCTTCGCCGCGCGGATGCATTCTTTCAGGTTGACCGAGGTGCGGCGCTCCTCGTCCATCACGCCGAGCTTCACCGTGTATTGCTTGAGGCCGAGGATGCGCTCGACCTGGGTGAAGGTCTCGTCGGCGAAGGCGACCTCCTCCGGCCCGTGCATCTTAGGCTTCACCACATAGACCGAGCCGGCGGTGGAATTGCGCAGCGCGTCGTCGCCGCTCCTCCTGAGGTCATGAAGTGCGATCAGCGTGGTGATCATCGCATCCATCAGGCCCTCGGGGATCTCATTCCCCCGGGAGTCGCGGATCGCCGGCGTCGTCATCAGGTGCCCGACATTGCGCACCAGCATCAGGGCGCGTCCCTTCAGCTTGAGGGGGGCGCCGCCGTCGGGCCGGGTGAAGCTGCGGTCCGGGTTGAGCCGCCGCGTGAAGCTCTTGTCGCCTTTTGCGACCTCGGTCGCGAGGTCGCCCTTCATCAGCCCGAGCCAGTTACGGTAGGCGAGAACCTTATCTTCCGCATCGACGCAGGCAACCGAATCCTCGCAATCCATGATCGCGGAGATGGCGCTCTCGATCACCACGTCGGCGAGCAGCGCCTGGTCGCGGCTGCCGATCGGATGGGCGCGGTCGAAAACCAGCTCGACATGCAGGCCGTTGTTCTTGAGCAGGACCGAATCCGGCGCCTTGGGATTGCCGCGATAGCCCACGAATTTCCCCGGCTGCAGCAGCGGCTGATCGTCCACCAGCAAGGCGCCGTCCTTGACCGTGTAGCGGCGGACGTCGGCGTGGCTGGTGCCTTCGATCGGAAAGGCCTCGTCCAGGAAGACCCGCGTGCGGGCCACGACCCGGGCGCCGCGCCCGCGATCATAGCCGCCGGCCGGCAACGGCAGGCCCATGACGTCGGTCCCGTAGAAGCAATCATAGAGGCTGCCCCAGCGGGCATTGGCGGCATTCAGCGCGTAGCGGGCATTGGTGATCGGCACGACCAGCTGCGGCCCGGCGATGGCGGCGATCTCGGGATCGATGCCCGCGGTCTCGATCTTGAAGTCAGGGCCTTCCGGCAGCAGGTAGCCGATCTCGGACAGGAACGCCTTCTGCGCGGCGACGCTCGCATCGGCATGCGCTTTCCACCAGGCATCGATCTCGGCCTGCAGCCGGTCGCGCTTTTCCAGCAGCGCCCGGTTCTTCGGCGCGAGCTCCCGGATCAAATCCGCGAAGCCGCGCCAGAAGTCGTCCGGTTTGATACCGGTATCAGGCAGGGCCTCGCGCAGGATGAAATCGTCGAGGCGCTGGTCGACCTTGAGCCCGTGGCGTTCGATCATCTTGTCTCCCGGATCCGGCGGATTTGCGAGGAGCAACAAAGCGCAAGATGCGGGCGAGGTCAAACACCGGGGGCGGCGCCTCCCGGCTGCCGTCTGGCAACGGCCTTCACGGATGTCCGCGTCGCGCCGGCGCCGTGCTGGAAGGCTTTCGAAACGCGAGATCGTCCAGCACCAATAGATCGATGTCGGACGTGAGAAAGACGCCGACCGCATCTTCGACCTCATGGACCATGGGACGGCCCATCACGTTGAAGCTCGTGTTCAGCAAGATCGGCAGACCGGTCTTGTCGCGGAATGCGGAAATCAGCGCATGGAAGAACGGATTGCTCCGTTCGGTCACGCTCTGCAGCCGGCCGGTGTTGTCCACGTGGTTGACGCCGGGTGGCGCCCGTTCGGGCAGCCATTTCAGGGTACGCTCCATGTAAGGGGCGTAGGAATAGTCCTGGAAATAGTCGCTGCCGCATTCATGCAGCACGCTCGGCGCGAAGGGACGAAACTCCTCGCGGAACTTCACCGCGGCGTTGATCCGGTCGCGGATGCCGGGCGAGCGCGGGTCAGCCAGGATCGAGCGGGCGCCGAGCGCGCGCGGCCCGAACTCGGCGCGGCCCCGCACCAGCCCGACGATGGCGCCGCCCGCCAACTCACCCGCGACGAAATCCACCAGCTCACCCGGGGTCACGGCCGTGAGACAGGGCCGGAGGCCGAACTGCGTCAGCCGCTCGAGCGTCGCAGGGGCGAGTTCCGATCCGAGATAGGGCGTGGAGAACCGCGGCGGCATCTGGCCGGGATGGGCCGACTGCCAGCCCAGCAGCGCCGCGCCGATGGAATTCCCGTCGTCGCCGGGCGCCATGGGAACATGCAGCCTGCGGAACGGCGTGGCGGCCAGGATCTTGCCGTTCGCGCTGGAATTCAGCGCGCAACCGCCGGAGAGGACAAGGTTGTCGCCGCCCCACTGGCCATGGGCCTGGGCGAGAAAATCGAACAGCACATCTTCGAACACCTTCTGCGCCGTGAAGGCCAGGTTCGCATTCGCCATCGGGCCGCGGCGGCGCATCGGCATGAGCCTTTCCATCATCGCGGCGTAGCTGCGCGCAAACGACAGGCGGTTGTCGCCGACCTTCAGCGCGGCCCGCATGATCCGGTAGAGTTCCTCGTCCAGAACGCCGTAGGCGGCGAGCCCCATCAGTTTCCATTCTTCGCCGGCCTCGGGGTCGAAGCCGGCCGCAAAGGTGACTTGGCTGAAGAAATGGCCGAGGCTGGCCAGGTTTGCGACCGAGGGCCGATCGAGCCGGGTCAGTCGTCCGTCCTGGAAGCGATAGACCGCGCTGCTGCCGCCTTCTCCCATCCCGTCCATGATCACGCAAAGCGCATCATCGAACGGACTCGAGAAGCAGGCCGTCATGGCGTGGCAAAGGTGGTGATTCCACGCCTGTTTCCTGAAACGCTGGCGGAAACCCCGCTGTTCCCGCAGCCGCAATTCCAGGTTCAGAAGCAGGTCGGCCTGGGATGACGGCGCGCGATAGAGCGCATGCCGCAGTATCCAAGCCCGCCAGAGCTCCGCCTCCCGATCGCGCGGGCCCAGGCGTTCCAGCGCGGCGATCGCGGTCCGGCTGAGCCGCGCCAGCATGGGCGCGGCGCCGAGCGCCTTGCGTGACCAGGTAAGATTGGCGTCGATCGGGGCGTCGCCGGCATAGCGATCGAGGATCGGCTCGATCAGGCCGAAGGCGTCGGGCGGGGCATGCCAGCCGCGCTTGTTCTTGAGCGCGCGCTCATTGGCCTGCGCGAAGACGACAATGCCCCGGTCGTCGACCACGGCGATCGAGGGATCGTGCTGCGAACATGAGAATCCCAGATAGGCCGTCACGGCCTGGTCTCCAGCGCAGCCAGAATGAGCGCCACGCCACGCTGTGCACCCCCGGCCTCGGCAAGCAGGGCCTCGACCTTCGCCCAAGGGCAGGCCAGCGCCTGCACCCGCTTCAGCGCCGTTGCGATCGCGTGCGCGTCCAATTCACGCCCGCGCGGCAGTCGCAGGCCGATTCCCAGCGCCTCCAGTCGACTGGCGAGCACCTTCTGATCCGAGATGGTGGGAATGAAGAGCGCGGGCTTGCGGAAGCGGGCCGTCTCCCATGTCGTCGCCATCCCGGCATGGTGAATGACGATTTCGGCCCCCGCGATCAGCACCTCCGGTTCCGGAACGCGTTCGATCACCCGGGCCCATCGCCCCGGATGCGCATCCTCGAGCGAGCCGGCGAGCGCGCGAAGCTGCGCGAGATCCACCTTGCTGCCGCAGAGCGCGACCACCGACAGTCCCGCAAGAAACGCCCCCCGGATCGCCGCCGCGAAGCGCTCCGTCCGGCCGTTCGAGAGCGTCCCGAAAGTGATGAGAGCATAGCCCGGCGGAAAGGGCGGCGGATCGAGCGGGTGGCGCTCGCCGACGCCCGGGCCGATGTAGAAGCGCGGAACGTCGCCCTCGGGTTGACCGACCTGGATTTGCCTGGGGCTGAAAACCAGCTCCTGCAGGGGCGGCGCAAGCCGGCTCCAGGAATTCTCCAGGCCATAGGCCTCGCGGAGCGAGACGGAGAATTTCGTTCTGATCATCGCATTCAGCAGCGCGGGTGCTCCCCAAAGGACGTCTCCGGCGAGCTTTCTCATGCCGTCCTCCCGGCGCATCTGCCGTTCCGCCTCCCGGTTGAGCACGATGGTCGGAATGGTGTGGATGCGGGGGACGCCAAGGTCCGTCCCGATGCAGCTCCCCCAGAGCGCCATGAAGTCCTGCAGGATCAGGCGCGGGGACAAGGCCGCGACATCCGGCAGCAGCGCCGGATAAATCTTGTGATTGGCGCGGATGAGATCGGCACCCATCCGGACCGGGTTGAAGTCCGGGGCTTCTATATCATAGGCAACATGCGGATACGCTCTGAACTCGGCACCCGTGGCGCGGATCGCCGGCTCGAACGCCGCATGCCCGAAGCAGACGACCCGCTGTCCTTCGGCGATCAATCCGCCCAAGAGCGGCAGCATCGGCTTGAGATGCCCCATCGCGGGCGTCGTGAAGGCGACGATCATGCTAGTTCCACGCCCGGCGCACGCGCCGGAGCTTGCGTTCCATGGGCGACTCCCAGCCGCGCTTCAGCGTGATGTCGACTTCGGCCGCGCCGGCCCGTTCCAGGGCTGTCCTCAAGGACGCCGCTGCCGCCGCCGCGGCATCCGGTGCCAAGCCGCGGTCCAGGACCAGATCGACGGCCCGCGCTCCGGTCTGGATGACCCGGAAGTCCTGGATCCTCCGATCGGCGTCAACCACGGCATTGCGGATCACGTCCGGCGTTACCAGGACCAGGTCCGCGCCACCGCGGGCGCTGAGGTGGAACACATCGTCCTGGCGTCCCTCCACCGCCGCGACCGCCTGGAGCGGGGAACCGCAGCGGCAGGCCGCCTCGCTCAGCCGCAGGAGATCGTTCATCCGATAGCGCGCCATGATCTGCGTGCGGCGGGTGAAGTCGGTGACGATGGGCGTTGCCAGACCCGGCGCGCCATCGACCGGCGCCCATTCGAAGGCGACCACGTCTTCGGCCAGATGCAACACGCCTTCCGCGCAGCCGACGCCGAACAGGCCTTCGGTCGCCATGTAGATCTCGCGCACCCGGGCTTCGAAGGCGGATTCGATGACCGCGCGGTCCAGCGGATCAAGCATCTCGGCGCCGGAGAAGACGCGCTTGGGGTGAAGGCCGCCGGCTTCCGCCAAGGCACGCAGCACCTTGGGCGGCGCGATGAGGGTATCGGGGGCATAGGCGCAGAGGTCGGCGCGCCAGCGATCCACGCCTTGCCCGAGATCGAAGAACCGGATCGTCAGCCGCCCGATCGCGGTCGCCGCGGCATAGAGCTGGCTGGTGCCGGGCAGGATCATGGCGACCCGATGTCGGACGAAGGGAAAATCCGGCAGGGTCTTGGCCAGCATCACGCCCAGCCAGGTGAATCGCTCCGCCTCGCTGATCACGAAGAGGCCACGGTTGCCGCTGGTGCCGGTGCTCTGCCCGATCATGAGCCCGCCGGCATGCGACTCGTTTCTATCCAGGGCCGCGCGAACCTGTTGCCCGGTCACGCCCTTGGTATTCAGCCGATCGAAATTGGCGAGCAGCGTGGCCTTGTCGATGATGGGAAGTTGATCCAGCCGCGAAGCGTCAAGTCCCGCATAGAAGGGAACCCTGCCGACGGCCCGGTTGAGGAAGCGATCGAGCTGGCGATCCCGCCAGGCGATCACATCGGCGCGGGTCCGCAGCCGATGCATCAGGCGCTTGGTGCGCCAGAAGGCGATGGCCGCATGCAGGACCGCCGGGCTCATGCCGGTCCCTGGCGCCGGCAATGGGCCGGCCGTATCGCGAGGTCCGGCATGGCCTGCTGCAGTCGATGGAGGTTGCCGAGCGTCCGCCGGTAGGTGCCGGTCTCGCCCAGCATCGCGGTCACCAGCCGCGGCGGCGGCCGGAGACCGGCGATTGCATCCTGCGACCATGCGGCATCGGCGACGACGAACAGCGCGCCCTGCGGCGTCTCGGGAAGATAAAGGCCGATCTGTCCGGTCGAATGACCCGGCAGATCCACAATGAGCGCCGCACCGTCGCCGAAAAGATCGCGCGCCGGGCCGAAGCCGGCGAGCGCGGGTGGCAGCGGCGCGGGTGCGAATGCATCGGTGAAGCAGATGCGATCGTCGGCATCCGGCGGCATCAGCCCGGGCAGAAGACCCTGGAGCAGCCCGCCGAGTCCGCGCGCCCGGGTCATCGCCCTATAGCCGCTGCGATGGGCGACGATCCGGGCTGTCGGGAAGTCGCGAAGGCCGGCGATGTGATCGGCATGGAAATGCGAGAGGACCACCGTCCCGATCTCGGACGCGCGGACGCCCATCCGTTCGACCTGGTCGCAGGCGCGATCCGCGGCTTGGAAGTGCGGCGGCATCAACTTGGCGTAAAGCAGGTTCGGGAACGAAGCCGTCTCTTTGCGGAAATGGTCGCTGTAGCCGGTATCGAACAGCACATGTCCGAAGCGGCTATGCCGCAGGTACAGGAAGCCGGCCGGAAACCGGCAGGGCTTCCAGCTGCCGCCCCGGATCGACATGAATTCCGGATGGAGGCAGAAGCCGGCCGAGAGCAGGCGCACATCCTCAAGCATGGGCGGCCTTCCATGCGGAAAGGGTGTGCTCGATGCCATCCCGCAGCGTCACGCGCGGGGCCCAGCCAAGCTCGCTTTTCGCGCGCTCGATCGAGAGCGTCTGGCTGCGGCCCAGCACGCCGACCGTGTAGCGGGTCAGCACCGGCTCCGGGCGCGAAGGACGGAGATTTGCCGCGACTTCCAGCGCCATGGCTGCGGCATAGGCGAGGGGAAAGCGGATCGGCATCAGCCGCGTCTTCAAGCCGAGGCCATCCACGACCGCGCGCATGAGCTCGGCGACCTGGATCGGCTCGCCGTTGCTGATATTGTAGGCACGGCCGCGGATGGGATCCGGATGGAGGGCGGCGGCGATCAAGGCGTCGGCGACATTGTCCACGTAGCTCATGTCGAGCAGGGCCCTCCCGCCGTCGATCAGCGGAATCCGGCCCCGCGCCGCCGCCCGGAGCAGCCGCGGCATTAAGGCCGTGTCGTTGGCGCCGAAGATCGCCCGCGGCCGGATGATCGCCGCATCGAGGCCGAGTTCCGCCGCTTCGCGCACCAGGCGCTCGGCAATGAGCTTGCTCTCCGCATAGGCGTTGACCGGGCGCGCGGCGGGAGCGGCATCGGAATCGATGTCATAGCGGTCGGTGAAGTCGAAGTAGATGCTGGGCGACGAAACGAAGACGAAGCGGCTTCCGGCGCTCCGCGCCGCCTGGATCAGGGCCGCGGTCGGCCCGACATTCGCGCGCATGAATTCTTCGCGCCGGCCCCAGGCCGAGGAAAGGCCGCCGGCATGAATGATGACGCGGTGGTCGGCGGCGAGCGTTTGGACAGCCGACCCGTCGGTCAGGTCGGCGGGCATGAAAGTCACTCCATCCGCCGCAAGCGCGGCGCCTTTTTCAAGGTCGCGTCCGCTGCCGGTGACGGCATGTCCCGCTGCTGCGAGCCGGCGCGCGGTCGCACCGCCCAGACAACCGGTGGCCCCGGTGACGAGGATCTTCATCGCTAGAGCCGGATGACCGCGCCGCCCAGCGTGATGCCGGCGGCCGTCCCGATCAGCAGGATGAGGTCCCCCTTCCGGGCACGCCCGGAAGCCAGGGCATGGTCGAGCATGCTCGGAATAGAGGCAGATACCTGGTTGCCCCGCTCGGCCAGGAGATCGATCAGCTTCGCCGCCGGTACGCCGAGGCGGCGGCGCATCAGATGCAGCGCATGGGCGCTCGCCTGGTGCGGAATGACGAGATCGATGTCGTCGAGCGTGACACCGGCGGCCCCCAGCAGGCGCTCGAGGAATCCCGGCATGTACCGTGCCGAGACGCGATAGGCGAGCGGGCCGTCCATCTCGAACCAGGTGGCGTCGAGGAAGATCTTGAGATCGCCGTGCGGGCTCAGCCCCGTCCCGCCGGCGCGCAAGGTGCAAGCTTCGGCGCCCTCGCTGTAGGTCTCCATGCGCAGCGCCACCACGCCCTGCCCCGGCCGTTCGCCCGGCTTGAGAACCGCCGCGGCGGCGCCGTCGCCGAACATGGCCTTGATCTCCGGATCGCCGAGCCGGGTTCCCTGGCTCGGCATGTCGGCGGCGGTCACCAGGATCGTGCGATACCGGCCCGCGGTGATGAGCGCGCCGGCGAGATCGAGCGCCGCCAGGAAGCTCAGGCAGGTCGCGTTCACGTCGAAGGCCGGGATGCCGGAAGTCGGCAATCCGAGCGCCCGCTGGATCAGCACCGCGCTGGTCGGGATCGGCTGATGCGCCAGCGCTGCGGCAGCGATGATGCAATCCAGGTCCTGGGCGGCGATGCCGGCGCGGGCGATGGCCTGGCTCGCCGCCGCGGCAGCCATGTCGATCACCGTTTCATGCTGGACGACGTGGCGCGAACGAACCCCCGAAGCCTTCTCCGACCAGCCCAGCGGCTTGCCCACCAGAGTGTCGAATGTCGCGGCGTCGAGCACCCGGGCCGGCAGATAGCTGCCCGTGCCGGCGATGGCGATCGGGTGAACAACCCCTTGGCTCCCGATCAGGAACTCGGTTTTGCCGCCCGCAAGATGACGCGCGACCGATTGCACGACGCTCATCGTTGATCACCCAATTTTGTTTCCGATCGCTCGATCAGTGCCAGGCCGCGCGCGACGATCTCCGGCACGTACTTGGTCATCGGCCCATCGAGAGTCCCGTAGATCAGCGCCAGCGCCGGCTGGATGATGGCGCCGATCAGCATCGCCGCCGAAAGCGTCGCATTCTGCGGCGGGATCTCCCCGGCGGCGATCGCGTCGACGATCAAGCGGCGGAAGCTCGAAGCCGGGCTCTCCGGCAGCGCCTTGGGGATGCTGGGAAGCGCGGTGTGCTGCGCCAGCAGCAGGAAGCGATAGAGCGTCGGATCGGAATCGTAGAGCGAGGCCATGAAGGCGACCATCGCGGCGAGTTTGGCGGCGACACCACCCGCGGTTTCGCCGCGGATCCGATCGAGCTCGCTGCCGAACCGGAAGTAGTGATCCTCGAACAGCTCCCGGACCAGGTCTTCTTTCGAGGCGTAATGGCGATAGATGGTGCCCTCGGCGACACCGGCCATCGCGGCGAGCTCCCGGGTCGTCGTTTCCGCAATGCCCTTCTGCACGAACAGGTTGAGAGCAGCGGCACGAAGCCTCTCTCGGGTGGGGCTGGCCTGATCCATCTGCCTCGGTCATAAGTGAGTACTCACTCACATATATTATCGTTTATTAGCTGTGTCAAGAAGCGAGCTAGTGGATTGACTAAAAAGACTTTATTGGATGAGGCGCCGAATACGGCGCTGCCGCCCGCTAGGGGCGGGACATCGCTGCCTGAGCGCGCGGTCTACCCGGCGCTCGCCGCGGACTCAGTAGTAGTTGATGCCGAAGCTGAGCTTCGGGTCGTAATGCGCGTCCCAATAGGCTTTCCACAGCGTCTTGGTCGTGGGGCCGACTTCGCCGTTGCCGACGGGCTTGCCATCCAGCTCGGTGACCGGCATGACGCCGCCGGCGGTGGTCACGAAGAAGAGCTCGTCGCAGCTATAGGCAAGCCCGACCGGCACGTCGTCGAGATGGACCTTGAGCCCGAGGCCCGCCGCCAGCTCGAGGACCGTCTTGCGCGTGACGCCCTCGAGCACGCCCTTGCGCGGGGTGAAGAGCGTGCTGTCCTTCACCAGGATCACGTTGAAGCCGGAGCCCTCGGTGATGTTGGTGTCGCCGTCGGTCAGGATCGGATACATGGCGCCGCGGTCGCGCGCCTCCAGGATGCCGCGCGTGAAGTCGCCCCATTGCAGGTTCTTCACCTGGGGATCGATCGCGCCGGGCGGGACCCGGCGCACCGTCCGCGCAATGATCGCGGAAGCGCCCTTCTTCTGCCGCTCCTCGTCCATCACCCAGAGAAAGGGCGTCACCATCAGGTAGCAGAAGTTCTCGCATTCCTCCGGCGCGTACTGGCGGATGTAGCGCAGGCCGCGGGTGACGATCATCATCACATAGGCGTCGCGGATGCCGCTCATGGCGACCATCTCGACCAGGCGGTCGCGCATCTCGGCGCGGCTGATCGGGCTGCGCAGCCGCAGGCGCCGGCAGCTCTCCTCGAACCGGTCGAGATGGTCGTCGAGCCGGAAATAGCGGCCGTCCCAGACCGCGGGAACGTCGTAGGTGAGGTCGGAATGCAGGAAGCCCTGGTCGAGGATCGGAATCCGCGCCTCTTGGATCGGCACATACTGGCCTTCGACGAAGGCGAGGCCTTGCGCGAGCGGGTTCTTGCTGGCCTTCAGCTCGCTCAGCCGGCGGCGATACGCGACGAAGATATGGTCGGTGTAATCGGTCATGGCTGGGTCAATCCTGCCTTGGCGATGTCGGCGAAGGCCCGGTCGGCGGCCTCCATGGCGCGATCGATGTCCGATGCCTGATGCGCCGCGCAGAAGAACATGTTGTGCCGCGGGTGCAGGTAGATACCGTGCCGGAGCGCGGCGGCGCAGAATGCGTTGCCAAGCGCCAGCTCCTTGTCGCCCTCGAACAGGACCATCGGCATCTGCACCGGTCCGGTCTGCCGCAGTCGGTATCCATGCCGCGCCGCCGCCTGCTGCAAGCCGTCGCGGAAACGCTGCCCCATCGCCGCAATCTGCGCGAGGGCGTCGCTCTCCCGCAGGAGCCGCACGGTGACCTTGGCCGCGGCCATCGCCGCCGCGCCGTACCAGAACGAGCCGGTGGTGAAGATCTTCGCCGCACCTTCCAGCATCCGCGCATTTCCGGCGATGCTGGCCAGCGGCCAGCCGTTCGCGATCGACTTCGAATAGGCGGCGAGGTCCGGCTTGATGCCGTAGGGCGCCCAGCTGCCGCGCACGTCGAGCCGGAAGCCCGCCCGCACGTCGTCCTGGATCAGCGCCGCGCCGCTGCGGTCGCAGGCCTTGCGGGCGGCGGCGAGGAAAGCCTGCTCCGGCAGCTCCTGGTCGCGCTGGATGTCGTGCCGGAACGAGGTCAGCAGGATGGCGGCGAGATCGTCTCCCGCCTCGGCCACCGCAGCCTCCAGGCTGGCCGCGTCGTTGTAGTCGAACTGGATGAGATGCGCGCGGTCCTCGGTCGTGACGCCGACCGTCGAGGGCGAGCACCAGGGCACCGCGCCATGATAGGAGCCGCGCGCGACCAGCACCTTGCGGCGCCCGGTGGCGGCGCGGGCGATGGTGACGCTGACCGTCGTCGCGTCGGTGCCGTTCTTCTGGAACAGCACCCAGTCCGCATGGTCGATGGTGTCGACCATGAGCTCCGCCAGCTCCACCATCACTTCGGTGGGTCCGTTGCCGATGTCGGCGCGCTGCATCTGTGCCAGCGCCGCCTGGTCCACTTCGGGATGCTTGTAGCCGAGGACATTCGGTCCCCAGGCGCACATGAAGTCGATGTATTCGTTGCCGTCGGCGTCCCAGACCCGGCAGCCCTCGGAGCGCGAGAAGAACTGCGGATAGCCCGGGCCGATGCCGCGCGTCGCCATATGCCCCCAGACGCCGTTGGGGACGACGCGGCGGGCACGTTGCAGCAGTTCGGTATCCTTGCTGTTGGGCAGGTCGCGGCTCATGCGGTCATCCTCGTTCCAAAAAAACGCCGGGCGGGATCGCTCCCGCCCGGCTGCACCCGATCGCTCAATACTTGATCTCGGCCAGCGGCAGGTTGCAGCAGGCGCTGTAGCGCACGCCGGTCACCTTGTCGCCATAGGCCAGGATCATTTCCGGGCTCACCATCGGGATGATGATCCGGTCCTGCGCCATCATCTCGCCGGCCTCGAACCAGAGCTTGTTGGCCTCTTCCGGAGTCGGCGCCGCGAGCGCGGCATTGCGAACCGCCTGGATCTTGGTGTTGACGATCGAGGGATCGTTCGCCGCGCCGGCACGCTTCGCCCAGACGGAACCCTCGGCCAGGCCGAAGTAATCGACATAGCCGGAAGCGCCGTAGAAATCAGGCGCGAAGAACACGGCGGTGAGCGGCGTGCCGTCGCCGTTCACCTTCTCACGCCAGTTGGCGAAAGGAACCGGGGTCAGCTCGACCTTGATGCCGACCTTGCTCAGATCCTGCTGGATCTTCTGCATCATGACCGAGAGGTCCACGCCGTAGACATTCATGCCCGGATAGGTGGATTCCAGCGTGAAGCCGTCGGCATAGCCGGCTTTCGCCAGCAGTTCCTTCGCCTTGTCGGGATCGTATTTCGGGATCTCGTGGCCGTCGCCGCCCGGGAAGCCCAAGGGAATCGCCGCCGCCATGGGCTTGCCGGCGCCGCCGAGGGTCACGTCGATCAGGCCCTGGCGATCGATCGCCAGCGAGATCGCTTCACGAACCTCCGGGCTGAGCTTGACCTGGAGACCTTTCGCGCCGGGCGAGAGCGCGATGTAGAGGAAGTTGAACGAGGTCACCCGCTCGACCTTCACGTTCGACCCTTCGAGCGACTTCGCCGTGTCGGGATCGATCTGCATCGCGATATCGGCCGAGCCCGACTGCAGCAGCTGCGCCTGGGCCACGGCATCCTTCACCTGGCGGAAGACGACCGCCGGTACCAGCGCCTTGGTGCCCCAGTAGGCGTCGTTGCGCTTCAGCCGCAGCTCGGCGTTGGGCTCGTATTTCTCCAGGACGAAGGTGCCGCTGCCGGCGGAATTCGCCAGCAGCCACTCTTCCGCCTTGTCCTTCTCCGCCGCGGTGGCATCGGCCACGCCGCCGTGCTCGGCGACGAGGTCGCTGTTCAGGATCGCCATGTTCGGCGCGGCGACCATCTGCGGAAACTCGGAATTTGCGATGCTGAGCTTCACCACGACGGTATGCGCATCCGGCGCCTCGACCGAGGTGATCGAATCGGTGAAGAAGGCCGCATTGCCCTTGAGGTTCTTCAGCCGCTCGAAGCTCCACTTCACGTCCTTCGCCTCGACCGGGGAGCCGTCGGCGAACTTGGCCGCTGCGTTGAGCTTGAAGGTGAACTCCGTCATTTCCTTGTTGGCGGTCCAGCTTTCCGCCAGCAGCGGGACGGTCTTCATATCCTTGTCCAGCGTGGTCAGCTGCTCATAGACCGCCGAATCATAGATCTGGCAGGTGTCGCACCAGGCGCGCGACGGATCGAGCGAGTTGAAGTCCATGTCGCGGGCGATGACCAGCGGCCGGTCCTGCGCCTGGGCGGCAAAGTTCGCGGCGCCGATCACGGCCGCGGTGGCGACCATCGATAGCAAGGCCGCGCGCCGGGAAGCGCGAAGCCATTGTGAGGTTACTCCCGTTCGCATTGCTCTCTCCTGTGGTGTTTGAAGGGACGCGGCCGGCATTGCTTCAGCCTGTTTCCGCGAGGGTTGATAATGCCGCTCTCACGTCGTCGGCATTGGCGAGCGCGGCCTTGTTGAGCACGGCCGATACCGTGGGCGCCGAAAGACTGCCGGCGACGCGCAGGATCTCGTAGTCGAGAAAGTCGAAGAAACGCCTCTGGATCTCGTCGGCCCAGCGCGCGCCGAGCGATTGTCCGCGCGCGGTCTGCTCGGCGATCAGCACCCGGCCGGTCCTGGCGATCGAGTCGCCGATCAGGTCCCAGTCCATGCCGAAGTGATCGAGGTTGCGGACGTCGATGATCTCGGCATCGATCCCGCCCTCCTCCGCCGCCTTCAGCGCATTGTGGACCATGACCGAGGTCGCCAGCACGGTGCAGGCGGAACCCGGCCGCACGATGCGGGCCGAGCCGAAAGGTATGCAGAAGTCGCGGTCCTCCTTCGGGACCTCGAACTCGCGCTGATAGAGCTCGGTATGCTCCAGGATCAGCACCGGATCGTTGCAGCGCAGGGCGCTGTTCATCATGCCGATATAGTCGAAGGCGGTGGTCGGCGAGAAGATGCGCCAGCCGGGAAACATCGCGAACAGGCCGGACGGATCGGCGGAATGCTGCGAGCCATAGCCGGTATGCGGCGAGACGCGGCAGCGCAGGACGATGGGAACCGGGAATCCGTCGCCGAACATATGGCGGACCTTGCCGACGCCGTTGCCGATCTGGTCGGCGGCGACCAGGCAGAAGTCGCCGAACATGATCTCCACGATCGGGCGCAGCCCGTTCAGTGCCGCGCCGAGCGCCACGCCGGTGAAGCCGTTCTCCGAGATCGGCATCGCCAGCACGCGATCCGGCCACTTTTCGAGGGCGCCCTTGGTGAAGCCGCTGACCCCGCCCTTCATCTGGTGCACGTCCTCGCCCATGACGACGATGGTCGGGTCGCGCTCCATGTTGGCGGCGATCGCATCGGAAGCCGCCGTGATGAACTTGATCTTCTCGGTCGGCCCGTTCCGCATCGCCTCGTGCGACAGCAGGCGCGCATCGGCCAGCTCGGAGAGGTCGCCGAGGATGCCGCGATCGACGTCGGCCGGGTCGGGCCAGAGCGCCTGCGGAATGCGGAGGGCGTTGCCGCCCGGGACCGGCTCCGTCAAACGCGCGGCGGCGCCGGCCACGCGCGCGGTGACGGTCTGGTCGATGCGCGCAAGTTCGTCCTCGCCGGCAATGCCGAAACCGGTCAGCCGCGCCCGCGCCAGCGCGATCGGATCCCGGGCCCGCCACTCCGCCTCTTCCTCGGCGCTGCGATAGCCGAAGTCGCTGCCGGCGCGACTGCCGCTCTGGTGGAAGAAGCGGTAGCAGAGCGTCTCGACCACGACCGGCCCGTCTTCCTCCTCGATGATCCGGCGGGCTTCCTTCATCGCGCGGTGGACGGCGACTACGTCCATGCCGTCGCATTCGATCGAGGGAATGCCGAGCATGGCGCCGCGCGCGGTCTGCCTGGTCTCGCGCGTCACGTCGTTGATCCGGGTCGCGACGCCGTAGAGGTTGTTCTCGATGAAGAAGATGACCGGAACGCTCTGCGACGCGGCGATGTTCATGGCCTCGTAGCTGGCGCCGGCTTGCGCGGCGCCGTCGCCGAAGAACGTGACCGAGATCCGCTTGCGGCCGAGCATCTTGTCGGCCAGCGCATAGCCGACGGCATGCGGCGGGTTGCCGCCGACGATCGCCGAGGTGCCGACGATGCCCGCATCCGCATAGCGCATGTGCATCGAGCCGCCGCGGCCGCCGCAATAGCCCGGCGTCAGCCCCATGATCTCGCCCATGAAGCGATGGATGGCGTCGTCCATCTCGGGCGTGAAGGCATCGCCGCGAATGTCGAAGCCGGCGGGCAGCACGGCGCCGATCAGCTTGGTCAGCACCTGGTGGTGAGCGCGATGCGTGCCGTTGATCTTGTCGTTGCCGCCGAGCACGGACATCGCGCCGACCGCGCCGGCCTCCTGGCCGATGCTCGCATGCGCGGGGCCATGGATCAGACCGGCCTTCTCGAGCTCGAGCAGCTTCTCCTCGAAGCGCCGGATGAGCATCATCTGGCCGTACCAGTTGACCAGGTCGCGCGCGTCTTCCGACTGCCAGTCCTTCGGTTCCAGCTCCAGCCGGAACCAGGGAGCTGACGGAGAAAGCGGCATCTGTCGCGCCATCCGGACCTCGCCTGTCGAACTTCTACGACGCAAGCTCGATCTGCGCCGCTCGATGCCGTGTCTCGGCATTTCTCGTTTGTGGAATTAAATTCCGTTTTCTATTGCGGCTCACATTAAGCCGTGTCAGCCTTGCCTCGCAATAGAAATTTTGGCGCGAACCGGCGCTGAGGAGAGACCCTTTGATCCGAGATCAGGAAGTCCTCGACGGCCTGCAGGACACGGTCCGTCGCTTCGTGCGCGGGCGCTTGATTCCGGCCGAGGCGCAGGTCGAGAACGACAACGAGATCCCGGCGGAACTGATCGAGGAGATGCGGCGGCTCGGCCTGTTCGGAATGTCGATCCCCGAGGCCTATGGCGGCCTCGGTCTGACCATGGAAGAAGAGGTCATGATCGCGCTGGAGCTCGGCTATACCTCGCCCGCCTTCCGCTCGGTCATCGGCACCAATAACGGGATTGGTTCGCAAGGCATCATCGTCGACGGTACGCCGGCGCAGAAGGACTACTGGCTGCCGCGCATGGCGCGCGGCGCGGTGATCGGTTCCTTTGCGCTGACCGAGCCGGATTGCGGCTCCGATGCCGGTGCGATCGCCACCAGGGCCGAGCGCGACGGCGATCACTACGTCCTCAACGGCACCAAGCGCTACATCACCAACGCCCCGGTGGCCGATGTCTTCACCCTGATGGCGCGGACCGGCGGGCCTGGGCCGGGCGGCATCAGCGCCTTTCTCGTCCCCCGCGACAGCCCCGGTCTCAGTCTCGGCCCGGTGGACCAGAAGATGGGACAGCGCGGCACCCGCACCTGCGACGTGATCCTGCAGGACTGCCGCGTGCCCGCGGATGCGGTGATCGGCGGGCAGGAAGGTCTGGGCTTCAAGACGGCGATGAAGGTGCTCAACCGCGGCCGCCTGCATATCGCAGCGGTTTGCGTCGGCGCTGCGCAGCGCCTCTGCGACGAATCCGTCGGCTTTGCCCGCAACCGGGTGCAGTTCGGCAAGCCGATCGCGGAGCACCAGCTGGTCCAGGCGATGCTGGCCGACAGCGCGGCCGAGACCTTCGCCGGACGCTGCATGGTGATCGAGGCGGCGCGCCGCTTCGATGCCGGCCGGCGCATCGTGCAGGAGGCGGCCAGCGCCAAGCTGTTCTGCTCCGAGATGGTGGGCCGCGTGGCCGACCGCGCGGTGCAGATCCATGGCGGGGCCGGCTACATGCAGGCCTATGCGGTGGAGCATTTCTATCGCGACGTCCGCCTGTTCCGGCTCTACGAGGGAACCTCGCAGATCCAGCAGATCATCATCGCCCGCGAACTGACCGCGGCGTAGCGCAGGCCGGACCGAGCCATGGCAGAAAGACTGGGGATCATCGGCGACGACTTCACCGGCGCGATGCTGATCGCGGGAGAGCTCGAGGCCGCCGGAGTCCCCTGCCCGATCCTGTTCACGCCCGCGGCCATGACGCCGGGCGAGACCGCGCCGGTGCTGATGCTGGCGACCCGGGCGCGGGTCACCCCGCGCGCCGAGGCCCGGAAGATCCTGGCGGATGCCGCCGCCGCCTTCGCCGCGGCCGGCTACGCCAGGCTCGCCTATAAGGCCTGCGCCTCCTTCGACTCCACCGAATCCGGGAACATCGGCACGGCCGCCGACTTCCTCGCGGCGCGCGCCGGCACCAACGCAATCCTGAGCGCCGGCGCCCCGCGCTACAACGTCACGGTGTTCGAAGGGCACCTCTTCTATCGCGGCGCGCTGGTTTCGGACTCGATCAAACGCTTCGATCCGCTGACGCCGATGACGGATCCCAACTTGCCGCGCTTCCTCTCGCATCAGACCGAGCGGCCGATCGCCTTGCTGCCACACAGCAAGCTCATCGCCGGCATCGACCTCGCGCGGCAGGCATTGGCGGAAGCACGCGCCCAGCACCAAGGACATGTCCTGGCGGATACCGCCGACGACAATGACGTCGCGATCGCCGTGCAGCTCGCCATCGAGACCGGCGCGCCGGTGGTGGCGAGCGATCCCATGATCTTCGCCTACGCCCGGCAGCTGGCGGGCGTAGGAGACGCGGCGTCGGCCGCAGCGCCGGCGATGGTCGATGGTCCGGCCGCCGTGCTGGTCGGCAGCGTCGGGCCGGTGGCCCTCGGCCATCTGGCGCGTTTCGAGCAGGCGCACCCGGTGCTCCGGCTGGACCTGCAGGACCCGCGCGCGGAAGAGCAGCAGGTCGCCGACGCGCTCGCTTGGGCGGATGCGCATCTCGGCCGGACGGCATTCGCCGTCACCACGGCCGCCGGCGCGGAGGGTGTGGACCGCGCGCAGGCTGCGTTCGGCGTGCTCGGTGCCGCGCGGAAGGCAGAAGCACTGCTGGCCGCCATCGCCCATCGGCTTTATGCCAAGGGCGCGAAGCGCATCGTGGTGGCCGGCGGCGAGACTTCCGGCGCGGTGGTGGCCGCACTCGGTCTCGCTCGGGCCCGGGCATTGCCGGCCGGAGCGCTCGGCGGCGGTTTCTGCATTGCCGAAGGGCCGTCCGGGCCGGTTGCGCTCTATCTGAAGTCGGGCAAGCTCGGCGCCGCGGACATTCTGGAACGCGCCCTCGATTTCATGACCGCGAACGCCGCCTAGACCGCGCTCACGCGCTGCGGATCAATTCCGCCAGGATGCGCATCGCCAGCCTCGGTCTTTCCAGATGGGGCATATGTCCGCACTGCTCGATCGCATGCAGCGCGACATTGCCCGGCAGATCGCGCGCCAGCGCGAAGGGCAGGATACGGTCCGCCTTGCCGAAGACGACCCGGACCGGAATTTCCAGCCCGGCAAGGTCTCTGCGGATCGAGAAGGTCGGCGTGCCGTCCGGGAAATAGCGTGCGGCGAATGCGCGTTGCGCCTCGATCAACCCGGCATCCCGCCGGCTTTCCGCGGCGGCCCGCAGGAACGCCTCCGAAATCACCGCCGGATCGGCAACCAGCTCCAACAGCCATGGCTTCAGGCTGGCGGCTTCGCGGGCGCGCAGCATGCCCTCGACGAAGGCCGTGTTCATCTCCGGTCCGAGTCCGGCCGGCGCGAACAAGGCGAGCGCACGCACATCCAGCGCACCGCGCGCCGCGATCCGCACGGCGACGGCGCTGCCGAAGGAATGCCCCGCCAGCACGGCCGGCCCCGCCACCTCCGCCGCGATCGCCGCCTCGACCTGCGCGGCCAGCGCATCGAAGTCGGCAGGGACCTCGCGCGGCGAGCGACCGTGTCCGGGAAGGTCCACGGCCAGCACCGGCGCATCGACCGGACCGCCCGCCAGCATCCCGCGCCAATTGTTGATGTCGGCGGAGAAGCCATGCAGCAGCACGATCGGCTTGCCCTGCCCTTGCCGCAGCCACTGCGCATGGAGCGATGCAAGCGACGTCGATATCGCGGGTCTTGCCTTCGCCTGGCCGAGCCGTGCCAGAACGTCGACCCGCTGCACGCGCCCGCGCGGACCGGTGCCCGGAATTCCCGTGAGATCGATGCCGTGCTCGGAAGCGAGACGGCGCGCCAGCGGCGTCGGATTGGGATCGCGCCTTGGTCGGCCGGCGGCCGCAACGGCGGCCGGCTTCGGCTCCGGGCGCGCCGGCGTTGCATCCTGCTGAGGGCGCTTCGCCGCCGGCGTTTCGCCCTGCGCGAAGATCAGCGCGACGGAATCGCCCACATCGACCTCGTGGTCGGCCGCCGTCATCTGTCCGATCACGCCGTCGGCCGGCGCCTCGACCTCCACCGCCGCCTTGTCGTCTTCGATCTCGAACAGGATCTGGCCCCGGCGGACCTTGTCGCCCTCGGCGACCATCCAGCGGGCGATCTTCCCGCTCGCCCGCTCCAGGCTGACTTTGGGATAGAGAACGTGCGAGGGCATGTCTGTTCCTTCTCGGCTCACCGGCTCAGTCGGGGCGCTTGCGCGGCGCCGGTTCCGGATCCGCCTTGCCGTTGAGCCGCGCGTGCATGCGCTTCACCAGCGCGACCAGGCTCGGGCCGACTTCCTTGAGGCACTTCTCGCGCGGCAGGATGTCGACGATGCCGCCGCAGGTCAGCGCCACGAGCTGGGAGCCGTCGGTGGGACGGAACGCCACCCCGACCGCGTTGATGTAGCTGTACCAGACCCCGAAGCTGGCGACGAAGCCGCGCTTGGAATATTGCGCGATCGCGTCGTTCACGTGTTCCTGGATCATCTTCGCCTTGCCGGGCTCCAGCTTGAGCATCTGCTCGAGCAAGGCATCGCGCCGCTCGGGCAACATTTCCGCGATATAGGCGAGGCCCATCGCGGTCCGCCAGATCGGCAGCCGCGAGCCGACGTTGAGGCGCAACGACACCGGGCTCATCGACCGGCAATTCGCCAGGTAGACCATCTCGACGCCGTCGCGAGTCCCCAGCGCCGCCGCCGCGCCGGTGTCATCCGCCAGTTCCTGCATCAGCGGCCGCGCGATGTGCACCACCGGACTCGAACTCAGCGCCGAGTAGCCCAGCGACACCGTGGCCGGCCCGATGCTGTAGCGGCCGAGCGATTCGTCATAGGTCAGGTAGCCGAGGCCGACCAGCGTGTAGGTGAGCCGGGAGATCGTCGCCTTGGGCAGCCCGGTGCGTTCGATGAAATCCTGGTTCCCCAGCGAGGCGTCGTCCGCGGTGAACGCGCGCAGGATGCGAAGCCCGCGGGTCAACGCTGCCGAGAAACTGCCCTCATCCGCGCCCGCCCGGTCGTCGGCGGCTTTCGTGCGCTTTCTCAAGATTTGTCCCTTTGCTTCGCTCCCGCGCCAGCCTGCAGAAAAATGGAATTTAATTTCAATAACGTTGACGGGCGGGAGGCGTGTTGTCAATATCGATCCAACAGCCTTGCCGCAATGATGCCTTCACCCAGCCAGTCGAGCCACAGCGCAGGAAGGACGGCCGTTTGACTCGATACATCTTGCGCCGCCTGGTCGCGATGCCTTTCCTGGTGCTCGGAATCGTCACGCTTGCATTCCTGCTGACGACCATCACCAAGGGCGATCCGCTGACCGCGATCGTCTCCGATCGGCAGATGAATAATCCGGAAGTGGTCGCCGCCGCGAAGGCGCGCTGGGGCCTGGATCGCAGCCTGCCGGAGCGCTACGTGATCTACGTCGGCAACCTGCTCTCGGGTGACATGGGCACTTCGTTCATCACCCGGCGGCCGGTCTCGCAAGACATCCTCTATCGGCTGCCGGCGACACTCGAACTGGTCATCGCCGCGATGCTGGTCGGCTCGACCATCGGCATCGCGCTGGGCGTGCTCGCCGCTTACTATCGCAACACCGCGACCGACCACTTCGCGCGATTCTTCGCCCTGTTCGGCTCGTCGCTGCCGGTGTTCTGGATCGGCCTCGCCTTGCTCTTCGTCTTCTCGGTGAAGCTCGGGGTGCTGCCGGGGCCGGGGCGCATGGACGCGCGCCTCGCGCAGCCAAGCGAGATCACCGGCTTCCTCACCATCGATGCATTGCTCGCCGGCGACCTCCGGGTCCTGATCGACGCGCTGTGGCACCTGGTCCTGCCCGCCTTCGTGCTCGGCTGGGCGGTCGCCGGCACGATTTCCCGCCTGGTGCGCGCCAACATGCTGGAGGTTCTGGGCCGCGAGTTCATCCTGACCGCGCGCGCCAAGGGAGCGGGCGAGCTGCGCGTCGTGCTCCGGCACGCGCTCCGCAACACGCTGGTCCCGACCCTGACCGTGATCGGCTATTCCTTCGCCTACCTGCTCACCGGCGCGGTCCTCACCGAAACCATCTTCTCCTGGCCGGGGATGGGATCCTACGCCGTCTCCGCGGCGCGCGGCCTGGATTTTCCGGCGATCATCGGAGTCACCATCGTCGGCGGCGTCGTCTTCCTGATCACCAATCTCATCACCGACATCGCCTATGTCGTCGCCAACCCGCGCGTGAGGCTGGGCTAGGCATGGCGTTGTCCGCGACACTGCCGCTGCGCCGCGCGAGCTGGATCTCCTGGCCGCTCGCCATCGGCATTCTGGTGGTCCTGTTCTGGCTGGCCGCGACCTTGCTGGCGCCGGTCTTAAGCCCCTTCGATCCGATGGACATGGTGGCCAAGCGCCTGCAGGCGCCGAGCTGGAAGCACTGGCTCGGCACCGACGCGCTCGGTCGGGACGTGCTCTCGCGGACCCTCTACGGCGCCCGCCATTCGCTGCCGATCGCCGTCGTGGTCGTCGGTGTCGCGGTTTCGGTCGGCGCCTTCCTGGGCGCGATCGCCGGCTATCTCGGCGGCTGGGCGGATGCGGCGATCATGCGGCTGGTCGACATCACGCTCTCCTTCCCGCCGATGCTGCTGGCCATGGCGGTCGCGGCCTCGCTGGGGCCCGGCCTCGGCAATGCCACCATCGCCATGGTGATCGTCTGGTGGCCGGTCTATGCACGGCTGATGCGCGCGCAGGTGCTCGAGGTGCGCGAGCGCGAGCATGTCGAGGCCGCGGTCGCCGCCGGCGCCAGCCGGCCGCGCATCCTGCTGAAGCACATCCTGCCGCTGTGCTGGACCCCGGTCCTGATCAGCGCCACCATGGATCTCGGCCAGGTCATCCTGCTGGCCGCCTCGCTCAGCTTCATCGGCCTCGGCGCCACGCCACCGACGCCGGAATGGGGCTCGATGATCTCCGAGGGTGCCGCGCAATTCTATTCCTGGTGGGTCGCCTTCGGCCCCGGCATGGCGATCCTCACCATCGTGCTCGGCTTCAACTTCATCGGCGACGCACTGCACGACCACTTCGACCCGAGGTCGAAATGACCGCGCCGCTGTTCGAGGTCCGCGATCTCCGCGTCTCGTTCGAGCGCGCCGGCGTCGCGCTCGAGGCGGTGCGCGGCATCAGCCTGACGGTCAACCCCGGCGAGGTGGTCGGGCTGGTCGGCGAATCCGGCTCCGGCAAGTCGGTCGGCATGCTGGCGGCGCTCGGCCTGCAGCCCGACACCGCCCGGGTGCAAGGCTCGGTCAGGTTCAAGGGCCGCGAGCTGGTCGGGCTGCCGCGCAGACAAATGCGGGAGCTGCGCGGTTCGCGGATCGCCATGATCTTCCAGGACCCGCTCTCCTCGCTCAACCCGGTGATGACCGTCGGCGCGCAGATCGCCGAGGCGCTGCGCCTGCACAATGCCGCGCTGACCCGCAGGCAGGCCTTCGACCGCGCCGGCGAGTTGCTGTCGCTGGTCGCGATCCCTCAGCCCGACCGCCGCCTGCATCAATATCCGCACGAATTCTCCGGCGGCATGCGCCAGCGCGTGATGATCGCCATGGCGGTCGCCAACGATCCGGACGTGCTGATCGCCGACGAGCCCACCACCGCGCTCGACGTGACCGTGCAGGCGCAGATCATGGAGGTGCTGGAGGCGCTTCAGGCGCGCCTCGATCTCGGCATCATCCTCATTACCCATGACCTCGGCGTGCTCGCCGGACATGCCGACCGGGTCGCCGTGATGTATGCCGGCGAGATCGTCGAACAGGCGGGCATCGACGAGATCTTCGCCAACCCCAGCCATCCCTACACGCGCGGCCTGATCGAATCGATCCCCGACATGGCGGTCGAGCGCGCGCGCCTGTTCTCGATCGAGGGCACCCCGCCGCCGCTGGGCTTGTTGCCGGGCGGCTGTGCCTTTCATCCGCGCTGCCCGCAGGGCCAGCCGATCTGCACCGCCGCCGCGCCGCCGAACCGCGGCAATGCGATTCACAGCGCGGCCTGCCATTTCGCCGCGCTGCCGGGCGAGGATCGGGCATGACCCAGCCGATCCTCTCCGTTCGCAATCTGGTGAAGCGCTTTCCGGTCAAGGGCGGGCTCATCCTCGAGCGCACCGTGGGTCATGTCGATGCCGTCGCCGGTGTCTCCTTCGATGTGCGGCCCGGCGAGACCCTGGGACTGGTGGGCGAGTCCGGCTGCGGCAAGTCCACGCTCGGCCGCTGCATCCTGCGCCTGCTCGAGCCGACCTCGGGGCAGACCCTGTTCCGCGGCCGCGACATCAACACCGTGTCGCCGCCGGAGATGCGCGCGCTGCGCAAGCAGATCCAGCTGGTGTTCCAGGACCCCTACGCCTCGCTGCATCCCAGGATGCGGGTCGCGGAGAACATCGCCGAGCCGCTGCGGATCAGCGATCTCCCGGACCAGGCCCGCCGCGACCGGGTCGACGAAATGCTGGCGGTCGTGCGGCTCAACCCGGAGCACGGCAAGCGCTATCCGCACGAGCTTTCCGGCGGCCAGCGCCAGCGCGTCGTGATCGCCCGCGCGCTCGCGCTGCAGCCCGAGCTGCTGGTGCTCGACGAGCCGGTCTCCGCGCTCGATGTCTCGGTTCAGGCCGGCGTCCTCAATCTCCTGAAGGACATCCAGGCGAAGTTCGGAACCGCCTTCGTCTTCATCGCGCACGACCTTTCCGTGGTCCAGCACCTTTCGGACCGGGTCGCCGTCATGTATCTCGGCAAGATCGTGGAGATCGCCGACAAGCGGCGGCTCTATCGCGCGCCCATGCATCCCTATACCCAGGCACTGATGTCCGCGGTGCCGCTGGCGGATCCGAAGCGGGAGCGCACACGCCGGCGCATCGTGCTCAAAGGCGAGGTCCCCAGCCCGATCAATCCGCCGTCGGGCTGCCGCTTCCGCACGCGTTGCCCGCTCGCCCAGCCGATCTGCGCCGAGCAGGAGCCCAAGCTGGAGGAGAAGGCCGCGGGACATGCCGTCGCCTGCCATTTCGCCAATGCGATCGAGACCGGCCTGGCCGGCACAAGAGATTCCTGGGAGTAGACGGATGAGCCATCAGGACCTGCCGCTCAAGGGAATACGCGTGCTCGACCTCTCCCGGGTCCTGGCCGGCCCTTGGGCGACGATGAGCCTCGGCGATCTCGGCGCCGAGGTCTGGAAGATCGAGAACACCAAGGGCGGCGACGACACCCGCGCCTGGTCGGTGCCGAACTACAAGGGCGTCAGCACCTATTTCCTCTGCACCAACCGCGGCAAGCAGAGCCTGGCGATCGACCTCAAGTCAAAGGAAGGCCGGCAGATCGTGCTCGACCTCGCCCGGCAGGCCGACGTGGTGGTCGAGAATTTCCGGCCCGGCACCTGCGACCGGCTCGGCATCGGCTTCGAGGCGCTGCGCAAGATCAATCCCGGCATCATCTTCTGCTCGATCTCCGGCTACGGGCAGAAGGGACCGGAGCGGGATCGCCCCGGCTACGATTTCGTCATGCAGGCCGAAAGCGGCCTGATGTCCATCACCGGCGAGAAGGACGGCCCGCCGAGCCGGCTCGGCGTCGCCTTCACCGACGTCGTTGCCGGCATGATCGCGACCCAGTCGATCCTGGCCGCGCTCTATCAGCGGCGCGACACCGGCCAAGGCCAGTATATCGACGTAGCACTCCTGGATTCCGCGCTGAACCTGCTGATCAACATCGGCACCGGCTATCTCAATGCCGGGGTCCAACCCGAGCGCTACGGCAACGCGCACCCGACCGTGGTGCCCTACCAGCTGTTCGAGACGTCGGACGGCACCTTTGCGCTGGCCTGCGGCAACGACCGCATGTTCATCGATTTCTGCGAACAGGTCATCGCGCGGCCGGAGCTGCCGAACGACCCGCGCTTCAAGAACTCGCACCAGCGCGCGCTCAACCGCGAGGCCTTGCTGCCGATGCTGGCCGAGATCCTGCGCCGGGATACCTCCGCGCATTGGCTCGATGCCTGCAACCGCGCCGGCGTGCCCGCGGGGCCGGTGAAGAACGTCGCCGAGGCCTTGCAGAGCCCGAGCGTGGTGGAGCGCGGCTTGATCCAGCGCCTGGAGCATCCCAGCCTCGGCCCGGTCTCCCTGATCCGGCCGGCCCATGGCCTCGCGGCGCAAGCCGCGCACAAGCCGAAGGCGCCGCCGCTGCTCGGCGAGGACACCCGCGCCACGCTCCGCGCGGTGCTCGGCTACAGCGACGCGCAGATCGACGAACTCGCCGGCAAGGGGGCGATCGCCTGCCATGCGGGCGGCCCGATCGCGCCCGCCAAGAGCTCGGACGCCCTGGCATGAGCATCGTTGCGGTTTCCCGCGACGGCGCCGTCGCCGTCGTGACCATCGACAATCCGCCGGTGAATGCGATCAACGCCGCGGTCCGCGTCCGGCTGCTCGCGCTGGCCGACAGCTGCGATGCCGATCCGGGGATCGCCGCGGTCATCCTCACCGGCGCCGGAAAGCTCTTCGTCGGCGGTGCCGACATCGCCGAGTTCGACCGCCCGGTCGAAGGCCCGACCCTGCCCGACGTCATCGCCCGGATCGAGCGGGCGCAAAAGCCTTGGGTCGCCGCGATCCATGGCGTCGCCTTCGGCGGCGGCCTGGAGATTACGCTCGGCTGTCGTTATCGGGTCGCCGCATCCGGCACCAAGCTCGGCCTGCCCGAAGTCAATCTCGGCATCATCCCCGGCGCGGGCGGCACCCAGCGTCTCCCGCGCCTGATCGGCATTGCCGCGGCGATTCCCGTCGCCGCGGAGATGAAGACACTGACGGCTTCCGAAGCGCAGGCGCTCGGGCTGGTCGACGCGGTGATCGACGGCGATCTCGTGGCCGCCGCCGCCGCCTTCGCGCGCGCGAGGGCCGCGGAGCCGCTGCCGCCGCTCGCCGTCGAGCGGCCGCTTCCCGCCGCGCCCGATGCGCTCTGGGCCGAAGCCGGGCAGCGGATCGGGAAGGCGGCTAAGGGCAATATCGCGCCGCTCAAGGCCCTGGAATCGATCCGCTACGGCGCCGAACACGGGGTATCGGAAGGACTGCGGAACGAACGCGCCCTGTTCCTGTATTTGCGGGGCTCGCCGGAGGCCGCCGCGCTGCGCTCCCTCTTCTTCGCCGAGCGCGCGGCACCGCGACCCGCCGATCTCAAGGGGATCGCCGCGCTCCCCCTGCGAAAGGTGGGGGTCGTCGGTGGCGGCACCATGGGCGTCGGCATCGCCGCGGCGCTGCGCGATGCGGATCTTCCGGTCATCCTGGTGGAACGCGACACCGAGAGTCGCGATCGCGCCCGGATGGCACTGAAGGCGGTCTTCGACGCCGCCCAGCAGCGGGGCAGGCTGACCGCCGAAGCGGCGGCGGCGCGGCTGGCCGGAACGCGCTTCAGCACCGACTTCGCCGATCTCCGCGATTGCGATCTCGTGATCGAAGCGGTGTTCGAGGATCTCGCCGTGAAGCGCGAGGTGTTTCGCCGGCTGGCCGTTGCTTGCCGGGCCGATGCGATTCTTGCCACCAACACCTCCTACCTCGACCCGCGCCAGCTCGCCGAGGACCTGCCGAATCCCGAGCGGCTGATCGGCCTGCATTTCTTCAGCCCGGCCCAGGTGATGAAACTGCTCGAGATCATCCCGACGCCGCAGACCCGGCCCGAAGTGCTCGCGACCGCTTTCGCGCTCGCGCAGCAGCTCGGAAAAATCCCGGTGCGCTCCGGAATCTGCGACGGCTTCATCGGCAACCGCATCCTGCGCCGCTACCGCGGCGCGGCCGAGTCATTGCTGCGCGCCGGCGTCGCGATCGAAGCGATCGACGGCGCGATGCGCGCCTACGGCCTGGCCATGGGACCCTTCGAAGTGCAGGACCTCTCCGGCCTCGACATTTCCTACATGCATCGGGAAGCCGCCCGGGCGCGCGGCGAGGCCGTGCCCGAAAGCCCCGGCGACATCCTGGTGCGCGCCGGGCGCAAGGGACAGAAGACCGGCGGCGGCTGGTACGACTACCAGCCGGGCGACCGCACGCCGCGGGTCTCGCCCGAGACCGCGAGGCTGCTGGCGCCGCTGGTCGCCGGAAAGCGCGAGATGACTCCGGCCGAGATCGCCGACTGCCTGATCGACGCCATGGCGGCCGAGGGCCAGGCGATCCTCGATGAAGGCATCGCCGCCCAGGCCAGCGACATCGATCTCGTCGAGGTGCACGGCTACGGCTTCCCGCGCTGGCGCGGCGGCCCGATGTTCCAGCGCACCCGCCGGCAATCCTGAGCCCGCAAGGAGACCACGATGGCGATCAAGTTCCACACCCGCCCCGTGACGCGCAAAGGCTGAGCGCGATGCGGCGGAGCGAATCTCGGACCGTCCTCATCACCGGCGGCGCCAGCGGGATCGGCAAGGCGACGGCGCTGCTGCTGGCGTCGCAGGGATGCAAGGTCGCGATCGCCGACATCGACAAGGGCGGCGCGCAGGCCGTCGCGAAGGAATGCGGCGCGGCGGCCTTTGCCGTTTCCCTCGACATCCGCTCGGAGCGGCAATGGAACCGGGCGCTCGATCTCGCCTGGAAGCGGTTCGGGCAGCTCGACGTGCTGATCAACAACGCCGCCGTGGTCCATACCGGCTATGCCCGCGATATTCCGGTGGCGTTGCACGCCGATACGATGAACACGAATTTCATCGGCCCGCTGACCGGAATGATGACCGCCTTGCCCAGGTTCAAGCGGCAGGGGCACGGGCATCTGGTCACCATCGCCAGCATGGTCTCCTTCCTGCCCTTCCCCGGCCTCTCGTCTTACGCGGCGGCCAAGCACGCGCTGCGCGCCTTCCACCTCGCCCTGGCGCTCGAAGAACGCGAATCGGGACTCGACTTCACCATCGTCTATCCGTCCGCCACGGAGACGCCCATGCTGGAGAAGGAGGCCGAGAACGACGCGACCCGGATGGCCTTTGCCGGAAACGCGGTCGAGCCCGAGGTCATCGCGGCCGTGATCGGCGAGGCGATCGCCGGGAAGAAGCTGGAAGCCTATTACCCGCCGGAACGGGGCAAGGTGGTCCGGCGGGTCGGCGTGAGCGTCAAGGCGCTGCGAGAGATGGCGGAGCGCAACGAGATCGTCGGCGCCGAGAAGCTCCGTGCGCGCCGCAAGGTCAGACGACATTAGGAGGCCGGGCCATCCGTGAGCGAAAGCCGGCCGGGTGTTGCGCCCGGCCGGCCTGTCGCTGCGGGACGGCTTGGCGCGACTACTTGGGTGTCGGCGCCGGCCGCAGGCCGCCGTTGTCGTCGTTCGCATCGTGATCGGCCGGATCGTCGGCGCCATGGCCGCCGCGCTGGCCGCCGTTATCGTCGTTCGCGTCGTGATCAGCCGGATCGTCGGCGCCATGGCCGCCGCGCTGGCCGCCCTTGTCGTCGTTCGCATCGTGGCCGGCGGAATCGTCGGCGCCATGCCCGCCGCTGCCATGCCCGCTGCTGCCGCCGGAGCCGCTGCCGCCGTGGCCGCTGCCGCCGCCGTGGTCGCCGCCGTCATGGCCGCCTTCGCCGCCATGGCCGCTGTCGGCGCGCGCGATCTCACCCAGCGGCAGGGCGGTCAACCCCACGCCCGCTGTCAAAATCGACAGCGCGGTGAAGGCGATCCGGGCTAGGGGCAGTGCTGTTCTTGGACTGGCGATCGTCATCTGGAATCTCCCATTGATGGTAGAGTGCGAGCAAAGCGGGTTCGGACGCGTCCTCGCCCGCTGCGCCTGTCAGCGATGGCCGGACGGGTCGTCCTTGCCGTGCCCGCCGCCGCCTCCGCCGCGGTCGTCGCCGGCATCGTGTCCGGCCGGATCATCGGCGCCGTGCCGCGCGTAGGCGGACGACAGCGGCGAGACAGCCGCCGTCGCCAGCGTGGCGAGCAGCGCGCCGATCAGCCGCTTTTTCGAGACATTCATGGCGTTTTCCTTTCCATGCGTTCCGTGACGCTGGCGATCGTCGCGCAAGCGGCGACGGGGGCGAAACCGGTCATGGTCCGATGCTTCTGCCGCAGAGGTCCGAGCGTCCGTCGGACCTTGGTCTGACCCGCAAGCGCCGATCGAACGGGCCCGGGCCGTCAGACTCCGTGTTCGCGGGCCAGCAGCGCGGCCTCGACCCGGTTGCGGACCTGGAGCTTCTGCAGAATGTTGGTCATGTAATGCTTGACCGTCTTCTCCTGCAGCTCGAGCTGGCGCCCGATCTCCTTGTTGCTCAGTCCCTGGGCGAGCAGGTGCAGGATCTGCTCCTCCCGCTTCGAGAGCGCGGCGATCGGGTCGTCGATCGGCTGGCCCACGCCGGCCGGCCGCTTCATCGCGGTCAGCACGCGCGCGGCCAGGTCCGGCGAAACATAGGAAGCGCCGTCCGCGACGCCGCGCAGCAGCTCGACCAGGTCGCGGGCGCCGACGCCCTTCAGCACATAGCCGCGTGCCCCCGCCTGCAGCGCCGCCAGCACATCGTCGTCGGCCTCGGAAACCGTCAGCATGACGATCCGGACCGCGGGGTAGTTGCGGCCGATCTCGCGGGCCGCTTGGATGCCGCCGCCGGGCATCGAGATGTCGAGGCAGACGATGTCCGGCAGATGGAGATCGACCAGCCGCACCGCTTCCTCGGCCGACCCGCCCTCGCCGACCACCTCGATATCGCCGCTCTCCCGCAAGCTGCGCACCACCCCGTCGCGGAACAGCGGATGGTCATCGGCGATGACGACGCGAATCGGTCCCTTCATGCCCGATCCCCCTTCATTCGCTATCCTTGGTCAGCGGCAACAACATGGTGAGCCGGGTCCCGCCGGCGGCGCCGCTCTCCGAGCGCATGACGCCGCCCAGCACCTCGATACGCTCGCGCAGGCCGAGCAGACCGAGGGGTGCATGGTTTGGATCGGTCGGCGTCTGCGCCAGCCCCGGCCCGGCATCGATGACCTCGATCTGCAGCGAACCCTCCAGCATGCAGGCCTCGACGCGCTGATCGCGCCCACCCGCATGCCGGAAGGCGTTCATCAGGCATTCCTGGACGAAGCGATAGATGCAGATCAGCACCGGATGCGCCGGTCTCAGCGCGCCGGTGGCGCCGGTCCCGTCGGCGAGCGCGACGGCAGTCTTGGTCCTTCGCTCATGCGTCTCCACCGCCAGCTCCAGCACCTGCGCGATGCTCCGCCCTTCGAGCTCCGGCAGCGTGATGCCCCGGCAGAGATTGCGAATGTCCCGCAGCGCCTCGTCCAGGGATTGCCGGATCGTTCCGGCCTCAGCCTGCTCGGCGCCGGGACTCTGCGCCAGCTTTTCCAACCGCAGCGAGGCCAGCGCCAGCGCCTGGGCCGGGCCGTCATGCAGATCGGCGCTGATCCGGCGCAGCTGCCGCTCGGTCAGCTCGGCCGCGCGCAGCGAGGCGTTCTGGATGCGAAGGCGCAACTTCTCGTTCTGGCTGGAGACGCGCGACAGCTCGGCGAACCGGGCCTCGAGCTCGGCATGCTGGCGGCCGATCAGGCGGCTGCCGCTCCGCACGATCCCGAACAGCAGGGCGAAGGTGACGATCCAGACGGCGCCCACCACCAGCCAGGACGTCACCCGGGCCCGGACCAGATCGTGCTGCAGCTCGGTCGCGTTCTGGTAAAACTCCGCGACCGCGATGATCTTCCCGGTTTCGATCGAGTGGACCGGGTTGTAGACCTCGAGCAGCGGGATGTCCCTGGCGCGCTCCGAGGCCGCCTCCTCGTCCTCGATCTCGTTGAACTCGGCCTCGAGCTTGCCCGCCCAGGACCGGCGCAGGCTTTCGTTCGGCTCGAAACGGCGGCCGATCAGGTCACTCTCGGTGCTGAAGGCGACCAGCCCGCCCTTCTTCCAGATCTTGACCGACACGATCCGGTCGACGAAGGGCTCGGTGGCCAGTACCTGGTGCAGGCGCGCGACCGTCGCCGGCGACAGCGCGTTGTCGGAGCCCAGCTCCTGCGACAGCGGCGCGATGAAACTCTCCATGTACATCGCCGCGGCAATGGCGGAGTTTCGCGTCACGCTCTCGACGATCTTGTCGGTGACCCAGGCGCCGATCACGGCCATGCCGAGCAGGGAGACCAGGCTCCCCGCCAGCATGAACTGCTGGTCGAGCCGCAAGGCCCGCATTCGGCGCAGGATCCGCGGGAACGTCGCTTGATCGGCCGGGACCGCCGCCGCCCGCTTGGGCAACCCGGTCGATCCGCTGCCGGCTCCGGAAACCATCGCTGTCTTTCCCCTGTGCCCGGAAGGCGCCACCGGCGCCCATAGTGGCAGACTTCCGGCGCCTGCACATCGGACCAAGGTCCGTGGGTTGCAGGTTCGCCTGCCGCGGCCACGCCGCCGGTGGCGGCCGCGCGGTTGCCGGTTGCGGAAGTGGACCCTTGATTTTGGCCGAAGTGGTATTTTACAGGATACCGCTTTATGGCGCACATCTGAGACCGGCTTGCAGCTCAGGATTTGTGCCCATGGATCTCTCGAACTGGAAGGGCGTTCCGCGCCCCGAACGCGCGCCCATCGACGGGCGTTACGCCCGCCTGGAACCGCTTGACCCCGCGCGGCATGCCGCCGACCTCCTGGCTTCGGCGCAGGCCGAGGGTGCCGCGGACCGGTTCCGCTATCTGTTCGAGGCAGCGCCGGCCGATGCGGCGGCCTTCAACGCCTGGGTCGAAAAGGCCGCGGCCGGCGCCGATCCCCTGTTCTTCGCCGTGATCGACAAGCGGACCGGTCGGGCCGAGGGGCGGCAGTCCTTGATGCGGATCGATCCCGTCCATGGCGTGATCGAGATCGGCAACATCCTCTGGGGTCCGGCGATTGCGCGCAGCCGCGTCGCCACCGAAGCGCTGTTCCTGTTCGCGAAACGCGTCTTCGATCTCGGCTACCGCCGCTTCGAATGGAAGTGCAACAACCTGAACGAACCCTCGAAGCGGGCGGCCGAGCGCTTCGGCTTCAGCTTCGAAGGCATCTTCCGGCAGCATATGGTGGTCAAGGGCAAGAACCGCGACACCGCCTGGTTTGCCATGCTCGACCGGGACTGGCCGCGCCTGAAGGCCGGTTATGAAAAATGGCTGGAGCCCGGAAACTTCGACGCATCGGGACAGCAGGTTCACAAGCTCAGTTTCTGAAGAAGGAGATCGCGATGGCCGCCGCCGACATCCTCATCCGGCCGATCCGACGCGAGGACCATGATGCCTGGATGCCGCTCTGGCGCGGATACCAGGAATTCTACAAGGTCGATATCGCCAAGGAAGTATCCGCGACCACCTTCGAGCGCCTGCTCGACCCCCACGAGCCGGTGAACGGCACGCTGGCTTGGGCCGGCACGCGCGCGGTCGGCCTGGTGCACTATATCGAGCACCGCTCCACCTGGACCATCGGCAACTACTGCTATCTCCAGGACCTGTTCACGGCGCCTGATCTGCGCGGCGGCGGTGTCGGCCGCAAGCTGATCGAGCATGTGTATCAGGCGGCGAAAACGGCCGGCTGCGCGCGCGTCTACTGGCTGACCCATGAAACCAACGAGACGGCGATGCAGCTCTACGACCGGATCGCCGACAAATCCGGCTTCATCCAGTATCGCCACGTTCTCTAGATCAGGTCCCGGGTCGGTGCCGTCGCCTGCCCCTTGGCCCGGGCCTCGCGATGCGCGACATAGGCGCTGCTGGCAACGATGATGGCGACGCCGCCGAGCACGGTCAGGGTCGGCAGGTCGCCCCAGAACAGATAGCCGAACAGCGTCGCCCAGATCAGCGCGCTGTATTCCAGCGGCGCCAGCATCGAGACTTCGCCATAGCGGAACGCCTGCACCAGGGCGAACTGCGCGCAGCTGCCGGACAGCGCCAGGACCGCGATCGCCGGCCAGTCGGCCGGCACCGGCGTCGTCCAGGCGAACGGCACGACCGACCCGAAGGCGACGATCATCAGCGAGGACGACCAGAACAGGATGCTGTGGCTGCTCTCGGTGGCACTCATCCGCCGCGTCAGGATGATCTCGAACGCGCTGCCGAGTGCCGCGGAAAGCGCCAGGACCGCGCCCAGCCCGAAGCCGACTCCGCTCGGCTGCGTGATCACCAGCACGCCGGCAAAGCCGATCACGATCGCGATCCAGCGCCGCGGGCCGACGCGCTCCTTGAGCAGCGGCACGGCCAGCGCACTCATGATCAGCGGGCTGACGAAGGTGATCGCCACCGTATCCGCCAGCGGCAGATAGATCAGCGCCGCGAAGAAGGTGACCAGGGTCACGCCGTTGGCCGTGGCCCGCGCAAGATGCCAGCCGGGATGCCGCGTCCGCAACGTGCCGATGCCGCCTTGATGCAGTGCCACCCCCAACGACAGCACGGGCGAGAGCAGCCGCGAGAACAGCGCGATCTCGACCACGCTGTATCCAGTCGTCAGCCACTTCGCCGCCGCATCCATGGCGGAAAACAGCAAGATCGCCACCGCCATATAGGCGAGGCCGCGCAGCGGCTGGCGGTGAAGTGCGACGGGGGACATGACTGGAAATGCTTCTTGCGGCGGGCCTGGAGAAATATCTCACTGCCGGCCGCCGGTCGAGCCCATTTGCACAAGTCTTCGGGCTACGCTCCTCTCGCTCTAGGCTCCCGGGCACCGACCCCACGCATGTTGAGCATCTCCACGTTGACCTCGGCCCAGGCACGCGGTCGCCGTATTACCTCCAACGCAGTCCCCCTAGCCGGCGCGCCGCTGCTTATCGGTCGCCAGCTGCTCGCGCTGCTCCATGGCGATCTCGAAAGAACGCACCCGCGCCGCGTGGTCGTAGATCTGCGCGGTAATCATCAGCTCGTCCACCTGGGTCGCGTGGATGAACTCGGCCAGGCCCTGGCGCACCGTATCGGGGCCGCCGACCACCGAATACATCAGGCTATGCTCCACCATCATCCGCTCCTGCGGCGACCAGTGGCCTTCCATGCTGTCCAGCGGCGGCGGCAGCGGGCCCGGCGTGCCGCGGCGGAGCGCGATGAACTGCTGCTGCAGCGAGGTGAACAGCCGCCGCGCCTCGGCATCGGTCGCGGCGGCGAAGACCCCGATACAGGCCAGGGCATGCGGCTTCTCGAGCTGCGGCGAGGGCTTGAATCGCTCTCTATATATAGAGAGCGCCTGCATCAGGTGGTCCGGCGCGAAATGCGAGGCGAAGCCGAAGGGCAGCCCCAGTTCCGCCGCGAGCTGGGCGCCGAACAGGCTCGAGCCCAGGATCCAGAGCGGCACGTTCAGCCCGGCGCCCGGTACGGCGCGGACCTGGCCGCCCATCACCTGCTGTTCGGTTGGCATCGGGGCGCTGAAATAGGCCAAGAGCTCCATCACGTCCTGGGGGAAGCTGTCGTCGCTGCCGGCAAGGTTGCGGCGCAGCGCCCGCGCGGTCCGCATGTCGGTGCCGGGTGCGCGGCCGAGGCCGAGATCGATCCGGCCGGGGAAGAGCGACTCCAGGGTCCCGAACTGCTCGGCGATGACCAGCGGCGCGTGGTTCGGCAGCATGATGCCGCCCGAGCCGACCCGGATGGTCCTGGTCCCGGCCGCGACATGGCCGATCACGACGGCGGTGGCGGCGCTGGCGATCCCCGGCATGTTGTGATGCTCGGCCAGCCAGTAGCGCCGGTAGCCCAGCCGCTCGACGTTCTGCGCGAGGTCGAGGGTGTTGCGGAAGGCATCGGACGCGGTCCCGCCCTGACAGATCGGCGAGAGGTCGAGGACGGAGAAGGGAATCACGGGCAGGCCTCCGATCAAATGTTCCGGCAAAGATAGCCGCTTCGCGCCGGATTGCGCCCCCGCCCGATGCCGGGGCGCCCATGCGTCCGGCGCAACACCTTACCCGGCGTAGGGTGACACTGGACCTTGGCCGCGGGACGTGTACATTTATTGCGGTTGAACAAATCGGGAGCCCATCATGGCCAAGGGTCAGCAGAAATCGGCGCGCGAGAAGAAGAAGCCCAAGAAAGACGGCAAGGAGGGCGTGAAGAGCGAGTCGTCCTACAAGCAGAACTTCAAGAAGTAGCGCCGGCTTGACGGCCGCGGCGTCCCGGCAACCCTGATGGAATCCGCGGTCCTCAAGAGCACCCAGTTCCGCCGCGAGCGCGAGCCCAGCTGGCGCGAGCTCGAAGACCTCCTGGAGAAGCTCCGCAAGGGCTCGCCCCGGAGCCTCACGCCGCAGGAGCTGACCCGCCTGCCCACCCTCTACCGCGGCGCCCTGTCCTCGCTCTCGGTCGCGCGCTCGATCTCGCTCGACCAGGGCCTGCTGGCCTATCTCGAGAGCCTCGCCAACCGCGCCTATTTCCAGATCTACGGGCCGCGCAAGGGCTTCTTCGCGGTGGCGAGCGCTTTCGTCCGCCGCGGCTTCCCGGCGGCGGTCCGCGAACTCGCCCGGCCGATTCTGCTCGCGATCCTGCTCTCGGTGATCGCCGCCTTCGCCGGCTACTTCCTCTGCATGAACAATGCGGAATGGTATTACACCCTGATGCCGGAGAGCTCCGCCCAGGGCCGGATGCCGACCTCGACCGCGGCGGAATTGCGCGCGGTGCTCTACGACAACGACACCGCGCCCGGCGACCTGCTCTCGGCCTTCGCCTCCTTCCTCTTCGTGCACAATGCCGGGATCGGCATCGTCTGCTTCGCGCTCGGTTTTGCCTTCGGCCTGCCGACCGCCCTGCTGCTGATCCAGAACGGGCTGATGCTCGGCGCCTTCGTCGCGCTCTATGTCAGCCACGGCCTCGGCATCGAGATCGGCGGCTGGCTGATCATCCACGGCTCGACCGAATTGCTGGCGATCATGCTGGCCGGCGGCGCCGGCTTCGCGCTGGCGCGCGCCATCCTCTTCCCCGGCGGCAAGACCCGGCTCGGCGCCCTGGCGGAGACCGGGCGGACCGCCGGCCAGGTGGCCTTGGGCTGCGTGCTGATGTTCTGCGTCGCCGGCATGCTCGAAGGCTATGCCCGGCAATGGGTGGTGACGCTCTGGGCCCGCTATGCGATCGGCGGGTTGATGCTGGCCTTCTGGGCCTTCTACTTCCTGCAGCCGCTGCCGCCCGGCCCCGATGAAGAAGACCGATGACGACCGTCACTGAGACCGCGGGCCAGGCGCTCAATGGCTTGCCCCTGGGGCGCCGCCAGCGCGCGATCGTGACGCCGGAAGGCGTGCCGCTGGTGGTCGAGCTCGCCGATCGCGGCTCGCGCGCCGCCGCCTTCGTGCTCGACGTCGTGTTCATCATCATCGTTATGGTCGTCGGCGGGATCGCGCTCGCCTTCACCGCTTCGGTGATCGAGATCTGGGCCCTGGTGGTGGGCGTCCTCGCCTTCTTCCTGCTGCGGATCTTCTATTTCCCGATCACCGAGCTCGCTTGGCGGGGGGCCACGCCGGGCAAGCGCATCCTGGGCCTCCGGGTGATCGACCGCAGCGGCGGCCCGCTCCGGCCGGAATCGATCGTGGTGCGCAATCTCATGCGCGAGGTCGAGGTCTTCATGCCGCTGACCGTGCTCGCGGTGCCCAGCTTGACCGGCTTCGAGGCGCTCGAGCAGCTGCTGATGCTGGCCTGGGTGGGGATCTTCACCCTGATGCCGCTGTTCAACCGCGACGGCCTCAGGGTCGGCGACATGGTGGCGGGGACGCTGGTGATCGCCGCGCCCAAGGCGGCCCTGCTCCCCGACCTCACCAGCCGGCCGCAAAGCGCGATCCCGCTGACCCGGTCGCGCCAAGTCACGGCCTCGCCCTACCGCTTCACCCCGGCCCAGCTCGGCCACTACGGCGTCTACGAGCTGCAGACCCTGGAAGCGGTGCTGCGCCGCGCCGAGGCCGGCAGCGCCGCCGGCCGCGAGGAGATCGCCAAGCGCATCCGCGCCAAGATCGGCTGGCCCGACGCCAACCAGCCGGCGCCGGAGACGCAGCGCATCGACGCGACCGCCTTCCTCGAGGCCTTCTACGCCGCCCAGCGCGCCCATCTCGAGCGCCGCCTGCTGTTCGGCCACCGCCGCAAGGACAAGCATGACCAGAGCGGGCACGACAAGAACGGCCTGAAGGCCGGGCGCTGACCGCTACTCGAAGACCTCCGCCAGCCCGGCCAGTCCCGATCCTTCCTTGATTGCCCGCAGATGGCCGTAGATGGTCGTGGTCGCCACCGCGTTGAAGGCGATGAACACCCCCGAGACGATGATGTTCAGCACCGCGATCACCACCGCGCCCAGGACCGGCGTCGCCACCACCAGCAAGAGCTTCACCAGCAGCTGCGGCAGATAGAGCGTCAGCAGCAGGGCGAACAGCTTCCAGCGCTGGCCTTCGGTCAGCTGCGTGCTGCGCTTGATGCAGGCGACCGGCCCGGTCCCCTCGACCACGATCACCGGGATCATCAGCCACCAGCGCAGCGCCAGGGCGGCGAGGCCGGCCGCGCCGCCCAGGGCCAGCAGCAGGCCGAAGCTCCAATGCAGCGCGGCGGTCAGCAGCCCGGCGGCCAGCGCCAGCATCACCAGCGAGAAGCCGAACAGCACCGCCACGAACAACCCGGCGCCGACCAGGCTCGGCGCCATCACCAGCGCGCGGCCGAGGCTCTGCAGCAGGTCGGCGGGCTCGCCCAGCAGGTCCTGGAAGGCGGCATCGGTCACCGCGCCGTGGACCGCGAGACCGGTCAGCCCGACCAGCAGCAGCAGGGTCGCCATGACGGGGTCGAAATTCTGGCTCGAGGCCTCCAGGCTGGCGGTCGCGGCGAACTGCACCAGCAGCTTCTTGCCGCCGAGCACCAGCCAGACGAACAGCGGCACGGCGATGATGAGGACGATTCCCGCGAGCTGCGGCGCGATCCGGCCGAAGGTCTCGAAACTGTCGGCGATCACCCGGCCGGGCGAGAAGCGCGGCGTCTCGGCAAGCGCATAGGCCTCGTCCGTCATGCTGCCTCTCAGTCGAACACGCCGGCCACGTCTTCCATCGGCACCCCTTCCTTCTCGGCGCGGAGCAGGGTGTAGCCGACGGTCGACAGCACCGTGCTCAAGGCCAGGAAGAACAGGTTGGCGGCGAGGTCCAGCGCTGCGCTCGCCGCCGGCGCCCCGCCCATCGCCAGCAGCTTGGTCAGCAGGGTGACGCCGGTATTGGCGACCACCACCAGCAGCAGGATGCCGAGGATCTTCCAGCGGTAGCCCTTGGTCAGCGCCGTGCTGCGGATGAAGCAGGCGATCGGCCCGGCGCGCTCGACCACCACCGCCGGCAGGAACACCCAGAACAGCACCACCAGGTAGAAGATCGCCGCCATCAGCACGAGCCCGGCCGCGATTCCGCCGAGGGCGCTGCCGCCCATGGCCATGGCGCCGCCGATCGAGACCACCAGAAAGCCGATGCCGCCGCCGATCGCGGCGAAGACCAGGCCGGCGAGGAAGGCGCGCGGCAAGGCGACCAGGCCGTTGGCGAGGCTGGCGACGATCTCCACCTTGCGCCCGCGCAGGCTCTGCAGCGTGCCGAAAGTGACCGCGTTCAGAATCAGGAGATAGGCCAGCATCGCCAGCACGAAGATCACCAGCAGCGCCAGGAACTGCGCGGCGCGGGCGCCCTGCAGCGAAGGCACGCCGCCGGCGCTGGTCCCCGGGTGGAGCTGCATCCCCGCGGCCAGCAGGATCAGCGCCAGGCCGGCCGGCAGCGCGACCGCGAGGATGATGCCGAGGAAGCGCCAGATATTGGCGAGCAGCAGGCCGACGCCGGCCGAGATCACGCTGCCGACCGCAAAGCGCGGCGGCCCGCCGGCCGCATTGCCGTCCATCGCCATATGGACCTTCCCCGCCAAATCTTCGCGCGCATTCTGCGGCGGCGGGGGCGGCGCGCGCAATGCGAACTTCGCGCGCCGCTCCCGCACTACCGATTGCCTGGCTTTAGTCGAAAACCCGCGCGATGTCGTCGATGAGGACGCCTTCCTTCTCGGCGCGCAGGTGATAGTAGCCGACCGCGGCGACCACGCTGGAGAAGGTGCTGAACAGCACCACCAGCAGGGTGACCGCGATATTGGCCAGCAGCGAGTCGATCGGCAGCAGCAGGATCACCGCGATCACGATCGCGAGCTGGCTCACGAAGACGATGGCGGCGAGGCCGAGGATCGCCCAGCGGCGGCCGGCGGTGAGCGCGACGCTGCGGGCGAAGCTCGCGCCGGTCTTGCGTTTCTCGATCACCATCGCCGGGATGAACACCCAATATCGCAGGTAGACCAGGATGCCGGGGATGATGAACAGCATGGTCGCGACGCCGAGCATCAGGCCGTAGATCAGCGCCCCGCCCAGCACCTCGCCGGTCTGCGCGAAGCCGCCGCGGAAGCAGTCGCCGATCCCGGCCGGCTGGCCGCGGAGGTCCTGGATCGTGCCGTAGGTCAGCACCGCCTGCAGCAGGCCGAAGGTCATGGTCTGGAGGCCGAGGGCCAGCAGGCCCTCGCCGCCGAGGCCCGAATCCCCGGCTTGGATCGCCCGCTGGTCGAACCAGGTCTGGATCAGGAAATACGGCAGGCTGACCACCGCGGCGACGGTGAGGAAGGGCAGCAGGTTGCGCCCGAACACCGCGAGGCTGGTGCTCAAGGTGCCGCGGATGGAAAACTGCGCCTCCGGCGGCAGCGCCGCCGCCGTGCTCTCCAGGCTCAACCCGACGCCCTCGCTAGTCGAACACCTTGGCGAGGTCGTCGATGATGATGCCTTCCTTCTCGGCGCGGAGATAATAGTAGCCGACCGCGGTGAGCACGCTGGCGAAGGCCGAGAAGAACAGCATGACGATGGCGCTCAGGATCTGCTGTCCGAGCATGCCGATCGCGCCGCCGATCATGCCGAGGACGAAGCTCGCGACCCAGTAGACCACGCCGACCAGCAGCAGGATGCCGAAGATCTGCCAGCGGTGGCCGCGGGTCAGCTCGCGGCTGCGGCTGAAGGCCTCGCCGACGCCGGCGCCCTCGACCACCAGCACCGGATTGACGATCCACCACATCACCATGAGGATCACGCCGGGCACCAGCAGCAGCAGGGAGCCGATCCAGATCCCGATGCTGGCCAGCAGCGCCACGATCAGCACCCGCGGCAGCACCGCGAGGCCGCGCGAGAGGCAGTCGCCGAACGAGGCCTTCTGGCCGCGCAAATCCTGCACCGTGCCGTAGACCAGGGCGGCCTGGGTCAGCGCATAGGTCAGCATGTAGATCAGGATGCCGATCACCACCATGCCCCAGAAGCCGGAGGGCAGCTGGCCGGTCGCCTGGATCGCCTCGACGTCGATCGAGGACACGGTCATCAGCGAGACCAGCAGGTAGGGAATGCCGATGATCAGGGCGATCACCATGAACGGCCCGAGATTGCGGCCGAACACCGCGAGACTGGTGCTGATCACGCGCCCGACCTGGAACTGCACGCCGGTTGCGCCGATATCCTGTGCCATGAACTCCCCCTCGAATGCCACGCGGCCCCTGCCGCTATTCTGCGGCCCAGGCGCGTGGCTTGGCAATCGGAAGTTGGTCGCGGACACTTGTCCTGCGGTTCACGCCAGCAGCTGAGTGCCGCCCTTCACCAGCCCCACCACCGCCAGCAGCAGCAGGATCCACAGCACGGCCTGGCGGAACTTCGCCGGGTCCATATGCTGGAAGCCCTTGCTGCCGAGCGCGACGCCGACCAGCAGGGCCGGCAGCCAGGCGATGAACTGCACGAAGCTCTGCAGGGTGATGATGCCGCTCATCGCCTGGCCCGCGAGGCCCAGCGTGTCGGTCGAGAGGAAGAAGGCGATCACCGAGGCGCGGCCCACCGCGGCGGCGGCGGGCGTCGAGAAATAGAACAGCACCACCGGCGGCCCGCCGGTGCCGAAGGCGCCGTTCAGCAGGCCCGAGGCGACGCCGGTCGCCGTGGTCGCGGCCGGCCCCGGCGTGCGCTCCAGCCGGAAGCCGCGCAGCATCACGATGCTGGTCGCGATGACGAAGAGGCTGAGGGCGATCTGCAGCGGCGCTTCCGGCGCATAGACCAGCGCATAGATGCCCGGCGCCAGCCCGATCACATAGCCGAGCAGCAGCCAGGCCAAGCCGCGCCAGTCGATCTCGCGCCAGATCGAGGGAATGAGATTGAGCGACGCCGCGACCTCCAGCATGAAGATCGACGGCACGATCGCCTGGGTCGGCATGAACAGCGAGATCGCGGTGATCGACAGCAGCGAGAAGCCGAAGCCGGAAAACCCCCGCACGATCGCGGCGAGAAAGATCGCGGCGCTGGAGGCCAGCAGCAAAGGCCAATGCGCGCCCAGTTCGGCGATCAGCTGATCGATCATCCCCCGCCGGCCCCCTACAACTGCAACGCAACGCCCCGGCAGGCGGAAGTTAACTTTTCCAGACACGGGGGCATAGGGCCACGGCGGGCCGATCCAATCGGGCCAGTCGTCAGCCAAGGTGCTGCCATGGATTCGGTCGTCATCCCGGGACTTGGTCCCGGGATCCACGCCTTCACTTTTGTCAATGGAAACAAAGGCGTGGATGCCGGGACCAAGTCCCGGCATGACGGCGGAGTTATCCCGGCAGGGTCCATCCACCCCATGCACACCCGCCCTGCATGCCGATGCCTGGACACCCGCCGCAAATCCGAGTACCTCCCCGCCCCATGAGCGACATCCAGACCCCTGCCCGGCCGCCGCGGGCGAAGAAGAAACCGAACCCCAAGGTCGGCATCGTCAGCCTCGGCTGCCCGAAGGCGCTGGTGGATTCCGAGCGGATCCTGACCACGCTGCGCTCCGAGGGCTACGAGATCTCGGATTCCTACGACGGCGCCGACGTGGTCATCGTCAACACCTGCGGCTTCCTCAATTCCGCGCGCCAGGAATCCCTGGACGCGATCGGCGAGGCTCTGGCCGAGAACGGCAAGGTGATCGTCACCGGCTGCATGGGCGGCAACCCGAACGAGATCCGCGCCGCACACCCCGGCGTGCTCGCGGTCACCGGCCCGCAGCAATATGAGAGCGTGGTCGCCGCCGTGCACGAAGCGGTGCCGCCGAAGCACGACCCCTTCCTCGACCTGGTGCCGCCCGCCGGCCTCAAGCTCACGCCGCGCCACTACGCCTATCTGAAGATTTCCGAAGGCTGCAACAACCGCTGCAGCTTCTGCATCATCCCGAGCCTGCGCGGCGATCTCGTGAGCCGCCCGATCCGCGACGTGATGATCGAAGCCGAGAACCTGGTGAAGGCCGGCGTCAAGGAGCTGCTGGTGATCTCGCAAGACACATCGGCTTACGGCGTCGATATCAAATACGCGCCCAGCAAATGGCGCGGCCGCGAAGTCCCGGCGAAATTCCTGGAGCTCGCGAAGGAGCTGGGCGACTTGGACGCCTGGATCCGCCTCCACTACGTCTACCCCTACCCGCATGTGGACGACGTGCTCCCGCTGATGGCCGAGGGCAAGGTCCTCCCCTATCTCGACATCCCCTTCCAGCATGCGAGCCCGAGCGTCCTCAAAGCCATGCGCCGCCCGGCGCACCAGGAGAAGACCGCCGCCCGCATCCAGTCCTGGCGCAAAGCGGTCCCCGATCTCACCTTGCGCTCGACCTTCATCGTCGGCTTCCCCGGTGAGACCGAGGCCGACTTCAACTTCCTGCTCGACTGGCTCGACGAAGTCGAGCTCGACCGCGTCGGCTGCTTCAAATACGAGCCGGTGCAGGGCGCCAAGGCCAACGACCTCGAAGGCGCCGTCGACGAGGACGAGAAGCAGGACCGCTGGGAACGCTTCATGGAACACCAGCGCCTGATCAGCGAACGCCGCATGCAGAAGAAGGTCGGCCGCGAGATCGACGTGCTGATCGACGAAGCCGGCGCGGAAGACGAGGAAACCGGCGAGATGTTCGCCGTCGGCCGCAGCGCCGCGGACGCCCCGGAGATCGACGGCAACGTGTTCGTCGAAGGCCAAGGCGCGGAGAAGCTGAAGGCCGGAGATCTGGTGCGGGTGAAGGTCGAGGCGGCGGAGGATTATGACCTAAGGGGTACGGTTTTGCCTGCGGTGGTTGACGTCAACAGGTAGAAATAGCGTTTTGATTGAAGTAACCTCTGCCGATAAATCGATCGGGGGAGGGTCATGCTGGGAATAGTTGGAACTGTAGTTGCTCAGTTAGCGGCTTACGCTTCTTTCGCTGGGCTTTACTTCACGATAGTGCCATTTGACCAAGAACGCCCAATCTCGCACTGGGTAGTCATTGGATTTGGCTGCACCGTCGGCCTCGCCCTCCTGACGACCGAAGTCCGCGCGAAAATCCGATCTTTACCGAAAACCTATAAGAAGACCGAGCAGATCAACCAATTTATGGAGCGGTGGGTCAGTTCGAGAGGACAGATCGTTATCTTCAGCCGCGATATGAGTTGGGCAAGTAAGTCATCAATTCTTACCATCCTGATCGAGAAGGCAAGGAACCGTGAGCTGACCGTCTATGTCAAGGAGCAGGTCGAAGTGACAAGACAGCTCGCCGCCGCCGGCGCGAAGATCATCACATATGGTCAGTTAAATCATGAGCCCAAGTCTCGGTTCACTATCGTCGGCTACGGAGTAGACGGTGCCCGCGTTGCAGTTGGCGTTACTCAAAAGGACCGACATGTCATAGAGGAATTCGAGAGCGGCGAGCACCCTTACTTCTCAGTAGCAGAGGATCTAATCAAGTTTGTCCGGGCAGCGAACTCGTAATTTGAAAATGTTCCGTGAACTACCAAAAAAGTCCGATGCTGCTATCGTCGCAGAATGGAATGCGCTAGCTCCGGTCCGCTTTGACCAGATAACTAGCGGAGAAGATATCACCTTCAGGCATGTCTTGGCTCCCGAGATCATACGACTGGTCTCTCTGAAGGGTGTTTCAACGATCCTAGATGCGGGGTGTGGAGTCGGCGTTCTCTCGCACATGTTGGCGCAACGAGGGCACCGGGTAACAGGTATCGACCCCAGTGAACGAAGCATTGCCATAGCCACATCTCATTTTAGCGACTCTGTCTTATTCAGGGCGCTATCAATCGAAGCATACGCTGATAGTCGTCCTTCTCCTGCGGACTTGATCATAGCAAACATGGTGCTGATGGACGTTGTTAACTTGGCGTCCTTCCTTAGAGCGGCCCGTTCGCTGTTGCGCAGTGGTGGCGCTCTAATCTTCTCAATTACGCACCCTTGTTTCTGGCCGGCCTACTACGGCTATGCCGATGAACCTTGGTTCTGCTATAAGCGTGAGATAATCATCGAGAGTCCCTTTCGAATATCGGCGCAGCAAGACTGCACCTTAACCAGCACGCACGTGCACCGACCTGTCGAAAAGTACCTTCAGGAATTTGCATCGTCGGGTATGCAGCTTGAGGCCCTTTTCGAACCGATCCCTGACGCCGAGGTCCAGAAGATGTACTCCACCACGTGGAAATCTCCACGCTACATGGTGGGCTTGTGCCGAGCCTAACTAACCGAACATGGCCGTAGAGAGACCCAAAAGTCTGGGATGCGTTTCACTAGCCGCCTTTCTAGTCGCGTCGAGGCTAACTTTTAACCTAGTGACAATTGCGTACCGCAACGCCAAGATGTAGGCCTCTTGGGGATTCTGCTGCGCTATGCCGTTCGCGAACAAGCTCTGGGAAAGCAATTTGCTGCGCCTGCCCTCGGTCTTATGGGCCTGCTACACGGCTGAGCTGAACCAGCATAACCTTCTAGAGACGGCAAGAACTGGCACGCAAGATAAAGCGCTACACGGCGGTCAGAGCCAGTTAGAAACTCACAATCACTTTTGCTTCAGGTTTGCGACTGGTGCGTCGCGCTCAGCCTACTTTTTATGCGGCCCGACAGCCGATCTAGAAGAGAGCCGTAAGAAGTTTCTAACATCTTTGGCTTCGGGAAGGGTCGCACTTCTTGATATTGCCTGCGGAGCGGGGGGTGGGCTTATTGGGCTCCTTTCCGCAATAGCGGAACTCCGGCTGGAAGGGAAGATTCCAAAGCTGCCAATCAATATCTCCATCTACGGAGCTGATTTTTCACCAACTGCAATTTCAATTTTCGAGTCTATGCTTGCTCGCATAGCGCCATCCTTAACCCAGGTCGGCATCCATGTAACAGTTAGCACCAGGCAATGGGATATGACATCGGCCGAACAGACTAACGAACTATGCGACAACTGGTTCGCGCTAAGTCCCACAACGGATGTCGATGAATACATAGTGCACATTGCAAACGTGAGCGGGTCCAAGAGTGAGTTGATAAATCAGGCACGAGATTCCTGGGCCTATCTAGCACTTCGAATTTCAAACAAGATGTCTTCCCTGTTCTGGATTGAACCGGGCACTAAGGACTCGCTGACTGTCTTTGAGCGATTCAAGGAAGTTGTGTTCCGCAGACTCCAAAACCTGAAAGCCCGCACTGACCCTGGACCGCAAGTATACTTCTACGACTGGCTCGATGAACTCACCTCGCGCAGGGTATCTAGCAACATGCGCATCATGGACTTTGAGAGGAACCGCTAGCTATGGGCGTGCCTCTCGCTGTTCGAGCTATGAACCATGCGAGGAAGGAGCACGTCCCAACCTATGTTGGACTCAGATTGCTGTTCTCAGGAATGTCCAAGTCAACGGTGAATGCATGGGCAGAAGAGCATGCTCGCAATCGCCTCGCGACTGGCCGCCAAATGCAATATCAGGGCTACCTGACATTCAAAGGTGAAACTTCAGGCGTGAAGACCTACCGAACTTGTTTTGCCCCCAGCCCATCCACACTCGTTACAGAATCTTACGTATTGGCCCTCCTTTCAAATGAACGAACATTCGCAGTACCCCAATGCGTCTATAGTTACCGCTGGCCGAAACCGCAGTCGGGACACAACTACGATTTTTTCATGCGAGGATACCGAGAACGGCAATCGAGAATACATGAGGCCGTGAGAGGTCAAACTAACGAACATTCCATCTTTGTCACTGACATCAAAGGATTCTATCCATCCTGTAGCAAGCAGCAGCTTCTTTTGAAGCTGGAGCGCCGCATCTCTCAATCTCTGATTCCCAGTAACATAGGCAAGGGCATTCAAGATGTTGCCGAACAGCTCCTTTCGATTGAAGGATGCAAAGGCATCCCCATCGGAACAGCGCTTGGTCACCTACTTGGCCACTTGGCGCTTGAGGACGTCGACACAGAATTACAGAGCACGTTTGGAGTGAACTATTTCCGATACGTGGACGACATAGCAGTCGTTGCTCCGAAAGCCGATGCACATCACGTCAGGCGGAGAGTGCAAGAGACTATCGAGCGCGCCGGATTTGACTTGAACGAGGATAAGACTGAAACGGTGCCGGGAAACGTATGGCAGAGCACCATACATACCGATACCGAGGACACTTTCTCAAAGCTGCGGTGGGAGATCATCTTTCTCCTTAAGCGAAGACCCGATCAGTTCGAAGAGCTTCGAGCAGCATTAAGCGGTGAGGGCTTTTTGCTTCCTCTAGAACTATTCAGAAGCGAGGTTAAGTACAACAGACTCTGGCTGCATCTCCGAAAGTTATTCTGGAGCATCGGCCGCACGTCTCGTACCTTAACTATACAGGAGATTGTGGACACCGCTCATCGGGTTCGGAGAAACATACGTCAGAGACTAAGTGATCTGGTGCGTGACCCTAACCCAGTCTTCACAAAGACCGAGGCTAAATGGGAATTGCAAAAGTACAAGTGGTGTTTAAATCGACTTCTTTACCTAGGACCATCGAGTGACTTTCCTGCAATCCTCTCGGTTTTACCTGCCTACAGTGAACTCAACCCATACGCAGCCCTGCTTCAGGGGCTCATCACGAAAGAGGCCGATGGCCTAGTGCCATTTTGCGGTCCGACAGTTTCTGCGTTCTCACAGTTGTGGAGAGAGTTGCATCCTGGCGAGAGAGTCACTCTTGGTGCGGAGTACGCTCCACATCGAGTTACAATTGAATCGGCGGCTACAATGGCGCTGTCTGCATTGGTAGCGCCAGATCGACTCTCTTCACTCTCGGTAGAGGGCAGGCATGAAGAGCTTTTTCTGAAGTTTTGCGGAGAATCAATTCCTCGGTCACGAGAACTGACAGACCTTTCGTACATCGATGAATTGCGATCGCTCCAACTTGGAAGCGAAAGAGGATTTGCTGAGACCGCCCTACGGACCAAGTTTGACGACCTCGAGTTTGAATATCTCGATGCGTTTGATTTGCCGGGCGCTGGCAGCTACTGAACTCGCTAGATTCTCAGCGAACTCTTAGCCACCTCCCAGGTGCGGGACGACCAGCACTTTAATCAAAACACAAAATCCCGCACGCAGCGTCCGTCGCGCGGCAGGTCCTCGAACGTGTCCAGCCCGTCGAACAGGTCGATCTCCAGCCCGGCGACTTCCTCCAGCGGTGCCAGCCGCACGTTCACGGCCATGCGCCTTCTTCCCTCCTCGTCCAGCCGCAGCCCGCGCCAGGCGAGGATGCAGGCGCAGGTCGGGCAGAACAGGAATTCGAGCGGCGACTTCTCAGTTCCGTGCCGGGTGTAGGACGCGGTCGGCCCGGTGATCGCCACCCGTTCGCCCTCGAAGTCATAGGCCCAGAGTGCGGCATAGCGCCGGCAGACCGTGCAGTTGCAGGCGGTGATCCCGCCCGGATCGCCCTCCAGCGTCCAGCCGGTCTTGCCGCAATGACAGGAGCCTTTGAGCATCGGCCGCTCTCCTTTTCGCCCGGCGCGTCAGGCAGCGAGGATACGGCTTCAGCGCTTGACTTTCCAGAACAAATCATGTACAAATGCATGTTTCTGTTGTCGACAGCGCCGCGCCGCCGCTCTCGCCCGCAACCGACAACAGCCGGGCGGAATCGCGCACCCCATACCGGACCCATACGGAATCGGCCCATGCCCACCCCGCCTGTCCGCCCAGGCAGACCCGACCCAGGCCGGACCGCCACGCCGGCAGATCTTCCGGCGCGGCGCAACGCAGACCGGACGCAGACGGGATCGCATGATCCCGACCCGGACCCCGGCGCGACCGTCCGCCGGGCGACCCGGACGGAAATGCAACGCGGACAAGACCTTGGACGAGGCACAACGCAGACAGGACGCAGACAGATCAAGTAATCCCGACCGGACGCAGACGGTACACGCAACGCAGACGGCGCGCGAACCCCGCCGCCCCAGACCAGACGCGTCTGCTTCGCGACGCAGACGGGAATGCAACGCCGCCAACAGCTTGGAGGAGACGCCACGCAGACCGGACGCAGACAGAATCATATTTTCCCGAACGGACGCAGACGAAACGCCACACGGACAGGACACGGACGCGGACAAAGGCTCCCTCGGCCCCCGTCTGCATAGACAGTGCATGTACGGGAAGAGTGCGCAGGAGGGCCTGCCCTCCGTAGCTTCAGCGCAGGAGAGCGGGATCGAAGATCAGCGTGATGCTGTCCCAGTCGCGGCGGCGCGGCACGTTGAGCGGGCTCGCGGCCCAGATCGCGCGGATCGCGGCGTCCTGCGCGCCGCGGCAGGGATCGTCGTAGCCGAGTTCCGGCTTCGCGTCGGCGCGGGTGACGCGGCCGTCCTCGGCGAGCTGGATGAAGACCTTGAGCTGTTCGTGGCAGGGCGGCTCGGCCGGCGGCTGCCACAAGGGATAGATCTCGGCGCGGAGCGCGTCGGCGTCGGCCTTGGAGATCTTGGTCTGCGCCGGCGGCGCCGCTGGCGCGGCCGCCGTCTCCAGGTCGTCATCCGACCCGCAGGCCGCGAGCGCGCAGAGCAGGGCCGCGGGCGCGATCAGGCGCAGGAGCGAACGGACTGCATACATGGATATGTTCTCGAAACCGTCGGCGTCAGCCCGCCTGGACTCAATCCGGCGCGTTGAGCTTGCCGGCCTTGTATTGCTCGACGATCCAGGCGCGCATCGCCTGCGCCTGCGCGAGACCATGGGTCGGGAAGCTCATCGTCTTCGCCGGGCCGCTCGGGTAGAAGCCGGCGACGATGCTGACATTCTGCCCGGCGATCATCGCCTTCTGGAGGGCGTCGCTGTCGGCGCCGGAGAGGCAGAGCGAGGGCTGCGGCAGGCTGACGGGCGCCGCGCCATCGACGCTGATGGTGGCGGGCGCGTTCGGGTTGGCGGCGCGCACGCAGGTCACGTGCTCGTCGAGCGCCAGGCCGCCGGTCGCCATCGTGCCGGGCTCGACCGAGGCGATGCGCAGGATCGCGCAAGGCGTGCGCCCCGCCGCCCCCGCGTCGCCGCCGGGCTCGGCCTTGCACTGCACGCCCCAGCTCTGCTGCACCTGGATATACTGCCATTCGGTATTGGGTTCGCCGGCGACGCGGAGCTGCCCCGCATCGGACGAGCCGTAGCGCCAGGCCACCCCCTCGCTCTCGCCATGCACCGCCCAGCCGTCCTTGCCGGTGACCAGCGTGCCCTGTTCCAGGCTGCCGCCCTCCGGCATCACCTCGCTCGAGAGCAGGATCGGCTTCGCACCCGGCGAGGCCAGCAGGCTCTGGTCGAAAGCCGCGGCCATCGGCGCGCTCTCGGCCATCGGCTCGGCCGGCATCTCTTCGGCCTTCTTGGCGGCGCAGCCGGCGGCCAGCAGCGCCGCGGCGCCCAGCGCCAGCATCCCGTTGCAGCGAATCATGTCCTTATCCCCCACGCGAATCCCTCGATCTCCCAGGCCCGGGAGAGTAGCGCGGCGCGGCGGCCAAGGCCACCTCTTCAGCGCCGGCGCTGCACCACCGGCTCGCGGCCGCTGGAGAGCAGCCCGTCGCGGCGGATCACCGCCGGGCTGCTGGACTTGGGCAGCGGCGCATGGCCGTGCGGCTTATGGGCGCCGGGCACCTTGGCACGCGTCGGCTTGGCGGCCGCCGGCATGCGCGGAATCGGGTTGGTGATGGAGGCGCCGCGCTCCTTGAGGATACGCTCGGCGGCGGCGTTGAGGCGCGCCATGCCCCCGCCGCCATTCTTCGCCCCGCCGCTCTTCGCGCCGCGCAGCACGCCGCGCACCACCTGGAAGACGATGAAGGCGAAGATGAGGCCGGCCCAGCCCAGCCACCTGTCCTCTTGCATCGCTGCTTCTCCCCTGCAGCCGGTTTGGCCACAGTGTAACAGCCGACGAGATGCGCGGGTCAAGCCCGCGCATGACGACTTTAAGGCAACGTCACCCGCGCCCCCGGACTGTATCGATCCGGGGGTTGACCCGCGGGTCTGCGGAGGTTCGAATAGCGCCTGCGTCCCCTCCCCGCGATCCCTTCCCGGAGCTCATCCCTCATGCCCGACGTCCCGCAGACCGCTTTCCTGTTCGATCTCGACGGCACCCTGGTGGACAGCGTCTACGAGCATGTGCTCGCCTGGCATGACGCGCTTTCCGCCGAAGGGATTCCGATCTCGGTCTGGCGCATCCACCGCAAGATCGGCATGAGCGGCGGACTCTTCACCAACATCCTGCTGCGCGAGACCGGCCTCGACATCACCGAGGAACGGCTGGAGCGCCTGCGCCAGCGCCACAAGCAGGCCTACACCCAGCGCTCGCACCTGGTGCAGCCCCTGCCCGGCGCCCGCGAGCTGCTGGCCTATCTCACCGACAACAAGATCCCCTGGGCGATCGCCACTTCGGGCCGGATGGAAACCGCGCGGCCGAACATCGAGCGCCTCGGCGTCGATGTCGACAAGGCCGCGGTCGTCACCCGCGACCAGGTCCGCTACGCCAAGCCCGATCCCGATCTCTTCCTCGAGGCCGCGCGCCGCATCAACGTGCCGATCGAGCATTGCGCCGTGGTCGGCGATTCGATCTGGGACCTGCTGGCCGCAAGACGCGCCAGCGCCCTCGGCATCGGCCTGCTCTCCGGCGGCTACGGCCAGGACGAGCTGGAACGCGCCAGCGCCTACCGCGTCTACGAAGATCCCGCCGACATGCTGAAACACATCGACGAAGTCGGCGGCCGCCGCCCGGTGAGCAGCTGAGTGCAGATGGCTTCTTCATCGACCCCTCACCCCGCCCTCTCCCGCAGGGGGAGAGGGGGTTCTTGCTCGCTGTTGCTGCAGAAGGTCCGAATGAGTTACGCGCGGAGCGCGGAAAAAAGCCCCCTCGCCCCTTGCGGGAGAGGGCTGGGGTGAGGGGTCGACGGGTCTATCGGAGTGGAGAGAAAGAATGAGCGAACTGATGACAGTACCCGCCCGCAAGGGCCGCGCGGCGCGGCTGACCAAGGGGCAGGCGATCAAGATCATCAACACCCATGGCAGCCAGGTCTGCGACACCTGGGCCTTCAGCGCCGAGGACCTGAAGGAGTTCCTCTCGGTCGAGCATATGCGGCCGACCCTGGGCTCGATCTATCCGAAGAAGGGCCAGGCGCTGCACACCAACCGCCGCCGGCCGATCCTGATCCTCGAGGAGGACACTTCGCCCGGCATCCACGACACGTTGATCGCGGCCTGCGACGACTATCGCTACGGCCTCTTGGGCTGCAAGGAGTACCACGACAACTGCACCGACAACCTGATCGCCGGCATGCGCCAGCTCGGCATCACCGTCACCGAGGTGCCGAGCCCGGTCAATCTCTGGATGAATATCCCGGTAGGCAGCGACGGCGCCACGCAATGGGGCGAGCCGGTCTCCAGGCCCGGCGACTACGTCGTGCTGCGCGCGGCGATGGATTGCATCGTGGCGATGTCGGCCTGCCCCCAGGACATATTGCCGATCAACGGCAAGCAATGCGTGATCCACGAGGTGCATTACCAGATACTCAGCTAATACCTAAAGTCGTCATTGCCGGGCTTGACCCGGCAATCTCGCGCCGAATGGAGACAGATGCCCGGGTCAGGCCCGGGCATGACGATGGAGAAAAGCATGCGCTACGAGCTCTACTACTGGGACGGCATCCAGGGCCGCGGCGAATATGTGCGCCTGGCCCTCGAGGCAGCGGGCGCCGACTATGTCGACGTCGCGCGCAAGCCCGGCGGCGAGGCGAAGATGATGAAGCTGATGCAGGCCGGCGCCACGCCCAGTTTCGCGCCGCCTTATCTCAAGGCCGGCAAGCTCATGATCGGCCAGACCGCCAACATCCTGCTCTATCTCGGCGACAAGGAGGGGCTCGCGCCGAAGACCGAGGCCGGCCGGCTCTGGGCGCATCAGTTGCAGCTCACCGTCTCGGACCTCGTGGTCGAGATCCACGACGTGCATCACCCGATCGGCAGCGGCCTCTATTACGAGGAGCAGAAGCCGGAGGCAAAGCGCCGCGCCGCCGACTTCCTCGCGCACCGCGCACCGAAATTCCTCGGCTATTTCGAGCGCGTCGCCAAGGCAAACAAGGCCGGCAAGGGCCGGCATGCGGTCGGCGCGCGGCTTAGCCATGTCGACCTCTCGCTGTTCCAGACCGTCGAAGGGCTGCGCTATGCCTTCCCCAGGGCGATGCGCCGGCTGGAGCGGAAGGTGCCCCGAGTCGTCGCCGTGCATGACGCGGTCGCCGCGCTGCCGCGCATTCGGGCCTATTGCGAGTCGCCGCGCCGGATTCCATTCAACGAAATGGGCATCTTCCGGCATTACCCGGAACTCGACGCGGAATAGATGTGATAGTCTTCCTCCATGTCCGGGGGAGCCATCAACCATGCTGACGGCAGCGAGGCGCTGCCGAAAAGCGCCGATCTCCGGCGCCTGCTGGCCTATTGGGTCGAGCGCAGCGGCGCGCGGGATTTTCCCCGCCGCGCCGACGTCGATCCGGTGGACTTCCGCTTCATGCTGGACCGCATCGCCTTGACCGAGGTCCACGAGCCGGAGGGCGACGGCGCACGCCGCTATCGCTTGCGGCTGGTCGGGTCTTATTGGTACCGTCTGCTCGGCTTCGAGGCGACCGGCATCTGGATGCACGACTGGCCTCGCGCCAACCAGCGCAAGTTGACGGAGGATTTCTACGCTGCGCTGATCGATGGCAGACGGCCTCGCTTCGCCGAGCGGGATGCCATCGTCGATGACCAGCTGCTACATTATGAAATCATGCTGCTGCCCTTGTCGGAGGACGGCAGCCGCATCTCGATGATCATGACCGCGATCGGTCCCAGCTGATCGCGGCGAGGCAGGGGAATGGCGAGACCCAGCGAGCCCGGCAAAGGCCCGACCAACAATCCCGCCGACCGCAAGGCGTGGGACAATGTGCGCCCGATGACCGGCGCCACCGACGGCCCGATGAGCGAGCGGCGCGGCACGCATCGCCCGAAGCCCGAGCAAGGGAAGCCGCGCGCCGGCGGCGCCGGCACCGGCGAGGCGCTGATCAGCTGGCCGGAGTTCTTCAAGACCTTCTGGCGCATCGCCGGGCCTTACTGGAGCTCCGAAGAGAAGATCAAGGTCCGGCTGCTGACCCTGGTGCTGGTGTTCCTCACCATCTGCCAGGTCGGCGTGCCGGTGGCACTCAATCGCTGGATGCGCTGGCTGTTCGACGCGCTCGAGCAGAAGGCGATGCACCAGTTCGCGAACCTCTCCGGCATCCTGCTGATCATCCTGATCAGCAATGTCGCCATCGTGAACCTGCACTTGCGGGTGAAGCGCCGGCTGCAGATCGGCTGGCGCGCCTGGCTCAGCCGCCAGGTCGAGCACAACTGGATGAAGCAGGGCCGGCACTACCAGATCGGCTACCTGCCGGGGCCGCACGACAATCCCGACGGCCGCATCGCCGAGGACATCAAGAGCGCCACCGAATACGCGATCGATCTCGGCCACAGCCTGTTCTACGACCTGCTGCTGCTGGTGAGCTTCACCCAGATCCTCTGGTCCCTGAGCCAGGCGCCCTACATCATCATCAGCAACACGCCCTACTACGTGCCGGGTTACCTGGTCTGGCTGGCGGTGATCTATGCCGGCTTGGGCAGCGCGATCGCGCTCGCGCTCGGCCGGCCGCTGATCCGCGCGGTCGATCGCCGGCAGACCACCGAGGCGGACTTCCGCTTCGGCCTCTCCCATGCCCGCGAGAACTCGCTCGGCATCGCCCTCGCCGGCGGCGAGCGCGATGTGCGTTCGAAATTCTACCATCTGTTCGACGGCGTCACCTCGGCCTGGGACGCGGTCACGCGGGCGTTGGCCAACATGTTCTTCTATTCCGCCAGCTGGTCGGTGCTCTCGCAGGTTTTCCCGACCCTGGTGGTGGCGCCGCGCTATATCGCCGGCCTGATCACCCTCGGCGTGCTGATCCAGAGCGCCCAGGCGTTCCAGCAGATGGTGGGCGCGCTCTCCTGGGCGATCGACAATCTCGGCAAGGTCGCCGACTGGCGGGCCTCGGCGGAACGGGTGTTCGGCCTGGTCAACGCGGTCGAGAACTTCGACGAGCTGCTGCACACCACCACCGGCAAGCCGATCACCGTCGCGCCGAACGAGAAGCTGATCCTCGCCTTCCGCAATTTCGCCACCACCACGCCCGCCGGCCAGCCGCAGATCGAGGGCATGAATGTCGAGATCCGCAAGGGCGAGCGCATCCTGTTCACCGGAGAGACCAGCGCCGGGTCGAGCATCCTCAAAGCCGTCGCCGGCGTCTGGCCCTGGGGCGACGGAACGATCGAGCTGCCGGCCGGCGCCAAGTTCTTCTTCATGCCGCCGCGCCCCTATCTGCCGACCGGGACCTTGCGCGCGGCGATCGACTATCCGACCGGCGATCGCCCGGCCACCGAGGATGCGATCGAGGCGGCGCTGGTCCAGGCCGGACTGTCCGACCTGGTCGGGCGGCTGGATGAATCGGGAAAGTGGGACCAGATCCTCACCATCGACACCCAGCAGCGCCTGGGCTTTGCGCGCCTGCTGCTGAAGCGGCCCGACTGGATCCTGATGGAGGAGGCGGCCGACACGCTCGACCCCGCCGGCCAGCGGGCGATGATCGACCTGCTGCGCACCGAGTTCCCCAAGGACACGGTGATCGCGATCGGCCATATCGATACCCTGCTCGGCGCCGAGACCCGACGCTTCCTGCTCGAGCGCACCGACGGCGGCGTCTCGGTCCGCGAGGACAAGGTCCAGGCGCACCAGGCTTGGGCCTGAGGCCTCAGGCTTTGGCGCGGCTGGCGGCGATCAGTGCCTTGTACCAATAGTAAGAGGCTTTCGGCGTCCGCTTCAGGGTCTCGAAATCGACGTGGATCAGGCCGAAGCGGTTGGTATAGCCGGAGCCCCATTCGAAATTGTCGAGCAGCGACCAGACCATGTAGCCGCGGACATCGGCGCCCTGCGTGATCGCCTTCAGCATCGCGCCGATGTAGCGCGTGAGATAGACGATGCGCTTCGGGTCGTTGACCACGCCGCTGGCATCCGGCACGTCGTCGGTGTTGCAGCCGTTCTCGGTGATGTAGATCGGCAGCTTGTAGCGCTTGGTGAGGTGGATGAGCTCGGTGGTGAACTCATCCGGGAAGATCGGCCAGCCCATGTCGGTCTTATCGGCGTCCTCCGGGGCCGAGCCCCAGCCGAAGCCCCAGATGTTCTTCGGCTCCGCCTTGGCGAAGATCGGGCCGTAGTGATTGAGGCCGAAGAAGTCACACGGGCGGCAGATCCTGGCGAGATCGCCGGCTTGCATATGCGGCTCCATCAACTCGGCCAGCAGCGGCGGGTAGTGGCCCAGATTCTGCGGATCGGGAAAAGCGCCGTTCCAGAAGGCGTCGAGCCAAGCGGCGGCGTTGCGGTCCTCCGCCGTGTCCTTCTCCGGGATGACCCGCTGGTTGTTGTGCACGCAGCCGATCGAAGCGCCCTTCACCAGCTCGCGCAGCACATCGACGCCGAGGCCGTGGGCGAGATTCACGTGATGCGTGGCCTTGAGATGCGCGACCTTGTCGATGATGCCGGGCGCGGCCCAGTCCATCGAATAGCCGAACACGGTGAAGACCGAGGACTCGTTGAAGGTGATGTAATGCTTCACCCGGTCGCCGTAGCGCTGCGCCACCACCGCGGCATAGTCGGCGAACCAATAGGCGCTGTCGCGGTTGGTCCAGCCGCCCACGGCCTCGAGCGCGAAGGGCAAGTCCCAGTGATAGAGGCAGAGCCAGGGCTCGATACCCGCCTCCAGCGTGGCGTCGATCACCCGGTCGTAGAAGTCGAGCCCGGCCGGGTTGATGGCACCCCGGCCGCGCGGCAGGATGCGCGGCCAGGCGGTCGAGAAGCGGTAGACCTGCATCCCGGCGTCGCGCATCAGCGCGATGTCCTCCTTGTAGCGGTGATAGTGATCGGCGGCGACGTCGCCGTTATCGCCGTTGGCGGTCTTGCCTTTGATCCGGCTGCGGATGTCCCAGATGCTCGGGCCCCGGCCGTCGAGCCCGGCCGCACCTTCGATCTGGTAGGCCGAGGTCGAAGCGCCCCAGCGGAAGCCGGCGGGAAAGCCGCTCCCCAGTTCCTGAGCGGTCTTGATTGCGCCTGTCATATTCAATTCCGGTCACAAATAGCCCTATCTCGCGCCCAACCATTCCCCATTCACCATTCGTTAGCAATATCTATACCCATACTGTGTGCCTCTGTCGGGGGAAGGGGCTGCTGCATTGGTCGGCCGCCCGGGACTTGCTTTGCTTATGTCGAGGTTTGGGGACCTGGATGCCGCATCGGATCGCCTCCAGCATGACCGCTGCCCATGCGCTGAACGTGTTCGGCGAAGGGCTGGACCAGAGCGGAATCGCCTACTCGCTGTGGGACGCCGAGGACAAGCTCGTCGCCTATAACGACATCTACGTCCGCATGTTCTTCACCGGCTTCGAGCACCTGGTCGAGCTCGGCCAGAGCTTCGAGCGCCAGAACGCACGCTGGGGCGATAACAAGGCCCGGATGATCCAGGTGAGCGACCTCGACGAGCAGGTCGCCGAGCGGCTGAAGCGGCACCGCGAGCCCCGGGGCTCGTTCGAGCGCCGGATCGACGACCGTTGGATCCGCAGCAAGGAGATCGCCACCGCCGACGGCGGGCTGCTCTCGATCCACACCGACATCACCCACGAGAAGGACCGTGAGAACGCCGCCCGCGAGGGCGAGCGTCGGTTCCGCTCGCTGGTGGAGAATCTCCACAACATCATGTTCTGCCGCGGCGTCAAGGGCGACAGCCGGCATGGCTATGACGAGGCCGGCTGCCAGGTGTTCGGCCGCGACAGCGAGCGGCTGTTCGGCACCGCCAATGCCAGCGGCGATTCCCGCCTGGACGAGTGGTACCAGTCGATCGTGCCGGAGGACCGCGCCCGCTATCTCAACGCCGAGATCGCTCGCAAGCAATTCGGCAAGCCGTTCGACCTCGAGTTCCGCTTCGTTCATCCGCTGACCGGCGAACTCCGCTGGGGCCGCGAGGTGGCCTGGGTCTATGTCGACCAGGAGCTGGGGCGGACGTTCCTCGACAGCTATCTGATCGACATCACCGACAGCAAGCTGCGCGAGGCGGAACTGTCGCGCAGCCGCGCCGAGCTGACCCTGGCGATCCAGCAGGCCGATGCCGCGAGCCGTGCCAAATCGGCCTTCCTCGCCAGCATGAGCCATGAACTGCGGACCCCGCTCAATGCGATCATCGGCTTCGGCCAAGTGATCTCCATGGAGAAGGTCGGGCCTGGCGTGGCGCCCGCCTATCGCGACTACGGCAAGGTCATCGTCGACAGCGGCGAGCATCTCCTGAACCTGATCAGCGACATCCTCGATCTGTCCAAGGTCGAGGCCGGCAAGATGGAGATCAACGAATCCGACTTCCGCCTCACCGACGTGGTGGTCGAGGTGAAGCGCCTGCTGGGCGAGCAGATCGGCAATCGGCTGCAGCAGCTCGGCGTCGAGATGCCGCGCGAGGACATCTGGCTGCACGCCGATCGACGCCGCATCCTGCAGATCCTGATCAACCTGATCGGCAATGCCAGCAAGTATTCGCCGATGGGCGGCCTGATCCTCTTGAAATGCCGGCTGCGGCCGGATGGCGGGCTCGAGCTCCAGGTGGTCGATGAAGGCTCCGGCATGACCCATGCCGAGATCGAGGTGGCGCTCACCCTGTTCGGGCAGGCGGCGGCGGGCCGCAGCCACAATTCCGGCACTGGGCTCGGCTTGCCGCTGGCGCGGAGCATGACCGAGCTCCATGGCGGCATGATGCTGATCGAAAGCGTCAAGGGACGCGGCACCACGATCCGCGTGGTGCTGCCGCCGGAGCGCGTCCGCGCGGAACTCAGCCAGGAAGAAGGCCAGTTGCGCCTGAGCCTCGGCTAGGCCCTATTCGGCGGCGACACCCGTCTTGTAGCGTTCCGCCAGCCGCGTCAAATGCCGGCGCGCGGCAGCGGTGCGGAGCTGGCTGCGCAAGGCGGCGCAGATCCGTCCATGCACCACCGAGAAGGCCAAGACTTCACCCGGCAGGATGCGATCCAGCATGACCACATGGATGCCCTGCTCGGTCACCACCGGGGCCGGATAGATCTGGCCGGGCTTGAGGCCGAACAGGGCCATGTCGAGTTCCGGTGAAAGCTGGCCGCGCATCACCGGACCGATCCGGCCCGATCCAGTCCCGTCGCTGATCGAATCGTAGGTCGCGACCAGGTCGCTGAACATTTTCGGATCGAAGAACAGGATGGCGATCAGACGCTCCGCGCGGGCCCAGGCCTCGTCCTGTGCAGCGGCATCGCCTCGGGGATAACGCAGGACGATCTGCCGGCCGATGTGGCGATCCGGCTCGCGGAATTGCTCCAGATGATCGCGGTAGTAGCGCTGGCAGGAATCCTGGCTCGGCGGCGGCACCTTGAACTGCCGGGACAGGACTTGCACCAGACGCGGGTCCCGCAGGACCTCAGGAATTGACCCCTGGATTCCCGCCTGCTGGGCTTGAGCTAGAACAATCCTGAGGCGATCGCGCTCGAGCGGCCCCATGGAATGACGCAGCAGGCCGCGCGCCAGGTTAAGGTTGGACTTTCCCCGGAAATTCAGCGATCTGCCGTGTAGCACCAGAGCGGTCATGACCGCCTCCCTCGAAAAGTGCTCGGCTCGTCCAATCAAGACTAGGAACTGATGCCTTCAGAAGTCAAGAATGAACCTAAAATTTTATGCTAATTCGGCTTTACAGAGGCGGGCCGGCCACACGCCAGGAATGGCGTCTCAGGCTTCGCGGTATGACAAGCCCTGGTTAGCGGCCCAGGCTTTCCAAATGGCGCCAGGCGGCGGCGAGCCGAGACCGCATGGCCAGGCGGCGGACCACCTCGGCCTCGACCTCGCAGAAGGGGCGCAGCCGCCCCGCCTCGACCCGCTCCATCAACAGCACATGGAAGCCCTGCCGTGAGGGCACCGGCAGCGGGAAGACCTCGCCCGCCTTCAGGCTGAAGAAGGGCGCCGCGACCTCGCTCTCCCAGGCGCCACAGGCGACCGGGCCGATCCGCCCGCCACGCGCATCGGCGCTGGCGGCCGAAGTGAGCAGCAGGTCGTTGAAGACGCGCCGGTCGTAATGGAGCATCGCGATGATGCGCTCGGCGCGGCCATAGGCGTCGCCCCGCCAGTCGCGGTCGGTGACATCGCCGCCGATCAGGATCTCGCCACCTTCGTAGAGATCGGTGCCGCGGAACGCCTCCGGGTGCGCCTCGTAATAGGCGCGACAGGCGGCGCGGTCCGGTCGCTGGTAGGGAAACCGCTCTGCGACCAGCTCGGCGATTTCGGGATGCCGCAGCAATTCGGCATCGCTTCCGGCGATCGCATAGCGTCGCGCGATCGCGCGGATCTCGTCCAGCGACGGCGCCATGGCCCGCGCGATCCGCATCAGGGTTTCGGCGGCGGTAAGCTCGACGGCACTCAGCGGCAGGCTCGACGGCCGCATCGGCGCGCGGCGCAGCAGCTCCAAATTCTCGATGAGATCGAAGGCGCGGCGCTGCGGGCGTCCCACAGCAAACTCGGTCAGCGATCCCCGTTCGGGCGATCGTCGATCGCGGGCGAAGGTGCTCATCCCGATTCCAATGCAGTCTTCGATCCGCAGGCGGACGGATCGAGTCCCCGAAACTGTCGAGCCGAGTCATACATTTGCCGCGCGATTCGCCGGTAGTAAAAATTGCATCAAATTTTCGGTAAATTTTTCACCGCCGCCCATCGCGCGCGATTGACTCGATGGGCGGGGCGAGTCGCACCTTGGAAGTTCGGCGCGGGGCCGAAGTTTGCATCGCCGCGCCCGCAGGACTACGGTGCCGGCCATGGCCGATAGCGAAGATGCACCTTTCTGGAAGACGACCCCCCTGGGGCGGATGGATCGCAAGCAGTGGGAAAGCCTGTGCGACGGATGCGGGCGCTGTTGCCTCGAGAAGCTGCGCGACGCCGACAGCAACGAGCTCTACTTCACCAATGTCGCCTGCAAGCAACTCGACCTCAGGAATTGCCGCTGCAAGGATTACAAGCACCGCAAGGAGATCGTGCCGGACTGCGTGCAGCTGACCCCGCGCAATATCCGCCGCCTCGACTGGCTGCCGGAGACCTGCGGCTATCGACTGGTGGCGGAGGGGCGCGACCTGCATTGGTGGCACCCGCTGGTCTCGGGCGACCCCAAGACCGTGCACCAGGCGGGGATCTCGGTTCGCGGCCGGGCGATCTCGGAGCGTGCCGCGGGCGACCTCGAAGACCACATCATCGACTGGATCAAGTAACCGGAACGCGCCACACTCCCCGCATGATCAGCTTCGCAGAATTTGAGATCGCGCTGCTCGGCCTGCTGCGCCTCGCCCGCTTCGATGCCGGCTTCGCCGGCTGCTTCGACCTTTCGGCACGGGGTGCACGGCGCTCCTTCCGGCTGGCCGCGCTGCTGCTGCCGATCGTGCTCTTCCTGATACACCTCGGCGCGAAGTGGCCCGAGGGCACCGATATGGGCCGCGTCGTCTTCGGCGAATTGATCAGCTATGCACTGGGCTGGGTCTCGTTCCCGTTGCTGCTGTTCTATGCCGGCCGGGCCATCGACCGCGAGGCGCGCGTCTACGGCGCGATCGCCGTCTACAATTGGCTTTCAATTCTCAGCGTCGGCCTGCAATTCCCGATCGTGGTCGCCGGCTATTATGGACTGGACGACAGCCTAGTCTACGGCCTGTTCTGGCTGGTCATCGTCTTCGTCACCGCTTGCGAGTTCTTCGCGTTCTGGCGGCTGCTGGATACCGGAATCGGCGTCATTATCGCGCTGGTCGTGGCGGAGTTCAGCCTCAGTCGAATCCTCGATCTCGTGTTCTATGGCCTCATCCACGGGCCGATGTTCTGAAGATCAGGCTGCTTCCGCCAGTTCTTTCTCCCTGAGGCGCAGCACCCGCAGCCGGCTCTCGACATCCTCCTTGTTGAGATAGGCGCCGGCGAGCCGTCGATAGCCCTGATAGGCGTCGCGCGCATGCAGCAGGCGCCAATTGTCGAACAGCACCAGCGAGCCCGGCTCCAGGCGGCGGCGATATTGCAGCTTGCGGTCGTTGGCGAGACGCGCGAAGGCGCCATAGGCGCGATAGAAGGCCTGGAGCTCGCGCTCGGGGAGGAACAGCGGTGCGCGGTCGAGGTGGTTGAAGCTGACCTGCACCAGGCGGCCCGCGGAGTCGAGGCGGAAGACCGGGCGCTTGGCCATGAGGTGGATGCCCTTCTCATGGTCGAGATACTGGCCGGTGACCTCGACCTCGGTCAGCACGCGGTAGAGATCAGGCATCTCGGCCGCCATGATCGCCGCGATCTCGAAGCCGTCGACCAGCACGCTGTCGCCGCCGACGCAATCGAGGCCGAGGCAGTGAAACATCTGGTAGCCCGGCGCGTCGAAGCTGTAGGTGCCGTCGGTATGCGGCCCGATCGCCATCGAGGTGTAGGCGGTGTCCTTGTGCTCCATGTTGGCGGTGAAGTCGTAGTAGCCGCCGAAGATGGTCTCGCGGATATAGGCGGCGCGGCGTGCGACGGCTTGCGTCGCCTCCGGCGTCGCCGGCGTGCCTTCGACGAAGGCGAAGCCGAAGCGCTCGATCTGCTCCAGCCAGTCCTTCAGCACGCGCTCGCCGGCATCGCCCGGCGCCATCAGCGCCTCATAGGCGACATGCGGGACGGCGCCGCCGAGCCGCGCGTCGTCCCAGAGGAAGAGCGCCGGCGCCGCGGGTTTGGCGAGGCGCGTGGCGTTCCGCAACCAGGCGGCGTCGAAGCTGCTGACATGCGTGGCGTCGCCGGCCCATTCGATCTCCAGCTCCGGGGCGTTGGCCGCGATGCTGATGCGGCGGACGGTGAGCGCGTCGTCGAAGGCCACCTGGTCCGAGAGGCGCTGCCGGGTCTCCGGGTGCAGGCATTGCGGGCAGGGGCAATGGTCGCGCAGCCAGAGCAAGGGCACGCTCACCTGGTGCCCGTCGGTCCAGGCGATCACCGCCGAACCCCCTTCGATCCTGACATCGCGCAACATGGCTGCCTCCACCGGCTGTGTCCGAGCTGAACTGCGTAATTATACGATCGTATAATAAGCTGCAAGCGGTTATTTTACGCCCGTACAATTGTGAGGACGCGACCATTCCCCCCAAACCCAGCCCCGGCGCCAACCCCGGCCCGAAGTTCACCCGCGACCTGCCGGAGAGCCGCCGCCAGCAGCTGATCGAGGCGACCGCGCGTTGCCTCGCGCGCGACGGCCTCGCCGGGACCTCGGTGCGGCATGTGGCGGCGGAGGCCGGTGTCTCGCCGGGCCTGGTGCGGCATCACTTCGAGGGCATGCAGGACCTGGTCGCCGAGACCTATCGCGCGACCGGCAAGCAGATCGCGGCGATCCTCGACGAAGCGCTCGCCGCCGCCGGGCCCTCGGCCGAGGCACGGCTGCATGCCTTCATCGAGACCAGCTTCAAGCCGCCTTTGCTCGATGCCGACCTGCTCGCGGTCTGGCTCGCCTTCTGGAGCCTGACCCGCACCGACCCCGAGATCCACAAGATCCACGCCAAGGTCTATGCCGGCTATCGCCGACAGCTCGAGGGAATGGTCGCGGAACTGGCGCGCGAGCACGGCATTGCGATCGAAGCCAGGCAAGCAGCCCTGGCGCTCACCGCCTTGCTCGACGGGCTTTGGCTGGAGCATTGTCTCGACCCCAAGACCTTCAGCGCGTCCGAGGCCGCCGCCATCGCCCACCGCTGGATCGATGGCTTGAAGAAGGGATTGCTGACGTGACCATCACCACCGTCGCGCTCGATGCCGACGACACGCTCTGGCACAACGAGTCAATATTCCACCTGACCCAGGACCAGTATGTCGGGCTGCTGAAGGATTACGGCGAGCCGGACCATATGCGGGCGCGCCTGCTCGAGGTGGAGATCAAGAACCTCAAGCTCTACGGCTATGGGGTCAAGAGCTTCACGCTGTCGATGATCGAGACCGCGATCGACCTGACGCGCGGCGCGGTGCCGGCGAAGACCATCATGGAGATCCTCGATCTCGGCCGCGCCATGCTGGAGCATCCGGTCGAGCCGCTGCCCGGGGTCGCGGAGACGCTCGAAGCGCTCAAGGACGGCTACAAGCTGGTCATGGTGACCAAGGGCGATCTCATGAACCAGGAGCAGAAGCTGGCACGCTCCGGGCTCGGCGATTACTTCCAGGCGATCGAGATCGTCAGCGAGAAGGATGCCAACACCTATCGCCGCATCGTCGCGCGCCAGGGCATCCAAGCCGCGGCGACGGTGATGATCGGCAATTCGATGAAGTCGGATGTGCTGCCGGCGCTGGAAGCGGGCCTCTGGGGCATCCACATCCCCTATCACATCACTTGGGCGCATGAGCATGCCGAGCCGCCCTCGGACTCGCCGCGCTTCGCCAAGCTGGAGAGCATCCGCGAACTTCCGGGCTGGCTGCAGCGGCAGCAATAGGTTGCTGCGCCAGGGAAGGACACTGACGCCACATTCCGTACATGCTGGGTCAATGCAACCGACCAGCCGGTCCGTCGATCCTGTGCCGGCGCGCCGCATTCCGTACATGCTGGGTCAATGCAACGGAAGCCCCTGTGCCATCATCGCGCAGAAGAGCCATGCAAAATCTCCGGCTGCGGCCTTCGTCTCATGCGGAATGCGCATGCAAACTTTCTTCTGTCCGGGTCCTGTCCGGGTCGCGGGTGCGACAGCGAAGTGCGTGTTGCGCGACGTGAGGTTCACGATTTCAAACAGCCAGTCTCTTATACCACGATCGGCACCGCTTGTCCGGTGCCGAAGCGCGTGCTTGAGTCGAGTTTACTTGCTGCGATGGGCCGCGACTGCATCGACCAGGAACCTCGACCAGAATTCTGCGGCGACGCTGAGGCCGAACTCCGCGACGCGCGACGCGCTTTCCTGGAACGTGATGCGTTGCGGTCGGCGGCGTCCAGATTCATCACGCGGCACCCCCACCTCACCTCCCCGAAGACGGGGGAGGAAGAACTCGGACGCCGAGCTCAGTAGCTAACTCTCGTCAGATACAGCCCATCCGGCGGCGCGGTTGGGCCGCCCTTGCTGCGGTCCCTGGCTTCGAGCGCTTCCTGGAGATCACCCTTCGACCATTTGCCCTCGCCGACCAGGCGCAAAGTGCCGACGATGTTGCGGACTTGGTGATGCAGGAAGGAGCGCGCCTCGGCGATCAGCTGGATCTCCTCGCCGACGCGGTGGACCGAGAGACGGTCCAGAGTCTTCACCGGCGATTGCGCCTGGCATTCCGAGGCGCGGAAGGTGGAGAAGTCGTGATGGCCGACCAGCAGCTGGGCCGCGTCGTGCATCGCCGTGCCGTCGAGCGGCGCATTGACCAGCCAGGCCCGGCCGCGGTCGACGGTCAGCGGCGCGCGGCGATTGACGATGCGGTAGAGATAGGCGCGCCCCGTGGCCGAGAAGCGCGCATGGAAATCCTCGGCTGCCTCCTCCGACGCCAGCACGGCGATCGGCGCCGGCTTCAGGTGATGGTTGATCGCGTCCTTCAGCTTATCGGCCGCGATTTCCTTCTCGATATCGACATGGGCGACCTGGCCGAGTGCATGCACGCCGGCATCGGTGCGACCGGCGCCCTGCACCAGCACGGTCTCGCCGGTGATGCGGAACACCGCCTCTTCGAGCGACTGCTGGATCGAGGGTCCGTTGTCCTGGCGCTGCCAACCGACGAAGCCGCCGCCGTCATATTCGAGGGTGAGCTTGAAGCGCGTCATGCGAAACGCTCGCCGGGCTTGAGCGCCAGGCCGCGCAGCAGCTCGCCGGTCTCCATCGCGCGCTTGCCCTGGCGCTGCACCAGCAGCGGCCGCAAGGCGCCTTCGCCGCAGGCAATGGTGAGTTCCCGGTCCAGGAGCGTGCCCGGCGTGCCCGTGGTCTCGGCGACCAGGGCCGAGAGTATCTTCAGCCGCTCGCCATTCGGCAGCGTAGTCCAGGCGCCCGGGACCGGATTGAAGGCGCGCACCGCGCGAGCAAGCTCGGCTGCAGGGCGATTCCAGTCGAGCCGCGCTTCTTCCGGCGAGATCTTCGCGGCATAGGTGACACCCTCGCCGGGTTGCGGCCGCGGCGTGAAGCTTCCAGCCAGCGCCGCGACGATCGCTTCACCGCCGAGCGCCGCCAGTCGGTCATGCAGTTCGCCGGCGGTCTCGGTGGCGCCGATCGCGATCCGCTTCTCCAGCAGCACCGCGCCGGTGTCGAGGCCGGCATCCATCTGCATGATCGAGATGCCGGTCTCGGCATCGCCGGCCAGGATCGCGCGCTGGATCGGCGCGGCGCCGCGCCAGCGCGGCAGCAAGGAGGCGTGGATGTTTAGGCAGCCGCGCCTGGGCGCGTCGAGGATCGCCTGCGGCAGGATCAAGCCATAGGCCGCCACGACGGCGACATCGGCGCCGAAGGCGGCAAACGCCGCCTGCGCCTCGGGCAACTTCAAGCTGACCGGCGTACGAACCGGGAAACCCTGCGCTTCCGCCAAAAGATGGACCGGCGACTTGCGCAAATCGTGGCCGCGCCCGGCGGGCCGCGGCGGCTGGGAATAGACGGCGGCGATTTCGTGACCGGCATCGATCAACGTCTTCAGGGCCACCGCCGCGAAATCGGGCGTGCCCATGAAGATCACCTTGAGCGACGTCATGCGCTCACGCGGAAACGGGCTGTTGGCTCTTCTTCGCCTTCAACAGCTTGCGCAGGATCATGTTGCGCTTCAGAGCCGTCAGGTGATCGACGAACAGGATGCCGTCGAGATGGTCCATCTCGTGCTGGATGCAGGTCGCGAGCAACCCGTCGGCCTCGAGTTCGCGGATCTCGTTCTCGTGGTCGAGATAGCGCACTTTGATCGCGGCGGGCCGGGTCACGTCGGCATAATGCTCGGGGAGGCTGAGGCAGCCTTCGTTGTAGACCGCGTCCTCGTCGGATACGGCGATCAGCTCCGGGTTCGCCATGCGCAAGGGCTGCGGCTTCTCGTCCTCGCGCGCGATGTCGATCACGATCACACGCTTCAGCACGCCGACCTGCGGCGCCGCGAGGCCGATGCCCGGCGCCTTGTACATCGTCTCCAGCATGTCATCCATCAGCCGGCGCGTCTCGGCATCGACCTTGTCGACGGGCTTCGCGACCTGCTTCAGGCGCGGGTCGGGTGCCACGATGATGGGCAGAACGGCCATTGCTTTCGTTCTTGTTTCGTACTTTACTCTGACGTACTCGTTTCGTGCCTTTACCTATGGATTTCCGGGACTATCGTCAAGCAAGGGGCGGCCCCGAGTCGCGCATCTCTTGGGAAGAACTGCCATGTCCGAAATGCCGATCATCCTCTCCGCCCTGGCCCTGCTGGGCGTCGTCGCGATCCTGGTCCTGCTGCTCCGGCCCAAGGAAACCGCGCGGCCGGATCCGCGGATCGATGCGCTGGCCGGCCAATTGCAGCAGCTGGCCGCGCACCAGGCCGGCAGCCAGGAGGCGATGGACCGGCGGCTGAGCGAGCTCGGGAACCGCGTCGCCGACAAGCTGCAGCAGTCGGCCAGCGAGGCCGGCCGCTCGCTCTCCGAATTGAAGGAGCGGCTGGCGGTGATCGACGAGGCGCAGAAGAAGCTCGACGGCCTCGCCGGGCAGATGGTCGGGCTGCAGGACATCCTCTCCAACAAGCAGTCGCGCGGCGCCTTCGGCGAGATCCAGCTGGCCGACCTGGTGCGCGACGTGCTGCCCGCCGCCAATTACGAGTTCCAGGCGACACTGCCCTCGGGCAAGCGCGTGGATTGCCTGCTGAGGCTGCCGAACCCGCCGGGCTCTATCGGCATCGACGCCAAGTTCCCGCTGGAAGCCTATCGCGCGCTGCGCGAGGCCAAGGACGACATCGCGATGAAGCTGGCGCAGCGCGAGTTCACCACCGCGATCCGCACCCATGTCCGCGCCATTGCCGAGAAGTACATCCTGCCGGGCACCACGGCGGATTCCGCGCTGATGTTCCTGCCTTCGGAAGCGGTCTATGCCGAGCTGCACAGCAACTTTCAGAACCTGGTCGAGGAGGCCGGCCGCGCGAAAGTCTGGATCGTCTCGCCGACCACGATGATGGCGACCCTGACCACGATCCGTGCGGTCCTGCGCGACGTCAGCATGCGCGAGCAGGCGCATGTGATCCAGGCCAAGGTGCGGGAGCTGCTCGCCGATGTCAGCCGCCTGGACGACCGGGTGGAGAAACTGCAGAACCACTTCAACCAGGCGAACGAGGACGTGCGACAGATCCGCATCTCCACCGACAAGGTCACCAAGCGGGCGGAGCAGATCGAATCCGTCGAGCTCGAGGACAACAAGGTGACGCCGTTGCCGTTGCCGGAGCGCATGCCGGGGTAGTTCTGCTCGGTCTCAGGCAGCGTCAAGGCCCTCACCCTGTCCCTCTCCCTACGGGCGAGGGGACGCTGTAGCGCCAGCCTTTCTACCTCAATGCACGCGAGCACTCGAGGTTGGGCGAGGGTCTTGCCGCAAACTCGGTTCCATCAGACGCAATTGCGCACTAACATGCGCGCATGTCCGTGCTGAGCGAAGAGCAACAGAGCTTCTTCTGGGCGAACGGCTATCTGATGGCGCCCAATGCCGTCACGCCGGCCGAGCTCGCTGGCCTGCGCCGCGACTTCAGCGCCTGGGTCGAGGAGAGCCGGGCCAAAACCCAGAATTACGGCGAGATGATCGATGGCCGGCCGCGCTTCGATCTCGAGCCGGGGCACAACGCCGCGCAACCTGCCTTGCGGCGGGTGAACTCGCCGGTCGAGGTGTCGCAAGCCTTTCACGACGTGATGGCGTCAAGCCGGATGACCGACTATGTCGCCGACCTGATCGGCCCCAACGTCAAGTTCCACCACAGCAAGATCAATTCGAAGCTGCCGGGCGCGGCCACCCAGGTGAAATGGCACCAGGACTTCCCCTTCACGCCGCACAGCAACGACGACCTGGTGACCGCCCTGCTCCTGCTCGACGACATGACCGGGGAGAATGGTGCCTTGGAAGTGCTGGCGGGCTCGCATCGCGGTGAATTGCATTCGCTCTGGCACAACGGCGCCTTCACCGGATCGATCGAGGAGAAGACCGCCGACGCGATGCAAAGCCGCGCGGCACTCTGCCTCGGCAAGGCCGGCAGCGTCTGCCTGATGCACACGCGGCTCGCCCACGGCTCCAAGCCCAATCTTTCGGCGATGCCGCGCACCCTCTTCATCTGCGTCTACTCGGCGGAGGACGCGGTGCCGCTGGTCCCCAACCCGGTGCCGAGCAGGCTCGAAGGCCTGGTGGTGCGCGGCGAGCGCACCGGGCGTGTGCGCTCCAAGGACTTCACCCTGCAACTGCCGCAGAAGCCGGCGCAGGCCTCCTTCTTCTCGCAGCAGGCCGCGACCTACGACGGTTAACCATCGGGCACTAAATCGCCGAGCGGCAACAGGCGCTTATCCGGTTTCGCTTGAACCCCGGTCCGGCTCCATTACATTACTTTGCGACATCAGGTCGCAATGCGCGGCCGGGTTTCAACCTGTGGGGAAGCACATGTTCTCGATCGTCGGCGTCTTCGCCATCGTCATCGTGGTGGTGGCGATTCTGCTCGTCTTCATGGGCGTTAAATCCGTGCCGCAGGGCCGCGAATGGACGGTCGAGCGCTTCGGCCGCTACACCAACACGCTGACGCCGGGCTTGAACCTGATCGTGCCCTTCATCGACCGCATCGGCGCGAAGGTCAACATGATGGAGCAGGTGCTCGACGTGCCGACCCAGGAGGTCATCACCAAGGACAACGCCATGGTGAGCGTCGACGGCGTGGTCTTCTACCAGGTGCTGAACGCGGCGAAGTCGGCCTATGAGGTCAACAACCTCGAGGTCGCGGTCCTCAACCTGACCATGACCAACATCCGCACCGTGATGGGCTCGATGGATCTCGACGAGTTGCTCAGCCAGCGCGACAAGATCAACCATCAGCTCCTGAAGGTGGTCGATGACGCGACCCAGCCCTGGGGCATCAAGGTGACCCGCATCGAGATCAAGGACATCGCCCCGCCGAAGGAGCTGGTCGACAGCATGGCGCGGCAGATGAAGGCGGAGCGCGAGAAGCGCGCCAACATCCTGGAAGCCGAGGGCTTCCGCCAGGCCGCGATCCTGAAGGCCGAAGGCGAGAAGCAGTCGGCGATCCTGCAGGCCGAGGGCCAGCGCGAGGCCGCGTTCCGCGCCGCCGAGGCCCGCGAGCGCGAAGCGGAAGCCGAAGCGAAAGCGACGTCTTTCGTCTCCGATGCCATCGCGCGGGGCAACGTGCAGGCGATCAACTACTTCCTCGGCGTGAAGTATGTCGAGGCGTTGCAGGCGCTGTCGACCGCGCCGAACCAGAAGGTGATCCTGATGCCGCTCGAGGCCGCGAATGTCATCGGCGCGATCGGCGGCATCGCCGAGCTGGCGAAGTCCGCCCTTGGACAACAACAGGGGGATCAGCAGCAGCAGCGGACCAGCAGCGTGCTGAGCCGCCCGCAGAGCTAAGAGCTGAGGTGGAGACCATGTCCGGCTTCGATCATCTGCAATTCTGGCACTGGTTCATCCTGGCGGCGGTCTTCGCCGGCATCGAGATGCTGACCCCCGGCTTCTTCTTCATCTGGCTGGGCGGCGCCGCGCTGATCATCGGCCTGGTCACGCTGGTCTTCGCCAGCATGGGCTGGGAGGTGCAGCTGATCCTGTTCGCCGCGCTGTCCGGCCTCTCGGTGCTCGGCTGGTACAAGTTCGGCCGCAAGATGACCATCGCCACCGATGACGTGAACCTGAACCGCCGCGGCGACTCCCTGGTCGGCCGCACCGGCGCCCTGGTCGAGCCGATCGTCAACGGCCGCGGCCGGGTGAAGATCGACGATTCGGTCTGGAGCGCCGAAGGCGACGACGCCCCCGACGGCGCCAAGGTGCTGGTCACCGGCGTCCGCGGCGCGGTGCTGACGGTGGAGAGAAGGCTGTAACAAAGCCTCTGCGGCACCAGACCCGCGGGTCAAGCCCGCGGGCGACGGACTTTTGGAAGCGTCATGCCCGGGCTTGACCCGGGCATCTTTCTCCGACGAAGCCTCATCCACGCATCAGGTGCTGCAGCTTGTCGGGGTTGCGGACGATGTGCACCTCGGCGATACGGTCGCCGTCGAACTCGAAGTGGCTCGCCTGCAGCACCTTGTCGCCGACATAGACGACGTAGCCCAGCGAGCCGTTGATGATCCGCGCTTCGATCCGGTGGCCGTCCGGCTGCTTGTCGCGCACGCCGATGAAGAAGCGCGCGATCTTTTCGGCGCCGTAGATCGGGTTGCGGGTCGCCGTGACCTTGCCACCGCCGTCGGTGTAGAGCGTGGCGTCGGCGCTGAACAGGGCGGCGAGGCCGGCGACGTCGCCGCTTTCGACCGCGCGCCGGAAGCCCGCCATCACCTTCTCCTGCTCGGCGCGTGACGGCACGAAACGCGGCTTGCCCGCTTTGACCCGCTCCTTGGCGCGGTGGACGAGTTGGCGGCAGGCGGATTCGGTCTTGCCGAGGATGCGCGCGACATCCGGATAGTCGGTCTCGAACACCTCATGCAGCAGGAAGGCGGCGCGTTCATCGGGCGAGAGCCGCTCCAGCAGCATCAGCAGGGCCATCGAGAGACTCTCGGCCAGCTCCAGGCGGTCGGTCGGCTGGGCGGCGGGCTCCTCGACCACCGGCTCGGGCAGCCACATGCCGACATAAGACTCCCGCTGCGCCTTGGCGGCGCGCAGCCGGTCGATGCAATGCCGCGTGAGCGTGGTGATCAGCCAGGCCTTGGGCTCGCGGATCTCCGCCACCTGCTGCGCCTGGTCCTGGCGGTGCCAGCGGAGGAAGGTCTCCTGCACCGCGTCCTCCGCCTCGGCCATGGAGCCGAGCATGCGGTAGGCGATCGCCTGGAGCTGGCGGCGGTGGGCATGGATGTCGGTGTTCTCGGCCATGGCGGCGGCTTTCCGGTGGTTTCGTCCTTATAGGACGAATCAAGGCGCGCTGTTGTGACAAGCGGGGGGCTGAGCTTGTGGCCCCCCCAGTCCTCCCCCGCAGACGGGGGAGGGCTTCTAGTAGTTCCATTCGAGATTGATGCCCGCTTTACCCGTTGAATCGGCGCCGACGTCGGTCTCGACCTTGACGTTCGGGGTGAGCTCGATTTCGACCGTGGCGGCGCTGCTGCCGGGCGTGGCACCCTGCTTGGCGCCGACGAAGACGCCGCGGGAGACATAGCGGCCGGCGCTCAGGCTGGGCGCGGAGGTGGCGCTGCCCTCGCCCGCCTCGATATCCAGCCGGTCGAGGCCGAGGCCCTTGCGGATCTTGTCCAGCACGCCCGGCCCGCCGCCACCGACGCCGGTCAGCTGGGCCATGGCCTGGGCCAGCTGCACCGCCTCGAAGGGCGAGAGCGCGCCGCTGGCCTTGCCGAACAGCAGGCGCGCCAGGATCTCGTCCTGCGGCAGAGCGGGCGAAGAGCTGAGCGCGATCACCGGACGCGACGCCGTGCCGGTCACGGTCACCGTGACGTCGGCTTCGGGCAGCTTGGTGGTGGCGGCGAAATCCAGCACCGGATCGATGCGCTCGGCGCCGCTGAAGGTGACGATGCCCTTGTTGAAATCGAGGCGCCGGCTCAAGAGATCGAAATCGCCGCGCCGCAGCTTGAGCGCGCCGGTGATGATCGGCGCGTCGGCGGTGCCGGTGATCCTGAGGGCGCCACCCATCTCGGCATCGAGGCCGCGGCCGCGCACGAAGACCTGCTCCGGCGCGTCGACCGCGAGGTCGAGGCCGATCTTCACCGTCTTCGGCGGCGGGGCATCGGCGGCGGCATCGACCTCGGCCTGGCGGGCCGGCGGCAGGTTGATCTCCTTGACCGGGATCTCCTCGACATCCACCGGCAGCTGGTCCGGGATCCGGATCTCCGCCTTGACGATCCTGACCTGGCCGGAGAGCGCGAGGTCGTCGCCGAGCCTGCCCTTGATCTGCAGGTCGCCGGCGGTGACGGCGGTGCCGATCGGGGCGTCGAGCATGCGCGCCTTGTCCATGTGGATCGCGATGGCGACCGGCATCGCGCCGGCAAAATCGATATCGCCCTCGCCGCTCAAGGTCCCGCCGCCCGGCGTCCGCGCGCTCAAGGAAACCAGCCGCAGCTTGCTGCCCTGGCCCTCGAGCTGGGCGGTGAGATTCTTCAGGCGCGTGCCGTAGCGCTGGTTCTCGTATTTGCCCTCGGTGATCGCGACCTTGCCGGACAGCACCGGCTGCCCGACCGCGCCGCCGGCGGCGAGATCGACCGCCGCGCGGCCGGCGACGTGGTCGGCGCCGCCGGGGATGAAGGCATTGGCCAGGCCGAGGTCGATCTCGCCCTGGGCCGAAGCGGTGAGCGCGGCGCCCGGATTGAAGACGGGGAAGCCGGTGGCCGGATCCGCCGCCACCGGCAGCGCGGCGTTGAAATCGAGCCCGCTGCCCTTGCCCAGCATCGCCTTGCCGTCGGCCGTCAACCGCCCCGCGGTCCAGTCGCCGTTGAGGTTGAGATCGACCAGCTGGGTCGAGGCGCCAGCAACGCCCAGGCCCTTGCCGGTGAGCGCGAGCCTGGCCTGCGGCGCGCGCTTCGGTCCGTCGAGCTCGAGCGTGCCGTCGAGCGTGCCGAGGAGATGCAGGTCGGGCGCGACCACTTCCGCCAGTGAGGTCGGGAGCTGCTTCAACGTGAGCGCGAGGTGATTGCTGTCGGCGCCGAGATCGACATCCAGCGCCACCGTACCGCCGCCGCTTGCGATCACCAGGTTGGCGATGCGGGTGGTCCCACCCTGGAGCGTCACCTCCGCCGGCTGCTGCAGGCTGGCCCGGACTTTGCGGAAGGTGAGGTCGAGTTGCGCGAGGGCGATATGGGTCGCCTCGCCGGCGGCTTGCAGGTTGAGCCGGGTCGCCAGCGCGAGATCCTTGCCGGTCGCATCCGCGGAGACCGCAAGATCGCCGAGCCGGCCCGTTGCCTTGGCATCGAGCTGGTCGATCGACTGGCCGCCGGCCTCGATGCCGCCGGCGGTCAGCGCCGCGTCGAGCGCCGGATCTTTGCCGAAGGCATCGGCGGCCGAAGCGGTCACCTGGATCTTCGCGGCCGTCGTATCCGAAGCGGCGAGCTGAAACGCGGTGAGATCGAGGGCGACATTCTGCTTTCCCTTGGCGGCGCGCAGTTCGGCCGTACCCTTGGCACTCCCCCCGAGGGCGGTGCCGATCAGCGGCGCCAATTCGCCGAGGTTCGGGCTGGCGAAAGCGAGGGTGCCGTTGAGCAGACCGCCGACGATGTCGAGCTTGCCGGTGACGCTGGTCGCACCGAGCCGCGCGTCGAGGCTGGCGGCGGCTGCCTTGCTGATGGAGGTGTCGAAGCCGCCTTTGCCGCGCAGGGAAGCCGGCAGATCGTTCACCTGGGCTTCCGCATCGATCGCCGCTTTCGGCGCTGAGACCAGATCGCGCGCATCGATCGCGGCCTGGACGCGCGCAATGGTGAACTGGTCGAAGCTCAGCCGTTCGCTGCCGATCCGGATCTTCGCCGCCGGATCGGCGGCGTTGCCGGTGACTGTTGCAGCCAGCGCAACTGCGCCCTTGGCATTCGGCACGACCCGGCCGAGGTCGGCGAGGGTCGCGTCGGCCTTGAGATCGAGTATCTGCTCCGGGGTCATCGTGCCGCCGACGGTCAGTGCGGCGCTGCCGCCCTCCAGCTTCGCTGCATTGACGGTCAGAAGTCCGGCTTGATCCTGGTGCAGCTTGAGGGCGAGCTTGGGTGTCGCGCCGATCAGGCGATCGGCCTCGGCGATTCCGATCGAAAGGTCCGCCGCCGCGGCATCGAGGTCCAGCGACATTCCTTCCTCGGTCCGATCGAAGGCAAGACCGGCGTCGAGCTTGCCCTTGCCTTGCAATCCGGCGAAGTCCAGGAAGGGCGCAAGGTCGCCGAGAGCGAGCTTGCCTTTCACTTGGGTGCTCTCGACGCCCCAGCCGGCCGCGGTACCTTCGGCGTCGAGCACCGCCGTGCCGGCCCGGAGTTGAAGGTGATCGGCGGTGATGGCCCCGTGCTGATCCAGTGCGCCGGCGAAGTCGAGGGTGGCACCGTCGGCCAGCATGGCTTGCAGCTTCGGGTCGGGGACGGTGACCGCTTTGGCGGCAACCGAAAGCGTCGCGTCGTCGGCGCGCAGCTTCTCGGTGTCGAGATCGGCGGCGAGACTGATCTGGCCCTCGCCGATGCCGTATTGCGCATAACCGAGGTTGTTGAGGCGGCTTTCGGCGGTGAGCTTCGGCCGGGTGATGGGGCCGGCGAGGCGAAGCTGTGCGGTCGCACCATCCCAGCGGAGCTCCGGCGGCAGCAAGGCGGCGAACGGCTCCGAACCCGCGAGGCGCAGATCGAGATTGAGGTCCAGCGCCTGATCCGGTGCGATCGTGCCTTGCGCCGTAGCCGTTCCGGCCCGCGTCTCGAGCTTCAGGTGGTCGATGCGGATCGGCCGGTCGGGGGCGGCGATGTGAATCTGGCCGTCGGCCGTGACGCCGCCTTCGATCAGCGGGCTGATGTCAGCGGGCAGCATCGGTGCATCGTGCAGCTGGGCGTTGAAGGCGATCGTGCGGTCTTCGGCCGGGCCCTTGCTGCCGGCGCTGATGTCGAGCATCGGCTGATCGTCGGAAACGGCCTGGCCCCGGGCCTGCCAGTTGGCAAGCGGCCCGCTGCCGGAAAGCGAGAGCGCAAACTTCGGCGTGCCCGGCAGGCCGATCAGCTTGGTGAGCAGGCCGCCGCGCGGCTCCTCGGCCTTCACCTCGAGCGCCAAGGTATCGGCCGTCGGCCGGTAGTCGAGCGTGAGCTTCACGCGGTCGAGATCGCGGTCGATGCGGTTGAGGGCGAGCGCGGCCTGCAGCCCCTTGGCCGGATCGCCCAGGCGCGCGTTCGCCTCGATCGCGAACACCGCCGGTTCGCCCAGAAACTCCGGCCCCAGTTCCAGGCGCTCGACGGCAAGGCGCTTGAGGTCGATCGCGACCGGCAGACGCGGCAGTTCGAGCGGGGCGGGTTCGCTGCTCGGTGGCGACGGCGGCGAGATCGGCGGGCGCAGCACCGCGATGCGATCGGCGGCGAGCGTCTCGATCGAAGCGGTGCCTGCGAGCAAGGCCGCGGGCGACCAGGTGAGCGAGAGGCGGTCGGCTTCCAGCCAGACGCCCTTCTCGTCGGAGAGCTTGCCGCCGACGAGCCTCATGTCGAAAGGCACAACTCCCTCCAACGCCTGCGCTTCGAACCTGGCCGGTGGCGCGGAGAGCTGGGCTTCCATGAAGGCAAGGATCTGGCGTTTGCCGAAACCGGTCTGCAACAGGCCGAAGGCGATCAGCAGCAGCACGATCAGGGTGCCGAGGATGCCGAGGGCGATCTTCACGGCCCGGCGCATCAGAAGGCCTGCCCGATGCTGACATAGAAGGCGACCGGATCGTCGTCGTGGCGCGGGTTCAAGGGCACGGCGATGTCGGCGCGGATCGGGCCGAAGCTGGTGTAGTAGCGAAAGCCGATGCCGGCGGCGTATTGGATCGGCTCATCGAAGTTGGGCGTCGAGTCCGGCGAGACCGTGCCGGCATCGAAGAAGGGCACGATGCCGAAATCCTCGAGGAAGCGATAGCGCAGCTCGATGCTGCCGGTGATGGAACTCCTGCCGCCGATCTCGTCGCCGTCACTGCTCTCCGGGCTGATCGAGCGGAACTCGTAGCCGCGCACCGAGCCGCCGCCGCCGGCATAGAGACGGCGATCCGCCGGCAGGTCCTCGAGGCTGCTGCCGAAGGCGCTGGCGACGCCGAGCCGGCCGGCGAGCACCAGGTCGCCCTTGCCGACCAGGTTGAGATAGCCGGCCGCCGTGCCGTTCAGGGTGTAGATGTCCTCGCTCGAGCCGAGCCAGGTCGGCAGCGCCTCGCCGCCGAAGGTCAAGCGCACGCCGCGGGTCGGGTTCAGAAGATCGTCGCTGGTGTCATAGGCGATCGATGCGGTCGGGCCGTTGAGGAAGAAGTCGTTGCTGCCGGTGTCGTCCTTGATATGCGCGGCCTCGATTTCCCAGCCGTAGTTCACCCGCACCGTCTTCGAGAGCGTGCGCTCGAAGCCGACGTTGAGCGTCGCAGCGCGCTTGTCGAAGGTGTCGGGATCGTGCTCGTCGGCGGCGACGAGACTGGCCACCAGATCCTGGCGCAGGGTCATGAAATCCGGCTTGCGGAAGTTGCTCGAGAGCCGGTAGTCGAGCTTGTCGGTGATCTCGCCGGGATCGGCGCCATCGACCGTGGCATCGAAGCGCAGCCGCTCGCCGCTGCCGAAGAGATTGCGGGTGCCCCAATAGGCGGTGGCGCCGGCGCCGTCATTGGTCGAGTAGCTGGCGCCGAAGCCGACGAAATGCCGCTCGCGCTCGGTGACTTCGACGCTGACCGGGAGCGTGCCGTCGGCATCGAGCGCGGCGCCCGGCGTCACCTTCACCGCGCTGAAGAGGTCCAGCGACTGCAGGTCGCTGCGCAGCGCTTCCAGCGCCGCCGGGCTGTACTTGGTCTTGGGCGGGAAGACCGCGCGCCTGGCGACGAAATCCGGATTGGTGTAGTCGAGGCCCTTGACCGTGACCTTGCCGAGATCGGCGACCGGGCCCGGGCTCACCGCGAAGCTCACGTCGAGCTCATGCGTGGCATGATCGACCGTTGCGGGCCTGAGCTCGACGGCGGCGAAGGGATGGCCCTCGGCCATCACCTTGTCGAGCAGCCGGCGGCGCTCGGCGATGATCAAGGCGGCGCGGGCCGCGGTGCCGGGTTCGAGGCGCGACCGCATGCCCTGATAGCCGCCGACCTCGATCTTGCGGAGCTTGTAGAGCGGGCCGGGCTCGATCTTGATCGCGACCGGAATCTGCTTCTTGCTGGCGTCCTCATAGTCGCCGGGCGTCGCACCCGGCACCACCGTCTCGCCATCGACCGTGATCGTGACCTTGCCGTCGTAATAGCCGGCGGAGCGCAAAGCCTTCTGCAGGCGCGCGAGATCCTCGATGGCGCGGCGGCGGAGCGCGGTCACGTCCTCCGGCGGCTTCTCCTCCAGCTCGACCAGGGTCGAGCTCGATTGCAGGGCGGCGCCGAGGGTGGCGTCCTCGACCTTGGTCATCTCCACCTTGTACTCGGCGGCGAGCGCGGCGGATGGCGCGAGGACCAGCGCCAGGAGCATACCCGCGATCCTCCGCCGTTGAATCATGCCCTCGCTTATCCCTGGAAATGCCGCACTTCCTGTACTCAACACGCGAGCCCGCGGCCGGGTTCGCTGACTTATACGCGATCAGGCCTCGAACCTGACCTTGGCCATTAGGCCCTGAGGCCAGCGACCAGCTGCTTCACCTGGGCGCGCAAGCTGCGCTTCCTGGCGGCATCCAGGAAGCGGCGCGGCGCGCCGGAGCCGGTGCGCCATTCGACGATCCAGGTGAAGAAGAAGGAGAAATCCAGCGCGCCCAGGAGCTGGGCCGCGCTCTCGATATCGGCTTCCGCCGCGACCGAGCCCCGTTCCTGCAAGGTCTTCAACAGGCGACGATACTGGTCGACCCGGAACAAGGCGGCCCCGCTCCAGGCTTCGGTCACGCCGGGCGGGCTCTGGAAGGCGGCCAGGAACAAGGCCTCCCAGGCGCCGCGGTCGATGAAGGGCACCTCGGTCTCGAAATCGGTCTCGATCAGCTTGCAGATCGCGGCCACCGGATCCTTCGGCGGCGCCGCAATGATGCGGTCGGTCGCCTGCTGTACCAGATCGCGGTCGGCCTTGTAGATCGCGACGCAGATCTCGCCCTTGGTCTTGAAGTAGTTGTAGGCGGTGGCGACCGAGAGCTCCGCCGCCGCCGCGATGTCCTCCATCGAGGTCTTGGCGAAACCCTGCTCCTTGAACAGCTTGGCGGCCGCCGCCAGCATCGCCTGGCGGCGGGTTTCCTTCTGTTTCTCGCGCAATCCGCTCATGCCCGCGCGTTAACCTTTCCTAGGTTGACTATAATTTTATAGTCGCTATAAGATTTAGCCCAGACGAAGAATGGAGCGTAGTCATGAGCGGCGCGGCGAATGTTTGGGCGGCGGATCTGGCACAGGTCGACCCGCAGGACATCTGGCGGAAGGACCGCGACCACTTCGTCCATCCCTGGACCCATTTCGACTCCTTCAAGAAGGACGGCTCGCTGGTCATGGACCGGGCCGAGGGAGTCTACGTCACCGACATTTCCGGCAAGCGCTATCTCGACGGCATCGGCGGGCTCTGGTGCGTCAACGCCGGCTATGGGCGGAAGGAGATCGTCGATGCCATCGCCGCCCAGGCGACGCGCATGGCCTTCTACAATCCCTTCGTCGACACCACCAATGTCCCGGCGGCGGAGCTTTCGGCCAAGCTCGCCGCGCTGGCGCCGGGCGATCTCAACAAGGTCTTCTTCACCTGCGGCGGCTCGACGGCGAACGACACCGCGGTCCGGCTCGCGCATTACTACCATGCGCGGCGCGGCAAGAAGTCCAAGCTCCATGTGATCAGCCGGATCGATGCCTATCACGGCAGTACCTACCTCACCGGTTCGATCACCGGCCGGCCCGGCGATCGCAGCCCCTACCTTAACTTCCTCGACGGGTGGATTCACCACGTTTCCTCGCCGAATTTCTATCGCTCGGAGAAGGCCCGGCAGGAGGGGATGAGCGAAGCGGAGTTCTGCGACCATCTGGTCGCGGAGCTGGAGGCGAAGATCCTGGAGATCGGCCCCGACAACGTGGCCTGCTTCTTCGCCGAGCCGATCATGGGCGCCGGCGGCGTGATCGTGCCGCCCAAGGGCTATCACGCGCGGACCCTCGAAGTCTGCCGGCGGCATGACGTGCTCTATATCTCAGACGAGGTGGTGACGGCGTTCGGCCGGCTCGGGCATTTCTTCGCCTCCAAGGACGTGTTCGGGATCGAGCCGGACATGATCGTGACGGCGAAGGGCCTGACCTCCGGCTACCAGCCGCTCGGCGCCTGCATCTTCTCGGACAAGATCTACGACGCGATGAGCGCGCCCGATCCGGACAACTGGTTCACCAACGGTTATACCTATTCCGGCCATCCGGTGGCCTGCGCGGCGGGTCTCGCCAACATCGCGATCATGGAGCGGGACGATATCTGCGGCCATGTACAGAAGATGGGGCCCTATCTCGAGAAGAAGCTGAACGAGCTGCTGGATCTGCCGATCGTCGGCCAGGTGCGCGGCAAGGCCTTCATGATGTGCGTCGAGAACGTCGCCGACAAGGAAACGCGCGAGCATCTGCCGGACGAGGTCAACATCGGCAAGCGGATCTCCGATCATTGCGAGCGGCTGGGCCTGATCGTGCGGCCGCTCGGGGCGCTCAATGTGATCTCCCCGCCGCTCACCTTGACCGAGGCGCAGATCGACGAACTGGTCGGCATCCTGCGCAAGGGTATCGAGGCGGCGACGGCGGATCTGAAGAAGGAAGGCCATCTCTAAAAGCGGGCTGCTCTTGCGATCCCCCGCTCCGCCATTGCACTCGTTCTGTTCCGGCCGATCAGCGGTCAGCCCTTCGGCCTTCAAACCTTGGGGCCGAGGAAGCCCGGCAGCTTCGCCGCCTGTTTCACCCAGTCGGCGAACTGCTTTTCGTCGATCGCATCGCCTTCGTGGATGTCGAGATAGCGTGCGTCCTTGTCCTTGCTGGGGCCGGGCGGCAGGGGTTTGAGCTTGGCACCCTGGAGGAACGCGACCTTCACGTAGCGGGTGTAGACGTGGAAGGCGAGGAAGTAGCCCCCGCCCTCCACGCCGTAGAAAGCCGAATTCCACTTCACCGCCTTCTGCACCTTGGGCAGAGTCTTGGTGATCAACGCGTCGAGCCGCTTGCCGACGTCGCGTTTCCAATCCGGCATCGCGGCGATGTAGGCCTGCACCGGCGCATTGCCGTCACCCTTGGCGATCTGCGGATTGCCGCCGGAGAGCAGCACGCCGCCGTCGGCATTCTTCTTGAGCTTCGGCCGGGCCTTGGGTTTCGCCGTTTTCGGCGTCGCGACGGATTTCTTCGCCATGCCTTGTTCCTTCACGCGATTCCGGCCAGGACCTGGTCAAGCTGTCCCAGGAAATGCTGCCAGCCGTATTTGGCGCCGTTGTAGTTCTGCTTCTGATCGGGACGGAAGCCGGTCTGCTCCATGCGCAGCAACGTGCCGGCGCCCTTCGCCGACAGCGACAGAGTGACGACGGTCTCGATTGCGAAGTCGCCCTCGCCGCTGGCCCAGGTGTAGGAGAGCGTCTTGAGCGGCTCCACCACCAGGACCTTGCAGTCGATGATGCCGTTCCAGCCGGGTTGGGGCTGCGCGTTGAGACGGAAGCGATGACCCACGGTTGGCTGGAAGTCGTTCTGCATCAGCCATTCCGCGATCAGATGCGGCTGGGTCAGCGCGCGCCAGAGCTTCTCGGGGGCATGCGGGAATTCGCGCTCGAGGGTGACGGAGCGAGTTTCGGTCGCGGAGTCGGTCGTCATTGGTCCATCCTTTTGAGCAAGTCTTCGAGGGCATCGAAGCGGTTCTGCCAGAAGCCGGTCATCCGGCTGGTCCAGTCGATCAGCGGTGCCAGCGCCTTGAGCTGCGCGGTGTAGTGGATCTGCCGTCCCTCCTGCCGGTCGCGCACCAGCCCGGCCTGCTTCAACACGCCGAGATGTTTCGAGACCGCGGGCTGCGAGACACCGGCACGCGCGGTCAGCGCGCCCACCGTCTGCTCGCCCTCGCGGCACAGTCGCTCGAAGATCGCCCGCCGCGTGGGATCGGCCAAGGTCCGGAACAGCACGTCATGGGTGTTCGACATGGAGATAAATCCATAACTCGTCAGCTATGGATAATCGTATAGCCAGTAGGTTATGGATTAGTCAAGGCTATTTGGAGCGAATTCCGGTCTGCTGGTTCTCACGTCCCGCAGCGTCCCCTCGCCCGCAGGGAGAGGGCCAGGGTGAGGGTCTTGCAGCGAACTCGATTTCTACAGGTCGCTCTCACCCTTCAGCGCGCGACGGGCGAGGTCCAAGGCGAAGCCGGCGCGGGCCATGGACATCAGGTCCTTGCGGCGGCGCTCCGGCGTTTCATCCGGAGTCGCACGAAAGGCACCGAAGCGGCGGCGCTTCGCATAGGCCAGAGCGGCGGTGAATTCCGCATCGGGGATGTCGTCGTTGAGGCTAGCGAGCGCCTGCGCCGTCGTCCCCTGCGCGACACCCGCGGCGGCGAGCTTCGCCGCGATCTGGCGGCTTGAGCCGCCGCGGCGGTTGAGGCTGCGGGCGCGGCCTTCGGCGAAGGCCTCGTCGTTGAGCAGGCCGGTGCGGTGGAGCATGGCGACAACGCGCTCCAGCTCCTGCATCAAGGGCTCGGGATCGAGCTCGTTTGCCTTGGCCGAACGTTTGATCCGGCGCGTCATCACCTGGCGCAACCGCGCGGTCGAGGCGGCGTAGCGCCCGAGATAATGGAGCGCGGCGTCCTTCAGATCGGCGGGGGCGAGCTTGCGAATCCGGCGCGGCATATTCGATGTCTAAGCCGACCGGCACGGCCTTGCAACTTTGTGGCGCGGCGTCGATAGTCGCGGCCGGACGGCAGGCGGGGACATTTCTTGGACGATCAGCGGACGATGACGGAACCGTCGAGCGCGCGGCACCCCCTCCCCACCCCTCCCCCGAAGACGGGGGAGGGAGAAGAGGGATTGCCTCCCCCGAAGACGGGGGCGGGAGACGAGGGCGCGAGGCGCGTCAGCCTGCGCGGGCTTGTGGCGGTGATGGCGAGTGTCGGCGTCGTCGCGCTGATCTACAGCCTGGTCGGGCCGCTGCTTTCGGTCAATCTCGAACGGCGCGGCATCGATTCCATCACCAACGGCGCGCTGGCCGCGATGCCGCCGGTCGCGGTGCTGCTCTGCGGCGTCTTCGTGCCGGTGCTGGTGCGCCGCCTGGGCGCCATCGCCAGCATCGTCGCCGGCACCGCGATCGCCGTGCTGTGCCTGATCCTGTTCCCGCTGCTGCCGTCCCTGCCGGCCTGGTTCGCGCTGCGCTTCGTCATGGGAATCTCGATCGGCGTGATCTGGATCGTCAGCGAGACCTGGGTCAACGCGCTGGCGCCAGACCATGCCCGCGGCAAGATCATCGGCATCTATGTGACGGTGCTGAGCGCCTGCTCGGCGGGTGGACCTCTGCTGATCGGCGTGCTGGGCGTCGAGGGCGCCCTGCCCTTCTTCGTCAGCGCCGCCATCCTGGCGCTGGCCGTGCTGCCGGTCCCGATCGCGGCGGCCGGCGGCAGCGTGCCGACCTTCCATCACCATGAGTCGATCCCGTTGCGCCAGGCGGCGCGGCAAGCGCCGGTGCCGATGGTCGCGGCGGTCATCCATGGCGGCACCATGGTGGTGAACATGACCCTGCTGCCGGTCTACGGCGTGCGCATGGGCCTCTCCGAGGCAGAGGCGGTGTCGCTGGTGACCGCGCTGATCGTCGGCGGCATGGCGGCGCAGATTCCGGTCGGCCATCTGCTCGACCGCTTCAATGCCGGCCGCGTCCTGATGTTCTCCGGCGCGGTGCAGGCGCTGGGCGCCGCGCTGCTGCCCTTCGCGATCGACAACCCGAGCGTCTGGATCCTGCTGCTGGTGTGGGGCGGATTCGGCAACGGGATCTACACCACCTCGCTCACCATGCTCGGCCGCGCCTTCACCAAGGAAGAGCTGCCCAGCGCCAACACCATCTTCACCATGTTCTGGGAGTTCGGCGCCTTCGTCGGCCCGCTACTGGGCGGCGCGGCGATGTGGATCTGGAACCCGCATGGCATGATCGCCGTCAGCGTCGTCGCCGGCGTGCTGCTGGTGATGCTGGGAGTCCGTGCGTTACGAAGCGCGTGAGGCGCCGCAAGACAAAGTTTCGATGAGGTAGACCGATGCCGATCGCCCCCTATGGCTCCTGGGCTTCTCCGATCACGTCCGATCTGGTCACCGCCGATGCGATCCGGCTCGACCAGGTGATGCTGGACGGCGCCGACATCTATTGGACCGAATCCCAGCCGGAGAAGAAAGGCCGCATCCTGGTCTATCGGCAGCGCGGCGACGGCGCGGTCGAAGCGATGACGCCCGACGACGACAACGCCTGGAACGTCCGCACGCGGGTGCATGAATATGGCGGCGGCGCCTTCGCGGTCGATGCCGGGCGGGTGTTCTTTTCCAACTACGCCGACCAGCGCCTGTATCGCCAGGACCCCGCTGCGGCGCCACGGCCGATCACGGCGCCGGCCGCCAATGGCGCGGCTGCCGCTTTACGCTACGCCGACGGCGCGATCGATCGGCGGCGGAATTGCATCTTCCTGGTGCAGGAGGATCACACGGCGCCGGGCGAGGTTCGAAACGCGTTGGTGCGGGTGGACATCGACGGCGCGACCCCGCCCCGCATCGTCGCGTCCGGCCATGACTTCTACGCGGCGCCGAAGCTCAGCCCGGATGGCAGCCAGCTGGCCTGGCTGACCTGGGATCATCCCAACATGCCCTGGGTCACGACCGAGCTCTGGCTGGCCGGGGTGGCGGAGGACGGAAGTCTCGGAAACCCGCGAAAGGTCGCCGGTGGACCCGATGAAGCGCTGTTCCAGCCGCAATGGTCGCCGGCCGGCGCGCTGTTCTTCGTCTCCGACCGGGAGAGCGGCTGGTGGAACCTGCATTGCCTGCGCAACGGCCGGGTCGAGTGCGTGCTGGAAATGGAAGCCGAGTTCGGCAAGGCGCAGTGGAATTTCAACATGTCCACCTACGGCTTCGCCGCCGACGGCCGGATCATCTGCGCCTATGTCAAGGACGGGATCTGGAAGCTCGGCAGCCTCGACACCGGCGCGGGCAAGCTCACCGACATCGCCACGCGGTTTACCGAGATCTCGCAGATCCGCGTCGGCGCGGGCGGGGTGGTCTTCCTCGGCGGCAGCGGAACCGAGCCGGAGGCGCTGGTCGCGCTCGATCTCGAGAGCGGCGCCGAGCGGGTGATCCGGGCGTCGGCCGTGGTGAGCGAAGCGCTGCGGCCTTACATCTCGATACCCGAGGCGATCGCCTTTCCGACCACCGGCGGCGAGATCGCGCATGCCTTCTATTATCCGCCGGCTTCGAAGGACTACAGCGCGCCCGCCGGCGAGCAGGTGCCGGTGCTGGTGAAGAGCCATGGCGGGCCGACCGCGACCACCAGCCACACGCTCAGCTTCTCGGTCCAGTATTGGACCAGCCGGGGGTTTGGCCTGCTCGACGTGAACTATCGCGGCAGCACCGGCTATGGCCGCGCCTATCGGCTACGCCTGGAGAAGACCTGGGGGATCGTCGACGTCGAGGACTGCGCTTGCGGCGCGCGGCACCTGGTGTCGACGCGCAACGCGGATCCGGCGCGGCTGGCGATCCGGGGCGGCAGCGCCGGCGGTTACACCACCTTGCGGGCGCTGACCGCGCCGGCGAAGACCTTCAGCGCCGGCGCCAGTCATTACGGCGTCAGCGATCTCGCGGCGCTGGCGCGCGACACGCATAAATTCGAATCGCGCTATCTCGACTGGCTGATCGGTCCCTATCCCGAGGACGAGAAGATCTATGCCGAGCGCTCTCCGATCAACCACATCGACCAGCTGACGGTGCCGGTGATCTTCTTCCAGGGCACCGAGGACGAGGTGGTGCCGCCGAACCAGACCCAGATGATGGTCGATGGCCTGAAGGCGCGGAACGTGCCGGTCGGCTACCTGCTGTTCGAGGGCGAGCAGCACGGCTTCCGCAAGGCGGAGAACATCCGCCGCGCGCTGGATGCCGAGCTCTATTTCTACGCCGCGCTGCTGACGCGCTCCGGCCTGCGCTATCTCTAGAGCTCGACCGCGCCGAGCGGGCCGGGCGAGGTCGATGCCTTGAACTGGGCGGCCAGTCGGCGCAGCTCGGCCGCGGTGTAGCGCGCATACATGCCCTGGTTCCGCCGGCCGATCGCGTGCTCGGCGCTGAAGCTGCCGGCGAAACCTTCGACCGCGACGGCGACGACAAAGTCGCGCAGGCCCTGCTCGAAAGCCGGGTCGGCGGCGCGCGGATCGGCCTTCGGGAGGACCAGGTTGAAATGGACGCCGCCATCGCCGACATGGCCGAAGTCGCAGACCGTGATCCCCGGGAAGCGCCGGGGCAACTCGGCCTTCATATGGCTGCTGAAGCGCATGATGTCGCCGCGCCGGAAGGAGAGGTCGAAGGCGAAGAGCTTGCCGGATTGCCGCACGCCTTCGGAGAGCGCATGGCGGAGCGCCCACATCTCCTCGGCGCGGCCGACCAGGGCATCGGCGATGAGCGGTGTGTCGCGGTTCAGGAGATCGGCGAGCACCTCTTCGAGCACGGCGGAGAGCGGTTGCTCGCCGCCGCGCGCCGGCCAGCTGCGCGAGACCTCGGCGAGGATCGCGAAATCCGGGACCGCGCCGCCGGCGAAGGGATTGCGCAGCGACGGTGCGTGCGCGAGGGCCGCGGCCATCGCGTTCTTCGACATGCCCTCGAAGGCCGAGAGATAACCGCCGAGCGCCTGTTCCATCGCCACCAGCAGGTCGGGGACGCATTGCTCCGAGGCCGGCACCAGCAGCGCCGCGGCGGTCTGCTGCGGCAGCGGCTCGAGGTTGAGCACGCATTCGGTGACGACGCCGAAGCTGCCCGAGGTGCCGATGAAGAGCTGCTTCCAATCGGCGCCGGTGTTATTCTTGCGCAGCCCCGAAGAAAGAGCGAGCACGGTGCCGTCGCGGTCGGCGAGCACCACGGTCAGCCCCAGCGTGTTGCGGCGGACGTCGCCGTAGCGCAGGAAGCGCGAGCCGCCGGTATTGGTGGCGATCATGCCGCCGAGCCGGGGATCGGCGCCGAGATCGATCGGGAAGAACAGGTGGTCGGCGGCGAGGCGCTGGTTGAGCGCGGAGAGCCGCAAGCCGGCGCCGGCGGTGACCGAGCGGTTGACGCGATCCAGCGCGAAGGGCGCGGTCAGGCGATCGAGGCTGAGGATCGCCTGCGTGCCGCTGGCATCCGGCGTCGAGCCGGCGACCACGCCGGTATTGCCGGATTGCGGGATCAAGGCGATACCGTGGCGCACGCAGATCGCAACGGTCCGCGAGACTTCGTCGGTGGATTTCGGGCGGGCGACGAAAGCGGCGGTGCCGCGGTCATAGCGCGCGCCGGACTCGTAGGGCGCGCGATCGGTTTCCTCCGTGAGGAGACCGCTGTCGCCCAGGATCGCGCGCAGCTCGGCGAGGACGGCGGGATCGGGCATGCTGCGTCGCTCAGTGATAGCCGATGTCGGCACGGACCTTGCCGCGGAACACCCAGTAGGACCAGCCCGTGTACATCAGGATCACGGGGAGCAGGAACAGCGTGCCGACGGCGAGGAAGGCTTGCGTGCTGGGGACCGATGCCGCCTCCCAGAGGGTGAAGTGGTGCGGCACGATCATCGGCCAGAGGCTGATCGCGACGCCGAGATAGGACATCGCGAAGAGGCAGATCGCCGCGACGAAGGGCGAGACTTCGGCGGTGCTGCTGCGCAACGCGCGCCATTCCCAGATCGCCAGTGCCGCGGTGATCACCGGCACGGGCGCCAGGAAGGCGATGTTGGGCCAGGAGAACCAGCGCGCCTTGATCGCCGGGTCGGCAAGCGGGGTCCAGATGCTGACGACGGCCACGGCAAGCCCGACGCCGATGAAGCAGCGGAAGCCCCAGCGGCGGGCCCAGGCCTGGAGCTCGCCCTCGGTCTTCAGGATCAGCCAGCCCGCGCCGAGCAGGCCGTAGCCGAACAGCAGCGCGACCCCGGTGAAGAGCGAGAAGGGCGTGAAGCAGTCGAAGGAGCTGCCGACGAAATGCCGGCCCTCGACCTCGAAGCCCTGGATGAAGGCCCCGAGCACGACGCCCTGGCTGAAGGTGGCGAGGGCCGAGCCGTAGCAGAAGGCGTGGTCCCAGAAGGTGCGGTGCTCGGAATCGCGGAAGCGGAACTCGAAGGCGGTGCCGCGGAACACCAGGGCCAGCAGCATCACCAGGATCGGAAAATAGACCGCGGGCACGATGATCGCGAAGGCCAGGGGGAAGGCGGCCAGCAGGCCGACGATGCCCAGCACCAGCCAGGTTTCGTTGCCGTCCCAGATCGGCGCGATTGAGTTCATCACCAGGTTGCGCGCCGTGGTGTTGGGCGCAAAGCCGTAGAGGATGCCGACCCCGAGGTCGAAGCCGTCCAGCATCACATAGAGGAAGACGCCGAGGCCGAGGATGACGGTCCAGAGCGGGACGAAGTCGATCATGGCTGCCTCCCCTCGCGGCCTTCGGCGAACGGCAGGGCTTCGACCGGGCCGCGCGGCCGGCCGCTCTCGACTGCATCGTGATGCTGGTCGGCCGGGCCGCGCTTCACCAGCTTCATCATCATGAGGCCGCCGGCCGGATACATGATGAGATAGACGATCATGTAGCCGGCGAGCGAGAGCGCGACGTCGGTGCCGCTCAGGGAGGGCGTCACGGAATCGGCGGTCCGGAGCAGGCCGTAGACGGTCCAGGGCTGGCGCCCGACCTCGGTCGTGGTCCAGCCGGCCAGCACGGCGAGGAAGCCGATCGGCGCCGCATACTGGCAGGCCTTCAGGAACCATTCGGCGAGGTAGAGGTCGCGGCGCAGCCGCAGCCACAGGCTCGCGACCACGATCGCCAGCATGACGAGGCCCAGGCCGACCATGATGCGGAAGGCGAAATAGGGGATAATCACCGGGGCGCGGTCTGCCTTCGGGAAGTCCTTCAGGCCCTGCACCGTGCCGTCGGGGTCATGCGCGAGGATGAGGCTGCCCAGCACCGGGATCTCGATCTCGAAATGGTTGGTCTCCGCCTCCTGGTCGGGGATGGCGAAGAGGCTCAAGGGCACGCGCGATGCCGTCTCCCAGCGCGCCTCGATCGCGGCCAGCTTGGCCGGCTGGTGCTCGCGGGTGTTGAGGCCGTGCAGGTCGCCGATGACGATCTGCAGCGGCACCAGCACGGTCAGCAGCCAGAGGGTCATCGAGAACATGCTGCGCGCTTCCTCGATGAAGCGGCCGCGGCGCATGTAATAGGCGGCGACGCTGATCACCACGAAGCCGGTCGTGACGTAGAAGCCGGTCACGGTATGCGCCAGGCGATAGGGGAAGGAGGGGTTGAAGATGATCGCCATCCAGTCCACCGGCACGAAACGGCCGTTCTCGATCGCGTAGCCGGCCGGGGTCTGCATCCAGCTGTTGGTCGAGAGGATCCAGAAGGAGGAGAACAAGGTGCCGCCGGCCACCATCAGCGCGGCGACGAAATGCGCCCATTTCGGCACCAGGCTGCGGCCGAACAGCAGCACGCCGAGGAAGGCGGATTCCAGGAAGAAGGCCATCAGGCCTTCATAGGCCAGCAGCGGCGAGAGCACGTCGGCCGTCGCATCGGAGAAGCGGCTCCAGTTGGTGCCGAACTGGAACGGCATCACGATGCCGGAGACCACGCCCATGCCGAAGGAGACCGCGAAGATCTTGGTCCAGAATCCGGAGAGCCGGAAATAGACCGGCTTGCCGGTGGCGAGGTGCAGACCTTCGAGCATCGCGATGAAGGAGGCGAGGCCGACGGTGAAGGCCGGCAGCAGGATATGCCAGGCCACGACCCAGACGAATTGCAGGCGCGAGAGCAGAAGGGCGTCGAATTCCACGGATGCACTCCCGGAGAGAACGGACGTGGCGCCGAGTATAGGCGATCTTCGCGGCGAAAGTCCGCAACCCTTACGTCGCAGCCCGTTCATCGTCAGGTATCGGTCGAGTGCAGCGAAGACCGAGGGCGTTGCGGAACTCACTGCGCGGCCTGCTGTTCTCTAGCCGGGGCCAACAGCAAGCCGCGGACCGCGGCAGGACAGTTTCATGACGGCACCCGTCACCGGCGTGGTTCTTGGACTGATCGGTCTCGCCCTCCTCATCGGGGGCGGCTGGCTGGTCGCACTCGGCGGCTCGGCCTACTACGCGTTGGCCGGGATCGGCATGCTCATCGTTGCGGGTCTGCTGATCCTGCGGCGGCGCGAGGCGCTCTGGGTCTATGCCGCGGTGCTCGTGGGCACGCTCGGCTGGTCGGTCTGGGAAATCGGCTTCGACTGGTGGCCGCTGGCGGCGCGCGGCGACATTCTGTTCCCCCTGGCGCTCTGGCTGCTCTGCCCCTGGGTTACGCGGAATCTCCGAAACGACGGACGGGTGACGGCGGGCATGGCGGCGACGCCGCTCTGGGCCGGCGTGGCCCTGAGCGCGATCGTGCTGGTGCTCGGGCTGACCACGAATGTGCATGAGCGGGAAGCCACGCTCGCTGCAACGCCGTCGGCGGCGGGCAATCCGGGCGCGAGCGAGGGCCAACCCGATTCGGACTGGCGCGCCTATGGCCGCAGCCAGTTCGGGCAGCGCTATTCGCCGCTCACCGAGATCACGCCGGAGAATGTCAACCGCCTGGAAGTCGCCTGGACCTTCCGCACCGGGGACGGCCAGGGTCCGAACGATTCCGCCGAGACCACCTTCGAGGTGACGCCGATCAAGGTCGGCGACATGCTCTATCTCTGCTCGCAGCACCAGATCCTGTTCGCGCTGGATGCGAAGACCGGCAAGGAGCGCTGGCGCTATGACCCGCAGCTCAAATCCGATCCGCGTTTCCAGCACCTGACCTGCCGCGGCGTCTCCTATCACGAGACCGCGGACGGTGCGACCGACACGACCGGCGCGCCGGCGCCGGCCGAATGCCGGAAGCGCATCTTCCTGCCGGTGAATGACGGACGCCTGATCGCGGTCGATGCCGATAGCGGCAAGCCTTGCGAAGGCTTCGGCGATCACGGTGTGCTCGACCTGCAGCAGGGGATGGGGGCGCCGACCTACAGCTTCTATGAGCCGACCTCGCCGCCGGTCGTCGGCGAGAAGATCGTGGTGGCCGCGGCTTCCGTCATGGACAACTACTCGACCGACCTGCCGTCCGGCGTGATCCGCGGCTTCGATCTCTACACCGGCCGCCTGGTCTGGGCCTGGGATTCCGGCGCCGCGGATGAGAATGCGCTCGCTTCCGCGACCCACAGATATACCAACAACTCGCCGAATGCCTGGATCACGCCGGCCTACGATCCCAAGCTCGGCTTGCTCTACCTGCCGATGGGCGTGCAGACGCCGGACATCTGGGGCGGCAACCGCTCCGAATTATCGGAGCGCTATGCCAACGCGCTGGTGGCGCTCGACATCAATACCGGCAAGCGGGTTTGGTCATACCAGACGGTGCACCACGATCTCTGGGACATGGACCTGCCGGCGCAGCCGAGCCTGGTCGATCTGCCGGCGCGGGACGGCGGCACGGTCCCGGCGATCCTGCAACCGGCGAAGACCGGCAACATCTTCGTGCTCGACCGGCGCAACGGAAAACTGATCGTGGCGGCGCCGGAAAGACCGGTGCCGCAAGGCGCGGCGGAAGGCGATCGCGTTTCGCCGACCCAGCCCTTTTCCGACTTGAGCTTCCGGCCAGAGCGCAACTTGACCGGAGCCGATATGTGGGGCGCGACACTCTTCGACCAGCTCGCCTGCCGCATTCAGTTCCACAGGCTGCGTTACGAGGGACCGTTCACGCCGCCTTCCGAGCAGGGCAGCCTGATCTTCCCCGGCAATCTCGGCATGTTCGAATGGGGCGGACTCGCGGTCGATCCCAAGCGGCAGATCGCAATCGCCAACCCGATCGCCATTCCCTTCGTCTCGCGGCTGATCCCGCGCGGGCCGGACAATCCCGATCAGCCGGACCAATCGCTGCATCACGGCAGCGAGACCGGCATCCAGCCGATGTACGGCACGCCCTTCGGCGTGGTGCTGCACCCCTTCCTTTCGCCGATCGGCCTGCCCTGCCTGCGACCGCCCTGGGGATTCATGGCGGCCATCGATCTCAAATCGATGCAGATCGCCTGGATGCACCGCAACGGCACGATCCGCGACGTGGCGCCGCTGCCGATCCCGCTGAAGATGGGCGTGCCAAGTCTCGGCGGCCCGATCACGACCGCGGGCGGCGTCGCCTTCGCGACCGGCACGCAGGATTACTATATCCGCGCTTACGATGTGAGCGACGGCCGCGAAATCTGGAAAGACCGGCTGCCGGCCGGCGGCCAGTCGACGCCGATGACCTACGCCATCAACGGACAGCAATACGTGGTGACGGCGGCCGGCGGCCACGGCTCGTTCGGCACCAAGCGCGGCGATTACGTGATCGCGTATCGCCTGGCCGATTGAGGGGCTGAGGTTTCTTGAGGGTTTGCCGCAGTGCAAAAGAAGGTGCCGCGTTCGGCGCTTCCCTACCCCCGGCTTATTTGTCCGATAAATAGGGGGACCAAGGCTGGTCCGGTCTTGTGGCACGACAAAACGCCTGCCATACTTTCCAGGTCTTGCAGCTATAAGCAAGTTTCCTTGGGAGGAAAATAATGACGGATCTACCGAAGACCAATCGGCGTGGCTTCCTGGCGGGCGCGTCGTTGGGAGGCGCCGCGGCTCTCGTCGGCGGCCTCGGAATCAAAGAAGCGGCGGCACAAGCGGTCGCGGCTGGGCGTTCCGAGAAGCCGCTGAAGGCTGCGTTCTCCAACGCCGGTCTGCAGGCGACCTGGTGCGCCCAGGGCAAGCAGGCCGCGGAATATTGGGGCAAGCTCTATAACGTGGAAGTGACCTGGTTCGACGGCCAGCTCGATGCCGTGAAGCAGCGCGCCGCGATCGACAACATGGCCTCGCAGAAGTGGGACTTCGTCGCGATCCAGGCCTTCGGCATCGGCACCTTGACGCAGCCGGTGAAGAAGATGATCGACGCCGGCATCCCGGTGATCGACATGGACACGCTGATCGCACCGCTGGACCAGATCGACGTCCACGCCCTCCTGGCGCCGGACAACGTCTTCATGGGCGCTGCGGTGACGCAGTCGCTGATGTCGGCGATCGGCGGCAAGGGCAAGGTGATCATGACCCAGGGCGCGCTCGGCCATACCGGCGCCCAGGGGCGTGCGGCGGGCTTCAAGCAGGTCGTCGCCCAGTATCCGGGCGTCGAGGTGCTGGACGACCAGCCGGCGGATTGGGACGTCACCAAGGCGGCGCGGCTCTGGGAGACCTATCTCACCAAGTATCCGCAGATCGACGCGGCCTACTTCCACAATGACGACATGGCGCTCGCCGCCTACAACGTCATGAAGGCCAAGGGCCGCACCGAGATCAAGATCGGCGGCACCGACGCTATGCCGCCGGCACTGGCGGCGGTCGCCGACGGCCGGATGCATGCGACGGTCCGCAACCCGTCCTGCCGGATCCATGGCGGTGCGATCGTCGCCGGCGTGGCGGCGGTCAACGGCGAAAAGACCGGCAACGGCATCCCGAAGAACATCGTCACCGACGGCCCCGTCGTCACCAAGGACAACGCGGCCGGCATGCAGTGGATGCAGGATCACTTCCTGATCTAAACTGACTGCGGATAAGGACCCTTAGGGGGCCGGGAGCGTCCAATCAGGGCGCTCCCGGCCGCTTTCATGTCCGGGTGGCGAGTGAATATGCAGGCTGAGTCCCAGAATCCTACTTCCGAATCCGCCGCGGTGCCGCGTTTGCGGATGGAAGGAATCTCCAAATCCTTCGGCGGCGTCGCCGCGCTTCGCGATGTCGATTTCGAGCTGCGCGAGGGCGAGATTCATGGCCTGGTCGGCGAGAACGGCGCCGGCAAGTCGACCATGATGAAGATCATCGCCGGCGTGCATACCGAATACAGCGGCAAGATGCTGCTGGACGGCAAGCAGGTGCATTTCCATTCGGCGCGCGATGCGCTGCATGCCGGGATCGGCATGGTGCACCAGGAGCTTTCGATCGTCCCCGACCTCTCGGTCGCGGAGAACGTCTATCTCGGCAAGCAGCCCACCAGGAACGGCGTCGTGGACTGGAAAGCGATGCGCGAAGGCGCCAAGCGCCAGCTGGAGATGCTGGGCATCGACGTCGACCCGCGCGCGACCATGGGCTCGCTGCCGATCGGCCTGCAGCAGCTGATCGAACTGGCGCGCGTGCTCTATTCCGGCGCCCGGATCATCATTCTCGACGAGCCGACCTCGGCGCTGTCGCCGCCGGAAGTGCGGCGCCTCTTTGAGGTGCTGCAGGGCGTCAAGGCCAGTGGCCGCTCGATCGTCTTCATCTCGCATTTCCTCGACGACATCCTGGAGATCTCCGACACCGTCACCATCTTCCGCAACGGGCGCCGGGTCGCGACCGAGCCGGTGCCGAAGATCAACAAGAGCTGGGTCATCGAGCAGATGATCGGCCGCGGCCACGAAGGCCTGGAAGAGACCTATACCGGCGAGATCGCGCTCGACAGCAAGCCGCAGGCGCCGGTGGTGCTCGCCACCAGGGACCTGGGCTCCGGCCGCGCCTTCTCCGACATCTCGCTCGAGGTCAGGGCCGGCGAAGTGCTGGGGATCTACGGCTTCATGGGCTGCGGCCAGCTGGAGCTGGCGCGCGCCTTGTTCGGCAAGCTGAAGCCCGAGGCCGGCGGCCTCACGATCGAGGGCAAGCCGATCCGCTTCAAGAACACGGCGCAGGCGCGCAAGGCCGGGATTGCCTTCGTGCCGGAGAGCCGGCGCTCGATGCTGTTCTATCACGAGCCGGTCTATAAGAACGTGTCGATCAGTTCATTGGGGCGGATCTCGCGGCTCTGGCTGAAGCCCGCGGTCGAGCGCAGCATCGCCGACAGGCAGGCCAAGGCGCTCAACATCCGGCCGCCCAATGTGAAGACGCTGCTGGGCGGGCTATCCGGTGGCAACCAGCAGAAAGTGGCGCTGGCCAAGTGGCTGGCCTATCCGACCAAGGTGCTGGTGCTGTCCGAGCCGACGCGCGGCATGGATGTCGGCGCCAAGGACGACGTGGTAAAGATCGTCCGCGGCCTGCGCGACCAGGGCATGGCGGTGGTGGTGGTCTCGGCCGAGCCCGAGACCGTGCTGTCGCTGGCCGACCGCATCGTCGTCATGAAGAAAGGGCGGATCGTCAAGGAATTCGCCAGCCAAACCATCAGCAAGGACCGGCTGCTCGAGGCCGCATAGGGGATAGCCAGAAGATGAACGCCACCACCACCGCATCGAGCAGCAGCCTCAAGCTCAAGAATTTCCTGCGCGCGCAGATGCGCAACATCGCGCCCTTCGTGACGCTGATCGCGCTGGTCGTGTTCTTCAGCTTCGCCAGCCCGTCCTTCTTCACGATCGACAATCTCGGCAACATCCTCACCAACATCTCGATCGCCGGCATCATGGCGGTGGGATTGACATTCGTGATTCTCTGCGCCGAGATCGACCTCTCCTTCGCGGCGGTGGCGAACGCGACCGGCATCGCGGTCGCCTATTTCACCGCGCAGGAATCCTATGTGAACGTCGCCAACGTGCCCTTGTCCGGCGGCATGGCGATCGTGCTGGCGCTGATCGGCTGCCTGATCCTCGGCTTCATCAACGCGATCGGCATGACCAAGATCGGCATTCCGTCGTTCATCATGACGCTCGCCATGATGCAGATCGCGGCCGGCATCTGCGCGCTGCTGGTGCGCGGCCAGATCCTCTACGCCGTGCCGGCGCAGGTCTCCTACCTCGGCACCGAATCGATCGGCGGGGTGCCCTGGATCGTGATCGTGCTGGCCCTGTTCCTCGCGGTTGGGCACCTGGTGCTGACCTATACGCGGTTCGGCCGCTACGTCTACATGGTGGGCGGCAATCGCGAGGCGGCGGAATTCTCCGGCGTCAACGTGAAGCTGATCCTGGGCGCGGTGATGGTGATCTCGGCCTTCTGCGCCGGCACCTCGGGCATGCTCGGCGTCGCCTATTTCGGCAGTGCACAACAGGACGAGTTCAACGGCTTCCTGCTGGATGCGATTTCCGCGGTGGTGGTCGGCGGTACCTCGCTGTTCGGCGGGCGCGGCGGCATCGGCAACACGATCATCGGCCTCTGCGTGCTGGGTGTGCTCAACAACGGCCTCGACCATATCCAGATCGACTCCTTCCTGAAGATCCTGATCCGCGGCCTGATCCTGCTGACCGCGCTCATCATCAACGTCTACGCCCAGAACCTGCGGGCGCAGCAGATGCAGAGCACGGAATAACGGGGCACGGAATAACGGGGCACGGAATAACGGGGCACGGAATAAAGTCGCGCTCCTTCACATGACTGACATCCGGGCGGGGTAGTCTCACAGGCTTTCCCGCCTGGAGGTTCCATGCTCGACACGATCAGCCCGTCCCTCGCGCCCTTCCTCGCGAGCCGCCTGGACGTGCCCCCGCCGCGGCTCGGCATCCGCTACGACGCCGCCGGGAACTTCCTGCCCGAGGCGGGCAACACCATCGTCTGCCACCTGCAGCGGCGCTCGGCCTCGGAAGGCGCGATCCTGCAGCTGCGCGAACGGCTGCTGCGGCTACCCGGCGCCGACTGCCTCGCCTTCACCCCGGCCGCCAGCCTGCATATGACCTTGTTCCAGGGCGTGGTCGACACGCGCCGCAGGCATCCCTATTGGCCGGCCGACATCCCGCTCCATCTCGGCATCGACGACATGACCCGGCGCATGATGAGCCGGCTGGACGGGTTCGACGGCTGCGGTCCGTTCTCGGTTCGCGCGGCCGCGGTGACGCCGACCGGAATCACCGTCGAAGGCGTCACCGAGCAGGACCGGCAGGTGATGCAGGCCTGGCGCGACAAGCTGGCGCGGATCTTCGGCTATCGGCATCCGGATCACGAGGCCTACAGCTTCCACATCACCTTCGCCTATGTGATCCGCGGCATCCCCGACGCAGCGGCGACGCAGTGGCAGGCGGCGCTGGATGACGGCCTCGCTTTGCTGCAGCGCGAAGCGCCGGAGATCCAGCTCCGGGAACCCGCCTTCTGCCGGTTCCGGGACATGAGGCAATTCGAGGAGTTGTTGATTCTGGCCTGAAACGCCTGCGCGAGGGGATTGTTGCCAGGGGCAGGGCCGGCGGGTACCTTCGCGCTCCGCAACAGACCCGCTCGATCGCCCATGCTCCCGCTCTCCTCCCGCCGCTATGGCGCCGTCAACTGGATCGGCCTTGCCACCCTCTACGGCAAGGAGGTGCGGCGCTTCTGGACGGTCGCGACCCAGACCGTGCTGGCGCCGCTGGTGACCGGGCTGCTGTTCCTCGCGGTCTTCGTGCTGGCGCTGGGGCACCGCGTCGATCAAATCGGCGGCGAGCCCTATGTCGATTTCCTGGTGCCGGGTCTGATCATGATGACCATCGCCCAAAACGCCTTCGCGAACACCTCTTCCTCGCTGATGATCGCCAAGGTGCAGGGCAACATCGTCGATCTGCTGATGCCGCCCTTGAACGCGCTGGAGATGACCATCGGGATCGCCGGCGGCGGCGTCACCCGGGGCGTGGTGGTGGGCCTGACCACCGGCATCGCCATGCTGGTCTTCGTGCCGATCGACATCGCGCATCCGGGCTTCGTGATCTTCCACGCGGTCGCAGCCAGCCTGCTGATGGCTTTGCTCGGGATGCTGACCGGGATCTGGGCCGAGAAGTTCGACCACCTGGCGGCGATCACCAATTTCATCGTGACGCCGCTCTCGTTCCTCTCCGGCACCTTCTATTCCACCACGCGACTGCCGGAGCTCTGGCAGACCATCGCGCACTTGAATCCCTTCTTCTACATGATCGACGGCTTCCGTTACGGCTTCATCGGCCATGCCGACGCGCCGGTCTGGACCGGGGTCATCGTGATGCTCGGCATCGACGCGGTGCTGCTGGTGATCGTGCACCGCTGGCTCAAGCGCGGCTATCGCCTCAAAGCCTGATGACCGCCGCACGGCTCAGCATCCGGCGTTTCGGCGCGGTCAACGGCTTGGGTCTCGCGACCCTGGTGAAGCGCGAGGCCAGCCGCGGCCTCTCCGACTACAACTACCAGCTCCTCGGCCCGGCGGTGACCGCGCTGCTCTACCTCGCGGTGTTCCGGCTCGCCTTGCACAACGACGAGAGCGGGCAGCTGCTGATCAATTTCATCGCGCCGGGCGTGATCATCTTCACCGCCTGCGAGAAGGCCTACGAGGCGGCGGCCGGCAGCTTCATCTTCGACAAGCACGAGCGGATCATCGGCGATCTCTTGATGGCGCCGCTCTCGCCGGTCGAACGGCTGATCGGCTATGTCTGCGCGAACTGCCTCGGCGGCATCGCGGTCGGCGCGGTGGTGGCGCTGCTCACCCTGGTCTTCGCCGATCTCGGCGCCGCGCATCCCTGGGCCATCGTCGCCTTCGGCTTGCTCGGCATGATCTTCCATTCGCTGGTCGGGCTGCTGGTCGGGATCTGGGCGGAGAAATGGGACCAGTTCTCGGCGATCCACACGTTCCTCCTGGTCCCGCTCTCATTCCTTTCGGGCGTGTTCTATCCGATCGAGGCACTGCCAGCGGCGTTCCAGGACGTGATGCAGCTGAACCCGCTCTACCACGCGATCGCCGGCTTCCGTTACGGCATGAGCGGCACCGAAGCGGGCGACCCGATGACCCATGTCCTGGTGCTGGCCGGCGTCAACCTGGTGCTGGGCGCGCTGGCCTATCGCTGGTTCCGCTCCGGCTACAAGCTAAAGCCCTGATTTAACGGGGAGAAATGGCTCTCACCGCGGAATTGTCTCGACCCTGGGGGGACAATCCGGGTCTTTACATTCGGGGGACCGGCCCCGATATTCGGCGCTCTTTTCCCAGCAATCAGAGCCGGAACGCCGACCATGAACGCCTTGATGAACACCTATAATCGGGTCGACCTCGCCTTCGAGCGGGGCGAGGGTGCTTATCTCATCACGGCGGAAGGGCGACGTTATCTCGATTTCACCAGCGGCATCGCGGTGACCGCGCTCGGCCATTGCCATCCGCATCTGGTGAAGACCCTGCAGGAGCAGGGCGCCAAGCTCTGGCATACCTCGAACCTGTTCCGGGTGCCGGGCCAGGAGAAGCTGGCGGAGCGCCTGACCGATGCGAGCTTCGCCGATGCGGTGTTCTTCGGCAATTCCGGCGCCGAGGCGCTGGAATGCGGCTTCAAGCTGATCCGCAAGTATCACGACGATTTCGGCGATCCCAACCGCTACAAGGTCATCGCCTTCGAAGGCGCATTCCACGGCCGCACGCTGGCCACCCTCTCGGCCGCCGGCAACGAAAAATATCTCAAGGGCTATGCGCCGAATGTCGAGGGCTTCGAGCAGGTGCCGTTCGGCAACCTGAACGAGGTGCGCGCCCGGATCACCCCGGAGACGGCGGCGATCCTGATCGAGCCGGTGCAGGGCGAAGGCGGCATGCGCGCCGCCGACGCGCAATTCCTGAAGGATCTGCGCACGGTCTGCGACGAGTTCGGCCTGCTGCTGATGTTCGACGAAGTGCAGTGCGGCATGGGTCGCACCGGCAAGCTGTTCGCCCATGAATGGGCCGGGGTCACGCCGGATCTGATGTCCACTGCCAAGGCGATCGGCGGCGGTTTCCCGCTGGGCGCCTGCCTCGCCACCGCCAAGGTCGCGGCGGCCTTCGGCCATGGCAGCCACGGCTCGACCTTCGGCGGCAACCCGCTGGCCATGGCGATCGGCAATGCGGTGCTGGACGTCATGCTGGCGCCGGGCTTCCTGGACAATGTCGCGAAGCTCGGCCGCCATCTCGACAAGCGCCTCGGCGACCTCCTGAAGCGCTTTCCAAAAGTGTTCGTCGAGGCCCGCGGCATCGGCCTGATCCGCGGGTTGAAATGCGCCGGCTCCAACGCGGAGATCGTCGACCTGGCGCGGGCCAAGGGCCTGCTGCTGGTCAGCGCCGCCGACAATGTGGTGCGCCTGCTGCCGCCACTGATCGTGACCGAAGCCGAGCTCGACCAGGGCATCGACCTGCTGGCCGAGATCGCGGCCCAGGCGAAGGCGGCATAAATCATGACGCAAGCCAAGACGGAGATCCGGCACTTCCTGGATCTCGACGTGCTGCCGCCGGAAACCCTGCGGACCATCATCGAGGCCGGCAAGGCGCTGAAGCGCGGCGAATTCCCGAACGGCAACAAGAAGCCGCTGGCCGACAGGGCGCTGGCGATGATCTTCGAGAAGCCGTCCACCCGCACCCGCGTCTCCTTCGAGCTCGGCATGAAGAAGCTCGGCGGCGATGCGGTGGTGCTGGAGCGCGAGAGCTCGCAATTGGGGCGCGGCGAGACCGTGGCCGACACCGCGCGGGTGCTGTCGCGCTATGTCGATTGCATCATGGTGCGCACGACCAAGGAACAGAAGCTGAAGGAGCTGGCCGACAACGCCACGGTCCCGGTGATCAACGGCCTGACCGACCGCACCCATCCCTGCCAGCTGATGGCCGACGTGATGACCTTCGAGGAGCATCGCGGGGCGATCGCCGGCAAGCGCGTGACCTGGTCCGGCGACGGCAACAACATGGCGACTTCCTGGATCCATGCCGCCGTGCAGTTCGGCTTCGAGCTCAACATTGCCTGCCCCGGCAACCTGGCGCCGCCGCAGGACGTGGTGCAATGGGCGGAGAAGCAGGGCCGCGGCAAAGTCCGAATCTCCAGCAACCCGCATGAAGCGGCCAAGGGCGCCGACTGCATCGTGACCGACACCTGGGTCTCGATGGGCGATGCGGACACGCTGGACCGCACCGAGCAGCTGCGCCGCTTCCAGGTCGACGACGCGATGATGAAGCTGGCGGCACCGGGTGCCGTCTTCATGCATTGCCTGCCCGCCCATCGCGGCGACGAGATGACCGCTTCGGTGATCGACGGGCCGCAATCGGTGGTGTGGGACGAGGCGGAAAACCGGCTCCACGCGCAGCAGGGCATCTTGCTCTGGTGCTTGGGCGTGATCTGACGTTAAATAAGCCGTAATGCGAGTCGAAACTGCGCCGCAAGCGGGCGCCGACTTTATCCGCCCGTTCCAGATCGAGGCCTTGGGCATCCGCGGCCGTGCCGTTCGGCTGTCCCGCGCGGTGGATGAGATCGTCCACAAACACGCCTATCCCGAACCGGTCGCGCGTCTCCTGGCGGAGATGCTGACGGTCGCGGCGGCACTCGCCTCCGCGCTGAAATACGAAGGCGTGTTCACGCTGCAGACCAAGAGCGAGGGCGCGGTCCGCCTGATGGTGGTGGACGTGACCTCCGCCGGCGCGATGCGCGGCTATGCCCAATTCGATGCCGCGGCAGTCGCCGCTCTGCCCGGCGATGCCAGCCTGCCCCGTCTGCTCGGCGGCGGCTACCTCGCCTTCACCGTCGACCAGGGCGAGGACACCGACCGCTACCAGGGCATCGTCGAGCTGACTGGCGCCGACCTGGTCGAATGCGTGCAGCACTATTTCCAGCAGTCGGAGCAGCTGAAGGCCGGCTTCAAGCTCGCCGTCATCCGGCAGAACGGGCATTGGCATTCCGGCGTCATCATGCTGCAAAGGCTGCCGCGCGAGGAGCAGACCAGCGCGGTTGAGATCGACGACGATGCCTGGCGCCGCGCCGTGACCCTGCTCGCAAGCTGCACCTCCAAGGAACTGCTGGACGAGGGGCTGCCGATCGACGACCTGCTCTACCGGCTGTTCCACGAGGACGGGGTGCGGGTGTTCAAGGGCCAAGTCCTGCGCGCGGAATGCCGCTGCTCGCGCCAGCGCGTCGGCTCGGTGCTGCGCTCGCTGCCGCGCGACGAGCTCAAGGAGCTGGAAATCGACGGCGCGCTGGAAGTCACCTGCGAGTTCTGCAACAGCAAGTACCGCTTCACCCTGGCGGACCTGGAAGAGACCACCCCGGACCCGGCATGACCGAAGCGAGACCGCGATGCCTTCCCTCTTGAAACTGCTCGGCCCGGCGCTGCTGGTTCTCGGACTGGCCGCCTGCAAGACGCCGCCGGACCGGCAGCAATTCCCGGAGATCACTTTCCAGCACCTGCAGCCGTTCCGGCTCGACGTGGCCAGGGTCACGATCGTGGACGGCTACCAGCCCGATCCCGCCAACGACGTGGGCAGCCAGTTCCCGGAATCACCCGCCGCGGTCGCCCGGCAATGGGGCCAGGACCGGTTGCTCGCGGTGGGCCAGCAGGGCGAGGCGATCTACACCATCACGCTTGCCAAGGCGACGCAGACGCCGCTGCCGCGCTCGACGGGCGTTACCGGCATGACGCACAAGGACCAGTCCGACCGGTTCGACCTGCAGATCACCGTCAATCTCGAAGTGCGATCGGGCGGCAGGTCCGGCGCGGTCACCGGGCAGGCCTCGCGCAGCCAGACCGTGCGCGAGGACATGACGCTCAACCAGCGCGAAGCGGTGCTGTTCCGGCTGCTCGACGTCAGCATGAAGGACGTGAACGCGCAGATGGAAAAGCTGATCCCGCACTATCTCGGCGGGTTCTTGCGGTAGTTCAGTTCTTCTCCGCCCAGTCGATCACGCGGCGGAGCAAAGCCTCGCCGAGGGCGAGCTGTTCCTTCAGGATGAACTCGTCGGGCTGGTGCGCCTGGCGGATCGAGCCGGGGCCGCAGACGATGGCCGAGAGGCCCGCCGACTGGAACTGGCCGGCCTCGGTCGCGAAAGACATGCCGAAGCTGTCGTTCTGGCCGGTCAGGAGGCGCATCAAGGTCTCGGCGGCGCCGTCATGCTCCTCGACCAGCGGCGGCACGGCGACGCGGTCGGTGGTGACCACGCTCGCTTCCGGCGCCACCGCTTTCAAGCGCGGCAGCAAGTCCCGATCGACGAACTGCCGCAGCGCGTCCAGCACGGTCTCCGGCTTGGCGCCGGGTACGCCGCGGAAATCCCATTCGATGCTGCAGGAGCGCGCGATGATGTTGACCGCGGTGCCGCCGTTGATGCGGCCGAGATTGATCGTGCTGTGCGGCGGGTCGAAGCTCTTGTCGAACGGGCCGTCGTGCCTGAGGCGATCGTAGATCCGCCCCAACTCGGTCGCGACCTCGGCCGCCGCGAGGATGGCGTTCAGGCCACGCTCCGGCTGGCTGGAATGGCCGTCCTTGCCGGTGATCGTGGTGGTGAAGGAATAGCAGCCCTTGTGCCTTGTACCGAGCTTCAGCTCGGTCGGCTCGCCGATGATGGCGATGCGCGGTTGCCGGAATCGCTTGCCGATCTGGGCGATCAGGTTCGGCGCACCGAGGCAGCCGATCTCCTCGTCATAGGAGAAAGCGAAATGCAGCGGCGTCTTCAAGGTGCGCCGCTTCATCTCCGGCACCAGCGCCAGGCAAAGCGCGATGAAGCCCTTCATGTCGGAGGTGCCGCGGCCGAACCAGCGGTCGCCGCCGTCACGCAGGATGAAAGGATCACTCGACCAGGGCTGGCCTTCGACCGGCACCACGTCGGTATGGCCCGAGAGCACGATGCCGCCGTCGCAGTCGGGGCCGATCGAGGCCCAGAGGTTGGCCTTGGGCTGGCCGTCGGGCGCCTTGACGATCTCGGCCTGGATGCCCCGGCCGGAGAGATAGTCGGCAATCCAGTCGATGACCGAAAGATTGGAACGCGACGAGATCGAGTCGAAGGCGACGAGCTTCGCCAGGATCTCCTCGACCCGCATTACGAATTGCTGCCGATGATGCCGTGCGGCATGCCGATGAAGGCCAGGAACTCGCGCCGGGTCGAAGCGTCGCTGCGGAAGGCGCCGAGCATGCGGCTGGTGACCATCGAGGTGCCGGGCTTGTGCACCCCCCGGGTGGTCATGCATTGGTGGCTGGCATCGATCACCACGGCGACGCCGCGCGGCTGCAGCACCTCGTTCAAGGTGTTGGCGATCTGCGCCGTCAGCTTCTCCTGGATCTGCAGGCGCTTGGCGTAGACGTCGAGCAGGCGCGCGAGCTTGCTGATCCCGACCACGCGCTTGCTCGGCAGGTAGGCGATATGCGCGCGGCCGATGATCGCCGCCATGTGGTGCTCGCAATGGCTCTCGAAGCGCATGTCCTTCAAGACGATCATCTCGTCATAGCCGTCGGTCTCCTCGAAGGTGCGCTTCAGCACGCCTTCGGGATCGACGCCGTAGCCGCGGAAGAATTCCTTGTAGGCGCGGGCGACCCGGGCCGGCGTCTCCAGCAGACCCTCGCGCTTGGGATCGTCGCCGGCCCAGCGGATCAAGGTGCGGACCGCCTCTTCGGCGTCGGCCTGGCTCGGTTTCGAGGCTTTGCTGGAACGCGCCGGTTTGCTGCTGCGTGCCACGTTCGCTCCTTTGTCCGGGACCCGATGGGGATCAGTTGAGGCGGATCGCCTGGTGCGGGCTGTCCAGCGAGAAGGCTGGGATCGCGATGTCGAAGCGCTCGCCGCCCTGCGCTTCCATCTGGTAGGTGCCGACCATGATTCCGGACGGCGTCTTCAGCGGCGTGCCGCTGGTGTATTCGAAGCTCTCGCCGGGATGCAGGATCGGCTGCTCGCCGACCACGCCTGGACCGCGCACTTCCTGGATCCGGCCCAGGCTGTCGGTGATCCGCCAATAGCGGTTGCGAAGCTGCACGGTCTCCTCGCCGCCGTTGTCGATCCGCACATGGTACTTCCAGACGTAGTGCGATTCCTCGGGCGAGGACTGGTCTTCGAGATAGGTCGGCTCCACCGTCACGGTGATCGCCCGGGTGGTTTCCTGGTACTTGAACATGGTCCTTCCGACACTCCGGCCGGCCGCTGTCCCGAATGGGGCCGCAAGGCAGTCCCGGCCCGGATGAGGCAAATTCTAACGGCTTAGAGGAAAAGCGGGCAAAGGAAAACGGCGCCGGTCGAGACCGGCGCCGTTCCAGTTTTTCGGGTCCTTAAGCTTACTGGACGATGATTTCGTCGCGGCGGTTAGCCTGCTCCTTCACACCGTCCGCGGTCGGGACCGCGTTCTCGGACTCACCCTTCCAGGCGGTCGTGATCGCATCCGCCGGGACGCCGGCCGCGATCAGCGCGGCACGGGCCGCGTCGGCACGACGCTCGGAGAGCTTCAGGTTGTAGTCGTCGGTACCGGAACGATCGGTGTAACCGGTGATCGAGATCGCCTTCGCCTTGTTGGCGCTGAAGTCGGCGACGACCCGGTTGATGACCGCCTGGGCCGCAGGGTTGATGTTCGACTTATCGAAGTCGAACAGGATCAGGTAGACCTGCGGGGCCGGCGCCGGCGCCGGAGCGGGCTCGGCCGGCTTGGCCTCGAGCTCGGCCAGGGCGGCCAGCAGCTCGTCGCGGCAAGCGGAGATGTGATCGTTCTGGAAGTTCTCTTCCTGCTGCTCGAGCCAGCAGTCGAAGCGCGCCTGAGCGCGGGCGGCAATGTCCGCCTTGTTCTCGCGGGCGCCGCCGTCGAGCGCGGTCAGCAGGCGCTGACGCACCGACTGGATTTCCGGCAGCACGTCGGACGGCAGATCGCGCTCGCCCGGCTCCTGCGGGGCGACGCTCTGGCCGCCGGCCGCCGCCAGCGCCTTGCTGGCGAAGTAGTTGGCGTCGTTCCAATCCTTCATCTCGTCGGCTTCGAAGGCCGAGAGGTCCTTATACTCGCGGGTCAATGCCTGGGTGAAAGGCGTCCCCCCCGACGGCTGCGCCATCCGCGCTTCCTCGATTTGGGAGCTGCAAGCCGCCAGGAAGCTCAGTGCCCCGATGGCTGCCACAAGTTTCAGCGTTTTCATGTTTTCCTCGCTCTTCTTTTTTCCGCCGGCTCGGCGCGTCGGCAGCATGCCCCCACGCGCGACACTCGAACCTTTGACCGTGATGATGTATCTGGACCCCTGGGCGATAACCGGCTCCGAAGACAACAGTTCTGCGGCTGACCGGTTCCCCACGGAGCTATGGCCTAGTCGGGGCACTATAGGGTGGCGCCCAGGCGATGTCAAAACTGCGGGATCTGAGAATTCCCAAACAAAACCATTCACTTAAGGACGAAATAGCCCGCCTTCACGCAGATTTATGCGGTAACTCTGCGTGGATCAGTTTCCGGCTGAAGAACCGTCGCCGAACGTGAATCCAGGACCGCCCGTCCGAGCGGTGCGCCGAACGCGCGAATCAGAAAACCAAGGCGGGAGGTTGGAGCGGGTGAAGGGAATCGAACCCTCGTCGTAAGCTTGGGAAGCTTCTGCTCTGCCATTGAGCTACACCCGCGCCCTGGCCGAATTTATAGGTGAAGCCGCGGTGTGGTTCAAGCTGGCGCGCCATCCGCGTCAGGGACACCTCGGCCCCCTTGCCGCCCCGGCTGTGATAGGCTGGGCAAAAGCCCATGGGGGAGGCTCGGCGTGCAGCAGCTGCGGACCTTGGCGGTGATCGGCAATGGCATCATCGGCCATGGCATTGCCGAAGTCTTCGCTTCGGCCGGGACGGAGGTAATTCTGGTCGGGCGAAGCACGGCTAGCCTCCAGGAAGCGGTCAAGCGCATTCGGCAGAGCCGCGAGGAATTCGCCCGCGAGCGCCTGTTCGAGGAAAAGGACATCGCGGCGGCGATGGCGCGGATCCGGCCGACCACCAACCTGGACGATGCAGCCCAAGCGGACATGGTCATCGAGGCGGTGCCGGAAAACATGGCGCTGAAGCTCTCGATCTTCGAGCGCCTCGACCGGATCACCCGACCGGATGCGGTGCTGGCTTCTTCGAGCGGCCATCCGGCCAGCGAGCTGACGCCGCGCGTGAAGAACAAGGGCCGCGTGATCGCCACGCATTTCTGGTATCCGCCGCAACTCCTGCCGCTGGTCGAGGTCTGCGGCGCGCCGGAGACCGACCCGGCGGTGATCGACTGGACCTGCGCGCGGCTCCGTGACGCCGGCAAGGAGCCGGTCGTCATCGCCCGCGAGATCGCCGGCTTCATCGGCAACCGGATCCAGTTCGCGATCCTGCGCGAGGCCTGGTCGCTCTGGACCTCCGGTGCGGCTTCCGCCGAAGCCATCGATGCCGTGGTCAAGAACAGCATCGGCCGCCGGCTCGGCGTGACCGGTCCGATCGAATCCGCCGATCTCGGCGGCCTCGACACGATGTTCCGCTTCGCCCAGTTCCTGCAGCCGACGCTGGACACATCTGCCATGCCGCCGGAGAGCGTGGGCACGCGGAGCCGGTCCGCGGACCCGCATATCAACGAGCGCGGGCGGGAAGACTGGTCGGCGCTCTCGACGGCGCGCCGGGCCGAGCTGTTCCGTTGGCTCCGCAGCGACCGCGCCGCGACCTGATCAGCAGACGCGGCGCAGAGACCAGGAAGAGCTTCGATGCGTCAGGAGACTGGACTTCCGGTGTCGTCGGGCACCTGCGGCGACTTGGCGGCACCGGGCGGCTGGCGAAGGGCTCGCTGCTTTGCGTGGACAAGATTCGTCACCACCACGAGCCGGCTGCGATATGCCTCGGCCAGCCGGTCCACGGTCTCGGCGAGGGCTGCCCGGCGTTCGTAGCCGTAGGCGTCCTGTTTGGAAACCACGAGTTCAATCGCGCATAGGCGGGACAAGACGGCCTGCATCTCCTTCTCGTCGGCGAAGACACGCTCGGCAACGCGGGCAGGCGTCCACCATTGATCCGGCTGATCATGCAGCAGCAGAAGCGCCTCAAGTTGCGCAATGGACTCGATGTGTTGCGCGATGAAAATTCGGACGTCGGCAGCAATAGGCTCTTCAGGCACTCACTTCTCCTTCAGTCGGCACAGCGCGGCGCCTATCAGGCTCCGTCCCCGATCTCGGCTGTCTCTTCCGTCTCGGCACGCAGCCGGTAGCCGATCCCCGGCTCGGTCAGAATGAATTCCGGCGCGCCGGGCATGGCCTCGACCTTCTGTCGAAGCTGCCCGACGAGCACACGGAGCCCTTGAATGTCACGTTCCCCGAGGCCCCACAGCGCCGCCAGGAGCGCGTTACGGGTCACGATCTGCCCGGCATGCTCGGCGAGGATGCGCAGCAGGTCGAACTCCTTCGGCGTGAGATGGACCTCGCGCCCCTGGGCGATGACTCGCCGGGCGGAAAAGTCGACAGCGAGACCGGCGCTCCGATAGGTGAGCGGGACCTCCCGGCCTTGTCGAAGCCGAAGCGCAACCCGGAGCCTCGCCAGGAGCTCCCCCATCCCGAACGGCTTGTTGATGTAGTCGTTCGCGCCGGCGTCGAGCGCCAGGATCTTCTCGCCCTCCATGTGCCGGGCCGAAAGCACCACGATGGGCACTTCGGAGAACTGCCGCACTTCGGCGATCACTTCCTTGCCGTCCCGGTCCGGAAGCCCGAGATCGAGGATAATCGCGTCGATCGGCTCTCGGCGCAGCGTGACGAACACGTCTCCTGCCGTGCCGGCCGTGATAACGCCGTAGCCGGCGACCGTAAGCGACATCCGCAGCGTCTTCACCATCTGCGGTTCGTCATCGACCACCAGCACGACCTGCTTTGCCATGGTCACGCCTCGTCGACCCGTTTGAGGCAGACGTGGATGGCGGTTCCCGATCCGTGTTGGACGGGGCTGACGGCACGCACCGTGCCGCCCATGGCCTCGATCAGCCCGCGCGATATCGAGAGGCCAAGGCCCGTGCCCTGGGCGTTGGCGGCATTGCTGGAAAGCCGGTGAAACTTGTCGAACACCCGCTCCAGGTCCTGCCGCGGAATCCCAGGGCCCTGGTCGGAGACGACGATCTCGGCGATATGCAGGGTTTCGCGCAGCTGGATCTCGATCCCGGCATCGGCGGGTGAGTATTGCAGGGCGTTGTCCAGGATGTTGAACAGGGCCTGCTCCAGCAGGATCGGGTCGGCCTCGACCAGGCACGCCTCCTCGGGCAGGCTCCGGACCCAGAGGTCCAGCGCCGCCTCCGCCCGCGCCGCGCCGCAGCGGCGCACGGCGGCGCTGACGATCTCCGTGATATCCGTTGGTTCGAGCTTCACTTTGACCGCGCCCGCCTCGAGCTTGATCATGTCGAGCAGGTTCGCGACGTAGCGGTTGGCGCGCTCGGCCTGCCATCGAATGTCGGAAAGCAGCTCGGCCGCGCCCTGCGGCGAGAACTTGGCGCCCTGCTCGATCAAGGCGGTGACCGCCGCAAGAATTCCCGACAGCGGCGTCCTGAAGTCATGGCTGACGGAAGAGAGAAGCGCGGTCTTCAGCTTGTCGCTTTCCTGGACCACGCGCGCATCCGTCATCTCCTGCATGAGCTCGGCCCTTTCAAGGGCGACGGCACCGAGCTGGCAGAGGATGGAGACGATCTGCTCCTCGAACGCCGATGCTCTCTCATCGAGGGCTTCGCAGACGATGAGCCCCATGGGGCGTCGCAGGGTGCCGATGGGCTGGATGGCAAGGCGCTCGATCGCGCTTGTTCCGACGTTCGGTTTGTCGGCGCCGATCTGCGTCCACGCCCGGTCGGCGATCTCCCGAAGCCCGGCCTGGGAAATCCGCTGGCTCACACCGTGTTCGGAGGGGGTGCCGGACGCCGCCCAGGCGATTCCTTCTTCGCTCCTGAGAAATACATGCGCGAAGCAGCCGCCCGCATTGGCAACCTCGGCGGCGAGAATTTGGGCGAGCTCGTCGCGGTTGGAGGACGAGCCAAGCGCGCGGCTGGCGTTGAAGAGAAGCGTCATGGTCGCGGCGCGCTGGGCGGTTTCCCTGGCCTGGTCCCGCACGCGCCCCGCCAGGGTACCGGTCAGCAAGGCGACCGCGAGGAAGACGCCGAGCGTCAGCGTGTTGCTGACCGGTTCGAAGGTCAGGCCGAAGCGCGGCCGCAGGAACAGGAAGTTGAAGCTCAAGAAAGCCAGGAGCGCGGAGAAGATGCCGACCGTGCGGCCATGCACGACCGAGCAGACGAGCACGGCCGAGAGGTAGACCATCGACAGCAGGCCCTGGGCCGGCGTGAAATCCTTGAGCCACACGGCGGCAAGCGTGGCCAGGGCAATCGCCACGATCGACCACATGTATGGGCTGAATTTCAGAGTCGCCTGCTTCGGCTTGAGTTGCCGGGCCGGGGCGCTCTGCAATGCGGGCGGGAGTGTCGTCATGCCGACCTAAGAAAGTCGAGGATAACCTCGCGGGCAACCGAATATGCCCCATCGATCATGGCGCGGCACGCGGCATTATTCGCGAGGTTTCCGCGATTCGACACACCATAAGAATCTTATAAGTTTTCTATGCCCGAGACTTTCGTTGCCAACGGTCTTTCGCGCCATCAAGGTCCGGAAGGATTGAAGGCCGCGCCTCAAGCGGCCCTGCGGCAGGAGAACGCAGTTTGATTGCAATCAGCCTCGTAGAGCTTCAGCTGCATGTTGCGGCTGCGCTCGAGCCCCACGGCATCGGCGTGGAGGAAATCGAGGTCATGCCCGATATCAGCGGCGCGTGGCGGATCCTGCTCAACGGACCCGCCGGTCGACTGCGGGCAAAGACGGATGCCGCCAGCCAGGTGGAAGCGGAGCTCGGCCTTCGATACAAGGTCCACCGCCTCTCGCTCGGCGGCGCTTATGGTGGATGAGGTTCACCGGCAGGTTCCGATACCGCAGATGCCGGTGCGCTGCTGGCCCGCTTATCCTCGGTCAGCAACCCTGACGCCCTCCCTGCCCCCACAGGGAGGGCTTTTTTCCAGCGAGGCCCGGCTGGCGCCTCGCTTGCGGATCTAGTCCCGCCGGGCGCCCTTGTCAGGAAACGGTCCGGTTTCGCCTCCGCTGCGTATTGGGGGAAGCGCGCCAGGTGTGATGCCGGACACAGAATGGCGCGATTTGGCCGTTGCAGCCGGTGCAGCGCCGCTTGATCTCCCGAACGCAGCGACCCATGTCGCGAGTGCGCAAGGCAGTTTCTGGTGCCGCGTGAATCGGAGAGCAACATGGATCTCAACGAGTTCATCTTCAGAGACGACACGGCGGAAGTCCTGGGCGCCGAAATCGACGGCGAGGATTTCGAGGCCGCCGAGGAAGCGGGGGGATTCGTTCTGGCCGGCAAGCTCGGGGCCGCAGCCGTCGCTGGCGCGATGCTCGGCGCATTGCACGCCCTGGGCGACGCCGCCCGGCATCTCTAACCTGCTTCGAGATACCGCCTGACTTCAGCCGTGCTGACCGCGCGCCGCAACGCGGCGTCTTCCGCCTCGCAGACCATCGCGAAATGCTCGACGAACGGAGCGCCGAAGATTCTCCGCGCGGCGGCGCTGCCGCGCAGGCGTTTGGTGGCCTCCAGGAGGTCGGCTGGCAGGCGCGGTGCATTCGGTGGAATCTCGTTCGGGCCGCCGCCCGTGATCGGCGCGTCGGCAAGGTCGAGCCCGCGCTCGAGCCCGTCCAAGCCCGCCCCCAGCATCATCGCCAGCGCGAGATAAACGTTCGTGTCGCTCCCCGGCAGCCGCAGCTCCAGCCGCGTCTGCGCCGGGGTCTCGGCGGCGGTGCGGACCGCGGCGGCATAATTGTACGGCGCCCAGCTCACGGTCTTCGGCGCCCAGCTGCCGGGCGCCAGCCGCCGATAGGCGTTGACCGTATGGCCGCAGAGCGCGAAGACCTCCGGCACCAGGTCGATGATGCCGGCCAGGAAGCGGCGCGCGACGCCGCTCAAGCCCTGCGGGTCGTGCGGGTCGGCGAAGGCATTGCTGCTTGCCTTGCGATCGAGCAGCGAGAGGTTGATATGCCCGCCGATGCCGGGAAAATCCGCGCCGAGCAGCGGCATGAAGGACGCCGTCAGGTCGCGCTGGCGGCAGAACGCCTTGGTGAACATCCGAAAGAAGGCGGCATCGTCGGCGGCGCGCATCGCGGATTTGTGCCGCAAGGTCGCCTCGAAGCAGCCGGGTCCAAGCTCCACGCCCAATCCGAACAGATCGATATCCGCGCCGCGCAGCAAAGATTCCAGGCCGGCGACGAAGCCGGCATGGGCGGCCGCGGTCTGCCCCGACCAGCAGCGGTTGTCGGCCGCGAAAGGCGTGAGACCGGAGAAACCTTTCGCGCGCAATGAATCCGCGGTTTCGTTCAGCACGATGAACTCGAACTCGAAGGCCGCGAGCACGTCGAAGCCGGCGCGATCCGCCCGCTCGATCTGCCGCTGCAGGAGGCGGCGCGGCATGATCTCCGCCTGGGGTCCGGTGTAATCCGCGACCAGTGCCGCCGCGCGCGGCTCGAACGGGTAGGGCCGCAGCGAAGCCGGATCGTAAGCCACGGTCTCGCTGCCGTAAGGACCAGGCGCCAGGATCGATTCCGCCGTGTCCCATTTCGGCAGCACATTGGCGAAGACGGCGGTCTCGGCGCCGGCCAGCAGGTCGGCGCGGTGCATCCGCCGCTCGCGGAACATGGTGGCATAGTCGAACAGGCCGACATGCACGACCTCGGCGCCCAGGCGATCGAGCGCCGCGGCGATTGCAGCCGTCGTTTCCGTCACGTCGAGCCTCCCTGCCGGCTCAAGCCGCCGTATAGCCGCCGTCGATCAGCATGTCCTGGCCGTTCACCAGGTCCGACGCCGACGAGGCGAGATAGAGGATCATGTCGGCGACCTCGACCGGCTTGCCGAAACGGCCGGCGGGGATCTTCGCCTTCATCGGGTCGCCGCGCTCCGGCTTGCCCCAGTGCTCCTCACCCATCGGCGTCAGAATCACGGTCGGGCATACGCTGTTGACCTGGATGTTGTGCTTGGCCCATTCGACGCACATCACCTTTGTGAGCGTGTTGAGCCCGCCCTTCGACGCGCCGTAAGCGGCATGGCTGTCCTGGCCGATGACGCCGGCCTGAGACGAGATGTTGATGATCTTGCCGTGACCCTTCTTGATCATCGCCGGCGCCAGCGCCTGGGCCAGCAGGAACGGTGCGCGGAGGTTGACTGCCATGGTCATGTCCCAGTCGCCGACTTTCGCTTCCAGCAGCGGGGCGATCAGCGCCACGGCGGCGTTGTTGACCAGGATGTCGATCGTGCCGAAGGCCGCCAGCGCCTCCCTGGCCGCCCGTTCGGGATCCTCGACGGCGGCCAGGTTCGCCGCGATCGTCACGCAACGACGGCCCTTGGCCTCGACCGCCGCCTTGACTGCGTGCAGGCCGTCATGATCGCGGCCGACCGCGGCGATGTCGGCGCCGGCATCGGCCAGCACCTTGCAAGTCTCCTGCCCGATGCCCTTGGTGGCGCCGGTCACGAGTGCGGTCTTGCCTGCGAGCGAGAAGCGTTTGGTCCAGTCGGCCATGATGCTCTGTCCTATTTCCTGCGCAGCTTCTTTTCGACCGTGGCGAAGGCCTTCTGATAGACGTTCTGCTCGGTGTTGGGGATCAGGGTCAGGTCGTCCTGCGGGCTGGCATCCCAGTCACCGGTCCAGACCCCGAAGGTGGTGTTGTTGCTGGTGACCGGCCAGAGCCGCGGCCCCGAGACATAGTTGATCCAGGGCAAGGGCGACTTGGTGATGCGGTAGGAGAAGGAGCGCGTGCGGTCGCAGAGATGCAGCAGCTCCTCATGCAGATGGCCCGGGCCGAAGTAGAAGTCGCGCACGCCCGAGACCTTGTCCGAGCGGACGCCGCCGATCATGTGCATCTTGGTGATATCCTCATGCCAGCCGCCCATGCCGGCGAAGTCGCGGATGACGCCCCAGACCTGCTCGACCGGCGCCCGCATCACCCGCGAGGTCCAGACCTTGTTCGGCGCATAGCCTTTCCAGCGCACCACCCCTTCGGGCTTCTTCGGCTTCTTGGCGGCGACGATCTTCGCGAGATTCGCCCAATTGGACGCAAACACATCTTTGGAGACGATCTTCTCGTATTTGCCCTCGTCACCTGGCGCCTCGTCGAACGTGGCTTCCCATTCGGCGAAGGTCTGGTCGTTGTGGGTCACGGGATAGAGCCGCAGGGTCGCGATGTAGTTCTTCACCGGAAAGGCCGGCTTCTCGAAATTGTAAGTGAAGGAGTAGTTGGCGTCGTCCAGCGCCAACAGCCGTTCGCGGACATGCTTGCCATCCTTGGTATGGAAGGAGCGGACGCAGCCCACGACATCGGCATCGAGTCCATCCTCGATCTTGGAGCGCGCGATGGCCGGCGCCCATTTGGGCAGGGCATTGAAGTCGCGGACCAGGCTCCAAACGGTCTCAACAGGGGCTTTCAGGATGGTCGAGGCATAGGCGCGCGCCATTTATCTCTCCGTCAGGTGATGTCTTTAAAAGCCTTGACCGCCGCGGCGGCAAAGGCCGGATCGTTGATGTTGAAGTCGAGCTCGATGAGCTTGCGATTCTTCGCCTTGAGCCAGCCCTGGCGGATCGCGTCGAACAAGGCGGCGTCGGCCTTCGGGTCGTGGAACGGCTGGCCTTCGGCATCGATCGCCGAGACGCCCTTCAGCGGCAAGAGAAAGCGCACCGGCCCCGGCATCCGGTTCACGCGCTCGACGATGAAGGCGCCGATCTTCGCGTTCTCCTCCGGCGTCGTGCGCATGAGCGTCACATGGGCATTGTGGACATGGAATTTCCGCTGGGCGAATTGCGGCGGCACGGTCTCGCGGGCGCCGAAATTCACCATGTCGCAGGCTCCGACCGAGCCGACATAGGGAATTGCGTGGCGAATGAAGGCGCCGAAACGGTCGGGCGTGCAGGGTAACACGCCGCCCACAAGGTAGTCGGCGACCTCGGTCGTGGTGATGTCGATGACGCCGTCGAAGAAGCCGGATTCGGCGAGCTTCTCGAAGCTCTGGCCGCCGGTGCCGGTGGCGTGGAAGACAAAGCTCTCGGTGGCGGGCTCCAGGCGGCGACGGATCTCGTTCACGCAGGCCGTGGTGACTCCGAACATGGTGTAGCCCACGGTCGGCTTCGACTTCCGCGCCTTGGGCACCTTGGTCCTGACCATGCCCGCCACGGCATGGGCGGCATTGCCGATCACCGCCCGGCTGATCGCATTCAAGCCGGCGATGTCGGTGACCGCATGCATCATCATGATGTCGGTCGGACCGACGAAGCCGGCGACGTTGCCGGAGGCCAGCGTCGAGACCATTATTTTCGGCAGCCCCACCGGCAGCGCGCGCATCGCCTCGGTGACGATCGCGGTGTTGCCGGAACCGCCGAGGCCGAGGACGGCGCCAAGGTCCTTGCGCGCGAGCAGATAGCGCTTCAGCGCCTCACCCATGGCGGAGACCGCCTTGCCGCGGTCGGTCAGGCCGAGGACGGCCGCCCTGCCCTGCGGATGATGGGCGGCCACCGTTTCCGCGGTGACGTCGGCGTCCGGATCGGGCTTGGCCGTGGAGACATCGACCAGCACCGGCTTCGCCCCCGCGCGCGCGATGCAGGCGCAGGCGAAGCGCAGCTCGTCCCCCTTGGTATCGCAGGTCCCGATCACATAGACCTTGCGCATGACTCCCCCAACTCGCTCTTTACGCCGCCGCGCTGCGTTTCCCCAGCCGGTCGCGATAGCGCTTCGGCGTCAGGCCGAAGAAATGCGAGAACTGCCGCGTGAAATAGCTCTGGTCGCAGAAGCCGCATTGCAGTGCGATCTCCGAGATCGGCTCCTTGCTGGAGAGCAGCAGCTTGGCCGCGGTCTGGACCCGGATCCGGTTGATGAACTTCGACGGCGAGATCTTGAACAGCTTCACGAACCGCTTGCGGAACTGGCTCTCGGAGAGGCCGGCGATCCTGGCCAGCTCCGAGACTTCGAGCGAGCTGCGGTAGCGCTCCTCGACGGCAGCGATTACCTTGGAGAACTGGCGATAGCCCTCGGGCAGCAGATCGGTGGTGCCCACCGGCCGGGTCAGGCCCATCACCCCGCAGATCTCGCCGCCGCGATTGCGGGCCGGCGTCTTGGTGGTCAGCACCCAGAGCAGGCGCCCGGTCTCGTTGACGATGACCTCGAGCTTGTTGACGATCGGCTTGCCGGATTCGATCACCGAGCGGTCGTCCTGGATGATCTCCCGCGCGATCTCCTCGGGATAGAAATCCCAGTCGGTCTTGCCGAGCACCTCGCTCTTGCGCGACGCGTTGAACAGGGTGAGCGTCGCGGAGTTGCATTCCTGCCAGCGACTCTCGACGTCCTTCACGTAGAAATAGACGTCGGCCAGATGGTCGAGGATTTCGGGCAGGTTGTCGGGGGTGCAAGGCAGCACGGCGTCCCGGTGATTGTCCCGGGATTCCTCGCGTGCCTGCCTCTGCCGCCCCGCAAAGTTCATGGCCTTCGGGCGGGATCCGTGTCTCCCCCAGCCGGATCCCCTGCCCGCCTCCGCCTGAGCGCCTAGTTCTTGCCGGCGAGCAGCTGTTTCACCATGGCCTGGATCAAACGCGGCAGGTCATAGGGGAAGCGCGCGGTGATCAGGTTGCCGTCGACCACGCAGGGCTCGTCGAGCACGGTGGCGCCGGCGTTCTTGAGATCGACCTGGATATTCCAGACCGCGGTCGCCTTCTTGCCCTTGAGGATCTCGGCCGAGACCATCACCCACTGGCCGTGGCAGATCGCGGTGGTGGGCTTGCCCGCCTTGTGCATGTCCTGGACGAAGCTGCGGCAATGCGGATCCATGCGCAAAGCGTCCGGGTTCCAGCAGCCGCCCGGCAGCAGCACGGCGTCGTAGTCGCCGGCCTTGGCCTCGTCGGTGTATTTGTCGATCTTCAGCCAGCCGGCATTCTCCATCAGCCGGATCGCGAGCACGTGGGTCGCGCATTGCGGCGGGAAGCGGAGCCCCAGGGTCGGGTGGAACTCGCCGATCCGCGGGCTGACGATGTGGACGGTAGCGCCGTGCTCGCTGAGCCAACGCTGCGCGCCGATGATCTCGACTTCCTCGACGCCGTTGGTGCAACAGATCGCGATCTTCTTGCCCTTCAGGAGATTCGGGTTCGACGGCGGGTCGAACAGGAAGGCGTTGAGCTCGCGGTTCAGCTCGCCGTCGGCGGTGACCAGCAGCTCGGTCGAGATCGACGGAACCGGGGAAGTCGACATCAACTGCTGCATGCGGTTGACGTGGCCGGCTTGGGGAAGATTGCTCATGTGTCGTGCTCCCTATCAGGAGGTTGTTTGAAGGACTCTCAGCTGCGGCGCCGGTTCATGACCGTGATCAGGCCGGCGAGCACGCAGGCGATCACCGCGACCGACCAGGTGAAGCTGTGCATGTACCAGGGCTTCGCGGCGAGCTGCACCTTGCCCGCCGTGGTGTTGGGATCCGGCGGGGCCAGGAAGAACACCCCGTAGAGCGAGGCGGCGAAGATCGAGACCAGCAAGGCGATGCAGAAGATCATCGCCACGACCATGGCGACCTTGATCACCGTCCGCATCGGCACGCCGGGCTGCGCCAGCGGCAGCAGGTTGTTGATCAGGCCGGCCAGCACCACGAGGATGCAGCCGATCGTGAACAGCGTGATGGTGAACGGCTGGAAGATCAGCAGCAGCGCGAGCACGCCCAGGCCGATGATCGCGTATTCGAGCCGGAGCGCGGTCGCAGGTCCCATGCCGCGGTTGTTCTGGACCTCGTTGCTCATGCGCGCACCGCCCTTCCGTCTTCGGCAAAGACATGGGTCTGGGCGCGGTCGGGCACCAGATGCAGCACCTCGCCGGTCTTCACCCGCTTGTCGCGCGGGACCACCACGCGGATGTCGCCGCCGGTCTTGGTCCGGGCATGGATCAGCGTCTCCGCCCCCATCGGCTCAATCAGCTCGGCCAGGGCTTCGATCGTGTCCTGGGTGTCCTGCGAGACCGCCGTGAAGGCGCGCGGGCGGACGCCGACGGTGACCTTGCCCGGGGCCAGGTTGCCAACCGCCGGATCGACGCTGAGGTCGACGTCCTGCTGGTCGAACACCACTTTGGCCTTGCCGTTGCTGTAGCCCTTGAACTGCGCCTCGATCAGATTCATCTGCGGCGTGCCGATGAAGCTGGCGACGAAGACGTTGGCCGGCTTGGCGAAGACCTCGTGGGGACTGCCCACCTGCTCGATCAGCCCGTCGCGCATGATGGCGATGCGATCCGCCATGGTCAGCGCTTCCAGCTGATCGTGGGTCACGATCACCGTCGCCTTGGAGAGATTGGAGAGCACGCCCTTGATCTGGCCGCGCATCGAATGGCGGAGCTCGACGTCGAGCCGCGACAGCGGCTCGTCGAACAGGAAGCAATTGGGATCGCGCACGATGGCGCGCGCCACCGCGATGCGCTGCTTCTCGCCTTCGGAGATCTGGCCCGGCAGCCGGTCCAGCACCTCGCGCAGGTGCAGGATGTCGGCGACCTTGTTGACCCGCCGCTCCATGTCCGCCTTGCCGATCTTCTCGTAATGCAGCGGCATCGCGATGTTCTGGCCGACCGTCAACGCCGGGTAGAGGGCGTAGAACTGGAACACCATGGCGATGTTGCGCTTCTCGGGCGACAGATCGTTCATGCGCTGGCCGGCGATCACCACGTCTCCGGCGGTGGCGCGTTCCAGGCCGGCGATCATCCGGAGCGTGGTGGTCTTGCCGCAGCCCGAGGGCCCGAGCAGGCAGACGACCTCGCCGGCCGCGACCTTGAGATCGGCGTCCCGGACCGCGGTGAAGTCGCCGAACTTCTTGGTGAGTTTGCGGATTTCAATCGTGGACATGACTACTTCTTCACCGTGCCGAAGGTGACGCCGCGCAGCAGGTGGTCCTGCAGGAAGAACGTGACCAGGAAGACCGGGATCAGGAACAGCGTCTCGATCGCCGCCAGCAGGGTCCAGTCGGTGCCGCGGCCGCCCGAGGACACCGCCTGGTTCATCGCGACCGGCACGGTGCGGGTGTCCGGCCCGGTCAGCAGCAGCGCGAACAGGAACTCGTTCCAGGTGAGGATCAGGCCGAAGACGAAGGTCGCGGCAAGGCCGGCGATCACCTGCGGCAGGCAGATCTTGAAGAACACCTTGATCTCGGACGAGCCGTCGATCCGGGCCGCGTCCTCGACGTCGGTGGAGAGCTCGTCGAAGAAGCTCTTCATCATCCAGATCGTGAAGGCGAGGTTGAACGCCGTATAAAGCAGGATGATGCCGGTATAGGAGCCGGCGAGGCCGGCCGCGCGGAACATGAGGATGATCGGGATGATCACCACGATCGCCGGCAGCATGCGCGTCGTCAGGATGATGAAGAGATAGGTGTCATTGCCCTTGAGCGGATAGCGCGAGAAGCCATACGACGCCAGCGTGCCCAGGATCAGCGCCAGCAGCACCGAGACCGAGGCGATCACGATCGAATTGAAGAAGAAGCGATCGAAACCGGTCGCTTCCGGTGCGCCGCCCACGGTCATGACGCGCTCGAACACCGAGCCGAAATTCTCCAGCGTCGGCGTGAAGACGAACTGCTCGGGGATGAGGCCGAACAGCGAGGTCGGCGAGAGCGTCGGCGGCACCGAGAGCGCCACGTCCTGCGGCTTGATCGCGGTGAAGATGATGAACAGCACCGGCAGGAAGTAGATGAAGCTCACCAGCGCCACGATCGCCGTGCGGCCCCAGCCGGCATCGGAGACGCCGCCGTTGCCGCCCTTCAGGCCCAGCCGTTCCAGGAGAGAGATGCCGCTTGCCATGGTTGTCAGCCCTCCCGGTTCCGGCGGTTGGCGAGGTAGAGGTAGAGGTTGGTCAGCACGATGACCATGAACAGCATGATGTAGGAGATCGCCGCACCCTCGGAGGTCTTGTTCTGCTCGTTGGCGATGCGGATCAGGTGATAGGAGATGGTCATGGTGTCGTTGCCGCCCTTGGTCAGCAGGATCACCAGGTCGGCGAGCTTGAAGGCCTCGATGGTGCGGAACAGCAGCGCCAGCATCAGCAGGCTGCGGATATAGGGGAAGGTGATGCTCCAGAAGCGCCGCCAGGCCGAGACCCGGTCGATCGCCGCCGCCTCGTAGAGATATTTCGGCACCGAGACCAGGCCGGCCAGCACCAGCAGCATGACGAAGGGCGACCACATCCAGGCATCGGCGAAGACGATGCCGCCGACGGCGCCGGCCTTGCTGTCCATCAGGATGAACTGGCCGTCCGACATGCTGTTGATGACGTAGCTCAGGATGCCGAAGGTCGGGTCGTAGTAATAGGTGAAGAACACGCCCGAGGCGACGACCGAGAGCATCATCGGCGTCAGCACCAGGATCAGCAGGTATTTGCGCAGCGGAAACTGCTTGGCGAACAGCATCGCCAGGAGGAAACCAGTCAGCATCTGCGCCGAAACCGTCAGGACGACGAAGAGCGCGGTGTTGAACAGTGCGTGCCAGTTGTCGGGCGCCGCGATGTCATTGGTCAGGACGCGGATGTAGTTGGCCAGGCCGACGAAGCGGATCGACTGCTGGTTCGAGTTGTAGGCGAAGAACGAGAGCCCCAGCGACCAGAGCAGGGGAAAGATGTTCATCACGAACAGCACCGCGATCGCGGGCGCCACCAGCAGGCCGCCGTAATAGCGCCGGCGATAGGCGTTCACCACGAAAGCCGCGGCCACCATTGCCACCATGGCGCCGACGACCCAGAACGAGATCGAAGCGGGCAAGGCAAGTGCGGCGGTGACTGAGACGGCCAGGCCGGCCAGGATCGCCAGCCGCCAATTATCGGCGGCCACCGCCAGCAGGGCGGGGCGAGCGCGGTCCGGTCTTGTTGCAGGCACAGCGTCCATAAGCATTCAGCGACACGTCAATAAGTCGGCGGTTGCAGGGCAACCCGCGGAGATCCGGGCGATGCCGGATCTCCCCAGGCCGAAAGTCGAGACTCCCGCCCGGCGCGTGCCGGGCGGAAGCCTTTGGTCGGGTCGTTACTGGATCAGGCCCGCCTGGGTCAGCAGGTCCTGTTGGAACTTGGCGATGTTGTCCAAGGTCGTCTTGGCGTCCTGCTTGCCGGTGATGGCGAGGTCGAACTGGTCCTGCTGCTGGGTCAGGAGCTCGAAGAACTGCGGCACGTGCCACACGTCCTTCTGCCAATCCAGCTGCGGGGCCCAGGCCCGGTTCCACGGACGGTAGGTCGTGTACTTGGGATCCTCGTACACCGCCTTGACGGCCGATTGGCCGCCGCCGGCCGCGAACTGGTGCTGGATGTCGTTGGACAGCCACCACTTCACGAACTCGACGGCCTCCTTGATCTGGATGTCGGTGGTCCAGGTGGTCAGCACGAAGGGCTGGCCGCCGATGTTGGACCATTTGACGTTCTTGCCGTCGACCATGGTGCCCGGCATCTGGCCGAAGACCAGCTTGTCGGAGACCTTGGAGGTTTTCGGATCGAGCGAGGCTTCACCCAAGCCGATCCAGTCGATGTTCATGGCCACCTTGCCTTCGCGGAACAGCTCGTCCGACTTGAAGATGTCCATGGTGCCGGTCTTGGCCACCGGCGGCATGTACTCGATCAGCTGGAGGTACTTCTCCAGCGCCTTCACGGCTTCCGGCGAGTTGACCACGCCTTCCGCCTGACCCGACGGAGCCTTGGTCTCGTCCCAGATGTTCCCGCCCATCTGCCAGATCAGGCCGTTGATCTGCATCGACGAGAAGTCGTAGCCCTTGCCCGCCTGGAAGGCGATGCCGTAGAAGTCGTCGTCCGCCGGCTTGCCGGCCAGCATCTCGCCCTTCTTGCGGCGGAAGAACTCGCCGACGTTCTTGAAGTCGTCCCAGGTCATGGCGTCGATTTCTTCGCCGGTGCAGGGCAGCTTCTTGCTGTACTTCGCCTGGAAGTTCTTCTGCTCGGTTTCGTCGCAGAGCACATCCTTGCGGCCGTAGGTCACCAGCACGTCCGGGAACTGCGGGAAGCCGTAGTAGTTCTCCGACTTGTACGGATAGGTCGCGTAGGCGTTGAGCGGGTTCGGATGGATCGTGAAGAAGATCTTCTTGAACTCCGGATCGGCGTCGAGAAGATCGTTGATCTTGCGGTAGTAGCCGCCCTCGACGAAGGCGCCAAGCCACTGCGAATCCGAGACGATGAAGTTGTACTTCTTCTCGCCCGAGGTCAGCGAGGCGTTGACCCGGGTATAGAAGTCGGGCCAGGGAATGAAGTCGACGTCGAGCTTCACGGTGTTGCCGGACTTCGGCTTGTACTGCTCGTCGAAGAACTTCTTCATGATGCGCGTCGGCGGCCAATCGGGCACGGCCATCGTCAGCGTGACTTCTTCGGCGCGGGCGGTCGAAACATCGGCCACCCCCAATGACGCGGCAACACCCGCCGCCATCAATGCGCCTTTGATTTTCGTCCTGGTACTCATCTTCGGCTTTCCTCCCACGTTATTTGTTGCCGATTTTCCTTCTTGGCCCCTTTTGGTCAGTTGATGCCCTCAGGCAATCACCTGCCCGCTCGAAGCCCGGAAGATGTGAAACTTGGCTGGATCGAGCACGACCGATGCGGGCTGGCCGGGCTCGAGGCCCGACGCCGCCGATTCCGGCAGCACCATGCGCAAGGTCTCGCCGCCCGCTTCGACCGAGACCACGGTCACGTCACCCAGGGGCTCCAGCATGGCGATGCTGGCATCGAGCCCCGGCTCGCCGCCGCCGGCGAAGCGGATGTCGTTTGGCCGGATGCCGACGATCGCCGCCTCGCCGCCGGAGGCACTTTGCAGGCGCCGCCCGAAGGGCAGCGCCCCGATCGCGGATTCCAGCGCCGAGCCGTCGCTCGCCAGCTTGCCCTGGATCATGTTCATGTGCGGCGAGCCGATCTTGCCGGCGACATAGAGATCGCGCGGCTGCTCGTAGAGCTCGTCGGGCGTGCCGATCTGGACGATGGCGCCGTCCCGCATCACCGCGATCTCTTCGCCCATCGACAGCGCCTCGAGCTCGTCGGGCGTCGCATAGACGATGGTGAGGCCGAACTGCCGGTGCAGGCGCTTCAGCTCCGCGCGCATTTCATGCCGGAGCTTGGCGTCGAGATTGGTCAGCGGCTCGTCCAAGAGCAGGATCTTCGGATGCCGGATCAGCGAGCGGCCCAGGGCCACGCGCTGCTGCTCGCCGCCCGAGAGCGTGTTCGGCTTGCGGTCGATTTTCTTGTCGAGCCGCAGCATCGCCGCGGTCTCTTTCACCCGGCGGTCGATCTCGCTCTTCGCCACCTTCTCCTCGACCAGCGGATAGGCGAAGTTCTGATAGACGGTGAGATGCGGATAGAGCGCGAAGGATTGGAACACCATGGAGACGCCGCGTCCGGCGATCGGTTCGTTGGTCCAGTCCTTGCCGAAGATCTCCACCCGTCCCCGATCCGGCGTCACCAGGCCGGCGATCGTGCGCAACGTCGTGGTCTTGCCCACCGAGCTCGGGCCGAACAGCACGAAGAACCGGCCTTCCGCCACGTTGAACGAAAGATTCTCGAGCGCGCGCACGCGGCCATAGGCCTTGCTCACCTTGGCCAGACTCAGCGCGAAATTCTCGACCTGCCCCATCGCCTCCCCCGCTACTGCGCCGGCTGGACTTGCCGGGCGGCCGTTGCATGAGCCTCCCGGGCGCGCAACGGCGATACTTCTTCATTGGGCCCTACCCTCTTTGGAGCGAGCCTTCTCGTCTTGTGAGTATCGTGGAGATTTTTGTGTAAATCACTCATTTGATGCAAGCCCGGATTTGCATGCACGATACCAATGTGACCGGAACGCCACGAAAATCGAACCACTTGCCTCAAAGATGAGCAAAGCTTCACCTCAGAACCCATCAGACAAAAGCCAACAACAGGCGTCGACGCGAGCGGTCGATATGCTCGCGCATGGCGCGTTCGGCGCCGACAGCATCGCCGGATGACAAGGCGACCAGCAGGCTTTCGTGCTCGCCAAGAGCCTCCTCGGTCACGCGGGCGTGAAACATCAGCCGGAAGATGTGAAAGTGGATATGCAGATGCGCCAGGGTATCCCGGATCAGCTCGTTGCCCGCGATCTCCAGGATCTGGTCATGCAATTCCGCATCGAGCCGCGCAAATCCCGAATATTTCATCCGTTCGCGTCCGCCATCGAGCCGCCGCATCTGCTCCGCGGTCTCGGTCAGCTTGCGCATGTTGTCTTCGGTGATCTGGCTCGCCGCGCGCCGCGCCGCGTCTGGTTCCAGCAGCAGCCGCATCTCATAGAGCTCGTCGAAGTGCCGGCGGGTGATCTGCGGGGCGGCGCTGTAGCCGACGAGATGCGTCTTCACCACCAGGCCTTCGCCCTCTAGGCGGCCCAACGCCTCGCGGATCGGTGTCTGCGAGACTTCGAGTTCGCGCACCAAGCCATCCACGGTGATGCGGGACCCGGGCGCAATCTCGAGGGACATCAGCTTGTTGAAGATCGCCCCGTAGACGTCGTCCGCCAGACCCTTGTGACGCTGGATCGCCATAAGCCTCCCGTTGAACTCCGGACCGCCTTGCCGGCGGCTTCTCATCGCTCAGATTTGTCATGTCTTGACAGCAAGACACAACAAAGAAATATGATCGCCTATAAGAAATATCCTATACGATCTAATATACGATCTCAATAACAAATCCCGAGAACGCAAAAACGCCTCGGATAAACAGGGAGTTAGGGGAGATGCAGAACGCTATCGGATCTTTCTCTGTGATGCGCATGCCGCGCGAAATCGTCTTCGGCGAGGGCCAGATCGGCGCCACCGCCGCGGTATCCGCGCGCCTCGGGTCGCGGATTCTGATCTGCACCGATGCCCGTTTCGCCGGCGGCGAAGCCTTCGCAGCGCTGCACCAGAGCCTGCGCGCTGCGGGACTGGCGGTGCATGTCTTCGACGCGGTCGAGCCCGATCTGCCGAGCGAGAACGTCTATCGCTGCGCCGACCGGGCGCGCGGTTTCGCGCCGGAAGTCGTCATCGGGGTCGGCGGCGGCAGTTGCATCGACATGGCGAAATGCGCGTCGCTGATCCTCACCCACGGCGGGAAGCTCGAAGACTATTACGGCGAGTTCAAGATCCCGTCGCGCATGCTGCCGGTGATCGCGATCCCCACCACCGCGGGCACCGGATCCGAGGTGACACCGGTCGCCGTCGTCTCGGATTCCAACCGCACGCTGAAGGTCGGCATCTCCAGCCCCTACATGGTCCCCGCGGCCGCGATCTGCGACCCGGTGCTGACCTGGACCTGCCCGCCCAAGCTGACGGCGATCGCCGGCGCGGACGCGCTGACCCACGCGATCGAAGCCTTCACCGCCTTCCGCCGCGTGCCCGATCCCATGCTGGCGCAGCAGCACGTCTTCGTCGGCAAGAATGATTTCAGCGACGTCTTCGCTTTGCGCGCCATCGCCCTGATCGGGCGCAGCCTGGAGCAGGCCTATACCGACGGCAGTCACCGCCAGGCGCGCTCGGACATGATGCAGGGCGCACTGGCGGCGGGCTGCGCCTTCGGTGCCGCCGGCACCTCGCTGGCCCATGCGGTGCAGTATCCGATCGGCGCGCTGACCCATACGGCGCATGGCATCGGCGTCGCCGCGATCCTGCCCTATGCGATGAGCTATAACCGCGTCGCCGCGACGGCCGAGATGGCCGAGGTCGCGGTGGCGCTGGGCGCCGATCGCGCGCGGCACACGACCGAGGATTTGTCGCTGATCGCGATCCGGGAAGTGGCGCGGCTGTTCGCCGCGATCGGCATCCCGGCCGATCTCAAGGCGCTCGGCCTGCCGGAGGACCGGATCGACTGGACGGCGGAATCCGCCGTAGGCATCGGCCGGCTGATCAAGAACAACCCGCGGCCGATCGATCTCGACGGCATGCGCCGCTTTCTCGGCGCTGCCCATCGCGGCGATCTCGCCGCCGCCGCCCAGTGAGGAACGCCATCATGGATCGGACCAACCCGAACAGCCCCATCGACTCCCTCAAGGCCGCGCGCGGCCTCTTTATCGGCGGCACATGGCGCAGCGCCACCGGCGCCGCGACGATCCCGGTGCTCGATCCATCGGCCGAGAGCGTGCTGGCCGAGGTCCCGGATGCGACGCTGGAAGACGCCGCCGGGGCAGTCGATGCCGCCGCACAGGCGGCGGCCGACTGGGCGGCCACCCCGCCGCGCCGCCGCTCGGAAATCCTGCGCCGCTGCTTCGAGCTCATGACCGCCCGGGCGGAGGACTTCGCGCAGCTGATCTCCCTCGAGAACGGCAAGGCGTTGCGCGATGCCCGCGGCGAGGTCGCCTATGCCGCGGAGTTCTTTCGCTGGAACGCGGAAGAGGCGGTGCGTATCCGCGGTGATCTGATGACGGCGCCCTCGGGCACGAACCGGATCATCGTCGATCATCAGCCGATCGGCATCGCGATCCTGATCACGCCCTGGAACTTCCCGGCCGCCATGGCGACCCGCAAGATCGGCCCCGCGCTCGCCGCCGGCTGCACGGTCATCCTGAAGCCCGCCACCGAGACTCCCCTCACCGCCTATGCCATGGCGGCGTTGTGCGAAGAGGCGGGCGTGCCGCCCGGAGTCATCAACGTGCTGACCACGCGTAAGCCCGGCCCGGTGATCGGCGCCATGCTCGGCGATCCCAGGGTGCGCAAACTCTCCTTCACCGGATCGACCGGGGTCGGGCGCACGCTGCTGGCCGAAGCGGCGAAGAACGTGATCAGCTGCTCGATGGAGCTCGGCGGCAACGCGCCGGTCATCGTGTTCGACGACGCCGACCTCGACAATACGATCGAGGGCGTGATGCTGGCCAAGATGCGCAACGCCGGCCAGGCCTGCACCGCCGCCAACCGCATCTATGTCCAATCCGGGATCTACGACGCGTTCGCGGCGCGCCTCACCGGACGGATGGCGGCGCTCGCCGTCGGGCCCGGTACCGCACCGGAGACCGAATGCGGACCGATGATCTCCGCGGCTGCCGTTGCAAAGATCAGCCATCTGGTGGAGGACGCGAAGAGCCGCGGCGCCAGGCTGCTCTGCGGCGGCGAGCGGCCGAGCCGCAAAGGCTTCTACTATCCGCCGACCGTGCTCTCAGAAGTGCCCGCCGGGGCCGAAATGATCCGAGAGGAGATCTTCGGCCCGGTCGCCGCGCTCTGCCGCTTCGAGACCGAGGACGAGGCGATCGCGCGGGCCAACGACACGGAATACGGCCTTTCCGCCTATCTCTTCACCCGCGACATCGGGCGCGGCTTGCGGGTCGCGCGGCGGATCGAATCCGGCATGATCGCCCTCAACCGCGGGCTGGTCTCCGATCCGGCAGCGCCCTTCGGCGGCGTCAAGCAGAGCGGGCTCGGCCGCGAAGGCGGCGCCGACGGGATCTACGAGTTTCTGGAGACCAAGTACATCGCGGCCTCGATCTAACCCACTTGCACCGGTCGGCGGTTCGACCGCGCATCAACGGCGCTGACGCCAGATCGCGCGCCGGCGAGATCCCGACGCGCGCTGGGCGGGACTGGACGTGGCTTCGATCCCGGCCAGCCGGGCGCGCCACATCGCGTGAGTCTGCGGCTTCACGAACAGCATGATGATCTCGGGGTAGTCGCGGCGGATCGCGGCTTCGATACGTTCGACCGACCGCTCGATCTCTCCGGCATCGGCCGCCGGTTCGAAAGCCACGCTTAGCTCGGCGACGATCTGCTCCGGCCCGATATGCACGGTGTAGACGCCGTTGGCCATATGCACCGCCGGATCCTCGGAAGCCGCGCGCAGAATCGCCGCTTCCAGCTCCGGCGAGGCCTGCTCGCCCAGCAGCAGGCCCTTGGTCTCGGTGGCGAGGAACACCGCCATCGTGCCCAGCACCAGGCTGATCCCGATCGAGGCGATACCGTCCAGGGCCGGCAGGCGCAGCAACTGCGCACCGAGAATGCCGACAAAGGCGATGCCCAGGCCGAGCAAGGCGGCGCTGTCTTCCAGCAGCACGGTGAAGGTCGCGGGATTCTTGCTGCGACGGATCGCGGCGACGTAACCGAGCTCACCCTTCTGCCGGGCAAACTCCTTGACCGCAACGCGCAGCGACACCCCCTCGCAGAGCATCGCGACCAGCAGCACCGCGTAGGTCACGGAGAAGTTCCGGATATCTTCCGGGTGCAGCAGGTGCTGGACGCCCTCATAGAAGGAAACGCCGGCGCCGAGCGCGAAGAACAGCAGCGCGACGACGAAGCTCCAGAAATAGACCTCGCGGCCATGGCCGAAGGGATGCGCGAGGTCCGCCGGCCGCTTCGCCCGCCGCATGCCGTAGAGCAGCAGCACCTCGTTGCCGCAGTCGACCAGCGAATGTGCGCCCTCGCTCAGCATCGCCGAGCTGCCGGTGAACCAAGCCGCGGCGAACTTGGCGACCGCGATCACCAGGTTGCCGGTCAGCGCGACGATGACCGTCTTCTTCGACCCCTCCGCCGCCGCAAGGCTGCGCCGGCGGCGGGAGTCCATCTGCAATCCGATCGCTTGGGCCATGTGAGGCCAACCAGCGCAACCGGACGAGGTTCCGTCGCAATCCGGCTTTCAGAGCAGCTCGATCAGCACGCGGCCGTTTTCGACCTTGGTGCGATAGGTCCAGAGATCGACGCAAGCCGGCACCCGCAAGGCCTCGCCGGTCTTGTAGTCGAATTGCCCATTGTGCTTCGGGCACTCGATCACGTTGTCCATCACCAGGCCGTCACTAAGATGGACCTTCTCATGGGTGCAGAGCCCGTCGGTGCAGAAATATTCGTTCTCGGGGCTGCGGTAGATGGCGAAGGTCTTCGCGCCGTGATCGAAGCGGATGACCTCCTCCAGCTCGATGTCCTCGGTCCCGCAAGCGTCGATCCACTCCGCCATGCTGTCTCCCTTCGCGCTCAGGCCGCGGCCTGCCGTTTCGCGTTCAGGCGATCGCGCTTCTTCTTGAAGCGCGCGTTCATCAGCGCCTCGCCTTCCTTGCTGCCGTCGTGCCAGGTGCCGAGCCACTTGTCGAGCGGGATCAGCCCGTCGCCGCCGTAGTTCACCTCGAAGAACTTGTGGTGCAGGTAATGGGCATAGGCATGGCTCCTGAGCTTCCACCTGCCGCCGAGCGCGAGATGGTCGAAGCCGATATGCCCGTTGATCGCGCCGAAGCCGGCGAGATGCAGCTGGAACAGCGCCAGGACCGGGTTCGACGGGATGACCAGATGCCAGAAGGCCACCGCGTGATAGATGAAGCCCTCGACGGGATGCATCGAGAGCGAGGACCATGGCGAGGGATTGACCGAGTTGTGATGCACCGAATGCACCCACTTGTAGAGCAGGGGCGTGTGAATCAGCCGGTGGATCAGGAAGAAGTGCATCTCGTGCAGCATCGGCGCGAAGAAGGCGAGTGCGGCGAGATAGACCGGGTGATCCACCCAATGCAGCCAGGGTACCGCCCCGGTCGCGAAGCACCAGAGGAACAGCACCTCGACGAAGGTCCAGAGCGGGATGCTGAACAGGAAGCAGCGCAGCGCATTGTCGAGATTCTGGCTCTTGAACCAGAAGACCTCGGAAGGCTGCTCGGCCGGAAAGCGGCCGTTATACTTGAACTGCGTCCCCTGCTTCCGGCGCGTGTAGAAGAAGAACTCGATCGCGCCGTACATCACGAAGATCGCCGCGGCGTTCACGGCATAGAGCCGGAGCGCCCAGTCCCAGCGCAGCGTCTTCATGACCTCGACGTCGGGAACCACCAGGTACCAGTAGGCCAGCGCCGTCGCCATGTGAAAGGCGTTCCAGGGGAACAGGTAGCCGGGCAGCCATTTCAGGATGGCAACGGGACTGAGCGGCCAGTGCCAATAGGGCGGCAGCTCCAGCCGAGCTGCAGGCTTCCAGTCGCCGCGCTTGTCTCGTGTTCCGAATGCCAGATCGTCCATCGATCCATCGCCCCTTGGCCGGTGCGAACACGGTGCGCCAACGGCTGGATCGTGACAATTGGAAAACAAAACCGGTGGAAAAGAAAAGCGGCGGGCGCCTTTCGGTGCCCGCCGCTGAGGATGAGAGATTGCGCCGGCTTACTTGCCGATGCAGGTATCCACGGTCTCCGGCGTGCAGACGTCGAGGCCGGTATAGGTCGGATCGGCCGGGGCCGCCTTGCCGTTCTTCATGTCATTCAAGAACAGCATGGTCTTGTAGCCCATCTCGAAGGGACGCTGGCCGACCTGACCGAGGGACAGGCCTTCCTTCATCTGATCGATCTGGACTGGCAGAGTGTCGGCGACGACCAGGGCCAGCGACTTGTCGGCGATCTGCGCCTTGAAGGGCTCGACCGCCGCGCGGTTCGCATCAGGAATGAACTGCGGGAAGCCGCCCGTCGGGATGAAGGCATCCAGCTTCGGATTCTTCGCCATGATGTCCTGGAACTGCTGCACCGAGCGCGGGAAGTCATCATCGGTGTAGAGCGGGCAGCCGTCGATTTCGGTCCAACCGTTCTGGCCGGTCAGACGGTCACCGGGGCTCGCCGCCGACTGCTTGCCGGCGAGCGTGTCGCGGATACCCTGCATACGCTCGTTGTGGTTGGCCGCGGCCGCACCACCCGACTGGATGCAGATCGTGCCACCCTTCGGCTTGGCGGCCATGGCGAGCTTCGCCAAGTTCACGCCGATCTCGTAGTTGTGCGTGCCGACATAGGCGACGCGCAGGTCCTTGTTCTCCGGCAGCAGGTCGGAGTCCCAGGTCAGCACCGGAATGCCGGCTTCCTTGGCGGCCTGCAACGCCACCGCCATGGCGGCCGCATTGGAGGGCGACACGGCGATGCCGTCGACCTTCTTGGCGACCAGATCCTGGACGATGGTCACCTGCTCGTCGCCGCCGCCATGCTCGCCGGGGCCGATATACATGCACTCGAACGCGCCGTTCGATTCCGCCTCGGCCTTCTTGCAGCCGTCGCGGGCCTGATCGAAGAACGGGTTGTTCATGTTCTTCGGCACCAGTGCGAAGACGAACTTCGCCTGCGCGCCGCTGGCGGCCATCATCATCGCCCCGAAGGCAACGGCCGTCGTCAAAAGCAGCTTCTTCATGAGGTCTCCTCCCAGATTCATGTTTTCACTGTTTGCCGCAGTGAACCGGTCCTAACGGTGCTTCTTGTGGAACCAGTTGCCGAACACGGCCGACACGAACGACCGGTCGGTGGTCAGCATTCCGAGAAGCACCGCGAGAACGATGAAGGCGCCGACGAAGGCACCCTGCCAATTGGAATCGATGCCGGCCATCAGCAGCGCATTGCGGATCACCTCCAGCAGCGCCGAGCCGACGATGGCACCATAGGCCGTGCCCGCCCCGCCCATCAGGTTGGCGCCGCCGATCACCGTCGCCGCGATCACGCGGAGCTCGTAGCCGGTGCCCATGGCGTTGATGGCCGAGCCGTTGTAGCCGAGCAGCAGCAGCGAGGCGACCGCGGCGGTGAAGGCCGAGAAGACATAGGTCTGGAACTTGATCCAGTTGACCGGGACACCGGTCATCCGCGCGGCCGGCTCGTTGCCGCCGATCGCGAAGAGATGCCGGCCCCAGGCGGTGAAGTTGAACACGAAGCCGACCAACAGCGCGATCAGCACCATGACCCAGAAATGCGAGGAGATCTCCGGCATCCACGCCGGCGCCCAGCCATGCGGCGGATGCAGCGGCCATTTCGCCTGGCCGATCGCCTTCACGGTCGGCGCGTCGGGGCCGAATTTGTAGAGCATCTGGTTCTGCGAGAAGACTACGGCCAGCGACCGCGCCAGCGACAGCATCCCCAAGGTCACCACGAAGGACGGCATCCCGACGTAAGCCACGAAGAAGCCGTTGACCGCGCCGCAGATGAGGCCGGTCAGCATCCCCATCGCGAACGCCACATACCAGGGATATTCCCAGGTCAGGAACAGGCCGGCGACGATCGCGACCAGGCCCATCACCGAGCCGACCGAAAGGTCGATGCCGCCGGTGATGATCACCATCGTCATGCCGATCGCCATGATGCCGAACGGCGCGAAGTTCCGCGCAATGTTGCCGACGTTGTTCGAGGTGCCGAAGGTTGGCTCGGCGGCGACCATCACCATGATCAGGATGAACAGCGCAACCGTCACCCAGAAGGGCTGGCTGCCGAACAGCTTCTTGGCAAGCGTCTGTTCCTTGTTGCCGACGACGTCGGAGATCGACGCGTGGTCGGATTCGATCGCGGCAGCTTCTGGTTCAGGCGGCACGAATGGCTCCCGTGATCAATCCGGTGATCTCTTCCGGCGAGGTCTCATGGGTGTTCTTGTCGGCGACCTTGCTGCCGCGCCGGAGCACGATGATGCGGTCGCAGACCGCGAAGACGTCGGGCATGCGGTGGCTGATCAGGATGACTGAGACGCCCTGCGCCTTCATCCGGCGGATGAGGCCGAGCACCTCGGCGACCTGCCGCACCGAAATCGCGGCGGTCGGCTCGTCCATCAGCACGATCTTCGCCTGGGAGAGCCGGGTGCGGGCGATGGCGACCGCCTGGCGCTGGCCGCCGGACATCTTCTTCACCAGATCGTGCGGCCGCGTCTCCGATTTCAGTTCCTGAAAGAGCCCGCCGGAGCGGTCGATCATCGCCTTCTTGTCGAGCACGCGAAAGGGCCAGAAACCCTTCTTCACCTCGCGCCCCAGGAACACGTTCTGCGCCGCGGTCAGATTGTCGGCGAGAGCGAGATCTTGATAGACGACCTCGATGCCTTTGGCCCGCGCATCGACCGGCTTGTGGAAATGGCAGACCTCGTCCTCGACCGCGATCTCGCCATGGGTCGGGCGGAAATTGCCGGCGATGATCTTGACCATCGTCGACTTGCCGGCGCCGTTGTCGCCCATCAGCCCGACGACCTCGCCCTCGCCGACGGAAAAGCTGAGGTCCGTCAGCGCGTGGATCGCGCCGAAATGCATCGAGATGTTGCGAATGTCGAGCAACGCCACGCCAATCCTCCCTGTCCGCTCGCGGCTCTGACGGCTGCTTCGCGGGGTCACATTTCATGTTGCACGCGGGCCTTGCCGCCATGGGCTCGGCAACCGATGCAAGGCTTATAGTATGACTTAATCTCCGGCAAAGGGAAGCGGTTACGGCCCGGGCAATCCGGCGCGCCCATCAAATGTCCATCAGCGGTAGAGTGCCGGCTGATCGGCCAGTTCGATCGCGACGCGCCGCCCTTCGGCCAGCGAGCGCAATCCCGCCTCGGCCACCGCGCTCGCCGCATAGCCGTCCCAGGCGCTGGCGCCCGACGCGCCGCCGCGGCCGATCGAATTAATCCAGGCCTGCGCCTGCAGCCGATAGGCCTCGGCGAAACGCGGGCGCCAGTCGGCGGGATAGGCGGTGCCCTGAATTAATTCGGCATTGGTCTCGGTGCGCAACGGCGCACGCAGGGCGATGGTTCCCTTTTCGCAGACCAGCTCGCCGCGCACGTCGTAGCCATAGGCCGCGTCGTTGAAGACCTCGATCGTCACCAGCTGCCCGGTCGCGGATTCGAGCACCAGGTAGACCGGGGCGCCGGGCGAGCTGCCCTTCGCCGGCTTCGGGCGGAACACCGAGATGCCGGTGAGCTCCGCGTCGAGCATCCAGCGCGCGATGTCGAACTCGTGCACCGCCGAGTTGCTGACCGCCATCTTGGAATCGAACCAGCTCGGCGCGGCGACATTGCGGTGGATGCAATGGAACATCAGCGCGGAGCCCAGGCGCCCGGACTTGAGACTGGCCTTCATCTCGGCATAGGCGGGGTCGAAGCGGCGCATGTAGCCGATCTGCACCAGCCGCCGCCCGCTCTTCGCCTCCGCCGCGAGCACGTCGAGGCATTCCGCCGGCGTCGGCGCCAGCGGCTTCTCGCAGAGCACCGGCTTGCCGGCGGCGATGGCGGCGAGGGTCAAGTCCTTGTGCGTCTGGTCGGGCGAGGCGATGAGAACCGCGTCGACCGCGGCATCCTGGATCAGCGCGACGGCATCGGTGAAGACCTTGGCGGCGCCGGTTTCATCGGCAATTGATTTGGCGCGAGGCGGATCGGCATCGTAGATCGCCTGGATGGCGGCGCCCGGCACCTGCGTGGCGAGAATGCGCGCATGGTCCGAACCCATCACGCCGACACCGATGATCCCAACCCGAACACCCACCCGCCTTCTCCCTTGCCTTGAATTGCGGGCTTACTAAACCGCAGGCGTGGCGGGCTGTCCATGTGCGCCTTGGTCCAGCGCCCGGCAATGATCCAGGCGCCGCTGGATCGCTTCCGCGCCGGAAGCACCCAGGGCCAATGCGCGACGGTAGTCGGCGATCGCCTCGCGCCGTCGCTCCAGGGATTCGAGAACGCGACCGCGATTGTAGAGAACTTCCGCATCCTCGCGCAGCACAAGGGCGTGATCGAGATCCCGCAGCGCAGTCTGAGCATCGCCCTGGCGATAGTGAACCGTCGCGCGGTTTGCCCAGGCGTCGGGGAAATTCGGATCCGCCTCGAGAGAGGCGGTGAAGTTCCGCGCCGCGCTCTCGAGATCCTGCGCCTCCAAAGCGATGATGCCGCGCAGGCAGCAGGCATGCGCGCGGCTCTCCACATGCTCGGGATGAAGCACCAGCACGCGCTCATAGTCGCGTAAAGCCCCGTCGCGCTCGCCCAGCGCGATGCGGACTTGCGCGCGGTTGAAATGCGGCTCCCAATAGGGCGGGCTCCAGCTGAGCGCGGCGTCGTAATCCGCCAGCGCCGCCTGATATCGCCCGGCGCGCTGCTGCAGCAGCCCGCGATCGAAGTAGGCCTCGCCGCTGCTGGGTTCGTAGCGCAGCAACAGCGTCAGATCCCCGATCGCACGCTCAGGCTGCTTCATGGCACGGTGCAGCTTGGCGCGGTTGTGCAGCAGGATTCCGCATTCCAAGGGAAAGCGCTCCGGCGCCTCGGCTTCCATCAGCGCGAGCGCATCATCCAGCAATGCGCGCGCAGCATCCTGACGGCCCTTGCGCATCTCGACCAGGGCCATGGTGTTCATCAGGAAGGCGTGGTTGACGCTGCGGGTCTCCGAGGCCGGCAGGCGAGCGGTGTATTCCAGCGACCGCTCGATCCAGGCCTTCGCCGCGTCGTAATCGTGCCGCGCCCGGTCGTAGAGCCGCGCGTTCAGGATCGCCATCGCATAGGTGACATGGGCGAGGATCGCCGGCTCCGCCGGTCGCCCCTGCACCTCGGCGCAGATCGCCTCGGCTTCCGGGATGCGGCCGAGCAGCAGCAGCGCGAACAGCATGTTGCGCGTGAGCTTGCCCCAGTCCTCGACTGCAGCGGCATCGAGCTCGGTCCGTCCGAGCGCCGCCCATTCCAGCGCTGCATCATAGGTGGCCATGCGCATGGCGAGATCGGACGCGCGCAGCAAGACCGTGGCCGCATCGGTGACGTCCTCGAAGTCGCTGCCGCGCCAGACTGCGCTGCCCGCGCGGAGAAAGCCTCGCGCTCCGGCGAGGAGATCGGCGCTGTCGCAGCGGCCGCCGCCTTCGCAGGCGACCCCCAGCCGGGCGGGATCGCAACGCTGCCGCAGGATGTCGAAGAGCTCGCGGTCGGTCGGGTCGGCCGCATCCGCATGCGTGAACGCAACGGAGAGTGTCGCTCCGGCCCGGTTCAGGAAGGCTTGCAGGAAATCGGCGACCCCATGGGCCGTGCGCTGGGTCCAGGCCGGCGGATTGCCTTCGCGCGAGAAGCGGAAGGAATCCCGGAGCTTGGTCGGGACGGGAAACTGCCCGGCGATTTCCGGCGCCACCAGGAGCAGCGACATCAGATGGTCGCCGGCGAGCGCCGCGCCCGCGGGCTGCGCGCAGACGAAGCGCACCAGGGCGCCGGCGGCCGTGTAAGGGCCGCGGCGCCCGCGATGCGCGTCTAAAGTGGTGCGGAGGCCGCTCAGCCGCCGGTCGAGCTGACGCAGACCGGGTCCTTGGCGCTGCCCGCCGGCGAGGAGATCATGCCGCCGGAGATCGAACGGAGATCGTCATCGCTGAGCTCATGCCCGGGCTTCTTGCTCGGGGCCGGCTTCGCGCTGCTCGACGGCTTCTGCTTGTTGGTCGGCATCAGATCCTCCTCGCTGGCTATGGACATTTCTGGGTCTTGGAATGGCGGGAGGGGTACCAGCTCCCCCGCCGGTGATCTCACTGGCCAGGCTTCACCGCAGGCAACAGCAGCGCGGGATCGGTATCGATCTTCACCGCTGTGTTCCACTTCTGGGCGCCTTGATTCATGTAGATCGCGCCGCCGGCCGCATCGGCCAGCTGCTTCTCGGAAAGCTCGATCGAGCCGTCCTTCGAGGTCTTCGCCAGGCTGTCCGGGGACGCCGGCTGGGACTTCTTGGAATCCGACATGGCAATCTCCTGTGGCTGTTGTGATGGACGTTCAGGCACCGGCTGAAAGCCGGGCCCTCTGATCCGTCGCAACCATCCCCAGTCCCGTTCATACTGCCCCGATGCCAGGATTCTGGCAAGAAGATGTGTAAAGTTTCACATTGGCGGCGCGTTCCGAAGGGGTTACTCTTGGAAGGTCGCTCGTTTGCGGATGGTTCGGGTTTGGACTTCGCGCAAATTTCCGAGCCCTCCGAACCACTTGAACGCGATCCGCGGCGCGGACGACCGACCTGAGGCAGGGATCCCGGGATGGCCGAAGCGGCATCCTGGAGGCGAGTTCGGGAGGGGGTATGACAGCCTCGAGCGAAAGGATTTTTCGGAAGGTGGCGCTCGAGCGCCTGTCCTCGCCGGAGCAGCTCGACCAGCTGGTGCCCCTGACCTCGCCGATCGGCTGGACCGCGGTCGTGGCGATTGCGGCCTTGGTCGCGGCGGCGATCGGCTGGAGCATCTTCGGCGTGCTGCCGACCTCGGTGAACGGCGCCGGCATCCTGGTCAGCCGCGGCGGCCATGTGTTCGACGCGATGGCGCCGACGCCCGGCACCCTGATCGACGTCGCCAGCATCGGCACGGTGGTGAAGAAGGGCGATCGCCTCGCCGCGCTCGACGACACCGAGCTGCGGCAGAACCTCCGCCACGCCGAGGAGGTGGTGAAGGAGAAGCAGGCCGACCTCGCCAGCTTGAGCAAGAACTTCGCCGCCCAGATCGACCTGAAGCACCGGAATGCGATGGCGCAGCGTGACAACCTGAAGCGCGTGATCGCCGCCGCGGAGAAGCGCCGCGACTTCTACCAGGGCCTGCTCGCCAAGCAGGACAAGATCGTGCAGCAGGGGTTTCTCACCCAGCGTTTCCAGGAGGAGACCCGCCGTTCGATGGACATGGCGGACCAGGAGGCGCGCAGCGCCCGCAGCGACCTGTTGCGCCTCGACGCCGAGGAATCCGATCTGGTCGGGCGCCGCGATCTCGCCGTGCTGGGGGCCGAGCAGGCCGTCAATGACGCCAAGCGCAAGGTGGCGGAGCTCCAGATCCAGCTCGATCAGTCGACCGAGATCCTCTCGCCGATGGACGGCGTCATCACCGAGATCAAGGCGACGCCCGGCACCGTGGTCGCCCCCGGCAAGCCTATCCTCAGCATTGAGACCGCCGGCAGCGGCCTGGAGCTGCTGCTCTATGTCCCGCCGGAGTTCGGCAAGAAGGTGGCGCCGGGCATGGAGGTCCGCATCGAGCCGGCGACGGTGAAGAAGGAGGAATACGGCACCTTGCTCGGCAAGGTGGTCGCCGTCTCCGACTTTCCGATGACCGCCGAAGGCATGGCCTCGGTGCTGCAGAATCCGCAGCTGGTCACGCGTTTCATGGAGCAGGGCCCGCCCTATGCCGTGCGCGTCGAACTGGCGCCGAGCAGTGACAACGCCTCCGGCTATCGCTGGTCCGGCGGACCGGGGCCGACCGTCAAGCTGAGCAGCGGCACCACGGTGCGCGCCACCGTCACCACCGACCGCCGTGCCCCGATCAGCCTGCTGCTGCCCTTGCTCAAAGGGCAGGCCGGCTTCTCCTCCTAAGACAGGCTGGCGATGAGCAAGCGGGTGCGCACGCCGACGGTTCTGCAGATGGAGGCGGTGGAATGCGGTGCCGCCAGCCTGGCGATGATTCTCGCCTACCACAAATGCTGGGTGCCGCTGGAAGAATTGCGCCTGCGCTCCGGCGTTTCGCGCGACGGCACCAAGGCCAGCAACATCCTGAAAGCCGCGCGGCATTACGGCCTCTCCGCCAAGGGCTTCCGCAAGGAGCCGGAGGAGCTGACCGGGCTGCCGGTGCCGTCGATCATCCACTGGAACTTCAACCACTTCGTCGTCTTCGAGGGCTTCTCCGGCAAAGATGCGCATATCAACGATCCGGCTTACGGCCATCGCAAGGTCAGCCTGGAGGAGTTCTCGGAATCCTTCACCGGTGTCGTGCTGGCGATGGAGCCCGGCGACGCGTTCACCCGCGGCGGCGCGCCGCCCGCGCTGATCGGCGCGCTCTGGGAGCGGCTGCAGGGTTCCGGCACCTGTGTAGCACTCGTGCTGCTGATGAGCCTGCTGCTGATCGTGCCCGGCGTGGTGACGCCGGTCTTCGCCAAGGTCTTCGTCGATGAGATCCTGATCGGCGGCCTGAACGACTGGCTTGGACCGCTCCTGCTCGGCATGGCGGCGACCGCTTTGCTGCGCGCGGCAATGCTCTGGCTGCAGAGCCATTATCTCCTCAAGCTCGAGAGCAAGCTCGCGCTCGCCATGGCGAGCCGCTTCGTCTGGCATCTGCTGCGCCTGCCGGTCGTGTTCTTCACCCAGCGCCATGCCGGCGATCTCGCCAACCGCTTCACCGCCAATGACGACGTCGCGCGGCTCTTGTCGAGCGGGCTCGCCACCACGGTGCTGAGCCTCGCCACCTCGGTCCTGTTCCTGATGGTGATGCTGGCGATCAACCTGACCCTGGCGCTGGTGGTGCTGCCGATCACCCTCATCAACATCGTCGCCTTGCGCCTGGTCGCGCATTACCGCGCCACCGCGGCGCAGCGGCTGATGAAGGACCGCAGCGCACTGATGGGGGCGACGGTCGGCATCGTCCGCTCGATCGAGACCATCAAGGCCGGCGGGCTGGAGCAGGATTCCTTCGGTCGCTGGGCCGGCTTCCACGCCAAGACCATGGCGACCAGCCGCGACCTCGACCGCGCCGGCGCGGCCTTGAGCGTGGTGCCACCGCTGCTGACCGGCCTCGGCATCGCCGCCCTGCTCGGGGTCGGCGGCATGCAGGTGATGGCGGGCAAGATCTCGGTCGGCGATCTGGTCGCCTTCCTCGCGCTCGCCGCCGCCTTCGCCGACCCGATCGGCCAGATCCTCAACATGGGCACCGCGCTGCAGGAGATCAAAGGCGGCCTCGCCAGTGTGCGCGACGTGCTCGCCTATACGCCCGATACCCGGTTCCTGCGCGACCAGGACACCGGGCGCGGACCGGCGCGCCTGCAAGGCGAAGTGACGTTGCGCGCCGTCACCTTCGGCTATAACAGCCAGGAGCCGCCGCTGATCATCGACTTCGACTTGAACGTGCGACCGGGGCGCCGTGTCGCCTTGGTGGGCGCCTCGGGCAGCGGCAAGTCGACGCTCGGCCGCCTGGTCAGCGGCCTCTACGCGCCCTGGTCCGGCAGCATCGAGATCGACGGGGTGCCGCTTGCCGAGATCCCGCGCAACGTGCTCGCCAACTCGGTCGCCTATGTCGACCAGGACGTGTTCCTGTTCCAGGGCTCGGTGCGGCAGAACGTGACGCTCTGGGACGGCAGCGTCGATGACGCCGCGCTCTCCTCGGCGCTCAAAGATGCTGCGGTGTTCGACGAGATCGCCGTACGGCCCGGTCGCCAGGATGCGGAAGTGGCTGAGGGCGGCATCAATTTCAGCGGCGGCCAGCGCCAGCGGCTGGAAATCGCCCGGGCACTGTCCGGCGATCCCGCGGTGCTGATCCTCGACGAGGCGACCGCCGCCCTCGATCCCGTGGTCGAGAAGGAGATCGACGAGAGCATCCGGCGGCGCGGCTGCACCTGCATCATCATCGCACATCGTCTCAGCACCATCCGCGACTGCGACGAGATCGTGGTGCTGCAGGAAGGCCGCGTGGTCGGCCGCGGCCCGCATGCCACTCTGATCGAGACCTGCGACGAATACCGGCGGCTGATCCATGCCGAGTAACGTCGAATCCATCGCCGGGCTGGTCGCCCTGCATGGGGTCCCCGAGCGGCTCGCCGCCGACGCGCCGATGCGGCTCGATACCTATTCCGGCTTCTTCCTGGTGCGGGCTGGCTATGTCGATCTCTTTGCCCTGCCGCTGCTCGACGGCGAGCCCAATGGCGCGCGGCGGCATGTGCTGCGCGTGCCGAGCGGTCGCCTGGTTGCCGGGCTCCCCGCAGCAGGAGATGCCGCCGTCATCGCCGTCGGTGGGCTCGAAACCGAGATCGAGCACTTGCGCTCGATCGAGCCGCTGACGCTGCCTTCCACCGCTGAAGAGCCTTTGCTCGACCTTTGGATCGCGGCCCTGGCCGAAGCCGCTTTCGGCCCGGCGCCCGCCTGGCCGGAACTGCTCCCCGAAGCCGGCGCCGAGACTGCTTGCGCCGCCGGCACCCGGCTGCATGCCGGTCGCCATGTGCTCTGGATCCACGCGACCGGCTGCAACATCGGCGACGGCGACCTTGCCATGACCACGGCGCTGCCGCTCTCCGCCGGCTTCTTCCTGCGCGCGCGCGACGACACCCGCGTCTTCGCCCAGCCGACCAGCGCCATGGAAATCGCCGATCTGCGCGACGGCCTCTCTGAGTTCCATCGTTTCGCGGCGCAAGCCATCGCCGCGACCCTCACCGCGCATGACCGCGCGGCGCAGCAACGCCTCGTCACCCGCGCCGCTTTGGACGCCAAGACCATGTCCGGCGCAATCCAGCGTCTCGCCCTGGTCGGCCGGCGCAAGGCGCGCGCCGCTGCGGCACCCGACGCGGCGCCGCTGGTCGCCGCCTTCTCGGCGGTGGCGGACCGGCTCGGCGTTCCGTTGGCGAACCTGCCGCGGGTCGATCTCCGGCAGAAGACCCTGCCGCAGCTCGCGCGTTTGACCGGTTTCGGTTTTCGCCGCGTGCTGCTGCGCGACGACTGGTGGCGCAAGGACAACGGCCCACTGATTGGTCATATCGCCGAGACCCATATGCCCGTGGCGCTGCTGCCCGACGGGCGCGGCCACACCTGGATCATCGACGGCAACGGTGAGGCCCGGGTCACCGCGAAGATCGCCGAGACGCTCGAGCCGGAAGCGATCACCTTCTATCGCCCGCCGCCGCCGGAGATCCGTTCGCTCCCCGGTCTCGCGCGACAGATCTTCCAAGGCGCCGGCGGCGATCTCACCGCGATCCTCGTCATGGGCCTGCTCGGCAGCCTCATGGGCACGCTGACTCCGATCGCCACCGGCTTTCTGTTCGAATGGGTGGTGCCCCGCGCCGAGCTCGGCACCCTGGCCGCGGTGATCGGCGGGCTGGCGCTGGCCGCCCTCGGCGTCGCCTGCTTCGACCTGGTGAAGGCGATCGCCCTCGTGCGCCTCGAATCGCGCATGGAGGCCGGACTGCAACCGCTGATCATGCAGCGCCTGCTCTCGCTCCCGGTCGGCTTCTTCCGCAACTTCGGCACCGGCGACCTGACCGACCGTGTGCTGGCGATTCAGCGGATCCGGCATCTGATCACCGGCACCGCGATCACCTCGCTGCTGTCCGGCGGCTTCGCGCTGGTCAGCCTCGGCGTCATCCTGTTCTTCAGCCCGATGCTGGCCTTGCTCTCGGTTGCCCTGGTCGGCGTCGCCGCGCTCGTCACCGCCGCGCTCGCGATCGCGCAGCTGCGTCATGAACGGGAAGCGGTGCGGCTCGGCGGACGCGAGGATGGTCTGGTGCTGCAATTCGTGCAGGGCATCAGCAAGCTGCGCGTCTCCGCCGGCGAGGCACGGATGTTCGGCCTTTGGGCCGAGATCTTCGCCGAGCGCCGCTCCGCATTGGTGCGCGGCCAGGGCTATGCCAACCTCCGCACCACCTTCTATGGCTGCTATCCTCTGATCGCCTTCCTGCTGCTCTACAAGGTGGCGGCGGGATCGCTCGGCGCCAACGGCCTTTCGCTCGGCGCTTTCCTGGCGGTCAGCACCGCCTTCGGCCAGCTGCTCGCCGCCATGATGGCGGCCGGCGCATCCTTGGCCGGCGTGCTCGGCGCCTTGCCCCTGTTCGAGCGTCTGAGGCCGATCGTCACCACCGCGCCGGAACGCCAGGAGGACAAGGCCGATCCCGGTCCCTTGAGCGGCGCGATCGAGATCAGCCGGGTGAGCTTCCGTTACGCGCCGGAAGCGCCGCTGGTGCTGGACGACGTATCGCTCAAGATCGAGCCCGGCCAGTTCGCCGCTATCGTCGGCCCATCGGGCAGCGGCAAGTCCACCTTGCAGCGCCTGCTGCTCGGCTTCGAGACTGCGGAGAGCGGCGACATCCTCTTCGACGGCCAGCCGATCGGCAATCTCGACACCTCGGCCCTGCGGCGGCGCATCGGCGTGGTGCTGCAGAGCGCGCGGATCATGAGCGGCAGCATCTACGAGAACATCACCGCCGGCCTGCCCTATGCCCTAGACGAGGCCTGGGACGCGGCGCGCATGGCCGGCCTCGCCGCCGACATCGAGGCGATGCCGATGGGCATGCATTCGGTCTTGATGGAAGGCGCCTCGACCTTGTCCGGCGGTCAGCTGCAGCGGCTGATGATCGCCCGCGCGCTCATTGGAAAACCACAAGTGCTGATCCTCGACGAGGCGACCAGCGCGCTCGACAACGTCAGCCAGGCGGTGGTGACGGATTCCTTGCAACGCCTGCATGCGACGCGGATCGTGATCGCGCATCGGCTGTCGACCATCCGCGACGCCGACAGGATCTTCGTAATGGAGCGCGGCCGGCTGGTGGAATCCGGCGGCTTCGATGAGCTGATGGCCCGAGACGGAACCTTCGCGGCGCTGGCACGCCGCCAACTGCTGTAACGACGGAGAGCAGGACATGCGCAAGGCGCTTTACATCCTGGGACAGCTGAACGACGCCGACATCCAATGGCTGGCCGATCACGGCCGCACCCGCCAATTGCGCGACGGCGAGATCGTGATCCAGGAAGGCCGGCCGATCGACGCGCTGTTCCTCAATCTCGAAGGCGCGCTGGCGGTCACCGCCGGCGACGGCGTCGAAGTGGCGCGGCTCGGCGCCGGCGAGTTCGTCGGCGAGATCTCCTTCGTCGATTCCGCACCGCCTTCCGCCACGGTCAAAGGCGTCGGCCAGTCCGCGGTCCTGGAGATCAAGCGCAGCGCGATCCAGCGCAAGCTCAGCGAAGACGTCGGCTTCTCCGCCCGCTTCCACCGCGCGCTCGCCGTTTTCCTCGCCGATCGTCTGCGCGCCGCCAACCGGCGCCTCGGCTACGGCAAGCAGGGCGATCTCGGCTCCGAGCAGATGCTGGAAGGCGAGCTCGACATGACCGTGCTGGATACAGTCGCCCAGGCCGGCGACCGCTTCAACCGGCTCTTGGGATTGCTGGCGACCGGCTAGCCGAGGCGCTGCAGGAATTCGACCCAGGGTGCCACCTTGTCCGGCAAGGGCTTGCCGTCGCGCAGGGCGACCAGGATCTGGCCGTCGAAACGAAGAGCGGTGCCGTGCGGCATGACCCGGAACGTAGTCTCGTTCTGGGCGTCGAGCGCTTCCAGCAGGACCGTGTTCAGCCGATCCACCGGCGCCGCGCGTGCAGCGACCGGCCGCAGCCAGCCGGCGCAACAGAGGCTGAGTGTGTTCGCCAACAGGTCCTGGGCGTCGGCGCTGGGCTCGAGGCAGTCGCGCAACGGGCGCGGCCCGTCCGCGAGTTTGGCCACCAGGCCGCGCACCACCGCGTTGTCGAAGGTAAGATCGCCGGCCTCGGTCGTCATCTTGTACTCGACGAGGGATGCCGGGCGCATCAGCGCGAAAGTCATCTCGAACAGGCGTTCGCGCCGTTCGTCGTCGTCGATCGGGCGCGGCGACAGCCCGAAGACGTCGCGGCGGAAGCGCTGGAACATGAAATAGTCGCGTGCCAGCTCGCGCCGGTCGGGATCGGCGATCGACTCCAGGGCTTCGCGGGCCTTGGCGCGGAGCACGAAGCTGTCGAAATTGTCGCGGAGCGTCGCCGAGCCGACCGGCGAGAGGCCGATCTCCGCCATGTCGCGGCGCACCTCGTCCACATAGCGCGGCCGCCAGGCCGGGCAGAGGTATTCATGCGCGAAATAGGCCTCCGGCCGCTTCGCCCGCTCTTCGGTGAAGCCGACCGCGGTCGGGCTGGCGGCCAGAGCGGCGGCACCGGCATTGCGCAGTGCCTCCGCGGCCTCGGCCGCGACCGCGAAGCGCGCGATGCTGTCGCCGGCGCCGTCTTCCGCCAGGGCATAGAGCAGATGCTGGAACGGTCCGTCCGATGCCCAGCCGGGCATCGAGTTGTAGCTCACATAGACGAGTCCGCCCGGCTTCAGGTGCCGTGCGATGAAGCGGCGGAGCGATGCCGCCGCCGTTTCATCGATCCAGGCATAGACGCCGTGCGCGGTGATGTAGTCGAACCGGGGAAGGTCGCGCGCGCTGGCTGTCTCGAAGTCCAGCGCATGCAGGGTCAGATTGCCGATGCCGGCGCGAGAAGCGATCGCCTCGCCCCGCGCGACGTGGTCGGGCATCACATCGACGCCGTGGAACGCGCCTTCGGGGTGAGTCGCCGCGAAGATGATCGGCGCCATGCCCGGGCCGCAGCCGAGCTCGCACCAGGCAAAGCCGTCCTTGCGATCGGGTGAAGCGAAACCGCAGATGGTCGCGACCAGGTCCAGCCATTCCGGCGCCAGCTCCGCGGTGAAGCCGGCGATATAGGGCACGTCGGTGACATAACGAATGTCCGCCGCCGCGCGGCCGTCGGAACCGGGATGATCCATGAGAGTATGGACGCGCGCCCGACCGGGAGGGTTCGAGCGCGCGGCCAAATGGCTTTCAGCCTTTGATGTAGGCGTCCATGGCGTTGTACGCCTTGTCGGCGGTCTTCGCCTTGCCGCCGGCGACCTTGGTCAATTCATTCTCGGTGAGCTCGATGCCGGCATCCTTGCCGGACTTGGTCAGGCTGTCGGGCTTCGAAGGCTTCTTCGACATGGAATGCTCCAAGGATAGGGGTTTGGAAGGCTTCAACCGGAGATGAGGATGTCGGTCAGCTTGATCTTCAGATATTCCTGCTGCTCGCCCTTGGCTTTCTGGCCGCCGGCGACCTGCTGCAGCTCCTTCTCCGAGAGCTCGATCGAACCCTCCGCCGAGGTCTTCACCAGGCTCTCCGGGTCCTTCTTGGAAACCTTTTTGGTCATGCTGCGCTCCTGCTTTCTGGGAAAAACGCGGCCCCACGGTCCCCCATCCAAGGACCGGTCGTGCCGATCTGTGGAAAGGTTCACGTAAAAACGCTACGCTCGGCTTGGATTCGAGGCAAGAGTTTGTGCGACTTCCCACAACTTGTCCCAATCCGCCGGAAAGCCCGGAAAATCGCACTATTCGGGGTCATCCGGGGGAAAAGGCTGGCGTGACCACCGTCACAAGCCTGCCAGCAGGGACGGCTTGCGCGGATTTGAAGGACCTTGGCGCCGGACCCCGCGCGCATGATTCGCGTCGCTATCGCCCGTCTCGGCATAGCGAGCAGCAGCCGACTTCACAGAGTGCCAATGCGGACGAATTGGCGATTGGGTATTCGGCTTGGTTCGCGGCCGATCGCTGCTGTATCAATCCGCGAAATCCCGATAGAGTTTTACGCTTCCCGGCCTCTGCCGACGGCACTCGCTCATCAACTGGAAACTCATGGCCGCAGAACGACCCGGCGCAGAAGCAGTGCCCGGCGAAGACCGGTACCGCGAGATCTTCGACGCCGCCCCCGTCTCTCTGTGGGACGAGGACTTTTCCGCGGTTGTCGTTTTCCTCGACCGGCTGCGCGCCGAGGGCGTGATCGACTTGCGCACGCATCTGGCGTCCCACCCGGAGCATGTCCAGGAGGCGATCGAGCGAATCAGGGTCATCGACGTCAATGCCTTCACCCTTGACCTGTTCGAGGTCGAGCATAAACAGCACCTGCTGCAATCGCTGGCCCAGATCTTCCTGCCGGAAACCGCCCAGGTCTTCGTCGACCTGCTGGTGACGCTCTGGAACGGGCACCGCCGTTTCGACGGCGAAACCCGCATGCGCACCATGAGCGGGCGCGAGATCGAGATCGCCTTCTCGATCCGGTTCCAGGGCGCGCGGTTCGAGCGAACGCTCGTCAGCGTGCAGGACATTACCGCCCAGAAGACCGCCGAGCGCGCCCTGCTGCGCCAAAGCCGGCGGCTGGAGCGGCTGAACCAGATCGCGAAGTCGGTCGCGACCGACATCGACAACCTGGAGCGCGTGGTGCAGACCGTCACCGACGCGGCGACCGAGCTCTGCGGCGCCAAGTTCGGCGCTTTCTTCTACAATCGCCGCGATCAGGCGGGCGAGAGCTACACCCTCTTCACCCTCTCCGGTGCGCCGCGCTCCGCTTTCGAGAGATTCGGGCTGCCGCGCAATACGCCGATCTTCGAGACTACCTTTCGCGGCCTCGGCACCGTGCGCTCGGACGATATCCGGAAAGATCCGCGCTACGGGCACAACCCACCGCATCGGGGCATGCCGCAAGGCCACCTGCCGGTGGTCTCCTATCTCGCCGTCCCGGTGATCTCGAATACCGGCGAGGTGCATGGCGGCCTGTTTTTCGGCCATGACGCGCCCGGCGTCTTCACCAGCGATGCCGTGGCGATCATCGAGGCGGTGGCATCCCACGCCGCCATCGCGCTCGACAATGAGCGGCTGCTCCGCACCCTGCGCGCGGAAAGCGAGCAGCGCCGGGCCGCGGCGCTGACCAGCAGCCGTTTGGCGGCGATCGTCGAAACCTCGGAAGACGCGATCCTGACCAAGGATCTCGACGGCATCATCACCAGCTGGAACCAGGGCGCCACCGAGCTGTTCGGCTATAGCGCCGAAGAGGCGATCGGCCAGCCGGTGACCATGCTGATGCCGGTCGAGCGCCAGAACGAGGAGCCGTCGATCCTGGAGCGGATCCGCGCCGGCGAGCGCATCGAGCCCTATGAGACCGTACGGCAGCGCAAGGACGGCACGCTGATCGACATCTCGCTCAGCGTGTCGCCGCTGAAGGACAGCACGGGCGCCATCGTCGGCGCCGCCAAGATCGCGCGCGACGTCACCGAGCGGAACCGCGCCCGGGAGCAGGAGCGCCTGCTGATCCGCGAGATGAACCACCGGATCAAGAACCTGTTCGCGCTGGCAGGCAGCATTATCAGCCTCAGCGCGCGCGACGCCGACAGTCCCCAGGCATTGAAGATCCAAGCCACCGAGCGCCTGGCCGCCCTGGCGCGGGTTCACAGCCTCACCTTGTCGCGTCACGGACAGGATCAGGCCGCAGTCGCGATGCCGACCACCCTCCATGCTCTGATCAAGGCCATCCTCGCGCCCTACGGGGATGGGCCGGACGGCGGGCGCCGGATTCGCCTCAGCGGCGACGATCTTCAGCTCTCCGCCTCCGCCATCACCAGCTTCGCCTTGCTGGTACATGAATTCGCCACCAATGCCGCCAAATACGGCGCGCTATCCGGCGAAAACGGGACGATTGCGATCGAGACCCGGCGGAGCGGCAACCGTCTCCTCGTCAGCTGGACGGAACGCCAGGGTCCGACGGTGATGGCACCGATTTCGGCCGAAGGATTCGGAGGCTATCTCGCCAAGGCGACAGTGAAGACGCTCGACGGACAGATCGCGCATAGCTGGGATGCGGAAGGCGTCACCGTGCGGCTCGACGTTTCGCTCGCGCGCGCCCAAGGCTGATCCCCAGCGACTCATAAAGACTGAGAGTTCACGCCGGTGTTCGCATTGGCGCGATTGCGCGGCTTGCGGCACGGAACGCGTATACGCGGGGGCCGTTACCCCTGCGAACTGCCTTGATCGAGAGATAGTCTCCCGCATGATCACGCCCGCATCCGCCGTCATTCTGGTCGTGGAGGACGAGCCCTTCGTCCGGCTGGATGCCATCGAGACGCTCAAAGCCGCCGGCTATCGCGTGATCGAAGCCTCGAACGCCGATGAGGCCATTTCAATTCTCGAACTCCGCCACGATATCCGCGTGGTCGTCACCGATATCCAGATGCCCGGATCAATGGATGGCTTGAAGCTGGCGGCGACCATCCGCAACCGCTGGCCGCCGATCGCGCTGATCATCACGTCCGGCCGGATCCGGATGGCGCCGCATGACCTGCCGGAGCGGGGCCGCTTCCTGCCAAAGCCTTACAGCGGCCCGCGCCTGATCGAAGCGATCCGGGCGTCGCTTTAGTCTAATACCCGCCGATGACCGGCAGCACCTCGCCGGTGATGTAGCTGGAGCAGCAGGGCGCGGCCAGGAAGACATAGGCCGGCGCGATCTCCTCAGGCTGGGCCGGGCGCTTCATCTTGGTCTGCTGTCCGAATTTCGCGACCTTGTCGGCGGTCTTGTCGGCCGGATTGAGCGGGGTCCAGACCGGACCGGGCGCCACCGCGTTCACCCGCACCCCACGCTTCAGCATGCTGCCGGAGAGCGAGCGGGTGAAGGCATGGATGCCGCCCTTGGTCATCGAATAGTCAAGCAGCTCCTGGCTACCGTCGATTCCAGTGATCGAACCGGTGTTGATGATCGCGCCGCCCTGGCGCAAATGCGGCGCCGCCGCCTTCGCCATGTGGAAATAGCCGTAGAGATTCGTCTTCAGGGTCTGGTCGAATTGCGCTTCGGAGAGCTCCTCGATGCCGGCGGTATGCTCCTGGAAAGCCGCATTGTTGACCAGAATGTCCAGGCCGCCGAGTTCTCGGACGGTGATCTCGACCGCATCCCGACAAAAGGCCGCGTCCTTGACGTCGCCGGGAACCAGGATGCAGCGCCGGCCCTCTTTCTCGACCGCGGCCTTGGTCTCCTTGGCGTCGCCGTGCTCGCTCAGGTAGACCACCGCCACGTCGGCACCTTCCCGGGCATAGAGGATCGCGACCGCCCGGCCGATGCCGGAATCGCCACCGGTGATCAGCGCGACCTTGTCCTCGAGCTTGCGCGAGCCGAGATAATGCGGCGCGTCGTACATCGGGCGCGGCTCCAGCGTCGCTTCGGTGCCGGGCTTGGCCTGGTGCTGTTCCGGAAAGGGCGGGACCGGATAGGACCGGGCGCCGGTCTGGGGCGCTTCCTCCTGCGATGGGTCTTCTCTCTTCTGCGCGTCCCGCGCGTCCGTCTTCGACTGGATTGCGCGCTGCTGGGCTGCGGTCTCCTCGGCCTCGCGGGAAGCCGTGCTGCGTTGTCTCATGCTCGTCTCCAACAATGAAAAAGGTCCGTTGCGAGGCCAACCCCCGCAACGAACCTTGGTTCACACCGGAACGCCCGATGGCTAGTCGAGCGCGCGTTTCGCCGACTGCGAGAAGTGGCGGCGTTTCGCCTCCTGCACGAAATGGCGCAAGCGGCCGCCCATGCCGCCGTCGGCCTCGTTGGAGCGGGCCATATCGCCGTTGGACTTCGATGCCAGCCCGATCGACTTCGGCTCCGGACGCGGCAGGCCCTCTTCCTCCGCCTCCCGCATCAGCTCCAGCTTGCGCGCCTTCATCTGGGCGCCGAGCGCGCTCATATCGACGCCCTTGCGCTTCGCTTCGGCGAAGACACCGGTCCGCGCCTTCTCCTCTTCCTTGACGTGGTGCTTGATGTATTCGGAGAGTACCTTGACCTTGGCGTCATACATCGGCGCGCCGGCGCCGGCTTCCATCAGGTCGTTGATCATGACCTTGGCGCCGTCATGCTCGACCTGCGCCTCGTCCATCTTGTCCTCTTCCACGTCCTCGCTGCGGCAAGCCGGGTAGAAGATCTCCTCCTCGAGCATGGTGTGGATGATCAGCTCGTTGCAGATCTGCTCGACCAGCTTTTCCTTGGCGCCGCCCTGCGCCTTCTCGGCCTTCTTGAACAGGCCCTCGACCTTGCGGTGGTCGGCCTTCAGCAAGGCGACCGCGTCCTGGCCGGCGCTGCGCCGCGAACGGGGCGCGGTAGTACGGGACTGCTTCCGGGCCGGAGTCTTCTTGGGTGATTTCATATCCTGCCTCGCTCATGTGCTGGGATTGTCCACGCGGCGGCATTCCGCCGCTTTCCTCACAGCGGTGTGATTCTTCAACCCATGCTGTGAATGCGGGTTCCGCCCATATCGCGCGCCGACGCGCGATTGCCGCAGAAGATTCATTGGATTTGCCTTGTTCGTCCGGGGCTCCAGTGGGAGCGTAGCGGGGTTGGCATCGGCTGCCTGGCGAAAGAGGTGTCGGATGTTGCAGTTCCTCGGCGAGACCGGCGTCTATCTCCCCCAGAAGGATGCGATCCGCATCACGGCGCTCACCGTCGGCGCGCATATCGGTTGCCTGGCGACGCGCTCGGCGCTCAGCGCCATCGGCTGCACCCGCCAGGACACGCCGCGCGACCTGGTCGACCGCTTCGAACAGAACCGCTTGCTGTTCGAGATCGCCGCCATGATCAAGTATCGCCGCTCGACCAACCCGAAGCTCTCGACCTTACTGATCAGCGGCGAGGACCTGAAGACCTTGGAGCCGGCGCCCCGGGACCGGCCCGCGGCTATTTCTCCGGCTTCGGCGGCAGCGCCGCGGAAAGTTCGGCGACGGCCGGCGCATCTCCGATGATCAGCGGCTGACGCCAGCGACGGATATCGCCGCCCGGGCCGGCGAAGACCTCGAGCGGTCGCCATTCGCCCTTCTCGATGGTGAGGACGTCGAGCCCTGCGGCGCGCACCAGCGCGAGGCCGCCGGCGACGTCCCAGACGTTCGGCGCCTCGAAGCGGCTGACCCGCAGCAGGCCGGCGGCCACGAAGGCGCATTCGATCGCCGCCGAGCCGGTCTTGCGGGTGTCCCACAAGAAGCCGAAATTCTTGCCGCCGCCGGGATCGCCCGCCAGCCGGCGCTGCACGCCGGGATTGACCTTGAGGTCGGTCGGCACCTCGTCGAAATGCAGGTCGCCGCCGACATGGCCGTGATAGACGCCGGCCCGCAACGCATGCGAGGCGGAGCACCAGACCGCGCCGACCACCGGCCGGCCGCGGTGAAGCACGCCGATCGAGGCCGCGAACAGCGGAAAGCCGTTGATGAAGTTCGCCGTCCCGTCAACCGGATCGACCGCCCAGACATATTCCGCATAAGGCCGGTCGCCGGGACGGTCATTGATCTCCTCGCCGATGATGTCGTGCTGCGGGAAGCGCTCGGCGATGCGCGCCCGAAGCAGCACCTCGACCCGGTGATCGACCTCCGAGACAGGGTCGCGGTAAGCACGCGCGTCGCCCTCCTGGCGCGCGACGTCGCTTTTGTACTTGACCGCCAGCATGCCGCCGAGAGCGGTCACGATCTCCGCCCCGGCGAGGCGCGCGATCTCAACCGCAGTGCGCTCGATCTGCGCCAGGCTGTGGTCGTCCGGCAGATCCAACAGCTGCCGCGCGGCTTCTCCCATCATCGCTTCTCCTTCTTTCCGGCGGCCGTGGCGGCGGCGTCGGCCTTGCCCTGCGGCGCCAGGATCTCCAGCTGACGCTCGGCGACCTCGATCGTCACCAGGTCGACGCGCTCGCGCTTGGCTTTCTCATCGGCCGCGTCGTTCTCCTCGACCTTCTTCTTATGGTCCTTCTTCTCGGCGCCCGGCGCCGTGGCTTGGCCCGGCATCAATGGGAACTTGTCGTCGATCCGGAGATCCATGCCGTTCCAGGCGATGGTGATCTTGGCGCCCGGCACGACCGCCACCGGCGGCGGCCCGACAACACCCTCGTCGAGACCGTCATGGATCAGCGCATCCAGCCATTCCAGCAGTGCCCCGCGGTGCTCGGTCGCGACATAGGCCACGTCCAGCAGCCTGTCGCCGGGATCGGCGTTGGGCGCCAGGCGCAGCCGCGGCCCGACTTGGCTGATGTTGAGGATCTCGATCAACACGACCTCGTCCTCGATCCGCGTGCCGTCTACGGTCACATAAAGTCGCTCCGGCTTGGCATGCTTGATCGCCTTGCGAAACGCAATCCGGCCCTGGCTGATGCGATGCTTGCGCCCCTTCGGCCCGCCTTTCCCCTTTGGTTTGGGCGTGGTCGCCTCGGCGAGCGAGCCGAGGCCGACGCCTTCGATGAAGCGCTGCTCGCCCCAATGCGCATGGGCGATTCCATGGGACAGCTTGCGGAGCGGCGTCTCGTTCCAGCGCGGGATCAGCGCCGCGGGCGGCTCGGTGATGCCGAGGGAGAGCGCGATGTTGTTCGCCGTGCCGATCGGAAGAATGGCGAGCGGCGCAGCCTGATCCGGCTTCGCCAGCAGGATCTTCGCGACCTTGGCGATGGTGCCGTCGCCGCCGGCCGCGACCACCAGGTCGCCTTGCTTGTCGAGTTTCGCTTCGAGGTCCGGCGCCTTGGAGTTCCGGTATTTCACGCGATAACCGGCTGCCTCGATCATCGCCGTCAGGTCTTCGAGTGACGGCTCGCGGATTCCCGCCGAAGCGTTGTGCACCAGGATTGCCTTAGGCGCCAAGGAAGCCCCCTTCTTTGCCCGATCAAGTCGCGCCGGATTAACGCGGGCGGGATGCCGGTGGCTCCCGCGCGCCGGGCTCGGACCCGCTCCGAATCCGCGAGACAGCGGAACGAGGCGTTCTGGACCACATTACCGTTCTGGCGGTTTGGGTCTGGGAAAGAGGTGGGTCATGGCGCTACAATTCATCGGGGACTACGGGATCTTCCTGCCGGGGCGCGACGCGGTGGGCTGTGCAGCGCTTGATCGCAACCGGCTGGTGCGCTGGTACACGACCCGCTCGGCGCTGGAAAAGCTGGGCGGCGATTCCAGCTCCGCCACTTCGATGGACCTGGTGGACCGCTTCGAGCGTCACCGCCGGCTGCTGGAACGGGCCGCGGATATCAAGTACCGCAAGGGCAAGATCGAGCGCGACGGATCGGTCCGCATCGAGCTCGACGATCTCGCCAGCGTCACCGGACGCTAGCGTAGAGTACCGCCAAGGGCAGAGTGTCCATGATCAGGCTGGCGTCGCTCTGCTTGCCGAGATGAATCTTCCTCGGACGCAGCAAATCCGTGGCTTCGGCCTCGGGCAGCGCGATCCGCGTATCCCGCCAGACCGTACCAACCGCCGTGTCGAGACCGGCGGTCAGGCGCGGCACTACGACAACCAGCGCTTCGCCGCTCAGGCGGCGCGCGAAGGCGATCAGATGATCCGCCCTCTCCCCTGAGACGACCAGCGGTTCATAGCTGCCCTCGGCGAACAGCGCGGCGTGACGCTGCCGGAACCCCAGCAATCGCGCAATCACCGCCTGTTTGATGCGTCCGTCGCGCCATTCCTTGAGCAACAAGGCCAAGTCGGCATCGTCGACGAGCGCATTTGCGCGCGCCGTGAAATCGACCGGTCGCCGGTTGTCGGGATCGACCAGGCTAAAATCCCAGAACTCCGTGCCCTGGTAGAGATCGGGCACGCCCGGCAGAGTCAGGCGCAAGACTGTTTGCGCCAGGCTGTTGCGAATGCCGGACGCCACGATCTTCGCGACAAAGGCCTCGGCCTCGGCCAGAAAGCCGAGCGTCGGATCGAAGAGATAGGCCAAGTAGCCTTTGCAGGCGCGCTCGAAGCTCTCGTTCGGGTTATCCCAGGCAGTGCGCTGCTTCGCCTCGCGCAAAGCCTTGACCAGCCAGGTCTCCAGGCGCTGGTGGAAAGCGCCGGCGTCGAAATCCGGCGGCCAGGCGCCGACGATCGTCTGCCAGATCATGAGCCCGACCGCGGGCTCCGGGGCGGGATACTGCCCCGACCAGCGGATCGCCAGCACCCGCCACTCCTCCGCCAGTTCGCTCAGCACCGCCAGCCGCGCGCGGTGATCCTCACCGCGCTTGGTATCATGCGTCGCCGTGGCCAGCATCGCCGCCGGAAGCGCCGCGCCGCGCGCCGCGGCCCGGGCGTGGAACTGCTCGACCGACAGCGCCAGCTCGCCGGGATCGGAACCCACCTCGTTGCGCGACAGCAGCCGGCTGTAGCGATAGAAGGCGGTGTCCTCGACCGCCTTGGCGGTGAGCGTCGCGGAAAGCTGTTCGAAACGATGCCGGACCGGTGCCTTCGGCAAGGCCCGGCAGATCTCGCTCAAGGCAGCGGCGGTCTCGGTGTTGAGCAGCGGTCGCGCCGTGTTCGCCGCGAACTCGAGCTCCAGCGCGTCCGCCGGATCGAACCCGGATTCCTCGCCGTAGGTGCGATAATGCCGCAACGCGGCGAGCAGCTCGTCCAGGGCCTTCGGCAGCGCCGCGTCGTCGGCCCGGAGCCGCATCGCCCGCAACGCCACAAGCAGACGATCCCGCTGCCGCGGAAACAATCGCCCGAGGATTTCCCGGCGCGCATCGGCCGCCACCGCCGCGAAAGATCGGCGGTCGCCGCTCAAGCTCTGCCACAAGCCGTTCAAGGCAGCCTCGCCCGCCGGGTCGTGCAGTACAGCCGAGGCCTGGTCCATGAAGTCGTAGCCGGAGGTGCCGTGAATCGGCCAATCCGCACCCAGCCGCTCGTCGGAATGCAGGATCTTCTCGATGACGAGATAGGCCTCGGGACCCAGGGCCGCGCGCAGCTTGCGGCAATAGGCGATCGGCGCGGCCAGCCCATCCACATGGTCGACCCGGACGCCGTCGATAATCCCCTGCTCCTTGAGATCCAGGATCAGCCGATGATAGTCAGTGAACACCGCCTCGCGATCCATCCGCAAGGCGACCAGCTGGTTGATGTCGAAGAAGCGCCGCCAGTTGATCCGCGTCGCCGCGTCACGCCAGAACGCGAGGAGATAATTCTGTTGCTTCAAGAGCGTTGGCAGATCCGCGCCGCCTGCGCTGCGCGGATCGACCGGGAAACGCTGATCGAAATAGCGGATCTCGCGCACGCCGCCGGCATCGACCAGCGTGATCTCGCCGCGCTCGAGGCAGGCCTCGAGCCGGTCGCCGAGGCAGGGCAGCAGGACCTTGCCGTGAACTTCCGGGTCGGAATCCTCCCATTCGATATCGAAGTGATCGGCATAACGGCTGGCGCGGCCCTCCCGCAGCACGTCCCACCACCAGGAATTCTCGGCGACGGCGGCCATGTGGTTGGGAACGATGTCGATGATCAGGCCCATTTCGTGGGCGCGCAGCGCTGCCGACAGGCAATCGAGACCGGCGCGGCCGCCGAGCTCCGGATTGATCATCCCCGGGTCGATCGTATCGTAGCCGTGCATCGATCCAGGCCGGGCGCTGAGGATCGGCGAGGCATAGACATGACTGATGCCGAGCCTGGCGAGATAGGGAACGACTTCGATCGCCGCTTCGAAGGGGAAATCCCGATGCAGCTGCAGCCGGCAGGTGGCGCGCGGAAAAGTCATGGCTTCCCGCGCCCCATCGAACGACTGGCGGCGAGCCGGCGGAGCCGTGCCGCCACCTGCTTCTGCCGGCAGATCGCGCCGGCCTCGACCAGGATGCGGCGCCGCCAGTTGGGATGCTCGGTAACCGTGCCGGGCAGGTTGGGCTGCTCCTTGCGGCCGAGCGCGTCTTCCAGCGGCAGCACCACCAGATCACAGGCGGTTAAGCCCAGGTAATCGATTGCACCGGCCAGCACCTGGCTGACGTCATGCGTGCGGGGTTGCACGCCGGTTGCGACGCCGGCCTTGAGGAACGCGCTCCAGAGCTGCGCGCGGTCGCGCCTCCGTTCCGTCGCCGCCCGGGCGGCTCCGTCGCGCTTGGCGAACAGCTTCAGCCTCTTGCGCCAAACGATATCCTTGCCGAGCCACCAGCCCGCGACCGTCGGCAGATCGTGGGTGGTCGTCATGCCGACGGCGCGCTTGCGCCATTTCTGCGGCGGCAGGAAACCCTGTCCCTGGCGCTCGAACCACAAGACCTGCATGCCCTTGATGCCGTAGCCGTCGAGCGCCTCGCGAAATCCATCCGGCACAGTGCCGAGATCCTCGCCCAGCACCACGGCGCCCGCGCGATGCGCCTCCAGCGCGGTGAGGCGCAGCAGATCGGTCAGCGGATAGCGGATATAGGCGCCGTCCCGGGCATCGGCCCCGTTCGGCACCACCCAGAGCCGGCGCAGCCCCAGCACGTGATCGATCCGGATCCCGCCGGAATCGGCCAAGGCGCTGCGCAGCAACTGGACGAAGGCCGCGTATCCCGTCGCCGCCAATGCGGCGGGCGAGAAGGTGGTGACGCCCCAGTTCTGGCCCAGCGTGTTGAACGCATCCGGCGGCGCGCCGATCGAGGCGCCGCTCAGCATGCGGCCCTGATTGCTCCAGGCTTCGCTGCCCCCGCCATCCGCGCCGACCGCGATGTCCTTGATGATGCCGCGCGCCATCCGGCCGTCGCGCGCCGCCGCCTCAGCCGCGCTCTTGAATTGCCGCGCCGCCAGCCATTGCAGGAAGAGATGGAACTCCACGGCCTCGCGATTCTGCCCCGCAAAGCGCCGCACCGCGGCGCTGTCGGGGTCGCGAAGCTCGGCGGGCCAGTTGCCCCAGTTCCAGAGCGCGCGGTCGCGGCCGAAGAAATGCGCATGCAGAGCCTCGAAGGTCGCATGCGCCATGAGCGCGGCACCGCCCGCCTTCCGGAATGCCGCGAGGCTGCGGGCCGAAGGATGCCCGCCTTCGAAGCAGCCGGCCCCGCGCGCCGCGTCGAACAGGCCGCGCAATGCCTTCAGCTTGGCGCGCGACGCTTCCGGCCAGGCGATCAGGGCGTCACCGCCGGCGCCCTGGCGCGGCGCCAGCTTCGGCGGCTTCAGGTCGAGCAGGGCGGCGGCCTCACCGACGTCGATATGCACGGCGTTCATCCAGAGGCGGCTGGACGGCGAATAGGGGCTGAAGCGCCAGGGATCGGCGGAGAATTGGGCGTGCAGCGGGCTGACCGCGACGGCGCTCGCCCCTGCCTCGGCACTGCCGCGCATGAAGTCGCGTAGTGCGCCATAGGTGCCGATCCCGCCGTCGCCCTTGCGATAGAGCGCATAGAGCTGCACCGATAATCCCCAGCCGCGCGGCTCGCCGCGGCCTTGCTGGCGCGCCGGCGCCACGGCGAGGGTGAAGCGACGCTTGCCCTTGCGGATGAGGTGATAGCCCGGCGCCTCCGGCGCGCGCGCTTTCACCGAAAGTCCCGGCACCGTGTAGGTGGCGCCCGCCTCCGCGGTGACCAGGGGCACCGCGGTGGATCTCGCCTCGCCGCCGAGAACCTCCAGGAGCGCCCGCAAGGTCTCATGCCCGACCGCGCGAGTCTTGCCATGGACGTCCTGCCACTCGGTCAGGATGCCGGCCGCCCTCGCCGCCTTGCGCAGTTGTGCGTCGGTCTTCACGAGGCCTCGCCGAGGATCGCCAGGAAGCACCGGCCGCCGAGACCGATGCAATCGCCCTTGCAATGGGAGAAGAGATGCCGGCCCGGCACCGGCGGCAGCGTGATCGGCTCCGGCCCGAAATTGGCCGCCAGGGTCAGCCGCGTTCCATCGCCCAGGATCCAGCGCGCCTGCAACGCGCGCGGGGTGAGCGCTTGCGCGGATTCGGCACGCGTGCCCCTGAGCCGCGGCGTGATCGCCTCCTGACGCAGCGCGATCAGGCGTTGCACATAATCCTGCCAGTCGCGCGACCATTCGTCCGTGGCGGCGAGGCTCGGGCAGCTCTGCCGGAAAGTCTCTGGCCGGCTCGGATCCGGGATTCGGCGCTGGGCCTCCTCGGTCGCAAATTCGGGGAACTTGCCGAATTCCCTGCGCCGGCCCTGCTTCACCGCCTCGGCCAGGTCGCCTTCATAGTCGGCGAAGAAGAGGAAGGGTTCCCGCGCGCCGAACTCCTCGCCCATGAAGAGAAGCGGCACCTGCGGGCTGAGCAGCAGCAGCGCCATCCCGACCTTCAGCGCATCGGGATCGGCGATCGCCGCGAGCCGATCGCCGAGGGCGCGGTTGCCGACCTGGTCGTGGTTCTGCAGAAAGAAGACGAAACGGTCGGGCGCCAGATGCCCGCTCGGCGTGCCGCGAGGCGCATGGTCGCGATAAGCCGAAGTCTCCCCCTGGAAAGCGAAGCCCTGTTCCAGACAGCGGGCCAGCGCCGCCCCGGGATTCTCTGCGTAGTCGCTATAGTAGCCGCCGCTCTCGCCGGTGATCAGCACATGCGCTGCGTGATGCGCGTCGTCGTTCCACTGTGCGGTAAAGGCGGTCTCCAGCAACGGCGCATCGTTGTTGTCATTCTCCAGCACGAGGTGGACATGGCGGTCGGTGATCGTCCGCTTCACCGTCTCCGCCAGCTCCAACAGCCAGTCGCGGTCGGGAATGGCATGGACCGCGTCGAGCCGCAGCCCGTCGAAGCGGTACTCCTCCAGCCAGTAGAGCGCGTTCTCGATGAAGAAGCGCCGCACCACCGGGTGCTTGAAATCGATCGCGGCACCCCAGGGCGTGTGGATGTCGTCGCGAAAGAACCCCGATGCGTAGGCGTGCAGATAATTCCCCTCCGGGCCGAAGTGGTTGTAGACCACGTCCTGGAACATCATCAGCTCGAGATCATGGGCGCGGTCGACCAGCGCCTTCAGGTCGTCGGGCGTGCCATAGGCGGTGTCCGGCGCGAAATGCAGCACGCCGTCATAGCCCCAGTTGCGCCGCCCGAAGAAATCCGCGATCGGCATCAGCTCGACCGCGGTGATGCCGAGATCCTTCAGCCGCGGCAAATGCGTCGCGACGCCCCTGAAGCCGCCGAGCACGCCGGGATGCAATTCGTACAGGACCGCCTCATGCCAAGGCCTGCCGCGCCATTGCGCGTTGCGCCAGACATAGGCATCGGGATCGACAACGATGCTGGGGCCGTGCACGTCGTCGGCCTGGGCGCGCGATGCCGGGTCCGGCACCGCGAGGTCGGGCGAGACCCGATAGCGATAGCGCGTCCCAGCGCCGCAATCGACCTCCAGCCGATGCCAGCCGTCCGGCTCGGCGCGCATGAGCTGCGCAATGTCGTCGCCGATCTCGAGGCCGACCGAGGCAGCATCCGGCGCCCAGAGCTGGAAACGCGTCCGGTGGGGTGCGATCAAGGTGGCGCCGTGGGAGAGTTTGGTCATGCGCCGTTCTGCTGGCCGATCAGCAGTACCACGGCATGGCGCGGGACCTGGACCGCATCGGATTCCAGCCCTCCCGGCAGACGGTTGGGATCGCTGCTGTCGAGCGCCAGCGCCCAATGCAGGTTGTTTGTCGGCGGCACGCGAAACTCGCGGTCTTCGACCGAGCCGTTCAGCATCATCAGCGTGGCTTCGATCGTCCCGCCGTTGATCAACCCCGCGCGCCGCACGGAAAGCAGGCGTCTTTCCGGATCCTGCCAATGCCGGGGCTCCATCGCCGTGCCGTCCTCGTTGAACCACTCGATGTCCTGCAGATTGGGCGCGATCTCGTTGCGGCCGTGCAGGAAACGATCCGCCCGCAGGGTCGGGTGATTGCGCCGGAGGGCGGCCAGCCGCGCGACATAGCGCTCGAGGTCCCGGCTGTCGGGCTCGGCGGCCGTCGCCCAGTCGATCCAGGAGGTCTCGTTGTCCTGGGCATAGGCGTTGTTGTTGCCGCCCTGCGTGCGACCGAGCTCGTCACCGGCCAGCAGCATCGGCGTGCCGAGCGAGCAGAACAGAGTCGCCAGCATCGCGCGCTTGACCCGGCCGCGCTTGACCCGGATCGCCAGGTCGTCGCTCGGACCCTCGACGCCCCAGTTGCTGCTGAAGTTCTCATTATGGCCGTCACGGTTGTCCTCGCCGTTCGCCTCGTTGTGCTTCTCCTGGTAGCGCGTCAGGTCTTCCAGCGTGAAGCCGTCATGCGAGGCGACGTAGTTGATCGAGGCGAAGGGCCGGCGCTTGTGGTGGTCGAACAGGTCGCCCGACCCGGCCAGCCGGGTCGCCAGCTCCGGACACTGATGCGGGTCGCCGCGCCAGAACCGGCGCAGGCTGTCCCGATACTTGTCGTTCCACTCGGCAAAGCCCGGCGGGTGGTTGCCGAGTTGATAGCCGCCGGGTCCGAGATCCCAGGGTTCGGAGATCAACTTCACCCTGGAGATCGCCGGGTCCTGTCGGATCACGTCGAAGAATCCAGAAGTTGGATCGAACCCGTCCTGCTCGCGCCCGAGATTGGCCCCGAGATCGAAGCGGAATCCGTCGATGTGGAAGGTGTCGATCCAGTAGCGCATGGAATCCATCACCATCTGCAACACGCGCGGATGCGAGAGGTTCACGCTGTTGCCGGTCCCGGTGTCATTGATGTAATGCCGGGCATCGCCCGGGACGAGCCGGTAGTAGCTGGCATTGTCGAGGCCGCGGAACGAAAGCGTCGGCCCGGTTTCGTCCGATTCGCAGGTGTGGTTGTAGACCACGTCCAGCAGCACCTCGATCCCGGCCGCATGCAGTCGCCGCACCGCGGTCTGCAGCTCCGCCAGCGAGCCGTCGGAGAGGAAGCCCGGCTGTGGTGCGAAGAAGCCGAGCGTGTTGTAGCCCCAGTAGTTGGCGAGGTGTTTCTTTACCAGGAAATGGTCGTCGATCGAGGCGTGGATCGGCATGAGCTCCACGGCGGTCACGCCGAGCTTCACCATCCGGTCGATCGACCGCGCGTCGGCCAGGGCGGCGAAAGTGCCGCGCTCCGCCATCGGCAGGTCTTCGCGCCGCATCGAATAGCCGCGCACGTGCAGTTCGTAGATGACGGTCTGCGGCCAGGGCGTCGCCGGCTTCCGGTCTTCGCCCCAGTTGAAGCTGGCATCGGTGACCGCCGCCTTCGGCACGGCCGCGGCGCTGTCGCGGCGATCCTGCGAGAGGTCGCCCTTGGCGCTGCCCAGCCGGTAGCCATAGAGCACGTCGGACCACTTCAATTCGCCCAGCAGCCTCTTGGCATAGGGGTCGAGCAGCAGCTTGTGGGGGTTGAAGCGATGCCCGTGCTTCGGCTCGTAGGGCCCATGGGCGCGATAGCCGTAGGCCAGGCCCGGCTTGGCGTCGGGGAGGTAGCCGTGCCAGACCTCGTCGGTGCATTCCGGCAAGGTCAGTCGCGCCAGCTGCCGGCGCCCGCTGGGATCGAACAGGCAGAGATCGATGCGGTCGGCATTGGCCGAGAAGACGGCGAAGTTGACCCCGAGCCCGTCCCAGGTCGCACCCAGGGGATCGGGCCGGCCCGGCTCCAGCCGATCTGGGAAGCGCGACATCTCTACTCCGGCTGCAGCCAGACCGTGGCCAGCGGCGGCAAGGTCAGCGAGAGCGACTGCTCGAAGCCGTGGACCGGGTGCGCCTCGGCGGCAACCGCCCCGCCGTTGCCCATGTTCGACCCCCCATAGATCCCGGCGTCGGTATTGAGCCGCTCGCGCCAGTGTCCGCCTCGCGGCACGCCGATGCGATAGCCGTGGCGGGGCACCGGCGTGAAGTTGCAGACCGCGAGCACCGGTTTCGAATCGCCTTCACCGCCGGTGCGCAGATAGGCCAGGACGCTCTGGCCGCGGTCGTCACCGACGATCCAGCGAAATCCGGCGGGATCGGCGTCTAGCCGATGCAAGGCGGGTTCGGACCCATAGAGCCGGTTGAGATCGCGCACCAGGCGCTGCATGCCGGAATGCGGCGCGTGATCCAGCAGCCACCAGTTGACTTGCGCATCGTGGTTCCATTCGAAGGGCTCGGCGATCTCGGTGCCCATGAAGATCAGCTTTTTGCCCGGGTGCGACCACATGAAGGCGAGATAGGCGCGCATATTGGCGAAGCGCTGCCATTCGTCGCCGGGCATGCGCCCGAGGATCGATCGCTTGCCGTGCACGACCTCATCGTGCGACAGCGGCAGGATGAAGCGTTCGGAGAAAGCGTATATCAGCCCGAAGGTCACGTCGTCGTGATGCCAGGAGCGAAAGGCCGGATCGCGCGATATGTAGCGCAAGGTATCGTTCATCCAGCCCATGTTCCACTTGAACTGGAAGCCGAGCCCGCCCTGGTCGACGCTGCGGGTGACGCCGGGCCAGGCGGTCGATTCCTCGGCGATCAGCAGGCGGCCGGGGAAGTCCTGGTGCATGATCTCGGAGAGTTCCTGCAGGAAGCTCACCGCCTCCAGGTTCTCACGGCCGCCATAGATGTTCGGCACCCACTCGCCCTGCTTGCGGCTGTAGTCGCGGTAGAGCATCGAGGCGACGGCATCCACCCGCAGCGCATCGATGTGATAGGCGCGCAGCCAGTGGAGCGCGCTGGCAATCAGGTAGCCGCGAACCTCGCGCCGGCCGAAGTTGAAGATGAGGGTATTCCAGTCGTGGTGGAAACCCTCGCGCGGATCCTGGTGCTCGTAGAGATGCGTGCCGTCGAAATTCGCGAGCCCGTGGGCATCGCTGGGGAAATGCGCCGGCACCCAGTCCAGGATCACGCCGATCTCGGCCCGGTGACAGGCATCGACGAAGCGGGCGAAGTCCTCGCAGGAGCCGTAGCGCGAGGTTGGCGCGAAGAGCCCGATCGGCTGATAGCCCCAGGAGCCGGTGAAGGGATGCTCCATCACCGGGAGGAGTTCGATATGGGTGAAGCCCATCTCCTTGACGTAAGGAATCAGGCGGTCGGAGAGGTCGTTCCACGTGGGCTCGCTGCCGTTCTCGCGGTACCAGGAACCGGCATGTACCTCGTAAACCGACATCGGCGCCTGGGCGGTCTGACGCTGCGCCCGGCTCGCCTCCCATTCCGCGTCGGTCCAGGAGATCAGCGAGAGATCCGCGACCATCGAGGCGGTCGCCGGCGGCACCTCGGCGCGGAGCGCGACCGGGTCGGCCTTCAGCGGCAGCACCTCGCCCGAGGGCGCGACGATCTCATACTTATATATTGTGCCGGGGCGGAGCCGCGGGATGAACAGCTCCCAGACGCCGGCGCTGTGACGGAGCCGCATCGCATGGCGCCGGCCGTCCCAGTTGTTGAAATCGCCGACCACCGAGACCCGCCGCGCATTGGGGGCCCAAACCGCGAAGCGCACGCCGGGCACGCCGCCCTGCTCCATCACCTGCGCGCCGAGCGTGGCGCCGAGATTGCGATGCGTGCCCTCGCTGATCAGATGCAGATCGATATCGCCGAGCAACGTGCCGAAGGAATAGGGATCCTCGGTCTCCTGCACGGTCTCCGGCCATTGCACCCGCAGCACGTAGCGCCCGGGATCGACCACTTCGCCCACGAACACGCCGGACTGGTGGATCGGCTGCAGCGGTGCGTTGACCTCGTCCTTCTGAACCGGATGGACCTCGACCGCCTGGGCGCCCGGCTGGAAGGTACGAATCACCGTGCCGTGCCGGCCGCGATGCGGACCCAGGAGGCTGAAGGGATCGCCGAGGCGGCCGCGCAGCAGGGCTTCGAGGGCGCCGGGATCGGGCGCCGGGTCATGCGTGATGCGGCTCAAGCGTCTTCTCCGTCTTGCTTTGCAGGAGCCTGGTCAATCCGCGCAGCGGGAACGCGATCCAGGCCGGCCGGTTCGCCGCCTCGTAGCAGATCTCGTAGGCCGCCTTCTCGATCAGGAACATCCTGAGCAGCTTGTCGTCGGTGGCGAGATCGATCCAGGGATGGGGGGCCGCGGCAAGCACTTCCTGATAGGCGTTGCGGAAGGCTGCGCCCGCCGCCGCCGTGAAACGCTGCAGCAAGGCGAGCTGCTTCTCGTCCAGCGCCGGCGAGGTCGGCGGACGGTTGCTGATGGTGGCCGCCGCCGCATAGTCGAAGGAGCGCAGGATTCCGGCGACGTCACGCAGCGGGCTTGCCTTGGCGCGGCGCGCCTTCAGCGGCTTCGCCGGCTCGCCTTCGAAATCGATGATGTGGATGTCGTTCTGCACCACCAGGATCTGGCCGAGATGGAAGTCGCCGTGGATGCGGGTCTTCAAGCCGGCATTCCTGGCATTCGCCAGCTTGCGCAGCTGGTCGTGGATCTCGCGGCGCTTGCCGAGGAACTTGGTCGCGGCCGCGGCGGCATCCGGTTCGAGATTGGCCCTGGATTTCTCCAACGCCTCGAAGGCGCGATCGAGCTGGTCCTGCGCCTGTGTTTCCCAGGCGGCGACGTCGTCCTTGCCGGCGGGCTCGGGCGCGAAGGCCGGGTCGTCGCTCGGCTCCGCGAGACAGGCATGCAGCTCGGCGAGACGCTTGCCGATCATCGCGCCGAAATTCTCGTAGGGCGTCATCAACTCGGCTGCGGTCGCGCCATCGGCTCCCGTTTGCGCGGAGAGGGCAGCATCCTCGAGCGCGCGCGCCAGATAGGCGAGAGCCCAAGTCCAGCCGTCACCCTGGTTGCGCAGGAAGCCTTGCACCACGGCGAGGGTGCGCGGCGTGCCCTCCGGCGAGACGCGGCGGATTTCGCCCAAGGCCGGAGAGGTGTTGCGATAGCCTCGCTCGGCCAGCGTGCGGCCGATCTCCGCCTCCGGATGGATGCCGTCCTCGACCCGGCGCAGGAGCTTGATGATGACCTTGTCGTCGATCACCACGGTGCTGTTGGATTGCTCCGCTGCCAGGGTACGAACCTGCGGATCCTCGCTATCGAGCACGTAGTCCTTCAGCAATACGGTCGGGATGAAGTGGGTGGTCTCCTCGCCCCGCTCCAGCACGGACTCCTTCTTGAGGTGCTCGAGCAGCATCAGCGGGAAAGTGTCGAGCGCGAAGGCATCGGTCAGCAGGCCGACGCGGCGACCGATCCGGACGCGGGCCAGCGCCAGCTGTTGCGGCAAGGCGGAGACGATGTCGTCTTCCCAAAGGATGGTCAGCGGCAGCTGATAACGCTCCCCGGCACCGGCGATGCGAATCTCGCAGAGCACGACCGGGTAACGCGATTCCGGGAAGGCCGGCTGGCAGTTCACCTCCAGCTTCGGCAACGCGGAGTCCTTCGCCCCGAACCAGCGTCGTTTCGGCAGATAGGTGGGAAGGATCTCCTCCTCGAGCTGCTTCCTGAGGTTGGGTTGCTGCAGCTCGGCGACGGATTTCCTGAGGACCAAGGTGATGTACTCCGGCATCTGCTCCGGCGCCGGCTTATGCCAATCGGGCATGTTGGCGCTGACGCCGAGGGTGAACCAATAGAAGCCATAGGGCGGCAGGGTGAGGAGATAGGTGAGCTGGCCGATCGGCGGAAAGGCACTGCCGCCCACCATGTCCACCGGCACGCGCCCGGCGAACTGCGCGAGATCGAGCTCCACCGCCTGGGCCGTGCGCGAAAGATTGTTGACGCAGAGCACCACGTCGTCGCCGAGCGTGCGGAGATAGGCGAGGATCTTGCGATTCCCCGGCGCCAGCAGCTTGAACTCGCCGCGGCCGAAGACCGCGGTCTGCTTGCGCACGGCCAGCATGCGCCGCGTCCAATTGAGCAGCGAATGCGGATCGGCGGATTGCGCCTCGACGTTTACCGCCTGGTAGCCATAGGCCGGGTCCATGATCGGCGGCAGGACCAGCTTGGCCGGATCGCCCTTGGAGAAGCCGCCGTTGCGGTCGGGCGACCATTGCATCGGCGTGCGCACGCCGTCCCGGTCGCCGAGATAGATATTGTCGCCCATGCCGATCTCGTCGCCGTAATAGAGCACCGGGGTGCCGGGCATGGAGAGCAGCAGGCCGTTCATCAGCTCAATCCGGCGGCGGTCGCGCTGCACCAGCGGCGCCAGGCGGCGGCGGATGCCGAGGTTCAGCCTGGCGCGGCGATCCGAGGCATAGGTCTCCCAGAGATAGTCCCGCTCCTTGTCGGTGACCATCTCGAGCGTCAGCTCATCGTGGTTGCGCAAGAAGATCGCCCATTGGCAATTCTCCGGGATCTTCGGCGTCTGCCGCAGGATGTCGGAGATCGGGAAGCGATCCTCCTGGGCGATCGCCATGTACATCCGCGGCATCAGCGGGAAGTGGAACGACATGTTGCATTCGTCGCCGTCGCCGAAATAGGCCTGGGTGTCCTCCGGCCATTGGTTGGCCTCGGCGAGCAGCATCTTGCCGGGATAGAGCCGGTCCATCTCGGCGCGGATTTTCTTCAGCACCGCGTGAGTCTCGGGAAGATTCTCATTGTTGGTGCCTTCACGCTCGATCAGATAGGGAATGGCGTCCAGCCGCAGGCCGTCGACGCCCATATCCAGCCAGAACTTCATGATCGCGAAGATCTCTTTCAGGACCTTCGGGTTGTCGAAGTTCAGGTCCGGCTGGTGCGAATAGAAGCGATGCCAGAAGTACTGCTGGGCTTCCTCGTCCCAGGTCCAGTTCGACTTTTCGGTGTCGATGAAGATGATGCGCGTGCCGGCATAGGCCTTGTCGGTATCAGACCAGACATAGAAGTCGCGCGCGGCTGAGCCCTTCCTGGCGCGTCGCGCTCTCTGGAACCAGGGATGCTGGTCGGACGTATGGTTGATGACCAGCTCGGTGATGACGCGAATGCCCTTCTCATGGGCGGCTTTCACGAACTTCCTGAAGTCCGCCATGGTCCCGTAGTCCGGCGAGACCTTGCGATACTCGGCGATGTCGTAACCGTCGTCGCGCCGCGGCGAGGGATAGAAGGGCAGTATCCAGATCGTGTTGGCGCCGAGCTCGACCACATGGTCGAGGCGCTGCAGCAGGCCCTTGAAGTCGCCGATGCCGTCGCCGTTCGCATCCATGAACGACTTCACGTGCAGCTGGTAGATCACCGCATCCTTGTACCAGAGCGGATCGACCGGCAGTTTCGGCTTCTCGCGGCGGCTCATCTCACCTCTCCGGATGGCACGGCGATCCGCCAGATGGCATAGGGCAGTTCATAGGGATCCAGTCGAATGGTCCCGCTCTTGCCCTGCCATTGGAATCTTGAACCGCCGATCAGGTCCTCCACATCAATGCTGGCATGGTCGGGAAGGCTCCACTCCCAGAGCGGAATCTCGATCCAGGCCTCCTGCGCGTGGAAGGGATCCAGATTGATCGCGACCAGGATCACGTTGTCGCGCTCAGGCGTGGACTTGATGAAGGCGGTGACGTTGTCGTTCGACGCGGCGATGAAGCGGATGCCGAGATGCGTCTGCAAAGCCGGATTCCGCCGGCGGATGTGGTTCAGCTTCGTGATCTCGGGCACGATATTGCCGGGGCGATTCCAATCCCAGGCCCGGATCTCGTATTTCTCGGAATCGAGATACTCTTCCTTGCCCGGCAGCGGCGTTGCCTCGCAGAGCTCGAAGCCGCTGTAGACGCCCCAGAGCCCGGACATGGTCGAAGCCAGCGCGGCGCGGATCAGGAACCCGGCGCGGCCGGAGCGTTGCAGAAAGCCGGGGTTGATATCAGGCGTGTTGACGAAGAAATGCGGCCGGAAGAAGTCCTTCGGCGACCCGTCGGCCAGCTCCTTCAAATAGGACTCCAGCTCGGGCTTGGTGTTGCGCCAGGTGAAGTAGGTATAGGATTGCGAGAAGCCGACCTTGGCCAGCTCATACATCACCTGCGGCCGGGTGAAGGCTTCGGAGAGGAAGAGCGTGTCCGGATAGCGGGCGCGGATATCGGCGATCACCCAGCGCCAGAACGGCAGCGGCTTGGTGTGCGGGTTGTCGACCCGGAAGCTGCGCACGCCTTCCTGCCGCCAATGGAGGAAGATGTCGCGCAGAGCCAGCCAGAGGCCCGGCACCGCACCCGGCGCGTAGAAGTCGACGTTGACGATGTCCTCGTATTTCTTTGGGGGATTCTCGGCGTAGGCGATGCTGCCATCCGGCCGCCAGGCGAACCACTCGGGATGCTCTTTCAGCCAGGGATGGTCCGGCGCGCATTGGATCGCGAAGTCGAGCGCAATCTCCAGCCCATGTTCCGCCGCGGCGTCCCGCATCCGGCGGAAATCCTCGATGGTGCCGAGCTCCGGATGGATCGCGTCATGCCCACCTTCGTCCGAGCCGATCGCATAAGGACTGCCCGGCTCGCCCGGCCGGGACTTCGTGTTGTTGTTCTTGCCCTTGCGGTTGACCTTGCCGATCGGGTGGATCGGCGGGAAATAGAGCGTGTCGAAGCCCATGGCCGCAATCCGCGGCAACTGAGCGATCACGTCGTCGAAGGTGCCGTGCCGCTCGCTGGTGCCACTCATGGACCGCGGAAAGATCTCGTACCAGCTGGCGAACAGCGCCGCGCCGCGATCGACCGTCAGCGGCAGTGTCGGCTGATGGCGGATGCGCGATTCCGGCGCCGCCACATCGCGCAGGGCGGCAACCGCCTCCTTGGAAAGCAGCAGGTCCTGGCGCTCCTCCTTCTTGGCGCGGTGCAGTTTCGCCATGAAGGCCTTCACCACCGCGCCGCGTTCGGCCGGCGGCGGAACATGGCGATCGAGGAAAGCGGACATTTCCTGGAGCTCGAGCTCGATGGCGATCCCGGCGTCGCGCTTCTTCACTGTGCCATGCTGCAACGAGGCGAAATCGTCGCGCCACGCCTCGATGGTGAAAAGATGATCGCCCACGCGCTCGGGTCGGAATTGGGCCGTCCAATGGTCGTTGCCGAGAAACGTCATCGGCGCCCGGCGCCAGTCGGCTTCGTCGGCGGCCCGCCAGAGGAGATCGGCCGCGAGCTCGCCATGGCCGTCGCTGAAGATATCGGCCTCGACGGCAATGCGTTCGCCGACCACGCGCTTCGCCGGGTAGTCGCCGCCTTCGACCGCCGGCGCGATATGGGTGATCGCGACGCGCGGCGTCTTCGCGGCGGCCGTGGCCTGGCGCTTGGACTGCGGCGTCGGCAGCTTCACCGCGGCGGCCGGTCTCAGTGCCAGCAACAGCACCTCCGCCGGCTGCAAGCGAAGCTGTGCATCTTCGAGCCCGAGCGGCCTTTCCTTCAACGCCCAGGCGCGGCCGGTGCGCGCCAGCAGCATTGAGAGGTCGACGTTCTGGATGAGCTGCGTCTCGGCGTTGACCAGGCGCAGCGTCGCCGCATCACCGGCTTCCGCCATTTCTGCGAAGACCGGCGCATCGGGTGCGGAGAGCGCGCGCCAGCGAAATGCCCTGCCGTCGAACAGCTTGGCGGCGCGGGCGTTGGCGGCGGCGATCTCATCGATCAGGCGGATGTTGCTGCGCTCTTCCTGGCGCACGAAGGCCGCCGGGTCGGCACGCGCTGCCTCCAAGGGCAGTCCGCTGCCGAACTCGAAGCCCATCGGCATCAGCCACCCATTGCCGTCGGTGGCACAGACCTCGAGGAGGCGGCGATAGCCGCGCTCCAGGGCATCGCTGCTGGCGAACTGCTCGGCGAGGCGGCGCGCGAAGGGCGCTTCCGCCAGGGCCAGAGGCGGCGCCACGGCGACGAGCTGGTCCTGTTCTTCCAGGAACCATTCGCTCTTAAAGTCCCACCAGCAGGTCGAGGCGATGGTGAAATCCAGGCCGCAATCCTTGAGGCTGGCAATCTGCTGGGGGGTCAGACCCGGCGTCCAGGCGACGAATTGGCAAGCGGGATACGCCATCTTCACGTCGGCGATCAATTCCTTCAGCAGGTGCGGCGGAAGGAGTTGAGCCTTGTCGATGCGAAAGCCGTCGACCCCGGCTTTCAGCCATTCGCCGATTCGCGCCTTCCACCAATCCAAGATCTCGGCGCTTGCGCCGTTGCCGTAGTGGAAGCTCGCGGCCTGGCCGGTGCGGATGATGCTCCGCGGGTCGGGTAGCGGATCTGCAGGGCCGCCCACGAACCACCGAGGATGCTCGCCGACCACCCGCGCCTCGCGCGCGACCCGATCCAGCATCAGGTCGAGCCAGAGCTTCATCCCGCGGCGCCGGCACTCTTCGGCGAGACTTTGCAGCTCGGCTGCCGCGGACGCGCTGGCCTGCATCGCGGGATGACAGGCGTCGTGATCGGCGGTCAGGAAGATGTTGCCGCTGCGCCCGGGCCGGAACAGCGGAGCGAGCAGCAGATGCGAGAAACCCATCGCGGCGCAGCGGTCCAGATGGCGGGTCCAGCCTGCCACCTCGCCCCCGAGCGCCGGGTGGAAATAGTAGATCGACGGCCGCGACGCCGCTTGCCGGTTCTGCATGACGGACAGCCCTGCAATTGTGACGGATTCGCAGTCGGTGCCGCGCCGAGTTGGGCGACACACGCGTAGTTAACGGTCCGCGGCCTTTGATCGTTCCGCGCGAATTCCGCTACGCGGCGACGCGGAGATCCGACTCCAGCGCGCGCCGATAGACATCCATGTAGGAGTAGGCCGCTTCGCCCCATCCCGAGGGCCGCGACATGGCGCGGCGGCGCATCGCCTCGAATTGGTCCTTGCGGTCGAACACCGATTTTGCGCGGTGGATCGCACGGGCGAAAGTCTCGGGCGTCGCGCCGCTGAACAGGAATCCAGTGGCACCGTCCTCGATCGTATCGCCGAGCCCGCCGGTGTTGTGCGCGATCGGCAACGAGCCGAACCGCTGCGCATACATCTGGCTGAGCCCGCAAGGTTCAAAGCGCGACGGCATGAGCAGGAAATCGCTGCCGGCGAAGATCCGCCGCGCGGTCGGCTCCTCGTAGCCGATCTTGACCGCGATCGATTGCGGATGCCGCGCTGCCGTCGCGCGCAAGGCGTTTTCGACTTCGGGCTCGCCCTCGCCGGTGACTACCAACTGGCCGCCGTCGCGCACGATCGATTCGATCGCCGCCATGGTGAGGTCGAGCCCCTTCTGGTGGACCAGGCGCGAGACCACCGCGAACAAGGGGCCGCGGCTGACCGCGAGCCCGAACGCCTCCCGCAGGTGCTGCGCGTTGGCTTCCTTGCCGCGCCAGTTCGCGCTGTCGAAAGGATGCGGGAGATGCGGGTCCGCGCTCGGGTCCCAGCTCTCGTCGATGCCGTTCAGGATTCCGGTAAGCCGCCCCTCGCCGCTGCGCAGGCGCAGCAATCCGTCGAGACCGCAGCCGAATTCCGGTGTGGTGATCTCCCTGGCATAGGTAGCGCTCACGGTGGTGATCTGCGATGCGTAGAAGATGCCGGTCTTCAGAAAGGAGATCTGGCCGTGAAACTCGACCCCGTCCATCGCGAAGGCTTCCGCCGGAATGCCGAGGCGGTGCAGGCGGTCGCGGCCGTAGAGGCCCTGATAGGCAAGATTGTGAATGGTGAGGATGCTGGGGGTGGCGACCTGCTGCCAGTTCAGATAGCCGGCGGCAAGCGCGCCGGGCCAATCGTTGAGGTGGAGGACTTCCGGCTTCCAGCCCAGCGCCGGCACGCCGCGCGCGAGTTCGACCGCCGCCATGGCGAGCCGGGCGAAGCGCACGTCGTTGTCGTCCCAGGGGTTGGCCTGATCGTCCAGATAGGCATTGCCCGGACGGTCGAACAGGCCGCCCGCGACCACGATATAGAGGGTGAGGCCGTCCGGCGTGGTTATCTCGCCGATCTCGCAAGACGGAATCTCGGCCAGGCCTGGCAGCCGGGCCACGATCTTCATGCCTGGGTTGGCGTTGAGCACGGCGCGATAGCCCGGCAGCAGCACCCGCGCATCGCTGACGCGGCGCAGCGCCCGGGGCAGGCCGGCGGAGACTTCGCCGAGGCCACCTACTTTCAGGAAATCCGCAATTTCAGAGGTTACGAAGAGAAGCTTGCAGCGCGGTGCCGCGTCGCGCTCAGCAGCGGCAACGTCCGGCGTCCGACCCACCCGACTACGCATAAATCTTGGTCTCCCTTCGCGTGACCAAGACGGCGAACCCGGCTGAGTTCCGCGGCGCAACACGAAGCGGGCCGAATCGGATAAAAGGCCGTTACGCCCGTGCCTTGTCGTCTGGGGTTGTCGCCTGAACGCAACAAAGCTGGGGCCGATCGACGCAACAGCGCCACAGCAGCCGCGTCAAAGCCACAGGCTTCGCAATGCTCCAATGGTCGGAGGCTGTGTACGGCTTGCCGCGTTGACAAGGCAGCCGATTGTGGCCTTCAATTCACGCAACCACTAATGCTGCCCAGGGAGGGATCGCCATGATGAAGGTGCTGGTCGCAGACGATCACCCCTTATTCCGTGAAGCCATCGTCGGCGCCCTGCAGGGCATGGACGACGACGTCGGCGTCATCGAATCCGGCTCGATCTCGGAGGCCTTCGACCAGGTGGCCGGTCATGAGGACCTCGACCTGATCCTGCTCGACCTCCGCATGCCGGGGATGAGCGGCGTCAAGGGCATCCGCGCGCTCCGCGTCCGCCGCCCGGATGTGCCGATCGCGGTGATCTCGGCCCTGACCGACAGTTTCGTGGTCCGGGAATGTCTCGATGCCGGCGCGATCGGCTATATCCCGAAGTCGCTGCCGCGGGCGGAGATCGCCAGCGCGATCAAGACCATCCTCGACGGCGGCAGCTACACGCCGCCCGAAGAGCAGGCCGCGAAGTCGGAGCCGGTGACCGAAGAGGCGCCGGTGATCGACGAGGCGGTGCTCTGCCGCTTCGAGCTGCTGACCAACCAGCAGCGGCGGGTGCTCGAACTGATGGCCCAGGGCATGGCGAACAAGCTGATCGCCTATAACACCAACGTGCAGATCACGACGGTGAAGTCGCACGTCTCGACCCTGCTGCAGAAGCTGGGCGTAACCAGCCGCACCCAGGCGGTCATTCTCTATGAGAATTACTGCCGCTATCTGTCAGCGACGAACCGAGGCGACCAGGGCGCGTAGCCGCGCCGGCTTGATCGGCTTCGGCAGCAAGGTTGCCGCCGGCATCTCCTGAATGCTATGCGCGACCTCGGCGCTGCGGTCGGCGGTGATCACCACCGCCGGGATCTCGGTCCCGAGCTGCTTGCGCAAGGCGGCGATCACGTCGGTCCCGAGCACGTTGTTGTCGAGGTGATAATCGACCAGCAGGATATCCGGCCGCCGGCCGCTCTCCTTGACGGCGGCCAGCGCCTGTTCCTGGTTGGGCGCCGCCAGGTAGTTGCAGCCCCAGGTGCCGAGCAGATTGGCCATGCCTTCCAGCACGTCCGGCTCGTTCTCGACGATCAGCGCATTGATCTGGTCGACCGCGGCGTTGGAAACCGGCTCAGGTGCTGGAACCTCGATCAGCTCGGTAGCCTCGGTCGCCAGCGGCACCAGCACCGAGAAGACCGAGCCCTTGCCGGGCTCCGAGCGCACCTTGATCGGGTGGTTCAACAGCCGGCTGATGCGACGCACGATCGAGAGTCCGAGGCCGTAGCCCTTCTTGCCGCCGCCGAGATCAGTCAGCCGCTGGAACTCCTGGAAGATCTCATCGAGGCTGTCCTTCGGGATGCCGATCCCGGTATCGGCGACCTGCAGCTCGACATGATTGCCGCGCCGCCGCGCGCCGAACAGGATCCGGCCGCTCGGGGTGTAGCGGCAGGCATTGGTCAGGAAATTCTGCAGCAGGCGCCGCAGCAGCCGCACGTCCGTGTTGACGTTCAGCGATGAGGGCATGAAGCGGAGCTCGATCCCGCCACGCTCGGCTAAAGGCGCGATCTCGTCGTGCAGCGAGGTCATGACCGCGGTCAGCGGCACGCGCTTCATGTTGACCGCGACCTTGCCGGCGTCGAGCTTCGAGATGTCGAGCAGGATGTTGAGGATGTCCTCGACGTTCGAAAGCGCCTGATCGACCTTGCCGATCATCGGCGGCAGGCCCTCGGGCAAGTTGCGATCTTGCATGGCCGAGACGAACAGCCGCGCCGCGTTCAACGGCTGCAACAGGTCATGGCTAGCATCGGCCAGGAACTGGGTCTTCGAGAGGTTGGCGCGCTCGGCCTCGACTTTGGATTTCTGCAGCTCGGCGGCTATGCGGCGGCGTTCCACGACTTCCGACAGCAGCGTCTCGTTCAGCTGCTGCAAGGACGCCGTGCGCTCATAGACGCGACGCTCCAGCTCTTCCTTGGCGGCCTCCAGGATGCGCTCGGAGCGCCGCCGCTCGGTGATGTCTTGGATGAGCACGAAGAAGCCGACCACCTGGCCGCGGGCACCGCGGTGCGGCACGTAGGTCGCGAGTCCGAACCTGGGCTCGCCGTCCGGCGACGGCAGCTGGGTGTCGAACACAACCGTCGAGCCGCGCAATGCGCGATCGATGTAGGGCTTGCGCATGCCGTATTCGACCTCGCCGAGCACGGCCTTGAGATCGCGGCCGAGGATGCGCTTGCCGTTCCGGCCGTAGGTGGTGCGATAGGCGCGGTTAACGAACTGATAGTGCTCCTCGATGTCCACATAGGACATCATCGTCGGCATCGCGTTGGCGAAGAGCCGGATGCGCTCCTCGGTGTCGTGCAGCGCCTCCTCGACCATGCGGCGCTCGGTGATCTCGGCATAGGAGATGACGAAGCCGCCGTCCGGCATCGGGTCGCGTTTGATGGCGAACCAGCGGCCGTTGACCGAGACTTCCGCCGGCGTCGAGGCATTGGCCGTCACCAGCAAGGATGCGGTGCCGAGCTCCGAGACCTCGCGCTGGTCGTTGAAGCGCTGGAAACTGTGCAGCGTCGCACCCGGCGTGGTCAGCGAGGCGGGCAGCTCCAGGAGTTCGCCATAGCGCCGGTTCGCCGTCACCAGGCGCTGGTCCTTGTCGAACACCGCCACGCCGATAGACATCGATTCCAAGGTCGCCTGCAGGTGCAGCGAGCGTTCCGCCAACGCGCGCTCGCGTTCCTGGCGCTCCGCATCCTTGATGTCGGTGATGTCGGTGTAGATCGAGGCGATGCCGCCTTCCAGCGACAGGCGGTCGTTGACCTGGATCCAGCGCCCGTTGGAGAGCGCATAGACCCAGCGACCCGAGCCGGAGCTCTTGGCGGTCTCGCGCTGCTTCAGCCGATCGGCCACCCACTGCTCCGACGCAACGTCTTCCGGCGTCACGATCGAGCCGTCTTTGAGCGCCCGGGTGATCAGCTCCTCGAAGGTGATGCCTGAGCGGATGTCGATCGAGGGATTGGGCCAGAAATCCATGAAGCGCTGGTTGCAGAGGATCAGCCGGTCTTTGGGATCGAAGATCGCGAAGCCCTCGGAGATGCTGTCGATCGCGTCGCGCAGGCGGTTCTGCGCGGTCAACCCGACCACCACCGCCTCGTTCAACTCGCGGTTCGAACTGGCGACCGCTTCCAGGGCCTGCTCGAGCTCGCGAGTCCGCTCCTTGACCATGCGGTCGAGCAGCACGGCGGCCTGGAACAGATGGTAGGCATTGCCCTGCAGATCGAGGCTATGCTCGACATGCTTCATCAGGGCGCGGTTGATTTCCTTGAGCTTCGCGACCTCGCGCCTCAGCGCCGCGCGTTCCTCCTCGGGCGTCTGCACGGCCGGCTGTGCTGCGGTGGCGGCGACGCCAGTTGGATTGGCGAGGGGCAGGTTCATCGCTTCACGCTGTTTCCGAAGGCAATACCGGTGAAGGTCTGGCTCATGTGCATGGTGCCGAACTGCTCGCCGTAGGTGTTGAAGCCGACCACCTTGTTGGCCCGGAGCAGGTTGGAGACCGGGCTCAGCATCTGCCCCTGCTCCATCTCAATGTAGCGCAGGATGCAATCGAATCCGAGAACCGCTTCGACTTCCCCCAAATCTTCATGCAGCTTGTTGAACACCGAATCCAGGTCCTCGACCAGGTCGCCGCTTTTGGCGATCGAAAGCACGATGCCCTCGTCGATCGCGCAGAAGAACTGCAGGCTGTCGTCGTCATTCACCTTCTGGATCGCGCGCGCATAATGGCGGCCGCCGGCGCGTACGACCAAAGGATGAAGCGCGAAGACGCCGGGCGTCAGCTCCGAGCGTTCAAGCCCGAGCAGCCGCGCATATTCCAGCGCCGCGGGCTCGGCGTTGATCTGCATCACGACGCGGCGGCCGGGATCGGCGCGGGTGATTACCAGCTGCTGGTCTAAGGGCTCGAAATGCTGGGTCTGGAACACGCGGAAGTCGAGGTCGGTCGAGATCAACATCAGCAAGGCGGCATTGGTGAGGACCCGGTCGCCGAGGAACATGTTGGGCTCTCCGGTCATGGCGCTCGTGCCGGCCGAGCCGCCGACCAGCGGCACATGGCCCAGCGCGTTGCCGAAGGCGCTGGCGATCGCTTCCTCGCGCATCGAAAGGCCGTCGTTGATGAGCACGCCGAAGGTATGCATCTTGCCGTGCCGGGCCTGCACCGCCTCGTGATCGACCAGCATGGCGCGGGCGTCGGTAAAGCCGTCGGCGATCTCGAACTTCGAGAGCTGCTCGAAGATGCGCAGGCTGGTGACGAAATGCTCCGCGGGGAAGCTGATCCCGGCAATCGTGCCGTCGCGATGACCGAGCGGCGTCAGCTCCCCCGCCGTGGTGCAGCCGGCGATCCGGCTGGTGTTGCCGCCGCAGGCGCCGACCGCCGCGGCGATCTCGGGAATATGGAACTGCGGCGAGCAGAACAGCAGGACCAGCTCGCTGTCCTCATGCGCGATCGCCTCCAGCAGCTCGGCGACGGCGGCGTTCAGGTTGTCGCGCTCGCCGCATTCCTGGACCGCCCAGCGGATTCCGCTGCCGCGTGCGGTGCCGTGCCGCAGCGTCTCCTTCTCGGTGACGACCTTCTCCGTGACGATCATCTCCTGCCCTCCCCAGGCCTCTCCCAAGTCCGCCGGATCTTGCTTCTTGTGACGTCCGGCCGGGTGTGTTTCATGGCCATATTATTGACTCTTATGGCCTCCTTCCAAAGTCCAATTTCGGAGCCTGTCGACTTCTCGTTAGCATTCCTGTTCAATCATCTGCGCTCCATCTTCCCCCCGATTTTCCGGGGCGGTGGCGCCTTCAGGGACCGATCTACAGGGAAACGACATGAAGACCAAGGCAGCTTTGGCGCTGGCGGCTGGCAAGCCTCTCGTTATCGACGATGTGGACCTCGAGGGCCCGAAAGAGGGCGAGGTCATGGTGGAGATCAAGGCCACCGGCCTCTGCCACACCGATTGGTTCACACTGTCCGGCGAGGATCCCGAAGGCGCCTTCCCGGCGATCCTGGGCCATGAGGGCGCCGGCATCGTGGTCGAGGTCGGCCCCGGCGTGAAGTCGCTGAAGAAGGGCGACCATGTCATCCCGCTCTACACCCCGGAATGCCGCGAATGCGAGTATTGCCTCAGCCGCAAGACCAATCTCTGCCAGAAGATCCGCGCGACCCAGGGCCAGGGCCTGATGCCCGACGGCACCAGCCGGTTCTCATATAAGGGCCAGAAGGTCCTGCATTACATGGGCTGCTCGACCTTCTCCAACCACACGGTGCTGCCGGAGATCGCGCTGGCGAAGATCCGCGAGGACGCGCCGTTCGACAAGGTCTGCTACATCGGCTGCGGCGTGACCACCGGCGTCGGCGCGGTGATCAACACCGCGAAGGTCGAGGAAGGCGCCAACTGCGTGGTGTTCGGCCTCGGCGGCATCGGCCTCAATGTGATCCAAGGCTGCCGCCTGGCCGGCGCCAACATGATCGTCGGCGTGGACCTCAATCCGGCCCGCAAGGCGCTGGGCGAGAAGTTCGGCATGACCCATTTCGTCAACCCGAAGGAAGTCCAGGGCGACCTCGTTCCCTATCTCGTGGACCTCACCAAGGGCGGCGCCGATTACAGCTTCGAATGCATCGGTAACGTGAAGACGATGCGCCAGGCGCTGGAATGCGCGCATAAGGGCTGGGGCGTCTCGGTCATCATCGGCGTCGCCGGTGCCGGCCAGGAAATCTCCACCCGTCCGTTCCAGCTGGTGACCGGCCGGGTCTGGAAGGGCACCGCCTTCGGCGGCGCCCGGGGCCGCACCGACGTGCCGAAGATCGTCGATTGGTACATGGACAAGAAGATCAACATCGACGACCTGATCACGCACACCATGCCGCTCAGCGACATCAACAAGGGCTTCGAGCTGATGAAGGCAGGTACGTCGATCCGCGGCGTCGTGATCTACTGACCCTCAAGATCGATCGCCCAGCATAATGGCACAGAGTTTCGTACAGACCGCCACGGCACCGGCATTGGAGACACTCTCTCGGCACCGTTGCTTCGGCGGCTGGCAGGGCTACTACCGTCACCAGTCGCGCGAGATCGGCCTCCCCATGCGGTTCGGCGTCTATCTGCCGCCGCAGGCGGAGACCGAGCGCGTGCCGGTGTTGACCTATCTCGCGGGCTTGACCTGCAACGAAGAGACCTTCGCCATCAAGGCCGGCGCCCAGCGCCTCGCCGCGGAGCTCGGCATTGCGCTGGTGACGCCGGATACCAGCCCGCGCGGCACCGACTTCCCGGGCCAGGCGGACCACTGGGATTTCGGTATCGGCGCCGGCTTTTACGTCGACGCGACCGAGCAGCCCTGGGCCAAGCACTGGCGGATGTACTCCTACGTCAACCACGAGCTGCCCGAGGTGATCGCCAACGGCTTCTCGGTCGATCCGGAGCGGCAGTCGATCTTCGGCCATTCGATGGGCGGCCATGGCGCGCTGGTCTCGGCGCTCCGCAACCCGAAGCGCTATCGCTCGGTCTCAGCCTTCGCGCCGATCTGCGCGCCGACCCAGTGTCCCTGGGGCAACAAGGCGTTCAGCGGCTATCTCGGCTCGGACAAGGCCTCCTGGCGCGCCTATGACGCGACCGAGCTGGTGCAGAACCAGCCGTTCCATTCCGAGATCCTGATCGACCAGGGGCTCGACGACGAGTTCCTGACCGAGCAGCTGCATCCCAATCTGTTCGAGAAGGCGGCGGTGAAGGTCGGCCAGCCGGTGGAGCTCCGCCTCCATCCCGGCTACAGCCACAACTACTACTTCATCCAGAGCTTCATGGCCGATCATCTGAAGCGACACGCCGCCGCATTGCATCGCTAGCGGGCCGCGGCGAGCCTGGTGGGCTTAACAGGCGGAGTGGAGGCGGAATGGCCAGGCTCTTTTCCCTACTTCTTGCCGCGTTCTCGCTGATCGCCCTTTCCTTCGGAACGGCGCAGGCCGCGCCCGAGGTGCGCGTCGGCACACTGCAATTCGGCACGGTCAACTGGGAGCTCGGCGTCATCCGGGGCGGCATCGACCAGAAGCACGGCTTCACCCTGAAACCGGTGGTGCTGGCCGACAAGGATGCCACCAGCGTGGCGCTGCTCTCCGGCGAGGTCGATGCCATCGTCACCGACTGGATCTGGGTGGCCAAGCAGCGCTCGCTCGGCCGCGACTTCACCTTCGTGCCCTTCTCGCGCTCGGTTGGCGCCCTGATGGTCGATCCCGCCAAGGGCTACAAGAGCTTGGGCGACTTGAAGGGCAAGCGCCTTGGCATCGCCGGCGGCGCCAGCGACAAGAGCTGGGTGCTGCTGCAGGCCTATGCGCAGAAGACGGCGGGCATGGAGATCGGCAAAGCGGTCGATGCGCAATTCGCCGCACCGCCGATGCTGAACGAACTGATGCTGCGGGGGAAGCTCGACGGCGTGCTCAACTTCTGGAACTTCAACGCGCGCCTGAAGGAGAAGGGCATGGTGCCGCTGATCACCATCGGCGAGATCCTGCCCGCGCTCGGCATCAAGACCTCGCCGCCGCTGCTCGGCTGGGTGTTCAGCGAGAAATGGGCCAAGGACAACCCCGACCTCGCCAAGGGCCTGATCGACGCCTCCTATGAGGCCAAGCAGGTGATGAAGACCGACGACGCGGTCTGGCAACAGCTGCGGCCGAAGATGGATGCCGAGAGCGACAGCCTGTTCGAGATTCTGAAGGCCGGCTATCGGGAGGGCATCCCCGAGGGCTATAGCGAAGCCGACGTCACCGCCGCCGCGGAGGCCTTCGACCTGATGCGCAGCATCGACCAGGAAGCGGTCGCCGGCCTGGACCGCCTGCCGGACGGCACCTTCTATCCCGCCTACCGTCCATGAAGCTGGCCGCAGCACTCGCCGTGCCGCGCCAGAGACCGGATTGGCTCCGGCTCAAGCTGCCCTCCTTGATCGCGCTGCTGGTGCTCTGGCAGGTCTCGGCCATGCTGATCGCCGACCCGGCGCTGTTTCCCACACCTTGGGCGACCCTGGAAACCGGGTACCGGCACCTGATGTCGGGCGATCTTCTGTTCAGCCTGGGCGTGACGCTGGCGCGGGTCGTCGTCGCCTTCGGCTTCGCCATGGTGATCGGCAGCGCGATCGGCATCGCGCTCGGCCGCTCGCAGCCGGCGGATGCGATCTTCGGCGGCTGGCTGTCGATCGCGCTCAACATGCCGGCGCTGGTCACGATCGTGCTCTGCTATGTCTGGTTCGGCCTTACCGAAGTCGCCGCCATCCTCGCCGTCACCATCAACAAGGCGCCGACCGTCGCCGCCATCATGCGCGAAGGCGCCCGGGCGCTCGACCGGCAGCTCCTCGAAACCACCGAGGTGTTCGGCGTCTCGCGCTGGAAGGTGCTGCGTTACGTGGTCCTCCCGCAGCTGGCGCCGAGCTTCATCGCCTCGGCGCGGGCGGGCCTGGCGCTGACCTGGAAGATCGTGCTGGTGGTCGAGCTCTTAGGCCGGCCGAACGGCATCGGCTTCCAGATCCGCACCTTCTTCAACTACTTCGATATCGCCGGCATCCTGGCCTATTCGCTGGCCTTCATCGCGGTCGTGCTGGCGATCGAGACCTTCATCGTCCAGCCGATCGAGCGCCGGACCGGACGCTGGCGGGCCGCATGATCGGCTTCCGGCTCGAAGACATCACCCGCCGCTTCGGGGAAAAGACCGTCCTGCAGGACATCTCGCTCAGCGTCGAGCCCGGCGCCTTCGTGACCGTGGTCGGCCCCTCGGGCGTCGGCAAGACCACCTTGCTGCGGATCATCGCCGGGCTGGACCGCGGCTTCCAGGGCCGCGTCGCCTGGCCCGAAGGTCGCCGGCCGAAGATCGGCATGGTGTTCCAGGAACCGCGCCTGGTCCCCTGGCTCAGCATCATCGACAACCTGCTGCTGATCGCGGAGCCCAGCGCCCGGAGCGAGGCCCTGGCCCTGCTCGACCTGGTCGAACTCCAGGGCTCCGCAGATGCCCTGCCGCGCCAGCTTTCCGGCGGCATGCAGCGGCGCGCCGCCCTCGCCCGCGCCTTGCTCGCCAAACCGGATCTGCTGCTCCTGGACGAGCCGCTGATCTCCCTCGACAGCACCAGAGCCGAGCGCCTCCGCGCGCGTCTGGTGGCCTTCTGGGAGGCGCAGCGGTCCAGCGTCGTCATGGTGACCCATGATTTCGCGGAAGCGATCGAGCTCTCCAGCCGGGTGATCGCGCTGGAACCGGAAACCGGCCGCATCGCCCTCGACCGGGCGATCCCCCTGCCTCATCCCCGCCAGATGACCGACCCCGCCGAGGCCGCGCTCCTGGGCGAGCTGCGCGCCCTGGCACGGGACTGGCCGGCGCCCCCGCCCGCGCCGGACGGCGACGCGGAGCTCCGCGCCGGCAATGCCGGGCTCAGGCTGCTGACGATCTGATCTCTCGCGCGAGACTGCGCAGAACCGACGCTACTTCACCGGCACCGGTGCATTGAGCAGCGTAGCATATCCCGCTTCGGTCCAGGCCTGCATGCCGCCGGGGAACCAGTAGACCGCGGTATAGCCGTATTCCACCGCGCGCTTGGCGGCGTTCCAGGACATCCAGCAGCTGGCTTCGCAGTAGAAGACCAGCTTGCGGTCCTTCCGACCGAACGACAGGCCCTCGAGCGCCTTGCGGAAGTACGTATCCATCTCCGCCGACAGCCCGCCAAAGCCGACATTGGCGAGCCAGATCGAGCCTGGGATGTCGTGGCGGGCCGGCGGGTGCCAGAGCGTCGACGCCGGCAGTTCCGCCGGACGCGGCGGCTGCGGCAGGACGTCGATTACCACGACGGCCTCGCCGGCCATCATGTCGTGGACCTGCTTCGCGTCGACCACCGTGGCGCCTTTCAAGGTCGCCGGCACTTCGGCCCGGTAGTCGCCCCGGCGATAATCGGCCGGCTCCGGCACCTCGGCGCAGACCGGCCCGGCGAAGCCGAGCCCCAGGATCAAAAGCCCGACCCAGGCGGCCCGGGCTGTCATTGGATCAGCTCGCCGCGCGCGTTCAAGGTGGGCACGTGATAGTCGCGCAGGATCTGGTCGATCTCGGCCTTGTTGTCGCGCAGCAGGGTATTGAGGTCGTTCTTCCACTTGTTCTCGCCCGGGCGGACCGCGAGCGTGATGTAGAACTCCATCCGCGTCTTCTTGGACTCGTTCAGCAGCGGCGTCACCTTGAGTTCGTCGCCATGCTGCGCCGCGTAGTAGCCGGCGATCGGCCCCCAGAGCAGCGCCACGTCGATCTCCTTCTTGAGGAGATCGTTGATCATGTCCTTGCCCGGCGACTGCACCCGCGTGTCCACATAGAGATCGTAGGGCCGGATATGCGAGGCGAGCCCGCTCTTCGCCACCACATCGGCCGGCGGCGCGCCGGCGTTGAGGCCGATCTTGAGATCCTTCAGCGCCGGATCCTCGATCTTGTCGGCGGCGATGTTGTCGGCCTTGCGGGTCACCATCACGTAGGCCGAGCGGTAATAGGGATTGGTGGTCTGCACCATCTCGGCGCCGGTGACGATTCCCATCACCACGTCGCAGCGGCGCACCCGCAGCGTATTGCGCAGGAACCCGATCGAGTTCGGATACCAGGTGTATTTGAGCGGAACATTGAGCTTCTTGGCCAGCAGCTCGGCGATCTTGTTCTCGAAGCCCTCGCCCTTGTCGTTGGAGAAGGGCAGGTTCGCGGGGTCCGAACAGACGCGAAAGGCGGAGCGATCGACCGCTTCCGGGTGATCGTCCGCCTTAGCCGGCGCTAGGCACAGCGTTCCGAGCAGGAGCCCTGCCGCGATGCCTTTTGCCCGCAGCGCCATGATCAATCCTAGTTGCCCATGCAGGCTTTCTCGGCCTCGACCCATTCCGGCGACTTCTCGTGCTTCTTGGCCGGGCGACCGCGGCCGATGGCGCCGTCGGATCGCGCCTTCAGATAGGCGTAGATGTCGTCCAGATAGCACATGACGTTCGGGTTGGTGCCGAAGGCCGGCATCTTCTTCTGGACCGCGGTATTCACTTCCTGCTTGCCGTTGGTCACGGTCTCGAGGAACTGCTCGTAGGTCATGGTCTTCAGCGAATCGATCAGCGCCGGCGCGAAGGTGCTGCCGACCCCGTCCGGGCCATGGCAGACGAAGCATTCGCTGTTGAAGCGGCGGAAGCCGCTGAAGCTCGGCCAATCGACCGTCCCGTCGGGATCGACCTTGTAAGGCTTCTCTTCGGCGGCGGCGGCATTGTCCTGCGCCTGGCTGCGATCAGCCGTGATCAGAAAGAGCGAGAGAACGAAGGCTGAGCCGAGGACGAACAGCCGAAAGCCACGCGAGAGCATTCTTCAGCAACTCCCAAGTTGAGCGGGTGGATTATACGCGTCGTAAGCAGGTCCGTGCTTCAAATTCGCTTGTGCCGGAAAAAAAGGCCGGCGGGAAGGCGGCATCGCTGCCACCTTCCCGCCGCTGCGCAAGCGGGTTAGTCAGGGAGCTTGAACACGGTCATGGTGCCGCCCAGGGCGGTGTAGGACGACAGGGCCTTGTAGGCACCCACCGCACCCAGACCTTCCTGGTCACCGGTCAGGCCCGCGGCCATGCCGATGCCGGCCCAGCCGCCGACACCCGAGTACACGGCAATGTACTGCTTGCCGTCATGCTCGTAGGTGTTGACGTTGCCGATGATCCCGGACGGGGTCTTGAACTTGTAGAGTTCCTTGCCCGTCGAGGCATCGACCGCCTTCAGGTAGCCTTCCAGCGTGCCGTAGAACACCACGTCGCCGGCCGTCGCCAGAGCACCGCTCCAGACCGAGAACTGCTCGGGCAGCGACCACTTGATCTTGCCGGTACCGGCATCCCAAGCGATGAAGTTGCCGAGATTCTCCTCGCCCTTCGGCGGGTACATGCTCAAGGTCGCGCCCACATACGGCTGGCCCGCGGTGTAGGCGATCTTGTACGGCTCATAGTCCATGCAGACATGGTTGGTCGGCACGTAGAACAAGCCGGACTTCGGCGAGAACGCCGCAGGCTGCTGGTCCTTGGAGCCGAGGGCCGCCGGGCAGATGTTCTGGGTGTTGGTGTCTTCGCCACCGGCTTCGGTGGAGAATTCCTTCACCCGCTCCGGCTTGCCGGTCTTCAGGTCGACCTTGGTCGCCCAGTTCACGGCCGGGTCATACTTCTCGGCCACCAGCAGTTCGCCGGTCACGCGGTCGAGGGTATAGCCGAAGCCGTTGCGGTCGAAGTGGACCAGCGCCTTGCGATCCTTGCCGCCGACCTTGATGTCGGCGAGGATCATTTCGTTGACGCCGTCATAGTCCCACTCGTCGTGCGGCGTCATCTGGTAGACCCACTTCGTCATGCCGGTGTCGGCATCGCGCGCGAAGATGGTCATCGACCACTTGTTGTCGCCCGGACGCTGCACCGGGTTCCAGGTCGAGGGGTTGCCGGAGCCGTAGTAGACCAGGTTGGTCTCGGCGTCATAGGACATCCAGCCCCAGGTGGTGCCGCCGCCGATCTTCCACTGGTCGCCTTGCCAGGTGCTGATGCCGGAATCCTTGCCGACCGGCTTGCCGAGCTCGGTCGTCTTTTCCGGATCCATCAACGTGTCGGCATCGGGGCCCATGGAGTAGCCGCGCCAGACCTGCTTGCCGGTCTTGCTGTCATAGGCTGTGACATGGCCACGCACACCGAACTCGCCGCCCGAGGTGCCGACCAGAACCAGGTTCTTGATCACCATCGGCGCGGAGGTGCCGGTTTCGCCCTTGGCCGGATCGCCGTCCGCCACCTTCCAGATTTCCTTGCCGGTCTTCGCATCGAGCGCGACCAGGTTGGTATCCGCCTGGTGGAGGAAGATCATGCCGTCGCCATAGGCAACGCCACGGTTGACCGTGTCGCAGCACATGACGGGGATGACGTTCGGGTCCTGCTTGGGTTCGTATTTCCAGACGATCTGCCCGCCCTTGGAAAGATCAAGCGCGAAGACCGTGTTGGGGAACGGCGCATGGACATACATCATGTTGCCGATCACCAGCGGACCGCCCTCGTGACCGCGCAACACGCCGGTCGAGAAGGTCCAGGCAACCTGCAGATTCTTGACGTTCTTGTTGGTGATTTGATCGAGGGCGCTGTAGCGCTGGCTCCAGTAGTTGCCGAGCGGCATGACCCATTGCTTCGGATCCTGCTGCATCTTCGCCAGTTCGTCGTTCGCCAGGGCGGCCCCGGTCCACAACGTCATCACCCCCGCCAGCCCCAGTAAAAGTCGTGAAGCGGGCATTCTCTTTGCCATCGTGTCCTCCCACAATTGTACGGCACAGATGCACCGGCGCGTTCCCTGACATGCCGGAGCCAACGCAGTCACCATCGTCGATCGCTGTTCTGAGCTCTTTTGGATCGCGGCCCCGACGTCGCGAAACGGTCTCTCGATCGGAGCCGGCTCAGACATTCGTCTGACACTCAGCAGACAACGACAGCCACGAACAGAGTGGGACCTGCGACCATTTGCCGTCAATCAAAGAAGGGCCGAAACCCATTGTTCTTTGGTACGAGCCGGGCCTTTGGCATTGCACCAAGGCATGAAAAAGGCACGCGTTTCATCAGCGCGCGCGACACAAATTCAAAGATGAAGATGGATCGTCGCGTTAACCGACGGCGGGTTCGGGAGAGTCGAACTTCGTCCCCTCGGGAGAAGAATCTTTGCGCGGCGTGATGCGGCGATACTCGAAGTCGGGCGCGGCGGCATGCGAAGCCGCCTCCGCCATGCCGCGCAGCTTTGCATGCCAGGGCGACAGCCCGCAGGCGGGGTCGGCTTCAGCCGCGGATCCGGTCAAGGCCATCGCCTGGCAGCGGCAGCCGCCCCAGTCGATGTCGCGCTGGTCGCAGCTCTTGCACAGCGCGGGCATCCACTCGGTGCCGCGATAGGCCTCGAAGGCCGAGGAATTCGCCCAGATCTCCGCCAACGGCCGCTCGCGCACGGTATCGAATTTCAGATTCGGAATCGTCTCGGCCGCGTGGCAGGGCAGCACCTTGCCGGCCGGCGTCACGTTCATGAAGCGCTGGCCCCAGCCGTTCATGCAGGCCTTCGGCACCCGCGCGTAGTAGTCCGGCACCACGTAGTCGATGACGATCCTGCCTTTCAGGCGCTGCTTGGCCGCCTCGACGACTGCCATCGAGCTCTCGAACTGGTCGAAGCGCGGCATCAGCGCCGCGAGATTCTTCACTGCCCAGCCATAGTACTGGACGTTCGCGATCTCGACCCGGTGCGCGTCCAGCGAAACCGCGAGATCGATCATCTCGCCCACGCGATCGATGTTATGCCGGTTGACGACCGCGTTGAGGGTCAGGGGCAGCCCGGCCTCGCGCACCCATTTCGCAAAGGCGAGCTTCTTTTCCTGGGCGCCGGCGTAATTGCCGATCTTCTCCGCGGTCGCGGCGTCGGAATCCTGGATCGAGAGCTGCACATGGTCGAGCCCGGCCGCGACGAATTCGTCGAACCGCCCCTTGTTGGCTGCGACCCCCGAGGTGATGAGATTGGTGTAGAGCCCGACCTCCCGCGCGTGGCGGATGAGCTCGGCCAGGTCCTGCCGCACGGTCGGCTCGCCGCCGGAGAAATGCACTTGCAACACGCCGAGCTTCGCCGCCTGGTCCAGCACCGACTTCCATTCGTCGGTGGAGAGCTCGCTCTTCACCTGGTCCATCTGCAGCGGGTTCGAGCAATAGGGGCACTGCAGCGGACAGCGGTGTGTCAGCTCGAGCAGCACCGCCATCGGCGGCGGCAGTTTCTTCGACCCTCTTTGATCCATTGGGGCGTTCACAGCGCCAGCACCCGCTTCTCCAGCAATCCGTTCAACAGCTCGGTCACATCCGCCAGGATCTCGCCGCGATCGGCCTCGTAGGCGGTGGCGAGTTCGCCCACCAGGGCGTCGATGGTCTTCTGCCCGTCCAGGCGCTGAAGCACTTCCAGCGCCGTCTCATCCGGCATCAGCACCCGCTCGGGCGCCAGGACCACCCAGCAGGCGCGCGCCTCGTCGTATTTCAGCCGCACGCCGGGCGCCAATCTCGGACGGGAGTCGAGATCGAGCGCCATGACGGTCATGCTTCAGGCCTGAAGGCGCCCGGCGGAATGTTGCCCGGCGTGACATAGGCGTAGTAGAGCGCGTCCAGTTGGGACCACAGCACGTCGCACTTGAATTCCAGTGCCTTGAGGACCTGCTGCTGCAGATAGGGGAGACGCGCCTCGCGCTTCACATAGTCGAGGGCGAAATTCGCGTCCCGCGGCGCCTGGTAGAGCCGCTTGTCGAAGTAACTCAGCGCCTTCGCATCGACGAAGCTGTAGCTCTTCAGCATGCCGGAGACGCGCTCGGTGATAATGGTCGGCGCGAACATCTCGGTCAGCGATGAAGCCACCGCCTCCAGCAGGCTGCGCTCGCTGACGAAATGCAGGTAGGCCTCGACCGCGAAGCGCGTGCCCGGCAGCAATCCCGCCCCCGAGGTCACGTAGCCGCGGTCGATCCCCAGCGCATCGGTCAGCCCGAGCCAGCGCTCGATCCCGCCGTCCGGCGCCTCGTCGGTGCCGTCGTGGTCGATGATCCGCTGGCGCCAGGCGCGGCGGAACTCGGAATCGCTCGAGCGCGCCAGAATCGCCGCGTCCTTCATCGGAATGATGGACTGGTAGTAGTAGCGATTGAGCGCCCAGGCCTGGACCTGCCCCTTGTTCAGCTTGCCGCTGTGCAGCAGGCCGTGGAACGGATGGTTGTTGTGGTAGCGCGTGCGGCCGATCTCGCGCAGCGCGGCTTCCAGGCCTTCAGGGCTCAGCAATTCGCTCATAGTTGTATCCTCATCCCGTCTTCGGCCACGTCCCAACCCTTCGCTCTGATTTCAGCACGTTCGGGCGAGCCTTCGTCAAGCACCGGATTGGTCGTGTTGACGTGGATGAAGAGCTTGCGCTTCACGTCGAGATCGGCGAACGCCGCGATCGTACCATCCGCACCGCTGATGTTCATGTGACCCATGCGCGCACCGGTCTTTTGGCCGATGCCGAGGTCGATCATCTCGTTGTTCTGCCACAGCGTGCCGTCGAAGAAGACCAGCGCCGAGCCCTTGAGGCGCGTCCTCAGCTCCGGCGTCATGCGCGCACAGCCGGGAATGTAGTGGAAACGCGCGCCGTCTCTGGCGGTAACCTCGAGGCCCACGGTCTCTTCCGGCATCCCGCCGAGATTGCCCTGGTTGCGGGATTCCAGGAACAGCGGCACTTTGCCGGGCACCGGGAAGGCCTCGATGGTGAAGCCCAATGGCCCTTGCGCGCCGCTGGGCTCGAACGCGGTGCCGAGCGGAAAGCTCTTGCGCGCGACATAGTCCGGGTTGAGCGCGCCGAAGATCGAGTTCTCGCCCAGGATCTCGAGGATTCGCGGCGTGGCCCAGAGCGTGAAGGCCTGGCTCTCGCGCAGGGACAGCAAGCCCGCCACATGGTCGATCTCCCCGCTGGTCAGGAGGACGGCGTCGATCGGCGAATGCCGCGGCGACTTACGCGGCCAGAGAACATTCGTCTGCATCAGCTGCTGGCGGAGATCCGGCGAGGCGTTGATCAAAAGCCAACGCTCGCCGTCCGCGGAAACCGCGATCGACGCTTGCGTTCGCCATTTTGTCTTGATCGATCCGTCGCGCGCCGCCTTGCTCAGAGGCGCGTTGCAGTTCCACTGGGGAAATCCTCCGCCGGCGGCTGAGCCAAGCACCACCACTTCCATGGCATAAGCCCCGGTTGCAGCTAGCGCTGGCTCACCGCACGACGAAAGACGGCGTTACGAGGCGCTGGCGTAGCTGTTGATTTCCATGCCGACGCAGATTTCGCAAACGCGCGGTGATTTCCACTTCTTCATGATCGTCCTCCCGTTCGAGGTTGCAGAAGCCGTGTTAGCAGCCGGCTGGGCCGACTGAAGGTGATGCTATCGGTAATTTGGAATCGTTACAATCGTTCCGGCGTCCGAATCACCCGCTGCATAGTCATCCTTTAGTCCGAAATCCCTGATCTTTCATAATCTCCGGGAAATTTTCCCGACATGCCGCATCGCAACATACGCCGCCATCAGCCGCCGGTCGGCAGCGGGCGAATATCCGGGCAGCCCGGCAGGATCGGGTCATTCAGCCGCCGTGCCTCGAAGCTATAGACGCGGATGTTCGGCGCCTGCATCCGCAGCCAGCGATACTGAACGTCATAGGCCTCGCGCTCGCGCGCGCTCCAAAGATCGCAAGTGAGCGCCACCGGCATCACCTCGCTCTTGACCTGCAGGAAGTGCGTGAGCTCATGCACCAGGATGCTGGTCGCGGCCGGGTCGCGGCCGATCATCAGCGATTCGTCGATCAGCACTTCGCCGGTCGGCGTGGTGAAGGCGACGACACCGCAAGGCTTGCCGCAGACCTCGTCGGCCAGCTGCGCATGCGACATCGGCCGGATGCGCGGCGGCTCGCCGGGAATCGAATAGCCGGTCATCTGCGAGATCGAGACCAGCAGCGATGCGATTAGTTTCGGGGAAAGGATCATTCGGCCGCACCCGCCTCGCACTCACCGAGAAGGATGCCCTCACCGAGAAGGATGCCCTCACCGAGAAGGATGATTGACCGTGTTCCGCTTCCTGTGATGTGCTGCGCAAATTGCCGAAGGGAGTTCGAAGCATGAGGCGCATTCTGGTTGCGACGGCGGCGGCTACTGCAATAATCGCTTCCGGTCCCGGTCCCGCCTCGGCGGCCAACAACTACCCGACCGAGGTCGTCGCCGACTACGTGATCGGCTGCCTGGCCAGCAACGGCCAGACCCAGGACATGCTGCGCCGCTGTTCCTGTTCGATCGACGCGGTCTCCTCGATCGTGCCCTACGACACCTACGAGAAGGCCTCGACCATCCTGCAGATGCGGCAGGTGGCGGGCGACGCCACGGCGGTGTTCCGCAGCATGACGATGCTGGACGAGATCGTGAAGCAGCTGCGCCTGGCGCAGATCGAGGCCGATTTCCGCTGCTTCTGACGCCGGCTCGCTCAAATGACCAACCTTAGGAGGTTGCCCTTCAGGAAGTCGCGGGCACCATCCAGACCCGCTCGAACTTCCGCCCGCTCGAGTCTTCCGCGCTGACCCGCAGCACGCCCTGGGTCTTCGGCTTCAGCCAGAACTCGAAGGCCGGATTCTCGCTCAAGGAGATGTTGCCCTCGATCGAGAGCACCGGCTTGCCATCATGGGTGATGTCGACCTTCTGCACGAAATCGGCGGGCACGTAATTGCGCGTGACCTGATCCATCTGCATGCCGGTGAAGTTCGGATGCCGGATCAGCAGCTCGAGCTTCGACGGCTTCTCGGCCGCGGCTTCCTTCGGCACCTTGAGCTTCAGGTCGCCGAGATGCTCCGCCGCGTCGGCGACGCTCTTCGAGGCCGGCGCCGAGCAGCCGCCCGCCGCCTTGACGAACACCTTCGCCAGGAACATGCGGCCGTCGGCGGCTTCCACCACCGCGTGGATGTTGGTGTATTCGTTGACCCGGATGCGGGTGCCGATCGACGGATTGACCGTGTCGTCGGGGTAGTGGAACACCGCCGCGACCGGCGCCGGGTTCTTGTCCACGATCAGGGTCATGGCCTTCACCGCGATGCCCTGCATCTTGGCGGCGTCGAAGTCGATCGAGATTGGCACCGTCGCGGCGTCGTAGGCGCGTTCTGGCGCGGTGATCGTGATGAAGCCCGCGCCGTCGTCGAGCGTCTTGCCCGGGAACAGGGCCTCCTGCAGATCCGGCCAGGGATCGTCATAGGCCTGCGCTCTGCCGGCCAAGGCGAGCAGGCCGGTCGAAAGCATGGTGCCGAGAAAGGTACGCCGCTTGAAGGTGAGCTGCTTAGGGGTATGCATGGGGGTGATCTCCCATTCCAGGGTGGGCCTGCCCAAGCGGCGGCCCTATTCCCATTCCAGTTCAGTATACGCCGCGGTCACATTGCGCGCATTATAGGAATCGAACAGCAGCCAGTGCCCGCTTTCCGAAAAGCCGATCCTGTCGGTCGCCTGCTGCAGGCTGCCGCCCTCGGCCAGAAGCTTGCGGATATCGCGCGCCAGCAGCTCGAAATAGGCCTGCTCCGGATCCAGGGCCGCCGGCCAGGGCGCGGTCACCGGTCCATGGCCCGGAACCACCCGGGCCGCCGGGATGCCGCGCAGGGCCTCGATCGCCTTCAGCCAGCCGAGAATCGAACCGTCGATCGCCGGCGTCCGCTCCAGGAAGACCAGATCGCCGGCGAACAGCGTCTGCGAAGTCTGGTCGATCACCACGAGATCGCTGTCGGTATGCGCAGTCGGAAAAGCCCGGATTTCCAGCCGCCGCTGCCCGAGATCGACCGTCTCCGTGCCACTCACGAGATGAGACGGCACCACGATCGCGTCCTGCGCGGCATTTGCGCCGAATACGGACTCGTAAGCCGCGACATAGCTGTCGCGCCGCGCCATCAGCCCCATCGGCAGGTTCTTGTGGCCGATGAATTCCGCGTGTTCCCCCAGGAATGCAGCATTGCCCAGCACATGATCGGGATGGAAATGCGTGTTAATCACGTATCGGACCGGCAATTGCGTCACCTGGCGGATCGCCGCCAGCAGCGCCTTGCCCTCCATCGGGCTGCCGCCGCTGTCGATCACCGCGACCGCGGCGTCGCCGATCACAAACCCGATATTGGCGATGCCGCCCTGGTTGGCGACGCTCGCCTCTTCATGCAGGCCGTGGTGGACGTAGACACCGGGCGCCACTTGCTCCACCCGCAAGGGCTTCAGCGCCTCCGCCCGGGTGGGCGATCCGAAAGCGGCAAGCAGAATGACAATGAAAGCCAGGGCGCGCATGCGCGTCCGAGCCTGCCAGCCCCGGCGGCCCCGTCAAGTCACTGATTCTTGCTACTACTTTAGTCGGACCTCGTTGCCAGCCCCTTGCCCGGCTTCCGGGCGATTTCTACTCTCTTTGGAATTGTACGAAAGAGGACTTGGCGATTCTTCGCCGGCACGGCAGCATGCCGTCCGCCTGCCACCTAAGACCACAACTGGGAGAGTTTCATGCGTCATTCCATCGCGGCCGCGCGCTTCGGCCTCACCATTCTCGCCGCCGCGGCCTTCGTCACCTTGGCCGGCTCGGCGTCCCGCGCCGACGGCGATGCCGAGAAGGGCAAGAAGGTCTTCGCGAAATGCGCCGCCTGCCACACGGTCGAAGCCGGCAAGAACAAGGTCGGCCCCTCGCTGCATGGCCTGTTCGGCCGCAAATCCGGCTCGGTCGAGGGCTTCACCTATTCCGACGCGATGAAGAACGCCGGCATCACCTGGAACGAGGCCGAGCTCGACAAGTACCTCACCAATCCCAAGAAGGACGTTCCCGGCAACAAGATGGCCTTCCCCGGCTTGCCCAAGGAAGACGACCGGGAGAACCTCATCGCCTACCTGAAGCAGGCGACGCAATGACGGGAGGCGCCGCGCTCCCTCGCGGAATCGGCGCCGGCTTCGTTGCACTTCTGGCATTCTTCATCTCGATCGTCTCGACCGGTGGCAACGACGCCTGCGCTGACACGACCCCGCTGAAGATAGCCATCGGCTATATCAGCGAGGCGATCCCGGAACCGGATCCGCTCTCGCTGATCGAGGCCGTGCCCAAGGACAAGGGGCTGGCCGGGATCAAGCTCGGCCTTGAGGACAACAACACCACCGGCAAGTTCCTGAAGCAGGACTACACGTTGACCGAGAAGGTCATCGCGCAGGGCGGCGATCTGCATGCGGCAGCACAGGAGCTTGCCGGCGCCGGCATCAAGCTCATCATCGCCGACCTCACCGCCGACCGCCTGCTAGAGCTCGCCGGCTTTCCTGAGATGCAGGACGCGGTCATCCTGGACATCCGCACCCAGGACGACCGCCTGCGCGTGACCGACTGCCGCGCCAACGTCTTCCACATCATGCCCAACCGGGCGATGAAGGCGGATGCGCTGGCCCAGTACCTGGTCAGCAAGCAGTGGATGCGCTGGGTGCTGATCGAGGGCTCGAACCCGGACGACAAGCTGTTTGCCGATGCCATCCGTCGCGCCGCCAAGCGCTTCGCCGGCAAGATCGTCGAGGAGCGCACCTACGCCTTCACCGCCGGCTCGCGGCGCACCGACACCGGCCAGGCCCAGGTCCGCAAGCAGATGACCGAGCTGACCCAGCGCCTGCCGGATTACGACGTGATGATCGTGGCCGACGAGAGCGAGGTGTTCGGCGACTATCTCCCCTACCGCACCTGGGATCCGCGCCCGGTGGTCGGCACCCAAGGCCTGGTGCCGACCGCCTGGCATCGCAGCCAGGAGCAATGGGGCGCCACCCAGATCCAGCGCCGCTTCATCAAGCTCGCCGGCCGGCCGATGCTGGAGCGCGACTATGCCGGCTGGGCCGCCGCCCGGACCTTCGGCGAGAGCGTCACCCGCATCAGCACCGGCGACCCCAAGGCGATGCGCGACTACATGCTCTCCGACCAGTTCGAGCTCGCCGCCTTCAAGGGTCAGGGCCTCACCTTCCGCCATTGGGACCAGCAGCTCAGGGAGCCGATCCTCCTGGCCTCGCCCTTGATGCTGGTCTCGGTCTCGCCGCAGGAAGGGTTCCTGCACCAACGCACGCCGCTCGACACCCTCGGCTACGACCAGCCGGACTCGCAATGCAACCTGAACCCATAAGCAAGAAAAGCGACCAGCCGCCGCCGGAGCCGCTTTGACGGGAGGACAAAAATGAAGACGCTGCTCGGCACCACGGCCATGGCCTGGCTGCTCCTGACGGCATCGGGTGCCGAGGCTTACACTGCCTATGTCTCGAACGAGAAGAGCAACACGGTCAGCGTCATCGACCTCGACAAGATGGCGGTGACCGCCACCGTCGACGTCGGCGAGCGGCCGCGCGGCATCATCATGAGCGGCGACAATAAGCAGGTCTATGTCTGCACCAGCGACGCCGACCATATCGAGGTGCTCGACACCGAGACGCTGAAGGTGGTCCGCACCTTCAACAGCGGCCCCGACCCCGAGCTCTTCACCTTGTCCACCGACGGCAAGACGCTGTTCGTCGCCAACGAGGACAACAACATGGTGACGGTGCTCGATACCGACAGCGGCGACGTCGCCGCCGAGATCCCGGTCGGCACCGAGCCCGAGGGCATGGGCGTCAGCCCCGACGGCAAATGGCTGGTGAATACCTCCGAGACCACCAGCATGGCGCATTTCATCGACACCGCCTCGCTCGAAGTCGTGGACAGCGTGCTGGTGGACACCCGGCCGCGCTTCGCCCGCTTCACGCCGGACGGGTCCAAGGTCTGGGTCTCGTCGGAAGTGGGCGGCACCGTCGCCGTCATCGACACCGCCACCCGGAAGGTCGTGCACAAGATCGAGTTCGCGGTCCAGGGCCTGCGCAAGGAAACCATCCAGCCGGTCGGCATCTCGATCACGCCTGACGGCAAGACCGTGTTCGTCGCCTTGGGCCCGGCCAACCGCGTCGCGGTGATCGACGCCGCGACCTACGAGGTGAAGGACTACCTGCTGGTCGGACAAAGGGTCTGGCAGCTCGCCTTGACCCCGGACGCCAAGATGCTCTTGAGCGCCAACGGCGAATCCAACGACGTCTCGGTGATTGACGTGGAGAAGCTCAAGGTCTTGAAATCGATCCCGGTAGGCGAATTGCCCTGGGGCATCGCGATCAAGTGAGATGACGGTCTCCGAACAAACCACGGCTCAAGGTGATGTCGCCGCTTTGGCGATAGAAGGCCTGTCGCACAAGATCGGCGGCAAGACGATTCTCGACCAGGTGAACATCGCGGTTCCGGCCGGTCAGTTCGTGGTGCTGCTCGGCCAGAACGGCGCCGGCAAGACCACGCTGTTCTCGCTGGTGACCCGGCTCTACACCGCCCAACAGGGCTCGATCCGGATCTTCGGCCGCGATCTCCGTCGGGAAAGCTCGGCGGCGCTCTCGCAACTGGGCGTCGTCTTCCAGCAGCGCGCGCTCGACCCCGATCTCAGCGCCAACCAGAACCTCTGGTATCACGCGGCGCTTCACGGCATGCCCTGGGCTCAGGCGCGCAAGCGCATCGCCGAGGAGCTGGGGAGGGTCGGGCTCGCCGACCATGCCAAGCGCAAGGTGCGCGGCTTCTCCGGCGGCGAGGCGCGGCGGGTCGAGATCGCCCGCGCGCTGCTGCACAACCCGCATCTGCTGCTCTGCGACGAAGCGACCGTCGGCCTCGACATCCGGAGCCGCGCCGACATCATGGCCGATGTGCGCGGCCTGGTGCGCGACCGCGGCCTCACCGTGTTCTGGGCGACGCATCTCATCGACGAGGTGCAGCCCGAGGACCGCACCGTGATCCTGCACCGCGGCAAGGTGCTGAACCAGGGACCGGCGCGCGAGATCATCGCCGCGGCCGGCGCCACCAGCCTCAACGACGCCTTCCGGCGCATCACCGAGGGGAAGGCAGCATGACCGCAGGCGGTTGGATCCGCTGCTTCATCGGCATCGTCTGGCGCGAGGGCCTGCGCTTCATCCAGCAGCGCAGCCGTTTCGTCTCGGCCCTGGTGCGGCCGTTGATCTGGCTCTTCGTCTTCGCCGCCGGCTTCCGCTCGGTGCTCGGGGTCTCGATCGTGCCGCCTTATGAGACCTATATCCTCTATGACGAATACATCATCCCTGGACTGATCGCGATGATCCAGCTGTTCAACGGCATGCAGAGCTCGCTCTCGATGGTCTACGACCGCGAGATGGGCAGCATGCGCGTGCTGCTGACCAGCCCGGTGCCGCGCTGGTTCCTGCTTATTTCCAAGCTGATCGCCGGCACCCTGCTCTCGCTGCCGCAGATCTACGTCTTCCTGCTGATCGCCTGGGCTTACGGCATCGAGTTGCCGCCCTTGGGCTACATCACCGTCATTCCGGCGCTGATCCTTTCCGGGCTGATGCTGGGCGCGCTCGGCCTGCTGCTCTCCTCGATGATCCGCCAGCTGGAGAATTTCGCCGGCGTGATGAACTTCATCATCTTCCCGATGTTCTTCGCCTCGTCGGCGCTCTATCCGCTGTGGAAGGTCGAGGAAGCGAGCCCGTTGCTGCACGACATCTGCGCCTTCAATCCCTTCACCTACGCGGTGGAGCTCGTTCGTTTCCTGCTCTACGTGAAGTTCGACGCGACCGCGCTGCAGAATGCCGGCGTGGTGGCGGGCTTCCTGGTCGTCTTCCTGGGCGGCGCCATCGCCGCTTACGATCCGGCCAAGGGCCTGATCGCCCGCGTGCGCACCGGCGGTGCCGGCGCATGATGCCGCGCCTCAAAAAGGAGATCGCTATGAGATCGGTCCTGCAAACCCTCGGCCTCTCCACGGCGCTGGCGCTGTCCGCCGCTCTTGCCTTTGCGCAAGAGACCGCGCCCGGCAGCACCGCCGCCGATCCCGGCTCGGCCGGCACGCCGGGCGCCAGCGCCCCGGCTTCCACTGCGCCGGCCCAAGCGTCCGGCTCCGACTGGCCCTGCGAGCAGGTGCAGCGTCCGGAGATTTCGATCGGCTCGGTCTGGCACGGACCGGATCCGGAAGGCGCCGCCGGGACCAGCTGGCGCGACAACCCGGCGGTCGCCACTCTGGTCGAGCAGATCGCGCCGCGGCGCATGCCGCAGGACCAGGCGATCGATGCGGTGCATCGCTTCTCGGCCGGCTACAAGGACGACCGCGCCAATGTGCTCACCGCCCTGTTCGCCGGCCTGTTCGAGACCATGAGCGACGAACGCAGCCAGATCATCCGCGGAATCAAGCATTTCAACAGCCGGCAGGACAGCCTCTCGCAGCGCATCCAGGAAGGCTGGAAGCAGTTGGACGCATTGGATCCCAGCTCCGCCGACCCGAAGGTGATCGAACAGCGCATGGCGCTGCAGCAGACCATCGATTGGGATTCCAGGGTATTCGACGACCGCGAGCATTTGCTCCCCGTGATCTGCCAGCAGCCGAGCGTGATCGAACAGCGGCTTTTCGCCCTCTCGCGCGCGATCCAGGAAGATCTGAACGCGCCGCAGTGAATGCCGTTTGAATCCGGGACTTCAATTCCGTGACCTGTGTCACGGAATTCCTTGATATTTCCGGGATGTCTCATCCTTTAGGCTAGGGTTGCCGCCGCGACCCTCGACGGGGGGAAACCCGCAAGCGTATAAATTGAGAGCCGCAAAGCGCCCGGCCAGCGAGGCCGGCCCTATCGGCAGCACCCTCGCTGCGGGCGGCGAAACGCATTCGCGATTGGGAGGAAAAAGATGGCAGTTTCAATTCATCCGTCGGTCGACGGCGGCATCAAGAAAGGTTCGTCGAGCTTCACCGGCGGGACGCTGACCTGCAAATGCTCCAGCGATCCGGTCGAAGTCACCGTCAAGTCGCAGAGCGCGCATAACCATATATGCGGCTGCACCAAATGCTGGAAGCCCTCCGGCGCGTTGTTCTCGATGGTCGCGGTGGTCCCGAAGGATTCCGTCTCGGTCACCAAGAACGGGCAGAAGCTGAAGATCGTCGATCCGAGCGCGACCATCCAGCGCTACGCCTGCACCGGGTGCGGCGTCCACATGTACGGCCGGATCGAGAACACCAAGCATCCGTTCTACGGTCTCGACTTCATCCACACCGAGCTATCGAAGCAGGACGGCTGGCAGGAGCCGCAGTTCGCGGCCTTCGTGTCGTCGATCATCGAGTCCGGTGCGAAGCCGGACAACATGGGCGCGGTCCGCGCGCGGATCAAGGAACTCGGCCTCGAGCCCTATGACTGCCTGTCGCCGGCGCTGATGGACGCTATCGCGACCCACATCGCCAAGGCCTCCGGCGCCCTGGCCGCCTGAGCCGACTGAAGATTGCTCTCCGCCTATGGTGGCGTGCAGCGAAAGCTGCACGCCACTTTCTTTTGAACCCCTCTTAACTGCGCCGAGTCCCTTCCTCTCTAAGTACAAGATCGGCGCCCCCCGAATCCCGGTAAAATCTCCGTCACGAATCGCCTCCCGTCCGCCGCAGGGGATTTCGCGGGCGCGAGTTGTGCGAATTGCTTGCCGCGGGAAAAACGGGGGACCGCGACCGAGGCGTCGAAGCGATTCTGATTTTCTTCGCACATCACGTCGGCGAAAGGCCGAGCAGTACCCCCGCTTGACATCTTGGGAGGGTAACGTGCCGCAGCTTACAGCTCTGTCACTGAGTATCGCCGTGCTTGGCGCCATCTGGGCATATCTGGCACTCGGGCCGCTCGCCGGCTTCGTGCTGGTCTGGGCGGGCTTCATCGCCTGGGGTTGCTTTTTCCACTGCGGTGGAGACCAGAAGGCGCTGATCAAGACCATCGTTGGCAACGCCTATGGCGCGATCATCGCCTGGATTGCCCTGCTGATCATCGTCAACGTGCCGATGCCGGCCTTGGGCACCTTCTGGCCGGCGATCGTGGTCGGCGTCACCGTCTTCTTCCTGGTGATCGTCGCCTCGATCGAGCAATTGTCGGCGGTGCCGGCGCAGGTCTATGGCTATGCCGCGACCGTCGCCTATTCGCTGCATGCACCCACGGATGCGACCGCCGGCACCGGCCCGCTCGCGAGCCTGACCTCGCCGAGCTTCGCCAATCCGCTGGTCCTGCTGATCGTGTCCTTCGTGATCGGCGCGATCTTCGGCCTCTTGTCCGGCAAGCTGGCCGGTGCCTTGACCAAGAAGGCAGCCTGATCCCCTGCAGTCGGCGCCCGCCGGGATGGGCGGGCGCCGACGACTAAGCAGGCCTAAACGGCGATATGCCGCTTGACGACCTCCGGATTCAGTCGGTCGGCTGCGTCGTCGATCACAATCTCGCCCCGGTCCATCACCGCGATCCGGTGCGCGAGTTCGCGGGCGAAGTCGAAATACTGCTCGACCAGCAGGATCGCCATCTCGCCGCCGGCGGCGAGATGTGCGATCACCCGCCCGATATCCTTGATGATCGAGGGCTGGATGCCTTCGGTCGGCTCGTCCAGCACCAAGAGCTTCGGCCGGGTGACCAGCGCCCGCGCGATCGCCAGCTGCTGCTGCTGCCCGCCGGAGAGATCGCCGCCGCGCCGCCGCATCATGCTGGCCAGCACCGGGAAGAGCTCGAAGATCTCCGCCGGCAGCTTGCGCTTGGCCGCCGGGACCGCGGCGAAGCCGGTTTCCAGGTTCTCCTTCACCGTCAGCAGCGGAAAGATCTCGCGCCCCTGCGGCACATAGGCGATGCCACGCCGCGCCCGCTCGAAGGGCGGCAGCTTCGAAACGTCCTCGCCCTGCCAGCGGACGGTGCCGTTGAAGATCGGATGATGCCCCACCACCGCGCGCAGCAGGCTGGTCTTGCCCACCCCGTTGCGGCCGAGCAGGCAGGTGATCCGCCCCGGCCAGGCCGCCAGCGACACGCTCTTCAGCGCGACCGCCGCGCCGTATCGAAGCGAGACGTTATCGATCTCCAGCATCGGTTACCGCCCCAGATAGACTTCAACCACCCGCGGATCGGCGCTCACATGGTCGAGCGAGCCTTCCGCCAGCACTGCGCCCTCGTGCAGCACAGTCACCTTGACGTCGAGCGCCCGCACGAAGGTCATGTCATGCTCCACCACCACGACGCTCCGGGTCTGGTTGATCCGGCGCAGCAGGTCGGCGGTATCCGCCGTCTCGGCATCGGTCATGCCGGCGACCGGCTCGTCCACCAGCAGCAGTTCCGGTTCCTGGGCGAGCAGCATGCCGATCTCCAGCCATTGCTTCTGGCCATGCGACAGCTCGCCGGCCAGGCGCTTCCGCACCGGGGAGAGCCGCACCGTCTCCAGGATCTCGTCGATCCGCCCCCGTTCCGACGGGGTCTCGCGCGCGAACAGCACCCGGCGCGGCGCGCGGTCGCCTTTCAGGGCCAGCAGCAGGTTGTCGGTGACGCTGTGCATCTCGAACACGGTCGGCTTCTGGAACTTGCGCCCAATGCCGAGGGTCGCGATCTCCGCCTCGTCCAGCCGCGTGAGATCGGCGGTCCCGCGGAAGAGAGCCGTGCCGGTGTCCGGCCGGGTCTTGCCGGTGATCACGTCCATCATCGTGGTCTTGCCGGCGCCGTTGGGGCCGATCACCGCCCGCATCTCCCCCGGCTCGACCACGAAGGAGAGCGTGTTCAGCGCCCTGAAGCCGTCGAAGCTGACCGTGACGCCGTCGAGATAGAGCAGCGCATTGGTCTCGATCATTCGCCGGCCTCCGGCTGCTGCAGGGGTGCCGCGATCAAAGCCGGCTTCGCTTCCGCCTTGCGCGAGGCCATGAGGCGATCCCAGACGCCGACCACGCCTTTAGGCATGAACAAGGTGACCAGGATGAAAAGCCCGCCCAAAGCGAACAGCCAGAGCTCCGGCAGCGCCCCGGTGAAGATGGTCTTGCCGAGATTAACCAGCACCGCGCCGATGACGGCGCCGACCAGGGTGCCGCGGCCGCCGACCGCGACCCAGATCACCGCCTCGATCGAATTGGCCGGCGCGAACTCGCCCGGATTGATGATGCCGACCTGCGGCACGTAGAGCGCGCCGGCCAGCCCCGCCATCACCGCCGAGAAGACGAAGACCGCGACCTTGTAGCGCTCGACCCGGTAGCCGAGGAAGCGCGCCCGGCTCTCCGCGTCGCGGATCGCCACCAGCACCTTGCCGAACCGCGCCCCGACCAGCACCCGGCAGACGAGGTAGAAGACGGTGAGCAAGGTGGCGCTGGCGATCAGCAGGCCGGCATGGGTCGCATCGGATTGCAGGCTGAAGCCGAGGATGTCCTTGAAATCGGTCAGCCCGTTGTTGCCGCCGAAGCCCATGTCGTTGCGGAAGAAGGCCAGCATCAGCGCATAGGTCAGCGCCTGGGTGATGATCGAGAGATAGACGCCGGTGACACGGCTCCGGAAGGCGAGATAGCCGAAGACGAAGGCGAGCAGGCCCGGCGCCAGTGCCATGATCAGCAGGGCGAAACCGAAACTGTCGAAGCCGTGCCAGTACCAGGGCAGCTCCTTCCAGTTCAGGAACACCATGAAATCCGGCAGCAGCGGATCGCCATAGACGCCGCGGGTGCCGATCTGCCGCATCAGGTACATGCCCATGGCATAGCCGCCGATCGCGAAAAAGGCGCCATGCCCGAGGGACAGGATTCCGACATAGCCCCAGACCAGGTCGACGCTCAACGCCAGCAATGCATAGCAAAGATACTTGCCGAGCAAAGCCACGACATAGCCCGGCACGTGCAAGGCATGCTCCGCCGGCAGCAGGCTCAACAGCGCCACCGCCAGCGAGCCACCCATGATCGTCAGCGCAACGGAATATGTGCGAAGGGCGCTCATGACTCCACCGCCCGGCCCTTGACCGGGAACAGGCCGCGTGGCCGGCGCTGGATGAACAGCACCAGCAGCACCAGCACGACGATCTTGCCGAGCACCGCCCCCGCCACCGGCTCCAGCAGCTTGTTGGCCACGCCCAATGACATGGCGCCCACCAGCGTGCCCCAGAGATTGCCGACCCCGCCGAACACCACGACCATGAAGCTGTCGATGATGTAGGACTGGCCGAGATTGGGGCTGACATTGTCGATCTGGCTCAAGGCGACGCCGGCGATCCCGGCCACGCCGGAGCCCAGGCCGAAGGTCAGCGAATCCACCCAGCCGGTGCGGATCCCCATCGAGGCCGCCATGCGCCGGTTCTGCGTCACCGCGCGCATCTGCAGGCCGAGCGCGGTCTTGCGCAAGACCAGGGTCAGCAGCGCGAAGATGGCGATCGCGAACAGAATGATCCAGAACCGGTTATAGGTGATCGCCAGACCGCCGAGCTGCATCGACCCGCTCATCCAGGACGGATTGTCGACCTGGAGGTTGGTCGGCCCGAAGATCGAGCGCATGGCCTGCTGCAGCACCAGCGAGAGGCCGAAGGTCGCGAGCAGCGTCTCCAGCGGCCTGCCATAGAGGAAGCGGATGATCGAGCGCTCGATCGCGATCCCGGCGGCGCCGCTTACCAGGAAGGCCGCGGGCACGGCGATCAGCAGCGCCAGGTCGGTCAGGCCCGGCGCCGCGGCCATCACCGCCTGCTGCACCACATAGGTCGTATAGGCGCCGAGCATCACCATCTCGCCATGGGCCATGTTGATGACGCCCATGACGCCGAAGGTGATCGCAAGGCCGATCGCCGCCAGCAGCAGCACCGAGCCCAGGCTCAGGCCGTAATAGACATTCTGCGCCGCCGACCAAACCGCCAGCGACCGCTCGATCCCCTTGAGCGCGACGTTCGCCGCTTCTGCGACCGCGGGCGAGCCGCTGGCCGCGGCAGCATCGAGCAGCGACTTCGCATCCTCGTCGCCGCGCACCGCGATCAGCGCGACGGCGGCGATCTTGTCCGCCTCCGCGGCGTCCGGCGCGGCGAGCACGACCGCCGCCCGCGCCGCCTCGAAGGCGCGCTTCACGGCGGGATCGCTCTCCTTGGCGATCGCGGCTTCGACCGCCGGCAATTGGGCCGGGTCCGGCGCGTGGAACAGGGACGCCGCTGCAGTGAGGCGCTTCGACGGGTCGGGAGACAGGAGGGTCAACTGTCCCATCGCCGCCTCGATCGCGCGCCGGACCCGATTGTTGAGCTTGACCGGCTTGAGGCCCGGCGGCATCTCGCCAGTCATGTCGGCGCCGCCGCGCGCCGCCTTCAGGCTCCCGTCCTCGCCTTTGATATAGACCCGCTTGTCGGCAGCGACCTGCAGGCTGCCGGCATTCAAGGCCTCGAGGATCGCCGGGGCGGCCGCATCGCCGCTCGCCGCCAGCGCCGCGATCGCCTTTTCGATCTCGTCATATTTGCTGCTGGCGAAGCCGGCGAGGATGTCATCGACGGTATCGGCCTCGGTACGGCCGGCCGCGCCGAGCAGCAGCAGGAGAATGAGCAGGAGCTTGCGCATGGTCTTCCGCCGCTCCGGCGGCCGCGCGTCGCACCGCACGGCCGCCGGACGGCGCCCACCGTTACTGAGTCGCGACGGTTTCAGCACCGCCGCACTTGCCGGTCTTGACGTTGAAGTTCCCGCAGGAGAGCGGCTTGCGCCAATCCGAGATCAGGTCCTTCGAGCCGTCGAGATAGTCGGACCACTCGTCGCCGGGAACCAGACCGGAGGTCTGCCACACGGTGTCGAGCTGGCCGTCGGCCTGGATCTCGCCGATCAGCACCGGCTTGGTGATGTGGTGATTCGGCATCATCGCCGAATAGCCGCCGGTCAGGTTCGGCACCGAGACGCCGATCATCGCGTCGATCACGGCGTCGGGATCGATGGTGCCGGCCTTCTCCACCGCCTTCACCCACATGTTGAAGCCGATATAGTGGGCTTCCATCGGGTCGTTGGTGGTGCGCTTGTCGTTCTTGGTGAACTTGTGCCACTCGTCGATGAAGGCCTTGTTCTCCGGCGCGTCCACGCTCATGAAGTAGTTCCAGGCCGCGAGGTGGCCGACCAGCGGCTTGGTGTCGAGGCCGGCCAGCTCTTCCTCGCCGACCGAGAAGGCCACGACCGGGATGTCGGTCGCCTTGACGCCCTGGTTGCCGAGCTCCTTGTAGAACGGCACGTTGGCGTCGCCGTTGACGGTGGAGACGACGGCGGTCTTCTTGCCCGCGGAGCCGAACTTCTTGATGTTGCCGACCTCGGTCTGCCAGTCGCTGAAGCCGAACGGCGTGTAGTTGACCATGATGTCCTCAGGCGGCACGCCCTTCATCTTCAGATAGGCCTCAAGGATCTTGTTGGTGGTGCGCGGATAGACGTAGTCGGTGCCTTCCAGCACCCAGCGCTTCACCCCTTCCTCGTTCATCAGGTAATCGACCGCCGGGATCGCCTGCTGGTTCGGCGCGGCGCCGGTGTAGAAGACGTTGCGCGAGCTCTCCTCGCCTTCGTATTGCACCGGATAGAACAGGATGCCGTTGTCCTGCTCGAACACCGGCAGCACCGACTTGCGCGAGACCGAGGTCCAGCAGCCGAAGGTCGCCGCGACCTTGTCCACTTCCAGGAGCTGCTTCGCCTTCTCGGCGAACAGCGGCCAGTTCGAGGCCGGGTCAACCACAACGGCTTCGAGTTTCTTGCCGAGCAACCCGCCCTTGGCGTTCTGCTGCTCGATCAGCATCAGCATGACGTCCTTCAGAGTCGTCTCGCTGATCGCCATCGTGCCCGAGAGCGAGTGCAGGATTCCGACCTTGATCGTCTCTTCGGCCGAGGCGGCACCCGCCCCGAAGCTCACGGCGAGGCCCGCGAGCAATGCCAATTTTGTCTTTCCCATCTTCATCCTAGTCTCCTTTGCTGAGAAGCCGTCCCATGTTGCGTCGCATTATCCGAGGCTCATCCTTTGGGCGCAGCGGTTCCCCGCCAGGCCCCGCATCGGCGGAATAACCTCGGTTTTTCTGATTGTTAGCCCCATCTAACGCCCGGATGACAAAGCCGGGTATGGGGCATTTGACGTATATTGCAACGCAGCAACAGGCGGGCGCATACTCGCTCGGGGAGACTCTTCAAAGAGTCCCCTCCCCCAAGATTGGGGGAGGGCTGGGGAGGGGGTTGATGCAGCTGTGATGTGTCTGCATTTCGCGCAGAAAAGCGATCCCGCGCTGGATCTAAAGCGTCACGGCTGCATCAACCCCCTCCCTTACCCTCCCACCGTCCGCGAAGGCGGACATCCGTCCGCAGGCTCGGGGGAGGGGATATCAAGAATACCGAGTGTTGGCCGATGACCGGCCGACAGCGCATTGCCCGGGTCCGGCGGCAATACAACCAGTGGGTCGGCAACCAGACCCTGGAGGACTACGCGCTGCGCTTCACCGCGCATGAGGCGCGGCGCTGGTCGCTGTTCCGGGTCTCCAATACGGCGCTGGGCGCGATCTCCTTCCTGGCCTGCGAGGCGATCGGCGGCGCCCTCACGCTGGCCTACGGCTTCGACAACACCGTGATGGCGATCGCCGTCGTCGGCGTGCTGATTTTCCTGACCGGGTTGCCGATCAGCTTCACCGCCAGCAAATACGGCGTCGATGTCGATCTGCTGACCCGCGGCGCCGGTTTCGGCTATATCGGCTCCACCATCACCTCGCTGATCTACGCCTCCTTCACCTTCCTCCTGTTCTCGGTCGAGGCGGTGATCATGGCGCTGGCGCTGGAGATGTGGTTCGCGATGCCGCTCTGGGTCGCCTACATCATCTGCGCCTTGGTGGTGATCCCGATCGTCACCTACGGCATCCGCCTGATCAGCGGCTTGCAGGTCTGGACCCAGCCGATCTGGCTGATCCTGCAATTCGTCCCGCTCCTCACCATCGGCATGAGCGACGCGCCGGCGCTCAAGGACTGGACCAGCTTCGTCGGTTCAGAGCAGACCGCCGGCGGTTTCGACCTGATCCTGTTCGGCCTCGCCGCCTCCACCCTGCTCTCCTTCGCGCCGCAGATCGGCGAGCAGGCCGATTACCTGCGCTTCCTCCCCTCGCCGAAGCCGGAGGGTGGGTTGCGCGCGCGCCTGCTCTGGTGGGCGGCTCTGCTGCCTTCCGGGCCGGGCTGGATCTTCCTCGGCGCCATCAAGCTGCTGACGGGATCCTTCCTCGCCGTGCTGGCCTTGCGGCACGGCGTGCCGCTCGAACGTGCCGCCGAACCGACCCAACTCTTCAAGGTCGCCTTCGAGGCGATGTCGCTCTCGCCGCAGACCGCGATCGTCCTCACCGGCATCTTCGTCATCACCTGCCAGATCAAGATCAACGTGACCAACGTCTATGCCGGCTCGATCGCCTGGTCGAACTTCTTCTCCCGCCTGACCCATTCCCATCCCGGCCGCGTGGTCTGGGTGGTGTTCAACGCGCTGCTCGCGCTGCTGCTGATGGAGCTCGGCATCTTCCAGGCGATCGAGAAGATCCTCGGCCTCTATTCCAACTTCGCGGTCGCCTGGATTGGCGCGCTGGTCGCCGATCTCGTGATCAACAAGCCGCTGGGCTTGAGCCCGAAAGGCATCGAGTTCCGCCGCGCTCATCTCTACGACATTAATCCGGTCGGGGTCGGCGCCATGCTGATCTCGATCCTGCTCTCGACCTCGGCCTATTTCGGCCTGTTCGGCGAGACCTTGCAGGCGCTGGCCGCCTTCGTCGGCCTCTTCACCGCGATCGCCGCGGCGCCGCTGATCGCGCTCTGGACGAGAGGGCGCTACTATATCGCCCGCGCGCCGGAGACCGACTGGGACGGCGCCAAGCTGGTGCGCTGCTGCATCTGCGAGCACCAGTTCGAGCGCGAAGACATGTCCTATTGCCCGGCCTATGTCGGGCCGATCTGCTCGCTCTGCTGCACGCTGGACGCCCGCTGCCACGACCTCTGCAAGACCAACAGCCGCTTCACCGACCAGCTGCAATTGGCGCTCCGCAAGGTGCTGCCGGCGCGGATGGCGATCGGCCTTAACTCGCGGCTCGGCCGCTTCGCCGGTCTGTTCCTCACCTTCAACCTGGTGATCGCCGGCACGCTGCTCTTGATCGGCCTGTTCCAGGGCACCGCCGCCATCGCGGATGATACCGCGACCGTCCACACCACCCTGCTCTCGGTCTATTTCGCGCTGTTCGGCATCGCCGGCATCGTCGCCTGGCTGATGGTCCTGGCGCACGAGAGCCGGCAGGTCGCCGAGGAGGAAACCGAGCGCCAGACCCAGATGCTGACGCATGAGATCGAGGCCCATGAGCGCACCTACGACCAGCTGCAGAAGGCCAAGAGCGCGGCGGAAGCCGCCAACATCGCCAAGAGTCGCTATATCGTCGGTGTCAGCCACGAGATCCGCGCGCCCCTGAACGCGGTCTTCGGCTACGCGCAGCTGATGGAGCGCGACGCCGCCTTGTCGCCGCATACGCAGGACGCCGTGCGCGTGATCCGCCGCAGCTCCGAGCATCTCTCGACCCTGGTCGACGGTCTGCTCGATATCGCGAAGATCGAGGCCGGCCGCCTGCAGTTGAACCGCGACCGCATCGCGCTGACCGAGCTCCTCGAGCAGCTGGTCGACATGTTCCGGATCCAGGCCGGCGCCAAGGGCATCCAGTTCCGCTACGAGCCCTCGGCGGCCTTGCCGCCTTACGTCTTCGCCGACGAGAAACGCCTGAAGCAGGTGCTGATCAACCTGCTCTCCAACGCGATCAAATACACGCGCCAGGGCGGAGTCGTGTTTCGCGCCCGGCATCGCGGCCAGATTTCCGAGTTCGAGATCGCCGATACCGGCATCGGCATCGACGCGGCCGACCTCGCCCGCATCTTCCAGCCCTTCGAGCGCGGCCGGACCGCGAGCGCGCTCGGCGTGCCGGGGACCGGCCTCGGCCTCACCATCACCAAGCTGCTGGCCGAAATCATGGGCGGCGAGGTCTCGGTCGAAAGCACGCCCGGCGAAGGCAGCTTGTTCCGCGTCCGCTTGATGCTGTCGGCGGCGAGCCCGCCGGTGGTGGCGGTGCGCCAGCGGCGGATCATCGGCTATCGCGGCCGCAAGATGAGAGTCCTCGCGGCCGACGACGACCTCGGCCATCTCGATCTCCTGAACGAATTGCTGACCCCGCTCGGCTTCGATCTCACTACCGCGCCGAACGGCACGATCTGCCTCGAGCGCGCGGCGGCGAACCCGCCCGACCTCGCGCTGCTCGACCTCACCATGCCCGACATGAACGGCTGGGAGGTGGCGCGGCGGCTGCGCGAACGCGCGCAGTCGATTCCGATCGTCATCGTCTCGGCCAATGCCGACGAGCAGATGCAGGCCCATGCCTTCGACGACACCGCCTTCGTCACCAAGCCGATCGAGGTCAACCACCTGCTGGCCGCGATCCGCGACGCGCTCGGCCTCGACTGGATCTATGACGAGGACATGGCGGCCAAGGCCGATACCGCCGCGCCGTTGCCGATGCAACATCTCTCCGACCTGCACCGCCTCGGCAAGATCGGCTATGTGCGCGGCATCGAGGCCAAGCTCGACGAGGTCGCGGGCTCGAGTCCGGAGCATTCCACCGTGATTGCCGAGCTCCGAAGCCTGGTGCGGAATTTCGAGCTGAAGCAGTATATGGCGCGACTGGAGGACCTGCTTGAGCGCGCCGCTTCCTGAAGCTGCCGTGGAGCCGCGGCGCGACATCATTCTGGTGGTTGATGACTCGCCGGACACGCTCGGCTTCATCACCCAGGCGGTCGAGAGCACGGGGGCGACGGTCCTGGTGGCGCTCGACGGCGAGAGCGCGCTGACCCTGACCGAACAGGTGACGCCCGATCTCATCCTGATGGATGCAGTGATGCCGGGGATCGGCGGCTTCGAAGCCTGCCGGCGATTGAAGGCCATCGACCATCTCGCCCATGTGCCGGTCATCTTCATGACCGGCTTGAGCGAGACCGAGCATATCGTGCGCGGGCTGGAGGTCGGCGGCGTCGACTATCTCACCAAGCCGATCGTGATCGACGAGTTGATCGCCCGGGTGCGGGTCCATCTCCGCAATGCCCGCCGCTCGGCCGCGGCGCATTCCGCGCTGGATGCGACCGGCCGCTTCCTGCTCTCCGTGACGCCGGAAGGCACATTGCGCTGGTCGACCCCGCAGGCGGTGCGGCTGCTGCGCCAGGTCTCGCCCGACGCCCAGGAGTCCAACTTCCGCCTTCCGGACGAGATCATCGACTGGATGGCGCGCACAGCCGAGGGCGGCCCCGAGCACGCCACTTACGTCTGGGGCACGGAGGCGCGCAAGGTCGAGCTCGCCTATCTCGGCCAGGTGCAGGCCGGCGAGCGGCTGCTGCGCGTCACCCAGGTCGAGCCCAGGCAGGACGCCGAGCGGCTGCGGCGGCACTTCGCGCTGACCGGACGCGAGGCCGAGGTGCTGCTCTGGATTGCGCGCGGCAAGTCCAACAAGGACATCTCGACCGTCCTCGGCATCAGCCCGCGGACGGTCAACAAGCACCTGGAGCAGGTCTTCGAGAAGCTCGGCGTCGAGAACCGCGCTTCGGCGGCGGCGCTCACCATCCAGGCGCTGCACCGGCTGGAGGCCGGCCTCCTCTCTTAACCGGCCTCCTCTCTTAAGATGAGAGCGGTACACAGCTCCCCCAGAATACAATAGGCGCAGAAAGCGTTTGGCGATGCCGGCTTTCTTTGGAAAGATGCCGAAATCGCTTTTCGAGAGCAGAGACCGATGACCGACACCGAGTTCTACCGCACCAAGCGCCTGCCCCCTTACGTCTTCGCTGAGGTCAACAAGCTCAAAGCCGCCGGGCGGGCCGCCGGTCAGGACATCGTCGATTTCGGCATGGGCAATCCCGACATGCCGCCGCCGAAGCATGTCATCGACAAGCTGACCGAGACGCTGGCCGATCCCAGGGTGCACCGTTATTCGAACTCTCGCGGCATCCCGGGCTTGCGCAAGGCCTTGTCCGCCTATTATGCCCGCCGCTTCAACGTCGAGATCGATCCCGAGCGCGAGGCGATCGTGACCCTGGGCTCGAAGGAAGGCCTCGCCAATCTCGCCCAGGCAATCACCAGCCCGGGCGACATCATCCTGGCGCCGAATCCGAGCTACCCGATCCATGCCTTCGGCTTCATCATCGCCGGGGCGGCGATCCGCTCGATCCCGTTCCGCCCGGGTCCGGAATTCATGAGCGCGATGGACCGCGCGGTGCGCCACTCGGTGCCGAAGCCGGTGGCCGTCGTCATCAACTATCCCAGCAACCCGACCGCCGAGATGGCGAGCCTCGACTTCTACGAGGAGGTGGTCGCCTTCTGCCGGCGACACGGCATCTACATCATCTCCGACATCGCCTATTCGGAGGTCTATTTCGACGGCGTGCCGCCGCCCTCGGTGCTGCAGGTGCCGGGTGCCAAGGAGATCGCGGTCGAGTTCTCGTCCCTGTCCAAGACCTATTCGATGCCGGGCTGGCGGATCGGCTTCTGCGCCGGCAACGCCAAGCTGATCGGCGCGCTGGCGCGGGTGAAGTCCTATCTCGACTACGGCGCCTTCACCCCGATCCAGGTGGCGGCGACCGCCGCGCTCAACGGCCCGCAGGACTGCGTCGATGAGATGCGGGCCCGCTACAAGAGCCGCCGCGACGTGCTGATCGAAGGGCTGCGCGCGGCCGGCTGGCCGGTCGATCCGCCGGCGGGCTCGATGTTCGCCTGGGCGCCGATCCCGGAACGCTTCCAACACCTGGGCTCGCTCGATTTCTCCAAGCTGCTGCTGACCGAGGCCAATGTCGCGGTGGCTCCGGGCACCGGCTTCGGCGAGCAGGGCGACGGCTTCGTCCGCTTCGCTTTGGTCGAGAACGAGGCGCGCACCCGCCAGGCGATCCGCAGCATCAAGGCCTTCCTGAAAACCGCCCAGCCGCCGGTCGACTTGAGCAAGGTCCGCGCCGCCCGAGGTTGACCGCTGCGCTGAGCCGCCGCGCCCCCTCTGGTTCTCATCCAGCGATGCGCTGATTGACGGGTCCGCGTTCGCGGATGAGGGAGAGGATCGCCTTCCTGCGCCTTCACCGCCGCGTGGACCAGGCGCCGCTGGGAGGGCTGCGATGCACAGGGCAGCATGGCCCGGCCACCGCTTGACAACTTCGAATGCCGGATGGGCTATAAGATGCAGTTCGGATTGGTCTTTGCCGATTTTGTGACCGACCGCACAAGGCTGCCGAAAGCCGGCTTCGCCTGGTATCGCGCTGTGGCTGGAACCGGCGATCCGGTCTAGATTTCGGTAAGGATTGGACACTATCGGTAACTGGAAGTTAACCATTCCCGGCCGATATCAGTAGGAGCTTTTTCGGGTCACGTTTGGGACTTGGGGAGTCGGGCGCCGTCGCGTCCGATCGAGGGAGCGGAGGAAGAGGTTATGCGACCGCATTTTCGTCCGTCTTCCGGCCGCCGGTCGCTGCTTGCCGAGTATTCCAGCCAGTTGGGCATCCTGGTCCGCCGCCACCACGCCGAGATGGGCCTGGTCGCCGCCCGGCAGGAAGCCGAGCGCAATGCCGAGATCATGCATGCCGCGATGCTCGGCGCCGAAGCGGCCAACCGCGCCAAGACCGAGTTCCTCGCCAACATGAGCCACGAGCTCCGCACGCCGTTGAATGCAATCATCGGCTTCTCGCAGCTGATGACCAACCCGACCCAGGCGACCAACCCGGCCCGCGTCACCTCATACGCCAAGGACATCCACACCGCGGGCGAGCATCTGCTGCGCGAAGTGAACCGCATCCTCGACCTGGCGAAGATCGAAGCCGGCCGCGCCGAGTTGCATGAGGAGTGGTTCAACCCGGCGGAAGCCGTAGAAATCCCGGTCTCCTTCGTGCGGCCGCAGGCCGAAGGCGCCGGCCAGTCGATGATCGTCTCGATGCCGGAAACGCTGCCGCAGCTTTACGCCGACCAGCAGTATTTCAAGCAGATCCTGATCAACCTTCTGTCCAACGCGGTGAAGTTCACGCCGCGCGGCGGCAAGGTGACGCTCGCCGCCGCGGTCGCCTCCGACGGCTGGCTCAATGTCTCGGTGTCGGATACCGGCATCGGCATCGCCGAGGAGGATATCTGGAAGGCGCTGGTGCCCTTCGCCCAGGTCTCCAGCGACTTGAGCCGCAAATACGAGGGCACCGGCCTCGGCCTGCCCTTGAGCAAAGGTTTCGTCGAGATGCATGGCGGCACCCTGAAGATCGACAGCGAGCCCGGCAGCGGCACCACCGTCACGGTGCGCTTCCCACCGGATCGCACCCGCGCCGTATCACCCGAACATGCCCACCAGCCGTCTCCGGAAAGTCTGACACGATGAACGAAGCCGCTCCTCTCACCGCTGACCTTCAGGCGACGCGCATCGGGCGCGTGGTGTCGGTCTCCGGCAGCCAGCTGATCACGCTCTTGGACCAGCATATCGGCGGCGATGATGACAACCCGGCGAGCCGCAAGCCGGATATCGGCGAGGTCGTCAACGTCCGCACCGCGACGACCATTGCCTTCGGCCTGGTGACGGGGCTCAGCATTCCGATCCCGGAGCAGATCGAAGGCAAGGCCGAGCTCCGCATCATGGAACTGGAGCTGATCGGCGAGATCGAGCACGACGGCATCTTTCGCCGCGGCGTCTCCACCTTCCCGGGCCTCGGCGACGGGGTCTTTCACACTTCGCGCGACGACCTGCGCCGGGTCTTCATGCGCGCCGGCGACAACGGTGTCAGGATCGGCGTCGTCAACCAGGACAAATCGATCCCCGCCTGCGTCATGGTGGACGAGCTCCTGGGCAAGCATTTCGCCGTGCTCGGCACCACCGGCACCGGCAAGTCCTGCGCGGTGGCCGTGATCCTCAGGAACATCCTCGCCGCCCACAGCAAGGCGCATATCGTCGTCCTCGACCAGCACAACGAGTTCGCGCCCGCCTTCGGCGACATGGCCGAGCAGATCACGCCGGCCGACCTGCAGCTGCCGTACTGGCTGCTCAATTTCGAGGAGATGAAGCAGCTGATCATCGGCGATGCCAGCCAGACGCCGGAAATCGACTCCGTCATCCTCCACCAGGTGATCGTGCAGGCGAAGCGCAACCTGCTCGCGGTGCGCGACACCACCTCGACGGTCACCATCGACACGCCGGTGCCCTATCGCCTCTCCGAAGTGACCCAGCTCCTGGACGAGGCCATGGGCAAGCTCGACCGCCCGGTCGATTCCGCGCCCTATCTCAGAATCCGCGAGCAGTTCCTCAGCCTGCAATCCGACCGCCGCTTCTCCTTCATGTTCCCGGGCGTCACCGTGCGCGACAACATGGCGGCGATCCTCTCGCGGCTGTTCCGCATCCCGGTCCGCGACAAGCCGGTCACCGTGATCGACACGTCGGGGATTCCCTCGGAAGTCCTGAACGTCGTGGTGTCGCTGCTCTGCCGCATGACCTTCGACTTCGCGCTCTGGAGCGACCAGACCGTGCCGATCCTGCTGGTCTGCGAGGAGGCGCACCGTTACGCGCCCGCCGAGAACAAGACCGTCTTCGAGCCCACCAAGCGGGCGCTCTCCCGCATCGCCAAGGAAGGCCGCAAATACGGCGTCTCGCTCTGTCTCGTGAGCCAGCGCCCGTCGGAACTGGATTCGACCGTGCTCAGCCAGTGCAACACCATCTTCGCGCTGCGCATGAGCAACCAGAAGGACCAGGAGTTCCTGCGCGCCGCCATGCCGGAATCCGGCATCGGCCTGCTGGACGAGCTGCCCTCGCTGCGCAACGCGGAAGCCATCGCCGTCGGCGAAGGCGTGCCGATCCCGACCCGGATCTGCTTCGACGAGCTGCCGCAGGACGGCCGCCCGCGCAGCAAGACCGCGCCCTTCTCCACCGCCTGGGCCACCGAGGTCAGCTCGGATTCATTCCTGCAGAACGTGGTCAACCGCTGGCGCAACCAGCGCTGACGAGCGCCACCCTCAGCGCTCGTCATCCCCGGGCCAAGCCCGGGGATGACGACCGAATATTAAATTCTACCTCAGAAAGCTTGCGCCCCGTGACCCATGACCATCCCATCGACCGCGCGGCGATCGCCGCCGTCGCGGACATCATCCGTCCCCACATCCGCCGCACGCCGATCCTCGAGGTCGATGCCGCGGATTTCGGCCTGCCGCCGCGGCCGCTCACCTTCAAGCTGGAACTCATGCAGCATGCCGGCTCGTTCAAGAGCCGCGGCGCCTTCACCCACTTGCTCACGCGCGAGATTCCGGAAGCGGGCGTGGTCGCGGCCTCCGGCGGCAACCACGGGGCCGCCGTCGCATTTGCTGCCAGGCGCCTCGGCGTGCCGGCGCGGATCTACGTCCCGGAGATCTCCTCGCCGGCGAAGATCGCACGCATCCGGAGCTGCGGCGCCGACCTCATCGTCGGCGGCGCGCGCTATGCCGACGCCTATGCTGCCTCCGAGACCTGGGCCCGCGAGCACCGCGCGCTCACGGTCCACGCCTTCGACCAGCGCGAGACCATGCTGGGCCAGGGCACCCTGGCGAAGGAGATGGAGGAGCAGGCGCCCGGGATCGATACCTTGCTGGTCGGTGTCGGCGGCGGCGGGTTGATCGCCGGTATCGCCGCCTGGTATCGCGGCAAGGTGAAGGTGGTCGGCGTCGAACCCGAGCTCGCCCCGACCCTCACCAAGGCACTCGCGGCCGGCAAGCCGGTCGATGCCGAGGCCGGCGGCATCGCCGCGGATTCGCTGGCGCCGAAGCAGATCGGCGCGCAGGTCTTCCCCATCGCCCGCGCTCACGTGGCCGAGGTCGTGCTGGTCGCCGATGACGCGATCCGCGCCGCGCAGAAGGCGCTCTGGGACGTGCTCCGCGTCGCCGGCGAGCCCGGCGGCAGCGCCGCGACCGCCGCCTTGCTCTCCGGCCGCTACCAGCCGAAAGAAGGCGAGCGGGTCGGCATCGTGGTCAGCGGCGGTAACACCGTTGCGGTGGATTTCGACCGCTAGCGGATCAGCGGCGCGCCGAGGTAGCAGCCGAACTCGTTCGGAAAATTGGCGCTGACCCGCGCGTGCACCCGGCCCTGGCGGCCGAAGTAGCGGCCGGTGTCGGTCGCCGGGAAGACGCCGTCATGCCAGACGTTGGGGTGGAGGTAGAGGCCCTTCGAGCCGTCGAACCAGAAGGCCTTGAAATCCTGCGGCGTCACGTCGTCGCCGGGCAAGGCGAGCGGTACGACGAAGGGCGCCTCCTCCAGCGGAAAGAACATCTGGCCGCCGTCCGGGTGATAGTTCGCCCGCCACATCAGCGCGCGATGCCGGCCAAGGGTCGCGTGGGTTTCCGAGGCCTGGCTCGGGAGGCAGCTCCAGCCGAGCACATAGTCGCCGCCGACCGCATGATTCTGCGCCTTCAGGATGTCGCCCACCCATTGGCAGGCGAAGATGCCCTCGGTGGTGCCGCCCTCGTCGCCGCTGTTGGGATCGATCGGGCGCCAGCCTTGCGCCGGCCAGCGCACGATCTCGATCTTCTGCTTCTCCGGGTCGCTGACGATCTCGCCATAGCCGGCGAGGCTCTCGGGCGTCCCCTCAATCAGCGGCAGGTCGAGCACCGGCATATCCGGCATGCTGTTGCCTTCCGGTTTGAGGTTCGGCATCGTGACGTGCATCTGCATCTCCGGCTCCCTTCGATCCGCGGGACAGCGTAGCGCCGGAATGTGACAGTTCGGCGGGAGCCGGTGGAACCGCGGTGCAGCGGGATCGTTGAGCGAGCGAAACCAGAGGGAGGACGGTATGGCGAGACAGCCTGCGGGAGACGAAGCGGAAGATCCGGTCGAGCTGGCGGTGGACCCGGAGACCGTCTGCTTCCTGATCGTCAAGGCACGGGAGTTCGACGTGAAGGTCGATCCCGAGGACACCGAGTCCGGCTCAAACCCTTCCGATGACGGCGATATCGACGTGCTGGAGGACCGGCGCGACGACCCGACCTATGCCGAGCTCATGGGAACGCTCGAGGCCTTGAACGAGGACGAGCTCTCCGACCTGGTGGCGATGACCTGGATCGGCCGCGGCGACTACGACGTCGAGGATTGGGAAGAGGCGAAGGAACAGGCGCGCCAGCGCGGCAGCAAGGGGACCGCGGAATATCTGCTCGGCACCCCGCTGCTCGGCGACTTCCTGGAGAGCGGCTTCAACGACCTCGGCTATTCCTGCGAGGACATCGAGGAAGCGCACCTCTAACCCGTATCAGTTGGTCGTCACGTTGACACCGACCACGCTGTCCCACTGCTGGGTGATGATTTCCTTGGCCTTGCCCTGCTGCTCCAGGGTCGGGAACAGCGCCTTGGCGTAGTTGTCGGCGGGCGGCAGCTTTTCCATCAGCGCCGGCGGCACGACGTTGCGCTTCACCAGGTCGTCGAACCGCGCCGGGTGGCAATAGCCGTTCAGCCAGGCGAGCTGCGATTCATCGGAATAGAGATGCTCCATCCAGAGCTTGGCGGCGTTGGGATGCGGCGCATAGGCGCTGATCGCCTGGACATAGACGCCGGCGACGATGCCGGTCTTCGGCACCACGACGGCGACGTCGGGATTGCCCTTCAGCGTGTCGCGGTCGCCGAGCGCGAGATAATCCCAGCGGATCACGATCGGCGTGGTGCCCAGCGCCAGGGTCGAGGCGCCGCCGCTGGCCGGCACGAAATTGCCGGCGAGGTTCAGCTGCTTGAAGAATTGCAGCCCGGCATCGGCCGCCTTGTCGATGTCGCCGCCGGTGGATGAAAGGCCCGAGGCGAAGACCGCCTGGATCGATTCATTCGAGTTCCGCGGATCGCCGTCCAGCGCCACCTGATCCTTGTATTCCGGCTTCAGCAGGTCCGGCCAATCGGCCGGGATATTCTTGATCAGGTCCTTGTTCACCTCGAAGGCCAGCACGCCGTAATAGTCGCCGTACCAGTAGCCTTCAGGATCCTTCTGTTCGGCCGGGATCGAGTCCCAGGTCGAGACCTTGTAGGGCTGCAGCAGGCCGTCCTTCTTGGCCGAAGGGCCGAAGGAAAGGCCGACATCGATCACGTCCGGCGCCTGCGGGCCGGTGCTGCCCTTGTTGGCCTTGATGGCCTCGATCTCGTCGCCCGACCCGGCATCGGGGTTGAGCTCGTTCAAGGTCAGGAAGGGGTATTTCTGCTTGAAGGCGCCGATCACGTCACCGTAGCGGCACCAGTCGTGCGGCACGGCGATGATCGTGAGCTCGCCCTCCTTCTTGGCCGCCTCGATCAGCGCCGCCGAAGGCTCCGCCTGGGCGGCGCTCCAGGTCGCGGCCAGCAAGGCCAGGGCCGCCGAACCGAGCAACAACTTCCGCTTCATCTCGCCTCTCCCGCCAACGCGATGGGAAGACGCTAACATCAGGACTGTTGAATCTCAACATCACTATCTGTAACTTCACACAACTATCACAGAGCGACTGTGTAGCGCAAAACATCCCTGGCCGAAGCCTCTATGGACTTCATCTTCATGCTGACGCGGCAGGATCGGACGGTCGCCGACTGCCTCGACCTGTTCCGGTTGGTCCGGCCACTGGGCTTGAAGCATATCGGCTTCAAGGATGTCGGGGTTTCCCCGGGCACACTGGCTGCTCTCCGTGAGGCGATCCGAGCGAGTGGCGCGCTGAGCTATATGGAAGTCGTCAGCACCACGCCGGAGACCTGCCTTGCCTCGGCGCGCATCGCCGCGGAACTCGGGGTCGACTGCGTCCTGGGCGGCACCGACGTGGTCGCGATCCAGGACATCCTCCGTAAGGTGGAGACGCGCTTCTTCCCCTTCGCCGGATATCCGCGCGGCCACCCGACCAAGCTCGCAGGAACGCCGGAGGACATCGAGGCGCATTGTCGCGACTTCGCGGCGAAGGGCTGTGCCGGTGCCGACCTGCTGGCCTATCGCGCGATCGAGGCCGACCCGATCGCGCTGATCCGTGCCGCGAAGAAGGGGCTCGGCGAGAAGCGTCTGATCGTCGCGGGCAGCATCATTTCCCGGGCGCAGATCCGCGCCATCGGCGAGGCCGGCGCCGATGCCTTCACCGTCGGCTCGGCGGTGCTGGACGGCAGCTACGCGCCCGGTATGGGCTCGGTCTTGTCGCAGCTCGCCGCCATCCAGGCCGACCTGGAGCCCGCGCGATGATGTCGCGGCACGAGGATTCTTGCCAAAGTCGTCGGCCCTCGCCAATCTGGCTGCCATCGAAGCCAGGGGGCGTTGCACGTGGCGATGAACGAAGTGGTTAAGCTCTCCAAGAAAGACCGGCAGGACCGGATCCTGACCGAGCTCAGGGTGTCGACGACGATCCGCATCTCCGATCTCGCCGCCGAGCTCGGCGTCTCCTATGAGACGATTCGCCGCGACCTCGAGGAGATGGGCCAGAGCGGCCTGATCAACCGCACCTATGGCGGCGCCGTGGTGCGGCCCTTCGGCTTCGAGCCGGCCTGGAACGAGCGCTTCAACGCGATGACCGAGGAACGCGAGCGGATCGCCGCCACCGCCGCCGGCCTCATCGAGCCGCGCGAAGTGCTGATGATCGACGCGGGCTCGACCACCCTGCACTTTGCCCGGCGCCTCGCCGCGGAAGCGAAGAACCTGACCATCGTCACCAACTGCTTCGCGGTGGCGATGGCCTTCTCGACCAACCCGACGATCACCGTGCTCACCTGCCCCGGCCAGTATGACTCGCACGAGGGCAGCGTCACCGGGCCGGACACGCTCGCCTATCTCGCGCGCTTCAACGCCAACCGCGCGGTGATCGGCGCCAGCGGCATCACGCTCGAAGGTCCGAACGACGTCCATTCCAGCGCCGCGGCGATCAAGCGCGCGATGCTGGCGCGCGCGCAGGAGCATATCCTGCTGCTCGACCATTCGAAGTTCGACCTGCCCAACCTCGAGGTGGTCTGCCCGCTGACCGACATCCACCGCCTGGTAACCAACCAGGCGCCGCCGTCGGAACTCGGCGCCGCGCTCCAGAAGGCACGGGTCGAGATCCTCTATTAGTCCGCGCTCCAAGTGCCGCGTCATTGCCGGGCTTGACCCGGCAATCTCGCGCCGGCTGGAAACAGATGCCCGGGTCTAGCCCGGGCATGATGTTTAAAGTCAGGCCGAACGCGCCTTCATCATCTGCTGGCGATAGCGCTCGGCATCCCAGTTGAGCAAGGCCTGCTCCTCGGGCGCGGGCAGATAGCGCACTTTCGCGCGGTCGGGAATCCGCGCCACCACGAGGCCGAGGCAGACCAGCATCGCCTCGGCGCCGGCACTGATGTCCTGCCGGACGACGGCGCCGGCGCCCGGTACCAGCAGTGCCACCGGCGGCGGCACCGACTGCGACTCTGCCTGGGCGACCAGCTGCGCGAGATCGCCGTCCGCGGCGAGGCTCGGCAAAGCCGGACCGAGGAAGACCACATGGTCCGGATAGAGCGAACCCTTGGTGGCGAGCGCCAGATTCTGCGGGTTGGTGGCGAGGCCGTGGCAGACCTCGTCATGGGCCGGGCGGTAGGCCGTACCGCTGCAGACCCGATGCAAGGCGCGCAGGTCGCCGGCCGGCGCGCTGCGCGGCTTCAGCTCGAGACGGCGTTCGACTTCGGCGATCAGCGCCTCGGCGGCATCGCAGGTCTCGGCGCCGACCAGCAGCCCGTGGTTGCCGAGGATCAGCACATCGGCCCGCGTCTTCGCGGTATGCTCGGCGACCACCTGGCTCAAGGGCAGGCCGGGCCGGCGATAAGGCAGCTGCCGCCAGGCAAGACCCTGCAGCCGCTTCTCCAGCTCGGCCTCGACAGCTTCCAGCGCCGCCCAGGCGATCGTATTCACGGCATGGACATGCAGCACGACCGGATGCGGCATCAGCGCATGCAGCGAGGTCTCGATCGAGGCGCGCAAGGTCACCTCGCCGAAACCGCCGGCGACCGGCATCTTCTCGTTGCCCGCCGCCAAGGCCGCCCGCGCTCCGGCCAGCTCGACCGGCACGAACATGTCTTTCTCCCTGGCTTCGGCGAGCCAGGCGCCCGAGGCCTTCACCCAGAGCACGTCGTCCTGCTTGACCGAGCTGTTCCCGCCGGCGCCTTGCACCAGCAGGATGTTGGCGCCGACGCGGGCCGACATGTGGCGCAGGTCTTCGAGGAATCCGGGCTGCTGCATCTTGCTCACCTTTTCACCAAACCAGTCGATCAATCGCCCAATGCGGCATCCGCGCCTCGGATCCCGCCAGTCGAAGCAGACTCGCGGAGAGATCGGCGGCACCGACCAGGGCCTCACGGTGCACGCCGGAGGTGGTCAGCAAGGTCAGGATCCCGACGCCGCGCCCGCCCAGAATATCATGATCGAGTGAATCGCCGACCATCAGGACGCGTTCCGGTGCCGGATTGCCCAGGGCCCGGAGCGCCGCCTCGAACATGATCCGATAGGGCTTGCCGATATAGGCGACCTTGCCACCGAGGCTTTCATAGGACTGGGCCAATGCACCGGGCGCCGGCAAGAGCCCTTGCGGCGAGAACATGGTGATGTCGGGATTGGCGCAGATCATCAGCACCTGCCGCGCCGCGGCGCCGGCCAGACGATCGCGCCAGGCGCCGGGATCGGACTGGTCGTCGTCCAGTCCCGCGAGCAGGATGAAATCCGCCGCCTCGAGATCGACCAGATCGAGGTCGAGTCCATCAACCACGCCCCGGTCGCCGTCGCGGCTCAGCAGAAAACAACGCCGGCCGACCTGGGTGAAGGGCACCGCCTTGCGGTCGCGCAAGCCCTGCCAGGCGACCTCGCCGGAGGAGAGCACGCCGTCATAGGACTCCGCCGGCAGGCCCTTCTTGGCGAGCCGCTGCAGATTGTCCTCCGGCCTTTTGCCGGAATTGGTGAGGACGAGAACCCGCTTGCCCCGCTCATGCAGAGCGGCGACGCAGTCGCGCGCCTCGACGAAAACGTCCTTGCCGTGATGCAGCACGCCGTACTGGTCGAGCAGCACATGGTCGAAACGATCGGCGATCTGCCGGAGACCGGTGATGACTGCCGTCATGGCGGTCCCGCATGCAGGGCCAGCAAGGCGGCGCCGTAGCTGGCTTCGGTCTGCTCGGCGACCGTCACCGGCACGCCCAGCAGGCGATGCCGGATCTCGCTCCAGGCGGCGTTCTTCGCGCCGCCGCCGATCGAGATCACCCGGCGCAAGGCCGGCGCGCCCAGTTCGCCGAGGCGGCGATAGGCCATGGCCTCCACCGCGGCAACGCCTTCGAGCAGGCCTTGGAAGAAAACGACGTCGTCCGCGGGTCGCGGTGTCACCCGCGGCGCCAGGCTGGGATCGGCGATCGGGAAGCGCTCGCCCGGCTTCGGCAGTGGATAATAGTCGAGGCCCGTTGGCTCCGCGGGCCTCAGCTTCGGCGTCATTGCCTCGAGCTCCGCCGCGGAGAAATGCGCCAGCAACGCAGCGCCGCCGGTGTTTGAAGCGCCGCCGGCCAGCCAGCGGTCGCCGAGCCGATGCGAATAGATGCCCTGATCGGCGGCGAAGACCGGCTTCTCGGCCAGCAGCTTCACCACCAGCGTGGTGCCGAGCGAAGTCACCGCATCGCCCGGCGCGCTGGCCCGCGTCGCGATGAAGGCCGCGACGCCGTCGGTCGTCCCGGCATGGATCCGGGTCGCCGACGACAGGCCGAGCCGCCGGGCCATCATCGGATCGATCGCGCCGATCTCGGCGCCGGGCACCCGCACCTGCGGCAGCAGCGCGCGCGGCACACCGAGCTTATCGAGCCAGTCCGGCCAGCGCCGCGTCACCGGGTCATAGCCGAGCTTCAGCGCATTGTTCTCGTCGCTGCCATCGAAGCGCCCGGTCAAGCGCCCGGCGATCCAGTCGGCCTGGTGCAAGGCGTGCTTCGCCTGGTCGGCGCCGCGCGCAAGAAGGTGCAACAGCTTCGCCAGCGCCGAGCTGCGGCCATGGGCCCCGCTCTCGGCCGGCGCAACGTTGCCGATCCGCGCGGCTTCCGCGCCGGCCCGGGCATCGTTGTACATCAGGCCGGGCGTGAGCGGCTTGCCGTCACCGTCGGCCAGCAGCAGGGTGCCGGACGTGCCATCGACGGAGATGCGCCGGATCGCGGCGCGATCGACGGCGAGCTTGCCGATGGTCTCGACCACCGCGTCCCACCAGAGCGACGGTTCCTGGTCGATCGCGTCGCCGTCCTGGCGCGGGGCCGGGAGCGCGGCGGTGGCGATGCCAACGATCCGCGCATCCGCGTCAATCGCGCAGGCACGCACGCCGCCGGTGCCGAGGTCGAGGCCGAGGAAGAGGTCCTGCGCCATGTTGATCAAATCACCACGGTCAGTTCGCCAAGCGTGCGCGCTCTGCGCCGCCAAGCCAGGATGTGAAGGCGGCGCGCTGGTCCGGCGTCAAGTGCAGGCCGTGCTTGGTGCGGCGATCGAGGATATCCTCGGCGTCGATCGCCCATTCATGGGTTCGCAGGAAATCGACCTCGCGCTCGTAGAGCAAGGCGCCGAAATGCCGGCCGAGATCGGCCATGCCGCGCGCACCGTCCAGCAGCGCGTCGGCCCGCGTGCCGTAGAGTCGGCCATAATGTCCGGCGAGTTCGGCAGAGAGAAAATCGTTGCGCCTCCGGAAACCCTCCAGCCAGCGGTCGAAATCCGCATCCGGGATCTCGCCGCCCGGCAGATGCGCAGCCGCGGTCCAGGCCGAGCCCATCTTTGGGAAGGCCGGACGCAGGCGATCGAGGCCGTGCTCGGCGAGCTTGCGGTAGGTGGTGATCTTGCCGCCGAAGACCGAGAGGATCGGCGCGTTGGTTTCGCTCGGCTCCTTCGGGTCGATGTCGAAGATGTAGTCGCGGGTCACCGCCGAGGGGCTCTCGGCATTGTCGTCATAGAGCGGCCGCACGCCGGAGAAGGCATGGACGATCCCGGCCCGGCCCGGCGGCGCCGTGAAGTAGCGCTTCAGCACGCCGAGCAGATAGTCGATCTCGCGGTCATCGATCCGCGCATCCTCCGGCTTGCCCTCGACCGCGATGTCGGTGGTGCCGATCAGCGCCAAATCGCCCTCGTACGGATTGACGAAGATGACCCGCTTGTCGTCGTTCTGCAGCAGATAGGCCTGGTCGCCCTGCCAGAACTTCCGGGTCACCAGATGGCTGCCCTTGACCAGGCGGATGCGCCGGCTGCTGGTCGTGCCGGCGAAGCCCTGCAAGGCCTGCTCGACCCAGGGGCCGGCGGCGTTGACGATGCAGCTCGCGCTGACGGTACTCTCCTGACCGCTGCGGCGGTCGCGCAAAGTAACATCCCAGCGGTCGCCCTGGCGCTTTCCGCCGATCACCTCGGTTCTGGTCAGGATCTTGGCGCCGCGCTTCTCGGCGTCGAGGGCGTTCAGCACCACCAGGCGCGCGTCATCGACCCAGCAGTCGGAATATTCGAAGGCCTTACTGAACCCCGGCTTCAGCGGCTTTCCGACCGGATCGCGCGGCAGGTCGATCGCCCGCGTGGGCGGCAGGATCTTGCGGCCGCCGAGATGGTCGTAGAGGAAGAGGCCGAGGCGCACCAGCCAGGCCGGGCGCTGCTCCGGCGAATGCGGCAGGACGAAGCGCATCGGCCAGATGATATGCGGTGCCGCGCGCAGCAGCACCTCGCGCTCGATCAGCGCCTCGCGCACCAGGCGGAACTCGTAGTATTCGAGATAGCGCAAGCCGCCGTGCACCAATTTACCGCTGCGCGACGATGTCCCTTGCGCCAGGTCGTCACGCTCGCAGAGCAACACCTTGAGGCCGCGGCCGGCCGCATCGCGCGCGATGCCGGCCCCGTTGATCCCGCCGCCAACCACCAGGATGTCGTAACGCTCCATAACTTCGGACTAGCAGGGGTTCAAGGGCGGCTCGCCGGCGGCATAACGGCGGATCTCCTCCGCGATCATCCTTGCGGCGATCCGCACGGTGGTCCGGGAGGCGCCGGCGATATGCGGGGTCAGCGTGACGTTGTCAAGCTTCAGCAGCGGCGCGTCGGGTGGCACCGGCTCCAGCCAGAAGGTCTCCAGCATGGCGCCCCGGAGATGCCCCGAGTTCAGCGCCTGATAAAGATCGTCATAGTTCACCATCGGCCCTCTGGCCGTATTGATGAAATAGGCGCCCGCCTTCATCGCGCTGAATTGCTTCGCGGCCAGGAAGCCCTTGGTCTCCTCGGTCACCCGGGCATGCAGGCTGACCACGTCGCTCTCGGCCAGCAGGCGCTCGAGGTTAACCTGCTCGACGCCGTCGGCGAGGTCGTCCTTCGAAACCATCACGTAAGGGTCGCAAACCAGGATCCGGCAGCCGAAGGGCTTCAGCAGCCGCGTCACCTTGGTGCCGATATGGCCATAGCCGATCAGGCCGATGGTCATCTCCGAGAGCTCGGAATCGATCACGTCGAAGCGGTAGAGATCGCCGCGCCAGATGCCCTTGCGCAGGGCTTCGTGGCCGGCGCGGATCAGGCGGGTTTCGTTGAGGATTGCGGCGATGGTGAACTCGGCCACCGCGGAAGAGTTGCGGCCGGGCGTGTTGACCAGCTTCACACCGTGGGCCTTGCAGGCGGTGACGTCGATATTGACCGGGCCGCCGCGCGAGACCGCGATCAGCTTCAGCTTCGGCAGGCGGTCGAGGATCTCGCCGTTGATTGGCGCCAGATGGGTGATCAGGATCTCGGCGCCATCGACGAAACGCGCAATCTCCTCCGGCTCGCCGAGATATTCCTTCAGGCCTTTGAGTCCCCCATCGACATAGCCATGCTTCATCGGCTGGTCGGGCCAGGCCAGGGTCAGCGTCCGCACCTCGGCATCGAGGTTGGGCACGCGCTTCAGCGCCTCGGTAAAGGCCTCGGCCTTCATGAAATGGTCGCCGATGATCGCAATCTGGTGCTTGTTCATACTCAGACCTTGTTACGCGCGCGGGTGAGGTCGGCCCAGATCTCGGGCATCAGCTTCCGCGTCTTCACATAGATGGGGAACAATTCGTCGTAGCGCTTCTGCAGCACGGGATCCGGCTGCACCGTGCCGCCGAGGCAGGGCGTCACCCAGGTCTTGACCGCGCTCGCCATGTCCGGCTCGGCGCCGATCGCGACCGCGGCCATCATGGCGGTGCCGGCGGCCCCCGCCTCTTCCCGCGTGCTCTCGCGCACCGGCACGCCGAGGCCGCTGGCGAGCAGGGTCTTCAACGCCTTCGACCGCGCGGCGCCGCCGGCGATGCGGATCTCGGAGGGCGCGCCACCGATCGCCGCATAGCAATCGCGCGCCGCCAGGACCAACCCGTCATAGACCGTGCGCACCAGGTCGATGAAGCTGGTCTTCTGCGAGAGGCCGATGAACTGCGCCCGCGCATCGGCGTTGAAGAATGGCCCGCGCTCGCCGGCCTCGTGGATATAGGGGTGATAGATCTCGACGCCGGGCTTGGCGTCGAGCACGCGGGAATCCAGCGCCAGCAGCGCATCCTTGCGCGCGACTTCATGGCCGAGCGCGCGCGCTGCATCGCGGGCGAGATCGACGATCCAGTCGATATTGAGCGTCGCCGCCATGTTGGACTGCATGCGCGAGACCGCCTGCGGCACCGGGAAGGCCATGGTGTAGCCGCTGGGCTCAGGCGCCAGCTTCAGGTTCTCCGCCCTGGGCTCGAGCCGCATATGCATCGAGGTCGAGCCGATGATCGTGGCGCCCACCTCACGGCCCGGCTCATAGAGCCCGGCGCCCAGTGCCGTGCAGGCCACATCGACGCTGCCCAGTGACACCGGCAGGCCTTCGGGCAATCCGGTCGCCTTCGCGGCGCCGGCCTGCAAGGGATGCGTGGTCCGCGTGCCGTCGACCATCTCGGGCAGCAGGCGCTGCTGGTCGGCGATGCCCATCCAGTCGAGGATCTCCGGCACATAGGCGCGCGTGCGGAAATCGCCGAAGGTGAAGACGCCTTCGGTCACATCCGTCACGCGTTTCCCGGTCAGGCCGAAGTAGAGCCAGTCCTTGCAGTGATGGGCGGTCGCTGCCCGCGCCAGCACCTCCGGCGCATGGCGCTTCATCCAGGTGATCTGCGAGCTCGAATTGCAGGCATTGAGCCCGCAGCCGGTGTGCAGGTACATGCGCTCCCGCACGCCCTTGGCATCCATCTCATGCACGATGCCGGCGGCGCGCGAATCAAGCCAGAGCCAGGCGGGCGCGGCCGGCGCGCCGGCCTTGTCCATCAGCCAGGTTCCGTCGCCTTGCCCGGTGATCGCCAGCACCGCGGCGCGCTCCTTGAGGCCGGTGACCTTGCCGGTGAGTTCCGCCAGCACGGCGACGCTGTCGGTCCAGGTGCGGGCCATGTCCTGCTCGACCGCGCCGCCGGAGCCCGTCGTGTAGCTGTTCGGGCGCGCGGCATCGGCGAGCTGCTTGCCTTGGAGATCGAAGACCAGCGCCTTGATGACCGAGGTGCCGGCATCCATCGCGATGATTAGGTCACCCGCCATGCTCAAGCCCGGTCGAGGCCATGCGCCAGCGCGTCGCCGGTCTCGGGATCGAACAGATGGATCGCGCGCAACGGGAAGCTGACCGGCAGCGCATCGCCGGCCTTGGCGGCGAGCGGCTTCTCGGTGACTCCGACCACGGTGGCGCCGCCGACATCGAAGCAGATATGGCTCTGGTCGCCGAGCCAATGGTTGGTGATCACCTTGCCGGTCGCATCGGGCGCGCCGGAACCGGTCTGGATCAGATGCGGGCGAATGCCGATCTGGACCTTGCGGCTGCGGCTGGCGTCGAGCTCGAGGCCGGGCGCCGCCAGCGCGAAAGCCGGCTTGCCGTCCGGCCCGAAGCCCTTGACCGCGACGCCGTCGCGGGCGGCGAGCACCTCGCCGGCGAAGATGTTCATCGGCGGCTCGCCGATGAAGCTCGCGACGAACAGGTTGTTCGGGCTCTGCTTGATCTCGTCGGGCGTGCCGAATTGCTGCAACTCGCCCTTCTCCATCACCGCGATCCGGTCCGCCAATGCGATCGCCTCGGTCTGGTCATGGGTTACGAAGACCGTCGTCATCTTGTGGGCGATCAGATAGTCCTTCAGCCGCGCCCTGAGGATCGCGCGCAGCTGCGGCTCCAGCTGCGACATCGGCTCGTCCAGCAGCGAGACCGGCGCGCGCCGGATCAAGGCCCGCGCCAGCGAGGTGCGCTGCTGCTGGCCGGCGGAGAGCACCGAGGGATAGCGGTCCAGCACGTCGCTGATCTCCAGCAGCTCGGCGACCTCCTTGACCCGCGCATCGATATCGGTCGCCGCACCCCGCTGGCGCAGCAGAGCGAAGCCGATATTCTCCTTCACCTTCAGTGGCGGATAGAGCGAATAGCCCTCGAAGGCCATCGCCACGTTCCGCTCCGCCGGCGGCAGCCTGTGGATCTCCCTGCCGTCGATCTTGATCGCGCCTTCGGTCACGTCCTCGAAGCCGGCGATCATCCTGAGCATGCTGGTCTTGCCGCAGCCCGAGGAGCCGAGTAGCGCCACGATCTCGCCGTCCTTGACGTCGAGCCGGACGCGCTTCACCGCCTCGACCGGCGCCTTGCCGCGCGGGCGATAGACCTTGGTGATGTTGTCGAGCAGCAGGCTTGCCATGGCTTGAAACTCAATGCGCTGGGTGGCCGATGCGGGCGCCGCTGGCCGCATCGAACAGCAGAACGTTCTCCGGCGCGAAATCGACCCAGACCTGGCGATGGTCGCGGCCGAATTTCGCGGCCTCGCTCTCGCCGACGGTGGCCAGGATCTCCTCGCCGGCCGGCCCGCGCAGATAGAGCACGCTGCGGACGTTCACCGGCATGACGGCGTCGAGCTCGCAGGGAATGCCGTTCGGGATCTCGGTGCGGCTGACCTTGAGATGCTCGGGGCGAAGGCCGGCCAGCACCGCGCCACTCGCCTCCGGCGCCGGGACGTTGCGGCCGAGCAGCTGGATCCCGCCCTGCTCCACCCGCGAAGGCAGCAGGTTGATGGTGGGATCGCCGAACAGCTTCGCCACCTCCACCGAGGCGGGCGTCGCATAAACGTCGCGCGGCGCCGCCCATTGCTCGATCTTGCCGCCGCGCAAGACCGCGATCCGGTCACCCAGCGCCATCGCCTCCTTGTAGTCCTGGGTCACGTAGATGACCGCCGCGTTGTAGCTCCGCAGCAGGCGCGGCAGCTCCAGCCGCATCTCATAGCGCAGCTTGGCATCGACGTTGCGCAAGGGATCGTCCAGCAGCAGCACCTTGGGCTGCGCCACCAGCGCCCGCGCCAGGGCGGTGCGCTGCTTCTGGCCGTTGGAGAGCTCGCGCGGCGCATGGCCCAGCACATGGTCGATCTTCAGCAGCCGCGCCACCGCGCCGACCTTCTCCTTCAAGCTCTCGGCGGCGATATGGCGCGCGGTCAGCGGGCTGGCGATATTGTCGAAGGCGTTGAAATGCGGGAACAGCGCGAAATTCTGGAACGCCATGCCGACGCCGCGGGATTCCGGCGCGGCCTCGGTCATGTCGATGCCGTCGATCGTGACCGTGCCGCCATCCGGCTCCTGCAACCCGGCGATGATCCGCAAGAGAACGGTCTTGCCGCAGCCCGACGGCCCGACGATGGCGACGATCTCGCCGGCATTGACGTCGAGCGAGACGTCTTCCAGCACCTTGCCGGACTTGAAGCCCTTGGAGATATGGTTGAGGACCAACCCGCTCATCGCTTTACCCCTTCACCGCGCCGAGCGAGAGACCCTCGACCAGGTAGCGCTGGGCGTAGAGTGCCAGAAGCAGGGTCGGCATCACCGAGAGCACGATCGCCGCGGCAATCTGGCCGTACTGAATGCCCGAGGCGGTCACGAAGGCGAGCGCCCCCACCGTCACCGGCTGCTTGTCGGCGGAAGCCAGGATCAGCGCGAAGACGAAGTTGTTCCAGGCGAAGATGAAGGCCAGGAGGCCGGCGGCCGCGATACCCGGCCGCGCCAGCGGAATCGCGATCTTGCGGAAGGTGGTCCACCAGGAATGCCCGGCGACGCGATAGGCATGCTCGATGTCCGGGCTCACATCCTCGAAATAGCCGCGGACGATCCAGAGAATGAGCGGCAGGCAGATCAGCTGGTAGATCCAGATCAGGCCGAAATAGCTGTCGGTCAGGCCCAGCTGCTTGAAATAGAGGCTCAAGGGCAGCAGCACCAGCAGCGGCGGCGCGAAGCGAAAGCTCAAGAGCGTGAAGGCGATGTTCTCGCCGAGCCGGAACTTGAATCGCGCAAATGCATAGGCCGCCGGCACTCCCAGAATCAGCGACAGGATCACCGAGCCGGTCGAGAGCAGCAGCGAGTTGCCGAGATTCTTCAGGAAGGCGATGTCGAGATTGCCGGCGGTGGTCTGCAGCTTGCCGGTGATCAGGGTGAGGTAGTTGTCCAGCGTCGGCTCGAACACGATGCTCGGCGGAATCCTCAGGATCTGGTCGTTGTTCTGGAACGACATCAGCAGGATCCAGAAGATCGGAAACAGGAAGAAGACCAGGACCAGCACGATCAGCACGGTCCGGATGCTGCGTTCCAAGCTGGAGACCTGCTCCATCAGGAGACTCCCATCATGAAACACCTCGGGCGCGCTCGCGCAGCTTCAGCCACTGCTTGATGAAGATGTTGGAGAGGAAATAGGTGATCGCCCAGAGCACCATCATCAGCGCGGCGGAGCGGCCGACATTGGTGTACTGGAAGAACTCGAGATAGGCCTGCACCTGGAACACCATCAAGGTGTCGCCCGGGCCGCCCTGGGTGAGGGAGTAGACGATATCGAATTGCTGGATCGAATCCAGCAGCCGGAACAGCGACGCGGTGATGATATAGGGCATCAGCATCGGCAAGGTGATGCGGAAGAAGACGAAGCTCCTGGGCACGCCGTCCAGCGCCGCCGCCTCGAACGGCTGCTTGGGCAGCGAGCGCAACCCGGCCAGCAGCAGGATCATGATGAAGGGCGTATAGACCCAGACATCGACCAGGGTGACGGTGAGGAGCGCGGTCGAGGGATCCGAGGCCCATTTGAAGTCGGTGAAGCCGATCAGGCTGACCAGATAGCTCAAGATCCCGAAATTGGGATTGGTCATCAGCTTCCACATCAGCGCCGCCAGGGCCGGCGCGGTCATCAGCGGCAGCAGCAGCAGGATCGAGGCGAGGTTGTTGAACCGGGTCGGCTTCACCAGCAGCAGCGCGATGCCGAGACCGAGCCCAAGCTCGACCGCCACCGTGAGGAAGGCATAGATCAGCGAGATCGAGACCGTGTTCCAGAACGCGGCGTCGCTCAGGAAATTGAGATAGTTGTCGAACCAGATGAAGCCCTTCATCGCCGGCAGGTTCAGCCGGAACCGCATCAGCGAGTAATAGACCGCGGTCACGAAGGGAATGAGGATGCCGATGCAGACGAGCAAAGCCGGCAGGCTCAGGATATAGGGCAAGGCATGCCGGACGAACGGCCGCTTGCGGACGGGATAGGCGCCGGTTTCTGACACGGAGGCGAGGCTCATCTCTTGGGCTTCAGGTGATCGTATCGCAAGGTCTTGGCGGAAAAAAGGGCGCAGCCCGGCACCAGACCGGCCGGGCTGCGCTGCGGCAGGGAGGGACTAGCCGCCGATTCCGGCATCCTTGAGCTGCTTGTCGATGTTGGCCGCGAGCTGGTCGAGGCCTTCGTCGATCGGCACCTGCTTGGCGACCATCTTCTGCAGCGTTTCCGCCCATTGGGTGGTCAGGTCGAAGAACAGGGGCTGGGCGGTGAAGTAGATCTTCGAGCCCTCGGACGACGTCTCGTACTGGTTCAAGTAGCCCGGATAGGACTTGTCGATGCGGGCGCGGAACTCCGCGTCCTTCCAGACCGAGGCGCGGACCGGGTTGACGAAGTCCATCTTGCGGGCGCCGAACAGGTCATGCTCGACCGAAGTCGCCCATTGCATGAAGTACCAGGCGGCGTCCTTCTGCTTCGAGAAGCTGCTGAGCGCCAGCGACCAGATCCAGACGTTCGGCGTCGGGGCCTTGGCGGCCGGGTTGGCGGCGAAGGGCGCATAGGCGATGTTGCCCGCTTCCTTGTTGTCGCCGCCGTTCATGAAGTAGCCGAGGATGTCGGCGTCGAAGATCATGCCCGAGGCGCCGGCGCCGAGGTCGGTGCCGACCTGGTACCAGGTGTAGGTCGACCAGTTCTTCGGCCCGGAGTCCTGGATCATCTGGACCCAGAGCTTGTGATAGGCCTTCGACTCCGCGGTGTTCATCGCCGCCTTGAGCTTGCCGTCGGTGACGTTGAAGTCGCGCTGGCCGTAGTTGGAATAGCCCGACAGGAAGCCCGGGTGGATGGTCGCCCAGGAGCGCGAGCCGCGGACGCCGACGCCGTAGGCGCCACCGGCATCCTTGGTGATCTTGGCCGCGACGTTGACCATGTCCTCGAGATTCTTCGGCGCCTCGACGCCGACCTTCTCGAAGATCTTGCGGTTATAGGAGACGTTGTTGAGCTCGAAGCCCCAGGGCGTGCACCACTGCTTGGCATCGGCGGAACCGAGTTCGCCGCCCGGCACGCCGTTCCAGGCGGTCGAGGCGCGCAGGCCCGGCAGCACGTCCTCCCAATTGTAGTTGGGATTGGTCTTCGCCGGGTCCTTGATATACTCGTTCAAGTCATCGACCCAGCCGGCCGGGCCGTAGGTCCAGGTCATGTAGGCGCCGGTCATGAAGGCGTCGTATTCGCTGGAGCTCGACGACAGCGCCGCCGTGACTTTGTCGAAATAGACATCCTCCGGGAAGATGTCGTAGCTGACATCCATGCCGGTCATGGACTTGAAGTTGTCGATGTTGGCAATCATGGCATCGGCGTAAGGATGCTTGTTCAGGAGCAGCTTCAGCTTGGTGCCCTTGAACTTCATCCAGTCGAAGTCGGCCGCCATCGCCCGGCTCATCGCCTGGTTCAGCAGGAAGCTGGTGGTGGCGATGCCGAGCCCCAGGCGGCTGGCACCTTTCAGCATCTCGCGGCGGCTGATCTCACCCTTCACGAAACGGGTGGTCAGATCACGTCCCTTCTCGTACATGGCTATTTCCTCTCCATCTATTGTCGCTTGGACTTCTTGGTCTCACCGGCCTTCTCGCCGGCGTTGATCAGGTCGACGATGGCCTTGGCAGTGTCTTCGTCGGTGATAAGGCCCGAGATCACCCGACTCTCCAGCACCGCCATGATCGCCTGCGGCTTGTCCGCGCCGCCGGCGATGGCGATGACCGGCTTTCCCTTCAGATCTTCCAGCTTGATGGCGACCGCACGGTCGTTGAGCTCGGCCGGCACCACGCGGCCTTGGGCGTCGACAAAGCGGCCGAGCACCTCGCCCACCGCGCCGGCCTGCTTCACCTCGCGCAGCTCCTTCTCCGTGGTAGTGCGGGTCGAGAGCATATGGGCGTGGACGCCGATCTCGCCGATGCCCACCACGTAGAGCTCGGCGGATTTCGCCAGCGTGAAGACGTCCTTGATGCCCTTCTGGCCGAGCAGGACCTTCTTGTCGGCGATCGAATCGGCGAAGAACGGCGCCGGCATGAAATAGCATTCGGCCGCCGTCACTTCCGCCAGGCGATGGATCACGTCGAACGGGTTCGCCGCGGCATGCCGCGTCAAGCTGCCGAGGAGTGAGACGAACTTCACCTCGGGCCGCTCGACTCGCGGCAGGTATTTCACGACTTCGTCCAGGGTCCGGCCGTGGCCGACGCCGATCACCTTGGCCTCCCCGCGCTCCAGCACGCCGTGGAGATAATGCGCACCGGCCGCGGCCAGGGTGCGCAGCGGCAGCAGACCGCCATCGACTGTCGGCGAGACCGAGCAGAAATCGAGCTTCCAATGCGCGGCGATCCTGTCTTCGAGCGCCACGCATTCGGCCGCGGTCCCCTCGACGAAGACGCGGACCAGGCCGGCTTCGGTGGCTTCGGCGATGAGGCGGTTGATCTTGACGCGCGAAAGGCCGAGCCGCTGCGCGATCTCTTCCTGGGTATAGCCGCCGATGAACGACAGCCATGCGGCACGAGCCGCGAGGCCACGATCGTTGCCCGCCACGTCAGCGCTTCCTGCCCATTTTCTTCCGCCTGAACTTATGTTCAGGTCGCGTACATCTGTTTAATTCAATGCCGGGCCGCGGCTTTTGTCAAGCGCGCAGGAAACGCGCTGGAAACACTTCGGGCCCGGCCTTTGCGGACCGGGCCCGATTGTTGCGACTGCGGTAAACATGAAACGTCATCGCCGGGCCCCGCGGACGAATGTCCCCATTCGCGGACGGGACCCGGCGATCTTTCTCCGGCGGCACCAGATGCCCGGGTCAAGCCCGGGCATGACGGCTTGATTTGAGCGGCCGCCGCGCTAGGCAGGCGACTTGGCGTATTTCTGATCCAGCTTGTCGATCGCCTTCACATTGTCGGCCGAGGCGCCCTTGGGGTCGAACTGCGACGCTAGCCAGGTATCGACGATCGCCTTCGCCAGCTCCGGCCCGATCACGCGGGCACCCATGGTGATGATCTGGGCGTTGTTGGATTTCGCCGCGCGCTCGGCGGAATAGGTGTCGTGGGTCAGGGCCGCGCGGATGCCCGGCACCTTGTTGGCCGAAATGCACACGCCGATGCCGGTGCCACAGCACAGGATGCCGCGCTCGAACTTTCCGTCCACGATCGCGCTGGCGACGCCGTCGGAGATGTCGGCGTAGAAGCCCTGCTTGCTCAGGTCCACGACCTCCAGACCGGGCTTGGACTTCAGATGCGCGGCGATCACGTCCAGCAGCGGCTTGCCGGCGCTGTCCGCACCGAGAACGATCTTCATGACTTCACTCTCCACTTCTTCATCTGCGCCATGGTGTCGTCGAAGGAGACGATGCCGGCATCCGAGCCCAGGCCCGTGGCGACCAGCGCCGCGGCGGCTTGCGCGAAGCGCACAGACTGCTCCGGGTCCATCTTGCGGTGCAAGGCCGTGATGAATCCGGCGTCGAAAGCGTCGCCGCAGCCGGTCGTGTCCACCACAGTAATGTCATAGGCCGGCACCTTCAGCCGCGTCCCGTCCTTGTGCGCGTAGAAAGCCCCCTCGCCGCCGAGGGTGAAGACGCAGCAGGTCGCGCCCGCATCCAGGTAGAACTTGGCGCAGTCCTCGGCGCTGCCCTGCCCCGACATATCCTTCGCCTCCTCGATCGAGGGCATGAAGTAGTCGATATAGGGCAGCAGCGGCTTCACGATCCCGATGGTCTCGGCATTCGCGGCGATGAGATCGAAGGTCACGGTCCGGCCGCGCTTCTTCGCCTCCTGCAGCAGGATTCGGCTCGGCTCGCCGTCCAGCTTCTTCAGGAGGCCGGTGCCGCCCAAATGCACGATCGGCGCGTCGAACACCTTGTCGTAATCCGCCGGCTTGACGTCGAAATGGTCCGAGGCGCCGCGGACATGCAGGGCCGGGCGGTCGCCGTTCGGCCGCACGTTCAGGATCGTGGCCGAGGTCGGGATGCCCTTCAGGCGCTGCATGCCGGAGGCATCGATCCCGAACTTCTGCAAGGTGGCGATGACGAAATCCGCCTTCTCGTCGTCGCCCACCGCGCCGACCGCGAGGCATTTCAGCCCCAGCTTCGCGGCATCGACCACCGTGCCGCCGGCGGTGCCGGCGACGGTCAGGCGAATCTCGTCGATGAACTCCACATTGCCGCGGTCCGGGATCTTGGTGACCGGCCGGCCGAGGACGTCCAGGATGTACAAGCCGATGATCGAAACGTCATAACGCATGGAACTCCACTCTCCCCCTTATCGCATTGGCCCTTCTCCCCTTGTGGGAGAAGGATACGCAGGCTTGGCGAGGCGAGAGCCGAGCCTAGCCGGAGTTGGATGAGGGGTGCGCACCGAAGGTGCGCGCGCGCCAAATGGCGCGCAACCCCTCACCCAGCTGCGCCCCGCGGACGAATGTCCGCATACGCGGACGGGCGCTCGCTACTGCTCGCTAAGCCTTCGCAACCCTCTCCCACAAGGGGAGAGGGAACTCATATCCGATCCTCCGCTCCGAACCCTGGCTTGACGCGACACGCCGGGTCATGTTCTCAACATCATTCTAGGCAACGGGCAATAAGAAGAACAAGGCGGCAGGAAGGAAGTCCATGAAGACCAAGAAGCTGATCAACGATCCGAAGGTCATCATCGAGGAGATGCTCGAGGGGATCGTCGCCGCCCACCCGAACCATGTGCGCCAGGTCGATGGTTCGCCGCGCGCGGTGGTCGCGGTCCATGGTCCCAGGAAGGGCAAGGTGGGTCTCGTGATCGGCGGCGGCTCCGGCCATGAGCCGACCTTCGTGGGCTTCGTGGGCAAGGGCCTGGCCGATGCCTGCCCGATCGGCAATGTCTTCGCCTCGCCCCCGCCGGACCCGATCTATGAATGCGCCAAGGCGGCGAGCGGCGGCGCCGGTGTGCTTTTCATGTACGGCAATTATGCCGGCGACGTGATGAACTTCGACATGGCGGCGGAGATGGCCGGCATGGACGACATCGAAGTCCGCACCGTGCTGACCACCGACGACATCGCCTCGGCGCCGATCGACCAGAAGGAGAAGCGCCGCGGCGTCGCCGGCAATTTCTTCATCTTTAAGCTCGCCGGCGCCGCCTGCGACACGATGATGAGCCTCGACGAATGCGAGCGGATCGCGCGCAAGGCCAACGCCCACACCTATACCATGGGCGTCTGCCTCGCCCCCTGCTCGCTGCCGCAGACCTTGAAGCACAATTTCGAGCTCGGGCCGGACGAGATGGAGATCGGCATGGGCATCCATGGCGAGCCCGGCGTCGCCAAGGGCCCGATCCAGACCGCCGATGCGGTCACCGACCAGATCATGGACCGCATCCTGGGCGAGATGAAGCCGAAGAAGGGCGACAAGGTCGCCGTGCTGGTGAACTCCCTGGGCTCGACCCCGCTGATGGAGCTCTATCTCTTGAACCGGCGGGTCAAGCAGCGGCTGGACCAGGCGGGTGTCGGCATCCACCAGACCTGGGTCGGCAATTACTGCACCTCGCTGGAGATGGCGGGTGCCTCCATCACGTTGCTCCATCTCGACGACGAGCTGACGGGACTGCTCGATCATCCCTGCGACTGCGCGATGTTCCGGGCGGGTTGATCATGACCGAACTCACCGCCGCCCACCTCCGCAGCATCTTCCAGGCGATCGGCGATGCGATCGAGGCCGACAAGGGCCGCCTTTCCGAGCTCGACGGCGTGATCGGCGACGCCGACCACGGCGTCACCATGTCCATCGGCTTCACGGCGGTGAACGAAGCGCTGGCGAAACTGGACGCCGCCGCCGACCCGACCACGGTCTTCAACACCGCGGCGAAGTCCTTCCTGAACGCGGTCGGCGCCTCCTCGGGCCCGCTCTACGGCACCGCCTTCATGCGCGCCGGCGCCGCCGTCAAGGGCAAAGCCACCATCGATCGCGACGCCTTGGCCGACTGCGTCACCGCCATGGCCAAGGGCATGCAGGACCGCGGCAAGGCCGAACGTGGCGAGAAGACCATGATGGACGCCTGGCTCCCCGCCGCCGACGCAATCCAGGCCGCCAAGGCACGCGGCGACTCTGCCGTCGCCTGCCTCGAAGCCGCCCTCGCCGCTGCCGCCGAAGGCGCCGAAGCCACCAAGGCGATGCTCGCCACCAAGGGCCGCGCCTCCCGCCTCGGCGAACGCGCCCTCGGCCACATCGACCCCGGCGCCGCCTCCGCGGTCACCATCCTGAAGGCAATGACCGACGCTGTGCGGAAGCTTTAGCGCGCGAGAGAACCCCCTCTCCCGTAGGGAGAGGACTGGGGTGAGGGTCTTGCCGCAGCTTGAGGCCGAGCCGATTGGACCGGATGGCGTTCGCTGCGCAGAATTCTATCTGCATACTCCCGAATTCAGCATATCTCCGATGGGCGTCAAGCGGCGCCGATCGTGGTATGATCGGTGTACTGTTTGAAATCGTGAATGCCATGCCGCGTGTCGCGCCGATGCGATGCATGGAGCTCACGTTTCTGCAACCCGGACCCGACCCGGACAGAGAGAATATATGAGCGCACCGGCACCTCCATCCTGCTTCGGTCAACCGCCGGCACGCCGTTGCATGTACCCAGCATGTACGAAATGAGGCGGCTAGAACGGACTCTTCTTCGCCTTGGTCTTCTTCGCCGGCTTCTTAAGCGGTGCCGCCGCCGGTTTTGCCAGCGGGCCATAGGCTTTGAACTTCGCGATGATGCGGTTCATCTCGTCGTCGGGGATGATGTCGCCGCCGCCGATCGTGAGCGCCAGGTGGTACTGGCGGGCCACCGTCTCGACCTCGCTGGCGAGCCAGAGCGCGCGCTTGATGTTCGGGCCGGTCGCGATCACGCCGTGATTCTTCAGGAGGCAGCAGGTGCGGTCCTTCAGCGCCTCCAGCGCGTTCTTGGAAAGCTGCTCGGTGCCGTAGGTCGCGTATTTCGCGACCCGGATCTCGGTGCCGCCCGAGGCCGCGACCATGTAATGCACCGCGGGTATCGGCTTGCCGCAGATCGCCATCACGGTCGCGTACATGCTGTGGGTGTGCACCACGGCGCCGACATCCGGCCGCGCCTTGTAGATGTCGAGGTGGAAGCGCCACTCGGAGGACGGTGCCAGATCGCCCTGCCAGGCCTTGCCGTCCTGCTTGATCTCGGTCGCACAGATGTCCTTGGGGTCGAGCTCTTCATAGGGCACGCCCGAGGGCGTGATCAGCATGCGGTTGCCATAGCGCAAGCTGACATTGCCCGAAGTGCCCTGGTTGATGCCCATCGCGTTCATCGAGAGTGCCGCTTGGATGATGCTCTTGCGGGCGGCGAGTTCGGTCTTGTCCATTCTGTCCTCTGGTCCTCTGTTCTCTAGCGTCCGATCGCCTTGCCGGATTCCTGGTCGAAGAGATGGACCTGGTCCAGCATCGGCGCGAGACGGATGTCTTGTCCCGGGCCGTAGTCCAGGTGATCGCGGGACACGGCGCAGACCTCGACACCGGCGAGGTCGGTGTAGATATGCATCTCCGGTCCGGTCGGCTCGACCACGCTGACCTTGGCCGGGATTCCGGCGCCGCCATGGGCCGGGACCAGGTGCTCGGGGCGGATGCCGTAGACGATCTTCTGGCCGGCGGCGAGCTTGGCCGCGGCCGGCAGCGGGAGTGCGACGCCACCGGCGCGCAGCACCGGCGCGCCGTTCTCGGCGGCGACCTCGCCGCGCACCAGGTTGATGCCGGGCGAGCCGATGAACTCCGCGACGAAGAGATTGGCCGGCCGGTTATAGACCTCCATGGGCGCGCCGATCTGCTCGATCGTGCCGTCGCGCAGGATGACGATGACATCGGCCATGGTCATGGCCTCGATCTGGTCGTGGGTCACATAGACCGTGGTGGTCTTCAGCCGCTGGTGCAGCTCCTTGATCTCGGTGCGCATCTGCACCCGCAGCTTGGCATCGAGGTTGGAGAGCGGCTCGTCGAACAGGAACACGGAGGGATCGCGCACGATGGCGCGGCCCATGGCGACGCGCTGGCGCTGACCGCCGGAGAGCTGCTTCGGCTGGCGATTGAGATAGGGAACGAGGTTCAGGATCTCCGCCGCCCAGTTGACCTTCTTCTCGATCTCTTCCTGCGGAACCTTCTTGAGACGCATCGAGAAGGCCATGTTCTCGAACACCTTCATATGCGCATAGAGCGCGTAGTTCTGGAACACCATGGCGATGTTGCGGTCCTTAGGGTGCAGGTCGTTCACCACCTGGCCGGCGATCGAGATCTCGCCGTGGGTGATCGGCTCCAGCCCGGCGATCATCCGGAGCAGGGTGGACTTGCCGCAGCCCGAGGGGCCGAGCAGAACCACGAAGCTCCCGTCGGCGATTTCCAGATTGAGGCCGTGGATGACCTCCAGGTCGCCATAGGTCTTGCGGATGTCTTTGACGGTGACGGAAGCCATGCCTTGCTAGCCCTTCTTGGCGGTCTTGGAACGCGACGACAGGATGCGGTCGGCGATCTCGACGAAGCCTTCGCCGCCCTTCGCCACACTGACATAGGCCGGCAGCGCATCGATGCGGCCGATGAAGTCCTTCACATTGGCGACGCCGCAGGCGAAGGGGAAGAAGGAAAACATCGGCGCGTCGTTCGGGCTGTCCCCGCAGAACACGAACCGATCCTTGGCGGCGTCGAGGTCCAGGCCCATCGCATCCTGCACGAAGCGCCGGGTCATCGAGAGCTTGTCGTACTTGCCGAACCAGCCGTTGACATGGATCGAGGAGACCTTGGCGACGGCCCCCGCCTGCTCGAACAGCGCGACGATCCTGTCGACAGCCTCCTTGGTGAGCGGCGGCACGTCCTCGCAGAAATCGATCGCGAGATCGGCCTCTCGGTAGAGCTGATCCGAGGCGATGGCCGAGCCCGGCACCTCTGCCAGGATCTTCGCGCTCAAGGCCGCGAGCTTCCTGCGGTTCTCGGCGCGCTCGGCATCCGAGGCGACGAAGACGCGGATCATCTTCTTGGCCGTGTGGTCATAGCGGAAATAGAAGGCACCGTTCTCGCCGACCACGCCGGAGACCGGCCAGAAGCGCGCGACCATGTCGCACCAACCGGCCGGGCGCCCGGTGATCGGCACCACGGCGAGACCCGCCTGGTGCAGGCGCTCCAGCGCCGTGTAGGCCACGGCCGGCAGCTGGCCCTCGGTGGTGATGGTGTCGTCGATATCGGTGAAGAGGCCGATCAGGTCGCGCGCGATGGCGACGGGAAGCGCGGAGACAGGCTGCATCACGCCTGCCCCGCGTCGGCGAAATCGGCCAGGCGCGTGTTCCATTCGGCGAGCTTCGGCCAGAGGTCGGCATGAATCACCCGCAGTTGCTGATAGCGCGCGTTGCGCTTGTCATCGGGCACGAAGGTGCGGATCGGCCGGCCGGCCATGGCCTCGGTCGCCTCGGCGATGCGCGCGAACCAGCCCGCCCCTTTGGCCGCTGCGATCGCGGCGCCGAGCGAGGAGGCCTCCACCGTTTCCGAGCGCTGCACCGCGCGGCCGGTCGCATCGGCCAGGATCTGCACCCAGAGGTCGGAAGCGGCGCCGCCGCCGATCGCGATGAAATGGTCGATGCTGGTGCCGGTCGCCTTCTCGACGTCCATGGTGCAGGTGGCCTGTTCGAGCACCAGCCCTTCCAGCAGCGCGCGATAGATGTCGCCGCGCCGGGTCGAGCCGGACAGGCCGGCGATCACACCCCGCGCCGCGCTGTCCCAGAAAGGCGTCATGCAGCCTTGCCAATAGGGCACCATGACGACGCCGTTGGCGCCGATCGGGCTGGCCGCGGCTTCAGCCTCGAGTGCCGCGATCATCTGCTTCTGCTTGCCGGGCTCGGTGCGCAGCACCTCGCGGGTCAGCCACTCCACCATGAAGGTGCCGGAGCGCATGCAGGTCTCGTAGATATAGCCTTCATCGGCGACCGCGATCTCGGTGCGGAAGGCGCGGTGGTGCGCGTAGCTCCGCCCATAGCTGCCGGAGACCAGGGCCGTGCCGAGATTGACATAGGCGCGGCCCGGATGATCGGCGGAGACACCGGCGCCGGTGCCGGCGCATTGCCCGTCGCCGCCGCCGGCAATCACCGGCGTACCGGCCTTGAGGCCGGTCGCGGCCGCGGCTGCCGGCGTGACCTCGCCGCTCTGGTCGCCGGGTGCCACCAGGCGCGGCATCATCCCAGCGTCGACACCGGCCGCGGCAAGGATCTCCTGCGACCAGCTGCGCTGCTTCATGTCGATCACGCCCATGGGATCGGCCGAAGCCAGCGAGGTCACCCATTGGCCGGTCAGCTTGAAAGTGAGATAGCCATGGACCTCCGCCATCTTCTCGCCGCGCGCCATCACCGCCGGCTCGACCTCGCGCAGCCAGATCATGCGGAACAGGCAAGGCGTGATGTCCAGCGGTTTGCCGGAGATTTCGTGCAGCCGCTCGGCACCGAACTTCGCGCCGAAGCTTTTCTGCTGGGCCCGGGCGCGCTCGTCGAGCCAGACCGTGCCCGGCCGGAGCGGCGTCCCGTCCGCAGTGAAGACGCCGAAGGTCTCGCGCTGGTTGGAGATGCCGATCGCGGCGATCCGCGCGGCGTCGACTTTGCTCGTCACCTGCTGCAACGCAGTCACGGTCGAGCTCCACCATTCGCCCGCATCCTGCTCGAACCAGCCGGGATGCGGGTTGCTCATGGCGATCGAGGCGCGCCCTTCCGCAACCGCCCTGCCCTGTTTATCCCAGGCGATGGCCTTGGTGGCGGAGGTCGAGGAGTCGATTCCGATGACGAGGTCGCGCGACATTATCACTCAAGCATACATCATCAAAAAATTGGACGGAGGCGTGGGAACGCCTCCGTCCAGGTCTTGCGGGGTAGTTTACAGCAATCCAGCATCTTTCGTTTTGGCATCGATCATGGCCGCCACCGCGTCCATGCACTTCTTGGCGTCGCCGCCATAGTCCTGACCGGTCAGCAGCTTGCCGAGTTCGGTCGGGATCTCGTTGTTGGAATAGCCGGCCCAGAGCGGCATGTCCGGCTCCGAGGCCATTACGTTGTCGATGGTCCAGAGCACCGTCTCGAGGTGGCGGGTGGTGCCCGGCATGACCTTTGCCTTCGCCTTCACGCGCTCGTCGGCGAAGGACGAGATACGCATCGGCGCGAAGCCGCCGGCCAGCGTGCACTGGGTCATGATCTCCTTGCAGCAGGCCCACTGCATGAAGATCCAGGCCGCTTCCTGGTTCTTCGAATACTGCGAGAGGCCCATGATCGAGCCGCCCTGATGGCCGAGGTTCGGGATCTCGCCGAAGCCCACCTGGGAGGTGGGGCGCAGGCCCGCTTCGGACTGCAGCGGCTTGGCCGGCTGCCACAGGCCCTTCACCTTGCTGTCGTCGGCGTCGAGACCCGGGAAGAACTCGTCCCAGCTCTGCACCAGCGCGCACTGGCCCGCCGCCATCATCTGGAACTGGCCGTCCCAGGTGGAGGTGGTCGAGGCCGCCGGTGCGTTCTTCAGCAGATTCTGGTACCACTGCAGGCCCTTGATGCCGGCTTCGTCGTTGCCGGTGAAGTGCTTGTCCGCACCGAAGATGCCGCCGCCATGGCCCCAGACCGCCTGGGTCCAGTCGCATTCCAGCGAGTAGTGGCCGGACTTCGCCTGGAGGCCGGTGCCGAACATGTTGTTGGCCTTCTCGGCCTGGGTGATCGCCTCGACCGCCGCGGTGAACTCGGCGTAGTTGGTCGGCACCTTGATCCCGTGCTTCTCCAGGATGTCCTGGCGGTACATCAGGATGAAGATCGGGATGTCGAAGGGCACGCCGACCATCTTGCCGTCGTACTTGGCAAGGCCTTCGACCAGCGGCTTGGAGAAGTCGTCCCAGTCGAAGCCCGGCATCGCGAGGTCCGGCTTGTCCTTGGTGTATTGCACCGGGTCGATGCAATCCTGGGAGAACGTCGCGACCCAGGACTGGTCGAGATAGTAGAGATCATAGGTGCCGAGCTGGCCCTGGACGTCCTGCGTCGCCTTGGCGAGCACCTGCTCCAGCGGCACGATCTCGACCTCGACGTTGATGCCGGTCAGCGCGGTGAACTGGTCCTTGATCTGGTTGAGAACGACGGTCGGCGGCGTCGCTTCCGAGGTGTAGCGGACGGTGGCGCCCTTGTACTTGCCGCCCACTTCCTTCAGGAACTTCACCTGGTCTTCCGGCAGCGCGATATCCGCGGCAAAGGCGGGCTTGCCGAGGCTGCGGCGGAACGGATTGCCGAGCAGGCCGGTGGCGAAGCCGGAGAAGCCGATGCCGGCGATCCCCATCCGGCGCAGGAACTCGCGCTTGGAGATCCGGCGGTCGCCGAATGCCTTCGCGCTGTCGACGATATAGGTCTGTTTGTCAAAGCCCTTGAAACTCATGACGTCTCCTCCTGTTTCGCGCCTCACTGCGCTTTGTTGTTACCCCAAGAAATCTTCCCGACCCCGGGACTAGTCCTTCAGAGACCCAAGGGTCAGGCCGCGTACCAATTGCTTTTGCACCAGCAGAATGAAGATGAAGCTCGGCACGATGGCCGACGTGCCCAGCGCCGAGATGAAGCCCCACTCCGATCCGGTCGAGGTGACGAAGGTCGATATCTTCACCGGCAGGGTGCGGATCGTGTTGGTCAGGAACAGCGAGAGCAGGAACTCGGTCCATGAGAAGATGAAGCAGAGCACCGCCGTCGCGGCGACGCCGCCGGTCACCAGCGGCAGGATCACCTTGCGGAAAATCTGGAAGCGCGTGGCACCGTCCAGCATCGCCGCCTCGTCGACCTCGACCGGCACGTCGTCGAAGAAGGATTTCATCAGCAACACGGCGACCGGCAGGTTGATCAGCGTATGGATGAAGATCAGCCCGGTGATGGTGTCGCGCAGGCCCACATAATGGAACATGAAGACGATCGGCACGATGATCGCGATCGGCGGCATGAAGCGTTGCGACAGGATCCAGTTGAGATAAGCCTGGCGGCCGCGGAACTGGATGCGCGACAGGGCATAGGCCGCGATCACGCCGAGGAACACGGTGAGCGCCGTCGACCCTACCGCGATCAGGATCGAGTCCAGAATGGTCTGGCGGGAATCGTAGGTACTGCCGCCGCCGACGCCGAAAGTGCTGCCGGATTCGATTGCGAGCTCCGCCCGCGACTTGCCGAACAGGACCACCTGGTAGTTCACCAGGGTCGGCTCGAAGTCGAAGAACACGACCTTGTCCTTGTTGAAGATCGCGTTGATCGGCTTGATCGAGGTGAGTCCCCACCAGAAGATCGGGAACATGAAGACCGCGACGACCAGGACGGCCGTGACGTCGCGCAGGATCCTGGTGAAGCGGGTGCCCTGCATCAGAACTTCACCTTGAAGATCTTGATGAAGATGCTCGAGGTCACCACCACCAGGATCAAGGTGAAGAGCGCGATGGTCGAGGCATAGGGGAAGTCGGCGTTCTTGAAATAGATGGTGCCGGCATAGGCCGTCAGCGTCTCGGTCGCGGTCCCGGGCCCGCCCTCGGTCATCACCTTTACATAGTCGTAGATGCGGAACAGATCGACGCCGCGGATCAGAACCGCGATGGCGATGATCTTCGAGAGCATCGGCAGAGTGAGCTTGAAGAAGGCCTGGAACGGCGTCGCGCCGTCGATCGCCGCCGCCTCGTAGGGGTCCTTCGGCAAGGCGCGCAGGCCCGCCATCATGATCAGTACCATGAAGGGCGTCCATTGCCAGATGTCGGTGATCAGGATGCCGATCAGCGCGGTGCCGGAATTGGCCAGGATGGGTGCTGAAGGGTCGAGAATGCCGAGCGCGTAGAGGCCGCGGCTGAACACGCCGAAGGAGCCGTCCATCATCAGCAGGAACATCATGCCGGTGACGGCCGGGGGCACCACCAGCGGCAGGGTCATCAGCGCCCGCAACACGCCGTAGCCTCGGCGATCGGTGTCCAGCAGCAGCGCGATCAGCAGCCCCAGCGCCAGCTCGATGACGATGGCGACGATGGTATAGACATAGGTATGGCCGATCGCGCCCCACATCCGGTCGTCGGTCAGGATCTTCAGCCAGTTGTAATCCGGATCGAAGACACTGATGCGGGTCGCCGGGTTGCGCTTGTGCAGCGACAGCCACAGCGCGTAGAGCAGCGGGTAGACGCCGAAGATCAGCAGCACGGCGGTGATCGGCGCCAGCCAGGGAAAGGGATGTTCCGACGTCAGGAAGCGCGGCAAGCCGAAGCCGCGCGCCGGTCTTATGGCGACCGCGGCCTGGCTCATGCCACAGCTCCGCAAAATCGATTCATCATTCCTCCCGCTCTTTTTTTGCCCCAAGCTCTTGTTGGCCCGGTTCAGGCAGTTTCAATCAGTCTTTGGCTTCGACCAGCGCCCGCGCCGTCGGCTCGTCGGTCACCAGGATCGTCGCGTATTCGCCGCGCAGCACCGACCGGATCGCCTGGACCTTCTCGACGCCGCCGGCAACGCAGATACGTTCCGGTATCTCGGCGATCTCGTCCAGGGTCAATCCGATCATCTGCTCGTCGAGCGCGCCCAGCACCGTGTTGCCGTCGGCATCTAGGAAGCGTCCCGACATGACGGCGATGGCCCCACGCTTCACATACGGTTTGATCTTCTCCGGCGTCATGTAGCCGCTGCGCAAGGCGGTGCTGGCGTCGCTCAGGTTGGCAACGCCGAATAGCACTTTGGTACAAGAGCGGATCAACTTGAACTGCTCGACCAGCGAGGATTCCTGCATGAACAGCTTCTTCACATCGGGTCGCGAGACGATGCCCGGCGCGTGCAGGTTCACGCATCGGCCGCCGATCCGATAGGCAATGTTGGTGGTGCAGAGTTCGGGTGAGAATTCCTTGGTGCCGATGGCGCTGCCTGCGATCTGCACCACGGTGACGCCCGGCATCTTCGCGGAGGCGAGCTCGGCCGAGAGCGAGAGCACGGTGCGGCCCCAGGAGACGCCGAGCACGTCATTGGGCTCGAGAATATCGAGCAGCAGGCGCGCGCCCGCCCGGCCGATCCGTTCATAGACCGGCAGATCGTCATGACCCTCGGGGATGACGACGCAGCTCTTCAGCCCGTAGCGGCGGGAAAGCTCGCGGGCGATCTGGACCGATTGCAGATGCTCGGAGGCAACGGCAATGGTGACGATGTTCCGGTCGCGCGCTTCCTGCAGGAAGTTCACCACCGAAGCCCGCGATACACCCAGCCGTTCCGCCACCTCTTCCTGCGTCATGCGCTCCTCGTAATAGAGCCAGGCCGCCCAGACGATCGGATCGCCGGCGAACTCCGCGGGCGTGGAAAGCTCGCTCCGCTTCACGCGGGGCTGCGCCATCCGTCGCTCCTGAACGCGCGCCATTCCGACCACTCGCTCGTTGTTCATAGTAAACGACACTCTTCATTGACAATTGTCAAGCGATCTCGAAGAATGTCACTCCGAAGTGGCAAATGTCGCAGCGCAGCAAATCAGCTTGCGCCGCAGCATTTTGGAGCGAGACGACATGGGACGCTGGACCACACTGATCGACGAGATGGTCGAGGGCCGCTGGATCAATCCGGAGACCGGGAAGCCCGGCACCGTGCCTTATGAGAAGGTGGTGATCGACGATCATCTGGAGGGGCGCGAAGCCGATCTCGTCACGAAGCTCGGCTTCAAGGGCCGCATCGCCGTGGTCTGCGACGAGAACACCCACGATGTGATGGGCGCGCGTGTCGCGCGGGCGCTGAAGGCCGCGCATAATTCCGGCGTCACCTCGGTCGAGACCATTGTGCTCGACCATCCGCATGCGGACGAGGAGAATCTGGCGCTGCTGCGAGAGAAGACGCGGCATGTGGATTTCCTGGTCGCGGTCGGCTCGGGCACGATCAATGACTTGTGCAAATACGTGACCGCCACCGACGGCAGGGCCTATTGCGTCTTCGGCACTGCGCCGTCGATGAACGGCTATACCTCGACCACGGCCTCGATCACCGAATCCAACGGACTGAAGGTCTCGCGGCCAGCCCATGCGCCGAAGGGCGTGTTCATCGATCTTGCCGTGAACGCGGCGGCGCCGACCTATCTGATTGCTTCCGGCTTCGGCGATTGCCTGGTGCGCTCGGCGGCGCAGTTCGACTGGTGGCTGTCGCACCGGCTCTTGAACACTTTCTACACCGAGCTGCCTTTCGACCTGGAGATCGCCGACGAGCGCGAAATGATGGCCCGCGCCCCCGGCCTCGCCAAGGGCGATATCGAGGCGGTCGGCTATCTGCACCGGGTGCTGACGCTTTGCGGATTCGGGGTGTCGTTCACCGGCATGAGCAACCATGGCTCCATGGGCGAGCACCAGATCTCGCACTACATCGACTGCTTCGCCGGCGAAAAGCATCCGGGCACCCTGCACGGCCAGCAGGTCGGCGTCGCCACCCTGACCATGGCGCGGCTGCAGCGGCAGATCCTCGACGACAAGAACCCGCCGAAGATCGGTCCCACCAGGATCGACGAGGCGGACATGGCGCGCCGGGTCGGGCCGGAGATCGCCAAGGTCTGCGTCTCCGAGATGAAGCAGAAGGCGTTCGACGCCGCTGGGGCCGAGGCGCTCAACGCCAAGCTCGAAGAGATCTGGCCGACGCTCCGCGCCGAGCTCGAGGCCTTCACGGTGCCGGTCGATGTGATGGTCAAGGCGCTGAAGGATTCCGGCGGGCCGACCACGGCCAGGGAACTCGGCCTCGACGTCGATTTCTACCGCGAGGCCGTGATCCACGCCCGGGAGATCCGAAAGCGCTACTCGGCGCTCGATATCGCTGCGGATGCCGGCTACCTGAGGGACTTCGCCCAGAACGAGGGCTGAACTCCTCGCCCTTTCTCGATTGGAAGCTTCCAACCTGTATGAAACCAACACACAGGCCGGCTCGCCCCTGGCGAAATCCCCTTCCATTTCTGCGTATCTTTGCTATTGCTGTATACAGCAAACCAATTCTTGGGGGACGCGCCATTGGCCGGGGACACTGCCACCCTGACCCGCGCTGGTAAGACCGCGGGACACCGCCGCAACCCGCGCTACGATATCCTGTTCGAGCCGGTGAAGATCGGGCCGGTGACGGCGCCGAACCGCTTCTACCAGGTGCCGCATGCGAGCGGCATGACCAATGCCCTGCCCCGGGTCCGCGCCAAGTTTCGCGAGATCAAGGCCGAAGGCGGCTGGGGCGTGGTGTGCACCGGCGCCTGCTCGATCCACCCGACCTCGGATGACTCGCCGCTGCCTTTCGCGCGACTCTGGGACAAGGCCGACATCCAGTCGCATGCCTTGATGACCGAGGCAGTGCACCGGCACGGCAGCCTGGCCGGCGTCGAGCTCTGGCACGGCGGCGCTTCGACCTTCAATCGCAGCAGCCGCCTGGCGCCGCTCTCGCCGTCTGGGACTCCGTGGATGGCGACCCACGTCGGCTTCATGTCGAACCTGCGGCCCAAGGTGATGGACCGCAGCGACATTCTCGATCTGCTGCGCTGGCAGGCCGAAGGCGCGAAGAAGGCCCGCAGCGCCGGCTTCGACATCGTCTATGTCTATGCCGGCATGGGCTACCTGCCCTACGAATTCCTGCTGCCGGAATACAACCACCGGACCGATGAATATGGCGGCAGCGTCGCCAACCGCGTGCGGCTGGTGCAGCAGATGATCGAGGTGACCAAGGAAGCGGTCGGCGATACCTGCGGCGTGGCGTTGCGGATCAGCCTCGAGGAGCTGCGGGCCAAGAAGAGCCCGCATGCGGAGTCCGAGGCGCATGAAGTGATCGAGCGGTTGAAGGACCTGCCCGATCTCTTCGACGTGAAGATGGATTCCAGCCCGACCGATTGCTCGGCCTCGCGCTTCTCGGCAGAAGGCAGCCACGAGCCGGTGATCGACTTCGTGAAGAAGGTGACCACCAAGCCGGTGGTCGGGGTCGGCCGCTTCACCTCGCCGGACAGCATGGTGTCGCAATTGAAGCGCGGCGTGCTCGACCTGATCGGCGGCGCGCGGCCCTCGATCGCCGATCCCTTCCTGCCGAAGAAGATCGACGAGGGCCGCGAGGACGAGATCCGCGAATGCATCGGCTGCAACATCTGCATCTCGAGCTGGCATGACAGCGTGCCGGTGCGCTGCACCCAGAACCCCACGATCGGCGAGGAATGGCGCCGCGGCTGGCATCCGGAGCGGATGCAGCCGAAGAAATCCGACGACAAGATCCTGGTGGTCGGCGGCGGTCCGGCCGGTCTGGAATGCGCGCTCTCGCTGGCGCGCCGTGGCTATGCCGTGACCCTGGCGGACAAGGGCCGCGCCTTTGGCGGACGGCTGAACTTCGAGACCAGTTTGCCGGGCCTCTCCGCATGGCGCCGCGTCCTCGACTATCGCCTCGGCCGCCTGCAGACCATGACGAGCGTCGACCTCTTCCTGGAGAGCGATCTCACCGCCGACGATATCCTGGAGTTCGGCTGCCAGCATGTGGTGGTCGCCACCGGATCGCGCTGGACCAATGAGATCTACACGTCGATGGAAGTGCCGGTCGGGCGGATCGACGGGGCGAACGTCTTCACCCCGAGCGATCTGGCGGAAGGCCGCATACCGCAGGGGCCGACCTTGGTGTTCGACTTCGACAACTACTATATGGGCGGGGTGGTCGCGGAATTCCTGGCCGAAGCCGGTAACGCGGTCTCCTACGTGACGCCAGCAGGGCATGCCTCGGCCTGGACCATCATGACCAACGAGTTGCCGCGGGTGCATCAGGCGCTGAGCCGCCGCGGCATTGAGGTCACAACCCTGAACCGCGTCACCGCTTTCGACGGCGACACGGCGACGCTCGCCCAGCTCTTCACCGGCGAGGAACGGAAGATCGCCTGCCGCAACCTGGTGATCGTCGGTTTGCGCCGGCCCGAGGACGCGCTCTATCACGCGCTGATCGAACGCGATCTCGCCGGGGCCGGCATCAAATCGGTGAACCGTGTCGGCGACGCCCTGGCGCCGGGCGCGATCGTGCACGCGGTGCATGCGGGGCACCGCTATGCCCGGGAGCTGGATGAGCCGGTCTCCGAGGAGCCTTACAAGCTCGACGGGCCGATCGTGCTGCCCTAGGCAATGCGCCGGCACCGGCCGGCGACGGGCATGCCCGTCGCCGAATTCTCCGATTATGGCCATCCCAAGGAAGTCTTGGGACCGAAACAAACCATATGGCATCATGGCAAGTCGCTTGCCGCTCTGCGTGGAAGGGCCTATGCCTCGCCTGACCGGATGCCTCGCCTCAGCCCTCGGGCTGGTCCTGCTCGCCGTCTCGGCATCGGACCGGACTGCCCAGGCCGCATCCGCCCAGATCGCCGACCTGAAATACGAGGTCTATGTCGGCGGCCTCCACATCTATTCGCTCGACGTCGAGATGGTGCTGCAATCCGGTCGCTACCGGCTTTCCGCGCGCGGCGGGACCCAGGGCATGGTCGGGATGGTCTATACCTGGGACACGAACCTGGTGGCGGACGGTCTTGATCAGGATGGTCGGGTCGAGGCGCTGCGCTTCCATTCGCAGACCCAGTGGCAGAGCCGTCGGCGCACGGTCGAGCTCGGCTTCGGGGCGGACGGCCGCTATGCGCTCCGGCAGGATCCGCCGCCGGAGCCCGACCCCGACATCGAAGGTGGGCTGCCGCAGGCACTGCCGGCCGGAATTGTCGATCCGCTGAGCTTTGCCATCTCGGCCGCGCGCCTGCTCGCGAAGACCGGGCGCTGTGACCAGACGGTGCCGGTCTTCGATGGGCAGCGCCGCTTCAATGTGATCGTGACGCAGCTCGGGGCGGCCACGCTGCAGCCGAATCGCTATTCGATCTATCAGGGGCCCGCCATGCGTTGCGGCCTCGGCATCGAGCGCATCTCCGGCTTTCGCAAGAGCCTCAGGGCCAAGCGCGAGCAGGAGGAGCGATCGACGCCGCCGACCATCTGGGTCGCCCAGGTCCGGCCGGAGCTGCCGCCGATCCCCGTCCGCTACGACGGCGAGATCGCGCTCGGCAAGATCGTGGTCCACCTGACCGACGCCCGCTTCCGCAGCGGTTCCAACTAGCGCCGCCTGCCGTTCTTCGTCATCATCCGGCGAGTTCGTTCCGCGGAGGATGCCTTGAGATGACGCCGAAGCCCGCCATCACGGAAGCCACGCCGGTGACCGACGAGGTCCTGAACCTGATCGCGCATCTGCCGACCCGGAGCGTCCCGGCAATCGTGGCCGACGGCTTCCTGAACAAGCTCGGCGATAACGACTTCATGCGGATCGGCGTGCTGCTGGCGCAGAAGGGCTATGACGAGGGCGGCTGCCCGATCGGTGCGGTGATCATCGACAACGCGACCCGGCGGATCGTCGGCAAAGGCCACAACACCCTGGTCCAGGAAAGCCATCCTTACAATCACGGCGAGACCTCCGCGATCCGCGACGCCGGGCGCCAGGATTTCAGCCGGACGACCCTGTTCACCACCTTGAGCCCCTGCGACGTCTGCGCGACCTTGCTCTACATGCGGCAGTTCAGCCGTGTGGTGGTCGGCGATGTGACCAATGCCTCCGGCAACGAAGGCATGCTGCGCGAGAAGGGCCTCAAGGTCGATATCCTGGAAGACCAGGAGGGAATCGCGCTCTATCGGAAATACCGCGCCGAGAAGCCGGAGCTCGACATCGAGGACTGGAAAGGCGTCGCCGCGGTCCGCAACCGTTAGAATCCTGGGGCGCTAGCCGCGCAGCCAGGCCGGCGGCTGGTCGTCGGTCCGGCCGCTGCAGGCCGCATCGATGCAGGCTTCGAGGCTGGCAAAATGCATCTCGCGGCGGGTGATACCGGGCCCGTAGTGGGCAAACTTCGCGGAATTGGTCATCAGCCGGCGCGTCTCGCGCGGCAGCATCGGCTCGAAGATCATGCACCAGCAGGTGTCGCTGATGATGTTGGCGCCGAATCCCTTCAGCGCCTCGACCAGGCCGGCCTGGTCCGCCGCCCGGTAGATATCGCGCCCGCAGGTGATGACGAGATCGACACCGGCAGCCTTGCTCTTGCCGCGACAGAGTTCGGCCGCCCGGCCGAGCTCGTCGAGCGAGAAATGCGGATTGCCCAGCGACACCAGCTCGACCGCGGGGTCGGTCGCGGTGTTGAGCTCGCGCCAGCTTCGCAGCAGATCCCCGCGGGTCAGCACGATGCGGCGTTCCGGTGCCCTGTCGCCGAGCGCCTGCGCCACGGTCTTCGCCTCCGGCGTCACGCCGGCGATGTGGAACATCGGCGCGCCGGCGGTGGTGGCGAAGGCGGCGCTGAACGCTTTGAGGTCGTCGCGGCTGGGCGGCCTATCGGCCAGGCCGGTGACCACGGGAATGTCGGATCCGGCGAGCAGGCCCACATGATAGCCGAGCAGCGGATAGAAGGAATCATCGGTGATCCCGAGATCCGGCACGTCGATCCGCAGCGTCGCCTGCCGTCCGGCCTCCGTATGGCTGGCCATGCGTGGGGCGCGGCCGGTCAAGGCGACGCAGATGTCGAGGTAGTCCGGGTATTTCATGGTCCGTGCGCCCAGCACGCTGTTGGCATAGGCGACGGCATTGGACTCCCCCCAGGCGATCTGCTGGCCGAATCGCGGCGCGCCTTCGAGCAGATAGGGCGCGCAGGTGAAGCTCGGGCGGACGCCCATCCCGGTGTAGGCCGCGATCACACGCTTCGAGATTTCGCCGAAGGACGCCTCGATGCCTTTTCCGCGCCGGACCAAGGTGTCGACCGACGTGGCGTTGGTCGTGGCCGGTATCTTCACCTTGCCGCCCCAGGCGCAGATCTGCTCGGCGAAAGCGAGGCCCGCGGGACCGGTGTAGAAGCAGCAGTCGATATGTCCCTGGTCGACGTCGATCAGCTCGGTGACGCCCTGGACCTCGGCGAATCGCCCGATGATTCGCATCGCGACCTGGCGCGCCTTGCCCTCCTCGCCCGCCAGCATCGCCCGGTCGGCGGCGGAGAGATTGACGCGCACCGGTGGCGTCGGGACGACCTGCTCGGCATCGGCGCGGCCGAAGCAGATCCGGCCGTTGTCGACCGTGAGAGCTTTCTGCGCGGCCAGACGCGCGAAGCTCTCGGGGTCGAGGGCGGCGATCGGGATGGTCTTGCCGAAGATCTCGCCGGCGATCATGGCGCCGAGGGTGAGGATCGCCTCGTCTTCGGCAAAGACCAGGGCAGCCGGCGCCTTGCCGCTGTGGATCAGCTCGAGCAGGCCGCAGCTGCCGGAACAGGAACCACGCGCGCCGGGCAGGACGAAGACTTTGCCGGTGACGATCTCGCCGCAGAGGGGGTGATGCCGGTCGATGATCGCGCCGGTCTCCGTGTCGATGCCCATCCAGAAGCTCAAGGGCACGTCGGAATAGAGGACGTCGCCGGAGGCAAAGCCCGGCACCAGACAGCGGCCGATCACTTCGTTCATGGAGCGAAGAGTGGCTGATCACGCGCGCAAAAGCAAAACGCCCCGGCATTTCAGCACGGGGCGTTTTGCTTGGGGGTTTGGATTTGGTTGCGGGAGCAGGATTTGAACCTGCGACCTTCAGGTTATGAGCCTGACGAGCTACCGGGCTGCTCCATCCCGCGGTACCAGCGAGCCGGTGTGGCATTGTTGTGTCGGATGCTTATTGCATAG